>NZ_VBTL01000001.1:0-552637 GCF_013277835.1 Rhodococcus sp. MS13
ACTCCACCTCGAACATCTCGACTCGCCGATCCGGTTCTGCGACAGCAGTAGTCAAGACCGATTCGAAGGCGTACATCAGGCGTGAGGCGGTGGATTCCTCGAACAGATCAGTGGCATAGGTCAACTGAACGACAAGCCCTGCCGGTAGGCCGTCGTTGTCGAATTGTTCGGCCGCAACAAAATCGAGGTCGAACTGAGTGCTCACCACCGCAGGTTCGATGCTCTCGATGTGCAACCCGTTGAGAGTCAACCGTGAATCGAGATGGTTCTGTAGTGCGAGGCTGACCTGGAAGAGCGGTGAATAGGACTGCGAACGAACGGGATCGAGTACCTCGACCAGACGCTCGAACGGAACGTCGCCGTGCGCAAAAGCCTGAAGATCGACGTCGCGGACTCGGGACAGCAGGTCGGTGAACTCCTCACCTGGATCGACTCTGGTGCGCAACACGACGGTCCCCACGAACATACCGACGAGATCGTCGAGCACGCGTTCGCCGCGCCCGGCGGTCGGCGTCCCGACGGCAAAGTCGTAACTGCCGCTGAACCGTGACAGTACGACGGCCAGAGCAGCATGCAACACCATGAACGGCGTCGCGCGATGCCGTCGTGCCAGTTCGGAAATTGCCTGTTGCAGAGCAGGTTCGAGATGCACGCTCAGAAGCGATCCTCGTCCGGAGGCCTCAGCCGGGCGGGGCCGATCCAACGGGAGTTCGAGGACGGCGGGCACTCCCTCGAGAGCGTTCCGCCAGAAGTCCAACTGTCGTGTGACGAGTGAGGTCGACGATTCTTCCGAACCCAACGTCTCGAGCTGCCACAGCGCGTAATCCGCGTACTGCACCTCGAGCGGCGCCCACAACGGCTCCATACCTCGGGTCCGCGCCTCATACGCCACCATCACGTCACGCGTCAACGGACCCATCGAGAAACCGTCACCCGCAATGTGATGCACCGTCATCGCCAGGACGTACTCGAACTCGTCAACCTGCAACAGCGAGGCTCGAACGGGGATCTCGGACCTGACGTCGAACGATACGCCGAGAACATCGGCCAGCACGCTGTGGAGCGAATCCTCCTGCACCGTGACAATGTCGAGAATGTCGAGAGCACGAGGTTCCTCGACGACCTCCTGGTAACCCGTTCCGTCGTACTCCGGGTACACGGTTCTCAGGACCTCGTGGCGAGCGATCACGTCGGCGACACTGGCGCGCAACGCCTCGACATCCAATGGACCTGTGAATCGCAGAACCACCGGGATGTTGTATGCCGACGAATCGGGATCGAAGCGATTGAGGAACCACATACGAGTCTGCGCAGCGGAGAGCGGAATCCTCGCCGGCCTCGGCTGCGAACCCAGCGCGGGCCGCCGCGAAAGCTCGGCAGTTTCCACCACTGCAGCCAACTCTGCGACAGTGGGCGACTCGAAGACCACACGCACGGGCAAGTCCGTGCCCGCCGCGGCGTTGATCCGCCCGAGCACCCGAGTTGCACTGAGCGAATTGCCGCCGCGTTCGAAGAAGTCGTCGTCGATGCCCACCTCCCCCGTGCTTCCGCTGCCGAGAACCTCGGCAAAAGCGGTCGCCACCGACAGTTCGGCCGGTGTCGTCGGTGCACGGAAACCACGTGCCTCGAAGACTGGCTCCGGTAGCGCATGTCGATCTACCTTGCCTGTACTCCCCAGCGGCAGGAAGTCGAGCGTCATCAGCGTTGTCGGAACCATGTAGCCGGGCAGGGTGGCGCGCAGTCGTGCCAGAATCGCTGAGCTCTCGATGTCCGAGCCAGCTGCCGCGGTGACGTAGCCGACCAGGTTTTGCTCACCGGTGGCCGACGTCGTGACCGTGACCACCGCATCGCGGATCGGTCGTTCGGCGCGCAACGCTGTTTCGATCTCGCCGAGTTCGATGCGGAAACCTCGGACCTTGACCTGGAAATCTGCACGCTCGAGGTATTCGAGGCTGCCCGCGGCATTCCACCGAACCAGATCGCCGGTTCGATAGAGACGCTCTCCCGTTCCATTCGGGTCGGCGACGAAACGGCTCGAGTTCTGCCCCGCATCCCCGATGTACCCGCGCGCCAGCTGAACTCCAGCGAGATAGAGCTCACCTGCGACACCGACCGGAACCGGGTGAAGCCGCTCGTCGAGTACATGCAGGCGCGTGTTCCAGGCGGGGGTTCCGATCGGCACTACGGCAACGTCTGCATCGCTCGTTCGGTGCGCTGTGACGCTGACCGCTGCTTCCGTGGGTCCGTACAGGTTGTAGACCTGCGCCGAACTCTGCTCTCGCATGTGCTCGGCTGTCTGTATCGGGAGAGTCTCGCCGATGCACAGAATCCTGGTGAGCGAATTCGGCAGTCGGCGCTCGGACACACTGAGCAGCGACAACATCGAGGGGACGGCATGCAGTGTCGTGACGTGCTCACGCTCGATCAGCAGCGTGAGGTACTCGCCGTCCTGCTGTGCCCCTGACTCGGCGAGAATCATGCAGGCGCCGGTTTGCAACGCCCACCAGTATTCCCAAACGGACAGGTCGAAGGTAGATGCAGTTTTGACGAGTACGCGGTCGTGCGCGCCGAGCGGGAATTGATCCTGCTTCCACAAGAGTTGGTTCGTGATCGCTCGATGGGAAATCGCCACGCCCTTGGGCTTTCCGGTGGATCCCGAGGTGTAGATCGCGTATGCGATGTTGTCCGGTCGCAGGCAGGCGAGGCGTTCGCTGTCCCGAATCGGTGCTCCGTCGTTTCCGTCCAGATCGAGAGTTTCGATGTCCACGACGTGGAACTGCCCGTCGAGCGAATCGCGGGAAGTGCTCAGAACAACTGCGGGCGCTGCAGATTCGAGGATGTGAGCCGTGCGTTCTGCCGGCTGATCCGGGTCGAGCGGAACGTAGGCCCCGCCTGCCTTCACCACCGCGTACATGGCAACGACCAGTTCGACGGAGCGCCGCAGATTGAGCGCGACAGTCACTTCCGGGCCGATCCCGATTCCGATCAAATACCGTGCCAGGCGGTTGCTTTCGGCGTCGAACTCGGTGTAGGTCAGGCGACGGTCACCGAGAACCAGCGCTTCGGCGCGCGGTGTTCTGCGCACCTGGGCGTCGAACAGATCCGCGAGGGTCGTCTCTGGAACGACAGTGTCGGTGTTGTTCCACGTGTTGACGGTGGCCGCGATCTCTTCGTCGCCGAGCAGAGCGACGTCGCCTACCGGGAGGTCCGGGTTTCGACCGATCGAATCGAGAACGCGAAGCAGACGGTTGGCGAATGTCGCCACTGTGGATTGGTCGAACAAATCCGTTGCATAGGTGAAGGACGCCGACATCGACCCCGAGTCCCCAGGGGTGACGGTCAGGTGCAGGTCGAACTTCGCCGTCTCGACTGGGGCGCCAACTGCCGCGATCTGCAGTCCGGGTAGCTCGAACATTGTCGGCGTGAGGTTCTGGAAGGACAGTGCCACCTGGAACAACGGATGGCGGGCCGTCGATCTGACCGGATCGATGATCTCGACGAGCCGCTCGAACGGTAGGTCCGCGTGCGCGAAGGCGGCGAGATCCTGATCGAGGGTGTGGTTCAGCAGGTCCGTGAACGGTGCTGCCGTGTTCACCTGGGTTCGCAATGCCAAGGTGTTCACGAACATCCCCACGAGTGCATCGAGCGACTCGTGCCCTCGTCCCGCGATGGGCGAGCCGATGGTGATGTCAGCACTGTTGCCCAACCGGGCAAGCAGTGCGGCGAATGCAGCGTGGACCACCATGAACAGGCTCGAGCCTGATCCGACAGCAAGATCACGCAGTCGATCAGCGGTGTCCGAGCCGATCGTGAAGTGAATCTCCTTGCCGCGGTAGCTCTGACGGGCCGGACGTTGCCTGTCCGTCGGCAGACTCAACAGGTCCGGAATTCCGGCGAGTGCAGAGGTCCAGAACTGAATTTGTCTCTGAGCATCGACGGAGGGATTCTCATCCGCGCCGAGCAGATCATGTTGCCAGAGCGCGTAATCCGCATACTGCACGGGCAACGGTGTCCACTGTGGAGCTTCGCCGCGAGACCGCGAAACGTAGGCACCCATGACGTCGGCGGCCAGGGGTCCGAGCGATGATCCGTCCGATGCGATGTGATGCATGACGACGGCGAGCACATGTTCGGTCTCGGAGATTCGATACAGAGCGGTCCGCAGTGGTACGTCAGTTGTCACGTCGAATCCGGTGCCGGCAAGAGCAAAGAGCCGCTGCGACGCTTCGGCTTCGGTGACGTCATGCGGAACCAGATCGAGATCCACCGAAGACTCGGGCAGGATTTCCTGGCGAGGACCGTTCGGGGAATCCGGATAGTAGGTACGCAACGACTCGTGGCGTTGGACCACGTCACGAAGCGCGAGAGCCAACGCCGGCGCGTCCAGGGTTCCGCTCAGACGAAGCGCCAGGGGCAGGTTGTCCGTGGCAGCCGCGGTGTCGAATCGATTGAGGAACCACATCCGATTCTGCGCCGGTGAGAGCGGAATACGTTCAGGTCGCGGTCGTGCTTCCAATCGGGGCTGATCATCACGTTCTGCCGAGTCTGCCACCAGTGCAAGTTCTGCGACGGTCGGCGCCTCGAACAGCGCCCGAACCCCGAGTTTGATCCCGAACGTGGCGTTGACTCGGGCAATCGCCCGAGTCGCGCTGAGCGAGTTTCCACCCAGCTCGAAGAAACTGTCTTCTGCGCCGACGGTACCGGTACCGAGAACGTCGACAAAAGCGCTCGCGACACGAATCTCTGCGAGTGTGGTCGGCACCCGGAACATCGCCGAGGCGATGAACTCCGGAACGGGAAGTGCTGCGCGATCAAGCTTTCCGGCCGGAGTCAGGGGTAGCAGATCCAGCAGGATCACGGCACTGGGCACCGAGGCACGTGGCAGCACCGCGGATACGGCTTCGAGGACGGACTCCGCCGACACCGCATCTGTGGTGGTGACGTAACCGACGAGTTGATCGCCGAGAGAGTCATGTCGGTGAACAGTGGCGGCAGCAGCGCTCACTCCGCGAACGGAGGCGAGCGCTGATTCGATCTCCCCCAGTTCGATGCGGAGCCCGCGAAGCTGAACTTGGGCGTCGGATCGTCCGATGTACGCCAGTTCGCCCTGCTCGGTCCAGGCGACGACGTCGCCGGTCCGGTACATCCGCGCGCCCGATGCACCGAACGGGTTCGCCACGAAGCGTTCTGCGGTCAATGCCGCGCGCCGGTTGTACCCACGTGCCAGGCCGGGTCCCGACAGATACAGCTCGCCCCTGACACCGACGGGGACGGGATTGAGGGCGGAATCGAGGACCAGAACGTGTGCGCCTTCGAGCGGAATACCGATCGTGACGGGCGAGAGTGACGTGTGACGGTGTTGCTCGCCGTCACCGACCAGAGCTGCAGTGTCGTGGAGAGCCCCGGTCTTGGTGATGACGATGGTGCTCTCGGTCGGCCCGTAACTGTTGAAGAGTCTTGTCTGGCTGGGAAAACGGTCGAGTAGCTGCGGCGGAAAGACGTCGCCGCCGAGCACGACGACTTCGAGATCCGACAAAATGCCTGCGTCGACGGTGGTCATCGCAGCAGGAGCCGTCACCACATGGGTGACGCGATGACGCCGGATCACGTCGGTGAGTTCCTCGCCGGCAATGACCGACGGAGGTGTGATCACCATCGTGGCACCGGCGGTGAACGCAAGGATCATCTCGAACATGGACGCGTCGAAGCTGGCCGAGGACAGTCGCAGTACCCGAGAGTCGCGCGATACCGCCAGATCAGTGCGGGTCCGAGCGGAGAACACGGACAGTCCCCGGTGAGTGACAGCGACGCCCTTGGGGAGACCGGTCGAGCCTGACGTGTAGATCAGGTAGGCAACATGATCCGCGTGCAATGGGCGGATCCGATCGGCATCGTCGACCTGCGCTGCGAGGTAGCGATCGAGGTCGAGATAGTCGATCTCGATCGTATCGATTCCGTTCGGAAGTGTTGGCGCCGTCTCGGAGTCGGTGATCACGACCAGCGCTGCAGAGTCTGCCAGCATGTGTGCGATGCGCTCGTCGGGATACGTCGGATCCACCGGAACGTACGTTGCTCCGGACTTGGCAACAGCCCACAGTGCGAGGATGGACTGCGTCGAACGTGGAAGAGACACCGCAACAGCTGTTTCGGGGCCTATCCCACGTTCGATGAGGAGCCGAGCCAGCTGTGAGGATCGCACATCCAGCTCGCTGTACGTCATCTCACCGTACGACTCGGAAACGATTGCCACATTCGCGGATTCCGAGTGCAGGGTCAACAGATCTGCCAGGGTGCGAACCGTTGGCGCTGACGGACCGAATGCCGAAGTAAGTCTGGTGTATTCGTTCTCGTCCAGAACGGCGATATCCGCGATTGCCACTTCCGGAGTCTCGACAATCTGCGCGAGAATCCGGTGGAACCGCTGCGCAAATCCGTCCACGGACGTGCCGGTGAAGAGGTCTGTGGCGTATGTCCAGGTGAGATTCAACGAATCTGCGTGCTGGACCATCGTGATCTGGAGGTCGAACTTTGCCGCCGCGACTGCGTTGTCCACGGCTTCGATCTCGAGACCAGGCAGCGTGAACGCAGCGGTTCCCTCTTGCTCCTGAGACAGAGCCACCTGGAAGATCGGCGCGTGGGCCTGGGAGCGAGCGGGTTGCAGTATGTCGATCAGCCGCTCGAATGGTAGGTCGGCATTCTCGAACGCAGTGAGGTCAGTGGCTCGCACCTGCGCCAACAGATCGAGGAACGACATCGCCGGGGTGAGACGGCTGCGTAGTGCCACCGTGCCGACGAACATTCCGACCACGTCGTCCAGCGCTTGTTGGCCGCGTCCGGAAATCGGTGTCCCGATCACCACGTCGTCGGTCGCACCGAGGTTGGACAGGAGCACCGCGAGGGCCGCCTGGAGCACCATGAAGGTCGTGGCGCCCTGTGTGCGGCCCAACTGCCCGAGTGCAGTGACCATCGCGGGCGCCAACACCAGTTCGGTGTTCGCTCCGCGCAGCGACGCAATCGCCGGCCGCGGGAAATCGGCCGGAAGTTCGAGAAGCTCCGGCGCGCCGGCCAACTGGCCACGCCAATACTCGGCCTGCGCCGAAGCAAGACTGGTCTGATCACTTTCCGAACCGAGGACCTGGTGTTGCCACACGCTGTAATCCGGATACTGAACAACCAACGGGGCCGGTGACGGCTCCGTACCCGAACGGCGCGCCGAGTAGGCCAGAACGAGATCCCGTGCGAGCGGCGCCACTGACGCACCGTCCGCGGCTATGTGGTGAATCACGGCGACCAGGATGTGTTCGTCAGCCGAGAGCTCGAACAGGTTTACCCGCAACGGGATTGCTCTGGTGACGTCGAACCCCTCGTCCACAGCGCCGACAATCTGATCGGCAACCTGTTCGGGAGAAACCACCGTGTGACGAAAAGGAACGTCGACGTCGTCGAGAATCCGCTGGAAAGGCCCTTCGGCATCGTCAGGGAATATCGTCCGCAAGGATTCGTGGCGAAGAACGATGTCCGACAGAGATTCTCGGAGAGCCACTGAATCCAGCCGGCCGCGCAGGCGAAGGACGAGCGGGATGTTGTACGCGGGCGAGGCAGGATCGTATCGATTGAGAATCCACATTCGCGATTGCGCCGGCGAGAGCGGGATTCGCTCGGGCCGAGGCCCGGCGGCCAGAGCGGGCCGCGTTCCGCTCTGCGTTGCATCGACTGCCACAGCGAGGGCCGCGACTGTCCTGGCATCGAAGAGAACCCGAACCGGGAGGGTGACTGAGAGTTCGGTGCCGACCCGTCCCATCACTCGGGTAGCACTCAGAGAGTTTCCACCGATGTCGAAGAAGTCGTCCGTGATGCTGACCTGGTCGACTGCCAGGACGTCACCGAAGATCCGGCCGATCAACTCCTCCGTCTTCGTGACGGGTGCGACATACGCATTCCGGCGCATCGTCGGGGCAGGCAGCGCGCGGAAATCGACCTTTCCGGCCGGCGTCAACGGAATTTCCTCGAGAACGATCACCGAGGAAGGAACCATGTGTGCCGGCAGTCGACTGGAGACGAAGGTGCGCACTTCTTCCGGATCCAGATGACCACCGACCACGTACGAGTGCAGTCCGACGGTGTCGTCTGCTGTCGTCACCGCAGTTCGTACGCCAGAGTGCGCACCGAGCACCGCGTCGATCTCACCGAGTTCGATGCGGAAACCGCGAATCTTGACCTGCGAGTCACTGCGGCCGAGATACTCGATTTCCGTTCCACGACGTCGCACGAGGTCTCCGGTGCGGTACATCCGCTGCCCCGAACGTGAGGGGTCGGCAACAAATCGAGACGCTGTCAGGTCGCCGCGATGGTGGTAACCGCGGGCAAGTCCACGGCCGGTCAGATACAGCTCACCCGTCACTCCGTCTGGAACCGGACGGAGGCGAGAGTCGAGAACATGTGCGACGGTGCCGCGAACTGAACTACCGATGGTGATCCGATCAGTCGCAGACATGGGCCCCGCGAGGGTAGCCATGACGGTGGCCTCGGTGGGACCGTATGCGTTGAACATCTTTCGCGTCGACGCCCATAGCGCGACCAACGCAGCGTCGCACGCTTCACCGCCGACGATCACGGTACCGAGATCCGGAACCTCTGCCGGTTCGATCGTAGCCAGGGCCGCCGGGGTCACAAATGCGTGACTGATCTTCGACGCCCGCATGAGGGCCGCGAGTTCGCTTCCGCCATAGATGCCCGTGGGAACAACATGCATCGCGGCACCGGCACCGACAGCCATGGCCAGTTCGAGCACCGATGCGTCGAAGCTGGGTGAAGCGAAATGCATCGTGCGACTGAGGTTGTCGAGTTCGTATCGGCGAACCTGCTCGTCGACCAGCGCCGCGAGACCCGCATGGGAGACGACGACGCCCTTCGGAGTGCCGGTCGATCCCGACGTGTAGATGACGTACGCGGTGTGGTCCGTGCGAATCGGTGACGTGCGCTCGGAATCGAGGATTCGCGTGTCACTGACGTCGTCGCGATCAAGCGACGCCACTACTTCTTCCGTCAGCGTCAGGACTGCTCCCGAATCAGTGAGCATGTGCTCGATTCGCTCGGCCGGGTAGCTCGGGTCGACGGGTACGAACGCCGCTCCGGTCTTGGCAACGGCCCAAGTGGCGAGTACAGAAGATGCCGACCGCGGAATGGCGATCGCCACTACCGATTCAGGGCCGATCCCTCGAGCTACGAGTGCCCGCGCCCACCGATTGGTACGCCGGTCTACATCGTCGTAAGAGAGTTCGAGGTCGCCGCACAGTATGGCCGGACCACCGTTGGATTTGATGACCCCGGCCGTGAGGATCTCCGGCAGTGTCAGCTCCGTCAAGGCGACCGACTGGGCAGTTCCCTGACGTTCGATCTCTGGCATCGTCCGCAGATCGAGGTCGCCGACCACTGATTCGGGTTGGGCGACAACAGCGTCGAGAATGGCGACGAACCGATCCGCGAGCTCGCGCACAGTCGATTCGTCGAAGATGTCGAGGGCATAGGTCCACGTCGTGGTCACCGACCCGTCCGGGCGCGGCGACGAGACATCCAGTTGGAGATCGAATTTCGAGATCGGAGCATCCAACGGGACCTGAGAAACTTCGAGGCCGGGAAGCTTCACGGATGGGGTCGGAATATCGCCGGTCGCGAGTACCACCTGGAAGAAGGGGTGGTGCGCCGTCGAGCGAGGCGGGTCGAGCACCTCGACGAGACGCTCGAACGGAATATCTGAGTGGGCAAATGCCGAGAGGTCGGCGTTACGGGTCGATTCGAGCAATCCGCGGAACGAAGCCGTCGGATCCACCTGAGTCCGGAGAACCACGGTTCCGACGAACATGCCGACGAGGTTGTCGAGGGCCTGATCGCCGCGTCCGCTGACCGGGGTGCCGATCGCGATGTCAGACTCCCCCGCCATCCGAGACAGCAGTACCGACAACGCCGTGTGCAGCACCATGAACGGTGTGGACCGAGTGCTGCGAGCCAGGGATTCGACGGCGCGGTGCGTCTGCGCCGAGAGGGTCGACGACACCGTCGCACCTCGATAGGACGCGACTGTGGGATGCGGCCGATCCGTCGGGAAATCGAGACGGGTCGGGACGTGCGCCAATGCAGCGCGCCAGTATTCGATCTGGCGCGATGCCTCCGATTCCGGATCGTCCTCGTTGCCGAGAGAATCGATCTTCCAGAGCGTGTAGTCCGCGTAGTGAACGCTCAACGGCGACCACTGTGGCGCGGTTCCCGCGAGCCGTGACGCGTAGGCCGTCATCACATCCGCGGCCAGTGGTTGCATCGACCAACCGTCGCCACTGATGTGGTGGACGACGAGTACAAGAATATGCTCCCGACCAGACGTCCGGAGAAGCGAAGCCCGCACCGGAACCTCGGTGGTCACGTCGAACCCGGCACCGACCAATTCGCCGATAGCCGCGACGGGGTCACTGACATCCGCGGGTTCGAGAGCAACTGGCGCGTCGTCGAGAATGCACTGGTAAGGACCTTGATCCGAATCAGGATAGAGTGTGCGCAGCACCTCGTGCCGGTCGATGACATCGCTGATCGCCTGGCGCAAAACCTGAATGTTCAGGTTGCCGGACAAAGCGAGTGCTGCCGCAATGTTGTACGCCCCGGATTCCGGATCGAATCTGTTGAGGAACCACATACGCTGCTGGGCCGGTGAGAGCGGAATCTGGTCCGGTCGAGGGCGGGGTCCGAGTTCGGTGAACCTGGACGGCGCGCTGCCGGCGACGAGTCCGGCCAGCGCACCAACTGTCGGAGCGTCGAACAGGTCTCGGACACCCAGAGTCGATCCCAGTGCCGAGTTGATCCGTGCCACCACCCGCGTAGCCGTCAGAGAGTTGCCACCGAGCGCGAAGTAGTCGGCGGTGAGGCCGATTTCGCTCACACCGAGGAGTTCGGCAAAGATCGCGGCAACGGCCTTTTCGAGTTCGGTGACGGGAGCGACATACTCAGCTGCCGCCGAATCCGGTTCCGGCAGCGCACGCCGGTCGAGTTTTCCGTTGGGGCCCAGCGGCATCGACGTCAAGAACACGAATGCGGAGGGAACCATGTAGGTAGGCAGCTTCGCCTGCGCGTGCGCGCTGAGAAGGGCACTGTCGATTGCCGAATCAGCTGTCACGTAGGCGATCAGACGATCCTGACGTACGACGGTGGCGGCCGAGAGAACTCCCGACAGTTCCAACAGGACCCCGTCGATTTCTCCGAGTTCCAAGCGCTGCCCGCGAAGCTTCACCTGGAAGTCGGTACGACCCAGATACTCGATCTCACCGGTGGAGTTCCACATGACGAGGTCGCCGGTCCGATACATCCGGCCGGGACCGAAGGGGTTGGCTACGAAACGATCTGCTGTCAAGTCAGAGCGTTGCACGTAGCCGCGGGCGAGTTGGACTCCCGCGAGATAGAGTTCTCCCGCCACTCCGATCGGGCTCGGCGCGAGGCGGTGGTCCAGCACATAGGCCTGCGTGTTCCAGACCGGAGCGCCGATCGGCACCGGACCTGTTGCGGCGGCATCCGTCTGGTGGAAAGTGACATCGACGGCAGCTTCGGTGGGACCGTAAAGATTGTGCAGACGTGCACCGAATCGTTCGTGGAAGCGAACGACCGTCGCACGCGGAAGTGCCTCGCCGCTGGCGAACACCTGACGAACGGATCGAAGTTGTGCGAGATCTCCGTCGACGAGGAAGACGTCGAGCATCGACGGGACGAAGTGCAAGGTGGTGACACCTTCGCGAGCGATCAGCTCGGAGAGGTACCGAGAATCGCGATGTCCATCGGGTTCTGCAACTACCAGTCGCGAGCCGGCGACGAATGGCCAGAACAACTCCCACACCGAGACGTCGAAGGTGGCGGGTGTCTTGTGCAGCACGACGTCGTGACGGCCGAGCGGATATTCATGTTGCATCCACAGCAGGCGATTGACTATCGCTCGATGCGACACTGCAACGCCCTTGGGCTTTCCGGTGGACCCGGATGTGAAGATCACATAAGCAACGTGATCCGGCGATACACGACCGAGACGCTCGACGTCCGCGAGCCGCTCGGTGGAGTACCCCGACAGATCGATCTCGTCGAGAAGTACGGGGTTGACCCCATCGGGCAGCGATGTGGCGTCGGCCGCGACCGACAGGACGACCGACGGTGCTCCGATGTCGAGCAGGTACCGGATCCGCTCGTCCGGATGCTGCGGATCGATCGGAAGATACGCACCGCCGGCTGCGATGACGGCGTGCACTGCCACCACGTACTGCGCGCTCCGGTGCAGAGCGATCGCGACCAGTGACTCCGGCCCGACGCCGCGTTCTACGAGGTGACGAGCGAGAGAGTTGACCTGGGACCGGAATTCTCCGCGACTGATCGTCGTGCCCGCGAAGGTCAGTGCAGCATCGGCCAAGTCGGCGATACCCGAGTCGACGATTTCCGAGTCGGCGATTTCCGAGTCGGCGATTTCCGAGTCGGCGCCGAGTAGGTCGAGCAGCGTCTTGTCAGCGATGACGTTGGCAGTGTCGTTCCACTCGTCGAGTACGAGCCGTCGTTCGGCCGCGTCGAGATAGTCGATGTCCCGGATGCGGATTTTCTCGCCAGTCATCGCGCCCAGTATCGATGCAAGGCGTCGGCCGACACGCTCTGTTGCGTCGTGGTCCATCGAATCGGGTGCGTACTCGATGGTGAGGTGAAGGCTCGGTTCGAGGACCGTGATCAGGGCGAGCGGGTAGTGAGTCGCGTCGGCGACCTCGATTCCCGTAACTCGCATCCCGGCGATATCCGTCGCGGATTCGAGCGCCGAACGGTCGACGGGATATGACTCGAACACCGTCAACGTGTCGAACATCGCGCCGGCGCCCACGGCCGACTGCACCTCGGCCAGGCCGACGTGGTGGCTGTCGAGCAGCCGAACCTGCTCGGACTGAACGTGTTCGAGGAGTTCGGACACCGAACTGTCCGGGTTGACACGAACGCGAACAGGAACTGTGTTGATGAACAACCCGAGAATGTCTTCGACCCCGGTCAGCGACGCGGGTCGACCCGAGACGGTGGCTCCGAACACGACGTCGTCGCGTCCGAGCATGCCACTGAGCAGTAGACCCCACGCAGTCTGGACGACAGTGTTGACCGTGACGCCGCTGCGCCTGGCCAACTCGAAGATCGCCTCGGTCGACGAGGCTTCCAGCGGGACTTCGACATCCACGGGAACTGCATGCACGGAGGACTCTGCGCGGTGTGGTGCGATCAGCGTCGGTTCGTCTACTCCCGACAGTGCGCCGATCCACCTGTCCAATGCCGCGCCGTTGTCTTGTTCGGCGAGCCAGTGCAGGTAGGTGCGATACGACCGAGCGGGAACCGGCAGCGACGCGTCGGCGGCGTAGAGCGACAGAAGATCGCGCACCAACAACGGCATGGACCAACCGTCGAAGAGAATGTGGTGATTAGTCACGATCAGGTGCGCCGAATCCGCACCCTGGCGTACCAGGACTGCACGAAGCAGTGGGGGCGCGCTCAGATCGAACGGTGCCGTGCGCTCGAGTTCCGCGACGACGTGCGGATCATCCCCGAGCACCTCCCGCCATGGAGTTGTCACGGAATCGAGAACGAGCTGTGCTGCAACGCCGTTCGAGTCGTACACGAAAGCAGTCCGAAGTGCGGTGTGGCGCTCGAACAATCTCGAAAGCGACCGCTGTAGTCGATCGCTGTCGACGATCCCGGCGAGGGACAGAACGATCTGGCCGGTGTAGACGTCGACGGCATCGGCGGTGAGGCCGGCGTGAAACTGGAATCCGGCTTGCAGCGGCGAGAGCGACCAGATGTCCTCCAGGTGGCCGAACTGCTTCTCCCACAGTTCTATTTCGTCCTGCGAAGCCGAGACCAGAGGAACGTCTGACGGTGTGAGGCCGGCATGATCACCGACGGAGGCGGCAATCTTCTCCAGTTCGACGCGCCACGCCGTCGCGAGCTCCGCGACTGCAGCGGGTTCGAAGATACCTTCGGGGAAAGCAAATGACGCCGAAAGGAACTCGCCTTCCGGACCGTCCACGACGGCGGCATTGATGTCGATCGCATAACTGACCGCGAGATCGCTTCCGCTGCCGTTGTTGAGATCGATTCCGGCGTCGGGAATCCAGCCCGCGGCCCGCAATTCGTCACCGAACTCCGCGGTGGACATCTTGCCCAAGTAGTTGAAACCGATCTGCGGTTCCGGGCCGGTCAGCATCCCTGCACGTCGGAGCAGCCCGTAACCGATACCGGACCCCGGCGTGGTTCTCAGCTGTTCCTTGACGGATTTCACGACCGCCGGCGTGTCCACTCCGAGTCCGGTGAGATCGATCCGAACCGGGTACACCGCCGTGAACCAGCCGACGGTCCTGGACAGGTCGGCACCGGGCAGCACGGCTTCGTCTCGTCCGTGACTTTCGAGCGAGACCAGCATCCGCTGTGATCCGCTCCAGGTGCGCAATGCCAGGGCAAGCGCACTGACCAAGCCGTCGTTGACACCGGTCCGATAGTGCGACGGTACCGCGCGCAACAGGTGATCTGTTGTGTCACGGTCGATGTCGACCCGGACCCGACGCAGTGACGACCCTCGGTCCCGTTCCGCATCGAGAGGACGCGAACCGATCGGCGCACCATCGGAGTCGACGACCTCACGCCAGTACTCGAGTTCCGCCGACGGTGACAGCTCGGTGAGTCCGTGCGACCAACGCCGCAGTGACGTTCCGACGGGCATCGGTACCGGCGTGCCACCGTGAACGATCTGTTGCCAGGCTGCAGCGAAGTCCGGAAGGAGAATCCGCCACGAGACGCCGTCGACAACCAGATGGTGGATGACGACCACCAATCGGCCCGAATCGTGCGTCGAGTCGAGCCAGACGATCTGAGCAGTATCGCCGCGGTACGGATCGAGCCTCGACGCGGCGTCCGCGGTCGCCTGGGTGAGAGCTTCCTCGAACTCGGGGGTTCCGGGTAGCGCTTCGGTGACGGTCCGACGAACCCATGTATCGACAGCACAGCCAGGGGCAATGTCGAATCCGGAGTGGTCGGGCAGCAAACGCGCACGAAGAGCGTCGTGTTGATCGACAACTACTTGAAGAGTTGCCGCGAGGCGCGAGAGATCAAGTCCGACAGGAACACTGACCGACACGGCTTGATAGAAGGTGTCGATGCTGCCGGCCGTGCCCAGTATCTTGGCTGCGATCGGGGTCAGCGGGACAAACCCCACTCCCTTACCCGGCAGTTCTTCGAGTACGACCGATTCATCTGCCGGGAGTGCGATTTCGGCCAATCGCGCCACCGTCTTGCGTTCGAACACGTCGCGAGGAGTGAAGACAACTCCGGCGGCTTTTGCTCGAGAGACGAGCGAGATCGCGACGATGCTGTCTCCACCCAGCGCGAAGAAGGAATCGTCGACGCCGACTCGCTCGACGCCGAGTACCGACGCAGCGGCGTCGGCGATGATGCGCTCGACCGGACCGCTCGGCGCCCGGTAGTTCTGAGCCGCCGAACGAAATTCCGGTTCGGGTAGCGCCTGGCGATCGAGCTTGCCTGCCGGGGTCAGTGGCACTTCGGCCAGCGGTATCAGCTGGGACGGCACCATGTGAGCGGGCAGGAATCGAGATGCGTGTGCGATCAACGCTTCTTCGTCGAGATCGTGTCCCGGCTTGATCTTCACATACGAGTACACGGTGCCGCCGGCAAGCGTCACCACGAAATCGACGGATTCATGGCGTGCGAGCACAGCGTCGATCTCACCGAGTTCGATGCGAAGTCCATTGACCTGCACCTGGAAATCGGAGCGGCCGACGTACTCGAGTTCGAGAGTCCGAGTCCAGCGGACCACGTCTCCGGTGCGGTACAACCGAGTTCCGCCGCCGAGAGGATCGGCGACAAAACTCGCAGCGGTGAGAGCTGAACGTGAGTGGTAGCCCTGCGCCAATCCGGGGCCACCGAGATACAGTTCACCGGCCACCCCGGCCGGCACAGGTCGCAACCAGCGGTCGAGAACCATCAGATGCGCGCCCTGAATCGGAGAACCGATCGTGATGGCCTCGTCCGACGCCAGCGGGGGTGTCGTGGTGATGACGATGGTCGACTCGGTGGGGCCGTAACTGTTGTAGAACCGGCAGATCGGGCCGAAGCGTCGAACCAGGTCCGGCGGGCACACGTCACCTCCGACAACCACAGCTTCGAGATCCGGAAGATCGGTGGCGTCCACCGTGCCCAGAATTGCCGGCGCACTGATGATGTGGGTGACGCGCTCGCTGCGCAGCAGTTCTGTGAGCTCGCCGCCGCCGTAGACATCTGCCGGAGCGATGACCATCGTCGCCCCGGCACTGAACGCCTGAACCATTTCGAAGACGGAGGCGTCGAAACTCGCGGACGAGAATCGCAGAACTCGCGAATGCGCACCGACGCCGAGTTCGGGGCGACCCCACGCGGTGAAATCGACCAACGCATTGTGCGTGACGGCAACACCTTTCGGTGTACCGGTGGAACCGGACGTGTAGATCAGATAGGCGATGTGATCGCTTCGCAACGGCGCCGTGCGGTCAGAGTCGTCGACGACGGACTCGTCGCCGACAAAGCTGAAGGCGTCGATCGAGATGCAGTCCAGATCGACGGGCAGCATCTGATGGACAGTCGAATCAGTAATTCCCACAACAGCATTACTGTCCCCGACCATGTGACCGATTCGTTCGACCGGGTACGTCGGATCGACCGGAACTGATGCAGCGCCGGTTTTGGCAACCGACCACCACGCGATGACGGCATCGATGGATCGAGGCAGCGCGATCACGACACTGGTGCCAGGACCCACTCCGCGCCGGATCAGCATTCGAGCGAGTACATTGGAGCGACGATCGAGTTCGCGGTAGCTGAGCTGCTGGGTACCGCAGCTCAGTGCGATCCCCTCAGACGATGCCGCGACGCCGCGGGCGAGAATCGTGGGCAAGGTCATCGGTGCCAGTGCGTCAGGGCCGCGTGCCGGAACGAGCGACTTCCGCTCGGCTTCGCTCAGGATCTCGAGATCGTGAACACGAGTGTCCGGCAGCGCTTGCGTGTACCGGGACAGCAGTTCGACGTATCGGCGGACATGGTCGCTCAGGACATCTGCGGTGTACAGATGGGGATTGGCTTCGAAATCGATTCGCGGCGCCTCTCCCGAGGCACTCGGATAGATGTTGACCGACAGGTCTTCCACCGGCCCTGTCGACAAGACGTGGAATCGACCAGTCACCGACCCCAGGACCACTTCGGGGTGAAAGTTCATGATGTTGATCGCGGGACCGAAGAACCCACGCTCGGCACCGACGCCTCGATCGCGTCTCATGTCCTCGGTGCGGTACCGCTGATGTCTGAGCGCGCCGGTCAGTTCGAGCGAGGCAGCCGCGCTCAATTCGGCAACCGTGGCCGAAGCGGTCACCGCGAGGCGCAGCGGAACGACGTTGGAGATCATGCCACCCGAACCGCGCAGAACCCTGTTCGTTCGCGCGGTCACCGGCAAACTCAGCACTACGTCTTCGGTGCCGGTCACCCGGGCGAAGTAGAGCGCGAAGGCAGCCACCGCCGCCGCCGAAGAGAACTCGTCCGCCTTCGCCGTCGCGTTCGAACTGTCGAGTGTTCGGCCGACCACGACCGCACCCGGTGTGGCGTCCATCCGCTTCCCGGCCAGACTTGCCACGGCCGGAAGCTCTGCTGTCTTGGCTGCCCAGTAGTCCTGATCTCGGCGGAATCGCGGCGAGTGCCGATACTCGGCCTCGGCGTCGTGCACGGCCAGAAGATCGGTTGCCGACGATTCGGGGACTGAAAGGCCGGCGACCTCCGCTGAGTAGAGCTCGGCGATGCGTGTCATGAAGTTCATGGCGCCGTAGCCGTCGAGGACTAGGTGATGGATCCGGCAGTACCAGAACTGGCGGTTCGCGCCGACGCTCAGGACGGCTGACTTCACCAATCGATCGGCGAGTAGATCAAAAGGTCGGGTGTACTCCTGCCGCATCCACTCGAGTGCGGCTGCCTCCGGCTCGCGCTCACCGCTCAGATCGACGACTTCGACGCTCTGACTGAGCTCGGAATCGATCTGCTGAAACGGTTCGCCGTCGATCTCGAGCAGTTTCAGCATCCCGGAGCCGAACTCATGCGCTGCTGTGACGCAGGCACTTTCGAGCACCGCCGCGTCGAGAGTCCCGTCGACTACGACATACTGCGCGATCGTGATCGGCACATCAGTGCGCAGTAGCTGGGCAAACCAGATTCCGCGTTGCGCGCTGGTCAGCGGAAAGGGCTCGAAACGTCGATCAGCATGCACAGCGTCGTTCTCTCATCTGCCGAAAAAAGTACCGACGGCCTGCATCGATTGCCGTGGACCTGCGGCGCGAGACGACCGTGCCGACTACCACTCGACACAGTCCGCCGATTGATCAAAGATAGGGTTGCATAACCTTTCCATCTCGTCAAATGGCAAAACAAGTTCCCATGCGATCACATAAAGGATTCCGCCAGGTCTGTTTCTGCAGATCAGACCTGGGATTCGAGTGCGGTCTCAATATTCGGTGCGTCATGCGCCGGGTACGCATGCACCAAGGCGGTAGCGAGTTTGGGTACCGCGTGAGTGAGCGAATGCTCGGCGCTGTGTGCAATCGCGTGAGCTTCGGCAAGCGTTGCCCGGGGATCGATGTCGAGTTCTGCATCGGCATGCAGTCGGTGTCCGATCCACCGCATCTTCAGATCACGAACACCGAGGACTCCGGGTTCGTGCATCAATGCATGCTCGGCGCCGTCCACCAACTCCGGTTCGACGCCGTCCATCAACCGCCGGAAGCCGTCTCGCGCTGCAGTCCTCAGCACCGCCACGATGGCCACGGTGATGACAAGGCCGATGATCGGATCTGCCAACGGGAAACCCAGCGCAACTCCCCCGGCCCCCAGAAGGACTGCGAGCGAGGTGAATCCGTCTGTCCGAGCATGCAATCCATCGGCCACCAGGGCCGCTGAACCGATTTGCCTGCCGACCCTGATCCGATACAACGCCACCAATTCGTTTCCGATGAAACCGATCAAACCTGCCGCCGCTACCCAACCGAGGTGCTCGATCTCGACCGGGTTGATCAATCGCCTCACCGCCTCGACACCGGCGATCACTGCCGACAGTGCGATCATGGCGAGCACGAACAGTCCGGCCAAATCCTCCGCACGCCCGAAACCATAGGTATAGCGCCTGGTTGCAGCGCGCCGACCGAGCGCAAAGGCAATCCAGAGTGGGACTGCCGTGAGCGCGTCGGAGAAGTTGTGAATGGTGTCCGCCAGCAGCGCCACCGAACCCGAGATCGCCACGATCGCAACCTGAGCAACTGCGGTGACTCCGAGCGCGACAAGACTGATCTTGACCGCCCGGATGCCGATTGCGCTCGATTCCAACGCGTCGTCGACACTGTCGGCAGCGTCGTGACTGTGCGGGGAGAACACTTCGCGAACTGCCGATCGAAACCCCTTCGGGCCGTGGACATGGCCGTGGCCGTGGGACGTCTTTGGTTCGTGCGTCATGACGCACCTTCTTCTTGATCGCTACGATCGACCTTCGCCGAGCGCTCCGGGTGTATCTCCCGAAGCTCACCTTCACTACGGTGATGCCCCGGCAATCCTGGTCCGGCATGCTCGGCATTGAAGACCGCATCCGTAACCAGTTGGCGCACATGGTCGTTCTCCAGACGATAGAACACCGTCGTACCATCGCGGCGCGTTCGTACCAACCTTGCCATGCGCAATTTCGCCAGGTGCTGCGACACCGACGGCGCCGGCTTGCCGACGCGTTCCGCCAGTTCGTTCACCGAGCACTCGCGATCTACCAATGCCCACAAAACCTGCACACGGGTTGCGTCGGCCAGCATGCGGAACACCTCGACGACGAGGTCGACTTGATCATCGGGAAGCTTACGGCGACAAACATCACTATCTGCGTTCATACGTAGATAGTAGATCATGCTGGACGCCGAAGATGACCTCTCGTCGATTCACCAGTTGTGCAAAGCTTGGCGGCAGAGCCCTTCGCCACTCGCAGACCGGGAGACAACGATGAGTACCGACGATTGGAACGCAGGAATCATTGCGGAATTTCGGGAGAACGAGGGCAAGGTAGGTGGCCCCTTCGAAGGTGCGCCCATGGTGTTGGTCCACCACACAGGACGCAAATCCGGACGCGGTTCCGTGAGTCCCATGATGTATCTGGCAGACGAGCAGGATCCGAAGACCATCTACGTTTTTGCATCCAAGGCCGGTGCCCCGACCAACCCCGACTGGTACTACAACCTCGTTGCCACCGACCAGGCAGAGGTCGAGATCGGCACCGAAACATACCCGGTCTCCGTCAGCGAAGTAACCGGCGAGAAGCGTGACCGCATCTACGACGAGCAGGCCAGTCGATACCCGGGATTTGCCGAATATGCGGAGAAGACAGCTGGGATCCGCACAATCCCGGTGGTGGCACTGACTCGCGCGTAAATCCAGGTAGCGCTTCCCTGTCGTTTCCATTCGGAAACGGCAGGGATCGTTTGTACGGAATCACGACACTGAAGACGCTTTGACCTCAGCCTTCGAATGCCGTCCGAGCAGCACGTATCCGACCCAGGATCCGACAACCACTGTCGCCGCGAGCGCCTGTACCAGGCCTTCGATACTCGCCGGATAGAACACGCCGGTGATGTAGTGCGAGATGAATCCGGTGGACGGCAACTCCGCGATACCGGCCATTCGGCGGGCCCAGTTCTCGAGATTGGTCAGCGGGCAGTCATATCCGACCGCTATCGAACCGGCTCCCCAGACGACTGCAAGAAGGTGAAAACCGATGGTACGACGCCACTTCCACGCCACGAACCCACCCAGCACCACATAGAGGACAAACGCGAAGTGGACGAACACCGTCACTACTTCGATGAGCCGATACACCATCGTCGTCTCCGCTCGTGGCGCGGAAGTCCCGCAACAACCAGACTAATCCGATGTTAGTCCTCGTAGAGGTGATCTACCCGGCGTATGCAGCGGTCGTGCGAGCAGCGGCGGCTGCAGCCGCATCCGGGTCGTCGCCCGATGCGATCGCAGCTTCGGCCCACAGTTCACTGCTTCCCGCGATGAATGCCTTGGCCTCGTCGCTCGCCGACCACTCGGGTGTCTCGAGTGGCGTCGCGATCCCCAGTTCCACGTGTCGAGCCAGCCCGAGCAGTCCCATGTCCCACCCGACACCGACGGCACCTGGACCGTACTCGGCCCACCGATCCGGCGCCACGTCCGCGGCGTGTTCGAAGTCGAACAGCGTTGCACCACTGCCTTTTTCGGCGAGATTCACAGTCACATAGCTCACATCGCCGCCGTATTCCCAGGTGATGCGAAGTGTTCGAGGAGCATCGCACGCCAAAATTTCGCCGCCGGCGTTGCCCTCCAGCTGATAGTGGCCGCCGATCCTGGCTTCTCCCCCGACCGGCATGAACCATTGGGGAATGCGGTCGAACTCGGTGATCGCTGCCCAGACCGTGCCGATGGGCGCCGCGAGGGTCCGCGACATGCGCAACGTGCGTGTTTTCGACTCGTCACCGCCGAACGGGCTCAGCTCTCGCGCTACCACCTGCAACGAATCAACCGCTCTGTCGACCACGACGCTCCTTGGTTCGGGAAAACTTCAGCTCAGTCGCTGCTGTAGATGTACCGATACTTCTTCTCCAGCGGCACTCTTGCCGATCGCCTTGCAGAGCGCCACGCGCAGCGGAAGCCAGTGTGGACCGTCACCGGACGGCATCAGCGTCGCCTCGAAGGGATGTTCACCATCGAGAGTCCCGACCACCTTCACAGCGCGCCTGGTTCCCAGAAGTTCCGCCGAACCAGGCACCGTCAGAAATGTCGCGAACGCCCCGTCTTTCTCGATGGGAGCGGTGAAGGCGTAATCGAGCGGTTGTGGAGTCTTGTCAGCGGCCATCTCGTGTCACTGTTCCGAAGCGAGCAGGACGTCGGTGTCGAAACACGTGTGAGTGCCGGTGTGGCACGCGGCGCCCTCCTGATCGACGATCAGCAAGACGGAATCGCCGTCACAGTCGAGGCGCACCTCGTGCACGTACTGGGTGTGCCCGGAGGTCTCTCCCTTGACCCAGTACTGCTGCCGCGAGCGCGAATAGTACGTCCCCTTACGGGTTTCCAGTGTTCGCGCGAGCGCTTCGTCGTCCATCCACGCGACCATCAGCACATCACCGGTCGACTTCTCCTGCGCAACCGCGCTGAACAGTCCGGCGTCGTTTCGCTTCAGCTTCGCCGCGATTGCGGGATCAAGGCTCATATGACGTTTATACCTTCCACCTGTGACTTCCGTGGAATTCCCCTGCTTGGTCGCCGTAGAATGGAAGTTTCTTCGCTTCTCGCTCTGGAAGAGGATCCGACATGAACCATCAACGTCATGACGGCCCACACCCGGAGTACACCTGCCACCTCGTGAACGCGAGCACCGATCGCGTCCCGACCCGCCACATCGTTGTCGGGATCGGCACAGGCCTGAGCGGCAAGAATGTCGTCAGCTACGGATTGACGCTTGCCGCCAAGGAGGATTCAGCACTCCACGTCGTTCACTGCATCACGTCCGAGGACTTGCCTGTCGAAACCGACTCACCACAGTTCGAAACGCGTCTGCACGACGAGATGGTGTCGCAACGCGAACAGACAACCTCGACGCTTGCCTCGCACACGGACACCTGGACATACGACTGTACCTACGGCGACCCGGCCGGTGTCATCCTCGCGACCGCGGACAAGTACGACGCCTTCACCATCGTGATCGGCTCACCGCGAAAAGGCGCTGCCTCCGCGGTGAGCCAACTGATACACAGCTCGGTCTCTTCCCGACTGAACCGGCAGAACCGCTATCCCGTGATATCGGTTCCGAGCGGAGTCAGATCGGCGAGATAGCCGAACACGGGGCATGCCCGCCTAGCTGATCGAATAATCCTCGAGCGGAAAGCGTTTCGCTTCGACAAACGCATTGCGTGTAGACGTGGGCCGCAGGATCGCCGCCTCCCCGTGCTGATTGAAGTAGTAGCTCCGCGCAGTCTGGCAACTGCCGCCGTAAAAGACGGAGTCCGCGAGGTTCTCCGTCATCCGGTCCAGGAACTCGGCGTTGGCGGTTTCGGTGACCTCGAACGTCTCCGCGCCACGCCGTTTCACCTCACCGAACAGTCGATCCATGTGCTGCATCTGGGATTCGATAGTCGTGAAGTAGGACAACCCGCTGTACGAGTACGGACTGGCGAGCGTGAGGAAATTGGGGAAGTAGGGAACCGCGACCCCCTCATAGGCCTGGAAACGGTTGTCGCGCCACCACTTACCGAGGTTTCGGCCCTCACGGCCGATAACCTCGATGGCCGGAAAGTTCACATCCCAGAGGTTGAATCCCGTTGCCAGCACCAGGGTGTCGATCTCGGTCTTGCGGCCGTCGGCCGTGACGATTCCGTCGGCAGCAATGTGGTCGATCGACGTGGTTTCGAGGTGCACGTTGTCTTTGGTGAAGGTACGGAAATAGCTGTTCGAGAATGTGGGTCGCTTGCACCCGAAGTCGTAGTCCGGTGTGAGTTGCTCGCGGAGATGCGCGTCACGGACCTGCGACCGCAGAAACGCTCGTGATGCGGCTGCAGCGCCCTTGTTCAACAGTTTGACCTGCTTGTAATGCAGGACCGCGCTGACCATGATCATTTCGAGTATCGACGAACTGACAGCGCGGGCGATTCGCTGGGTGAGCGGAATGCGCGAGAACAGCTTCTGCACTGCGCTCGGAATGGGGACGTCGATCTTGGGAACGACCCAGATCGGGGTGCGTTGGTAGACGGTCAACTCTGCGGCCTGCCGCGCCACCTCGGGGATCAACTGCACGGCGGTGGCGCCGGTTCCGATGATTGCAGTCTTGGTGCCCGACAAGTCGTAGGAATCGTCCCAGGCGGTGGTGTGGATGATCTTGCCCGCAAATTCATCGATACCGGAGATGTCCGGTCGATGGGGCTGCGAGAGGAAACCCGTCGCAGTCAGGAGGTACTTGGCAGTGATGTCCGGTGCCCCCTCCACGGAGACCACCCAGTGCGAGGAATCTTCGTCCCAGCGGGCTCCGTTGACCACGGCACCGAACGTCATGTGCTTCCGCAGGTCGTACTTGTCCGCGACATGATCGGCGTACTTCTTGAGTTCGGCACCCGGTGCGAAGAGCCTGGACCAGTTCGGATTGGGCTCGAACGAATACGAGTAGGTGACCGACGCGATGTCGACAGCCAAACCGGGATAGCGGTTGACGTGCCAGGTTCCACCCAGATCGTCCTCACGCTCGAGAATCGCCAGGTTGTCCAGGCCCATCCGCTTGAGTTGAATGGCCGCACCCATTCCGCCGAAGCCCGCCCCCACCACTACTGCGTCGTACTGCACTGCCATCGGAGAATCCCTCTCATGAACTGCACACCCATGAACCACGCACCCGTGAACTGCACATCAGAAACTGACACGTCATTCCGTTATTGAGAACGGTATCATTCCAGACGTGACGAAGGCCATGACCCGAGCGGAACGAAAAAAAGCGGAATTGCGCCGCGAGATCATCGACGCATCATTCGAGTGCTTCGCGGAACGCGGCTACCACGCGACCGGAATTGCCGATATCGCAACAACTCTCGGAATCGGTCACGGGACCTTCTACCGGTACTTCGAGAACAAGCGCGACATCATCGACCACGTCATCGACGATCTGATCGCAAAGATCATCAGCGCACTCGCCGTCGAAAATGCCCCTGACGCAGCAAATACGTTGGACGAGTACCGCGCCCAGGTCGGTCGCATCGCCGAAGCGCTCCCCCGCATCTTCTTCGACGACCCGCGCATTCCGCGGGTTCTGCTCTTCGAGACGACAGGCGTCGACGCCGATCTCACTGGCCGGATGCTCGATCTACTCGACCAGTCGGCATCGTTGACCGCGGCGTACCTGCATCACGGAGTCGAATGCGGCTATCTACGCGCCGACCTCGACGTCGACAACACTGCGCAGGCCGTCAACGGCATGATGCTGGCAAGTGCGATTCAAGGATTGCGAGCCGATTCGTCCGTCGACTGCACCACGCTGAACCAAGCCATCAGCCGCCTCATGTTCGACGGAATCCGCGCCGAGAACGCCTAGCGAACGACGATTCCCTCGGCACGCATCGCATCCTTGACCTCCGGGATGCTCAGATCGCCGAAGTGGAAGACACTCGCTGCGAGAACTGCGTCTGCGCCCGCTTCGACTGCCGGGGCAAAGTGCTCGACCAGGCCGGCACCGCCACTGGCGATCACCGGTACGTGGACTGCTGCCCGGACAGCGCGGATCATCAGAAGGTCGAAGCCCGCTTTGGTGCCGTCGGCATCCATCGAGTTGAGCAGGATCTCCCCCACTCCCAACTCGGCACCACGCTCGGCCCACTCGACAGCGTCGATGCCCGTGCCGCGCTTGCCCCCGTGCGTGGTGACCTCCCACCCCGACGGTGTGTCCGGCTGCCCCTGGGGAACGGTGCGGGCGTCGACCGAGAGGACGATGCACTGCGAGCCGAAACGCTCACTCAGTTCCTTGAGCAGTTCCGGGCGCGCAATCGCCGCGGTGTTGACGCTGACCTTGTCTGCACCGGCACGCAGCAGACGATCGACGTCCGCGACCGTGCGCACTCCACCGCCGACGGTCAGAGGAATGAAAACCTGCTCGGCAGTACGACTTACGACGTCGAGCATCGTGCCACGATCCGACGTCGAGGCGGTGACGTCCAGGAAGGTCAGTTCGTCGGCGCCCTGAGCGTCGTACGCTGCCGCGAGTTCCACGGGATCTCCGGCGTCGCGAAGATTCTCGAAGTTGACACCCTTGACCACTCGTCCGGCGTCGACGTCGAGGCACGGAATCACACGAACTGCGAGGGTCATGACTGTGGTCCTCCTGAGGACGAAGCGCGCGGATCACCGAGCGCGTTGAGGATATCGAGAATCTCACCGTGGATGCCCGGGGCGGCAGCGAGCACCGACTCCGATTCTACGGTCCACGGGTTGCCGGCCAGATCGGTGACCACCCCGCCCGCACCGCGAACGAGAGCGACCCCGGCCGCGTTGTCCCACGCGTTGCGGCCGTAGACGATCGCTCCGCCCAGGATGCCGGCCGCCGTGAAAGCGAGATCGACTCCGGTGGAGCCGTGTATCCGGATCCGCGAGGACACCTTGCTGATCTCGGCGAGGAGGTCGAGACGGAAACTGCCGGGGATCCGGCCGCGACTGTTGACGTTGAGGGCACCCAATCCGACGATCGACGACGCCAGATCGGTTGGCTCCAGCGGCGGTACGGCGATTCCGTTGACCAACAACGGACCGCCGGCACGAGTGGCGTACGTGTGACCGATCAACGGAAGCCAGGTCAATCCGAGTACCGGGACACCATCGTCGAGAAGCGCCAACAGTGTTCCGGCAGTGGGCAATCCGGCCGAGTAGTTGAAAGTACCGTCGACGGGGTCGAGAACCCAGACGAGCCCCGAACCGACGTCTGGGCCGCCGAATTCCTCGCCGTGCACCTCGATGCCGGTCTGCTCGAACAACTCCGCGGTCAACCGCTTCTCGAGCGCAAGATCGACCTCGGTGGCAAAATCACCCCAGCCCTTGCGGACCGCACTCGGGGCGCCGACACCGGCGACGAACTGATCGTGGACGCCGTCGAGAAGCCGACCCGCAATCGCGAGAAGTTCGTCGAGGTCACGCGTCGGAGTCATCTGGAAAATCTATCCGGAAACTGCTGCCAGTGCTTCGGGGAGCGTGAAGCGACCGGCATACAGCGCCTTGCCGACGATCGCGCCCTCGACACCCTGATCTACCAGGCTGGAAATGGCGAGCAGATCCTCGATGGTCGACACACCACCGGAGGCGACGACGTGAGCGTCGGTGACAGCGCAGACTTGACTGAGAAGTTCGAGGTTGGGACCGGTGAGTGTGCCGTCTTTGGAGACGTCGGTGACGACGTAACGGGTGCAGCCGTCGCGATCGAGACGGGCCAGGGTCTCCCACAGATCGCCGCCGTCGGTGACCCAGCCGCGCCCACGGGTGCGGTACTGGCCGTCGACCAGACGAACGTCGAGTCCGACGGCGATCTTGTCGCCGTACTTGGCCAATGCACGGGCACACCACTCGGGATCTTCGATAGCGGCGGTTCCGAGATTGACGCGGGCACAGCCGGTGGCCAGTGCAGCTTCCAGGGAAGCGTCGTCGCGGATTCCTCCGGAGAGTTCCACCTTGACCGTCAGGTCGCCGATGACGCCTGCCAGCAGTTCGCTGTTGGACCCACGCCCGAAAGCGGCGTCGAGGTCGACAAGATGCACCCATTCGGCACCGTCGTTCTGCCACGCAAGAGCAGCGTCGCGGGGCGACCCGTAACCGGTCTCACTTCCCGCCTCTCCTTGCACGAGGCGAACAGCTTCACCGTTGACAACATCTACAGCAGGCAAAAGGACCAGGCTCACGTGCGGTAACCCTAGTAGGTCAGGACCTCGAACCGTCTTCCGGGTCACCGAACGCTTTTCGGGTCATCCGCTTGGATACGACGCCCATTGCCGCGATCGCAGCAACGACCCCCACGAGACCGATCGCGAGACCGACACCCGGCGAGGGTTTGAGCACGACGATGACGACGGTGGCGACCGCCAACGCAGCCACAGCGGCGCCGAGCGAGAACAACGCCAGACGAGCGAGGGAAAAGTCGTCGCCGCGGTTCGGGCCGGAACTCCCGGTCACAAACTCTGCACCCAGTTGCTCAGCAACTCGGCGCCTGCGTCGCCGGATTTCTCGGGGTGGAACTGCGTTGCCGACAACGCACCGTTCTCGACGGCAGCGAGGAACTTTCCGCCGTGATCTGCCCACGTCAGCTTCGGAGGTGCGATGTGCTCGGACGGCGCGAGTTCCCAACTCTGCACACCGTACGAGTGAACGAAGTAGAAGCGGGTGTCGGCGTCGATACCCTTGAACAGCGTGCTCGACTCCGGAGCCTCCACGGTGTTCCAGCCCATGTGCGGCAAAACCTCTGCTTGCAGCCTCTCGACGGTGCCAGGCCATTCGCCGCAGCCCTCCGCCTCGACACCGAATTCGACTCCGCGGTCGAACAGAATCTGCATGCCGACGCAGATACCCAGCACCGGTCGGCCACCGGCCAAGCGTCTACCGATGATTCGGTCACCCTGAACTGCGCGCAGACCTTCCATGCAGGCCGCGAACGCGCCGACACCGGGTACCACGAGACCGTCTGCCGCCAGTGCAACCTTCATATCGTTGGTCACCTCCACCTGCGCCCCGGTGCGCGCCAGTGCGCGAGTAGCGGAATGCAGGTTGCCGGAGCCGTAATCGAGTACAGCAATCGTGGAAGCGCTCATGCCCCAACTCTATCGGGCAACCCTGTTGCCGATCACTTTGCCGCCCGCGGCCAGTGCCGGGAGCAGAGCGACAACGACCGCGGAGACCGCGAAGACCCACGCATAGCCGGCAGTCGTGGCCACGAATCCCAACGCCAGTGCACCGATTCCGGTGCCGGCGTCGTAGCCGATGTTCCAGATCGCGCTGGCGGATCCGAGTTGCCTCGGGCCGGCAGCCTGAAACGCCATGACCAAGGATTCGTTCTGCACCGCCCCGAACCCGAGCCCGAAAAGGACCGCCGCGCAGAACAAGACCGGCGTCGACCCGCCGTCGACGTTGATCGCGAACAGCACCAATCCGATGGTCGACGACGCCAATGCCGGCGCGAGTGTCCGACCACTGCCGAGACGATCGGCGATCAGGCCCGCCGAGTACCGGCCGATCAACATCGATCCACTGGCGGTCGCCAACACCACACCTGCAACGGCCGCGCGCTCCGAGATTGCGATCGGCAGTAGAGACGACAGCCCGCCGAACGACGCGGACACACACGCCAGAGCGAGCACCGGGACCAAGACGACGAACACACTCAACCGGGCGGATTCGCCGGTGGGCTGGGCGAAGATCTTCGGCAACCCGGCAATGGCCACCAGCGCGAGTGCCGGGATCAGCGCACCGAGAACGAACACCGGTGTTGCCGACCACCGTTCCATGATCGCAAGTCCCAGCGGAAGCCCCGCCATTTGTGACGCTGCGATCGCGATTCCCTGAGCGCCGGTGGCACGGCCCAGAATTCGTTTGGGCGCCAACTCCGCCACGAGCGCACTGCCGGCAACAGTCAGCATGCCGAAACCGATTCCTCGCACCGCGGAAACCGCCAGGACGGGGCCGGCGTCGGCCGAGATCAACAGCACCAACGACGGTGGACCGAGGAGCAGACATCCGACCGCCAGCACGCGCCGGTAGCCCTGCGTCCGCAACAACCGAGGCACGAGCAGTTGCGTCACGACCGTGGCCGCCATGAAGACACCGGTCACCGATCCGGCGAGCGCATCCGATCCGCCGGAATGCGCAACCAGCAACGGCACCACCGGCAACAGCAACGACCAGCCACCGAAAGCTGCCGCCGCCATGATCAGGACACCGATCATGCCCGGAGTGCGAAGCAACCCCGGCGATGGAGCAGGATCTTGCGTCTCAGACACAGTCACTTTTCGCGTCACAGACGCAGTCACTTTTCGCGTCACAGACGCAGTGCGCCCGCTACCGCCGCCAGAACCGCCAACGCCAGAAGGATTCCCGACGCAAGCTTGTTGACCTTGAACATCGAGTAGGCGCCGCCCACGGCAATACCCGCGCCGATGAACAGCAGGTAGGTGAAGAGGACGCTCACAGTGTGCCCTTCGTCGACGGCACGCCACTCACGCGCGGATCCGGCTCGACCGCCTCACGCAGAGCGCGCGCAACGGCCTTGTACTCGGCTTCGGTGATGTGATGCTGATCGCGGCCGTACAGAACCCGAACGTGCAGTGCGATACGTGCATTCAATGCGATCGACTCGAACACGTGGCGGTTGATCACCGCGTGATACGGAACACCCGGGTACCCGCCGATGACGGAATGCACCATGTAGTCGGGCTCACCGGTGTGCACGCAGTAAGGGCGACCGGAGACATCGACCGACGCGTGCGCCAACGTTTCGTCCATCGGGATGAAAGCGTCGCCGAAACGACGGATGCCCTTCTTGTCGCCGAGTGCCTGGCCGAGCGCCTGGCCGAAAACGATCGCGGTGTCCTCGACGGTGTGGTGGGCGTCGATCTCGACGTCACCCTTCGCCTTGACGTCGAGATCGAAGCTGGCGTGCGTACCCAAGGCATTGAGCATGTGGTCGAAGAACGGAACGCCGGTGGAGACGTCGACGATGCCGGTCCCGTCCAGATTCAGTTCGACGACGATGCTTGATTCCCGAGTTGTTCGTTCGATCCGCGCGATGCGATCGCTCATGCCGTCTCTCCTGAATTCGTGTCGACCAGCTGGGTGCCTGCGATTTCGTCACTGGCCTTGATGAACGCGTCGTTCTCGGCTTCGAGTCCCACGGTGGCCCGCAGATATCCGGGGATGCCGATGTCGCGGATGAGAACCCCGCGGTCGAGGTATTCCTTCCACGCCTGTGCGCTGTCCGTGAACTGACCGAACAAGATGAAGTTCGCGTCACTGGGAATCACTCGGAAACCGGTGTCCGCCAGCGCCTTCGACACTCGATCGCGCTCGGCGGACAAGGCGTGCACACTGCCGAGGGTCTCGTCGGCGTGACGCAGGGCGGCACGTGCCGCCGCTTGCGTGACCACCGAGAGGTGATAAGGCAAGCGCACCAACAACAGTGCGTCGATGAACGCGGGAGCGGCGGCGAGGTAGCCGAGTCGGCCACCGGCAAACGCGAAAGCCTTGCTCATGGTGCGGGTCACAACCAGCTTGGCCGGGAACTCGTCGATCAGCGTCATCGCGCTGGGGGCAGCGGAGAACTCCGCGTACGCCTCGTCCACGATCACGATGCCCGGCGCCACGTCGAGGATGCGTCGCAGTTCCGCAATCCCGACGCTGTGTCCGGTCGGGTTGTTGGGGCTAGTCACGAACACGACGTCGGGTCGACGTTCCGCGATCACGGTGACGGCAGCATCCACGTCGAGTGCGAAGTCGTCCCGACGGAAGACCTCGACCCACTCGGTATCGGTACCGTCGGCGATGATCGGGTGCATCGAGTACGAGGGCACAAAACCCATCGCGCTACGTCCCGGACCTGCGAAGGCCTGCAACAGCTGCTGCAGAATCTCGTTCGATCCGTTTGCCGCCCACAGATTGTCTACGGTGACCGGTACACCTGTCTGCTTCGCCAGGTACGCAGCCAGATCCGTCCGCAACGCCACAGCGTCACGGTCGGGGTAGCGGTGCAGTTCCTTCGCGGCTTCGCGCACGGATTCGGCCACATCGTCGATGAGCGCCTGGGTCGGCGGATGCGGGTTCTCGTTCGTGTTGAGCTGAACCGGAACCGTCAACTGCGGTGCGCCGTACGCCGACTTTCCACGCAGGTTCTCGCGAATCGGAAGGGCGTCGACCGAAATCGACTCTCCAGGAGCACTACTCATCGCAGAGCCTCGAATCGCAGACGCACAGCCTCGCCATGAGCCGGCAGATCCTCCGCATTGGCCAGCGTGATGACGTGTCCGGCAACGTCTTTCAGTGCAGACTCGGAGTAGTCGATCACGTGGATTCCACGAAGGAACGTCTGCACACTCAGACCGGAGGAGTGGCGTGCACACCCGGCCGTCGGCAGAACGTGGTTGGAGCCGGCACAGTAGTCGCCGAGGCTGACCGGCGCCCATGGGCCGACGAACACGGCACCAGCGCTGGTGACCTGAGCTGCGACACCGGTTGCGTCCTCGGTCTGAATCTCGAGGTGCTCGGCCGCATAAGCGTTGACGACGCGCAGACCAGCGGAAACATCAGAAACCAGCACCGTGCCCGACTGGCTGCCGGTCAGTGCCGTGGTGACGCGTTCGCGGTGCTTGGTGATTTCGAGCTGCGCAGCCAGAGCCTTGTCGACCGCGTCGGCCAATTCGACGCTGGTCGTGACAAGAACGCTGGCGGCCATCACGTCGTGCTCGGCCTGACTGATGAGGTCGGCGGCAACGTGGACCGGGTCAGCGGTGTGGTCGGCGAGGATCGCGATCTCGGTGGGACCGGCTTCTGCGTCGATGCCGACCAGTCCGCGGCACAGACGCTTGGCCGCAGTGACGTAGATGTTGCCGGGACCGGTGATGAGGTCGACCGGGACAAGCTCGGTTCCATCGGTGTCGGTTCCGCCGTAGGTAAGGAGGGCGACGCCCTGCCCGCCGCCGACGGCCCACACCTCGTCGACGCCGAGCATGGCTGCGGCGGCAAGAATGGTCGGGTGCGGCAATCCGCCGAAGTCGGCTTGGGGCGGCGAGGCGACAACAAGCGACCCGACGTCGGCCGTCTGGGCCGGCACGACGTTCATGACAACGCTCGACGGGTACACGGCATTGCCACCGGGTACGTACAGCCCGACGCGCTCGACCGGAACCCAACGCTCGGTGACCGTGCCGCCCGGAACGACCTCGGTGACGGTGTCCTTGCGACGCTGATCGGCGTGCACCTTGCGGGTGCGCTCGATCGCAACCTCGAGTGCTTCCTTGACTGCGGGGTCGAGTTCACGAAGTGCGCGCTCGAGCTCGGCTGCGGGTACACGAACCGAAGCCGGACGAACGCCGTCGAACTTCTCGCCGAACTCGAGGGCGGCTTCTGCCCCGCGATCACGAACAGCTTCGACCATCGGGCGAACCTGATGCAGCACCGCGTCCACATCCACTCCACCTCGGGGAAGCGCGGCGCGAAGTTCGGCCGTGGATGGGGTACGACCACGCAGGTCGGTGCGGGCAAGCATGAGAGTTCCTCTCGTACGCAAACGGGGTGCCTGTGCAAGCGGCAGCAAACCGGTCCGGCATTACAGGCCTGAACAACGCGCCTGAAACACAGAACTGATGTCAATTATCCAGGATAGGCGCACCCCATTTTTCACCGGTCCACCTGCGACGCTCACTGCAGGTCCGGCGCCCGCCGCCGGGCGAGTTCGATCAGCTCGTCCCTTCGGTCGGTCGCCACCGAGATTTCGCGTCCGTCGTGCAGACGAAAGCGGACCCCGGCGCCGGGTGACGCGAGAATTACCCGCATACCTGGGCCGGTCATTCGATAACCGATTCCGGTGCCCATCCCGATATGTACTGCAGTTGCAGACACAACTTCGTCCCACCGAAATACCTGACGCAGCCCCGGAGACAGCGCGATCGACACTCGTTCGACGTCTGTGGTGATGATCACGCGCACCTTCCACATGTACGCGGCCAACCCGAAGGACAGGACCGCGGACAACACGGCGCCGACGTAGCCCGCCGGGTCGTGTTCCACGATCGCCGCGAACCCGCAGACAATCACCAGGACAATTCCGAGGACGACGCACAATGCGGCCGTCGAACGCCGCAGAAGTGGGCTCAACGAAATGGACTCGTGAACTTCGTGCACAGCACCCCCGCCTCGATCGCCGACAACCCCCGCACCGCGGAACGGCACCGGGAACACGACCATCCCATTACTCGCGCTTTTATAACAAACACGTCACGCACAGCTAGGGTCCAAAGTCGTGACAGACAGTGACGTGGCCACGACCGCACCTCCGGCCTTGCCGACCCCTCAGCGATCCAGCGGACCGAACCGAGCACGGATCGTTGCGATTGTCGCATCGATCCTCGGCATAGTTTTGTGCGGATCAGTGCCGTTCCTGCCGATCGAGCAGGACACAGCCGTCGTCAACTGGCCGCAGGCCGGGTCGACGAAAAGCGTCGAGGCGCCATTGGTCTCGTACACACCGCTACGCATGGAGGCATCGATCCCGTGCGCGTCGATCAGCGAGTTGGCCGCCACCGGCGGAACACTCGTCTCGACGGCTCCCCTGGGTGCCGCCGATGCGCGCCGCTACGGATTTGTTGCCACTGTCTCCCCCGAATCCGCCGACGCTCCCGCTCGGGTCGACGTTGTCCTGCGCGATCAAGTGCTGCTCTCGACACCCGTTGCTGATCTGCAAACTGGATGCGCACTCACGCTCGCCGCCGAGCCGACCCGAACCACCTTCAGCGCCACCGGTTCCGAACCGCGCGTCATCGAGGGCGACAGCCGACCACAGGTAGTCGGCGTCTTCAGCGACCTCGATTCGGCATCAGCCGGTTTGAACGTCTCGATCGAGGCGGACTCTCGCTTCTCGTCGAGCCCGTCGGTGATCAAGACTCTCGCCATGATTCTCGGGGCAGTCACGGCTGTCGTGTCCCTCTTCGCGCTGCACCGCCTCGACAACCGCGACGGCCGGGGCACACGCAAATTTCTGCCCGCCCGATGGTGGAAGTTCACCGTCCTCGACGGCGTCGTCGTCGGAACTCTGGTGCTCTGGCACTTCATCGGCGCTACCACCACCGATGACGGCTACCAGTTCACGATGGCCAGGGCCTCCGAGCAATCGGGCTACATGTCCAACTATTTCCGGTGGTTCGCGGTCCCCGAGACCCCGTTCGGAACGCCGTACTACAACATCCTCGGACTCCTGGCGCACGTCAGCACTGCAAGCCCCTGGGTTCGTCTGCCTGCTCTGTTGGCAGGCATCATCACCTGGCTCGTCATCAGCCGCGAGGTCGCGCCTCGACTGGGAGCCGCAATTCGCGGAAACCGGCTCGCCCTGTGGACCGGCGCGCTTGTCTTCCTCGCCTTCTGGCTTCCGTTCAACAACGGACTGCGCCCCGAACCGATCGTTGCTCTCGGCGTCCTGCTGACGTGGTGCTCGATCGAACGCGCAGTCGCGACGAGACGACTTCTGCCGGTCGCAGTCGCGATTCTGATCGCCGGATTCACCTTGACCGCCGGGCCTTCCGGCCTCATCTGCTTCGCCGCACTGATCGCCGGAATCCGCCCGATCATGCGCATCATCATCGAACGTGCCCGCACCACCGGTTACATCGCGGCCGTCGGGCCACTGCTAGCTGCCGGACTGTCGATCCTCATCCCCGCGTTCGGCGATCAGAGCCTCGCCGCCGTCATCGAGATGCAACGCGTCCACTCGATCTCACCGAACCAGCCCTGGTTCGACGAGTACCTCCGCTACCAATACCTCTTCAACATCTCCGTCGACGGTTCTCTGACTCGCAGATTCGGTGTGTTCGTCATGGTTCTGTGCCTTGGCGTCTGCACCGCGATGATGCTGCGCAAGGGCGGCCGGATTCCCGGTTTGGCCGCCGGTCCGTCACGCCGCGTCGTGGGGCTGACGATCGGCGCACTGCCACTGCTGATGTTCTCGCCGACCAAGTGGACGCACCACTTCGGAATCTTTGCCGGACTCACCGCCGTTCTGGCGATGATGACGGCGGTCGCCGTGGGTACAAAACTCCTGCGCTCGCCGCGCAATCGGGCCCTCTTCGCGGCAGCCGTACTGTTTCTCCTGGCCGTCGCATTCACCGGCAGCAACAGCTATTACTACGTGTCCAGCTACAGCGTTCCGTGGTTTGACAAGCCGGTGTCGATCAGCGGACTCGGCGCGAGCACCGTCCTCCTCGGGCTGACCGTGCTGATGCTCGGCGTCGCCGCGTGGTACTTCTTCCGTGAGCCGTACACCGCCGGGAAGGAACCGTCCGCGAAGCACGCTCGACTGCTTGCCATCTCGCCACTGACGATTGCCGCAGGTGCCATGGTCCTCTTCGAGGTGCTGTCCATGGCCAAGGGCGCGGTCACCCAGTACCCGGCCTATTCGGTGGGCCGTGCAAACGTCGACGCCGTTCTCGGCCAACACTGCGGACTCGCCAACGACGTTCTGCTCGAGACCGATCCGAACGCCTCGATGCTGACGCCCCTCTCGGGCAGCGTCGCCACAGCACTCTCCGCCGGTGGGGCTACAGGATTCGATCCGAATGGCGTCGCCTCCGACCTTCGAGCAGACAAGGAAGCCACGGCTACCGGCGGCGCGAACACCGTCGACACCTCCGAGGACACCGCCGGTAACTCGGCCGGAACCGGCGGTGGCGCCGGACAGACCGGAGTCAACGGTAGTTCGGTCGCGTTGCCGTTCGGTCTCGACCCGGCGACAACACCCGTCATGGGTAGTTACGGTCAGCCCTCCCCCGGCACTCTGACCAGCGACTGGTACCAACTCCCCGACGTGGGCGAGAACGCCACACGCGGAGACATCATCTCGATTGCAACCGCTGGTCGTGTTCGGTCGGTCGACAAGGACGGAATCGTCACCTACGGCCAGAACGTCGAGGTCGAATACGGAACAGCGCGTGGCGTCGACGATGCCGAAACAGACGCTGTGGAAACACTCGGAAAGATCGCGCCCCTCGACATCGGTCCGGCACCCTCATGGCGGAACCTGCGTGTGCCGCTGGACCAGATTCCCGTCGAAGCCAACAGCATTCGACTTGTCGTCAGCGACTACGACAGCAAGCCCGACCAATGGGTGGCCGTCACCCCGCCGCGGGTTCCGAAGACCCAGAAGCTCAACGACGTCGTCGGTTCACAGGCGCCCGTCATGCTGGATTGGGCTGTCGGACTGGCATTCCCGTGCCAACGCCCCTTCGATCATCGGGTCGGTATCGCCGAGGTCCCCGAGTATCGGATCCTTCCCGACCATTCCGGCGCGCTCGTGACCAGCGCCTGGCAGGACCACTACGGCGGTGGACCGTTGGGGTGGATCGATCTGCTCCTGACCGCTCAGACCATTCCGTCGTACCTCGACAACGACTGGGCTCGCGACTGGGGTTCGATCGAGAAGTACACACCGATCGATCCGAGTGCAGTGCCTGCCCAGGTCGACGAAGCGACCGTTCAGCGCTCCGGGACGTGGAATCCGGGATCGATGACCATGGTTTTCTGAGCGGAATTTCTGAGCGGCTGGGTCACTGAGTGACACGATCCAGTCGCGGGCGGATCGGACGAAACGCCTGCGACTGGACACTTGTATGACTTAGTCTCCCAGGCATGGGAGCCCTGTCACGGTCTATTACGCCTGCACTCATGGCACTGACGTGCCTGCTCGGGGCGCTCGCCTTTCCCACTCGCGCCTCGGCGGAGGTACCGGATGACTTCCTCTGGGGCGTTGCCACCTCCGGATTCCAATCAGAAGGTTCGTCACCGGACAGCAACTGGTCTCGATACTCCGATTCCGGACGAACCCACGACAAAATCGGTGATTCGGTCGACTTCCGGCATCGCTACGCCGAGGACATCGACCTGGCGGCCGATCTGGGATCGAAGGTTTTCCGATTCGGCGTCGAGTGGGCGCGAGTTCAGCCCGCCGCCGGGAGCTGGAACGAGGCCGAATTCGCGTACTACGACGACGTGGTGGCTCACATCCGCGCGCGGGGCATGACTCCGATGATCACGCTCGACCACTGGGTGTATCCGGGATGGGTTGTCGATCAAGGCGGCTGGACAAATCCGAAGACGGAAGCCGATTGGCTGGTCAACGCAGAGAAGGTAGTCGAGCGGTACTCCGGAATCGGGGCGCTGTGGATCACGATCAACGAGCCGACTGTGTATGTTCAGCGTGAATTGACCTACGGCGGAATCGCACTCACCCAGGCACCGTCGATGTTCGATTCATTGGTCCGAGCCCACCGGGCGATCTACGACCGCATCCATGTTCTCGATCCCGGTGCCCGCGTGAGCAGTAATTTCTCCTTCATTCCCGGCGTGTCCGAGGCGATCGATTCGGTATTCACGGATCGGGTGCGCGACAAGCTCGACTTTCTCGGGATCGACTACTACTACGGTGTGGCCCTGAACAATCCGACTGCCGCGTACGCCGCACTCGACGAGTTCTACAACGTCACACCACAACCCGAAGGCCTCTACGACGCATTGATGCGGTACTCGGACAAGTATCCGGAACTCCCCCTCTACATCGTCGAGAACGGCATGCCCACCGACAATGGAGCGCCGCGCGCCGACGGTTACACACGCGCGAATCACTTACGCGATCACATCTATTGGATGGAACGCGCCCGAGAAGACGGTGCCGACGTGATCGGCTACAACTACTGGTCCATCACCGACAACTACGAATGGGGTTCGTACCGACCTCGATTCGGCCTCTACACGGTCGATGTTCTCGGCGATCCCACTGCGGCGCGAATCCCGACCGACGGCGTCGACGCCTACCGCCGGATCATTCACGAGAACGGCGTCGGGGCCGACTACGTGCCCGTCATGGCCCCGGCTTTCTGCTCGCTCGTCGATCCTCCCCGCAGTTGTACGGCTACTCGATGACGGCCGTTTTCCGAAATTCCTCCACTCCTCGTCGTTAGGATGTCCCATGCGAACACTGCGAAATATCGCCGGAACTGCCGCTGCCACGGCTGCCCTGATCCTGGTTGCCGGAGGCGCTGCGACAGCAGCCCCCAACCCGGCCGATTCACCCCGCGAGGCGCAGGCACGCGCCTACATCGACGCCCTGGTCTCCCATGACGTTTCCGATGTTCATTTCGCCCCGGATGCGACGCGCGTCGAAGCCGGACTCAAGACGGGGTTCTCCGGACCACAGATGTCCGCCGACCTCGAAAACGGTATCCAATACCGCGTTATCCAGGGCGTACGAGACCTAGAGATGTCGGAAGCCGGGGACATCGTCTCGACCACCTATCTGCTCGACGCGGGAATCGGTGGCACTCGCCTCATGACCGTGGAGATTCGTGAAACCTTCGAAGTCCGTGACGGTCTCATCCACGACGTCGTCGCCGACATCATCCCGGTGTCTGTGTCCTGACGCGCGCCCGATAGCTACTGGGCGGTGCACCCGAGACTCGGGTGCACATCGCTGCGAAGGCAGCCGGCGTCGAGTATCCGAGTTCAGACGCAACGGCTGTCACACTGGCACCGGCAGAGAGTTTCGGGAGCGCGTGAAGAATGCAGGCACGCTGCATCCACGACGACGCGCTCATCCCCGTTTCCGAGATCAGCAAGCGGTGCAGTGTTCGTTCACTGATGTGGAGTTGCTCGGCCCACCGCGTGGGCGAGTCGTGGATCGACGGGCCGGCGAGATACCGCGTGCACAACGCCCGCAATCCCGGGTGCCGAGGCAGCGGGAGTTCCACAGGTAGGGGCGCAAGATCGCGAAGTTCGTGCAGGATCAGCTGAAATACCGCGGCGCCGCGTCCGTGTGCGGGGAAGTCGTCCTCCACGTTCAGCTCGACATCCATGTCGACTGCAGCGACGAGCAGCTCACGCAGGAGCGAAGATACTGCGACGACTCGGCACCTGACCGGGAACCACGGCGCTGCGGACGGTTCGATGTAGAGGCTTCGCGTGCTGACGCCGTCCATCGTCACTGCATGAGCGACACCGGCGGGAATCATGACCGCATTGGACGGCAGAACCGTCCACTCACCGTCATCGGTTTCGACGTTCATCGCACCGTTCACAGCGAAGAGAAACTGGGCTCGTCGATGTTTGTGGGCGGCCAGCACGTGGCCTGGTGGGTAGTCGGTTCCGATTGCGAGAACACCGCGAGGTGAGTGATCGACGTCGTTGATCGAGATGTTGCGCACCGGAGGAACCTACCGAGTCCGTGTCTGATTGACAATGGAACGTGGCGAACCTTCGAATGTGCGCCAGCGGAGAAATCGCTACCGTTCATCAAGTGCTTCACTACGCCCTCATCCTTCTCGCTTTCGGCGCCTTGACCGGAGTCACTACCGTTCTGTTCGGATTCGGTGGCGGGTTTGTCACCGTCCCAGTCGTTTACGCTGCATCCACACTTCGGGCGGACGTCATCGATCCGATGCATGTCGCCGTCGCATCCTCGGCGGCAGTGATGGTGGTCAATTCACTCAGTGCCACAATCGCATTCAGGAAGTCAGGACGGCTTCGGGCGGAGTACATCAGACCACTGATCGGCCCCGTCGCGGCCGGAGCAGGCCTCGGAGCGGTTGCGGCAGGTCACGTCGACGACGGCGCCGTTCGGATTCTGTTCGTCCTCTACCTCGTGGTCACAATCCTCGACAGCCTTCTGCGACAAGGGTTTCTGACACCACCTGAACCTCGAGAACATCTTGACCGTCACGGCGTCCGCGCTGTCGGGATAGGCATCGGCGCCGTCGCAAGTTTCCTCGGAGTCGGCGGGAGCGTCATGACGGTTCCGATGATGCGTCGCGGCGGAGTTCCGATGGCCGACGCCGCCGCGAGCGCCAACCCGTTGAGCTTGCCTGTCGCCGTCGTCGCGACTGCGGTGTACGCGGCCTCATCAGGGCACAGCACCGCCTCGGATCTGTCAGCGGGCAGAGTCGGCGCAATCGACCTTCTCGCCGTTTGCGCGTTACTGGCCGGCTCTCTACCTGCGATTGCACTGAGCCGGCGAATTGTCGGCGCCATCCCGGACCGGATCCATGCCGCCGCCTACATCGCTCTACTCGCAGTAGTCACGGCGGTGATGATCGCGGCTTAGCGGACGGCGTACCGCAGATAGATGACGCCGCCGTCGAAGGTTTTCTCTTCGAGCAGCTGCAGGTCCAGTCGCCCGCGCGGAAGGGCAGGCAATCCGCCTCCTACGCTGACCGGGCAGACGAACAGTCGGCATTCGTCGACCAGCCCCGCCGCGAATGCACTTGCAGCGATCGTCGGCCCGCCGATCGAGATATCTTGTACCGCTTCGCTCTCGAGCGCACGAACGGCGTCGGCGTCGAAGTCCCGGGCAATCGTTGTGCGCGCCGTCGACACCTCGTTCAGCGTCGTGGAGTACACGATTTTATCGATGCCACCCCAGATCTGAGCGAACTCGACTGTCGCCGACTCGATTCCGGCAAACTCGTCCGGCACCGAAGAACCTACCGATGCGGAAGTACCTTGAAGGTCCTCGTGTGCCGTTGTCTCCCAGGGAATCATTGTCTCCCAGGGAATCATCGTCTCGTACATCCGGCGCCCGAGCAGGTACGTGCCGACTCCCCTCTCGAGCTCGTTGACGAACGAATGGACCTGCGCGTCGGGAACCGCCCAGTCGAAGTTCCCCTGCTCATCAGCCACATACCCGTCGATCGAGCAGATCGCCGAGTAGATCAGGCTCACCATCGGTCCACGTGCAGCACGTTGTCGACCGGTTCACGGGCGGCGGGTTTGAACGTCTCGCCGGTGAAGTACGCCGTCGGGATAAGCGCCGCCTGATGGAATCCGGCCGGAATACCCAGCAGCTCGGCAACTTCCGCTTCACGCTGCAGGTGCAATGTCGTCCACGCCGTACCGAGTCCACGTGCCCGTGCGGCCAGAGCGTAACTCCACGCGGCCGGGAGTAGAGAACCCCACAGACCGGCCTGGTTCCCCTCCGGCAACGTCTTACCCGCCTTGATGCACGGAATGAGAAGAACCGGCACCTCGCCCATGTGCTCACCGAGCCACGCGACGCTGGTGCCTACTCGCTGTTGGATCGGCGCGCGATCGGGATCATCGGCGAAGAGTTTTGCCGCCGAACCGTGAGAAGCAAGGTACTCGTCGGTGACTTCCTTGTAGATCTGCCCGACTGCTGCACGCAGTGCCGGATCGGTCACCACCATCCACTGCCACCCCTGGCGATTCGAACCGGAGGGCGCCTGCAGGGCGATCTGGAGGCATTCCTTCACCAGGTCCAACGGCACGGGACGGGTCAGATCCAGACGCTTTCGAACGGTCCGCGTTGTGGTCAGTAATTCGTCGGGTGTCAGGTCGAGTACGGGATACGACGTCATCTCCCGATCATTGCACTGTCGCGAGCAGTGAGCAGGACAGTCCGTCTACACTTTTCTGATCCCGTGCGTGCTGGTTGTCGGGAGTATTCCCCGATCAAAGGACTTTCGACATGAGTTGGCACGTCTGGTTGGCGTTCTTCGGAGCAAGTTGGGTGATCAGCCTGTCACCGGGGGCCGGCGCCATTGCGTCGATGTCGTCAGGGCTTGCCTACGGCTTGCGGCGCGGATACTGGAACATCTTCGGGCTGCAGTTGGGATTGCTGCTGCAGATCGGAATTGTCGCGGCCGGGGTCGGTGCAATTCTCGCCAGTTCGACCGTGGCCTTTTCCTTGATCAAGTGGTTCGGTGTGGCATACCTCGTCTACCTGGGAATCAGGCAGTGGCGATCGACGCCTACCGAGGTGGAGACCGACGAGGCAACCGCGAGCAGTTCGGGCCCGATGATGATGCTTCGCGGTTTTCTCGTGAACGCGAGCAACCCGAAGGCCGTCGTTTTCATGCTCGCTGTGCTCCCACAGTTCCTGGACCCGTCGGCACCGCTGCTTCCGCAGTATCTGATCATCGCCGCCACGATGTGCGCAGTCGACGTGATCGTGATGACCGGATACACCGGGCTGGCTGCACGGGTGCTCACCTTGATGCGATCCCCCAAACAGCAGCGAACCACCAATCGAGTGTTCGCCGGCCTGTTCTTCGGAGCCGCCGGCTTCCTCTCGAGCATCGGGCGTGCAGCAGCTTGATCGGTCACACGGCTTGATCGGTCACACGGCTTGATCGGTCACAGGCCTGCAATCAAGTTGACGACGGACGCCACGATCACCGAACCGAACAGGTACGACAGCAATGCGTGGCCGAGCGCCATCGCGCGCATATCCGACGACTTCAAGTTGGTGTCGGAAATCGCGAAGCTCATCCCGACCGTGTAGGCCACGTAGGCGAAATCGCTGTACCGCGGCGGTTCTTCCTGATTGAAATCGATTCCGCCGTCGGGGCCCGAGTAGTACAGCCGCGCATAGCCGAGGGCGAACAGCGTGTGGACCGCCAGCCACGAGATCACGACGCTGCCTACTGCAACCGATGCCGCCACGACTTGGTAGTGATGTCCGTCGGGTGCCGCCAAGAGCAGGAACGCGATACCGACCAGGCTCGCGACGGCAGCGCCGAGAATCAGCAGGTGTGCGACGTTGCGAGCCGGTTCTTCCCGCGTTGCGTGGCTCGCGGTGAGCGTCGCATCGAAGGGCCAGACCAGAATCCACGTCCACACCGTGAACACCATCGCCGCGACATCCCAGCCGATCAGGAAAGCGAACCGGGGGTAGCCGACCAACGCCGTGACGACGCCTGCAGCGACACCGAGCACCAGACCTGTCGACACTCTCAGCGCTGGCCCGGCACCCAGCTCACTCCGCGGAACCGGGTTGATCGGAAGGTCGTGCGATCGATCGTTCACGGGCTCAGTCAACCACCGTTCGCAATGAGACGGTGGTTACGCCGCAAGGTAATCGAGAAGCAGGCGTGTCAGGCGTTGCAGGTGTCGACTAAAGGCTTGCCGTTGAATCTGTCCAGCACGTACTGCAATCCGACACCGAAGTCCGCTACGGCAGGCGCGAGGTGGTTGTTACCGCTCCCCGGATTCACTGCAGGCAGGGTGTCGGTGAACAACGTCGCCTCGGCCCCGCGCGCGCACCAGTCCTGAACCAGGCGCCGGGTTTGCTCGTACGGGATGAAATCGTCGTTGAGCGCTCCGTTGACCAGAATCGGCGAGGCCGGGGTTCGCCGCCCGATGCGTTGTTCCTCGATCACCTGCTGGATCTCCGGTACCGATTCCACCACGTCGGCCAGTGGCCGACCGTCTGTGGTCCACGACGCCGTCGACTGCTTCCCGTACTTGGTTCGGGAATCGATGAGGCATTGCCCGGCGACGTCGGCGAGCACGGACCGGCCGTAGTCGTTGAGTCGAGATTCGATCGGCTCTCGGGCGGCGGGATATCGGTCGAGGACGCCGTTGATCGTGTAGCCGATCGCGGCCATCAGGCCGGTACCGTCGATATGACGCAGAACGCTTGCCAGGTCTGCCGGGGGCGCGCTCGCGTAACTCCCGACCAGATTCAACTCAGGCGCGTATTCGGGTGCCAGTTCGGTTGCAGCGGCAGTGGCGCCGCCGCCCTGCGAATGGCCCCACAGCGCTATCGGATCGTCCTCTCCTGCGTTCGCCAGGGCTCGGGCAGCGCGTGCACCGTCCAACATCGCATGGGCTTCCTCGGCGCGATTGACGTAGGTATGGGTGCCGGGTGTTCCGAGTCCGATGTAGTCGGTGACAAACACGCGAACGCCCTGGGCTAGGAATGCGAAAGCAAATGCGGACTCGTAGTTGACGCCGACACTGTCCACACCGGCACCGTAGTTCGACGGATTCCCGGGTTCCGCCAGGCGGAGTTGACCGGCAGTGGGAAACATCCTCGACGGCGCGCACTGATCACCTTGGCCCTGAGTGCCCGGACCGATCACGACCGTCGGGCGCGGGCCCGCGCCTGACCACGGGGCGGCCGGCTCCAGGTACGAGCCCGACACAGCAACATTGGATCCGTGGGTGTCGGTACTCGAATACAGGATCCGGGTCCCCACACCAGGCACTCCGCCAACGGCACCGGCCAGCGGCAGCGGTTCCGTCCGAATCACCGAACCCGGATCACCGACGTCGCCCGGAATCGCGTCGTAGAAATCGTTCACAGGTTCGGCGTTCGATATCGGTGTGAACAGTAGCGAGGTCGACAACAGCGCCGATACCGCAACGGCCGAAACCTTCAGTGCCGCGAGGACAACCTTCCGGGTGCTCATGGAAATCCAACGTATAGGCCTCAGTCGACGCGCGGACCGGTTTCGATCTGCGGGACTTCAATCGATCGATACCAACTGCTACGCGAGCGGGCCATGCCACTGGCCCCCCGATCCCCTGGTTTCACGGCCAGGACCTGATGAATCGTAAGCCTGTGCGGCTCCTCGAAACCCAGGGCACTGGCAGCGAGATACAGCAACCAGGTACGCACGCGGGGAGCACCGACCTGTAGGACCGATGCGTCCCAGTTCTCGCGAAGATTCTGTACCCACGCGCGCAGTGTCAAGGCGTAATGCTCGCGCAACGCCTCGCTGTCACGCGTCTCGAAGCCTGAAAGTTCGAGCGCATCAATGGTTTTGCTCAGCGGAAGGATCTCACCGTCCGGGAAGATGTACCTGTCGATGAAACTGCGTCCGTCATCGACGTTGTCCGACAAAGACTTCACCGCCGCGATGGCGTGATTGAGCAGACGACCCTGCGGCACGAGCAGGTCGTAGAGTTTTGCCGTGTACACCGGCAAATTGGCCAGGCCCACATGCTCGGACATGCCGATGCTCGAAATCGCGTCGTACGGGCCGTCGTCGACGTCGCGATAGTCCTGCACCCGAATCTCGATACGATCGGCCAAACCCGCGTCGGCAACTCGTCCCTTGGCGTACTCGACCTGCTCGTTGCTCAGTGACACTCCGACGACGTCGACGCCGTAGTTCTGGGCAGCGTGCAGTGCCATCGATCCCCAGCCACAACCGACGTCGAGCAGTCGCATTCCCGGCTTCAGATCGAGCTTGCGGCAAATCAGATCCAGCTTCGCGTACTGAGCAGCTTCGAGGGATTCGACCCCTTCCGGCCAGTACCCGCACGAATAGACCATGCTCGGCCCGAGAAACATTTCGTAGAAGCGGTTCCCGACGTCGTAGTGATGGGAGACCGTGGCCGAATCGCGTGATTTACTGTGCCGCTTGCCTCGCTTACGACGCATCTCGATCGACGGAGGCGATGGCGGTGGACCCACCGCCCCCAAGCCGGCGAAAGTACCGGCGGCGCGCACCAGCGAGCGCAACGGCAACGCCGACAAACGATTCTCACCGAGCCGCGTGACCAGATCCGGGACATCGAGGAGCGCAAAGATATCGCCGTCTACGTCCAGATCGCCGGACACGTATGCCCTCGCCAGCCCCAATTCGTTGGGAGAGTACAGGACTCGACGTAGGGCACGCCGATTCCGGAAATGTACCCGCGCAGCGGCGTCCGGCGGACCTGCCTCCGAACCGTCCCAACATCGCACGCGAACCGGAAGCGGAACCCCGATCACTTCCTCGAAAACCGTCAAAATTTTGGTCGCGGCACCAGTCACAGATCAACCCCTCCGACAAAGATGGTTAGCCGATGACAGAAAACTTACGCCCGATTCGCGAATCTTTCGCGCCATTTGTCCGAGTTTTGGGCAGTGTTCACCGCAGTTTCGGTATTCATCGAGGTTTCGGTATTCATAGCGGTGTCAGGGCTCCACCAGCCCGGCGAGGAATTCCACCAGCAGTCTCTTCGTGACCTCACGTGGCAGCGATTCCACTGCCGCGAGGACGGCCGCCATGTCCAAGGGAGAATCAGCAGAACCCCGAGGATCCAGCCCCGCCGACCTCAAAGCTGCCGCGACAGCGTCACTTGGCAACGCAAGAACATCGGCGACGGTGACATCGCCACGTTCGAATGCTCCGGCCAACTCTGCCAGTGCCGGCGGCGCCTCGGCTGCCGCCGAGCCGCGAACGTCGTCGGCACCGAGGACGAGCGCATTGGTCAACTCGCCGAGCACCGACTCGGTCACCGGGGTGACGGTGAGGTGGGTTGTTCGAGGCAATACAGTTCCGTCAGGTTGCGTCGACGCCGGCTGCCCTTGAAGGACGAAGCCGCGGGCACCGACAGCGCTTACCCAGCGATGCGGATCGACTCGACGTTCGAGGGGCACCGAACCATCGGTGGCGACCGCGAACAGCGGCCCCACCGGCGAGCCCACGACGCGAAGCCCGTCGATGCTCTGGACCGTCTCGATCAGCGCACGGGTGGCCCGCTGCGCCCGGGACACCAGTTCGGCGTACCCCGATTGCCCGAGAACTTGCGAAATCGCCCACGCTCCGGCCAGAGCAGCAACGGATTTGGAACCGAGAAGCGTGGGATTGACCACCGGATACCCCGGCCAGTCCGTGAGCCCGAAATACTGCTTGCGATGCAGGTCACGCCCGCGGTGCAGCAAGACCGAGACGCCCTTGGGTGAGTATCCGTACTTGTGGAAGTCGACCGACATGCTGGTGACACCGGGCACCTGGAAATCCCAGGGCGGCAGATCACCCCACCACGGCAACGCAAGCCCGCCGATGCAGGCGTCGACATGTAATGGAATCGAATGTGCACGAGCAACTTCCGCGACGTCGGCGATCGGGTCGAGCGCCGCGAACGGGTAATTGGGCGCCGAGACGACGATCAGAACCGTGTCCTTCCGAACTGCCGTCGCAATATCTTGTGCGCCCACGCGCCCCGACGTGGGATCTACGGGTACCAGGATGAGTTCCAGTCCGAGTAGGTGCGCTGCCTTGTGGAAAGCGGCGTGCGCGGTGGTCGGAAGAACCAGCGAACCCTCACCCGGCGGGAGCCCGCGGAAGTCGCGAGCTGCCTTGACGGCCAACACACAACTCTCCGTTCCGCCGCTGGTGACATTTCCGACGACTACTCCTCCGGTGTCTGTGTCTGTGTCTGTATCGGTATCTGCGGCTGGGTCTGAAGCTCCATGGAGGAACTCGCGAGCGAACGCAACCAACTCACGCTCCATCACCGCCGTGGACGGGAACACCGTCGGGTCGAGACCGTTGACCGGCTGAACCAATCGAGCTGCGTCCGCTGCCAACTCGTCGAGGGCTGCGAGACCGCTGTCGTACACGTACGACAGAACCCGGCCTCCGTGCGTCGGGGCGTCCTGCTCACGAAGCGAACGCAGCCGAGTCAAGATGTCGGCCGCCCTCTTCTCGAGGTTCGTGCTCTCGACGATCTTGCCCTGAAGTTCCTCGGCCTGAGTGGAACTCATCGTTCACCTACGTTCTCGTGAGTGGATTCTTGTTCGGTGCGGTAGTTCCGCAGTACGACCAGGCTGATCGCAACCAGGATCGCCGGGACGACCGAGAAGCCAAAAGCTATTCCGGTCAGCGCTGATTCCGGTTGCACGACAGTTTCGCCCGCAGTTTTCGAAACGAAGCCGGTCACCGCGAGTACACCCAAGAACACCGCGGGCCCCAGGGCAAGGCCTGCGGTTTCCGAGGCTGTCCAGATACCACTGAGCGAACCACCACGTTGGCGTCCACCGATTCGCGCGTCGTCCTCGATGACGTCAGGAAGCATCGCCAACGGGAAAACCTGCATGCCGGCATATCCGACGCCGGCAAGGGCGACGGCACCGTAGATCCACGAACCGGCGTTGACAGCCGCAAGGGTCAACAACGCCGTCGCGACGACAAACAGAACCGAGGACACGACGTAACCGCGAAGCTTTCCGTACCGATGCGAGAACCGGTACCACAGCGGCATGACGACGAGAGCTGGTCCGACGAGTGCAACGAACAGACCGGTGAGCGCGCCTTCGCTGCCCATCACATAGGTCGCCAGATATTGCGCACCCGCCAACATCACAGCGGTGGCAAGTGCTTGGAGCACAAAGACGATGACCAGCAATCGGAACGCGCGGGTGCGTCGTATCGCGTCGAACCCGTCCCGGTACTGCGAGAGCAACGATCCGACCGGCGCGTCCGCGTGAGTCACCGTGTGGCGCGCCGCTCCGCGAACTGCCCAGATCATTGCCCCACACATCAGCGCCGACACCCCGATCGCCATGACCAGATAACCGCGTGCTCCGCCCCCGGCAGCGTCGCGAAGTTCCGGTCCACCAGCGCCGATGACCAGAATTGTCAGGGCCAACACCGCAATTCGAACCGATACCAAACGAGTGCGTTCGTGGTAATCGCCAGTCAACTCGGTCGGCAACGCGATGTACGGCACCTGAAAGAGGCTGTAGGCACTGGCCGCGAGCAGGAAGAAGACGAGCACCCACAACGCCCCGACTCCGGGGCCCGCAGACACGGGGGCTGAGAACGTGAGAATGAAGAGCAACGGCAGTCCCAAAGCGCCTGCGAGCATGAGTGGCACTCGCGTACCAGTTCGATGAGAGCTTCGATCGCTGATCGACCCGATCAGCGGATCGATCAGGACGTCGGCGATTTTCGGGACAATGACTACAAGCGACGCGAGCGCCGCGGCCACGCCGAGCGTATCGGTCAGGTAGTACGCCAGTACCAGACCTGGAAGCACGCCGAATCCACCCGTGCCGACACTTCCCGCTGCGTATCCGGCCACCACACCACGCGAAAGCCTGTCAGGCGATCTACCTTCACGAAGACGTACCGGTTTGTCTGTAGTCACCGTCCACACACTAATGTCACGACTCCGTACCGCGAGGGCAAAAGAATCTCGATGACCAGAAGTCGCTCACTCGGACGGGCCGGGCATGCCAGACTGTGACCCGATTCGCACACGAACGAAAGCCTGAAGACGATGGTTGATCCACTGACAGAGATCTGGCCTCCGTACGGAGTCACGATCACGTGTGGGCGCATCACCTTGGTCCCTGTGCGCGACGACCATTTCCCCGAACTCGCTGCGCTGGTCCGAGCCGGCATTCACCCTGCCGAACAGATGCCGTTTCTCGTCCCCTGGACGGTGGGCACTCCCGAAGAAGTGTCGCGAAGATTCATCCAATACCACTGGTCGGTCCGCGGAGCGATGACCACGGCCGACTGGAAATTCGAAACAGCCATTGTCGTCGACGGAGAAATTGTCGGCTGCCAGGCGTTCGCCGCGACGGACTTTCCCAAAAGTCGTACCGGTGAAACCGGCTCGTGGATCGGGCGCGGGTTCCAAGGCCGGGGCATCGGCACTCTTGCCCGACAGGCAATCTGCGCATTCGCATTCGACTCTTTGGGCGCACGAAGCGTCGTGTCGTCGGCGTTCACGGACAACCCCGCCTCGATCACGGTGTCGACCAAAGTCGGCTACCGCGCCGACGGCACAGTAGAGGAGTTGGCTGCCGACGGCCGAATGACCGTGCGTCGACTCTTCACCCTCAGGCGCGAAGATTTTGTCGCACCGCCGTACCCCGTCGAAGTGACCGGCGCAGACGCGCTCAGGGCGATGCTGGGTATCGACTGAGCGAGCTACCCGTGCACCGTGACAGCCGGTAGAACAGACGCATGGAACCCTCCGACATGATGGCCGCAGTCACCTCGTCCATGCGCGACCGTACCGGACGCACTCTCGAAGAATGGGTTGAGGCTGTACGGACGTCGGGGGTCGACCCGCTCGATCAGAACGAAGTCCGCAAGTGGCTGAAAGCAGAGCACGGTGTACCGCAGAACTCGCAGTGGGCAATTGCATTCGAGACTGCCAAACAGTCCGGATGGGTGGAGCCGACCGTCGAGCAATACATCGACCAGCAGTACAGCGGTCCGAAGGCAGCACTGCGACCCATCTTCGATGCAGCCCGACGTCTGATCGAAGAGCTCGGAACCGATGTTCGAGTCGAAGGCCGCGGAACATACACGCCCTTTGTTCGCGCTCGCCAATTTGCTGCCATCGCAGCGGCCACCAAAGCCCGAGTCGACCTCGGGCTACGTTTTGTCGAGGCCCCCGGTTCCGAACTTCTGGTGCCGGCCAAAGCTCCCGGGCAGTCGACTCACAAGATCGGGCTCACCAGCACCGAGGACGTGAACGACGAAGTCGGATCGCTGATAGCCATCGCGTATCTACAGAACGGCCGGTAGGACACTAACTCGCCGCCACGCAACCACTCACCGGCACGCTGCACGAAAGTCCCTGTTCTCCTTGTCGGAGAACAGGGACTTTCTTCACCGCGGGGGAAGGTCGCTGCGACGTGTCAGCTCAGGCCGAAGATCGCGCCGATGATGGTCCGAGCAGCCTCGAAGAGCGCATCAACGGACGGGACACCGATTTCAGAGCTGATGGAAAAAAGGGAACCCAACATACGATCCTCCGGAGATAGTTTCTGAATGGCTTACTGCCACAAGGAAAATGCTACGGGTTCTACTTGTGGAACGGAAGCATGGGGACCCCGAGTGTGACAACTCCGGACCAAAGTCCCGGCACCGCAGATCTACTGCACCCCAGCATGATTACTCTCCCCCGCTTCGGATTCGACGCCTTCAGGATTGTCGACGAGGACTTTCGCAACACTCGCCAAAGCCTCCATGCTCGACATTTCCGCGTGAGAGCAGTCGACCAGGTACGGCCGCAGTGGCCCCACCAGTTGGGACCATTTTTCGACCAGGTGACGATGTTCAGGCAGATCATGCTGCGCCACAAACAATTCCACTGAGCCGAAATAGCGCCGCGGCGTGTGGTCCCGAACGATTCGCGACAGTTTTTCAACCCGCCCCACTACGGATTCGAGAACCGTATCGGAAAGGAAATCCATACCGGTCTGCCTTCGGATCTCTGCCGCAACGTCTACGAAAGTCAATGCTGCAGTTTCAGTTTCAACCTCAGCTAGTCCGATCTGTGCAAACAGTTCGGAAGGTTTCGGAGCCGCTTGTACCGATGGCATCATCTCCGGCAACAGCGCGTCGAGCATGACAACCGAACCGACCAGATCGCCCGTCTCTTCGAGTTGGCTCGCCATCTCGAGCGCGATCGTTCCACCGGCAGACCAACCCAGTAGATGGTATTCACCCGACGGCTGCACATTCCGTACGGCATCGACATACCCCGACGCCAACTCCGCCACCGTGCCGGGTAGCTCACCTGCACCCGTTGCCTGGATGCCGTATACCCGTCGACCTTCGAGCTGACCGACGAGTCCGACGTAGCACCAGGCAATTCCGCTGACCGGATGCACACAGAACAACGGCGGCCTTAGGTCATCAGGATTGCCGCCCAACATGACGATCGTGTCCAGCGGATCCGAATGGAACGAATCACCCTCCACGACGTCGGCATGAACGAGATCCATCCGAGAGGCAAGCTCCGCCACAGTTCGATCGGTGAAAATCCATTGAACCGGGAAATCCCTGTTCAGGGTCTCACGCAAGCGCGAAGCCACTCGAACTGCACCCATGGATGTCCCGCCGAGCTCGAAGAAGTCGTCGTAGCGGCCCACCGATTTCGCGCCGGTCACGCCCTCGAATGCCTGTGCCACTTGACGTTCGGTATCCGAGACGGGTCGATCCACACTCGACCCTACCTGCGGCGAAGGAGCAGGAAGTGCCGCTACGTCTATCTTCCCCGAAGCGAGCAACGGGACCACTCCCATCACCGTCACCGAAGAAGGCAGCAGGTGCTTCGGCAGCAGGCCGGAGACAAACCCGCGAAGCTCCGATTCCGTCACCGAACCGTTTTCCGCCAGCGTTACGTACGACCGGAGTTCAGCGGATCCGTGCCCGTCGTCAGAGACGACGGTAACCGAGAAGATCACTGCTCCATGGCTTGACAGAGCCACGTCGACCTCCGCCGGTTCCACGCGGACACCCCGCACCTTCACCTGTGCGTCGTTGCGCCCCAGGTACTCGAGCGCTCGGTCGTGACGCCTACGACGCACGAGGTCACCCGTGCGATACATCCGAGTTCCCACCGCATAAGGATTGGCAACAAAACGCTCGGCAGTCAGACCCGGGGAGGTGACGTACCCCCGTGCCACATTCTCGCCGGCGAGGAATAGTTCTCCCGCAACGCCATCCGGAACCGGTCGGAGCCTCTGATCGAGAACAAACGCCGTCGTGCCAGGTACCGGGGTGCCGACAGTGACGTCCCCGTCAGTGATCCGCGCGGAAATCGATGCCGCGATCGTTGATTCGGTCGGTCCGTATCCGTTGACGATGCGATGGCGGGGTGACCACGCCGACGCAAGGCGGGCAGAGAGCGGCTCCCCCATAGATTCGACGATCAACGGTTGCACTGCATCCGGATCGACTGTGGCCAGGACCGTTGGCGTCACGATCAGATGTGTGACGTCGGCAGCGACCAGCAGATTCGTGAGTTCCTCTCCTCCGTAGACGAAGTCAGGAGCCAGAATCAACGTTCCACACCCTGCCGCCGCCAGAAGAATCTCGATCACCGACGCGTCGAAGGTCGACGACGCCAATTGCAGGACTCGGGGGCCACGATCGAACTCGGCGATCTCGACGTGCGCGGTGTAGACGTTCATGATTCCGCGGTGTGAAACCTCGACACCCTTGGGTCTTCCCGTGGAACCCGACGTGTAGATGACGTAGGCGAGGTTGTCGGGATGAGCCGGCGTTGCCGATACCTCGACAGCCCCACCAGCAGTGCGGGATTCATCCATCGCCACCCACTCGACGGAGTCAGGCAAACTCTCGGATGCACCTCGCGCTGTCAAACCGACAACCGAACGGCACTCCTCGACCATCGTCTGCCGGCGCGCTGTCGGCAGAGCCGGATCGAGCGACAGCCACGCTGCGCCTGCCCGCGCTACCGCCCACAGCGCAACGATCCACAGATGCCCGCGACCGAGCGCAACGGCCACCACGTCATCGGGTCCGATTCCTCGGACCACCAACTCGCGAGTCCAGTGCGACGACTCCTCGTGCAGGTCGCGATAGGTCCAGCGCCTGCCGTTCTCTTCCAGCGCGATGCCGTCGGGTGCCTGCCGCAGCGCGCGTTCGAAAATGTCCGCAATCGTCAGCGGTTCGACGTGTCGAGGATTCGCAGCCGTCAGCGCCGAGCGTTCGAGACCGGACAGCAATTCGATCTCCCCGACCACGATCTCGGGTTCCGCTGTCACTGCTTCGGCGATACGTGTCACGCGCTGCATGAACAGTTCCGCCGTCGACGCGCGGAATCTGTCTGTGGCATAGAGCAATCGAATCGTCAGACTGGCACCGGTGTCGACCAGGTCCCACGTCAAGTCGTAACCGGTCGACGACCCTGCCTTGTCGATGTCGAAGACGGTGATGCCGTCGATCTGCGGCACGTCGAGCGCTCGCCGATATGCCAGCATGACCGTGAACAGGGGATGCTCGTTCATCCTGCGCGGCGGATCGACCTTCGCAACTACATCGTCGAACGAGACGTCCGCGTTCGCCATAGCTTCCAGATCGACACGACGAACCTCGTCCAGGACAGCAGCGAAGCGGTCGGAGGAGTTGATCCTCGTGCGCAATGCGACAGTACCCACCATCATGCCGGCCACGCTCAGCAGCGCCGGATCGTTCCGCAGACTCACAGCTGCTCCCACCACGACGTCGTCCGTGACGCACTCGCGAGCGAGCAGCACGGCAATCACGCTGTGGACAACCATGAATACCGTGACGCCATGCGAACGAGCCAACGCCGACAACGCGTCATAGGTGGCACCGTCGAGGACTTCCGTCACCATCTCGTCGGATCGTGAAGACACCGGACTCCGGGGGTTGTCGACGGGTAGAGCCAACACATCCTCGACGCCACCAAGTGCGTTCGACCAGTAGTCGAGTTGCCGATGCGCCACGCTCAGAAGATCCTCCGGATCGCCCAAGCTCTCTCTCGCCCAGAGACTGTAGTCGCCGTAGCTGATCCCCTCAGCGGAGCAATCCCATTCCCTTCCGAGCGCCCTCGCCTCGAAGGCTGCCGCGAAATCGGCAAGGATCGGGCCCATCGATGCACCGTCGATTGCGATGTGGTGAACAACCAGTACCAGGACAGTCAATCCTGCAGAATCGGCTCCAGCTTTTTCGCTGAACACACGCACACGGAACGGAACATCTCGTTCGAGATCGAACGGCACAGTCGCGAAGGCCGAAGCGCTCGCACGGATATCGTCGACCCACACCGCAGTGAGATCAAATGCAACAGAGTCTATTTCAACCTGTTGTGGACCGAACTCACCCGGAACAAACACAGTTCGCAACACGGCATGGTGATCGACGACGTCACCGAGGGCGCTGCTCAAGACCGAACGATCGATGTCGTCTGCCAGGACCGCTGCAAACGTCAGGTTGTACGCAGTCGATTCCGGCTGAAGCTGATTGATCAGCCAGAGTCGTTGTTGCGAGGGCGCCAGCGGGGCCGGCATGCCGGGATCACGTCGAGTCAGTTCGCGGCGTTTGCCATCGGACGCGCTCGCCGACAGCCACTGAGACATCGCTCGCGGCGAAGGATTGTCGAAGACGGCGCGAACAGGCACATCCCGCGCGAAGATCGAGGCGAGTCGACCTGCCACCGCTGCCGCGGCCAACGAATCACCACCTGATTCGAACAGGTCGTGCAGAGCGCCGAAACTTCCGGACACGTGTTCCGACATGACAGCGGTGACGAGTTCCTCCGAAACCGTCACTGCTGCATCGGGCGCCTGGCTCTCGAACACATGGCGCCGCAACGCATCTGCGTCCAGTTTTCCATTCGTCGTGAGCGGGATCGACTCCAATACGATCACGCGGCCGGGCATCAGATACGCAGGCAACATCGCGGCCAACTCGATTGTCAGCTGATCCGCCTCCACACCATCGCCAACCGCGCACGCAACGGCGATCTCGTCGACGAGGACAACCGCCGCAGCCTCGACGCCCGTGCACCGCCGCAGAGCTGATTCGATTTCGGCAGGCTCGACGCGGATTCCTCGCACGCTCATCTGACGGTCGGAGCGTCCGACGAATCCGAGCGTGTCATCGGTGCGGCGGTGAACCAGATCACCGGTCCGATAACGGCGGCGTCCACCTGGTGCTGCGACGAACGAGCTGGCGGTGCCGGCGGGATCTCCGGCATAGCCCATCGCAAGCCCGGGCCCGCTGACGTACAACTCACCGATCCCGGCCCACGGCACCGGACGCAGTCGCGTATCCAGTACCTCTGCACCGATTCCGGCGAGCGGAACTCCGATGGTGACCCGATGATCCACCTCGGCGACGGTCGTGACCACCGTGCATTCCGTCGGTCCGTATGCGTTGAGCATTCGCGCGCGGCGACTCCATGCACGCGCGGTGGAAGGTGAGAGCACATCGCCACCGACTGCCACCACCTCCAATGAGTCGAACCGCTCCGGAGCCATGGTGTCGAGTACGGCCGGAGTGGACAACATGTGAGTGACGCCGCGTTCTGCGACGAATTCTTCGAGTGCCCTTCCGCCGAAAGCCTCCCGAGGAGCGACCGCCAAGGTAGCCCCGGCGCCGATCGCCAACATCATCTCGAGAATCGCCGCATCGAACGTCGGTTTGTAACCGTGCAGCACAACCGAGTCCGAAGTCACGCCGTACTTCCGGATTGCGTCGTCGGTAAGAAGGCCCAGACCTCGGTGGGTGACTGCAACGCCTTTCGGTTCACCAGTCGACCCGGACGTGTGAACGACGTACGCGACTGAATCCGGATACTGCCGACCGGGAACGGGGCTGCGGTCGGAGAGCACTGTGCGCAGTTGCTTCAGCCGTGCCGGCGGCAGGTCGGGGTCGATCGGCACGAATGCCGCGCCCGTTTTCGAGATCGCCAACATTCGGACCAGGTACGCGATAGTCCGTACCGCCGGAATCTCGTACACGGCACCCGGTCCTGCGCCCCGAGCCACCAGTTCCCAGGCTTGGGCATCCGAGGCAGAGTCGAGTTCGGCATACGTCACCGTGCGCTGCCCGTCGTCGAGAGCAATGTTGTCAGGGAATCGCGCCGCTGTGGCGGCGAAAATCTGGGTCAGCGTCCGGGACGAATCGACCTCGACAGCAGTCCAACTGGGCGCCGCGCCCACCGCGAGATCCGAAACGAGTACTGGCACATCCTCGGCCATCGAGGTGAGCACTCTCGACAGTTGTCGAGCAACCGCGTCGGCGCTCGAAGGATCGAACGCGCTCGCGGCATAGATGAGCGCTCCGGTCAATGATCCGTCGACAGCGGGTGCGAGCGAGACGTGCATGGGGAACTTCGTTGTCGCGGTCTCGATTTCGCGAGCCTCAATCGTGAGACCGGCCACCTCCACGGCAGGGATCGCGAAGTTCTGCAGACCCAGCGCAATCTGGGGAGTTCGTCCGCCGAGCAGCTCACCAACCAATTCGGCAGGAACAGAGCTATTTTCGAATGCTGCCACATCAGCATCGAAAGCTGCACCCAACAGAAGGTCGATCGGCACGTCCCCGTCGATCCGAAGGCGAAGAGGCACCGTATCCACGAACATGCCGACCACGCCGTCGAGCTCAGGCGTACGCCGTCCGTCGACAGCTGTCGCGATCACGACATCGGGATTTCCACTCAGCTTGGCAAGCACCACGGACAACGCCGCATGAACCACCGCAAACAGCGAGACCTTCAATCGATCGGCTCGCGCCTGCAGTGACAAGGTGATGACGGCTGGAATCACGAAGTTCACTCGCTGCGCTACGGAATCCGGCCCGCCATCAGAATGATCCACCGTCAGCGGCGACACAGATGTCACACCGTCGAGCGTTCGGCGCCAGAACTCCTCGACGACAGGGGAAACGTCACGTGCTGCCTCCCACGCGGCAAAATCCCCGTACTGGATCGGCAGCGGAGACCATTGCGGATCCAGTCCAGCTCGTCGCTTGCCGTAAGCGGTCAGCAGGTCGCCGACCACCGTTCGCATCGACACCCCGTCGACTGCGATGTGATGAAAGCTCACTGCCAGAACGTGCCTGACCGGTGACACCTGGAGCAGCATCCAGCGCACCGGCAGGTCTGCCGCTACATCGAAACCGCGCGAGCCGAACTCTCGCAGCAGCACCTCGACCTCGATGTCGGCGACCAGTCGCGTTTCCATTGTCAGGGGGGTCGGAGGATCCACGACCTGAACCGGTGGAGTGCCCGGATACCGGGTTCTGAGGACGTCATGACGGCCGACAAGATCCGTCGCTGCGTGACGCAGCGCGGGCACGTCGAGTTCACCGTCGATCTCGATGCAGATCGGCAGGTTGTACGCACCGCTCGACGTGTTCCGCTGGTTCAGTACCCACATCGCACGCTGGTTCCGTGACAGAGGTGCGGGCGTGGGGTCGCGGCGCGGTTCCAGTCTGACAACATCGGTCGCCGGGCCACTCTGCTCGAGCGAATCGATCCGGGCCGCCAACGCCGCAACTGTTGGATGCTCGAATACGGTCCGGAGCGGAACAACCAGCCCAAGGGAACTACTCAAGAGCGAGGTAACCTCCGCGGCCGACAGCGAGTTGCCGCCGAGCGAGAAGAAGTCTGCGTCGCGGTCGTCCTCATTCCCGCCGAGCACCGAAGTGAAAGCTTCGGCAACAAGGCGTTCTGTGGCGGTGGCCGGCCCCTGTGCACGGGAAGCATCCAGTGTCGGCGCTGGGAGACGGGCGAAGTCGACCTTGCCGTTCCGCATCGGAAGCGCGCCCTCGATTTCGACGATGACATGCGGAACCATGTACGTCGGAAGGACTTCTGCGACAGCGGCGCGAAGTTGACCCGTGTCAACTCTTTCGGCATCCGAGCTTCGCACGTAGGCGACCAACAGAGGACTTCCACCCTGGGCCGACCGAACCCCGGCGACGCAGAAATCGACGTTCGCGACAGACTGAATGACTGCCTCGATCTCACCCGGTTCGATCCGGACACCGTTGACCTTCATCTGCACGTCGGTTCGCCCGAGATAATGCAGGCGATACATATTGCCTTCAGATTTGGGGCTTTCCGGCTTCCACATCACCAGATCGCCGGTCCGGTACATCCGGGCTCCTGAACTGGTTGCCACGAATCGTTCCGCGGTTCGGGCCGGTTGGCCGGCGTAACCGCGCGCGAGCATTCGACCGGAGAGATACAGTTCACCGGCGACTCCCGGCGGCACGGGTTCGAGTCGATCATCGAGCACGACGGCGTCGACCCCGGCCAGTGGATACCCGACGGATCCGTCGTGAGTGTCAGCTGACAGATGGTCGATCGACAGTGGTTCGGTAGCAAGCGAATACATCGCGGACTCGGCAGGTCCGTATCCGTTGATCACTCTGCGTCCGGCTTGCCAGCGCTTCGCCAACGCACCGCCGAGTCGCTCGCCCCCGAACATCACCGTTGCAAGGTCCGGCAGCGACGGATCGCCGATCGAGGCGACGATAGTAGGTGTGGCGCACAGATGAGTAATTCGCTCGCGCCTCAGTGCTGATGCAAGTCCCGAGCCGAACAGTTGGTCGTCCTTCGCCAGAACGAGCGTCGCCCCGGACGCACTCGCGATGAGCACCTCGAGCAACGTCATGTCGAACCCTGGCGCTCCGCGATGGAATACGCGCGAACCTGGACCAGCCGAGAATCGACGGGGCAGGTCTTCGGCGATCACGCCGAGCCCGCCGTTGGTCACCACCACGGCCTTCGGAGTTCCAGTCGTTCCTGACGTGAAAACTACGTAGGCCGCGAGGTTCTCGGAATGCTGTCGCACCCAGTCTGCGTCCTGGCCACCACCGGCGTCGAGGCCGCAGACCGCGCCGTCGCCCAGTGCTTCGAGGACATCGCGTACTCGCGCCTGCGGCTGTTCCGGGTCCACCAATGCCGGAGCTGCACCGACCTTCGCGATCGCCCACAATCGTACGATCGACGCAATGGACCGATCGGCAGTCCAGGCAACGACGTGGTCCACTCCGACTCCCCCGGAACGCAACTCGTCGGCTGCGACGTCCGACTGCGCATCGAGGTCTCGGTAAGTGAGTGTGTTGCCCTCAGCTTCGACCGCCACGGCATCCGGAGCGAATTCGACGCCGTATCGCAGCATCGAGGCAAGCGTCGTACCGGAACACCGAGATGCATCGGGCCGGTCGACCGCGCCGTGTGCGGGGACGAGAAGAGCTCGCTCCGCACTCGTCAACAGGTCGATTCGCCCTACCGCGACATTGGGGTCGACAGACACTTGATTCAGGAGGTGCTCGAACCGACCCGCAAAGCTCGATACCGTCAGATCATCGAATATTTCAGCGTTGTACACGAATTCGAGACCGAGACCGCCCCCGATCCCCTCGTCCGTGACGTTGAGCTGCAGATCGAAATTTGCTTGCCTGACATCGGGCGAGATCTGAGTGACGGACAACCCCGGTATGGACCACGCGGCGGAATGAGTTGTCTGGAACGAGAGCGCCACCTGGAACAACGGATGTCGCGAACGCGATCGCGGTGGGTCGATCAGATCAACCAGCGATTCGAAGGGCATCTCTGCGTGCGCGAACGCCGCTACGTCTCGCTGACGAACCTGCTCGACCAACCGGCCGAACGACTTCGACGGATCGACTTCGGTCCGAAGAACAATCGTGCCGGCAAACATGCCGACCAGCTCGTCGAGTTCAGGTGTGACGCGTCCGGACACAACAGTGCCGACAGCTACGTCATTGCTGCCGTTGTACCTCGCCAGCAGCGCCGCGAGTGCAGCGTGGACAACCATGAACATGGTTCCGTTGTTCGATCGTGCGAGTGCTTGAAGGCCCGTCCGTACCGAACCCCAGATCTCTACCCGGCAGCTCGACGCGCGGGCGGACGTCGAACGCGGACGGTCCAGGGGTAGCGTCACCTGCTCGGGAAGGCCTTCGAGAGCCTGCTTCCAGTAGCTGGATACCGTCTCGGGAATCCCCGATTCCCGTTGCCATGCGCTGTAATCGGAGTATTCGAGCGCGAGCGGCGACCACGTCGGAGCTTGCTGCGCCGAGCGAGCGATGTACGCCGCCGTGAAGTCACGTACCAACAATTCGAGCGATCGAGCATCAGCGGCAATGTGATGGACAACAACAGCCAGGATGTACTCGTCAGGCGAAAGCTGGAGAAGTGCCGCACGTACGGGCGGATCCACGGTGACATCGAAGCCCGGACCCACCAGTTCTGCAACACGATTCTCGCCGTCGTCGCCGTCGAGTGCCTCGAGCTGAAACAGCGGCATCGCGTCCTCGGCGTCGAGCACCGTCTGAACCGGACGCTCGCCGACAACCGGATATACGGTCCGCAGAGTGCGATGACGGTCGATCAGGTCGTGAATTGCCAGTCCGGCTGCAGCTACGTCCAATTCACCCGTCAGGCGCAACACGATCGGAATGTTGTAGCCGGAGGATTCTGTATCCAACTGATTCAGAATCCACATTCGGTGTTGGGAAGCCGACAGCTGCACCTCCGCAGTGCCTGGGCGAGGTACCAAAGACAGACGAGGTACCAAAGACAACGGAGACGCTTGCCCCGTGCCGATTCGGGCGGCAGCGATGCCGGCGAGCTGATCGACGAATGGGTGCTCGAACACATCGCGGACGTCGAGGTTGCAGCCCAAAGCGGAGTTCAGGCGCGACGAGAGACGGGTGGCGATCAAGGAATTGGCCCCTTGATCGAAGAGATTCCGGACCGGATCTATATGCGGAACTTCCATCAAATCGCTCAGAATGGCTGCAACTGTCTGAGCGAAGAAGTCTCGCGACTGCCGAGACGGCTGCACTTGCGACGTCGGGTCCGGCAGTGATGCTCGGTCGATCTTGCCGTTGATCGTGACCGGCAATGACGCAAGCGGCATCAAAGCCGACGGGACCATATGTGCGGGCAACAACGAACGAGCAGTCCGCAACACACCGTCGAGGTCGTGTCCGTTCTCAGGGGTGATGTAACCGACCAAAGTCGGCCCACTGTCGAGTTCTCTCACCACCACCGTGGCCTGCTCCACCGACGTGTGAGCCAACAGCGCGGATTCGACCTCGCCCGGTTCGACGCGGTAACCGCGCAGGGCCATCTGACCGTCGGCGCGGCGAACATATTCGAGTCGACCGGCACGCCAACGGACCAGATCGCCGCTGCGGTACATCCGCGACCCTTCGAATCCGGGCTCAGGCACAAATCGGGAAGACGTCATCCCTGGTTGACCCAAGTAGCCTTCGGCCACCTGCGGACCGGCAACGTAAAGTTCGCCGACAGATCCCGGCGGGACGGGCTTCAACGACGCGTCGAGCACGTAGCTGCGAAACCCTGGTAGTGGGGACCCGATCGGCGAGACAGTCTCGTCACCGGAGATGAGATCGAAATTGGTTACATGGACCGTGGTTTCGGTGATTCCGAACATATTGACACCCCGCACGTCCGGGTGCCGATCGAACCAACCCTGCACGCGCCCGACGTCGAGGCGATCGCCGCCGAAAACAATCGTCCGGAGCGGAAGCAGCATTTCCGGCGTAACTTCCGCCAACGCACAGAAGGCGGCCGGGGTCTGATTCAGAACGGTGACTTTCTCCCGCACAATCAGATCCGCGAATCTTTCGGGAGAGCGCGCGACGTCACCGTCTACGATCACCAGGGATCCGCCAGTGGTCAACGCACCCCACATCTCCCAGACCGAGAAGTCGAATGCGTGCGAATGAAACATCGACCACACGTCTTCGTCGCCGAAGTCGAAGATCTCGCGAGTCGAGGCCAGCAGAGCCAACACGTTGTCGTGAGTCACCACCACACCTTTGGGCGCTCCGGTCGATCCGGACGTGTAGATCACGTAGGCGGCGGCCTCCGACTGCGGAACAGGCCAACCGCCCGTCGCGTCAGCCGTCTCGTTCACGAGGATGACAGCTTGCTCGTACCCAACGAACCGCCCAGCTGATTCGTCCGTCGACAAAATCGCTTTCGGGCCTGCATCGGCAAGTACGTAGTGGATGCGAGCGTCGGGATACTGCAAGTCGATCGGTACGTACGCAGCGCCCGCGCGAACGACGGCGAAGATGGCTACGACGAGGTCGACCGATCGAGGCAGGGCGACCGCCACGCGATCCCCGACTCCAATTCCTCGATCGATCAAGACGGCGGCAAGGCCCTCCGAACGAACTCGCATCTCTTCATAGGTGACGCGAGTATCGCCACTCGACACCGCGATTGCATTCGGATGCCGGGCTGCGACGGCCCCGAAGAGGTCGGGCAGCGACTGCGCGACAATCGAAGGCCCCGGCACCCAAGCCAGCAGTTCTTCGCGCTCCGCAACGCTGAGAACATCGATGTCGCGCAGCATGATTGACGAGTTCTCGGTAATCGAGTCACATACTCGACGCAGTCGCTCGACCCAGCTCTGCACGGTGCCCGCATCGAACAGATCGGCGGCATATCGGAAAGTGCCGCGAATACCGCTTGCGTCGCCGTCAATCGTACGATCTTCGCGCACAGTCACTTCGAGGTCGAAGCGAGGGTGCGCGGGAGGTAGCGGAGTGCCGTGGGCCGTCAAAGTTCCCACCGCGAGCTCGGAATCCGGTGCTACCGGATCGACAGCGAGAACCACTCTGAGGAAGGAACTCTTGTCGCCTGCGGCCCCACCGACCGCGCGGTCTACCACCCAGTCGAACGGGACGTCGGCATTGGACAAAGCTGCCACGTCAGCCTCGCGTACCCGACTCAAGAACTCACCGAAGGTGTCTCCGCCGCGAAGGAGCGTTCGCAGCGCCACGGTCCCGACGAACATACCGACGGCGCCGTCGAACGAAGGGTGTGTTCGGCCGGACGTCGGGGTTCCGATGACCACATCGGACGCACCGGTGATCTTGCTCAGCGCAATCGCAAGGCAGGCGTGCAACACCATGAAGGTTGTGCAGTGATGCGCTCGAGCGATCTCGTTGAGCGCCGCGTGGACGGGCGAGGGCAATTCGAAAGTCACGTCCCGAGCGGACGACGGTTGGTCCGGCCGGCGGGATCGGTCCACGGGAAGCTCAAGAGTCGGATCAACGCCGGCGAGTGCGTCGGACCAGAATTCCAGCTGGCGACCTGCCAAGCTCTGTGGATCTGATGGATCACCGAGAACGGTTCTGTGCCAAGCGGAATAGTCACGGTAGTCGAGCGCGGGCGAAGGCCAGATCGGCGACCGTCCGTCGGCGCGAGCGTCGTACGCGGAGATCAGGTCAGAAACGATCGTGGCGAACGAAAGGCCGTCCAAGGCTATGTGATGCGCAACTACGGTCAAGCGGTGGTCGGCATCGCTGCCGGAGGTGAGGATCAAACGAAGCGGCGCATCGGTCTCCAGGTCGAAACCTGCCGCAACCAAATCCGCTGACGCAGCCTCGTAATCCTCGGACGGAACCTTGATCAGAGTCACCGGAGTCGCGGTCGCAACCTGGATCGGCCACGTGTCGTGATTCTGTTCGAACGAGAACACGGTACGCAAGACGAGATGGCGATCGGTCAGGTCGGCTACCGCCGCCCTCATCGCCTCTGTCTCCAGTGCGCCACTGAACGCGACCTCGAACGCGATGTTGTACGCCGACGACTGGGGATCGCGACGGTTGAGCAGCCATAGACGTTGTTGCGCCGGAGCAATTTCGACGGTGACCTCGTCCGAAATGCGCTCGGGCTCCACCACCCATTCCGCCCGGTCCTCACGAATCTTCTGGGCCAGACGCGCCGGAGTCGGGGCGCCGAACACGTCCCTGACACCAACTCGTCTACCGAGTGCAGAACTCACGCGCGCTGCAACATACACGGCGTCGAGGGAACTACCGCCCCAGGCGAACAAGTCGGAGTGCGGTCCGAGAACTCCGACGCCCAGGACCTCGGCCATCACCGAGGCAATCAATTCCTCGTCGTACTCGATCGGACGGTGCACGGTCGAGTGCTGCTCGGCGACCGCGGACCATGTCGGTTCAGGAAGCGCTGAACGGTCCGTCTTTCCATGGCTCGTGACGGGCAACGCTGCCAGAATCGTCACCGAACCCGGAAGCATGGAACGTGGAAGTAGTGAAGCCAGATGTTCGCGGACCGCCTTCTGACTCAATAGATGAGCAGTGCCGTCCTCACCTTCGGCCGCAGTCACGTACGCCGCAAGCGACCCGGATCGCTCGACCACCGCTGCTTGCGCAACACCGGGAGTCGACAGGAGCACAGCCTCGATCTCGCCCAGTTCGACGCGTACTCCACGGATCTTGACTTGTTGATCAGAGCGGCCCAAGAACTCGAGCTGACCGGCATCGTTCCATCGCACGACGTCCCCGGTGCGGTACATGCGCTCGCCGGCACCAGTGGCACCAAAGGGCGCCGCTACGAAACGCTCCGAGGTCAGCGTCGGGGAAAGGTACCCGCGCGCCAGTCCTGGTCCCATCACGTACAGCTCACCCACGGCGCCGACCGGAGTCGGACGCAACCACGAATCCAACACCACAGCGGCAACGCCGTCGATCGGACGCCCGATCGGAGTATCACCGCCAGGCTCGAGTGGCTCGCTCATGAATGCCGCGACGGTCGCTTCACTGGGTCCGTACGAATTAACGATGTCGACATGACTCGACCACACATCCACGAGCGCCACCGGCGGTCGCTCGCCGCCGACGTTCAACACTCGAAGATCCGGCAGTTTCCGAGGATCCATCGTCAGCGGAACCGATGGTGTCGAGATCAGGTGCGTGACACCCTCGAGCCGCAGATAGTCTTCGAGGTCCACTCCGCCGATCAATCCGGGAGGAACGATCACGGCGGTCGCGCCGCAGCCGTGAGCAACCAGAATCTCGAGGATCGCCACGTCGAACGAGGTAGTTGCCAAGAGCGCGACGCGGGAGGAACTATCGATGTTCAGTCGCCGTGCGTGAGAACGCAGCAACGGCGCAATGCCTCGATGCGTGACCGCGACGCCCTTCGGTCGTCCGGTCGACCCCGACGTGTAGACCACGTAGGCGGTGTCGTCCAGAGACAGGTCGGCGATAGATGAACCCGCCCCAACGCGTCGATTCGCCGGCCCTTCGACGGTCTCGTCTTCCCTGGGGTCGACGACGCAGACCCAAGCCGGCACGTTCACGAGTTCGCCACCGACCACAACGGACACGTCGGCGTCGTCGAGAATGAAAGCGACACGCTCGGAGGGTGTTTGAGGATCCACGAAAAGAAGGGCAGCACCAGCCCGCACTACTGCATGAAATGCAACTACGGAATCGGTCGAGCGCTCGGTGAGGATCCCGACGACGTCACCTCGTCCGACGCCGTTCTCCACGAGCAAGGCGCACAGTGCATCCGCGCGAGCGCCGAGCTGGTCGTAAGTGACGTCCACACCTTGCTCGCGGATCGCGACGGCGCTCCCCTGCCCTGCGCCGCCTCTGACGACCGAATCGAGCGTCGCGAATCCGTCCGTCCGCGGACCTAGCGCGGGGACCAGATCCTTCGCTTCGTCCGTCGAGAGGATGCGGAGGTCACCGAGCGCACGGGTAGCCGAGTCGAGGAATCCCTCGAGAAACCGAACGAACTGACGATGATGCATCGCCAGGTCACGTTCGCTGTAGAGGCGTGGATTGGCTTCGAAGGACAGGCGAACGTTCTCCCCCGCGATCGACGGATAAATGCTGAAGAACAGATCTTCGGTGGGTCCGGATGTGAGGACGTGAAATTCGCCGACGACGTCGCCGAGCCGAATGGCTTCGTGAAACATCATGACGTTCACGGCCGGGCCCGCCGCCTCACGGGATCTGCCCTGACCCTCCTGGAAGCCCATGTCCTCGTAGCGGAATCGCTGGTGGCGTAGTGCACCGGTCATCTGAACCGAGATCTGACGCACCAGTTCTTGTGGCGACAGATCCCGTTCGAGTTGCGCACGAACAGGCACGATGTTGGACAGCATCCCACCTGAACGTTTCGACGTCGCCGTGGTGCGGCCGGACACCGGCAAGCTGAGGACTACGTCATCGGAATCAGTCATGCGACCGAGATAGGACGCGAATGCACCGACGAGGACCGCCACCTCGGACGTAGTCCACTCGGTCGCTACATTCGAAAGATGTTTTGCAAGAGTTGGATTCAGTGTCCGCACCATCATGTGCTGCGGCATGGACGTCAGGCCGGCGCCGTCGGTGAGGCGAACCGGGCGGGGCAGGCCTTCGGACATCTCCGTCCAGTACTGCTTGTCCGATCGATACCGCGACGAGGATCGGTAGTCGACGTCGAGGTCGTGCAGTGCACGTACCCCGACACCACCGAATGGAGTCAGCGTCTTGCCATGAACCAGATGCGAATAGCGCTCGGCCACCCGCGCGGTGAGTGTCATCGCCGCGTGTCCGTCGAGCACGAGATGATGGGCGTGCGAGTACCAGAAATAGTGATCGTCTGCCAGATGAAGCAAAGTCGCCGAGATCAGGCGGTCAGACATCACGTCAAGTGGCCGTGAGTATTCCGCTGTCATCCACTCGTTCGCGCGCTGAACCGGGTCGTCGTCGCTGCGTAAGTCGAGGTATGCGAGATCGTCGACGATCGAGTGATCGACAATCTGCGCCGGCTCGGCATCAGTGGCGACGAGGCGAACGAACGGCGACTCCAATTCATGACATGCCGTGTTCGTTGCCTCGATCAGAGCGTCGACGTCAACCGGTCCTCGTAGCTCCACGTACTGAGCCACCACGAACGGAGTTGACGGACTCAGTTGCTGCGCAAACCACAGCGCGAGCTGAGCCCGAGACAACGGAAAAGCACTCAACCCGTCACCTCACATTTCACCAGCCTTGTTTTTCACGAACATTCGATGGCTGATCACGTGAATCCATGGGAGCGAACACCACGAACGGCCGAACCGAACCCTACTGTCTCGTCTAAGTTTTCACCACTGGGCCAACACTGCTAGACATGTCGACGCAGCTTTCACGCACTCAAACGTCAGGAGCTTCAGCGGATGAACAACGACACGGTGGGACCAAAGTCCGACGACGATTCCGGGGCTGAACCGAGCGGCTCCAACACCATCCCACCGAGGGGCCCGGAGCGCGAACCGAAGAGGACGGTCACCCTGCCGGGAGGCCGTCGAACTGTACTCGCAATCACGGGAACGGCACTGGTCGTGGGCGGTTTCGTGGCCTGGCTCGGGTACACGGCATACGAGGCAAAAGACAACCTTGAAGCAGCTCGCGACCATGCACAATCGGCGAAGAGTGCACTTCTGGCCGGGGATACCGGGGTCGCAGAGTCCGCCGCGGCGGAAGCCGATCGAAACGCATCGGCAGCGTACGACAACACCCATTCACTCCCCTGGAACATCGCCGCCGCAATTCCGGTCATCGGGTCGCCCTTCGACACGACGCGTCAGATGACCGAGGTCGTTCAGGGACTCACGCGTGACGTTCTCGGTCCCGCTGTCACTGTCGGAACTTCACTCGCACCAACGGAATTGGTGCAGCCTGGTGGACGCTTGGCACTCGCACCGTTACGCGAAGCGGAACCGAAATTGGACGAAACAGCTATCGCCGCGGAATTGCTGTCGTCGCAGGCACAGGAAGTTCGCGAATCGAAGTACCTGGGCCGAGTTAACGATGCCAGAGCAGAATTGCAGTCGCAGACAAGCGAACTGGCTACCCTCCTGACGAACACCGCCACCGCGGCGCGCATCGCACCGGCGATGCTCGGCACCGACGGACCGCGGAATTACTTCATCGGTTTCCAGACCAATGCCGAAGCCCGAGGAACCGGCGGTCTATTGGGTGGATACGGCCTCGTCCGAGTCGACAACGGCGCCGCTCGGGTGGACACGCTCTCCCCCAACTCCGAACTAACACTGGACAATCAACCGATAGACCTTGGTCCTGACTTCAATCAGCTGTACGGAAACAGTCGACCGACCACCGATTTTCGCAACAGCAACCTCAGCTCACACTTTCCCTACGCAGCGCAGATCTGGCAGTCCCTGTGGTCACAGGAGTCCGGGGGTGAGATGGTCGACGGTGCAATAGCGACCGATCCGATAGCACTGAGTTACCTCCTCGAGGCGGTGGGACCAGTAGAGATGCCGGACGGAGAGTCGGTGACGGCCGACAACGTCGTTGAGTTGACCGAGTCGACCGCGTACGCACGCTTTCCCTCCGACAACAAGGCACGAAAGCAGTATCTGCAGACAATCGCGGCCCGTGTCGTGGCGAAGATGACCGGGAACATCAAGTCGCCGAGCGCATTACTGGAGGCTCTGGGCAGAGGCGTCAGCGAGGGCAGAATCGCAGTGTGGAGCTCTCACCCCGACGAACAATCGGTTCTTGCCGACACCGTCCTCGGGCATGCGATTCCCGATGATGCTGCGCCGTATGCCGGCGTGGTGATCAACAACCAAGCCGGCAACAAGCTCGATTACTACCTCACACGAGAAATCGACTACACGGCCAAACCCTGCACGGGCGACACCCGAAAGACAACCGTCACTGTTCGACTGACCAACGACGCACCTGACACCGAACTGACCGAATATGTCAGCGGGATCGTCGACAACCCCGGACGACTGCCCAATGGCACCAATGTGGCTGCAGTCACCCTACTGGCGACAGCCGGCGCCAAACTCGACGCCGTCTCCGTGGGCGGGCAGATTTCGTTTGCCGTCAACGGAACCGAACAGGGTCACCCGGCATTCATGACAAGGGCCGTCATTCCGCGAGGGAAGACCGTTGAGCTGAAGTTCGATCTGACCGAGCCCACAGCCGAGGGCGAAGCTCGCGTACCGGTCCAGCCGCTTGTCGACGACCCGAAGATTACCGTCGACGTTCCTAGCTGCTGAGCCTGACCGGCAAACGTCGACGAGGCCCCTGGCATGTCGTCGTTTGCCGGGCTAGTGAACTTTCAACAGATTTGAAACTTTGATGAAGGCTAGCCTATGCTTCCTGACGCGCCTGGAACCGGCCGTCGGCTGCGATCCGTCGGAGTCTCACTCCTCGGCGCATCGACAACGGAAGGTTCCCCATGCGATACGCCCGTGTGCGCTCACTTCGCCGAACTGTGGCCCTGAGCGGATTGGTCATTGCCGCCCTGGTAATCGGCGGATGCAGTAACAACGACACCGCAACCGAATCAAGCAGCAGCGACTTCGAAACCGTCACCATCGAAAGTGCGCTCGGAAACGCCGTCATCACCGAAAAGCCCGAGCGAATCGTGACCCTCGGCATGGGGTCGGCGGAGACCGTGATCGCGCTCGGCACAATTCCCGTCGGCGTCGAAAAGTACGCATGGGGCAGCGACGACACCGGATATCTGCCGTGGGTCCACGAAGCGGTCACTAAGCAAGGTGGCGAACTGCCAGAGCAGTTCACCGGCGGAACCGATCTCAACATCGAAGCGATCATCGCTCTCGAACCCGACCTGATCCTCGCCCCCTGGTCCGGCATCACACAGCAGCAGTTCGACTCACTGAACGCGTTCGCGCCGACCGTCGCCTACGCCGAGAGTCCGTGGACCATCACGTGGGAAGACCAGATCGACGTCATCGGCAAAGCCATGGGCGAATCCGAGAAGGCGACAGCCGAAATCGACAAGATCAAGTCGCAGTTCGCGGAATCGACTGCAGCACATCCGAACTACGCCGACGTCAGCTTCTCCTTCATCTACAACACGGGCCCAGGAACCCTCGGCGTCTTCTTCGCCGAAGAGCAGCGCGTGGCCATGGTCCGCGCACTCGGCTTGCAGGTGGATCCCGTCGTCTACACCTTGACGGAATCTGAAGGAACAGACTCCGCCGTCATCGGCCTCGAGAACGCAAACCTCCTCGACAAGTCCGACCTGCTCTTCACCTTCTACTCGGACCCGGCCAATCGGGCCGAGATCGAAGCGCAGCCCGCCTACAAGGCCATCCCCGCTGTGGCTCGGGGAACTGTCATCGCTCCGACCGAACAGCCCTTCGTCACCGGTTCCTCGATGATCAACCCTCTGACCGTGCCCTGGTCGCTCGAGCGCTACGTGCCGATGATCGACGAGGCAATCGCAAAGCTGAACAAGTGATGTAGATCAGCATCGCGCGATCGAGAAGCCCGCGTCCTATTCGGATGCGGGCTTCTTGCCGTCGCGTTGGGCTTTGAATCGCATCCACTCGCTACTCAACATTCGATTGTCGATGATCCACCCCATGTAATCGCGCATGTTGAGGACACGAATGTAGGCGGGGCCGTTGGGATTTGCGTACTGCAGTGCTTCAGTCGCGAGTTTGCGTTGATTCTCGAGATACACGTGCTCTGTTTCGAGGAATCCGCCCCACACGTCGGAATCCATGACGTAGTAGTGAGTCCGATCCCGAGGCTTGCGCGTGAGCTTGACGAACCCCCGGTCGATCAACCGGCGAATGTAAGTGGACACCGATCCGCGACTGGCGCCCAGTGCCTGCGCCAACTCTTCGGCACTGACCCCTGGCGACTCGCTGATCAACAAATAGCCCGCAATGCGTCCCTCGATGCGAGCTCCACCACCGGACTGCCAGTACACGGAGAACTGGTCAATGAACCACGTGGAGAAGTCGTCACCGCGAGCAGGGCTGGCATCGCCCATTCGTTGAGCCTCCGACGTCACTCGACAACAAGAACATTGACTTCCGATTCTGCCAGCTGATGCCTACACCCACGCATTCCGCGTCGCCGCAGGGTCGCCCGAGAAGTCGTGCGCTGTGAAGTCGGCACACGTCACCGTCGTCGCCGACCCATTCGGCTCGCGGACTTGGACGACCATCGAGCTCACCGAATCACCAAGAGGCGAAGCCTGAATGGCCCGGGCGGTCAACGAAGCCGAGTCGCGCGGGTCGGTATCCACGACGCACAGATCGAGGCGGACATTTCGCGATTCACTATCAAACGATCCGCCGCCGACTGTCAATCCAGTAGGTAACTCGGATGCTCGTGAGCGCAGTGCGTCAGCCAATGCCGCCTCCACAATGGGGGCTCCTGGGCACTCTGAACCTGCAGAAAGACCACCGGATGGTGTCGCCCGCGAGGGTGACGATTGCTCCAGATCGACTGTGCATCCCACGAGTCCGATCGAGGAAGCCATGCCTACTACGCAAATCAACAGACGCCACCGACCAATTTCCCCTGCCATTCGCGACACGGTAACCGAGACGCGTCCACTACTACCGCGAAATCAACAATCCTGGTGTAGTTGCGATGAACTCGAGCTCTTCGATCGTCAAAGGCGACGCCGATGTGGAGCCAGCCGATGTCACGAACTGGGTCACCACTACTGTTTCGCCGGAGGGGTGAACAACCCGGACCGTGTCATCGCCCGAGCCATCGGGATCGACCAGGCGAGTCACCGTGGTGGCGTTGGGCAACGTCAGGATCGCGCCTGGTTCCGGGACGGCCGTACCAATCGATATTTCGACATCACCGCGGCCGTCCGATGTCGAGACGACGATTCGTTCGCACGCCCCTCCCCGTCCGTAGTCATCCGGAACCAGCGAACCGAGCGGGCGTTCCAAAGTGACCTCTTCTGCGCCGAGATCCTTCCAACGTGCATCGAGCAACTGATTCAGTCGGTCGATATCCATGCGCGTCGCAGGTGGACCGGCATTCACGGAATCGGTGTAGCAGGATGCCATCGGTGGCGGCGTCGAGTCTGGGACCGGCTCAGTCACAGCGAGCCCGGGCGCTGTCGCGACCGCGATCAGTTCGTCCATCGTCAAAAGCGGACCAGTATCCGTCGAAGTGCCGGTCGACGTGTCGATGCTCGCAACAACTCTGGATCCGTCACCGAGATACGCGACTACACCGCGCTCGCCCCCGACTTCCGAACCGTCTTTGTCTTCGAAATCTGCTCGGTCCTCGAAATCTGCGATGTCGAGTACCGTTCCGTTCGCGAGATACTCCCGCCGATCCACCAGCCCCTCCAGGCACGGTGGCACCGGCTGATCCCATGCACGAACCTGAACCGAGATATCCGCAGTCCGCCCGACGCGAGTCAAGGTTCCCTTCGCCGACGTCGAACCGCTGAACTCGATCGGGTCGACCCCGTCGGGAAACGAAACGCCACGGTAATTCTGGATCGGCGCGAACTCGAGCGATTTCGATGGACTCGCAAATGCAACGTCGACATCGGAAGGCAACGATTCGAGTAGTGCGTCGCTCATGGCGGTGGCCTTCGGTCCCGAGAACCATGGATAGTCCGGGTCGTCATAACCGGGCTCACCGGTAAAACCGTAGTTGATGCGCACCGGCGGACCTGGCGATTCCACCGACTCGCAGCCGGGAATCGACGTGCCCGTGCCCTCGTTCGTCACCGCTGCGACAACAGTTCCCAATGCGACGATCGAGACGATCACCAGCCCGTCGCGCCAGGTCCATTGTTCGCGGCGACGGTTCGACTCGTGTTCGGTGCGCCCAGACATTTCTCGATCATTGCCTACGACAACAACTACGTCGCTATCCGACATACCCGCTGAGGTCGTAGATCGTGGAATTTCCCACCGTTGTCGACGAGAAATTCGCTTCGACCCATTCCTGAATAGCACTCGACGTACTGTCCCCGCCTTGGCTGTCTTTCGGGCTTCCGCCCTGGCCACTGGCGATGTAATAGTGGATCTCGCCGTCTGCCACGTACTCGATGAACTGGTCCAGCGTCGGTGCGGGATCAGAACTCCAACCGCCGATCGCCATCACCGCAGTATCGCTGGCCAACTCGTAGGTTGCTGCGCTTTGCGATCCGTTGGTCGCGGCCGACCACGTGGTGCCCGCATTGACCAACATTGCCGTCAACTCGGAAGTACTTTCGCTACCACTGCTTGTTCCTGGCCCACTCGTTGTTCCTGGCCCACTCGCCGTCGGATTACTGCTCGCGTCATCAGAGTTCGGCAGAGCCCCACCGTCTCCCTGCCCTTGGCCCCCACTCATGCCTCCTCCCCCGCCCATTCCGGAGTCGGACACGGCGCCGGTTGGTCCTGCCGTCGGGATGGACCCACCATGCGCTGTAGCGGCAGTGGCAATCGCGTAAGACGCCGAACCGGTTATCCCTGCCAACGAACCGATGATCAATCCAGCGACAGCGAGCTTGCGAAATCGACCCTTGGCTTCCACCAGAACCAGGATCGCGCCGACGACAGTGCCCGCCAACAGAATCCACTTCAGCATCGGCAGCCATTCGGCATTGCGGTGCAACAACACCCAGCTCCAAATTCCTGCGGCCAGCATCATCGCTGCCAAGCCGCAGCGTCCGATCCAGCGGGCACGCACCAACCACAGGGCGTATCCACCGACGCCGATCATCCCCGCAACAGCAGGCGTCAGCGCAACTGTGTAATAGGGGTGGATCGTTCCGGACATGTAGCTGAAGATCAGGCCGGTAGCGAGAAACCAACCACCCCACAGGATCAACGACGCACGGAGAAGATCTGTGCGCGGTGCACGCCCACGGGCGAGGAGTCCGAACACCAACGCGATCAGTGCCGCAGGAATCAGCCAGGAAATCTGGATACCCATCTCGCTGCCGAACAGCCGATCGAGTCCGGCACTTCCCCCAAAGCTGGAACCTGCACTGCCACCAGCCATTCCACTACTACCACCGGACATTCCGCCACCGGTGTTCCCGAAAAGTCGACCCAATCCGTTGTATCCCAGTACCAAGTCCATGACGCTGTTGTTGGTCGATCCGCCGATGTACGGGCGAGAATCAGCGGGCCACAGCCACACTGCCAACACCCACCACCCAGCCGATATGACAACGGACGCAGCACCGATCACCAGGTGGAACAGGCGAGTCCGCAAGCGCACCTGTCCGGCAATCAAATACGCGGCACCAAATGCAGGCAACACCATCAGCCCTTGCAACATCTTGGTGAGAAAAGCGAAGCCCAGCGCGACTCCGGCGAGCGCCACCCACATTGCGGCTCGTCGACCCACCGCCGTGCTCATGGCGCGAATCACGAAGTAGCCGGCGAGAGTCATGAGCAGAACAAGCAATGCATCGGGATTGTCGAACTTGAACATCAGGGCGGCAGCGGGCGTAGCTGCCAACACAGCTCCCGCCACAAGACCCGCAGCCGGCGTCGCCACTCGTTTGACGGCCGCATACACGAGCGCAACCGATCCGACGCCCATCAACGCCTGCGGAACAAGTAGGCTGGCACTCGAAAATCCGAAGATTCGTCCGGACAGACCCATGACCCACAATGAAGCGGGCGGTTTGTCGACAGTGATGAAATTCGAGGTATCGAGGGAACCGAAGAACCACGCTTTCCAATTCTGGGAGCCGGCCTGCGCTGCCGCAGCGTAGAAGGTGTTGGCGTAGCCACTCGCGGTCAAATTCCACAAATACAAGACCGCCGTTGCTGCCAACAGGATCGTCAGCGCCAATCCTGTACGGCGAGTGCGGAACCACGACGGCGAGGGCTCGGCTCGATGGGCAGTTGGTGTCGGCCGCTGAGGCGGGGCCGGATGCAGAACGGCGGTCATCAGGAAGTCCCTTCGCGAGTTACTGTCCTGCCAACGATCGCGCGTTCAACCCCGGCGGCACTGGGAGCCGGCTGGAAAGTTGCTGTGAATGAATCAGGTCAGGGAACGCTCGAACAGCACGACGCTGAACCAACCGTTGTCGACAACATCTCCGAAGTCACGACGCCCTACCTCGGCGAAACCCGCGTCTCGGTAATAACGGCGCAACCGCACGTTCGTTTCGACACAATCGAGCCGCAAGTACTGCGCGTCCTCCTCCGCGGACCGTCGATGGGCCCAGACGAGTAAGCGTTCTCCCAACGAGTTGCCCGAGAATTCTCGATCGATAACCAATCCGTGCACGTAGCCGGCAGGCTCGTTCGAATCGGGCCAGACCACGGGGTCTGACCAGATCAACCGCAGGGCGCCGACAATCCTTGACTGCGCCCGGTCTCGCGCAACAAAGAACTCCCCTCTCGAAATCTGCTCCACGACCTGCTCGACAGACACTTCACGCGGGCGCCACTGGATGATTCCGCGTTCTGCCAACCAGTCTTCTGCCGCGTGCCGCAGCGCCAGAATCTCCGGCCCATCGCTCTCGACCGCTTGCACAACGTCCACAACCATATGACCTCCCCCATATCTGCAGCCGTTCACAACACCACGGCCTCCAGGCCCCAACCCGGATGTATCTCCGAGTTGAAGCCTATCGACGTGAAGTTGTGTACCTGAACGGGTGTCACCACTCAGTCAGGTTTTGAAGGTGGTGTTTGCCGGCCTGGGGTGCTGGCCGGGGTCGATCGAGGGCGGTGGGATGAACCACGGTTTGTTGTCGACGCCGATGCGGATCACCCATTTCCCGACGAACCCCGTTTTGCGGTGCATCAATCGATGATGTGAACGGCACAGCAGGACAAGGTTGTTCATCACCGTCGGGCCACCGTTAGCCCAGTGCCGGATATGGTGCGCATCGGTCCACGCGGGCACGCATGTGCAGCCGGGGAACGCGCAGCCTTTGTCCCTCGCGATCAACGCCACTCGCTGCTCCGCGGACACCAATCGCTTTCCGGGTTTCGCATCCAAGGGCGCGCCGTGACCGTCGAGCAGCACCGTGGACAGGAAGCAGTCACAGCCGAGAAGCCTGGTCTGCGAAACGGACAGCGGCCCGAGCCAGGGCATGTGCCCGACATCGAGATCCGACACAGCCACAGCACCACCATCGGGCGAGGGTGCGGCGGCGCAATCCCGGTGCTCAGCCAAATCACGCGCGTTGATGTGCACGTTCACATGCGGACGCTGGCCACCATCGAAACCGGTCTTCGCGCAATCCAAATACCGGCGGATCAGTTCCGTGAACCCGTCCGCAGTCCGCTTCGCCGCCGACCGAGAATCCGGGGTTCCATCGGGTGCCGGGGTGGGCATCGTCAGATTCGACAACGCCGACAACAACATTTCACCGGTGAGAGCATCGAAATCACCGCGCACCACCACCCGACCGTTCAACGTCGACGCGATCCGCAACTCATTCCGATCCACATCCTCGGCAGGCGGAATCTCATCCGATTCGAACACTCGCTCCAAGGTCGCGATCACATTCCGGATCTTCGTGGTCGTCGCCTCCACGCCCGACGCGGCAGCCAACAACAAGTCGATACAGCGAGGGAGCGCCTCCTCCGGCATCCCCTTCGGTGGTGATTCGCAGAACGCCACGATCAACACGGCATGATCGAACGAGCAGTCCCCGACATCGAACCGAGCTGCCACCGCCGGAAACGGGCGCAGCGCTGCACCGAGGGCGGCGATCTTCTTCCCGTCCCGAACCTGCAGCATCGTGTTCGCCGCCAACCAGCACCCCACCCCGCGGCTCGCGATCACCTGATCATCCGGCCGCAACGACAACTCGTCCACCACCGCCACCCGAACAGCCTCGAGACGCAGAATCTCCGCACTCGCCGACACCGCAGCTGCACGCAACTCAGAAGCAGACAACCGCCACAGACGTCCGCGCAACCCCACCGCAGAACCAGACACCACATCCGACAGATAGACACTCATTGAATCCCCCGATCCCCACCCCCAACAATACTCGAACACCCGTTCGAGTCAAGAGTGGTAGACCTCGAGCGCCCGCGCTACCGATTCGTCACTCGCAGGTAGCAACGGCAGTCGCACATGGGGAGTCGGAATCTGCCCCAATGCATGCAACACGCCCTTGATGACAGTCGGGTTCGATTCGGAAAAGAGAGCTCCTGACAGCGTCGACAACCGTCGCCCAAGATCGCGAACACTGTCCACATCTCCACTGTCCCAAGCCTTCACCAGGCGCACGAACTCGGCGGTCGACACATGAGCGGACGCCAAGATTCCGCCTGACGCACCCAAGGCCAGAAGCGGCGCGAGAAACAGATCATCCCCCGCCAGCACGGCGAAGTCGTCCGGAAGATCCGCGAAGAGTTCGACGGCAGCTGCGTCGATACCGCCCGCGGCATACTTCACACCAACAACCCCGGGCAAATCACCCAGCTCCCGCAAAGTGCCGCTGTCCAGATCGCACGCAGTTCGGTACGGCACGTGATAGACGATCAGCGGCACGCGGCTCGACGACTGCAGATGCGCGAAATGCGCCACCACACCGGCTTTCGACGGCCTCGTGAAGGAGGGAACCGGCACCAAGGCCGCCGAGACGTCAGGCCACCGAGTCAGCCTCCCGAGCGCCTGCGCACTGCCCGCCGTGTCGTTGCTACCCGCGCCCACGATCAACGTCGCACCTCTCGCACGGCACACGCTCGCACAGATATCCAGAACGGTCACTCTCTCTTGCTCGGTGAGGGTTGCGGTTTCCGCTGTAGTCCCCAGCGCAACGAGTCCGACCGCACCTTCGGAGAGGGCCTGGTGCGCAAGCTGTTCGAGTGCGTCGGTTGCAATACGACCGTCGCTCTCGAAGGGCGTGATCAGTGGTACATGGATTCCGGCCAGGTCAACTCGAGTCGTAGTCATAGAACTCAGCCTCACCGAACAGACCTTGTAGGTCTAGTTCGCATTTCCATCGTCGAGCGTAAGCTGAGCTGATGCTCGATGTTCGTCGACTGAAGCTATTGCGCGAACTGGCGCTGCGCGGAACCATCGTTGCCGTTGCCGAGGCGCTGTCGTTCAGTCCCTCCGCGGTGTCGCAGCAATTGGCCGTCCTCGAACGTGAAGCCGGCGTGCCACTGCTGGAACGAACAGGCCGTCGCGTCCGCCTCACGCCGGCCGGTGAGAACCTCGCACGTCATGCCGAAGTCATCCTGCAACGCCTGGAGCAGGCGTCGGGTGAATTGGTCGACGCGCGTCGTGGACTGGCGGGGCCGCTGCGCATCGGAACGTTCCCGACCGCCGCACGGGCGATCCTCCCGCCGGCATTGATCGCCCTCTCTCGCGAGCATCCCGGGTTGGAACCGATGGTTTCGGAGATCGACCCAGCGGACGTCGCCGACGCCCTACGAGCTGGGAATCTGGACTTGGCGTTGATTCACGACTACGACTTCGTCCCTCGTCCCAGCGAACCGGGCCTGACAGCGTTGCCTCTGTGCAGCGAATCGGTCTATCTGGCGTCGAACGACACCGCTACAGATCCCGACAGCACCATTACCGCGCTGACCGACTGCGTGGAGCAGCACTGGATTACTGCGATCCCCGGAACTGCTTGTCATGCAATGACCATTCGCGCGTGCCAAGCGGCCGGGTTCACCCCGAAAGTGCGACACCACATCGACGAGTTCGCCACCGTTCTCGCCCTCGTCGCTGCAGGGCAGGGCGTTTCACTGGTCCCGGAACTCGGAGCCATCCATCCGCCACTCGGAGTGCGCCTGACGCCGATGCCCATTCGACGAAGGACCAAGATCGCACACCGAGCCGGCTCCGACGCTCACCCGGCGGTCGCAACCGTGACAAGCGCGCTTCGCTCGGCCGTCCCGCAACTGCTGGACGCCGAGCGATAGCAGCACCTACATGTCGAGCCCGAGGTCGAGCACTGTCACCGAGTGCGTCAAGGCACCTACAGCGAGGTAGTCGACGCCGGTTCGGGCGTACTCTGCGGCAACGTCGATGGTGAGACCACCGGATGACTCGAGCTTGGTTTCGGGGGCAACAGCGTCTCGGCGTTGGACCGCGATCTGCGTCTGCCACAACGGGAAGTTGTCCAGCAGAACAAGTTCCACGTTCTCCGCCAGCACCTGGTCGAGCTGAGTGAGGTTGTCGACCTCGACTTCGCACTCGATGTCCGGCGCGAGCTCACGGACCGCACGAAGTGCTGCGACCACCGAACCGGCAGCGGCAACGTGGTTGTCCTTGATCAACGCCGCGTCACCCAATCCCATGCGGTGGTTGACGCCTCCGCCCACGTGGACTGCATATTTCTGCAGAGAACGTAGTCCGGGCAGTGTCTTTCGGCTGTCCCGCACTTTGGCATGAGTGCCGGCGATGGCGTCGACCCACTGCGACGTCGCCGTGGCGATTCCCGAGAGATGGCAGACGAGGTTGAGCATCGTCCGCTCTGCCGTGAGAAGGCCGCGGGTGGGCGCGACGACGGTGAGCACCGATTGACCTGGCGCAACCCGAGTTCCATCGGCCACCCGATCAACGACCTCGTAGTTACCCGCGCCGATCACCTCGTCGAGAACAAGCAGTCCGACGTCGATGCCGGCGACAGTACCCGAGGAGCGTGAGACGACCGAGGCCTTCGCGACTGCATCGGCGGGAACCGTTGCGGTAGAAGTGATATCAGGGCCATAGCGCAGATCCTCGTCCAGAGCGAGCCTGACCAACGTGAGCAGTTCGTCACGGTCGAGCGGCGCGGGCAGGATCTTCTGCTCGGTCATCAATGAACTCCTGTCAACAACATGTCTAGTATTTCGAGCGCTCCATCGGCACTCATCTTGATCCGAGTGCTGCGACGCTGATTCGGATCTGTTTCAGGATAGTCGGTGCGGGTGTGACAGCCTCGGCTCTCGGTTCGTGCCACGGCTACATCGACCAACGCTGTCGCGGTCAGTGTGAGCGCCGCGTCTTCGAGGTCCCCAGCAGCCACCGCCACTGTCTGATCGGCGCCGGCAAGCGCGGCTCGCGCAGTCTGGAGACCGCCTCCGTCGCGAACCACCGACGCGTGTGCTGTCATGACGGACTGCACAGTCTCTCGTGGGAGGATCGGCATCGGCTTGCGCACCACGTTGACCACTTCGGCATGAACCTCGCGACGCTCGGCAGCTGCGATTCCGGCACGCTCCCCGACCACCAAACCCTCGAGAAGGCTGTTGGACGCAAGACGATTCGCGCCGTGCAATCCCGTGCGAGCCACTTCGCCCGCTGCGTAGAGTCCAGGCACTCCCGTTCGTCCATGGACGTCGGTGGCGACTCCACCGCACGAGTAGTGCGCGGCCGGAGCGACGGGAATGAGTTGGGTGCGTGGATCGATGCCCACTTCGAGACAGGATGCGGTGATGGTCGGGAACCGCGAATCGAAGCCGTCGAGCTTGCGGGCGTCCAGGTAGACGTGATCGGTGCCGAGATCTCGTAGGCGTGCTGCGATTGCGCGCGAGACCACGTCACGCGGGGCGAGATCACCCAGCGGATGAACACCTGCGGTGACCGAATCGCCGTTGGTGTCGACAAGAATCGCACCTTCGCCGCGGACCGCCTCACTGATCAAGGGCCGGCGACCTACTCCACCCGGAGTGAAGAGGACCGTCGGATGGAACTGAACGAATTCCAGATCCGCAATTGCCGCACCTGCTTCGAGCGCCAACGCGATTCCGTCGGCAGTTGCACCGGGCGGATTTGTACTGCAGGCATACAGCTGACCGAGTCCACCGGTAGCGAGCAGTACCGCGGGCGCATGGATCACTCCGAGCCCTTCCGGCGAGGAGACGATGAGTCCACACACCCCGCGCCGGTTGGTCACCACCTGAACTGCCGCTGCACCGAACAGAACGGGGAGGCCGGCAGCGTTGAGAGCCCGCTGCACTTCCGCGCCCGTGGCGTCGCCGCCCGCATGGATGATCCGACGCGTGCTGTGCCCACCCTCGCGGGTGCGCGACACCTCGCCGTCTCGCCCGCGATCGAAGACCGCGCCCAACGCGGCCAGCGCCGCAACTGCGTCGTGACCAGCTTCGACGATGGAATAGACAGCTTCCTCGTCGCACAAGCCGACGCCGGCCTCACACGTATCCGCAACGTGCGACTCGACGGAATCCGTATTCAGATCGTCGACGACCGCGATGCCGCCCTGCGCGTACTGAGTCGAGGTGTCCGTCGGACCACCCTTGCTGACCGTGAGTACTTTCAGCCCCCGCAGAGAAGCGGTGCGCGCAGCGGTGAGGCCCGCGACACCGCCTCCCACGACGACCAGGTCGGCATGAGCCTCCCAGGCGAAACGCCCGGCAGGGCTGGTCACTCGCCGCCGCCCGGATTACCGATCTCGATCATGCGCTGCACCGATTTCTGTGCACGCTTGGCCATCTCGAGATCGACGTGGACCTCGTCCTTGCCCTCGAGAAGGCAGCGAAGCAACGCGGCAGGCGTGATCATCTTCATGTACGGGCACGACGCGCGGTCGTTGACGGCCTGGAAATCGACGTCGGGCGCTGCCTTGCGCAACTGGTGCAGCATCCCGATCTCGGTGGCGACCAGAACCTGCTTGCTCTTGGTGACGCGGGCAGCGTCGAGCATTCCGCCGGTGGAGAGGATCTTGACCTTGTCCGCGGGGACCGCGCCTTCACCGGCGAGGTACAGAGCCGAAGTAGCGCAACCACATTCAGGGTGCACAAAAAGCTCGGCATCGGGGTGAGCCTTGGACTTCGCCGTCAACTCGTCACCGTTGATACCCGCGTGGACGTGGCATTCACCGGCCCAGATCTGCATGTTGGTGCGGCCTGTGACGCGCTTGACGTGAGCTCCGAGGAACTGGTCCGGGAGGAAGAGAACTTCCCGGTCGGGATCAATCGAGTTGACCACGTCGACGGCATTGGACGACGTGCAGCAGATGTCGGTGAGACCCTTCACCTCTGCCGTCGTGTTCACGTACGAGACCACCAGCGCGTTCGGGTTGTCGGCCTTCCACTCACGAAGCTGCTCGGCATTGATCGAGTCGGCCAGAGAGCAGCCGGCACGCTCGTCCGGGATCAGCACCGTCTTGGACGGCGACAGGATCTTCGCGGTCTCGGCCATGAAGTGCACACCGCAGAAGACAATCGTGTCCTCGGGCGCCTCGGCAGCGATTCGCGAAAGCGCCAGGGAGTCGCCGACATGATCGGCGACGTCCTGAATCGCAGGCAGCTGGTAGTTGTGCGCAAGAATCGTCGCGCCGCGTTCGCGAGCCAGACGTTTGATCTCAGCGGCCCACTCGGGGGTCGCTTCGACTCCGTTGTATCCGCCGGGGCCGTCGTGAATCTGCGAGGCCGATCCCTCCCATAACGTCGTGGTCGTCATGGCGTTCTCCTTCACCGTGAACCCGGGCTCGTCACCCAGTTCAAATCCGGACGGGCTGGCCCGGATTTCCGTATTCGAGGTTTTCGACTTAGGATCGAAAACGTGCCCAATAGTAACACCACCCACGAAGTGCTTGCAGCGGTGTTCCAAGTTCGCACCTTCCCCGCAAGCATCGCCGCAGGTGACGGCGATCACTGCCCACAAGGGCGCGAAGAGTTGGCCGTGCTGCTGTGGCAGCGCGCACTCAACCCACAGAAAGGCACATGGTCCCTGCCCGGGGGCACTTTGCGCGACGACGAGGACCTGACGACCTCCGCTCGACGACTCCTCGCCGAGAAGGTCGACCTACGAAAGGTCGCCCACCTCGAGCAACTCTCCGTCTTCAGTGATCCACAACGAGTGCCGGGCCCGCGCCGCATCGCGTCGACCTTCCTCGGACTCGTTCCCCTCAGCGCCGACCCACAACTTCCGCCCGACACGGCCTGGCACCCTGTTTCGAAGTTGCCGGAGATGTCGTTCGACCACGGAACCGTCGTACGGCACGCGCGTAATCGACTGGCTGCAAAACTCTCCTACACCAACATCGCATTCGGGCTGGCTCCCGAAGAGTTCGCGATGTCGACACTGCGTGAAATCTACTGCGCTGCACTCGGTTACCAAGTCGACGCAACCAACTTGCAACGCGTACTGGGTCGCCGAGGCGTACTGACTCCCACCGGCAACACCGCACCGTCCGGCAAGTCGGGCGGACGCCCACCCGCCCTGTACCGCTTCACCGACTCCACCTTGCGAGTCACCGACGAATTCGCTGCACTGCGTCCCCCGAGCTGACGTCGATCAGGTTCTCAGGCAACGGCTTCGAAACTTCCGCGTTGCAGCCACGCCGAGGTCACCGCGCCGGCCGGATCGATAACCCGATTGATTGCGCCGAACCGCGTCGTCACCCGATCGAGAATCCGATCGGCCTGCCAACGATCCGTCGGATCAGCGACTATCGCAAAGAAGCGATGGGTCGGTTTTCCCGCCATGATGCGCACCAATTCTGTCACCGTCCGCGCGGTGACCGCCACGCTCCAACCGGCGTCGAGAAACTCGGTGGCGATACGCGCACCGTGCTCGAATCCGATGTCCGTGACAAGTACAACTCCCCTGTTCGGGGCGATCTCCGAAACGCTCATTGCGAAACCTCCACTCGGAATCAAACTTCTTGACTCCCATGTAAGTCCGCAATCTTGTGGCTCCCTTGTGTTGGTTCTGTGAGAACTCTGGGGATTCCGCGCGCGCCCACACATCAGGCAGATCGAGACAATCCCGCCCAGAAGACCGTCGAGGCCGCGTTCACCACATCGCCGACCGGCACGTCGCCCAACATTCCGCCCGCGGCCAGCGTCGCGACGCCATGGAACGTCGCAAAGGCAACCAGCGCAATACTTTCCGGATCGCCGGCGGCAATGTCACCCGCAGCCTGCGCTTCCGATACGAGCCGAACGGTCAGATCCATCGTCGCGTGCCCCGCGTTCACGACAGTCTCGGCCGCACCGGGTGCATGCTTGTTGCTGTACATCAGAGACAACAGGCCCGGATGCTCGAGCGCAAAATCCACATAGGCGTTGGCGAGCGAGGAGAACCGGGCTTTCGCGGTCGGCGGCGCCTCCGAAACTGCTCGCTCGAGCGCACCGGTCATCCGATGGAATCCGCTTTCAGCCAAGGCGTCGAGCAAAGCCTGACGGTCGCGAAAATGCTTGCCAGGGGCCGCGTGACTCACGCCCGCCTCGCGCGCAAGCTGCCGCAGCGACAACTTGTCGACGCCATCTCGCTCGAGGGTCGCTTCAGCTGACGCCAGGAGTTCCTGTCGCAGGCTGCCGTGGTGGTACGGCTGTTCGTGGGCGGGCATGGTGGCACCATATCAAAATGTTGTCATTGACAACTATGGTGTCAGTGCCTACATTTGGGATCACCCGAACCGAAGGAGCCACCATGGCCATCGACGTAGCCGGAACCACCGTCCTCATCACCGGAGCCAGCGCTGGGCTCGGAGTGGAATTCGCTCACCGCTTCGCCGCTCGCGGTGCAAATCTGGTTCTCGTCGCCAGGCGGGCAGATCGCCTCGAAGCCCTCGCTACCGAACTCCGCGTCGCCCACGGCATCACAGTCACAGTTCTGCCTGCCGACCTGGCGGCGCCCGGCGTCGGCGCAACACTGCACCAGGAGCTGACAAACCGTGGCATCACCGTCACCTCGCTGATCAACAACGCCGGTTTCGGAACACACGGAGCATTCGTGGACGAAGATCTCGAGCGCGTCACGTCCGAAATTCAGCTCAACATCGCCACACTGGTCGAACTGACGCACACCTTCCTGCCCGATCTCCTGGGCGGACGCGGAGCGCTCGTCAACATCGCGAGCACGGCGTCGTTCCAGCCGACCCCTGGCATGGCCGTCTACGGCGCGTCCAAGGCTTTTGTACTCAACTTCACCGAAGCACTCTGGGCAGAAGCTCGCGGCAGCGGATTGACCGTATTGGCGGTGTGCCCCGGCCCGACACGAACCGAGTTCTTCGACGTCGTCGGCTCCGAAGATGCTGCGGTCGGGCGCATGCAGACGGCAACTCAGGTGGTGGATACAGCTTTCCGGGCACTGGATCGACGCAACGCACCGCCGACAGTCGTATCAGGTTTGCCGAATTGGGTGTCCTCGATCAGCACTCGGTTCGCAACCCGCCGGTTGGGAGCGTTGATTTCGGGTCGACTGTTGGGTGACGTGCGAATGAAGTCCGCAGCGAACCGCCCGTCGACGTCGGCGGTATAGAGAAGCGTCGGCTGTATAGAAGCAACGGCTGTATAGAAGCAACGGCTACGGGAGTTTCGGCTGGACCTCGTCGTCGGTCTGTTCGGCCTCGGTGGCCGGATCCCCGGATTCCGAATCCCCAGATTCCGGGTGGTCCCCCACACCGAGGTCGTCGTACGGATTGAGCACTGCCAGAACCAAAGTCACGACGCACGCCGCAAGCGGCTGAAACAGAAGCACGAGCAAGGTGCCGATGTTCGGTGCACGCGCGATGATCTCCCCGACCGCCGGATTGTCGGCGGTGGGGAAACGCAGATTTGTCACGCCCGAACCCACGAGTGCCATCAGTCCGGCACCTGCCGCCGAGCCGACTATCAACCCGCCCAGGGCATACGGGCCTCGACTCAGACGCGCCAACCACGCCGCTACTGCCGACAGCACACCGACGATCAGTGCCAGCCAGATGAACACAGCACTCGCGTCGAACTGATGGAGGCTCTCACCCGTCAACGCGACGCCGCGCCCCTCGGACACCACCAACAGATGCTCGGCCGGAGCCAAGAACGCCCACACCACACCGACGAGCACGCTCACGCCCGCAGTGGTTGCGGCGATCACGATCGCGGTGCGCAGACGAGTCTGCCGAAGAGAGATCACACAGAGTGACGCTACCTGCGGGCGGCGTCGATCGAGTCGACGACACCGTGTCGGGAGCATTTCGCCCACCATCCGTCAGGGCTGACCTGAACGATCATGCGGCGCCCGCACTGCTCGCAGAAGCGAGGCGGCTCTAGCCCCATCGACGCCGCAGTCGGCGTCGGATCGTCGACACCGTCGACGATCCGACGCCCGGTGAACGGGTTGTACCGCTCCTCGGTCACCGGAGTGCTCACAGAGTGTCGTTCAGTGCTTTGATCGGCATCTGCAGATCCACCAACAAATCCAGATCCTTCTCGGCGGGACGCCCGAGGGTGGTCAGGTAGTTGCCGACGATGACGGCGTTGATTCCGCCGAGGATGCCCTGCTTGGCACCCAGATCGCCGAGAGTGATCTCGCGTCCACCCGCGAAGCGCAGGATCGTGCGGGGCAGCGCGAGACGGAATGCCGCCACGGACTTGAGCGCCTCGCTGGCGGGCAGCACATCCAGATCCCCGAAGGGGGTGCCGGGACGCGGGTTGAGGAAGTTGAGCGGGACCTCGTCCGGCTCGAGTTCAGCCAAGTTCGCGGCAAATTCTGCGCGCTGCTCCAATGATTCACCCATACCGAGGATTCCGCCGCAGCACACTTCCATGCCTGCTTCGCGAACCATCCGAAGCGTGTTCCACCGCTCTTCCCACGAGTGTGTGGTCACGACGTTCGGGAAATGCGACTTCGAGGTCTCCAAGTTGTGGTTGTACCGGTGCACACCCATGGCGGCCAGTTGGTCGACCTGTTCCTGGGTCAGCATGCCGAGCGAGCAGGCGATCTGGATGTCGACCTCATTGCGGATCGCCTCGATACCTGCGGCTACCTGAGCGAGCAACCGGGCGTCAGGTCCGCGGACGGCGGCCACGATGCAGAACTCGGTAGCGCCCGACTTCGCAGTCTGCTTGGCAGCTTCCACCAGGCTCGGGATGTCCAACCAGGCCGCGCGAACCGGCGACTGGAAGAGTCCGGACTGCGAGCAGAAATGGCAGTCCTCGGGGCAACCGCCCGTCTTGAGGCTGATGATGCCCTCGACCTCGACCTCCGGTCCACACCATTTCATACGCACATCGTGGGCGAGAGCCAGCAGGTCTTCGAGCCTGTCGTCGTCGAGTCGGAGTACGTCGAGCACCTGGCTTTCGGTCAGGCCAACTCCTCTTTCGAGAACTTGCTCACGCGCCTGGTCGAGGATGTCGACCGTCGCAGGGGCCGTGCTAATCGGGGGCGGGGTCACAGACGTCTCCTTCGAAACCAGCAAAATTGAACACCGTACAAGTTGAACGGTGTTCACGTTAGAGACATGGTGGAATACTGTCAAAGGCGGGTCCGATCGACATCCGATCGCGAGCGGTCCACAGCGGGACGAAACGAGGGGAACAACAAGTGCAGTTGCGACGCGGCGACGTGCTGGACGGCGCCATGGCGATACTCGACGAGTTCGGACTTGCCGACCTCACGATGCGCAGGCTCGCAACGTCACTGGGTGTCCAACCCGGCGCCCTGTACTGGCACTTCCCGAACAAGCAGACCTTGCTCGGTGCGGTCGTCGACAAGATCCTCGAAGACCTCGACACTCCCGTAGACGCAGAGACATGGCAAGACGCGTATTCCGAACTGGCACACAGACTTCGGTCTGCCCTGCTGGCGCACCGCGACGGCGCCGAGTTGGTCAGTGCCACCTTCGCTTCGCGGATGACAAGCAGCAAGGTGCGCGAGCACTTCGTACACGCCGGCGAAGAATCCGGGCTATCACGCGAGCATGCCCAACTCGCGGCGTACGCCCTGCTGTACTACGTGCTCGGCCACACCGTCGACGAGCAGTCCCGAGCGCAGATGGAAGAAATGGGGGCACTTACCCGAGCACCCATTTCCCCCGACTCCCCCGAGGTGATCGGCGGCGGTTCCGACGAGGACCTCCTCGACGGCGATCCGACAGTGCGCTTCCAGTTCGGCCTGGACCTGTTCATCGACGGCATCCGCACTCGCCTGAATTCGACCACACATTCAACGCGCACAGAATCGGCTCTACGACACTCCTTACAGCCGTAGTAGTGCAGTAGTGCCGGCCGCGACAATCACCACTAGTACCAATGGCGCCTTGAACCAGGCGCAGATGCCTCCAGCCACCACGCCAAGCATCCGCGCCGGCCCCGCAACGTCATGCCCGGTGAAGATCGTCGATGTCGCAACCACTGCAAGCAGCAGCACCACGACAGCACGATCGAGGGTTTTCTCGGCAAAGCTCGAAAGCTTCACCCGAGAGCGGAGCAGAACGCCACTTGCCCGCAAAGCGTAAGAGCCGCAAGCGAACACGACAATACCGATCCAGACCGACGCGGCATTCATCGAACCTTCTCCCGGAACGGTATCGTCACCGCGATACTCAGCAGCGCTACGAGCGGCGCGGTACCGGGCGGCAGGAACGGCGACGTGGCCACCGCGACTGCTGCACCGATCAGGGCGGCAAGCAGCGTCACCTTTTCCTTCAGCGCAGGCAGGACAAGGGCCAGAATGACAGCCGGAAACGCGGCATCCAATCCCAACGCGCCGGGGTCTCGGACGACGCTGCCGAGCAACCCGCCCAGCAGCGCTCCGATCGGCCACGACACCGCGATCCCGATTCCACAGAACCAGAAAGCCGCACGCTTGCGCTCCACCGATTCCTGCGCCATGGCGACCGCGACGCTTTCGTCGTTGACCAGGTGCGCGCCGACCATACTGCGCCAGCCTGAATCTTTGTAGCGACCCCTGCCGAGAAATGATCCTGCCGACATCCCGTAGGCGAAGTTACGTGAGTTGATCAACAAGCCCGCCACAACAGCAGCGGTGGCACTGCCTCCGGCTGCGATGATTCCGATGAACAAGAACTCCGAAGACGCTCCCAGAACGAGTACAGCCAACGCCGAAAGCTGCCACAACGAGAATCCAGCCGATCCTGCCGTCACACCGTAGGACACACCGACGATGGCCACGGAGAGCCAGATCAGCACGCTCACCCGAACCGTGTCTCGATCAACTGTTCGCCATAAAGAACGCATGTATTCTATGTTGAACGAAGTGACACCGTTCGTCAAGTAGAACGACCGATCGGAGAATCGAACGATGACCAGTAATGAAACGGATACAGCGGAGACTCCTCAGAAACTGGTCGCCGTCGCACTCAAACGCGAACGTGCCCGAGCAGGCTTGAGCCTCTCGGAGGTGGCGCGGCGCGCCGACATCGCCAAATCCACACTCTCCCAACTCGAATCCGGCCTCGGGAACCCGAGCCTCGAAACACTGTGGGCACTCGGCAACGCGTTGGGTGTGCCGTTCTCACAACTCGTCGACTCGCAGGCACAGACCGTTCAATTGATTCGAGCCGGAGAAGGTCCCGCAATTGCTTCGGCAAACGCGTCGTACATCGCGACGCTCTTGGCGCCGAGCCCACCGAACGCACGACGCGATCTGTATCGCATAGTCGCCGAACCGGGCGAGCCGCGTATTTCGACTCCGCATGCGCGCGGCACCACCGAACACGTTGTGATCGGCACCGGGCGAGCGGAGGTCGGGCCCACCGCAGATCCGATCGAGCTCGGCCCGGGCGACTATCTCGCTTATCCCGGCGACGAGGAGCATATCTTTCGGGCGCTCGAACCAGGGACGACGGCGATCATGGTGTCGGAACACAGCTGAGCCGCGATGAGTTTCGCCGCTGCGGGAAGTCTGTATCTGGGAGGTGATGTGGCCAGAGCCTCGATTGCCGACGACAGTAACGACCGACAGCAGGAGGACCCATGTCCGGATCCAGCATCAGCAGCATTTTGCTCTCGAGCACCAACCCCGAACGATTGCGCGACTGGTACGCCGAGGCGTTCGCCCCGAAGGTCGACCGGACTCCCGGTGAACCTGGCTACGACGTCCTCGACTTCAACGGTTTCTACGTAATGCTCGACAGACGCGACGACGTCGGTGAGACCAACCCCCAGCCGGGTCGCATGTTCCTCAACGTCGAGACCGACGACGCCCGGTCGATCGCACAGCGCATCGACGCACTCGGCGGAAACTGGCACGCTCCGCTCGAAGTCCGCGGGGGCAGTTTTTTCGCCACCGCGATCGACCCCGACGGAAACTACGTTCAGATCATCGAGTTCAGCGAGGAGGCCAGGGCCGACATGGAATCCGGAATGACGGATTCCCAACCCACCTAGTCCGACAACAGCTAGGAACGGAGATAGCCATGCTTGCGGACACCAAAGCATTCAGCGGATTTTCGGTGACAGACATCGATGCTGCACAGAAGTTCTACGGCGAAATACTCGGGCTGAAAGTGACCGATGAAGACATGGGGCTGATTCGGCTACATCTTGCCGGCGGAACCGAAATCCTCGTCTATCCCAAACCGAATCACGAAGCGGCGACGTACACGATTCTCAACTTCGTCGTCGACGACATCGACACAACCGTCGATCAACTGACCGCACGTGGCGTGGAGTTTCTGAAATACGACGGATTCCCCCAGGATGCGCGAGGCATCATGCGTGGCAACGGCCCCGACATCGCGTGGTTCACCGATCCAGCCGGCAATGTTCTGTCGGTAATCAAGGAGTCCTGACGCGCTTAACCGCTGAACAGCTGTGACTGCCGCTGTTCAGCGGTGTCGGTGTTCGAGCGTTCTGCTGCCGCAGTTTCACGCTCGGCCGCCAGTTGCTCGGCGCTTTTTGCGTCGACAACGGGCTCCGACGCGCTGAGGTCGGAAAACAAGCCATTGCTCGATTCGTTCACATGCCACCCTTTTGCCTGGTCATCGTTGCCGCGCGCAGATAAACCTGCGTTAGAGATCGGTCGATGGCTACTTGATTACTGCCGCCCGTACGGCGCCGACAAGGCGCCGATGACCCAGCAGTTCTTGACCCAGTGTTGCACGCCTGTGTTTTCCACGAGAAATTCGGTCCAGACGGGTTGTCATCGCCCGCACGGCGGAGCAATGTGAAAGATGAGCGCGGAGCAGGTCGGCAGCACTTTCGTCGGACACCTGGCCCCTCAATTCACCGCACAATTTTTGGAGGAATCATGTTGGGAATTGCTTTGGGCCTCGGCAGCGCTGCTGTCGGAATCGGCCTCGGACTACTGGGCGCGGGAGCGGGAATTCTGCTGAGCGACAAGACCGTCAAAACTGCGCGACGTGACCTCACCGCCTGACGAGGGCGAGCGCACTGACTATTTGGACACTCGGGTCAGCACTCGGGTCAACGCGGCGATGCGCCACCCCGCGCAGTGGGTGCTCTCGCACGCCACACGTCGCCGCGGCGTGGACACAGACGCAGCCGTTCCCACCAGCGCCCAGGACGTGCTCGACCGGTTGACGGCTCTCCGAATCAGCACGTGGAGTTACGGTTTCGACCACAAGTCGATCCGTCATCTCGGACCGATGGCACAGGATTTTGCCGCAGTCTTCGGCCTGGGATCCAACACCCGTCGGATCTCGGCCGTCGATGCAAACGGCGTCTGCATGGCGAGCATCCAAGCATTGAACCGCAAAGTTCTCGCCCTCGAGACAAAGGTCAGCGCGCTCGAGAAGGACATGGACAGACTGCACGAAGAACTGGGAGGCACGGGCACGGATCGAAATGCATTAAAGGTCAACAACAGTCACACACCCCCGCCGCTCGACGAGTTCGGTAGGTCCGCAGGTCTGTAGTTTGTTCGGTGTGACCGCCCCTGATTCAGACTCCGACTCAGAACCCAACGAGATTGCCGCGCTGTTCGACGTGACGTCCGACTCCGTCGGTGACGAACATGTCGAACAGGTACTTTCCGAATTCGGCCTCGGCGCAACGGAGATCACGCAGACCGCGGCCCGCATCCGGGCCAGTCGGTCGGAATTCCGCCGACTGCGCCGTCGCGAGAACGAATTGGCGGTCCTCTACTCGAGTGCGCGTGAACTCGCGCAAGTTCGCGACGTGGACACTCTGCTCCAGCGACTCGTCAACCGAGCACACGACATCATGGGCACCGACGTCACGTACCTCTCCGAGTTCGATGTGGTCACCAGAGATCTGAATGTTCGAAAGACAGCAGGCGCCGTCTCGCCGGAACTACAGCATCTACAGGTTCCCGCCGGCGCGGGACTGGTCAGTGCGATTGCCGAATCTCGAGCAGCCCAATGGGTTCAGAACTACAGCGACTACACGCAGTCGCGTCACGACGAGGTGGTCGACGCCGCGATAGTCGCCGAAGGTCTGGTGGCGATTCTCGGCGTGCCGATGCTCTCGGACGGCCAGATCCTCGGAGTCCTGTTTGCCGCCGACCGCCGGGAACGACGATTTACTGCCGATCAGATAGCCCTGCTCTCGGCGCTGGCGGATCATGCCTCGGTGGTCCTGCAAACCGCGCGGGCGCTCGACCGCGCCGAGGAATCCGCCGCCGAGACCGGGCGAGCACTCGACGAACTGCGGGAGCACGTGTCCGCGCGCGACAAGTCGAACATCGTCCACCAGGATCTGATCCACGCCGTTCTCCGTGGCGGCGGATACGCCCAGGTTGCACGAACCCTCAGCAGCGCACTCGAGCGCGGCACCGTCGTGGTCGACAGTGAGCTACGCCCTCTGGTCAAATCCTCGGGCGAGCAGATCACGACGGTGCCGTTGTCTCTACCTCGCGCCGTGTCCGAGGCCATCGACCAGAGTCGCCGAAGCGGCCGATGCACGTTCGTCGCCGATGACAGTGAAACCGTGATCCAACTCGTCAGCGCCATCACCGCCGGCGAATCATTCCTCGGGGCCATCTTGCTGAATCGTTCGGACGCGCCGATCGGACCTGTCGAACTCAGGACCGTGGAACGGGCCGCTCAGGTTACTGCGATCCTCGTGTTGCAACACACGGCGGCGGCAGCAGCGGATCGGCGCGCACGTGACGAACTGGTCGCCGATCTGTTGAGCACTGCGCCCGAGCGCAGGCGCGATCTCGAACGTCGGACCCGCAACCTCGGCATCTCCCTCGGCGAACTCGATACCGTCCTCGTGGTGTCGGTTGCTCCGGAACTCCGCACCGCTGCGCTCCGCGCAATCGGGCAGAGTTTGCCGGTCGGGGCTTTGGCGTCGCAGCACGCCGGATTGATCGCGGTGGTCTCGCGCTCGGGGAACCCGGCAGCCGCGGCGACCGTCGTCCACCGCCAGATCACCGGTTCGGTGGGACCTCACGCCGTGGTGATTGCGCCGGCAACGGCGGAGCGTCCCGAAGACCTCCCGGCGCGCTTCACCTCTGCCCTGCGTACTGCTCGCCTGCTCTCGGCGTTGGGCAAGACCGACGGCGCGGTCACGACGGCGTCGTATCTGCCGTACACCGTTCTGTTCGGCGAAAATCCGGAATCACTTCATCAGTTCATCGATGACGTGATCGGCCCGGTACTCGCCTACGACCGCGACAAGGACACCGATCTCACTGCGACCCTGCGCGCCCTCATGCGCAACGAAGGAAGCCCGACCAAGGCTGCCCGCGCCCTCAACTATCACCCGAACACCGTCATTCAGCGTCTCGAGCGCATCCGCACGCTCCTCGGTCACTCGTGGCGTGAAGACGAGAACTTCTTTCGGGTGTCCATGGCGACGAGGCTCGACGAGCTTCGGCAAGTGGGCGCCGAAGAGGCCGGGGGTGAGACCGTCGACAAAGACGGTGGTGCATGACACTACAATTTCGACCGATCGATGTGCCCTGAGCACGTGGCCTGGCAGCCATCACCCTCCCTACTGTGAAGCGGAGCACAGAATCACTTCAGGAGGACCACCCCCCGTGTCAATCAACAGCCGGTCTATCAATAGCCGTATCGCCAATTTCCGGTCCTACGATGTCGCCGCACGGCGCGCCGAGATCGTCCGCCAGACGGACCTGACCGAAGCAGACATCGCGGTCTACGACGCTGCCGACGGTCTCACCATCGATCAGGCCGATCGCATGGTCGAGAACGTAGTCGGCGTCATCGGCATCCCGGTCGGCGTCGCCACCAACTTCACGATCAACGGCACGGACTACCTGATCCCTCTCGCCACCGAGGAGCCGTCGGTAGTCGCAGCCGCGAGTAACGCTGCCCGCATCGCACGCGGACTCGGCGGCTTTCACGTCTCGAGCACCCCGCCGATCATGCAGGCCCAGATACAACTCGTCGACGTCGTGGATCCGGCGGCCGCCCGAATCCGACTCCTCGAGGCTCGCGAGGAAATCATTGCACTCGCCAACGAGCAGGACCCGAAGTTGGTCAGCGTCGGCGGTGGTGTGAAGGACATTTCGGTTCGCATCGTTCCTTCGGACAAGGCCACCTACGTGGTCCTCCATCTTCATGTCGACGTACGAGATGCCATGGGCGCCAACGCCGTCAACACGATGGCCGAGGCAATCGCGGATCGAGTCGCCGAGATCGGCGGCGGACACGTCGTCCTGCGCATTCTCACCAACAAGGCCGATCTGCGGCTGACGCGCGTGCGCGCCGTGTTCGACGCCGAATTGATCGGCGGCGCAGAGGTTGTGGACAACCTGATCCATGCCGCGCGCTTGGCGGAGCTGGATCCCTACCGCGCCGCGACGCACAACAAGGGCATCATGAACGGCATCAGCGCCGTAGTGCTGGCTACCGGAAATGACACGCGCGCAGTCGAAGCCGGATGCCACTCCCATGCAGTCAACGCCGACGGAATCTACTCCTCGCTCTCGCATTTCGAGAAGAATGCCGACGGAAACATCGTCGGCACCCTCGAGCTGCCCATGCCGGTCGGCCTCGTCGGCGGGGCCACCAAAGTGCACCCCGTAGCGCAGGCCGCAATCAAGATGCTCGGCGTCGAGAGCGCCGAGGAACTCGCCGGCATCATCCTGGCAGTCGGTCTGGCGCAGAACCTGGCCGCTGTCCGCGTTCTGGCCAGTGAAGGTGTCCAACGCGGACACATGGGACTGCACGCCCGCAACATCGCTGCCACCGCCGGAGCGCAGAAGAGCGAGATCGACGCCGTGGTCGCACGCCTGATCGCGGACAAGAGCATTCGCGTCGAACATGCCGAGAAGGTTCTCACCGAGATCCGCGGCGGAAACTGACGACAATGACCGAAACAGTTGCAGGATCACCAGTGTGGAAGCCGGCGCCTCATCGAGTGCCGGCGCCGGGACTACCGACCTCGGTCCGGATCTACGAAGTCGGGCCACGCGACGGACTTCAAGCAGAGACGGCGGTGATCCCGACCGAGACGAAAGCCCAGTTCATCGAACGCCTCGTCGCGGCGGGTTCCCGCACTGTCGAATTGACGAGCTTCGTCTCACCTCGATGGATCCCGCAACTCGCGGACGCGGAAGAATTGATGGATCGGCTGCACCTGCCGGACTCGGTACGTACGGTCGTTCTTGTCCCGAACCGTAGGGGTCTCGAGCGGGCCGTTGCCGCCGGAGCGCGCGAAGTTGCAGTGTTCGTCAGCGCTACAGAGGAATTCGCTAAACGAAACCTCAACTCGACGGTGGACGGCGCTATAGCCGCGGCCACCGAGGTCACTGCCGCGGCAAGAGCTCTGGGACTTCCCGTCCGCGGCTACATCTCGATGTGCTTCGGCGACCCTTGGGAAGGCACTGTGCCCGTCGAACGTGTCGCCGACATCGCGAAGACCCTGGTCGACAGCGGTGTCACGTCACTCTCACTCGGCGACACCATCGGCGTCGGCACACCTGGCCATGTGCTCGCCTTACTCGACGCCCTCCGAGAACGTGGCATCCCCACATCGCAGATCGCCATGCACTTTCACGACACCTACGGCCAGGCGCTGTCGAACGTCTATGCGTCGTTGACCGCTGGAGTATCCGAATTCGACAGTTCCGCAGGTGGTCTCGGACGGTGCCCGTACGCCAAGGGCGCGACCGGGAATCTCGCCACCGAGGATCTGGTGTGGATGCTCCACGGCCTCGGGATCGACACCGGCATCGACCTGGATTCCCTTATCGACACAAGTAGTTGGATGGCCGAACAGATCGGACACTCGAGTCCGTCCCGAGTCGTCACCGCCCTCCGCGCAGCACGTACCTGACACTCGCACGCAAGCCCCTCCCTGTACGACCCCCTGCCATGCATGACACTGGAGAAGACTGATGTCACCACCGCAGTCGGCAACGACGCCGACCACCACAACCGCGCCGACCGATCAGCAGACATACCTCGAAGTCTGGGGCGACACTGTCAACGGTCGACACCTCGCGATCTCCGTCGCAGTCGGCAGTGTCGTGGGCGCCTCGGCTCTGCTTGCGGCCCAGTCTCTGTTCGAACGGGTCGTCAGCGAACCGTCGTTGGCCCAGGCGTACAGCCTGCTGGTCGGTATCGCTGCCTGCCTGCTCGCCGGCGTCGTCTGCGGAATCTTCATCAAGCCGAAGCGGATAGTCGCCTTGGCCGCCGCCGACGCGGAGTCGATCGACGGTGTCATCACGACGATGAGTGAGCAGCGTCAGGGTCTGGGCACTCTCGCCGACATTCCGGAGCAGAGTCGACAGGAACTTCGCGAACTCGGTCTGTACGACCACTTCGCCGCTGCCGAGGCCGAGCACGCACAGGCCTCGAAGACATCGCCCTCGAACCCGCCGAAGGACGGTGGGCGCGCATGAGTTCGGTTCTGACCAACGAAATTCTCATCGCCGTTCTCTTCGGCATCATCGGTGCTGTCGCGTTCACGTTCATCGGATTGATCTCCGGCACGGACGAGACCGCCACCATCGCACCGCTGACTCTGCTCGTGATTCTGCTCGGCGCTCCCCCGGCGGCAGTCTTCACGTTCTTCCTCTCCGGTGCGATCGCCAAACACATGACGCATGCGGTGCCGACGATGCTGCTGGGCATTCCCGGCGACACGATGGCGATTCCGCTCTTGCCGGAAGCGCAGATGATGCGCTCACTCGGCATCCCGCACATCGCACTCCGCAAGGCGATCTCGGGAGCAGTGATCTCGGCGTTCGTCGCCGTGCCGGTTGCCGTCCTGTTCGCGACCATCCTCGCGCCGTTCGCCGACACCGTTCAGTCGATCGCACCGTGGCTGTTCCTGGTCGCCGCCATCGGCATCGCCTATGCCTCACCAGGCCGCTGGGCCGGGGTGGTCGCCCTCGTTCCGTTTGTCATCTTGATCCTCGGCGCCCGCGCGTTGACGTCGAATTACGATGTGTCGCTGAACATCAGCTACTTCCTGGCCATTGCGGTCGGGCCGCTGATCGCCGACCTCGCGCTGACCCTGGGGCCGTCGAGCCGCAAGGACATGGAACGCAGCGAACCCAAGACCGTCGCACTGGCCCCGGACATCAAAGGATGGAAGGGATACTTCCCCAATCCTCTGAAGGTCCTCGATCGCAAGCAGATCGGTTACACCGCAGCCGCTTCCACGGTGTCGAGCGCAACGTTCGTTTTCAGCCCCGTCGCCATGACAGTTCTGATGGGTGAGCTGGTAGGTGCGCGGATCAAGAACGGATATCACCGACTGACCACCATGGTCTCGGCAAAGAACGGTACGACGGAATCCACCTACATCGCGGAAACCCTCATCCCTCTCGTGGCCTTCGGCCTTCCGCTCAGCCCGCTGGCAGCAGGTCCCGCGGCCCCTCTGTTCAACGCTCCGCCGGTCTTCGAGACCAATCAGGAAACCGGAGTGATCAACAATCTCTCCACGTACCTGACGCAGTGGGAGTTCCTGCTCTACGGACTGCTCGCAGTGGTCACGGCAACGGTCATCGCGTACCCGTTTGCCATGAACTACGCGTACCGCGCTGCGTCAGCGGTGGTCAAGCACATCAGTCACGAAGCTGTGATCGCGGTGTTCACGGGACTGGTCGTGGTCATCAGCATCTGGGAGGGCGGCATCCTCGGGCTTCTGATCACCGTGACGGTCGGCCTGGTCGGTGGCCTTCTCGGGCGCCTGTTCAAGATTCACGGCGGTGTTCTGTTCATGGGTTACTACGTGGCGCTGTTCAGCGTTCCTGCCCTGATCAATCTGTTCTGATTCGCTGGATTCCACCAACACGTGCGGACCCGCAAGAATGTGGGTCCGCACGTGTTTCTTCAGCTACCGACCGTGAGAGCCACGGTTCGATTCCGGTCCAGCTTCTTCGCTCGGTACAACGCCTCGTCAGCGCAATCGACCAATTGCGTCAGGTCTGCGTCGCCGTGGGGTGAACATGCGACGCCGATGCTGACCGTCGGCCCGAGTTCACCCAATACCGCCGACGAATTCTCCGCTTGTGCGCGTCGAATCATCTCGGCCGTTTCGGTCGCACCCTCGAGATCGACGCCGGCCATCAGTACGACGAACTCCTCACCGCCCAACCGGGCGAAGAGATGCTTGTCATCGAGGTTCCGCCGCACCTGATCGGCAAAACTCACCAACGCGGTATCGCCGGCGCGATGGCCGAGGTTGTCGTTCACCATCTTGAAGTGATCCAGATCCATCATCAGGACGCTCACCGGACGACCAGAGTGGCGACGCGGATCGGGCGCACCCGTCACGCTGCCGCCTCGCCGCAAGAACTCGTCCCGGCGCAACGCACCGGTGAGATCGTCGTGGGTGACGGCCTGTGTGAGTGCCTCGAGCGCGCGGCGGCGCTCGAGGATCACACACGCCACCGCGATCGGCGCTACCGCCAGCAACGACAATCCGATCTGGACGGACGCACTGACGGGCGAGACGCCTTCGCTGGACAATCCGAGATGCCCGTCGGCCGTCAGTACCAACGTCCAGGCAGTTGATGCGGCGGTGAGCACCGACGTGACAAAGACATTGGTGAGCAAAGCGGCAGTCACCAGCGCCGGCATGGCAAACGCGATCGCTCCGGCGCCGCCGATCACCCACTCCAAGATGATGCAGATGGCCAGCAGCGCTGTCGGAACAACTGATCGACGCAGAAGTGTGGCAACAGCTTTCGGGTCTCGATCCACCCGCCGAAGCGAAGGGAAACTCAGCACCAACGGGACGATGGTCATGTAGTTGACGAACTCACTCGAGAACCAGAGCAACCAGCCGTCCCACCACTGCCCGCCGAACAGCACGCGGTTCGCGATTCCGCCCACGAGCGCCGCCATCGACGCGGCCACGACAGTCATCGACACGAGATAGCCGACGGACTGAATACTGGTCAGTCGACGATCGTCGCCGCCCACCCAGCGGAAGGCGTAAAAGCCACTCGCAACACCGACGATGTTGGCCGCGTTGAGCCACACCGTGGACTCCCACGCCCCGCCCGTGATGAGGTCGGCTCCAACGTAGCCGGCTGCAGCGCAGATCCAGGTGAGCGGTGTGGCCGAGCGCGGCGATCGAAAGAGAATCCCGAGAAGCAGCGCATTGGCCGGCCAGAAGACAGCAAGCGTGCCCGGTAGGCGGCTCAGAATTCCGACCAGGCACGAGGCGAAGACGACTACGCCGACAAGCAGTGCGCGACGTACGGCCGATGACGACAACGACTTTTCGACCGTGCTCACCACCTACATTCGGCTGACCTACTCGCAATTCGCCCCACTGTGCCTTGGCTATCGATGCAGACAAATCGGATGTTACGGCGTCAGTTGGCCAAAGGAGACTTACCGAGCGCGCCCCAAGCGGTCTGAGCAAACTCTTGGACACTCTCGCTGCCACTTCCCGCAGGCATCAACCCGAGAAGGGGAACACCACTGACCGAGACAAGATCCTCGCGATTGCATCTCTCGGCGAGGTCCGGTTCCTGCGGCCACGAACCGATCACCAACCCGGCGCATTCCACACCGGATGCACCCAGCGCTTCCACGGTCAGAGCGGTGTGATTTAGCGTGCCCAGGCCGGACGCAACCACCAGCACTGCCGGTGCTGCCAGAGCTGCGGCGAGATCGCGCGCGGTGAACCCGTCCACACCCAACCGAACCAGCAAGCCGCCGGCACCTTCGATCAAGGTCAAGTCGTGGGTGGTGTCCAGGTCGCGAGCAACTCGGACTACGTCGTCGAGCGCCAACAACGGGAGACCACTTCGACGTGCAGCAGTATCCGGCGCCAAAGGTTCGGGATACCGCGCCAACTCGACCACCGTCACGCCGCCCCCGGTCAGACGCTCGATCTCGGCCAGATCACCCGCACCGTCCACGTCGACGCCGGTCTGGGCCGGTTTGAGCACTGCAACCGACTTGCCCGACTGCAAGGCCACCGATGCCAATGCGGCTGTCACCACTGTTTTTCCGACGTCGGTCGACGTTCCGGTCACCAGGAAAATGCTCATGCTCGGGCACCGGCCAAGACGTCGCGCAGTACGAGAGCGATCTGCTCCATCTCGGATGCGGACAGCGTCGCTCGTGCGGTCAGACGCAGCCGTGACGTTCCTTCCGGAACCGACGGCGGGCGGAAGCAACCGACATGCAACCCCTGATCCCGGCACGCCGACGCGGCATCGAACGCCCGTTGCGGATCGCCGAGAACGACCGAGACGACAGCAGATTCAGGCGACGGTGCACCGGTGACGTCGGCGAGTTCGGATGCCCGGGCCAGGACGTCGAGCGCTCGCGTCGGCTCGCGCTGGAGTACCGCGAGTGCAGCTCTGGCCGCGCCGACAGCGGCGGGAGCGAGACCGGTATCGAAGATGAACGTTCTTGCCGCGTCGATGAGATGCGCGCGAATCTTGTTGTCGCCGAGTACAACTCCGCCCTGGCTGGCGAGCGACTTGGACAGCGTTGCCGTCACGACGACGTCAGGTTCACCCGCCAGGCCCGACTCGTGGACGAGTCCACGTCCACCGGCACCGCGCACACCGATGCCATGCGCCTCGTCGACCAGCAGGATCGCCCCGTACTCGCGGCACACCTGATGCATCTCCCGCAGCGGCGCGAGGTCTCCGTCGGCGCTGAAGACCGAATCCGTGACGACCAGCGCTCGCTCTTCCACTCTGCTGCGCAACGTGTCGGCGAGAAAGCTCACGTCCGAATGCGGAGCTACCGCAACCCGGGCACGTGACAGGCGGCAGGCATCCACGAGTGAGGCATGCGATCCCGCATCGGAGACGATCAACGATCCGGGACCCGAGAGCGCCGTCACCGCGCCGAGATTGGCTGTGTAGCCGGACGAGAAGACCAGTCCGGAGTCCGCCCCGACGAACTCGGCCAGTTCGACTTCGAGCAGTTCGTGTTCGGTGGTGGTGCCGGTGACCAGACGCGAACCCGTGGCGCCCGCGCCCCAACGACGCAGAGCCGCCGTTGCACCCTCGATCACGTCGGGGTGCCGCACGAGTCCAAGGTAATCGTTCGACGCCAGGTCGATCAACGGGGAGTCGACCGTGCGAGGACGGAGTTCGCGACGCAGTCCAGCGGCCCTACGGTCCGCTTCGACGGCAGTGAGCCAATTCAGCGAGGTGTTCACTTTTCCGACCATACTTGAACACCGTTCAACTCAATGGTTAGGGTGCATCCGTGCTCACAACCGGACTTGATCCCCATGACGTCTCCGCCATCGATGCCGATGTCCTCTGGCATCCGTACGGATCATTTCCCGCGTCGACTCGTCCGCTGATCGTCGACTCTGCCCAGGGGGCTACCCTCACGCTCTCCGACGGCCGCCGATTGGTCGACGGAATGAGCTCGTGGTGGGCCGCCATTCACGGCTACCGCAATCCCGTGCTCGACACTGCTGCTGCACGGCAGCTGGGCAAGATGAGTCATGTCATGTTCGGCGGACTGACGCACGAACCCGCCGCTCGCCTCGGGCGACTGCTCGTCGACATCACACCACCTCACCTCGACAAGGTGTTCCTCTCCGACTCCGGTTCGGTGGCCGTCGAAGTAGCAGTCAAGATGTGCCTGCAGTACTGGCGGAGCCTCGGAAAACCGTCGAAAAATCGTTTGATGACCTGGCGCGGTGGATATCACGGCGACACATTCACCCCCATGAGCGTCTGCGACCCCGACGGCGGCATGCACTCTCTCTGGACCGACGTCCTTCGCCCTCAGGTCTTCGCGCAGACTCCCCCGGCGGACTATCTCCCCGAATACGTGCAGGAGTTGGAAACGCTGCTGGCCGAGCATCACGAGGACCTCGCAGCGGTGATCGTCGAACCGGTAGTCCAAGGCGCCGGCGGAATGCGTTTCCACGACCCCGCATACCTGATCGACCTCCGTAACCTCTGCGACAAATACCAAGTCCTCCTGGTCTTCGACGAGATCGCGACCGGATTCGGACGCACCGGTGAACTGTTCGCCGCCGATCATGCCGGCGTCAGTCCCGACGTCATGTGCGTCGGCAAGGCACTGACCGGCGGGTACATGAGTCTGGCGGCAACGCTGTGCACCACGGAGATCGCAGAGACCATCACTGCCGGCGAGGGCGGCGGACTGATGCACGGCCCCACCTTCATGGGCAATCCACTCGCGTGCGCTGTCGCGGTCGCGTCGACCGAACTTCTGCTCGCAATGGACTGGCGGCGTGATGTCGCAACCCTCGAACGTGGCCTCACTCGCGGCCTCGCCGAAGCCGTCACAATTCCCGGGGTGGTGGATGTTCGAGTCAAAGGCGGAATCGGGGTGATCGAACTCGAGCAGCCGGTCGAGATGCAGAGCGCCACCGATGCGGCCGTCGACGCCGGGGTCTGGCTTCGACCGTTCCGCAACCTCGTGTACGCGATGCCTCCGTACCTGTGTTCGGACGCGGAGGTGGAACAGATCACAGCCGGAATGCTTGCAACCGCCCGCAGCCAGGCGAAACGGTGATCAGTGGCGTAGACAGTCGACAAGATTCGATCGGCTGCACCCGATAGGGTCTGATTCATGGATCAACCGCCGAGCGCGCCCTCAGCCACTCCCATCCCGGTATGGCCTGGCAGTGCGTACCCACTCGGTGCCACCTACGACGGCGCGGGGACCAATTTCTCGCTCTTCTCCGAGGTCGCCGAAGCCGTCGAACTGTGCCTGATCGCCAAGGACGGCACCGAAACCCGCATTCGGATGGACGAGGTCGACGGTTACGTCTGGCATGCGTACCTTCCGTCCGTGTCCCCCGGCCAGCGATACGGCTACCGCGTGCACGGGCCGTACGATCCGGCCGCAGGTCTGCGATGCGATCCGAGCAAACTCCTGCTGGACCCGTACGGAAAAGCGTTCGACGGAGACTTCGACGGAGACCGTTCACTGTTCTCGTACGACGTCGAGTCGGCGGCGGACCCCGAACCTGCTGGAGACGACGAAACTCCTGCCGTGGAGCCGGAAGAAGCCACCGACGAAACGAGTTCGGAAGCCGAATCGGGCGAGGTGGGCCTCGAAGACGTGTCACCCACGGGCGATCAGGAATCGGACGAGAGCCTCGAGCCCGAACCCTTCGATCCCGAACCACTCGTCGACGAACCCGCTACCATCCCTTTCCCCCAACATGATTCGCTCGGTCACACGATGTCGACCGTCGTCATCAATCCGTTCTTCGACTGGGCGTCCGACCGCTCGCCGAAGCGTCCGTACCACGAGACGGTCATCTACGAAGCGCACGTCAAGGGTATGACCGCGACGCACCCCGGAGTTCCGGAGGAATTGCGCGGCACTTACGCCGGACTCGCGCATCCGGTGATCATCGAGCACCTCACCAATCTGGGTGTCACGGCGATCGAACTGATGCCGGTCCATCAGTTCATGCACGACCAGGTGCTGCTCGATCAGGGACTGCGAAACTACTGGGGCTACAACACCTTCGGCTTTCTTGCTCCACATACCGACTACTCCTCGGCCGCCAAACCCGATGCGGCCGTGGCGGAATTCAAGGCAATGGTGCGCAGTTTCCACCAGGCGGGTATCGAGGTGATCCTCGACGTGGTCTACAACCACACTGCCGAGGGCAACCACATGGGGCCGACCATCAGCTTCCGCGGAATCGACAACGCCGCCTACTACCGACTGGTCGACGGCGACGAAGCGCACTACATGGACTACACCGGAACGGGCAACAGCCTCAATGCCCGTCATCCGCACACCCTGCAATTGATCATGGACTCGCTGCGGTACTGGGTCACCGAAATGCATGTCGACGGTTTCCGCTTCGACCTGGCCTCGACACTCGCCCGTGAACTGCACGACGTGGACCGCCTTTCCGCCTTCTTCGATCTGGTGCAACAGGATCCGATCGTCAGTCAGGTGAAACTGATCGCCGAACCGTGGGACGTCGGCGAAGGCGGTTACCAGGTCGGCAACTTCCCAGGCCTGTGGACCGAATGGAACGGTAAGTACCGCGATACCGTCCGCGACTACTGGCGCGGTGAGCCGGCAACGCTGGGCGAGTTCGCTTCCCGCCTCACCGGATCCTCTGATCTCTACGAGGCGACCGGACGTCGCCCCGGCGCGAGCATCAATTTTGTCATCGCCCACGACGGTTTCACCCTGCACGACCTCGTCTCGTACAACGAGAAGCACAACGAAGCCAACGGCGAGAACAACAACGATGGCGAATCGCACAACCGATCCTGGAACTGCGGCGTCGAAGGCCCCACAGACGACCCCGAAATCCTCGAACTGCGTGGACGTCAGAGCCGAAACATCCTGGCTACGCTGATGCTCAGCCAGGGCACCCCGATGCTTGCCCACGGCGACGAGATGGGCCGAACTCAGCAGGGTAACAACAACGTTTACTGCCAGGATTCGGAACTGTCATGGATGGATTGGACTCTCGCGGAAACCAATGCGGACCTCGTCGAGTTCACCAAGCGCGCAATTGCCTTGCGCGCCAAGAACCCGGTCTTCCGGCGTCGTCGATTCTTCGAGGGCCGACCCATTCGAAGTGGCGATCAGGGCCGAGACATCGCCTGGCTCACGCCGTCGGGCGAGGAGATGACTCCGGCCGACTGGGACAGCGGTTTCGGTAAGTCGTTGGCCGTCTTTCTCAACGGCGACGCGATCCCGGAACCGAACTACCGCGGCGAGCGTGTCACGGGAGATTCGTTCCTCCTGTGTTTCAACGCTCACTACGAAGATCTCGAATTCTCCACCCCCAACGCGGACTACGCGTCGGAGTGGACCGTCGTACTCGACACCTCGGTCCCCACCGGGGAGAGCGATACCGTGATCAAGGCCGGAACAACATTGGATGTAAAAGCGCGAGCATTGACGGTACTTCGCAGAACCGCCTGAGGGAGACGTGCACATGGCCCCGATAACCAGCACCTACCGACTGCAGTTGCGACCGGATGCATTCACTCTTCGTGATGCGGCCGCACAGGTGGACTACTTCGAGGCATTGGGGGTCTCACATCTTTATCTCTCCCCCATCCTCACTGCGACGTCCGGGTCGACGCACGGCTACGACGTCACCGATCCGACGACCGTGTCCGAAGGACTTGGTGGCCGCGAGGCTTTGGTGGAGTTATCGCGCGCGGTTCGATCACGTGGGATGGGCCTGATCGTCGATCTGGTCCCCAACCATGTCGGTGTCGCCAAACCTCGCGAAAATGCTTGGTGGTGGGACGTTCTCACGCACGGGCAGTCGTCGGAGTACGCGGACTTCTTCGACATCGACTGGGCAGACGACAACGGGGCCAACGGCAAACTCTCGCTCCCGGTGCTGGGCAGCCAGGACGATCTCGACGCACTGACTGTCGAGAAAGACGGTGAGGAAACACTTCTCGCGTTCTACGAGCACCGCTTCCCTGTCGCCTCCGGCACCGAACCCGGATCTCCACAGGAGGTCCACTCCAGGCAGTCGTACCGACTCGTACCGTGGAACGCCGGAATCATCAACTACCGACGGTTCTTTGCCGTCAACGAACTCGCTGCACTGCGCCAAGAGGACCCCAAAGTCTTCGAACTCTGCCATCGGCAATTGAAGTCGTGGGTCGACGAAGGACTGATCGACGGCGTTCGCATCGATCACCCGGACGGACTCGCCGATCCGGCGGAGTACCTTTGTCGCCTGCGGGAACTGATCGGACCAGATCAGTGGCTCGTGATCGAAAAGATCCTCGGCCATACGGAACCACTCGATCCGCTGCTCCCGATCGACGGCACTACCGGATACGACGCACTCAATCAACTGGGCGGCATTTTCGTCGATCCCGCCGCCGAACTCGAATTGACCGAACTCTCGGCAGATCTGACCGGCGACGACGGGGACAGTACGTGGTTGCATCACACCGAACGTCAGTTCAAACGCGACACCGGGCGCGGTGACCTTGCACCCGAGGTTCGCAGACTCGTGCGCGCAATCCGACGCGAAACCGGAAGTCGTTGCAGCGAGACCGAACTGAACGACGCAGTCGTCGTCGCGATCGCTCGGATGCCGGTCTATCGATCCGACTACAGTCCCCTCGCCGGTTTGGCCGCTCGCATCGTCGGCGACATGCACGAATTGGCGCCCGGGCATGAAGCGGCGTTCAACGTGCTGGCGCAATCCCTGGTGAACGGCTGTGAAGCGGCGGTTCGCTTCCAGCAGGTGTGCGGCGCCGTCATGGCTAAGTCCGTCGAAGATCGACTCTTCTATCGGACGGCGCGACTGGTCTCACGTCAGGAAGTCGGCGGCAACCCGGCATCACTTGCCGTCTCCGTCGCCGAATTCCATCTCCACAACGCGGACCGAGCGAAGCGGTGGCCGCGGGCGATGACGAGTCTGTCCACTCACGACACCAAACGCGGCGAGGACGTGCGGGCACGGATCGGTGTTGTGTCTCAGGTGCCGACCCTGTGGTCCCGGCTGATTCGCGACTGGGAAAACGTCTGCCCCAGCCCTGATCCGCTTACCGGATTGTTCTTGTGGCAGAACATCATCGGCGTGTGGCCGGCGGACGGTCGCCCCGCGTCCTCGGTTCCAGAGCTGCGCGAGCGTTTACACGCCTATGCGGAGAAAGCCGTCCGCGAGTCCGGCGCCAGGACTTCCTGGAACGATCCGGACGTCGGCTTCGAGTCGGCAGTGCACCGCTGGATCGACGAGGTGTTCGACGGACCTGTCGCTGATTCGGTCAGCGAATTCGTCGGCCGGATCGCGCGTCACGGCTGGACGGACTCTCTGGGCCAAAAGCTGCTCCAACTCCTCGGGCCCGGAGTTCCCGACGTCTACCAGGGCACGGAGCTGTGGGAGGACTCGCTGGTCGACCCGGACAACCGGCGCGTTGTCGACTACGGAACGAGGCGATCACTGCTCGAATCCGGCGCCGCGCCGATCGACGCAACAGGAACCGCAAAGTTGCACCTCGTTCGCACGGCACTGACACTGCGGCGGGAGAACCCCTCGTGGTTCGATCACGGTGAGTACCGGCCGGTCTTCGCTTCAGGTTCCGGATCCGGTCATCTGGTCGGCTTCTCGCGCGGCCCGGCAGGTGATCCGCCCATGGTCGTTGCTCTGGCGACGCGACATTCGCTCGGACTCTCGTCGCACGGCTGGCGAGACACACGAATCGACCTTCCCGAAGGCGAATGGCTCGACGCACTGAGCGGACAACCCGTCACGTCCGCAGATGCGCGCGATGTCTTCGCCGACGGACCATGTGCCCTGTTGACCAGGGTGTGCTGAGCGGTTTCCGCTGACTGGACATTCACCCCCGAAAAGAACTTCGTCGCGCTAACTTCCGAAGAGCAGATCGTCACCACTATTCGGAGGTTTGAGCATGACTGCCAATCGATACACCGGAAAAGTTGCCTTCATCACCGGAGCAGCCCGCGGTCAGGGGCGGGCGGAAGCTGTCCGGCTGGCAGAAGAGGGCGCAGACATCATCGCCGTCGACGCGTGTGTTCAATTCGAATCCACGTCTTACGCCGGCGCCACCGAAGACGACCTGGCCGAGACAGTCGAACTGGTCAAGGCTCTGGACCGACGAATTGTCGCTACCAAGACCGACGTCCGCGACTTCTCTGCGCTGTCCGCGGCGCTCGATGCCGGCATCGACGAACTGGGGCGCCTCGACGTCGTCGTCGCGAACGCCGGAATCTGTTCTGCCAACATGTCCTGGGAAATCACGCCCGAGCAGTGGCAGGAAACGCTCGACGTCAACCTGACCGGCGTCTTTCACACCGCCAAGGCAGCGATCCCGCACCTGATCAAGCAAGGCACCGGTGGCTCGATCATCTTCACCAGCTCCGTCGCCGGCCTGCGTGGGCTCCCCTTCCTCGGCCACTACGTCGCGAGCAAACACGGCATCACCGGTCTGGCCAAGACGATGGCCTCGGAATTGGGGCAGTACAACATTCGGGTCAACACCATCCACCCGCACGGCGTGGAAACCGGAATGCAGATGACGGACATGCGGCCGCTCATCGACGCCAACGCTCACACCCTCGGTCCGATCTTCATGCAGACCTTGCCAGACCCGGTCAGCCAGCCGGAGGACATCGCCGCAGCCGTCGCGTTCCTCGGTTCCGACGAGGCCCATCACATCACCGGCATCGCGATGCCGCTCGATCTGGGCACCCTGATCCGCTGATCGAATCTTCTCGAGTTTTTCCCGTCCTCGGGGAATATCGCTTCCCCGAGGACGGTTGCGCGAGACATGACCAAAACTGTTGTAGCGCAGACGTACGGCACGCCCGAGGTCCTGGAGCTGGTGGACATCGATTTACCGGCACCGAAATCAGGCGAAGTCCTGGTCGACGTGAAGGCGATCGGCGTCAATCCCTTCGACTTCAAGCTCTACAGCGGTGCTTTCGGCACTGATCCCGAGAAGCTTCCGATCCGCCTCGGCGGCGAGGCAGCGGGCGTCGTCTCGGCGGTCGGCGACGGCGTTACCGGTGTTGCAGTCGGCGACGAAGTGATCGTCAGCCCCGGCAACGGTCTTTACGCCGAACAGGTAGTCGTTCCGGTCTCCTCGATCACCGCGAAGCCCGCCGGCATCAGCTGGGAACAGGCGGCCGGACTCCTTCTCGTCGGCGGAACTGCAGTCGATGCCCTCGACACCATTCGCGTCGGCTCCGGGGACACCGTCCTCATCCACGGCGCGTCCGGTGGCGTCGGCGCTATTGCGGTTCAGCTCGCCGCAGCACGCGGTGCCACCGTGATCGGCACTGCGGGAGCATCGAATCAGGACTACGTGCGCTCGCTCGGCGCCACGCCGGTGCTCTACGGCGAGGGCCTCGAAGCCCGCGTTCGTGAACTCGCACCGAACGGTGTCGACGCTGCTTTCGACACCGCCGGAACTGACGAAGCCGTCGATACATCTCTGGCATTGGTCGCCGACAAGAGCCGTGTCGTCACCATCGTCGCGTTCGGACGCGCCCAGACCGACGGCTTCGCGTCTGTCGGCGGAGGCAATCCGGCAAGTGCCGAAGCACGTTTGAAGGCTCGCTCCGAACTGGTCGAACAAGCCGGGTCGGGACACCTCACCGTGAAGATCGCCAAGACCTTCCCGCTCGCAGACGTCACCCTCGCTCACACCGAGTTGCAGAGTTCTCATCCCGCCGGGAAGTTCATCCTCATTCCCTGAGGTTCCCTAAGCCTGAACGGCGAGTGGAACCAAGAGGGTAGTGCCGAACGCGACGAGCACGGATTCGCCTTCGCGTTCGGCATGTACCTCGGCAGTGACGAACACCTGCTTGCGCCCAGCCTTGACCGAGCGTGCCGTGGCGACGAATGCCGTTCCTACTCCCGGGCTCACGAAATTGACCGCGCAGTTGGACGCCGCCACGACACCAACCTGTGTAAAGGCAGCAAATCCGCACGCAGTGTCGATAAGTCCCGCCACAAGCGCAGCGTGCAAGTGTCCCGAGTACTGGCCGAGATCCTCACGCCATTCGAGCCGCAGGCAGACACGTCCTGGTTCGGCCTCCGTCACTTCGAATCCGGCCCACCGGTTGAAGGCCGCCGAGGCGTTGACTGCGCGCAACTGTTCCAGCATTTCCGAATTTTCCATGTAGACCAGTCTACATAGATTGTGGTGGATCGCTGGGGTGTTTAAGCTCCAACTCGTGGCGACTCCCCCGAAACACCGCGAAGCACTGGTACGAGCTGCAGCCGATCTGTTTCGCCGCCAGGGGTATGCGGCTACGGGGCTCAACGAGATCCTCAAGTCGAGTGGCGCCCCGAAAGGTTCGCTCTACCACTACTTTCCCGGCGGCAAAGAGCAGATCGGCGAAGAGGTCGTCCGCGTCGGCGGGCAGTTGGTCACCGACACTCTGACCGAACTCGCCGACAACCACCCGGACGCCGGAGCACTGCTGCGCGAGTATGCGCGGTTGCTCGCTGGATGGGTGAGCGATTCGGACTTCCACGAAGGCTCGCCGATCACGACGGTGTTGTTGGAACTTGCCCCCGATTCGGAGAGCGTGACAGCCGCAGGACAGGCGGTCTACCGACAGTGGACTTCGCTACTGCGCGACTCACTGATCGAGTCCGGTGTCGCACGCACTCGAGCGGAACGGCTTGCCGTCCTGGCAGTGTCCGCACTCGAGGGTTCGCTGGTGCGGGCTCGCGTCGAACGATCAGGTCAACCGATCCTCGATTCCCTCGGCGAGGTCGCCGACGTGTTCGCCGGAGCAATCGCTGCGGCAGCCGTGCACTGAGCTGACATGCCCTGAGCGAACGGCACTCTCGGTCTCATGAAGGCGCCGAAAGGTACGTTCGCTCGGAATCGGACGGTGGGCCTGCCGGCTTCCCGCCACCACCCCGAGCACCACCGCGGGCCGCGCCGATCCCCGCGACGACGACGCATGCGATACCTGCCACCGCCAGCAAACTCGGAACCTGTTGCAGCACAACAAGACCGATGAGCTGCGCGAAAGCGGGTTCGAGACTCATCAGCGTGCCGAATGCTGCCGTCGACAGCCGCCGCAGTGAGACCATCTCCAGAACGAACGGCACGACGGGCAGCAAGATCGCAAGTCCGAGGCCCACGAGAACCAGGTGCGGGGTCAGCCGCCCAATGGCCGAGTGGCCCACGGCAATTGTCGCGGCCAACCCGGCAACCGCCATCGACACCGCCAGCCCGTTGATACCGGCAACCTCGTCGCCGACCCGCTGGGTGAGCAGTATGTACATCGCCCAGCAGAGCGCCGCGCCAAGTGCGTACGCCACACCGACCAGATCGACTGTCCCTGCCCACGGTTCGGTGAGAAGGACTACGCCCACGCCTGCCAGAACCGGCCACAGAACGCGGCCACGCCCCCGGAGCAAAGCAACCGTCAGCGGACCCAAGAACTCCAGCGCGCTTGCCGTTCCCAGAGGAAGACGCTCGACGGCCGCCATGAACAACAGCGTCATTCCGGCGGTGACCACACCCAGGACCACGCAGGCCAGAAACGCTTTGCGAGTGAACGCGGAGGGACGGGGCCTGACGATGATCAGAAGAATGATGCCCGCCCAGGCGAGACGTATCCACGCTGCTCCGTCTGCTCCGAGCTGATCGATCAGACCCACCGACACGGCGAGCCCGAGCTGCACGCACAACATCGCCAGAACAGCCAGGCCCACTCCGGCCCGCGCTTTCGTATCCATAGCTGAATTGAACGGGACGCCAACCGTTCGTGTCCACGCGATTTTGACCTACATTATGTTCACGATTAGTGAATGATCGAACGATGGAAACCCGTCGACTCCATCTCCTCCTCGAACTCTCCCGCTTGGGTTCCATGCGCGCGGTCGCCGAAGCTCACAACCTCACGACATCGACAGTGTCCCAACAGCTCGCGGCTTTGACCGCGGAAACCGGTACTGCATTGATCGAACCGGAAGGCCGACGCGTTCGCCTCACACCTGCCGGTCAACGACTCGCCGATCATGCGGTCACCATCCTGGCAGCCGTCGATGCAGCACGCCTGGACCTCGATCCGACCGCCGAACCGGAGGGGACACTGAGAGTCGGCGGATTCGCTACTGCCGTCAGAACCGCGATGCTCCCCGTCGCCCTGAGCCTGCAACACAGCCATCCACAGGTAGACGTGGTGATCTGCGAGTACGAACCGGCCGAGGCTTTTGCCCTACTCGAACGAGACGACCTGGACCTCGCGCTGACGTACGACTACAACCTCGCCCCCGCATCCCCGAGCTCGTTACTCGAAGCACTACCGCTCTGGTCGACGCCGTGGGGATTATGCGTTCCCGACAACGCCCACACACCCGACGAGTCCACGAAATCCGGGATCGATCTGCGTGCCTTCGCAGACACACCATGGATAGTGAACTCGCGAAATACAGCCGACGAGCGGGCCGTGCGAACCCTCGCGTCACTGGCTGGATTCACCCCTCGGATCACTCACCAGATCGACAGTCTCGACTTGGTCGAACTCTTGATCCTCAGTGGTTACGGCGTGGGGCTGATGCCACTCGAACGCAAGACCCGCGAAGGCGTACGCGTCGTGCCGCTGACCGATCCGCCTGTCATCCTCACCGCCTATGCGGTGACGCGTCGCGGCCGATCGTCGTGGCCGCCGCTTCGGCTCGTGCTGGACCGCCTCACGGCCTACCGATAACTCAAATCCGATCAGCGTCGCCGTCGTGGCGCTGCTGCTTGGCAATTCGACGCTGCTCTTCCGCCCGCTCGCGGCACTGACGCAAGAATGCTTCGTCCGCCGCCGGATCCTGCGCAACGGCGCGTCCCGGACGCTCGTATTCGCCGTAACCGGTTGGGCCGACGTAACCGCGGGGCGCGTTCTGTCCGCGCCCGACCACCAGCCACAGAACGGACCCCAAGGTGGGAAGGAAGATGATGATCAGAATCCAGACGACCTTGGGTAGGTACTGGATGTAGGCGTCATCTCTCGTGATGGCGTCGACGATGCAGAAAATCCACAGCAACATCGTGATGAGGCCGAACAAGGCATAGGGCACGCTGGCGATTCCTCCCGAGAATAAAAAACCCTCGCCATGCTAACGAAAACAGACCGATTAGTACATTAGATTCTGCCGAATGTTGAACTCGAGCCATCCTCGGTATGCATCGACATCCCATCCACTGACCCGACGCAATTGCTGATGAAGCTGAGGCGAGACGAAAGCGGCAAGTATGCCCGCGGCTTTCTCGAGCGAAATCTCGGGCCTCAACAATCCATGCTCGGACAGACCCTCGGCTATCGACATCGCATTGACGGCCGACTGATCCGACGATTCCTCGGACAGTCGCCGCATGTCGGCATCCGCACCTGACGATTCGACCGCGACCATCATCAGAGCGCCGGCACGTTCGAGCAGTCCGATGCCCTGTGCCACGATCTGGGAGACGATCCGGCGAACGTCATCGGGGTCCGAGGCCAGGTTCGGCGCGCCGAGTGGAACCTCGTCGGCATCGAGCGCCGCGGCGAGGGCCGCTTCGAAGATCTCGAGCTTCCCGCCCGGGAAGGCTGTGAACACCGTCCGATTGGCGACGCCGGCCGAGTCGGCAATCTGTTTGACGGTGGCACTGACGTATCCGTCTCGGACAAACAAGGTCGTCGCCGCATCACGAATGAGTTCACGCGTTCGCTGTGCGGAAGCTTCACGCACGCGGGAGTGGTACTGGCGTCTGCCCTCCATTGCGCACACTTTAGCCGCATTCGATGCAACGGCCATGCATGGAAAGAATCGTGCAGTTCAGGAGCCTTTTCCGGGGTGATCTATCCAGCCGTCGCTACCGGGAAACACCAACGCCTCGTGCCCGTTGTCGTACCTGACCAGATAGGGCGGCCCTCCGTCCTCCCCGTGGACTTCGAGGACCTCGGCAGTTACCTCCGCCTGCCCAACCACGCGCCCCTGGACATGGAGACGGTCACCCACTTCGGCATGCATCACTCCTCCTCGCTGCCCGCTCGCGCGGGCGCAGACCAACCACTGACGTTGTTCCCGCGATACCGACTTGGAAACCCTGGGCGGGTTGCCGTCGTGAGGAATCGCATATTCACCGAAGGTGACAACGAGGGGTGAACAGTGGTTCACTCATGGGTGAATTACCGTTCACCACCGCCGCGTGAAGGACCGTCTCTTGGCATTGCACTCGTCTCCGACCACTCGCCGTTCAAGTCGGCTCATCACCGCAATTCTCTGTCTTTCCGGCACCGTGGTCGCGCTGCAGCAAACGATGGTCATTCCGTTGTTGCCAGATTTCCCGAAAATCCTCGGCGTCAGCGCTGACGACGCCTCCTGGCTCGTCACCGTCACACTCCTCACGAGCGCCGTCGCCACTCCGATCGTCTCCCGCCTGGCGGACATGTTCGGAAAACGACGCATGATGCTGATCTCGATGACGATGATCGTGGTCGGATCACTGGTCGCGGCGATCGGCGGCAACTTTGTCGCCCTGCTGATCGGACGTGGTCTCCAGGGTTTCGCGATCTCGATGATCCCCGTCGGAATCAGCATCATGCGCGACGAACTGCCCAAGGAGAAGGTGGCGTCGGCAACAGCCTTGATGAGTGCCACTCTCGGAATCGGCAGCGCACTCGGGCTCCCCCTGTCCGGGTTGATCTTCGAGCATCTAGGCTGGCCCGCCATCTTCTGGCTCTCGGCAATCGTGGGCGTCCTGTTGATCATCGCGGTAGCCGCCGTCGTCCCGGAATCGAGTGTTCGCACCCGCGGCAAATTCGACTTCCTCGGCGCGGTCATGCTCTCGACAGCACTCACGGCGATCCTCCTCGCCATCTCCAAGGGCGCCCGTTGGGGATGGACGAGCGAACTGACATTGCTCATGTTCGTCATCGGAATCGTGACGCTCGCACTGTGGTTCCCGTACGAACTTCGCGTCACCCAGCCGATGGTCGACTTGCGAACGTCGGCCAAGCGGCCCGTTCTCCTGACCAACGTCGCCTCGATCCTCGTCGGCTTCTCGATGTATGCGAACAACCTCTCCACCACTCAACAACTCCAGATGCCGAAGATCTCCGGCTACGGCTTCGAACTGGGAGTGATGGCGGCCGGACTGTGCATGATTCCGGCAGGCCTCGCGATGGTCTTCTTCGCTCCCGTCTCCGCGAACATCACGAAACGATTCGGAGCCAAGATCACCCTGATCGTCGGCGGCACTGTGCTCGCGCTCGCCTACATCGCGCGCGTGTTCCTGACCGGCTCGATAGCACTGATCATCATCAGCGCGGCGGTGGTCAGCATCGGAACTGCAATCGCCTACTCCGCGATGCCGATGCTGATCATGCGATCGGTTCCGATCACCGAAACCGCGTCGGCAAACGGCCTCAATTCGCTGCTCCGCTCAGTCGGTACGTCCACATCCAGTGCAGTGGTTGCCGCCATGCTCACCTCGATGGTCATCCCGTCCGGGCCGGGCGAGGGCCTTCCGTCGATCGACGCCTTCAAGAACATCTTCTGGCTGGCCGCCCTCGCCGCCGTGGCTGCTGCCGCTGCCGCTGCGTTCATTCCTCGCCGCGGCGCAAAACCGGAAACGGCGCTTCGCCCGGTGACCCCGGAAGGGTTCGAGCTTCCCGACGCCGCCGTGTCCGAAACGGAAATTGTGGTTGCCGGTCGTGTGGTCCGAGCCGACAGCCGACCGATCCGGCAGGCTGTTGTCACCGTGATGGATATGGAGGGGCGACCTATCGACTGGAGTCGCGCCGACAACGAGGGCAACTTCTGCCTCGCACTACCCCGGCCCGGACGGTACTTGGTAGTGACGAGTGCCGACGGCTGGTCCCCTCGGTCGCAGGTGATCGCTTTCGACAGCGCGCAATCGACGCACACCGTCGAACTCGGCGACCGCCTCACCATCTCCGGCACGGTCGGAGTCGACGGCCGAACAACCTCGGGAACCGTCGTCACACTCACGAAACCGACCGGCGAATTCGTCGCATCCACCGTCACCGACGGAACCGGGCACTACGGAATCGCACTCCCGACATCCGGCCGGTACATCCTGACCGCGCTGACCGAGAGTGGACACGGCACATTGGCTCGTCAGATAGCGGTCATCGCGCAGTCCACCGTCGTCGACTTCGACGTACCCGTCGATGCCGAGCCGTTGACGACAGTATGAGCAACCAAACGCATGGCGATCGGATATCGAGGCGAGCGGCATGAGCAGCGGTGAAGCCAGCATCCTCACAGCAGCAAAAACCTTGTTCGCGGAACGAGGTTACGCATCGACGACCATCAAGGACATCGCGGTCGCAGCCGGTTACTCCCCTGCCCTGGTCATGAAGATCTACGGCAGCAAAGCTCGGTTGTATTCGGCTGCGATCCCGTCCGCACCTCCGATGGACGAGGATCCGAATGCCGACGCCACCGGAAACATCGGCTGTCAACTGGTCGAGAAACTTGTCGCTCGTAGAGAATCCGACGAAACCGATCCGTGGGCAATGCTCGCAGTACACGTTCACGAGGCGCCAGATCCGGACGCCGCCCGGGCAGAGATCAAAGAACGATACGTTCACGGGATCGCGCGGCGCATCGGCGACACCGAGCCCGGTTTGGTTCGCAGCCAGGTCGTCGTCTCACTGTTGCTCGGACTTGCCACCGGCATGCGAACGCTCGAACTCCTCGGTGAGGATTCGTTGTCGTCGAAGGACCTGATCTGGCGCTACGGAAGTCTGATTCAAACAGTCGTCGACGAAATCGAACCGGTATCCGAGCACGAACCGGACATCAGTGGCACGGTGGAGGAATGACTACCTACCGATACCTCGACGCCGATCGAAACCTCCTCGAAGAGAAAGATTTCGAAACCGAGCAGGACGCACAGGAATACCGACTCTCGGTCCTCGGTGCCGAACACATCGAGCCCGCCGACGAATGATCCTGTCGATTCCCCGATCGGTCAGGGAGACTTCGCGGCAGTGGTGAGTTCAGCGATCAAGGCTTGAACGCGACGCTCGATTTCGTCACGGATCGGGCGAACCGCTTCGAGGCCCTGTCCGGCCGGATCGTCGAGAACCCAGTCTCGGTAGCTCTTGCCGGGGAAGATCGGGCACGTGTCGCCGCAGCCCATGGTGATGACGACATCCGAATCCTGGACGGCGTCAACGGTGAGGATCTTCGGAGACTGAGCTGAGATATCGATACCGTGCTCTGCCATCGCCTCGACCGCTGCCGAATTGACGGTCTCGGCGGGTGCGGATCCGGCGGAACGGACCTCGATGGCGTCGCCTGCGAGATGGCTCAGGAATCCCGCGGCCATCTGAGATCGGCCGGCATTGTGGACGCAGACGAACAACACCGATGGTTTGCTCATGACCTCGCTCTTTCTCGACTGGATGAAACCTCTTTGACTGCAAAGCGTTTGCGTAGAGCAAGGGAGACATAGACCAGCCCGACGAGCACCGGTACCTCGATCAGCGGGCCGACAACACCGGCAAGAGCTTGCCCCGAGGTGGCGCCGTAGGTGGCGATGGCTACGGCGATCGCGAGTTCGAAGTTGTTGCCCGCTGCGGTGAACGCCAGGGTCGTCGTGCGTTCATAGCCCAATCCGATTGCGGCGCCGAGGATGTAGCCTCCGCCCCACATGAGCGCGAAGTACGCGAGCAAGGGCAGCGCGATCCGGACGACATCCCAAGGCTGGGAGGTGATCTGTTCGCCCTGCATCGAGAAGAGCACGACGATGGTGAACAGCAGACCGTAGAGCGCCCAGGGGCTGATCTTGGGGATGAACTTGTTGTCGTACCAGTCGCGGCCTTTGGCGCGTTCACCGAAGAAGCGGGACAGAAAACCTGCCAGCAGCGGGATACCGAGGAAGATCAGGACCGATTTCGCGATCTGCCAGGGCGAGGTGTCGATGGTGGTCTGTTCGAGGCCGAGCCACCCGGGCAGGACCGAGAGGTAGAACCAACCGAGCACGGCGAACATGATCACCTGAAACACCGAGTTGATGGCGACCAGCACCGCGGCGGCTTCGCGGTCTCCGCAGGCCAGGTCGTTCCAGATGATCACCATCGCGATACAGCGAGCGAGACCGACGATGATCAAACCGGTTCGGTATTCCGGCAGGTCAGGCAGAAACAGCCAGGCGAGGGCGAACATCAGCGCCGGGCCGAGAACCCAGTTCAGGAACAGGGAGCCTGCGAGGAGTTTCTTGTCCCCGGTGACTGTGTCGAGGCGGTCGTAGCGAACTTTCGCCAACACCGGGTACATCATGATCAGCAGGCCGAGGGCGATCGGTAACGAGATGCCGTCGATCTGCACCTTGTCCAGGGCAGTGTTCACACCGGGGATCCAGCGTCCAACCAGCAGGCCGACGACCATGGCCACGCCGATCCAGACCGCCAGATAGCGGTCGAGGGTGGAGAGTTTTCCGACGACTGCGGGGTGTTCGGTGGTGACAGCGGTGTTGCTCATGCGCTGACCTCTGCGCATGCGTCCGCGACACTCACGCTCGTACCTTCAACCAGTAGAACGGCGGAAAGCTGTTGCAGTGCAGTAGGAATCACCCAGTAGTACACCCAGGTCCCGCGACGTTCACAGTCAAGCAGCCCGGCCTGACGCAACACCTTGAGATGATGCGAGATAGTCGGCTGAGACAGATCGAACGAGTCGGAGATGTCGCAGACGCAGGCTTCACCACCCTCGTGACTTGCCACCAAGCTGAGCAAGCGGAGGCGAACCGGATCGCCGAGAGCTTTGAACATCCGCGACAGGTCGCCGGCCCAATCCTCGGTCAGCGGTTCACGGACGAGCGGGGTGCAGCAAGCCTCGGACTCCGGTGGCTCTTGATTCGACATTCTTCGATATTGACAGATATCGAATCAACGCGCAATCGAGTGCCCGGTCGGCCGGATCCCGGACTCACCCCTCGGCGGTCACCGCACGTCGTTCGAGCAGAACAGTGTCACGCCACACACCGTCGAGCTGGGCAATCTTCTCGCGGAGACCGATAGTTCTGAACCCGGCCGAATGATGCAGCGAGATGGAGGCGCGATTCTCGGGAAATATCGACGTCTGCAGTGTCCAGAGGTCGTCGACATCAGCGGCCATGACTTGCTTGCGCAACAACGCCTTTCCGACACCCCGACCACGCATTCCGCCCGCGACGTACACGGAGTTTTCCGCCACCCCGCGGTAGCAGTCACGCTCGGAAACTGGACTCAACGCAGCCCAACCGACAACAACACCCTCGATAGTCGCGACCCACCGATGCTTCGACAGCCACCGTTCGTGGAGATGCTCACGCGAGGGGACCTCAGTAGCAAAGGTGGCATTTCGGGTGTCGATTCCCTCGCCGTAAATACGGCGAACCGCATCCCAGTCGTCGTCGATCATGGCCCGGACAGAGACATCGTCGGGCAGATCACTCGGGCAGCAAGGACGCGGAGCAAGGACTCCCATCACCACGTCCGCCGCCTGCGGCAAGGCAACGCAACACGTCGGATTCACCGCGACGACCGTGCTCGTCCCCTCCTTACGCATGGTCACAAAACCCACATCGGCGAGCTTGCGCAGGTGGTGCGACACCGTCGGTTGTCCGATCCCCAACGCTTCGGCGAGCGCTCCGACGGTAATACCACCGACCGCGCTCGCCACCCGGTGAAGCAATCGGACGCGCATCGGCTCGGCAAGGCAGGCGAACCACTGCGCGTAGGTATCGGCATCGCCCTGCGCGAGGACGGAAGAACCAATTTGATCCGGGTCCGAATCACCGACGCGCACCGTCGGAGTCTGCAGCGATGTCATCTCTCCACTATATCGACAGCTGTCGATGGTTGCCTACATTGATGATTGTCGATACAGTTCCACTAAGATCGATAATCGTCGATGAAAGGTACGAGATGAACCCCCTACCCGTTGTCGTGATCGGGGCCGGCCCGATCGGCCTGGCAGCCGCAGCAGAACTGCGCGAACGCGGACTCACACCCCTTGTCTTCGAGCGCGGAAGCACAGCCGGTGCTGCGATCTCCGAGTGGAATCACGTTCGACTGTTCTCCCGGTGGTCCGAACTCGTCTCCCCCGCCGCGCAGCGACTCCTCGAGCAGAATGGATGGCGCTCTCCCGCCGCTGAGACGTACCCGACCGGCCGGCAATGGCGCGACCTCTACCTCGGGCCACTCGCCTCAACACTCGGCGACGCCATCCAGTTCGACACCGAAGTGATCGGCGTAGCCCGACGCGGACGTGACCTGGTCGTCGACGCCGGCCGCGATACCGAACCCCTCTCGATTCATCTGCGCCGCCGTGACGGAACCGAGGACCGCGTGTTCGCCCAGGCGGTTGTCGACGCATCCGGCACCTGGGGTACTCCCAACCCGCTCGGCGGTGAAGGTCTTCCCGCCCTCGGCGAGGGCGCTGTGGGCACTGCGATCAGGTACCGGGTTCCTGATCTCGACGATCCGGCGGTGCGTGCACAGTTTGCCGGAAAACACACGGTCATCGCGGGGAGCGGCCACTCTGCGCTGACGGCGATCGTTGCGCTGTCGGGGTTGGCGGAGCAGGCTCCGAGCACCCGCATCATCTGGGCGGTCCGCCGAGGAAACGTCGGCTCAGCGTTCGGTGGCGGCGAAGCTGACGAACTGCCCGCGCGCGGCGCCCTGGGACTGCGCGCAAAGAAGGCCGTCGAGGACGGACTACTGAGAGTGGTCACCGGCTTCCGCACCGCAGAGGTGACAACAACCCCTTCGGGACAACTCGTACTTGCCTCCGATGCCGGTGATCGCATCGAGAACGTGGACAACGTCATAACGCTGACCGGATTCCGCCCCGATCTTTCCTGGCTTTCGGAAATTCGACTCGGCCTCGACCCGGTCTTACAAGCACCGGTCGAGTTGGCTCCACTGATCGACCCGAACGTCCACTCGTGCGGCACGGTGTACCCGCATGGCGCGAAGGAGCTTCGCCATCCGGAGCCAGGCGTGTACTTGGCAGGAATGAAAAGCTACGGCCGGGCACCCACCTTCCTGGCGATGACCGGCTACGAGCAGGTTCGCAGCATCGCCGCCGAACTCGCCGGCGATCACGAAGCGGCAGCCCGCGTCGAGCTGATCCTTCCGGAGACCGGAGTCTGCGGCGGTGCAGGTGTTTTCGACGAAGCTGACGCAGCGGAAGCCGAAGGCGGGGAAGCCGAGGGCGGATGCTGCGGCGCACCCACTCCGGAACTGATCACGTTGTCCGCTCCGTCTGGCAACACCCGCGGCTAGAAACAGTCCATGACGACGGATCCACCCCGCCGGGCTGCCACATCCGACCGAACAAGGCATGCTGATCGTGTGCATACTTTCGAGGTCTGGGCGCCAACGCCGGAATCGGTCCGGGTCGAAGTCGATGGCATCACGCACGACATGGAGCGGACCGACGACGGGTGGTGGCGAGGCGAGGTCGACTGCGACAACCAGGCTCGCTACGGCTTTGTCGTCGACGGTGAAACACTTCCGGATCCACGATCACCGCGACAGCCCGAAGGCGTGCATCTCCGCTCCCAACTGCACCTACTCGACGAGGCGTCCTGGACCGACTCTCAGTGGACCGGACGGCAACTCCCAGGATCGTCGGTCTACGAACTGCACATCGGAACGTTCACCCCCGAAGGAACTTTCGACGCCGCGATCGAGCGTCTCGATCACCTCGTCGACCTCGGTGTCGGGTTCGTCGAGATCATGCCGGTCAACGGTTTCAACGGAACTCACAACTGGGGCTACGACGGTGTGCTCTGGTACACGGTCCACGAGATCTACGGTGGCCCGGACGGGTTACAGCGCTTGGTGAATGCAGCCCACGAACGTGGACTCGGCGTGATTCTGGACGTGGTCTACAACCACCTGGGCCCGTCGGGCAACTACCTCGAAAAGTTCGGCCCCTACATTGCCGATGGCGCGAACACCTGGGGCCGAACGATCAACATCGGAGGCCCGCAGTCGGGCGAGGTTCGCGAATACATCATCGGAAATGCCCTGCGATGGATGCGTGATTTCCACATCGACGGCCTACGCCTCGACGCCGTCCACGCGTTGGTCGATCACACCGGAACGCACATCCTCGAGGAACTCGCCGTCCGAACGGAAACATTGTCGGCCCATCTGGGCCGACCGCTCACGTTGATTGCCGAAAGTGATCTCAACGACGCCACTCTGATCACGCCACGAGCGGCGGGCGGGTTCGGCTTGGACGCGCAGTGGGACGACGACATCCACCACACCATTCACACAGCCGTCTCCGGCGAACGTCAGGGTTATTACGCCGACTTCGGATCCTTGGAATCCCTTGCAAGTACATTGCGGCGCGGGTTCTTCCACGCCGGAACGTATTCCTCGTTCCGTGGGCGGGTTCACGGCCGGCCGATCGACATCACGCATCAGCCCGCCAGTGCTCTGCTTGCATACACGTGCACTCACGATCAGATCGGCAACCGAGCGATCGGCGACCGCCCGAGCGCCTATCTGACGCCAGGACAATTGGCGATCAAGGCAGCACTGGTCCTGCTCTCGCCGTACACGCCGATGCTGTTCATGGGAGAAGAATGGGGAGCCTCCACTCCGTTCCAGTTCTTCACCTCGCATCCGGAACGGGAACTCGGCGAGGCCACCGCCAAGGGCCGTAAGGCGGAGTTCGCGGCACACGGCTGGAACAGCGACGACATTCCGGATCCGCAAGATCCACAGACATTTCTGCGATCGAAACTGGACTGGGACGAGCGAACCGACGAGACACATGCTCGCGTCCTGGCGTGCTATCGCGATCTCCTTGCCCTGCGCAAGAAGCGAATCGAGATCACCGACCCCTGGCTGGGGCACCTGCACGTCGACTACGACGAGGACGACCAGTGGATCACCCTGCGCCGCGGCGCATTACAGATCGTGTGCAATCTGGGAACGGACGCGGCCTCGGTCCCAGCCGGCGGAACCCCCATCCTCTGGTGGGATCCGCCGACACAGGACGAGACCGCGTCCGCAACAGTCGTGCCTGGGCACTCGTTCGTCGTACTCGAAAGCTGACTACCCGGATTCTGCAGGAGCTAGCGCTTCGCGTTCTACCGTTCCACGCATCAACGCTTCGCGTTCTCTGGTGTACTCCGCAGCATCCGCAATGCCAATGCGGCACTGACGAACAGAACCAAAGCGGTTGCGCCGGCGGCAACGTGCATACCGTCGACAAACGCCGCCTTCGCGGAATCGGCAAGCACCGAACCGAGTTCACCAGGTAGGTACGTCGCTTCCTGCAGCGCACCGCCGAGGGTGCCCTGCGCAGCGTGCGCCTGATCTGCTTCGAGCATGGACGTGTCGATTCCCTTGCGGAAGATCGCCATCACCACGCTGCCCAGGATCGCCACACCGAGCGCGATACCGAGTTCGTACGCAGTCTCCGACACCGCGGACGCAGCGCCGGCACGCTCGGGTTCCACCGAACTGACCACAAGATCCGACGTCAGGGTCAGTGCGACACCGACACCTGCACCGGCCAGACCGAAGCCGATCACGAACATCAACGGGCCGCTGTCCACCCCGAGGGCGAGCAGCATCGCAGCACCGATTCCGGCAACCGCGAGGCCTGCGCTGAGCACGTGAGACACCGACCACCGGCGAATCAACCAGGCCGCCGCAACCGCGGTGAATGCGCTGAGCAACATACCCGGGAGCATCAGCAGGCCGGCGTCGAGCGCCGAGTTACCCAGCACCAACTGCAGGTACTGCGAGCCGAAGAACAGGACACCGGCGAGTGCGAAGATCGAGAGCAGGTTGGTGATGACGGCGGTGGAAAACGACGCATTGGCAAACAGTTTCAGATCCAACATCGGATCCTTCAGCATCCGCTGACGACGCACGAACACGTAGCCGGCGGCGAGACCCACAAGGCCGATCACCAGCAACGTGATGCTGACGCCGTGCACCACGGATTCCTTGACCGCGTACACCAACGGCAACATGGTCGCCATCGACAGACCAGCGCTGATGAGGTCGAATCGACCCGGGTTGGGGTCTTTCGACTCCGGGATCAGGATCGGGCCGAGTACTACCAGCGCGATCATGACCGGGATGTTGATCAAGAAGACCGAACCCCACCAGAAGTGCTCGAGCAACCAACCACCGACCAAAGGGCCTGCCGCTGTACCGCCACCGGCCATCGCGCCCCAGACACCGATTGCCTCGGTGCGCTGACGCGGGTTGACGAAGATCGTGCGGATCAGACCGAGGGTGGCCGGCATCAGCGTTGCACCGGAAATACCCTGCAGCACGCGTGCGGCAATGAGCATCTCGGGACTGACAGCAAGAGCGGCGATGATCGAGGCGAGACCGAAGCCGACTGCGCCGATCAGGAGCAGTTTTCTCCTACCGATCCGGTCACCGAGCGTACCCATGGTGATGAGCAGACCGGCGAGCACGAACGAATAGACGTCGATGATCCACAGCAACTGCGTGCTGCTCGGCTCGAGATCGGCGCTGATGAACGGAAGCGCAAGATCGAGCACCGTGCCGTCGACTGCGATGAGCAACACAGCAAAGGCAAGGACTATCAAGCCCGCCCAGTCACGCTTTGTCGCCCGAACCTCGTCGGGATTGATTGCAGACGTCTGATCTGCCGACACTGACATTGCTCCCCTGCGACTTTCTCTGAGTTCTTTCGAAAAGATTTCACTGAACCGTCCAGCCGGTACAGTAGGTCTACGGTAACAGTGAACCGTCCAAGCGGTAAAGTTATTTCCGGGTAGGGTCACATCACATGGCTGCCGACACTCGCGATCGAATTCTCGACGCACTGGAGAAGCTGCTGCTGGTCAGCGGCGTTGCCCAAGTCACGCTCGAAGGCGTTGCTGCCGAAGCCGGGGTTTCCAAGGGCGGACTTCTCTATCACTTCCCCAGCAAGGAAGCACTGCTCGCGGCGATGGTCCGCAGACTCGGAGAACGCTCGGATCAGCAACTCGAAGACGCCGTAGCAGGCGGTACGACGGTCACCGAGTTCTATCTGCAGATCCCCGATGCGAACGAAAGCGAAGAACTCTCACTCTTCCGGTCGATCATCGCGGCACTGAGAACAGTCGACGGACAACACGACGAGATCCAGAAAGCCGTTACCCACGTGATGCGCAGCTGGGACAAGGGCCTTCAGACCGAGATCGCCGATCCCATACAAGCCGAGATCATCCGACTCGTCGGCGACGGTCTGTACTTGGCGGCCATGCTCGGGCTCCCCCAGCCAGATCCCGAATTGCATCGACAGGTGGTCGAGCGACTGCGGCCCTGACCGGGGGCGTCCCTTACGTCAGATAGCGGTACGCCGGGCTTCCCGGCTCGAGCCTCTCGGACTGCATCGGCGCGCGCTCCATCCGCTCGAGCAACGCCGCCAACCCGTCGGCGGAACCGAGTTCGATACCCACCAACGCGGCACCCGTCTCGCGATTGTTTCGCTTGACGTACTCGAACAGCGCGATGTCGTCGTCCGGCCCGAGCACGTCCGAGAGGAAGCGACGGAGCGCTCCCGGTTCCTGCGGAAAGTCCACCAGGAAGTAGTGCTTGAGCCCAAGGTGAACGAGCGAACGCTCGAGGATTTCGCCGTAACGGGATACGTCGTTGTTGCCACCGGAAATCAGGCACACGACGGTCGAACCCGGCTCGAACGTCAAATTCTGAAGTGCCGCAACGGAAAGCGCTCCCGCGGGTTCGGCGATGATGCCCTCGCTCTGATACAGCTCGAGCATCGCCGTGCAGATAGCGCCCTCGTCGATCTGATTGACGACAAACGATCCCGAACCGGACCGTGTCTGAAGTTGACGAGCCACGAGCGGCAACGACGCGTGCGACACCACGGCGGCACCCAGACGTGAGACGACCTCGTAGGGAACATCGCCGATCCTCTTGACCGCTGCCCCGTCGACAAATGGATCGACGTCGGGAAGAGTCACCGGGCCCCCGGCAACGAGAGCGGCCGTCATGGACGCCGCGCCGGACGGCTCGATCCCGACGATCGACGTCTTGGGCGATCGCTCGTGCAGATAGGTGGCTATGCCCGCGATGCAACCGCCGCCGCCGACCGGCACGACGATCGTGTCGAGAGGTGCGTCCAGTTGCGTGAGAATCTCCGCTGCGATGGTTCCTTGCCCCGCAGCGGTGCGCACGTCGTCGAACGGGGGAACCATGGTTGCGCCGGTTTCGGCTACGTCCTCCGCGGCCGCAGCAGCGGCGGCGTCATAGGTCTCACCGATCATGAACAGTTCGACAAACGCTCCACCGTGGGCGCGGATGCGATCACGCTTCTGCTTGGGGGTATTTGCCGGAACGTAGATCCGACCCTTGATCTGCATCGTTCGGCACGCGAAGGCAACACCCTGCGCATGGTTACCGGCACTGGCAGTCACCACGCCGGCCGCGCGCTCGGCCTCGTTGAGCTGAGCGATCAGGTTGTACGCGCCACGAATCTTGTACGAACGAACGCCCTGGAGGTCCTCGCGCTTGAGGTACACGTGCGCGCCGGTCAACGCCGAAAGACGGTCGCTGTACTGCAGGGGTGTCGCCGCAATGACGTGCTGAATTCGCTCGATGGCCGCGTCGATCTCCTGCGCGTCGAGCGCGGGGACGGTGGACTTCGTTACTACGACATCGGGCGAGTTAGACACTCCGCCATTTTCGCACGTCGGGGATCAACCTTCCCACCACCCCGCCCCACATGGTCTGCGAGGCAGGGCGGCGGGTAGGTCAGCCGCGAGGATCCAACTGTGAGGGACGTGGCACGTTCCGCAGATTCGACTTGGCCATCTGCACAGCCTCGCCGACGCCGCCGTTCATCACCATCTTCGACATCGCCAAAGCGAAGCCCTTCATCTGACCACCGGTGATGGTGGGCGGCAACGACAATGCCAGCGGATCGGTCACCAGATCAACCAAGGCCGGACCGTCGTGATCGAGCGCGGCGCGTAGGCCCGCTTCGATGTCCGCGGGATTCTCGATTCGGCGCGAGAAGATACCGAGCGCAGCAGCAACCGCCGCGTAGTCGACCGCGGGCACGTCGACCCCGAAATCCGGAAGGCCGTCGACCAGCATCTCGAGCTTGACCATTCCGAGCGTCGAGTTGTTGAACACCACGATCTTGACCGGCAACTTGTACATCGCGACGGTGACCAACTCACCGAGCAGCATCGACAATCCACCGTCGCCCGACACCGAGATGACCTGACGCCCCGGACTCGACCATGCCGCACCCATCGCATGTGGGAGCGCATTGGACATGGATCCGTGCAGCGCCGAGGAGATGAAGCGTCTCGATCCGTTCGGATTGAGATAGCGCGCCGTCCACACGTTGCACATCCCGGTGTCGGCGGTGAAGATCGCGTCGTCGGCCGCCAGATCGTCGAGGATCGAGGCCGCATACTCGGGATGAATGGGTGTGCGCTGCTTGACCGGATCCGTGTACGCACCAACCACTTTGGTCATCAGAGTGTTGTGCTTTGCGAGCGTATCCTCCAGGAACCCGCGGTCGGTCTTTCGATCGAGTTGCGGAATCAGTGCGCTCAAGGTGCTCGCGACGTCACCGTGCACCGCCAGGTCCAGGCTGGTTCGACGCCCCAACCGCTCGGCCGCGATGTCGATCTGAGCGGTACGAACGTCATCGGGCAAGAACTGGTCGTAAGGAAAGTCCGTACCGATCAGGAGCAGGAGATCGGCGCCGTGGATACCGTCGTGCGCCGCACCGTAACCGAGCAATCCGGTCATCCCGACGTCGTACGGGTTGTCGTACTGGATCCATTCCTTGCCGCGCAGCGAATGCCCGATGGGAGCCCCGACGGTTTCGGCCAGCGCCAACACCTCGGCGCGTGCGTCTCGCACGCCTGCGCCGGCGAAGATCGCAACCTTACGCGAGCCGTTGATCACATCTGCCAACGCCTTGACGTCACCGGCATCCGGAACGACTGTCGGCCTTCGGGTTTCGACGAGCGTCGGCGGGGTGCCTTCTGCCGGACAATCGGCGATGTCCCCGGGAAGCACGATCACCGAGACGCCGTTTCGAGCCACCGAATGCTGAATCGCCGACTGCACCACGCGAGGTGATTGGACTGCCGTGCTGACGAGTTCGGTGTAACTCGAACATTCGATGAAGATCCGCTCGGGATGCGTTTCCTGAAAGTAGCCCATTCCGATCTGGGCGCTGGGGATGTGTGAGGCGATCGCGAGGACCGGCGCACCCGAACGATGAGCGTCGTACAGGCCGTTGATCAGGTGAAGGTTTCCGGGACCGCAGGATCCGGCACACACTGCGAGTTTCCCGGTGATCTGGGCATCCGCTGCGGCCGCAAACGCAGCTGCTTCCTCATGACGGACGTGTATCCAGTCGATTCCGCCCTTTTCGGAACCACCGGTGCGACGTACCGCATCGACGATGGGATTGAGACTGTCACCGACAATTCCGTAGATCCGACTGACACCCGCGTCAACGAGCTGCTGAACCAATTGATCTGCAACGGTTTTCGGACTCATCAGACCTCCATGACACACTCACGGGAGTCGGGATCGCCGACCCCCGCGAGTGACGATTTGCTTGTGGTTTATGCAGTGCTTCTTGTGGACTGCCGTTTCGTGAGGACCGCAGTGCGTTACTTGGGTTCGAGCACGAACACCGGGATCTCACGATCGGTCTTCGTCTGATAATCGGCGTAGTCGGGGTACGCAGCGACAGCGCGCTCCCACCAGATCGCCTTCTCGTCTCCGGTGACTTCACGAGCAACCAGGTCGAAGACCTGCGTCGCGTCACGCAGCGTGACGTGCGGATCGGCCTTGACGTTGTAGTACCAAACCGGATTCTTCGGAGCGCCACCAAGCGAAGCCACAACGGCATACGAGCCGTCGTGCTCGACGCGCATCAGCGGCGTCTTCCTGACCTTGCCGGTCTTTGCCCCGACGGTCGTGAGAACGACGACGGGCATGCCGTTCATGTCGTTTCCCTCGGTGCCACCGGAGTTCTCGATGCGTGCGACCTGATCGGCGGCCCACGACGCTGGACTGGGTTCGTACTCACCTGTGATTGGCATGTGTACCAGTGAACACCCACTCGAGCACCTTGGCCACCGAACCACACCGACCAGGACCGTCGTCGGCACACTCCCCTGGTTGATCGATTAAGTGAGCTGCCGATCAATAAAGTTCGCTTGCCCGAACTCTCATCTCTGGCTACTCTGAAACCACAGCTTCGAACAGCCGTATCGCTAGCCAAGCCGCATCGAGAACAGACTGCACCGAGAAAGGGACGAGATGACTACCGCAGATATCTCCACTCGCGAATCACGCCCCTCGTCCGACCATTTCGTCGATCTGGCCGGGACTCAGTGGCCGCTGTACAAGATCGAAGCTCTCGCGGTCGGTTTTGTGCTGTTCGTGGTCGCCGGAGCTGTCACCCAGTCGATGCAGGTAGCCGTACTGACTGCCGCAACAGCCGCTGTGATCACCTGGTGGGCGCGTCGCGTGTACTACTCACGCACCACCTGATCACTCCACTCTCCGATCTCCCGCGAACCACGAAGGGACCTTGCTGCTGATGCAGCAGGTCCCTTCGTTCTGTTCAGGTGCGCTCGATCGGCGGTCAGACCGTCAGACAGCTCGGCCCGAGCAATGCCTTCAGGTCGCCCATCAGCGCCGAGGACGGTTCGACCCGAAGGACGTCGTCGACCTTCCACAAGCTGATCTCGGTTCCGCCGATCAGCCGGACATGGACGTCGGACGTTCCGGGGTGCCTCGTCAGCACCTGCTTGAGAGCACTGAGCTTGTCCTTGGTGCATTGCCGAAGGGGCAGTGAGACCGACAGGGGGCGTGCGACCCCGATCGCCGAAATATCAGGCACCGCAAGGTCGTTGCCGATCAGCGACATCCGATCGTCTCGGATCGAGACGCGAGCCTTGACCAACACGATGGCATCCTCGGCGATGTCCATTCCGTACACCGCGTACGCCTGCGGGAAGAACAGCACCTCGATTCCACCCACGAGATCTTCGAGCTGCACGATGCACCAGGTCAGACCGTTCTTGTTGACCCGGCGGTCCACCGAGGCGATGATGCCGCCGAGAGTTACCTGGGCACCGTCCTGAACGCCGCCTTCGAGTATCGCGGCGATGGACGTGTCGGACTGCTGGCGAAGAATGTGCTCGACGCCGTTGAGCGGGTGACCGGAAACATACAGCCCCAGCATCTCTCGTTCGAGTGCCAGGCGATGCTTGGAGTCCCACTCCTCCTCTGGAATCTTGACGTCGAACACCGAGGTGATCGACTCGTCCGCCTCGGCACCGCCGAAGAGGTCGAACTGTCCGATCGCCTCTGCCTTCTTGGTGCTCATCACGGAATCGATGGCGTCGGCATGGACCAACATCAGGCCCTTGCGCGGGTGACCCAACGAGTCGAAAGCACCGGCCTTGATGAGAGATTCGGTGACCTTCTTGTTGCAAGCCATCGCGTCGATCTTGCCGAGATAGTCGGAGAAATCGGTGAACTTCGATTTCTCCGTGCGCGCCTTGATGATCGAGGCAACGACGTTGGCGCCGACGTTGCGCACCGACCCCATACCGAAACGGATGTCGTCGCCGACGGTCGCGAAGTCGACGCGTGACTCGTTGACGTCCGGCGGGAGAACGGTGATGCCCAACTTGCGGCAGTCGGCGAGATAGATCGCGGACTTGTCCTTGTCGTCACCGACGGAGGTCAGCAGACCTGCCATGTACTCGGCCGGGTAGTTCGCCTTGAGGTACGCAGTCCAGTACGACACGAGTCCGTAGCCGGCGGAGTGCGACTTGTTGAACGCGTACCCGGCGAAGGGAAGGACCGTGTCCCACAGCGCCTTGATGGCCGCTTCGCTGAAGTTGTTGTCCAACATGCCCTGCCGGAAGCCGGCGTAGGCCTTTTCCAGCTCGGACAGCTTCTTCTTACCCATGGCGCGACGCAGCAAGTCGGCCTGACCCAGGGTGTAACCGGCCACCTTCTGCGCCAGTTGCATGATCTGCTCCTGGTAGATGATCAGGCCGTACGTTTCCGAGAGGATCTCCGCGAGCGGCTCCTCCAACTCGGGGTGAATTGGCTTGACGTCTTCCAAGGCGTTCTTGCGCTTGGCGTACGAGATGTGGGCGTCCACACCCATCGGCCCCGGTCGATACAGCGCCAATGCGGCGACGATGTCGCCGAATCCGGTGGGCTGCATCAGTTTCAGCAACTCGCGCATACCGCCGCCGTCGAGCTGGAACACACCGAGAGTGTCGCCGCGGGCGAGCAGTTCGTATGTTGCCGCATCGTCCATCGGCAAAGTGTCGAGGTCGAGGTCGATGCCGCGGTTGGCTTTGATGTTCTCGAGCGTGTCGCCGATAACCGTGAGGTTTCGCAGACCGAGGAAGTCCATCTTGAGCAGACCGATGGCTTCACACGAGGGGTAGTCCCACCCGGTGATGATGGCGCCGTCCTGGGCGCGCTTCCAGACCGGGATTGCGTCGGTGAGCGGTTCGGACGACATGATGACCGCGCAGGCGTGCACACCGGCGTTGCGGATCAGCCCTTCCAGACCCACCGCGGTCTTGTAGATCTTCGCGACGTCCGGGCTGGAGTCGATGAGCGCTCGAACCTCGACTGCCTCCTTGTACCGCTCGTGCTTCGGATCGGTGATACCGGAAACCGAGATGTCCTTGGCCATGATGGGCGGCGGGAGCGCCTTGGTGATCTGATCGGCGATGGCAAAGCCCGGCTTGCCGAACTGGACGCGAGCCGAGTCCTTGATGGCAGCCTTGGTCTTAATGGTGCCGAAGGTGATGACCTGGGCGACCTTGTCGTTGCCCCACTTGTCCGTCGCGTAGCGAACCATCTCGCCGCGACGGCGATCATCGAAGTCGATATCGATATCTGGCATGGACACACGCTCGGGGTTGAGGAATCGCTCGAACAGCAACCCGTACGGGATGGGGTCGATGTTGGTGATACCCATCGCGTAGGCCACCAACGAACCGGCAGCCGATCCACGGCCGGGCCCGACGCGGATTCCGACGTCCTTGGCGTGGTTGATCAGGTCGCCGACCACCAGGAAGTAGGCCGGGAAGCCCATTTCGTTGATGACGCCGATCTCGTAGTCGGCGCGGGCGAGGTACTCCTGCGGAGGTCCGCTCGGGAAGCGGCGATCGAGTCCGCGCATCACCTCGGCGCGCAGGAAGGTCTGCTGCGTGTGACCCTCCGGGACCGGGAAGATCGGCATGCGGTCGTGGAACGCCCACACGTCCTCGTACGACTGCACACGCTCGCCGATGGCCACGGTGTTGTCGCACGCCCCCGGTACTTCGTTGTCCCAGATGGCGCGCATCTCGGCAGCGGACTTGAGGTAGTAGCCGTCGCCGTCGAACTTGAAGCGAGTGGGGTCGGACAGCGTCTTGCCGGTCTGGATACAGAGCAGCGCCTCGTGGTTCTCGGCGGCGTCCTTGGTGACGTAGTGGCAGTCGTTGGTGGCAAGTGGCGGGATACCGAGTTGCTTGCCGATGTCGAGCAGACCCTCGCGCACCCGGCGCTCGATCGAGAGACCGTGATCCATCAGTTCGAGGAAGAAGTTGTCCGGTCCCCAGATCTCCTGCCACTTCGCGGCAGCTTCGAGAGCCTCGCGATCGTGACCGAGACGAAGACGCGTCTGAATCTCACCCGAAGGGCAACCGGTGGTGGCGATGATGCCCTCGGCGTGCGCCGCGATGAGTTCCTCGTCCATGCGAGGCCACTTGCCGAGCTGTCCCTCGATTGACGCGAGAGAAGACAGCTTGAAGAGGTTTCGGAGCCCCGTGGCGTTCTCGGCCACCATCGTCATGTGCGTGTACGCACCGCTACCGGAGACGTCGTCGGACTTCTGGCTGCGATCTCCCCAGAGAACTCGTTTGGTGTTGAAGCGGGATTCGGGTGCGATGTACGCCTCGATGCCGATGATCGGCTTGATGCCGGCACTCTTGGCCTCGTTGTAGAACTGGCTGGCGCCGTACATGTTTCCGTGGTCGGTCATGCCGACAGCGGTCATTTCGAGACGAGCGGCCTCCTCGAACATGGCGCCGACCTTGGCCGCACCGTCGAGCATCGAGTACTCGGTGTGATTGTGAAGATGTACGAACGAGTCAGCCACGTGCGCCTCTCTGAAGGTCTGGGAGCGAGATCGAGTGTATGCCGCGTTGCCGACACGTTCGGCGACAGCCATCGTGGAGTCGCAGTGTGCCACCTCCGATCACGTGACCGGAACCTCAGGTTCGGCGCTCGACCTCATCGAACGCCGCGAACGTCGACTGGCGACGAAGGTATCTGTCGTGAAGATCACCAGCGCAGCCCAGATCAGAACGAAGCCGATCCAGCGTGAGGCCGGCATGTCCTCGTGCATGACGGCCACACCCCACGCCATCTGCAGCGCCGGGGTGAGGTACTGCAGCATGCCCATCGTCGCCAAGGGAACTCGCTGAGCGGCAACGCCGAACAGGAGCAGTGGCAGTGCGGTGACCGGGCCGGCGGCAAGCAGCAACAGGCTGTGTCCGGCGCCGCTGCTGATGAAGGCACCGGCCCCGGTCAGGCCGAGAAACACGAGGTAGCCGACCGCGAAGGGTGCGGCGACGACTCCCTCGGCAGTCAAACTGGTTCGGGGATCGAGCGGAACCACCTTCTTGACCAGCCCGTAGGTGGCAAACGAACCGGCGAGCACCAATGCGACGATCGGCGGTTTACCGAAGTCGACCGTGATCACGACAACTGCCGTGGCGGCGAGGACGAGGGCGGCGATCTGAGCGCGGCGCAATCGTTCGCGGAAGATCACGACGCCGAGCAGAACAGTGACCAGCGGGTTGATGAAGTACCCGAGGGCCGCCTCCACGACGCGACCTGACACCACGGCATAGATGTACGTCCCCCAGTTCACCGCGATCGCCGCTGATGCCGCGGTCACCAGCAGCCAGGTGCGTGCGCTGATTCCGCGAAGCGATCCGAGGCGGCCGGCAAAGGCCAACACGATCAGCATCAACAGAAGGGTCCACACCACTCGGTGCGCAAGGATCTCGACCGGATCGGCGAAGTCGAGTAGTCCGAAGAATGCCGGGAACGTTCCCCACAACAGGAACGCCGCCACACCGTAGAGGATCCCCGAGGACGAACCGGACCTAGCGCGTCCGTCCTTGTTCACAGAACCGGAGTTCACGGAACCGGAGTTCACGGGACCGGGCCGTCGTCGGGGCCGGGAGCAACGACGTCCACGTACTCCGGCAGCAAGGGACGGACGGCCGCCAACCACGGCGAGGCGTCGGACGGCAATGCTTCCACTGCACGGACATTCGACTCACGTGTAATCGCGTCCAGTCCTTCGGGAGTAGCTCGCACCAGCACGCCCACCGCGCAGGCGCACCCGGCGGACAATTGCTTCGCCGACGCGAGCGCCACCTGTTGCTGACGATCGGTGTCGCCGCCGAGCGAGATCAGTCGCGTGGCTGCAACACCGGGCGCTCTGCGCACTGCTTCGTCGTTGTCGGGCACGGGCACCGACATGAGCGGCGTCTGGACGCGCTCGATCGGAACTCGGAACATGACCCTGGACACGCGAACGCCCGAGACCTCAGCGCCCGGCACCTGAACACTGCTGGTCGACGTGATGACCTCGTCGACGGTGAGTGCCTTCGTGAACGAGACCAACGCCCACACCGGCCCGTCGACCGACGCGACAGAATCTCGCGCTCGGTCGAGGTAGTCCGGCACAGCTTCCCCACTGTCCGGACCGAGAGTGTCCGTCGTGATCGGCGGGGTCAGCACGGGATTCGCGAACCCCACGCCCACCACCGCCGCCACACCGACCACCACCGCGACGACGGCCAGCGCGGGGGTAAGCCCGCGCGGTGTCATGAGGACCGGAGAACTTCGAGTGCGTGTTCGAGGTCCTTCGGGTACTTGCTCTTGATCTCGACCCAGCGACCGTCCGCCGGGTGGGCGAAGCCGAGCGAGACTGCGTGCAGCCACTGGCGTTCGAGACCGAGCCTCTCGGCAAGTCGGGGGTCCGCGCCGTAGGTCAGGTCGCCGCAGCACGGATGGCGCAACGCCGAGAAGTGGACACGGATCTGGTGTGTGCGACCGGTTTCGAGGTGCACGTCCAGCAGACTCGCTGCCTGGAACGCCTCGATGGTGTCGTAGTGCGTGACGCTGGGCTTGCCGTCGGCCGTGACCGTGAACCGCCAGTCGTTCCCGTGGTGGCGTCCGATCGGGGCGTCGATGGTTCCGCTGCTCGGGTCGGGGTGTCCCTGCACGAGTGCGTGGTAGCGCTTGTCGATGGTCCGCTGCTTGAAAGCGCGCTTGAGCAAGGTGTATGCGCGCTCGGAGGTGGCAACCACCATGACACCCGACGTTCCGACGTCCAGACGGTGAACGATGCCCTGACGCTCGTGGGCACCGGACGTCGAGATACGGAAACCGGCCGCGGCAAGTCCGCCGATGACGGTCGGTCCCGTCCACCCGACGCTGGCGTGCGCGGCAACTCCGACGGGCTTGTCGACTGCCACGACGTCGTCGTCGGCGTAGAGGATCTCCATCCCCTCGACCGGTGTCGCCTCGATGGTCAGGGGCCGCGGCGGTTCGGGCAGGACAACCTCGAGCCACGACCCTGCGGTCAGACGATCGGACTTGCCGACCGCCACACCGTCGACGAGTACCGAGCCTTCTTCCGCGAGTGTCGCGACCACGGTGCGCGAGAGTCCGAGAAGGCGCGCGAGGCCGGCATCGACCCGCATGGCGTCGAGGCCGTCGGGCACGGGCATCGAACGGGATTCCCTCACTTGGTTTCTCCCTCGGCTGCGGCCTTCGATTCGGTGAGCTTCTTGTCGTCCGCCTTGTGATCACGCAGGCGTTCACCGTTGGGTTCGAAGCCGAAAAGAGTCAGTACGACAAGCAGGATCGCGCCACAGACGATCGCGGAATCCGCGATGTTGAACACGGGCCACCAACCGACGGAGACGAAGTCCACCACATGTCCGCGCATGATTCCGGGAGAGCGGAAGAATCGGTCGACGAGGTTACCCAGCGCGCCGCCGAGCACGAGGCCGAGACCCAGCGCCCACCACGGTGATCGGAGCGTGCGACCGATCTTGATCACACCGATGACGACACCGATGGCGACGAGGGTGAGGATCCACGTCATCGACGTCGCCATCGAGAACGCTGCACCGGGATTGCGCACCATCGTGAATGTGACCACGTCACCGATGATTTCGATCGGCTGCCCCGGCTTGACCGCGGCGACGGCCCACACCTTCGTGAGAATGTCCGAGAGCAGGATGACAGCGGCGATGGCAATGAGCATGGTCAGCCGGCGGGGCTTTGCGACCGGCGCAACCGCCAGGTCACCGTCTTCCGATTTCACGGCTTCCGGTTTCACGGTTTCGGGCTCGTCGGCCTTCGAGATTTCGGTAATCGGCTGATCCTCCGCGTTGACATCTCGGTCTGGGTGGTCTGTACTCACGCAACCATCATCCCTCATGTTCACCGCACCGGGTCACGCACTCTGCAACTGCGGCTAGCCTGGAGCGCGTGCCACTGCTGTCCACGACCGGCCGACGAGTTCCGTTCGCCCTCGCTGCCCTCGCTCTCACCACCGTTCTCACCGCTTGCGGCGACTCGGATCAACCTCCCACCACACCTACCTCGTCGCCGAGCGAAGTCACTGTTCCGGTGACCGCCGCCACCGTCGAGGTACTCGATGCGGGAAGCGAACCGCGCGAGGTGTTGCGCATGAACTTGCCTGTCGGCACCACGCAGACGGCGACGCTCGTCACCCAGGCGGTCGTGAGTCAGCAGATCGATCAACAGCCGGCACAAGATTTCTCTTCGCCGGAGATCACGATCCCGCTCTCGGCAAACGTGACCGCTGACGATCCCACCGCTGTCGTAGACCTGACGCTGTCGTCGATGACCTCGCCGGATGCAACGCTGCAGGCAGCGCTGAGCGGGGCCGACGGATCTGCGGCCGGATTGTCGGTCACGGATTCGGGCGCCATCACCGCCCTACGGTTGAAGCCGTCCGCCAACTCGGCCAATGCTGCCCGCGCTGCAATCGAACAGGCGCTCGGCCAAGCGGTCTACCGGACCGTTGCACTCCCCGACGCTCCGGTCGGTGTCGGCGCACGTTGGGTGGTTCGACAACAAGTCAGCAGTGAAATCCTGCTCGATCAGACAACCACCGTCACGCTCACCGCGCGGGAGGGCAATCGGCTTTCGCTCGCGGTGGACGTATCGCAGACCCCGCAGAGCCCGGTCTGGAACCTGGCCGGTGACGCCGGAACGCTGAACATCGATCAGTACGTCATGGCCGGCTCCGGAAACCTCACCGTCGACCTCTCACTCCCCTTGCCGATCGACGGACAGATGACCGTCGGCGGCGACCAGGCGTACGGAGATCCGGACAGTTCCTCGGTGATCCGGCAGACCATCTCCAACAGCATTCGGTGGGAATCGTGACACGCCGATCGCTCGCACTGGGCCTGACAGCAACGGCGGCACTGTTCGTCGTCACCGGTTGCGGCTCGGACGACTCTCCTAGTGCTGACACAACTACGCAGGTTTCCGCCCCACAGGTCGGCTTGACGCCGTTCACAGCTGCTCCGGCCGCATCGCTGAGCGGGGCACCTCTCGACCGTGATGCGCTGCAACGAGCCGCGCTCACCCTCTCCGAACTACCTGCGGACTTCGACATAGTTCCCGACCCGGTCGACGACCTCGGCCTCGCACCGGCGCCGGAGAGTTCGGAGGCGGACAAGTCGAGCACCGACCCCGCCGTCTGCGCCCAGGTTCTGGCGCCGATAGCCACCCAGGCTCCCGGATCGGTCGCCGACCTCTCCGACATGTTCACCGGCCCCGATTTCACGAGCATCGATCAGGACTCTGCTTCGTACGCCGACGGCACCGCGGCAGCAGCAGCTTTCGAGAAACTTCAGACCACGCTGGCCGGGTGTGCGGAGTATTCAGGAACCGATGCCGACGGAACGACAATCACCTATCGCGTCGGCGGAGCGTCGCAACCGAACGTCGGCGACGCGTCTTTCGCTTTCCGAATCATCACGGAGAGTGGCGGTTTCACCTTGGTCGCCGATGCGATCGTGGCCGCAGTCGGGACCACGTTGACCCAGGTGTCCGCAACTGCGCCGAGTCCGATCGCCCCCGACGTGCTGCACTCGATGGCATCGGCCGCCGCCGATCGCCTGCGCGCACAAACGCCCTGACAACGAGCGGATTAGTCCCGTCTCGGCCTTACGCGAATGATTCGGGACCACAGACCCTTTGACAACTGCCCGTCCACACTGAACGGTGAGAGTAGGTACGAAACAGACCAACGCGACACACTGATGTGAGGAGCCAGAGTTCATGCCGGAACCCAGAAGGTCAGATCACACCGATTACGTAGCCGTCAATCCGATCTTCTCGAGGCCTGGCGAGGATTCGGTTGCATCGAAGTACACACTCGAACCCGACGGCATGCTTCCCGAGACCGCGTATCAGATCGTCCACGACGAAACGATGCTCGACGGCAATGCGCGGCTCAATCTCGCGACGTTCGTCAGCACGTGGATGGACGATCACGCCACCAAACTGTATGCCGAGTCGTTCGACAAGAACATGATCGACAAGGACGAGTATCCACAGACCGCCGCGATCGAAACCTATTGCTGGCGCATCCTTGCCGACCTCTGGCACTCGCCCTCCCCCAAGGACGCAATCGGTACCTCGACGATCGGTTCGTCCGAGGCGTGCATGCTCGGTGGCCTGGCGATGAAACGACGCTGGCAGCACGCACGAAAAGCCGCGGGGAAGTCCACCGAAAAACCAAATCTCATCATGAGTTCCGCCGTCCAGGTGTGCTGGGAGAAATTCTGCAACTACTGGGACGTCGAGGCGCGCTACGTGCCGATCAGCGAGGAACACCGGACCCTCGACGGTCACGATCTGGACGAGTACGTCGACGAGAACACCATCGGCGTAATCGCGATCATGGGTGTCACGTACACCGGGATGTACGAGCCGGTCCTGGAAATCTCGAAGGCACTCGACGCGATCCAGGAAAAGACGGGACTCGACGTTCCCATCCACGTCGACGGCGCTTCCGGCGCAATGATCGCCCCGTTCCTACAGCCGGAACTCGAATGGGATTTCCGGCTCCCGCGCGTGCACTCCATCAACACCTCGGCGCACAAGTACGGACTCGTCTATCCCGGCCTCGGCTGGGTGGTCTGGCGGTCGCAGGATCTACTTCCCGACGACCTCGTGTTCAAGGTGAGCTACCTCGGCGGCAGTATGCCGACCTTCGCGCTGAACTTCTCGCGGCCCGGTGCTCAGGTGATCTTGCAGTTCTACTTGTTCCTGCGTCTCGGCCACGACGGCTATCGCGCGATCCAGCAGTCCTCACAGGACGTGGCGAAATTCCTCGCCGAAGGAATCGGGAAGCTCGACGCCTTCGAATTGTGGAACGACGGTTCCGACATCCCGGTCTTCGCGTGGCGCCTCGCCGAGGGCCACACGTCCAACTGGACGCTGTACGACCTGTCCGACCGGCTGCGGGGCAAGGGCTGGTTGGTGCCGGCCTATCCCATGCCGGACGATCTCTCGGATCTGACAGTGCAGCGCATCGTGGTTCGTAACGGACTGAGCATGGACCTGGCAGCCAATCTGCTGCGCATCATCGAAGAGGAAACCGCGTTCCTCGACGAACTCGACAGCCCGATGCCGCGGCCACGCGTCACCGAGGGATTCCATCACTGACGACGATCACTGCATGAAGAGCGGCCGCCGACTCCCTTTCGGGGGTCGACGGCCACTCTGGTGTTTCAGGTGTTGCGCAGAGATCAAGCAGCGCAAGCAGGCGAGGTGAGACCTGCAACGCCGACGATCTGGCAAGCGGTGGTCTTCGAGAGCTTCCAGACGCCGTCCTCGTAGACGAACGAAGCCTGCAGACCCTGCTGCAGCGGCTGGCCGTTGACGACGATGTTCAGCGAAGCTGCGGCCGTCTCGCTACCCGTGTCGGTGACCGGGTCGAGGATCTCGACCTGCGCGCCGGCAGCCTTGGCGGCAGCGGCGACCTGGTTGATCAGCTCGGGATCCTGCTCGGCGCCCTGGACGAGGTTGACCTTGTCTGCGGCCGGAACGGTCTCGTCGAGTGCCTGGGCGACCTTGCCGTTGAGCTCAGCAGACGTCGGGAGCTCGGGAGCTGCAACGTCCGTGGTGCTGGTGGTGGCCGTCGCACTCTTGGACGTCGTGGTGGGTGAGTCGGTCTTGTCATCCGAGCCACAAGCGGTCATCGTCAGGGCTGCTGCGATCGCCACGGCTGCAACGGTCATCTTCTGAAGCTTCAACTTCTCAGTCCTATCCATTCGGGTGTTCACATTCGAGCGTCAGTCGAACATCGTGCTTGCTCGAGGATCGTCGACAACATTACCCAACGGTAAGCGGAAAAAGTCTAAGGACATCCTCAGAGAAGGCTGTCGACCGCATCTGCTACCTCGAGCACCTCATCCGATTCGGCGAAGGTTTTGGCTATTCCCGTTCCGCTGGAACGGGTTTCGAAGCGAACTGTCACCACTCCGTGCCCGGCGCCTTGCACCCAACCGTGTCCGTATTCTGGATGCTTCACGTCCAAACCAGGGTGCCAGTAGCGCTGAGGGACGCGTGCGGCCACCGGAACGTCGAGTTCGGCCTCATCGAGGGCGCCCGTGAGAGTCTCGACCGGATAGCCGGGAACATCCTGATCCAACTCGGGAAAAAGTGATCCTTGCCGAACGGTGGACAAACCGGCGAATCCCACACCGACGAGGCGAATCGGCCCCAATTCCTGCGGGTCGATGACCTGTTTCTGCGCAGTCGCGACAAGGATTTGGCGGTCGATGGTGGCAAACGGCAACGTCACGGATCGCGTCAGAATGCTCATATCGGACTTCTTGAGCTTCAGTACGACGGTGCGAGCTGCTCTTCCGTCCTTCTCCAGCCTGGAAAATGCTGCGCGACCACTACTTTCGACGGCCGCGCGCAATTGTGCCATCGTGACGATGTCTGCGGCGAACGTGGATTCCGCGCTGATCTGCTTGGATTCGGCACGCTCGGCGACCGGCCGATCGTCGATCCCCTGCGCGAGCCGATGCAACCCCGGTCCGACAGTGGTTCCGAGTATCGACGCCACCTCCGCTATGGGAGTGCGGGCAAACCCTCCGATGGTTTCGATTCCGAGACGCTTGAGCTTTTCCTCGGCAACAGGACCGATCCCCCACAGCTTTCGCACCGGAAGAGGATCGAGCAACTCGTGCTGCATCCCGGGAGGAATCACTGCGACGCCGTCGGGCTTTGCCAGTCCCGACGCGATCTTGGCGACCTGCTTACCTGCGCCGGCACCGATCGAGGCGACCAACCCGGTCTCGGCTTTGATCAACGCCCGCAGGTCCTCGCAAAACGCGCGGACCTCGTCGGCGCCGACTCCGGCCAATTCCACTGGTTCGCCGAAGGCCTCGTCCACCGACAATTGCTCGAGGATCGGCATACGAAGGCGCAACGCGTCGAAGGTGCGTTTACTCAGAACCGAATACAACGACATCCGCGGTGGCAATACCACCGCTCCGCCACCGACCATCCGGCGTGCTTGGTGCATCGGCATCGCCGAACGCGCACCGAAAACTCTCGCTTCGTAACTTGCCCCGGCCACCACTCCGCGCCCGCCCAAGCCGCCGACCAGCACCGGCCGACCTCGCAGCGTGGGACGAGTCAACTGCTCGGCGGAAGCGAAAAACGCATCCATGTCGAGATGCAGCACCCACCTGCGACTTCGTGTGGGATCACCTTGATTCATCGGGCGTTACGGTTCTCTCAAAAGTAGGTGCAGAATTTACGTCCGCGCCTTCTTCTTGGGCGACTTCTTCTTCGGCAGGGGTAGTACGTCGGCAGTCCGTTGAATGAAGGCGTGCAGGTGATCGAGGTCCTGCAACCGGTCCTCCGTCACCCGGTAGTAATCCTTCGCTCCCGGGTACGGCGGCGCCAGATCCGCCTCTGATCCGAACTCCGCACTGACCTCGGTGGGTTTGACGAACAGAACGTCTCCGCAGATCAAGCCCACGACCTTCTCGTCGCAATACAATCCGTACTCGCCGAACATCGCCCTTGCCCGCACGTCGAGCGGTTCCAACTGCTCGAGAATGCGCGCCACGGTTTCCTTGCTCGTACTCATGAGAGCAAACTACTCCGGCACCCCGACATACAGACATTCATCGGGGAGCCGGAGTAGTTACGGCGGTATTAAACCTTCGTGATCGCGGCGCGGATACCGTCACCGAGATCGACGGCGTCGTCTCCCGCTTCACCCACCGAGAACGAGGTGGCCAGAACCTCACCGGCGATCAATTCGCGATGACGCTCCGCCCACTCCTTGCAGTCCTGCGGAACCTCGAGTACGACGTTGATCCGGTCCGAGACGTCCAAACCGGCGGCACGACGCGCATCCTGCAACTGACGGATACGGTCCTTCGCCCAGCCCTCGGCTTCGAGTTCCTCCGTCACGACGGAATCGAGTACGACGAGTCCCGCACCGTCTGGCAATGCCGCCGTCGAATCAGGCTCGGCTGCAACCAGTTTCTGCGTGTACTCCTCGGGCAGCAGTTCGATGCCCGCCGCAACTACGACGCCGTCCGCGTTCTCGGTCCAGTCGCCCGCCTTGACCGCCTTGATGACAGCCTGAACGGACTTGCCCAGACGCGGTCCTGCAGCACGCGCGTTGACCGCGATCTCGAAGCGCCCGTGCACGTCGACGTCATCGGTCAGATCGACCTTCTTGACGTTGACCTCGTCGGCAATCAGTCCGAGGAACGGACGCAGACGCTCGGCATCCGGCGCCGCAACCGTGACCTCGGGCAGCGGAAGACGAACTCGCAGATTCTGCGCCTTGCGCAGGCTCAGCACCGTGGAGCACACGGTCCGGACGTCGTCCATCGCCGCTACCAGCTCGGGGTTCGCGGGGAGCTCCGACGCCTCCGGCCAATCAGCCAGGTGAACCGAGCGCTCCCCGGTCAACCCGCGCCAGATCACCTCGGACACCAGCGGCAACAGCGGCGCAGCGAGACGCGTCACGACCTCGAGCACTGTGTGCAGGGTGTCGATCGCGTCGCGATCCTCGTCCCAGAACCGCGAACGAGACCGTCGCACATACCAGTTGGTGAGCGCATCACAGAACAACCGAAGCTCGTCGCACGCGCCGGCGATGTCGTTGACCTCGAGGGCCTCGGTGATCACGTCGCGGGTGGTAGCGAGCTTGGCCAGGATGTACTGATCGAGGATGTTCTCCGAATCGGTACGCCACACACCGGATTCCGGCGCGTACAACTGCAGGAAGCTCCAGGCGTTCCACAGCGGGAGCAACGCCTGACGTACGCCTTCGCGGATGCCCTGCTCGGTCACGATGAGGTTTCCGCCGCGCAAGATCGGCGAAGACATCAGGAACCAGCGCATGGCATCGCTGCCGTCGCGGTTGAACACCTCCTTCACGTCCGGGTAGTTGCCCTTGGACTTGCTCATCTTCAGTCCGTCGTCACCGAGCACGATGCCGTGCGCAGCAACGGTTTTGAACGCCGGACGATCGAAGAGTGCGGTTGCCAGCACGTGCAGCGTGTAGAACCAGCCGCGAGTCTGCCCGTTGTACTCGACGATGAAATCGCCCGGGAAATGGCCCTCGAACCATTCACGGTTCTCGAATGGGTAGTGCACCTGCGCGTACGGCATCGAACCGGATTCGAACCAGCAGTCGAGCACCTCGGGAACGCGGCGCATCATCGACTTCCCGGTCGGGTCGTCGGGGTTCGGGCGGACCAGGTCGTCGATCATCGGGCGATGCAGATCGGTCGGCCGCACGCCGAAGTCTGCCTCCAACTGATCGAGCGATCCGTACACGTCCGTACGCGGGTACTGCGGATCGTCCGACACCCACACCGGGATCGGGCTGCCCCAGTAACGGTTTCGGCTGATGTTCCAGTCTCGTGCACCTTCGAGCCACTTGCCGAACTGACCGTCACGGATGTGCTCGGGCACCCACGTGATGTCCTTGTTCAGCTCGACCATGCGATCTCGGAACTTGGTGACCGCGACGAACCACGAGGGAACCGCCATGTAGATCAGCGGCTGCCCACTGCGCCAACTGTGTGGGTACGAGTGCTCGATCGTCTCGTGCCGCAGCAGCTTTCCGGCAGCCTTGAGGTCCTTGATGATGACAGGGTTGGCGTCGAACACCATCAGACCCTCGTACGGCGGAACCATCGAGGTGAACTTTCCACCCGGATCGAGCGGCTGTACGACCTCGATACCGTTGGCCGTGGCCACGTCCATATCCTCTTCACCGAAAGCCGGTGCGAGGTGGACGATTCCGGTTCCGGAGTCGGTTGTCACGTAGTCCGCCGAGAGCACGACGTGCGCATTCGGATGTCCGAGGAAGAAGTCGAACGGCGGAGTGTACGACAGTCCGACCAGCTCGGCGCCCTTGTGACGGGAAACGACCTCGGGGTCCTCCCCCAGCTCACGTGCGTAATGAGCTACCCGTGCTTCTGCGAGCACGTACCGCTTTCCGTCCTCGCCGAGCACCTGGACGTAGTCGACCTCGGGATGAACCGCAGTGGCCAAGTTGGACGGCAGTGTCCACGGAGTCGTGGTCCAGATGATCGCGTTTGCGCCGTCGAGGGGTGAACCCGGAGCGACCAGCGGCATGTCGACCGTGACTGCAGGATCCTGACGCATCTTGTACGCATCGTCGAGGCGAGTCTCCTGATTGGACAGTGGAGTCTGCTCGTACCAGCTGTAGGGCAGCACACGGAAGCCCTGATAGATCAGGCCCTTGTCGTGCAGCTCCTTGAAGGCCCACATGACGGACTCCATAAAGTCGACGTCCAGGGTCTTGTAGTCGTTGTCGAAATCGACCCAGCGCGCCTGGCGGGTGACGTAGTCACGCCACTCGTCGGTGTACTTGAGCACCGAGGCCTTGCAGTACTCGTTGAACTTGGCCAGACCCATGACTTCGATCTCGGCCTTGTCCTTGATGCCGAGCTGCTTCTCCGCTTCGAGCTCTGCCGGAAGGCCGTGGCAATCCCAGCCGAAGCGTCGTTCGACCTTGCGTCCACGCATTGTCTGGAAGCGCGGCACCAGGTCCTTGACGTACCCCGTCAGCAAGTGGCCGTAGTGCGGCAAACCGTTTGCGAATGGCGGTCCGTCGTAGAAAACGAACTCTTCGTTACCGTCCCGATTGGAAACCGACGCACGGAAGGTGTCGTCGTCGTCCCACTGTTTCAGGACTTTCTGTTCCAGTTCGGGGAACTTGACTCCGGTGTCGGCGGGGACACCGTAGTCGACTTTGGGATACCCGTTACTCGCCATGGCGATCTCCTCGTGCCAGTCGGACTCGGCACGGGGACGACGTGACGCTTGTGCGCCGACACCGCGGTACCACCCCGTTTGCACCCCGCAGATCCGTGCTTTCACACCGGATCTCGAGCTGCCACTCGATCGAGCTGTGACGGGCTCACCCGTTCGGTTCTACTGGGTCCTCGACACGTACGAAAGCGTCGACAACCGTTCTTCCGAAAGCTCCCCGGTGATTGCCGGATCACAGCCTGGTATTCGTGTTGGACAGTCTAATACTCGTCCTGGACCTTGTCGGAACTCGCCCTAGGTCTTGTCGGGGGCACCCGGCGACCCGCCGTGGTTTCCCTGATTGTCGTCGTTGGCAGTAGCTGCATCATCGGTCGAGGAATCCGAGGAACTCTCGACTCGACCGTAAGGCGACGACACGCCGCTGCCCGACATCGGGTCATCCAACGAAGGAACCGCCTTCCTGCTGGTCAGCGCACTGACCAGCAGGAGGACGGCACCTGCTACACAAATCGCGATACATGCCCACGCCCAGATCAGCGACCCTGTGGTCAGGGCAACGATCAGGAGAGCGAAGCCAACTCCCGCGAGAACCAACGTCACGACCAGCACGTATCAACCTTTGTCCGGTCCGATAGCTGAGCCGACGAGGCGCTCTCGGTCAGCTGTTTCCCTTGGCGAAGGACGGGCTGTAGGAATCCTGTCCACCGTCGACCGGAACGGCCGAGCCACGCTGTTCGAGCTCTTCGAGCTGCGATTCCAGGTAGGACTTCAGGCGCACCCGGTACTCACGTTCGAACGTCTTGAGCTGCTCGATACGGCCCTCGAGGACCGAACGCTGCTGGTTGATGGTCGCCATGATTTCGGTGTGCTTCTTCTCGGCGTCTGCCTTGAGAGCGTCTGCCTTCTCCTGAGCCTGGCGAAGCTGGGTCTCGGAGCGAGTCTGAGCGTCGGTCAGCATTGCCTCCGACTTGTTGCGCGCATCCGCGATCATGCCGTCGGCCTTGCTGCGAGCCTCGCTCATGAGCTGCTCGGAGTTGGTGCGAGCACTGCCGAGCAGCTGCTCGGATTCGGTCTTGGCATCGTTGGTGAGGCGATCCGCCATCTCCTGAGCCAGTCCGAGGACCTTCGCGGCCTGCATGTGGGTGTCGCCACTCTGCGGCGCTGCAACGGCAGCGGCGGCGGGAACCGGAGCTGCAACGGGTGCAGGCTTGGGCGGTTCGACAACCCGAGCGGGCTCCGGCTTGGGCTGCGCTGCGACGGGTGCTGCCTGCTGAGCAGGTGCCGGCGACTTCTTGGCAGCCGCGAGCTCCTGATCCAGCTCACCTACGCGCTGGCGCAGGTCCGCATTCTCTTCGATGAGCTGCGACAGCGCCTGCTCGACGAGGTCGAGGAATGCGTCGACCTCGTCCTCGTTGTAGCCACGCTTGCCGATAGGCGGCTTGCTGAACGCAACGTTGTGCACGTCAGCTGGAGTCAGTTGCGGCATGGAAGGATCCCTTCACGCGTCATTTGGCGGTCTAGCAAGCATTCAGTTGCAACACAGTCTACGTAGTGGCGAACCACCGGATGAGTTATGGCTTCCATTCTGGCATACCACTCACTCGGACTGCGCTCAGCGAACAACCGACATCAGGATGATGACGATGAAAAGCAAGACCATGATGGATAGATCCAAGCGAACTCCACCGAGGTTGATCGGGGGGATCAACCTGCGGAGCAGTTTCACCGGAGGATCGGTGATCGTAAAAATGGTTTCGAGAATGACTGCGACCAATCCGGTCGGTCGCCAATCTCTGGCAAACGAACGAACGAACTCGACGATCACTCTGCCGATCAGCAACAGCCAGAAGACAACCAGCACCAGATAGATCACAGAGAGAAGCGCGTCCACACCCTCACTCTGCCTGACTTCTGCGGTGTGTCCAAAACAGACACACCGCAGCAATTCCGGAACCGGCCCGCATCGAGTCCGTCTTGTAACGGCCGGCGATGGGTCCGAATGCGGCGTCCGCCGAGACGGGCCGCCGTTCGAATGTGCTCACGTCACCCCTGCTCAGGGGCCGGACTGCGGTCGAGACCATCATTTCTGGCTGTAGAAACCCGTCTCCGCGATACGACGGCGTTCCTCGGCGGAAACGTCGATGTCAGCCGGTGAGAGAAGAAACACTTTGGTGGCTACCTTGTCGAAAGAACCACGCAATGCGAACGCCAGGCCGGCCGCGAAATCGACCAGACGCTTCGCGTCGGCGTTGCTCATGTCGACCAGATCCATGATGACGGGAGTGCCGTCGCGGAACCGCTCACCGATGGTGCGGGCCTCTGCGTAGCTCTGCGGACGCAGTGTCGTGATCTTGGCGAGCGGGCCGCCGTCATCGACAACAGGCGCACGTCGCGCTTCGGGACGCTCTGCACGGGCGTCGACCGCGAGGTTTCCACGGCTTGTCGGACGCGGCGCCATCGCCGGGCGGCTACTGCGGCTGGGAACGGTGTCGACGCGGGGCCGGGAATCGTAGCGATCGAACTCCGCGTCCTCTTCGTCACGACGACTGGGCGCGTAGCTCGCCTTCGAGAAGGCAGGTTCGACGAACTCGCGGTCGTCGCGCTCGGCATAGCCGTCGTGACTACGACGGGGTGCGCGGCGAGCCTGATCGGGCTCCTCCACGTATTCGTCCTCGTAGTCATCGAGGGGAACCATGCCGAAGTAAGCCTTGAACTTATGCAGGTTGCTCATTGATCGACCTTCCTTGGCGCGGCGGAATCAATCCGACTGCGACCGGTCGCAGCGGTGTGGACGGGTTGGGCGATCACCTGAGCGATCACCTCGAGATTACTGGTCGTGAGCCGAGCAGTGCGGTTCCGACACGCACGCACGTTGATCCGTGGCGCACTGCGGCCTCCAGATCACCGGTCATGCCAGCCGAGAGTTCGGTTGCCCGAGGATGCGATTCGAGAATCAAAAGATGTGCCCTGCGGAGGATTTCGAACTGCTCGTCCGGATCTGATCCAAGTGGCGGGACGGCCATCAGTCCCGCAAATTCGAGACCTTCGGCTGATTCGATCCGCTCGGCGAGAGGAGTTAGCTCTCCCGTGGGAACTCCGCCACGCGCAGGGTCTCCGTCGAGACTTACCTGGATGAGCACCCGCAGCGGCGCTTTACGCTCCCCGTCGGACAAAGCTCCGAGCGCCGCCCGATCGAGTGCATCGGCCAGTCGTGCACTGTCCACCGAGTGAATTGCGTAGGCCCACTTCGCTACCGAACGCGCTTTGTTGCGCTGCAACTGCCCGATCATGTGCCAACGAACCGGATCGTCGATCGCGCCGCTCTGAGCAGCGCCGTCGAAGTCCGCGACCTTCTCCACTGCTTCCTGCTCACGAGACTCACCGAATTCACGGCAACCCAGTTCGTACAGGATTCGGGCGTCGGACGCCGGAAAGAATTTGGTAACTGGCAGCAGTGCTACGTCGGAAACTTCACGACCGGCGGCAAGGCAGGCGGCCGCCAGCCGCGCACGCACCGAGTCGAGTGCCGTCGATATTTCTGTCAGCCGCATATCCGTCTGGCGCATTTCTGCCTAGACGGTTTCCTGCGCTGCGGGCGCTTCCATCCAGATCACTGCAGCTTGACGCCCGGTCAGAGATTCTCGGCGATGACTGAACAACGCGCGATCCTCGATCGTGCACCGCGGGTCCTCGGCAACACCGGACACACCCGCGGCGAGCAGCTGCTTACGCAGTCCCGCACGCAGATCGAGTCCCGGCGTGCCCTTCTCGGTGCGAGTTGCGCTGCCCGGCAAGTGCTTTTCCACGTCCGCACGCATCGCGGCGGGAACCTCGTACTGGCGTCCGCTCGCTGCCGGGCCGAGGAAGGCACCGATACGTGAGACGTCCGCGCCCTGTCGCACCATCTCCGCGAGGACACGCGGGACGATACCGATGCGGGCACCGATCCGTCCCGCATGAACTGCCGCGATCACACCGGCCTCCTCGTCGGAGAGCAGAACGGGAACACAGTCTGCGCTGAGGGTGGCGAGCGCCAGGCCGGGAACGGTGGTGACCAGAGCGTCCGTCACGGGAATCACTTCGTCGGTCGGTTCCGTCACGACAGTGACGTTGCGCGAGTGGATCTGTTCCATCCACACGAGATGGTCAGGCTCGACGCCTATTTCGCGTGCCAGACGACGGCGATTCACCTCGACGGCTGCCGGATCGTCTCCGACGTGATCGCCGAGATTGAACGACTCGTACGGCGACGCGGAAACACCACCGGCTCGGCTGGTCACGACGCGGCGAATGCGGGTGCGGGTGGTCGACTTCTCGGTACTCAAGATAAGTGTGCTCACAAACGTCGAAAGTTGTCGTCCGGCTCAGACGTGACCGGACATCCAGTCAAGAACAGGGTACCCAGAAATTCCGGGCACCCTGTTCTCGAAACTGTTTGTAGCCCTGCGTCAGCGACGCATGAAGACAGGCACATCGACGTCGTCGTCGCCCTCGTCTTCCTGGACCGGCGCATGGCGTGGGCCACCGATCGGAGGCAAGCTACCCGAACCCGTCGTCTCGCGCGCTGCGGAAATCGGCTGCTCGCCAGCAGGTTCGGCGGCCACCGGTGACCGGCCGACCTCACCCGCGCGCCCGGCGCCGATAGCTCCACGTCCCTGTGCGGTCGACTCCACGGGACGACGAGCCGGAGCTCCTCCGTCGAATCCCGCAGCGATGACCGTCACACGAACCTCGTCACCGAGTGAATCGTCGATGACCGTTCCGAAGATGATGTTGGCGTCGATGTGCGCGGCTTCCTGCACCAGCGAAGCCGCCTCGTTGATCTCGAACAGACCCAGATCGCTACCGCCGGCAATCGACAGGAGCACGCCGCGGGCGCCTTCCATCGACGCTTCGAGGAGAGGCGAATTGATCGCAGATTCCGCCGCCTTGATCGCGCGTCCCTCACCACGTGAGGATCCGATGCCCATCAACGCACTGCCTGCACCGGACATGACACCCTTGACGTCCGCGAAGTCGACGTTGATCAGACCCGGAGTGGTGATGAGGTCGGTGATGCCCTGGACACCGTTGAGGAGAACCTCGTCGGCGCTGCGGAAGGCGTCCATGAGGCTGACGGCCGCGTCACCCAGCTGGAGCAGGCGATCGTTGGGAATGACGATCAGCGTGTCGCAGGACTCGCGGAGCGCCTGGATTCCGGTATCCGCCTGTCCCCCACGACGCTTGCCCTCGAAGGAGAACGGCCGAGTCACGACGCCGACGGTGAGTGCGCCCAGCTTCCGGGCGATGCTTGCCACGACAGGGGCACCACCGGTTCCGGTGCCACCACCCTCGCCTGCGGTCACGAACACCATGTCGGCGCCCTTGATGACCTCTTCGATCTCGTCCTTGTGATCTTCGGCTGCCTTGCGACCCACTTCAGGGTCAGCACCGGCGCCGAGGCCACGGGTCAATTCACGACCGACGTCGAGCTTGACGTCGGCGTCACTCATCAGAAGGGCTTGCGCGTCCGTGTTGACCGCGATGAACTCGACTCCCTTGAGTCCCTGTTCGATCATGCGGTTGACTGCGTTCACGCCGCCGCCGCCGATGCCGACGACCTTGATTACGGCGAGGTAGTTGTGCGGGGGCGTCATCGGCTCTCGCCTTCCGTGTCGTGTTTCACGCTGTTTGTCAGTGCTGCTGTCTTTTTACTGCTGCTGTATTTGTAACTGCTGGTGTATTTGTTACTGCTGGTGTTCGAGATAAACTCTAAACCTCAACCACAGGGTTAGAGTTATGTCAAGTATTCGATCTGAAACGAAACGCTATGCACCGTCGTCGCGTTCCGCCATTAGGCGCGCCGAGACACACCGAAGTATTTGCCACGCACCGGCGCACGGGTGCACCGTGCGCTATCGGACCGTCGGAAGATCAGGACTGGACACGTCGTACGTCTGCCCCGGTTGAGTCAACAGAGGAAGCGTCACGGCAGCCTTACGATCCGAGTGCTCGACACCGCCCCAGTTTACGACGCGACCGTCGAGCAGAGTCAGCGTGACACTCGAAATCGACCGAGCGGCAACCTCTCCCACCTGAAATCTCAGATCCGGCGGCAACACCGACAACACCTCGAGCGCGGCAAGCGTCGGCTCGTCGTTCCATCCCGGCGTCGGTGTCACCAGACGCGGAACCCCCGGCGGCGGGACGCCCATCTCGAAGTCGACACCCTTCTCGTCCAGCAGGTGTGCCCCCTCGGGTGAGTCGACGAAGACAACCGGTACCCGTTCGGTCACGGTGACGCGAATGGTCGACGGATACATCCGCTGCACTCGGGCGGAGGCCACCTTCGGAATCGTCGCTACACGTGCGGCTGCCGCACCGGTGTCGACCCGCATCAACGGCTGACCGGTCGGTACTGCCAGGAGCGAAAGGATCTGTTCCTCACTGACCGTCGTCGCACCGAGAACTTCGGTGCCCCGGACCGAGAGCACCGGAGACAACCAGGCCGTCAGCGCAATTCCCACCACCAGCACGATTGCCAGCGGTGCCACGATCAGCGGTCGCTTGAACCACTTACGAGTCGGCGTGGGTTCGGGAGCCGGCTCCGTCGACCGCGTCGAGTATCGCGATTCGGTGCGAGTACTGCGCCGACGCGTACTGGTGGCTCGCCTGGCCTGAGGATCTCGACGCCCGCGACGACTTCGTGCGTCGGGTGTCATCGCGGCGCGGGATGCGGCGCCGAACGCAAAGCATCGAGGATCTGTTTGCCGAGCATGGTCACGTCACCGGCGCCCATCGTGATGACGATGTCGCCGGGGTGAGCCAACGCCGCCACCTGCTTCGGTGCCTGCGACAGATCGGGTTGATAGTGAACAGGTTTGGTGACCGATTGAGCGACAAGCGCACCGCTGACTCCCGGCATCGGCTCTTCGCGAGCACCGTAGACATCGAGAACCACTACCTCGTCGGCCAAGTCCAGTGCCTGCGCGAACTCCACGGCAAATGCCGCTGTGCGCGAATAGAGGTGAGGTTGGAAGACCACGATCACACGTCCGGCTGCCGAATTGGTCGACGACGAATCATCTTCCGGTCGAACCAGATCCGCGGCCGCGCCGAGAACCGCGCGAACTTCGGTCGGATGGTGGGCGTAGTCGTCGAACACCCGGACACCGCGCTCGCGGCCGGTGAACTGGAAGCGGCGGTGGACGCCACCGAATCCGGCGAGCCCCTCGACGATCTCCTCGGTCTCGGCGCCCGCATCACGGGCGGCCAGCAGGGCGGCAAGTGCGTTGAGCGCCATGTGCCGACCCGGCACTGCCATCCGCACGGTTCGCGCGGCGCTCTCGCCGGCCAGTTGGAACTGCAGGACTCCCCCGACGTCGTGTGCATGGAAGCCCAGTAGTCGGACTCCGACCTCGACGCCGTCGACAGGTTCGAAGGCAGTGCCCGCTTCTACTTCCTGCGCATCCGCTGATCCGTAACCGAGCACACGGATGTCCGAACGACCCGAGGCCACGATTCGCTTCGCGAGATCCGCAGATCCCGGATCGTCGAGGCAAGCAATCAGAAGTCCACCCGGACGTAGCTTGTCGACAAAATCGTCGAACACCTTCACATACGCTTCGACGCTGCCGAAGTAGTCGAGGTGATCGGCCTCGATGTTGGTCACGACGATCACGTTGGGGTCGTACTGAAGCAGCGACCCGTCGCTCTCGTCGGCCTCGGCGACAAAGACGTCACCGCTGCCGTGATGGGCATTCGTGCCCGCCTCGTTGAGTTCGCCGCCAACGGCAAACGAGGGGTCGAAACCGCAGTGCTGCAGGGCGACCACGAGCATCGACGTCGTCGACGTCTTGCCGTGTGTACCCGAAACCAGGAACGTGCGATTGCCCTGCATGAGTGATGCAAGGACAGCCGGCCGAAGAATCACCGGGATTCCGCGGCGAGCGGCCTCGACGAGTTCCGGGTTGTCCTTCGGGATAGCTGCGTGCGTCGTGACGACGACGGTCGGTCCACCTGGCAGCAGGTCGAGAGCATCGGCGTCGTGGCCGATCCGGACCTGTGCCCCGCGTGCACGAAGCGCCAGGACTCCTCGGCTCTCCTTGGCGTCCGAACCCGAGACAAGGCCCCCGCGGGAAAGCAGAATTCGAGCGATGCCGGACATACCGGCACCGCCGATTCCGACCATGTGTACTCGCTCGAGGTGGGCGGGCAGCGCGGTCATCGGTTTCCCCTTGCATTTTCCTGGACGGCGTTTTCCTTTGCCGCGATGTCGAGCACGATCCGTGCGATCTCTGTTGCCGCCGTGCGGTGCCCGACATTGGCAGCGCCACTGCTCATCTTGTCGAGACGCGCGCTGTCGCTCAGCATCGGGACGACGGTGCCGGCGACGAACGTCGGCGTGAGCTCGTTGTCGGAGACGATGATCGCGCCGCCAGCTGCGACAACGGGTTTCGCGTTGAGTTCCTGTTCACCGTTGCCGTGCGGCAGCGGAACGTAAACGGCCGGTAGTCCGACCGCCGAGACCTCGGCGACCGTCATCGCGCCCGAACGACAGATCGTCGCGTCGGCTGCGGCATACGCGAGATCCATCCGCGAAAGATAAGGTACAGCCACATACGGTGCCGTCTCCGAGTACTGCGTGACCTCGAGGGAGTTCTTGGGTCCGTGTGCGTGAAGGACCGAGATCCCGGCCTTCGCCAGTTCTTCCGCTGCTCCGGACACCGCGTCGTTGAGCGACTTCGCGCCTTGCGATCCGCCGAAGACGAGCAGAACGGGACCGTCCTGAGGCAGTCCGAAGTACTCGCGAGCTTGCGAGCGGAGTCCCGCTCGATCGAAATTGGCGATCGACGCGCGAACCGGGATGCCGACGATCTCGGCGTCCTGATCGCCGCGGTTCTTCACTCCGGAACCCGGAACAGCAGCAAGCACCCGCGTCGCCAGGCGAGCACCGATCTTGTTCGCGATGCCGGCACTGGCGTTCGCCTCGTGGATGACGATCGGAATCTTGCGGCGGCGCCGAAGAACACCGCCACGTGCGGCAAGATACGCCGGAAGCGCGACGTAACCACCGAAACCGACGATCACGTCGGCGTCGACGGAATCGAGTACCTCACGGGTCTTGCGCACCGAGGCGAGGATGCGTGTCGGCAGTTTGACGAGATCCATCGTGGGCTTACGAGGAAGCGGAACCGGCGGAATGAGCTCGAGTATGTACCCGCGGGCAGGCACCAAGGTGGTTTCGAGACCACGTGCTGTCCCGAGTGCGGTGATCCTGGTGTCGGGCTGAGCGGCCTTGACCGCGTCCGCGACCGCAAGTGCGGGTTCGATGTGACCAGCCGTGCCTCCCCCTGCCACCACTACCGACAGAGCCGATTTGTTGCCGCTCACCTACGAATTCCTCGCTCTCGAACTTCTCGTGGATCTTGTGCCCTACGTGTCGGCGCCTGCCGACGCTGACCATTCTGCCCTCCCGCGGTGCGCTTCCGTGACCCAGCGGCCGCACCTCGGTTGGAATCCGAGGAAGGGCGAGCGCCTTGATCTGCCCGCTTGCGTCGATCGCCCGTCTCGATCGCGCGCCGGCCGTCGCGTCCGCGTGCCGGTTCGATCTGTCGTGCGGGCTTCGGTCGACGGATAGGCCGGCCCCCTGACGGCGGGTGGTACAGCACCGGCTTGGGCAGTCTGAGCAACTTCGAGATCTTGCCGTCCTGCCCGGAGTTCAGAGCGGCAACTGCTTCTGGCTCGTGGCGCGCTGCATTGGCGATGACCCCGAACATGAACAGCGTGATCGCCAAGGACGAACCACCGGCGGAGACCAAGGGCAACTGGAGTCCGGTCACCGGTAGCAGTCCGATGACGTAACCGATGTTGATCATCGCCTGGCCGACGATCCAGGTAGTTGCGGTGGCCGACAGGAGCCGCCAGAACGGATCGATGCTGCGGGCTGCGATCCGCAATCCCGTGTACACGAATACAGCGAACAAACCGATCACCACAGCGCAGCCGACAAATCCCAGCTCTTCGCCGATGATCGCGAAGATGAAGTCGTTGTGCGCGTTCGGTAGGTAGTTCCATTTGGCGACGCTCTGCCCGAGTCCGCGACCGAAAAAGCCGCCGTCTGCGAGCGAATACAAGGCCTGCTTGGCCTGATAGTTGTTGCCCTGCAGGTCATCGCTCTTGTTGAAGAAGGCCTGGACTCGGTCGGATCGATACCCGGCCGTCATGGCCAGGACAGCGGCGCCGACAACGCCTGTCAGCGCTATCGAGCCGAAGAGTTTCAGTGGAAGCCCACCGAACCACAGCAAGGCCCCGACGATGATTCCCAGTGCGATGGTCGTACTGAGGTTCGGCTGCGCGACGACCAAGGCGAAGACCAGCATCGCAGCGGGCACGAGCGGAATCAGGATCGACTTCACGGATCGGTCGTCCGGACGCCTCGAGGCCAACAGATGCGCGCCCCAGATCGCCAAGGCGACCTTCATGATTTCCGATGGTTGCACCGAGAATCCACCGACGTTGAACCAGCGACGCGCACCCTGCGCTTCGGTGCCGATTCCCGGAATCAGGACGAGTACCAGCATGATCAGCACGACGACGAACAGCGGAAACGAATACTGCCGGAGCACTCTCGCCGGGATCCGCAGCGCGACGTAGAAGAGCACCGCCCCGAGAATCGCGAAGATCAACTGCTGGGTGAACAACGAATATGCCGAGCCACCGGACACGTACTGCTCGACGCTCGACGCCGACAGAACCATCACGAGCCCCAAGACAGTCAACATCGTGGCAATCGTCACCACCAGGTGGAACGACGCCAACGGCCGCGCCAACCAGGCACCGATTCGGGTCTTGGGACCCTTGGTCATCGCAAGTTCCCGGCTTGGCCAGGCGAATCCGTGAACGGATCGGGTAATGCGGCTACGGCGGCGGCGAAACTGTCACCACGATGTCCGTAGCTGGCGAACATGTCCAAGGACGCGGCGGCCGGGGCAAGTACAACTGCATCACCGGGGGACGCCAACTCGGCAGCTTCGACGACCACTGCGGCCATGACGGCATCCGCGTCGGCACCCGACGGCAGCCGGATGGTGAGAGTCGAGTTGCTGCTGTTTTCGCTCACCGCTTCATCGTCCCCCGACAGCACGTGCACCACGGGAACATCGGGCGCGTGTCGCGCCAGCGCGTCCTCGATCACACCGGCGTCACGGCCGAGAAGAACGGCGCCGGACAGTCTCGGTCCCACTTCGCTCACCAACTGCTCGACGCTTGCGCCCTTGAGCAGACCGCCTGCAACCCAGACGACGCGGTCGTGCGCGAGTATCGACGGCCTGGCTGCGTGCGGATTGGTGGCCTTGGAATCGTCGATGTACACAACGGACCCGACACGACCGACCAGGGCCCCTCGGTGTGGGCCGACCTTGTGTGCGGCCAGACCGCGTTCGACGACGTCGGCCTCGAATCCGAGTGCCCGCGCCAAAGCGGCAGCGGCCAGCGCGTCCATGACGCCTGCCGGGCCGGCCGGATCTATGGAAGCTGCTTCGGCCAGGCGGACGTGATCGCCGAAAGCGTTGTCCACGAGGTGTCCCGCTTCGACACCCAGTTCTCCTTCGCCCGGTTCACCCAATCTGAACCCGGTGACAATGTCTGCAGTTGCGCGAGTTCCCAGTTCGGAAGCGATTGCGTCATCGAGGCCGACCACCGCGACCTTTCCACTCAGCGCCCGCGACTTTGCCTCGGCGTACGCGCTCATTCCGCCGTGCCAGTCGAGGTGATCCTCGGCGACATTGAGGACGACGCCGGCATCCGGACGCACCGAAGGCGCCCAGTGCAATTGGAAAGACGACAGTTCGACAGCGAGGTACTCCACGCGCGGCGACGTCTCGGCGAGTGCGTCGAGTATCGGAAGCCCGATGTTCCCGCAGGCTCGGCCGACAACTCCGGCGGCGTCGAGAATCGACGCCAGCATCGACGTCGTCGTGGTCTTGCCGTTCGTCCCCGTCACGACGAGCCACTTACGGGGACCGCCGAAGTGCCCGCTGTGGTCGACGCGCCACGAGAACTCGACGTCTCCCCAGATGGGAATCCCGTGACCGGCGGCCGCTGCAAGGATCGGTGCATCGGGCCGAAAGCCCGGACTGGTGACGACGAGCCCGTACTCGGTGATCGAATCCGGAGCATCCTCGATCGAGGTGGTGGTCACCATGTCCGCGCCGAGCTCGGCGCAGCGCTCCGCGAAGTCCAAGGTCGAATCGGCGACCGTCACGACAGCACCAAGAGCGACGAGAGGTTCGATGGTCGCTTGACCGGACACCCGCCCTCCGGCGACCAGCACTCGCGTACCGCGGAGCCAGGACAGGTCGTTCTCGGAATCCGCTGAGCTGGTCATGGTTTTCAGCCTCCGAGCGCTGCGAGGTATTCGCTGTAGAAGAGTGCCAATCCGATAGCCGACGCAATAGCCGCCAGCAACCAGAATCTGATGATGACCGTGGTTTCAGCCCACCCGGCGAGTTCGAAGTGGTGATGGAACGGCGCCATTCGGAAGACCCGCCGTCGGCTGGACCGGAACACCGCTACCTGGATCACCACCGACGCGGCCTCCGCGACGAACAGTGCACCGATGACCACCATCAACAGTTCCGTGCTTGTGGTGATCGACAATCCGGCGAGCATGCCGCCGAGGGCAAGAGAACCGGTGTCGCCCATGAAGATCTTGGCGGGTGCGGCATTCCACCAGAGGAAACCGATGCACGCGCCGGCGCCGGCCGCGCAGAGCACCGCGAGATCGAGCGGGTCTCGGACGTCGTAGCAACCCTTACCGGGATTCGTCTCGCACGAGTAGCGGAACTGCCAGAACGTGATGATGACGTAGGCGCCGAGAACGAAACTCATCGCTCCGGCGGCCAGTCCATCGAGGCCGTCCGTCAGGTTGACGGCATTGGACCAGGCGCTGACCAGTAGGTAGCAAAAGGCGATGAAGACCACGGAACCGAGTGAGACGGTGGCGATGTCGCGGACGTACGACAAATGAACACTGCCCGGAGTCAGCCCGTCGTCACCGCGGAACTGCAGGGCCAAGATTCCGAAGGCAATGGCAGCGACGAACTGGCCGACCAGCTTCGCGGTCTTGTTCAGTCCCAGATTGCGCTGCTTGCGGATCTTGATGAAGTCGTCGAGGAAACCGACTCCACCGAGCGCGGTGGTCAGACCGAGAACGAGTAGGCCGGACGCCGATGGCCCCTCCGCGTTGTCCATTCCGAGACCGATGAGGTGTGAGCCGAGATAGCCGGCCCAGATTCCGGTCAGGATCGCGACGCCGCCCATCGTGGGAGTGCCTCGCTTGGCCTGGTGACTGGCTGGACCTTCGGTTCGGATCTCCTGCCCGAAACCTTGTTTCGAGAACGCCTTGATCAGGATCGGCGTGAGCATGATGGAGACCGCCAGCGCGATGCCTGCGGCGAGAAGAATCTGGATCACTGCGAATCCCCGCCGTTCTCGCCATCGGTGTTCGCGTCACCGGTGTTGTCGCTGGACGTTGCGGCCAGAATCGCTTCGGCGACCGTCCACAGTTCAACCGACTTGGATGCCTTCACCAGGACGAGATCGCCCGGTTCGAGTTCCGCTTCGAGAATGGCGATTGCCGCAGCTGCGTCTGGCACGACGACGGACTCGTCACCCCACGACCCCTCCATCACCGCACCTTGATGCATCGCACGCGAGGTGCGGCCCGTTCCGACGACGATCAACTTGCTGACATCTAGTCTGACGGCCAGGCGACCGATCGCGTCATGCTCGACGACCGATTCCGGCCCGAGTTCACCCATCTCACCGAGCACAGCCCAGCTACGGCGCCCGAAGTGCCGATCCGATCGCGCCATGGACACCAACGCTTTGAGCGCAGCGCGCATGGAATCGGGATTTGCGTTGTAACTGTCGTTGACGACGGTGACGCCGTCGGCGCGCTCGGTGACTTCCATCCGCCTCGCGGACGCTGCCTTCGTGCCCTCGAGGACACGCGCGATGTCTGCAACCGCGAGGCCGTTCTCGAGTGCGACGGCCGCAGCGGCAAGAGCGTTGCTCACGTGATGTTCGCCGTGAACGGCCAGGCGAATACGCGCAGAACCCTGTGAACAGTTCAGCGTGAAGGAAGCCCGGGCCTGGTCGTCGACAACAACGTCGGTCGCCCGAACGTCGCAGTCTTCGGACTGACCGACGAATACGATCCGGGCCTTGGTTCGACTCGCCATTGCGGCGACCATGCGGTCGTCGGCGTTGAGGACCGCAACTCCACCGTCGGCTGCCGACGGGAGTGCTTCCACCAGTTCACCTTTGGCGACCGCGATCGCTTCACGCGAACCGAATTCACCGAGATGGGCGGTGCCGACATTGAGAACGACGCCGATCTTCGGCGGCGCGATCTTGGTCAGTTCGCCGACGTGACCGACCCCACGGGCCGACATCTCGAGGACCAGGAAGCGGGTCTTCTCGTCGGCGCGGAGCACAGTCCACGGCAAACCCAGTTCGTTGTTGAACGAGCCTGGTGGGGCGACCACCTCACCGCGCTCGCGAAGCAGCGCCGCAATCAGGTCCTTGGTCGAGGTCTTGCCTGCCGAACCAGTGACACCGACCAGCGTCAGCCCGCCCCCCGAAGCCGACCCCTCTGCTGCCAGTTCGTCGACCACGGCCCTGGCCAGGAGGCCGAGGGCATGCAAGACGGCAGCCCCGGATCCGTCTGTGTCATGTTCGAGCAACATCACAGCGCTCGGACCGTCGTTCGGTACCGACGGGACAACTATCGCCGGAACCCCGACCGGCCGCGCTGCTAGCACCGCCACCGCACCGGCGGCCACCGCCGCTTCCGCATGGTCGTGACCGTCGACGCGTGCGCCGGGGAGTGCGAGAAACAGTCCACCTGGACCAGCCTTGCGCGAATCGAATTCGACGGTTCCTGTCACCTGAGTCGACGGATCGTCGACGTCATGCAGGGTTCCTCCGACGATCTCGGCGATCCGAGAGAGCGTCATCGGGATCATTGCTTGCCTCCATGTGCTGTGTTGATCGCGAATCGGCCGATCATTTCGCCCAACACCTCGCGGTCGTCGAATGGGTGTTTGACCCCGTCGATTTCTTGACCCACTTCGTGGCCTTTGCCTGCCACCAGTACTACGTCGCCTGGCTGCGCCCACCGGACTGCTTGCTCGATCGCGAGCGCCCTGTCCCCCACTTCGCGAATCTCGCCGCGTTCGGATTCGGGAACGTCGATGGCGCCTTGCATAACCGAAGCGCGAATTTTCGCGGGATCCTCGGTGCGCGGGTTGTCGTCGGTGACGATCAGCAGGTCTGCGCCCCTCGCACCAGCTTCGCCCATGAGGGTGCGTTTGCCGGCGTCGCGGTCCCCGCCCGCACCGACGACCACAGCCACTCGGCCGGGAACCTGATTGCGCAGGGTGGCGATCACGGCTTCGAGTGCCGCCGGTTTGTGGGCGTAGTCGACGACTGCCAGGAAGCTCTGCCCACGGTCGATCCGCTGGACCCGTCCGGGGACATCCACCGTTCCGAGTGCTCGAACAGCAGCGTCCGGATCGAGTCCGGCCGCGAAGCTGACAGTCAGTGCCAAGGCTGCGTTGGCCACGTTGTATCGACCGGGGAGGCGAAGCGAGACGGGCCACGATTGTCCGTCCGGTCCGACCAACTCGAAGGTCTGCGAGCCGTCCTCGGCAACCTGGACGGCGCCGACCTTCCACTCGGCCTCGGCCGTCGAGGTCGAGACCGTGGTCACCGCATCGCTCTCGTCGGTCGCGGCCAGCTCAGCCATCCGTCGACCCCATACGTCGTCGACGCAGACGACGGCATGCTCGGCTCGCACCGTCGACTCGGGATCGAACAGCCGAGCCTTGGCCTGGAAGTACTCCTCGAAGTCCCGATGGAAATCCAGGTGGTCCTGCGAAAGATTGGTGAACGCGCCGATGTCGAAGCGGATGCCGTCGACGCGTCCGAGAGCGAGCGCGTGACTGGACACCTCCATGACGACGGTATCGATCCCCTGCTCTGCCATCACGGCGAACAGCGCATGGAGTTGCGGAGCTTCCGGCGTGGTCAGAGCGCTGGGCACCCGTCGGCCGTCGATCCGAGTCTCGATGGTGCCAACCAGGCCGGGCTTGCGGCCGGCTCCGGCAATCGCTGCTTCGAGCAAGTACGACGTCGTCGTCTTGCCGGATGTGCCGGTAATGCCGACGACCTGCATCTTCTCCGAGGGCCGGCCGTAGATCTCGGCCGAGATCTCACCGAGCACATCCCGCGGGTTCGGATGAACGAGAACCGGGACGGACCGGTCGGGCGCCTTGCCGGCGGCCTCGATCAATTCGAGGCCGGCCTCGTCCGTCAAGATCGCGGTCGCACCGCGCCCCAGAGCGTCGACGGCGAACTGAGCGCCGTGCGTCCTGGCACCGGGCAGAGCGGCGAAGAGGTCATCGGCCACGATTCCCTGCGCACGCAGGTCGACGCCCTTGACGACGACCTCCGACGACTGTGATCCCGGTTGCCCGACCCATTCGAGGCGAGCTCCGGACAGTTCGGAGAGCGCCGTGATCGCGGTAGCAACCGGTTGTGTCGGACGCGTCCCGGGAGCGTCGTCCGAGTTCGACGATTGCAAACGATTCGGCACTGTCACTCGACTCCTGGCAATTGTCGTTGTTCTTTGGCGGTCGCAGCGCAAGCAAAGTTCGGCGTACTGCGATGAATGAGGTTACTGCGACGTTTGAGATTACCGTGTCCGGGATTCACCCGAAGACCCTGTCGAAACCGACACACCGCAATCAGTCCGCCTGCAACACCAACTTGCGACCGGGGTCCGGCGACATCGGAACGCTGTCACGCTGCAGCATCCACGACGCGATGTTGTGGAACAACGGTGCTGCCGATTGACCGCCGCCGCCGTCCACACCGCGAACCGGTGCGTCGAGCATGATTCCGATCACGAATCGGGGGTTGTCCGCGGGCGCGATCCCCGCGAAGGTGATCCAGTAGTTGGAGTTGGAGTAGCACTTGCACGCGGGATCCACCTGCTGCGCGGTGCCGGTCTTTCCGCTGACCTGGTATCCCTCGACGCCCGCGGCAACACCGGTTCCTCGTTGGTTGCCGGTGTCTTCCTGAGTGACCGATCGGAACATGTCCCGAACCGTCGACGCTGTCTGGGCGCTGACCACCTCGACACCCTCGGGCTGCGGCGTCTCGGTCCGAGTGCCGGAAGAATCGACAGTCGACTTCACGATTCGCGGAGGAATTCGCACACCGTCGTTGGCAATGGCCTGGTACATCCCGGTCATCTGCAAGGTTGTCATCGAAAGACCCTGCCCGATCGGCAAGTTCGCGAAGGTTCCGCCGGACCACTGATCGCGACTCGGGACGCTGCCGGCGCTCTCGCCGGGAAGTCCGACGTCGGTGCGTTGTCCGAGGCCGAACCTGTTCAGCATGTCTGCGTAGCGATCCTCGCCCACTCGCTGAGCGAGCATCAAGGTGCCGACGTTCGAGGACTTTCCGAACACACCGGTAGAGGTATACGGGGCCACACCGTGATCCCACGCATCCTTGACTGTGGCACCGGACATCGTGATGCTGCCCGGGACTTGCAGAACTTCGTCCGGAGTTGTCTTACCGTCCTCGATGGCCGCTGCTGCGGTGACGATCTTGTTCACCGATCCGGGCTCGAACGGCGTACTGACCGACGGATTGCCCATTTCGGCTGTCGGCGCGTTCTTGTCGATGCCGATCGCGGGGTTGAAGGTGCTGTCGTTGGACATGGCCAACACCTGTCCCGTCTTGGAGTCCATGACCACAACCGAAGCGTTCTTTGCGCCCGACTTGTCCTTGGCGATCTGGACCTGCTGCTGAACGTAGAACTGGAGGTCCGAATCGATGGTCAGCTCGACGCCCGAACCGTTGACGGCCGGTTGCTTGTCACGCCAGCTACCAGGGATCACAGCGCCGTCGGAACCGCGGTCGTACGTTTCGGATCCATCGGTTCCGGCGAGCGTGGAGTCCATCGAATCTTCGAGGCCGAGCAAACCGTGCCCGTCCCAGCCGGTCGCGCCGACGAGATTCGCCGCCAGAGAGCCACCGGGGTACTCGCGGATGTCCTGTCGCTCGAGGCCGACCTCCCGGAACTTGTCCGAGATCTCGGCAGCAACCGCCGGATCCACGCTGCGGGCGAGGTACGTGAAAGTCTCGTTGCTGTTCATCTTCTGAAGCAGATCTTTTTCCGGAACGGTATCGCCGAGCTTGGCGTGGATTCCGGCGGCGATCTCGGCGAGGCGATCGCTGACTTCCGGCGCCTGCTTGTCACCCTCGGCGCCCTGCTCGATGCTCTTGGCGCGCGCTTCCTCGAGTTCCTTGCGTACTCGCACCGGCTGAAAAGTCAGCGCCTTGGCTTCCATGGTGAACGCGAGGGGGTTTCCGTTGCGATCGGTTATCGAGCCGCGTACGGCCGGATCGACCTGCGTCGTGGTTCGTTGATTCGCAGATTCCGCAGCCAGGCTCGGCGCATCGATTCCCTGAATCCACAAGAGCTGCAATGCCGCAACGGCGAGCGCACCACACATGGTGATACGACCGACTCGCTGACGAAACGGAAATGAGGCAGTGGCCGAGCGGCGCGGACGCCGACCGGGGTTGTTACGGGAGTTCTGACTCACCGACGTTCCTCAGGCGGAGCAGGCACCGCCGTCGTGGTGGCGGGTGCTGTCGTCGTGGGGATCACAGGAACCAATTGTTCACTCTGCGCGAGGTTTCGCGTGTTATTCGGAACGCTCGGCGTGGCTCCAGGAACAACCGGCGTTGTGGTGCGCGGCGGTGTCGCGGTCGGTGCGGGCACCGATGTGGGCGCATCGAGCGGCGGCATCGCGCCGGCAGTCGCGGGAGTCGGCGTTCCGACGACCTCGACCGAACCATCCGGATGAACTACCAGACGTGCAGGGTCCTTGGCGGGGACCATGCCGAGAGCGCTTGCCTGATTTGCCAACTCCGGAGCCGAGTTACGCGACTGGAAGTCACGTTCGAGCGCTGCTTTCTGCTCGACCAAAGACTGGTTGTATGCACGTGCATCACTGAGTTGGTACGAATCCTCGGCAGCGCGAGTGGTCAGCAGCAGAGTCACCGCGAGACCGATGGACAGAAGTCCGATAACGGAGGCCACGAACGGTACCCGCCCCCTGAGCATCGCCCGAGGAGAGATCGACGGGCCGACAGCAGCGGCAGTTCCGGTCCGGCCTGCCGCCCGTGCGGTGCGCTTGTCGTATGCGCGTTGCGCTGCACCGGATTTGCCCTGACGACTCATGCCCGCCTCCTGGAAATGCGTTCTGCGGCACGCAAACGCACCGGAGCTGATCGTGGGTTCTCTTCGATTTCCTGCTCAGACGCACGTTCTGCGCCACGGGTGAGGATGCGGAACTCCGGCCCCATACCCGGCAACTCGACCGGTAGACCTTCGGGACTGGTGGACTTCGAGCGGGGAACCAACTCCGCCTTCACAACTCGATCCTCGAGCGACTGGTAGGACATGAACACCACTCGCCCACCGACTGCCAGTGCATCGAGCCCGGCAGGAACGGCCGCACGAAGCGAATCCAACTCGGCATTGACTTCGATCCGCAGCGCTTGGAAGGTGCGCTTGGCCGGGTGTCCACCCGTACGCCGCGTGGCCGCCGGGATTGTTCGGTACAGCAACTCGACCAGAGCTGCACTGGTGGTGAATGGTTCACGCTCACGCTGCCGAAGGATCTCGGACGCAATCTTTCCGGCGAACCGCTCTTCGCCGTACGTGCTCAGAATGCGAGCAAGGTCGCCGTGACTGTAGGTGTTCAGGACCTCTGCCGCGGTCAGCCCGACCGTCTGATCCATCCGCATGTCGAGAGGGGCGTCGATCGAGTACGCAAAACCTCGGTCGGCTTCGTCCAACTGCATCGACGACACACCCAGATCGAAGAGGATCGCGTGAACCGACTCCGTCGACGGCAGACCTGCCTGTTCGAGCGCGTCTTCGATCCCGTCATACGTGGTGTGCACGAACGTGGTTCGGCCCGCGAATGGCGCCAGACGCTCGGAAGCGATGCGGAGTGCGTTGGTGTCGCGATCGAGACCGATGAGGTGCAGGCCCGGGTACTTGCCGAGGAAGAATTCGGAGTGGCCACCGAGCCCCAACGTCGCATCGATCATGTATGCGCCTTCGCCACCGTCACCGACGGCGGTGATGGCAGGGCCGAGAAGATCGTCGGCACGATGCAGAAGTACGGGGACGTGCGCGAAGCCATCGGCATCCGAGGGTTCGTTCACCTCGTGATCCACCATGATTGCTCCGGCTCCTACTTTCATGATTTCCGATGACTTTTCGAAAAGGTGCTGACTTTCCGAGAAGGCGATGACTGTTCGAGAAGGCGAATGCTTCGAGGTCCCTGCCCGAAGGAGAACCTGGCGCTGGGGAAGTGCGTCAGGGTCTTTCCGGGCAGAGGCCTCGCGGCATTCGCCGGGGGCTCTTCGCCTAGACGATCTCGCTGAGAGATTCGCCTGTTGCCTGCGAATAGTCCTCTTCGTTGTCTCCGAGATACCTCTCCCAGGCTGCTAGATCCCAGATCTCGAGGTAATCGACGGAGCCGGTCACTACGCATTCCTTGGACAGGTTTGCGTAACGCCGATGATCAGCCGAGAGGGTGATTCGCCCCTGGGCATCGGCGTGCTGTTCATCTGTACCGGCGGCCAGGGCACGTACATACGCCCGAGCTGCCGGATCATTGCGTGGAGCTGCCGCTGCCTTTCGAGCAAGCTTGACGAACTCGTCCCGGGGGTAGATGGCGAGGCTGTGATCTTGACTCTTGGTGATCATCAATCCTCCTGCCAGTTCGTCTCGGAACTTTGCCGGCAACGTGAGCCGACCTTTGTCGTCGAGCTTCGGCGTGAAGGTACCGAGGAACACTCGACACCTCCTGCGAGCTTGCGCTGAAACCCTCCCTATCGAGCGGATCGTGCTTCAGCTCTCCGCCCGAACCCACAGTACCCCACTTTCCCCCACAAACAAGGAGCACATGGTCCCTATTCAGCATCATTTGCTGATAAATAGCAGGTCAGCGCAGGTGGGGATACGTGGGGGAAATTTGCAACCGTGTCCCGGCCCACACCGCCGTCATATCGACCCTTCACGCCACGATTTGTCGCTCCCCCAAGCAAAATCGCAGTACAAGCGCGGTTTTCGAATAGACGTGAGCGGGACGAGGTCTGGTCGTGCGTTGCAGTTCGACCAGGGTGGAGGAAAGTGGAGGGCCGAGTGGAGCGAAGTGGAGGAAGCCCGCGGGCTTGCCTGGGGGCGACCGTGGGTGGCGAGTGATTCGCTCGCGCGTCACTGATTCACTTCGATGGATTGCCGGCACACATGTACAACACCCACACCAACGACGTGTGGCGGTCGGCAACCTTGGTTGCCGACCGCCACACGTGTGGTCGTCCGTGCCCTACAGAGGGCGTCATGTCCGAACTGCACCACTCTCGAAGTACGCCCGAAGAAGGGCGGGAGAGCTAGTCCTGCTCGAACCTGCGTTTGAATCGATCTTCCATCCGCGACGAGAATCCGCCGCCGGACTTGCGGCCGCGTCCCCGCCCGGATCCACCGGCACTACCCCTACCCGGCGGACCGGAGGGATGATTGCCACCTTCGGAAGCGGGTTCGGCTGCTGCTGCGGACTTGCGTCCACCACCCCAGAGGAACAAGACCCCTGCGCCGAACATGAACAAGAAACCGAACAGGCTGATGATCGGAAAACCGCCCGGCTTGAGCGGGAGGGCAACCCCCGCGATCAGCAGGACCAGACCCAGCACGAATAGAGCCGCTGCTTGGAACCGCCGTCTACTCGACGGCGCCCGCATACGGCCGCCCCTCACATTGGAGGCGAACTTGGGGTCTTCGGCATAGAGAGCGCTCTCGATCTGGTCGAGCATGCGCTGCTCGTGCTCGGAGAGTGGCACGGTACCTCCCCCGGCACTGGAAGTTTGGCAACCACCCCACGGTGTGGGGCGGCGGGTAATCAAGTTGGACGATTACCTGTTTTCATAATACGAGCAGTTTAGGTCTCGGACCACCAACTCCGGGTACGAGTTCCGCCACAAGCGTACGTATTCGTGCCGAAGGGCCCCGATTCGGCTCCATTTGCCTGTGCGGACCAGGAAATTCCCCGGAAACAACTGCCAACACGGACCATTTGTTCACGACGCTCGCAAATGCTCGGACGCGTCCTGACCGATGAAATCTTCGACCGCCGTGAGAAAACGACCGACCTCGGCGAAGAATGCATCGGAATCGGAGTCCGTGATCACGATCGACACACCGGTTTCCACGGCCGCACGCGCAGCGGACCACCCCGCGAAGAACTTCGACCACGCTCCGAACGCGGGCGCTGCGGCGTCCATCAGAACCCACGCGTTTCCGCTTCGCTTGCGCTTCGATCCGGCACCGGCAGGAGCTGCGGCCAACACTGCCCCGGCACCACGTAGTGCTGCCAGATAGGCACACCGGAACCGGTCGGCAGGATCGCCCGCCCCAATCGCTTCCTCGAGAAGCGCATCCGCCTTCCGGAGGAGCCCCCACGCCACACCGGACTTTCCCACTTGCGCAGTGCGGTGGCTGGCGTCCGTCGCACCGAAGGACCGCCTCGCCGATATCGGCAATCGCGAGATTGCGACATCCGACGGGCTCGACAACTCGGCCGGAAGAGTTCGTTGGCACTTCACACGATCAGGCTTTACATGCTCGGACATCGGGGCACCTCCTGCACCGTAAGGATCCAAGGCCAGGTGGGCCGGAGATGCCCGCTTCCCTTCGGGCATCTCCGGATCACCCACATCGAACATCTGTTCGACCTATTCAATATAACTGCACCCACCGACACGCCGTCAAGAGAAGAGGTGAGACCGGTCGACCCGCAGATCGCCTGGACACCACATACGGTCGACCTCGATCGTGAAGAATTCGCGAGTCGACTCCACGAGGCACTGGCCGTGTACGTCACTGCGATGGACTATCCGCGAGGAACCGAGTTCCATCGCGCACCGATGTGGCAGGAGCACGCGAACCGGCCTGGCTGGAAAGCCGTCGGCGCATTGGCGGTTCCCCAGCAACCGTCACACGAAAATCTGCCGCTGGTGGGGATCGCTTACGGGTATCGCGGGAGCCCGGACCAGTGGTGGCATCAACAGGTACTGCACGGGCTTCGGCGCTCGGGTCGCCCTCAGAGCGAGATCGACGCGATTCTGAGCGACTACTTCGAACTCACCGAACTCCACGTGCATCCGAACGGTCAAGGTCACCGATTGGGCGAATCGCTCTTGCGCCACCTCCTCGTCGATCGAACCGAACGCAGCGTTCTGTTGTCGACACCTGAGGTGTTCGACGAGGACAACCGAGCCTGGCGGCTGTACCGCCGCCTCGGCTTTTGCGACGTGCTCCGCAGATTTCGTTTTGCCGGCGACAACCGGCCATTTGCGGTCCTCGGCCGTGGACTGCCGCTGTGAGCGCATTTCTCGACGCCGTCGTCGTCGGTTCCGGACACAACGCGCTCGTTTCGGCCGCGTATCTCGCACGTGAGGGTTGGTCGGTCGAGGTTCTCGAGAAGGACACGGTTCTCGGCGGTGCCGTCTCGACAGTCGAGCGATTTCCCGGATACAAGGTGGACCGGGGGTCGTCTGCGCACCTCATGATCCGACACAGTGGCATCATCGAGGAACTCGGACTCGGCGCGCACGGCCTTCGCTACATCGACTGTGACCCGTGGGCGTTCGCTCCGCCCGCCCCTGTCACCGACGGGCCGGGCATCGTGTTTCATCGCGACCTCGATGCAACCTGCCAGTCCATCGAACGAGCTTGCGGGACAAAGGACGCCGACGCGTACCGGCGGTTCGTCGCGGTCTGGTCGGAGCGCAGCCGACACGTGATGAAGGCATTTTCCACACCGCCTACCGGATCGAACCTGATCGGTGCGTTCGGAGGACTGGCCACAGCGCGCGGCAACAGCGAACTGTCGCGGCAGTTCCTCGCGCCGGGCGACGCACTGCTGGACGAGTATTTCGACAGTGAGGCACTCAAGGCAGCGTTGGCGTGGTTCGGCGCCCAGTCCGGGCCTCCGATGTCGGAACCGGGAACCGCTCCGATGGTCGGCTTCGCGGCCCTCATGCACGTCCTGCCGCCCGGGCGAGCAGTCGGAGGGAGCGGCGCACTGAGTGCTGCGTTGGCATCCCGGATGGCTGTCGACGGCGCCACCGTCGCGCTCGGTGACGGCGTGACGTCGACCCGCCGGAACTCGAATCACTGGACCGTCACAACCGAGAGCGGTCGAGAAGTTCACGCTCGCAAGGTAATCGCGGGTTGCCACATCCTCACGACACTCGATCTCCTGGGCAACGGAGGCTTCGACCGAACCACGCTCGATCACTGGCGGCGGAAGATCAGGGTCGGCCCCGGCATCGGCGCTGTATTGCGACTGGCGACATCTGCGCTCCCTTCCTACCGCGGCGACGCCACGACACGGGAAAGTACCTCGGGATTGCAATTACTCGTTTCCGATCGCGCCCACTTGCGCACTGCACACGGCGCAGCACTGGCAGGGGAACTGCCTCCTCGCCCTGCGGTTCTCGGAATGAGTTTCAGCGGAATCGATCCCACGATCGCCCCGGCCGGGCGGCATCAGGTGACACTGTGGTCGCAGTGGCAGCCGTATCGTCTCAGCGGACATCGCGATTGGGCGTCGGTCGCCGAGGCCGAGGCCGACCGGATCGTCGGCGAGATGGAGGCTTTTGCACCCGGATTCGCCGATTCCGTCCTCGACCGCTTCATTCAGACTCCCCGCGACATCGAGTCGGAATTGGGGATGATCGGCGGAAATGTCATGCACGTCGAGATGTCACTCGATCAGATGATGTTGTGGCGACCGCTTCCGGAACTGTCCGGCCATCGCGTTCCGGGAGCAGACGGGTTGTATCTGACCGGAGCATCGACGCATCCCGGTGGTGGTGTGTCCGGAGCCAGTGGTCGCAGTGCCGCTCGAATCGCACTGTCCGACAGCCGCCGGGGTAAAGCGAGTCAGTGGCTGCGTCGTTCGAGCAGGTCGTGAAGGTCACCCGCCGAACTTCACCCGCCGACACGCCCCCGCCTCGATGACTGGCTACGCCACGGCTGGCACGATGACCACTGTGCAACAGTCCACCGATCCCGCCGCCAAGCCGACCAGTCGGAAACGCTTCCTGACGGTTGCCGCGCTCGCCCTCATGCTTGTTCCCTTGCTTGCCGGGTGCATCCGCGTGCAGGTGTCGATGGGAGTGTCCGCGAACGATCGTGTGACCGGACAGGTGGTAGCTGCCGCTATTCCGGCGAACGAGGCGGACAAGGGTCCGCAGCTGACCCCGCCTTCCTCGCTGGAGGACAAGATACGGGTTCAGGAATACAAGAAGGACGGATACGTCGGCAGCCAGGCGTTCTTCAGCGACTTGTCCTTCGGTGACGTCGCCCAATTGGGCTCGATGTATGCCGAGGGATCCGGGTCGTTCCAGATCACCCTCAAGCGATCCGGGGACACCGTCACGCTCGACGGCAAGGCAGACCTGAAGACGGTTCCGACTCAGGGCGCCGACGTCCAGGTCAGCATCGCCTTCCCGGCACGGGTCGGCACGACCAACGGAACACGAGACGGCGATTCCCGGGTGTCGTGGACTTTGCCCGCCGGCGAGGTGTCGACAATGCGCGCCGAGGTCAACTACGCGGACCCCAGCACCCGAAGCTTCGCCGGGTGGGCAGGAATCATGGCCGGACTGGCGCTCGGTGTCGCGATTATCGTCGGTGCAATGGCCTGGATGGCGCGCAATCGAGCACCGATCAAGCGCGCGCCCGCCGCGAAAGCACCGGCCATGAAGACGCCTGTCACGAAATCACCTGTCAGCAAGCAAGCTGACAACAGGAATCCGAAAAACACCACGAAGTAGCGCCTGGCGGTTGCCCCCTCGATTGGTGTCGAGCGGGGCAACCGGGATCAGACGGCTTGTGCTGTCCCGACAGAGGTGTCGGGGGTGAGACCGAGTCGCTCGAGGACCTCACTGGTGGCGCGCGCGAAGTTCAACGTGATGAAGTGCAGGCACGGAGCGCCTTCGGCGATCAACCGCTCTCCCATCTCGGTGGCCAGATCGATGCCGAGTTCGCGGACCGCTGCACGGTTCTCGTCCGGACCGCTTCCGGCCGCGGCGTCGAATCGGCGTTCGAGGGCGGGAGGCAACGACGAGCCCGAGAGCTCGAGCATGCGCCTCACCGAGCGCAGCGACGTCACCGGCATGATCTCCGGGATGATCGGCTTGGCGCCCTGTTCTGCGTCGTATGCACTCACCCGGTCACGGAGACGCAGGTAGTCCTCCACGTCGAAAAACATCTGCGTGATCGAGTACTCGGCGCCGGCACGCAACTTCGACACCAGGTACTTCGTGTCGTACGCCAAGTCCGGAGCGCGGTAATGCCCCTCGGGGAACGACGCGACGCCGACGTGGAAGTCGCCCAGGTCACGGACCATCCGCACGAGTTCCTCGGCGTACTCGACGCCTTCGGGATGCTTCTTCCACTCGCCGAGAGGATCGCCGGGCGGATCGCCGCGCAACACGAGGATGTTGCTGATCCCACGATCGGCGTACGCACCGACCATGGCGCGAAGTTCTTCGGTGCTGTGCGAGACGGCAGTCAGGTGAGCAACCGGCAGCAGGGTCGTCTCCTCGGCCAGTTCGCCGGTGACGCGCACCGTACGATCGCGCGTCGAGCCACCTGCGCCGTAAGTCATCGAGACGAACGCCGGTCCGAGCCGCTCGAAGGTACGCACCGCACGCCACAGGCGCGCTTCGGCGTCAGCGTCGCGCGGCGGCGAAAACTCGACCGAGAACGGAATACGGCTACCTGTCGAGGAAGCGATCCGATCGACGATCGACGGTGTTCGGGTGGCCCACCCCTCGCTGGAGCGGCCCCTGACTGGATCGAATGTCACCGGTCAAGCATATGTTTTCCAGCTGCAAACAAGCTCATCGCCCAGGACCGCGTATCCCGAATGTCAGGATCACGCAGTTCACGGCCCGAACCCCCGTTGATTCCAACCCCCACTAAGCTGGGCCTCAAGCTCGCTTCCGTGTAACCCTCCGGCGCGAGAACATACCGATCTTGGAGGCCACCCTGTCCGCAGGAACCGCGCGCGTTGGACAGAGTTCGACCAACACCGCACCGCATCCGACCTCACTCGAATTGCCAGGCATGTTCGAAGGAGCGCTCCGCGACTTCTTCGATTCACGCCGCGAACTCGTCTCGAACATCGGCGGTGGATACGAGAAAGCCGTCAGCACCCTCGAAGCCTTCGTCCTGCGCGGAGGAAAGCGCGTCCGGCCCTCGTTCGCCTGGACGGGATGGCTCGGCGCCGGAGGCGACCCGAACGGGAGCGACGCGGAGGCGGTGATTCGTGCATGCGCGGCCCTCGAACTGGTGCAGGCCTGCGCGCTCGTCCACGACGACATCATCGACGCATCAACGACCAGGCGCGGCTTCCCGACCGTTCACGTCGAATTCGAGGACCAGCACCGAGGCGAGGAGTGGAGCGGCGACTCCGCGCACTTCGGCGAGGCCGTCGCCATTCTTCTCGGCGACCTGGCCTTGGCCTGGGCTGACGACATGATCCGAGAATCCGGGATCAGCCCCGACGCGGCCGCACGAGTGAGCCCGGTCTGGTCGGCAATGCGCACCGAGGTGCTCGGTGGCCAATTCCTCGACATCAGCAACGAAGCCCGCGGAGACGAGACCGTCGAGGCAGCCATGCGGGTCAACCGTTACAAAACCGCCGCGTACACGATCGAACGCCCACTGCACCTCGGCGCCGCATTGTTCGGTGCAGACGCCGAGTTGATCGATGCCTACCGGACGTTCGGCACCGACATCGGGATTGCCTTCCAACTTCGCGACGACCTGCTCGGTGTCTTCGGAGATCCGTCCGTCACGGGCAAACCGTCGGGCGACGATCTCATCGCCGGTAAGCGGACTGTCCTGTTCGCGATGGCGCTTGCCCGCGCCGACGCCGCAGATCCGGCGGCAGCAGAACTGCTCCGCAACGGAATCGGCACCCAGTTGACCGACAACGAAGTCGACACTCTGCGTCAGGTGATCACCGATCTTGGCGCCGTCACCGACGTCGAAACGCAGATCGACACCCTCGTCGAGGCAGCTGCGAACGCCCTCGACTCGAGCACGGCAACGGCAGAGTCCAAGGCTCGCCTGACCGATATGGCGATCGCGGCCACGAAGCGAAGCTACTGACCGTGGCAGACGTGCACCGCACTCGAACCGTCAGCTCGCCGACCGATCGAGTCGTGATCGTCGGCGCGGGACTTGCCGGACTGTCTGCGGGGTTGTATCTGCGTGGCGCCGGCCGCGACGTCACGATCCTCGAGAGCAACGGCTCGGTCGGCGGGCGAGTCGGTGTCTACCAGGGCAGTGACTACAGCATCGACAACGGCGCAACGGTGCTCACGATGCCCGAACTCGTCGAAGACGCTCTTGCGGCCGTCGGCGCCGACCCCGACTCGACAAACCCCAAATTCGTTGTGCACAAGCTCGATCCGACGTACCACGCGCGATTCGCAGACGGCACCTCTCTCGATGTTCACGCCGACCCCGAAGACATGGCTGCCGAAGTCTCTCGTGTCTGCGGGCCGGAAGAAGCGCAGCGATACCGTGCGTTGCGGCGATGGCTGAACCGCATCTTCGACGCGGAATTCGACCGCTTCATGGACGCCGACTTCGATTCTCCCCTCGGACTGGTCAATTCGCGTGAAGCAGTCAAGGATCTGAGCCGACTCGTCGCACTGGGAGGATTCGGGAAACTGGGCGGGCAGGTGGATCGCAAGATCCGCGACCCTCGCCTCCGGCGGATCTTCACTTTCCAAGCGCTGTATGCGGGAGTTGCTCCGTCTCGAGCCCTCGCGGTGTACGGGGCGATCGCTCACATGGACACCTCACTGGGCGTCTACTTTCCCGAGGGCGGGATGCGCACGATCGCCGAGTCGATGGCCGACGCTTTCACCGAGGCCGGCGGAATTCTGCATCTCGGCCGCACGGTCGAACGACTCGAGGTGAGCGACCGTCGCGTGCGTGCCGTACACACACGCGACGGTGAGAGCTACGACTGTGATGTCGCAGTCCTCACCCCCGACATGGCCGTCACGGACTCCCTCTTGCGCCCGCATACGCGATTGCGCCCGCGACCGGTGCGTACATCGCCGTCCGCGGTCGTGATTCACGGCACTGTTTCTTCAGCCGTCGCCGACGGATGGCCCGCGCAGCGACACCACATGATCGACTTCGGCGAGGCGTGGAAGCGCACCTTCGCCGAGATCACGGCACGCCGCGGCCGCGGGCAATTGATGAGTGATCCGTCACTGCTCGTCACCCGACCGGCGCAGACCGACCCGAGCCTGGCCTTCTCGCGAGACGGCCGGATCCGTGAACCGCTGTCAGTCCTCGCGCCGTGCCCGAATCTGGACAGTGCGCCGCTCGACTGGGCAGTTCTCGGCCCGGCCTACGTGCGTGAAATCATCCTCACGCTGCAAGAACGTGGCTATACGGGACTGGTCGAGGGGTTCGATATCGATCACGTCGACACCCCGCAGACCTGGCTCGAGAAGGGCATGGCCGCGGGTAGCCCGTTCGCGGCGGCACACACCTTCACCCAGACGGGGCCGTTCCGACGCAAGAACCTCGCCCGCGGCTTCGACAACGTCGTTCTCGCCGGATCGGGAACCGTTCCGGGGGTGGGAGTACCGACCGTTCTGCTGTCCGGCCGGCTCGCCGCCGAACGTATTACCGGTACACGCGAGCGAGCCAGCGCGGTGGGCACTCGTGCGAGCAACTAAACTAGCCCCTCGTAACCGACCATTCATCCACGATTCACCGACTCGGGCGCTGCATGCGCCGATCGACACCGATCTCCTCGGGGGAGGAACCTGCACCGATGACGTCCTCTGCCGCAGCCACTGAAAGACCGTGGCACCTAAGGGCCGCCAATTTCCTTCGGACTCCCGAAGGTCACAGTGCACTGCTCGGTTTCTTCGGCGCAGTCATGATCACGTTCGGCGGATTCGGTGCCGGTAGCGTCCGGCGCCAAGATCCGCTGCTCGAGTCGATGCATCTGTCCTGGCTCCGTTTCGGACACGGATCGATTCTGTCGGCGGCCATCGTCTGGATCGGTGTCCTGTGCATGATCGCTGCCTGGGTTCGACTGGGCCGCTCGACTCTGCGCGGTGACGTCTCGTTGCGCGGCCTGCGCTACGTCGTCCCGGTCTGGACGTTTCCGCTGCTGTTCGCGGTGCCCATGTTCAGCCGTGACGCCTACTCCTATCTGGCACAGGGCGCCTTGTTACGCAACGGCTTCGACCCGTATGCCGTCGGCCCCGTCGTCAATCCGGGAATCCTGCTCGACAACGTCTCCAACGTGTGGACGACGACAACTACCCCGTACGGCCCGGTTCACCTTCTCCTTGCCGACGCCATCGTTCGGCTGACCGGCGAGAACGTCATCGCCGGCACGATGCTGTTGCGGATCACGATGCTGCCCGGACTCGCCCTGATGATGTGGGCCGTTCCCCATCTCGCGACGAAGCTCGGCGGAAACACCTCGATCGCCCTGTGGCTCGCAGTACTCAATCCCCTCGTCCTGATCCACCTGATCGGCGGCGTTCACAACGAGATGCTCATGGTCGGCCTCATGGCCGCGGGCATTGCGCTCGCTCTCGAACGCAAGCACCTGTTCGGAATCGGGCTGATCGCACTCGCCGTCGCGATCAAGGCAACCGCGGGCGTCGCACTTCCCTTCATCGTCTGGATCTGGATGATCCACGAACGGGAGGACGCGGCCGCGGCCGGGCGAGAACCGGCGTCACCGATCCGATCGTTCGTCAAAACGGCCGGTGCTGGTTTTGCGGTATTCGTGGCGGTACTCGGATCCACCTCACTGATCGCCGGAGTCGGCCTCGGCTGGACGACCGCACTCTCGGGTTCGGCAAAGATCATCAACTGGCTCTCGCTGCCCACGATCGTGGCGCACATCGGAACCATGGCCACCTCCTGGTTCGCCGGTGACCATTTCAACGACATCCTCGAAGTCTCCCGGACCATCTCGGCGGTTGTGTTGATCGCGATCATCGCCGTCGTGTGGTGGCGCTACCGCAAGACCGAGCGCGACGCCGTCATGGGCATCGTGATCGTGATGGTCGCCATCGTCGTTCTGTCCCCCGCAGCACTCCCCTGGTACTACTCCTGGCCGCTGGCAGTAGCGGCCGGTTTCGCAATGTCGCCGACGACTCTCGCCTTACTGACCGGGCTGTCCACCTGGCTGATGCTGGTGTTCCAGCCCGACGGATCGATCGGCCTCTACACCTTCCCGCATGTGGCTCTGGCCATCGTCGCTGCCGTGATCGCGGCTATGTCCTTGCAGACGGAAGATCCACTCAGACTTCGTGGACGCAAACACGAGAAACCGATCGAAATGACGTCAGCCGCCTCGGCGCCCTCGACGTCAGAATCTGCGTGATCCGCGTGTCATGAACGCATTGTCTGCGTCCTATGAATTCTGCGAGGACGTGACGAGGGAACACGGCCGAACGTACTTTCTGGCCACTCGGTTGCTGCCCGAGCCTCGACGCCGCGCAGTTCACGCTCTCTACGCATTTGCTCGCGTCGTCGACGACGTCGTGGACGAACCCTCGGGTCCGCATGAACGAGGCACGGTGCTTGCCGACGTCGAACGTGCAGCCGTCACCGCACTCGACAACCCCACTGCGACAGGTGGCTTCCCGTCGACGGTTCCCCTCGACCTGACACGCGTACTCCCTGCCTTCGCCGATGCTGTGAAGACGTTCGACATTCCGCGTGCATACTTCGACGCCTTCTTCGAGTCCATGCGGATGGACGCCCCCGACACGGCGAAGTTTCGACCCGTCTACAACACGATGGACGAACTCAGCGAGTACATGTACGGCTCCGCCGTCGTCATCGGTTTGCAGATGCTCCCGATTCTCGGAGTGAGCGTTCCGCAGCAGGAAGCTGTAGTGCCCGCGTCGAATCTCGGTGAGGCGTTTCAGCTGACCAACTTCATCCGCGACGTCGGTGAAGACCTCGACCGGGGACGTCTGTATCTCCCGGCGGGCGAGTTCGCCGCATTCGGGGTCGACATCGAGATGCTCGAGCACGGGCGCAGAACCGGAACGGTGGACGTTCGGGTCAAGCGCGCGCTGGCACACTTCATTGCCGTGACGCGGGGGCGGTATCGGTCTGCCGAATCCGGCATCCCGATGCTCGATCGGCGGGTCCAGCCGTCGATCCACACGGCTTTCGTGTTGTACGGAGCAATTCTCGACCAGGTCGAGCGCGCCGACTTCCGGATACTGCATCGACGAGTGTCCGTTCCCGGACGCACGCGACTTCGAGTCGCTGCGCCGGGTCTGGTCCGGTCGGCAACCTACGCGGCGAAAAACCGCATGAGGTGAGTTGTCAGAAGGCCGGCATCTCAGAAAGCCATGGCCTGTGCGCGGCGGATGACCTCACGCGCGAGATCACCATGCAGTGCGTCCACCGGGCGCCCCGGCAGGGAATCGTCAGCCAGGAACAACCAGCGGAGGATTTCGACATCGGTGTAGCCGCCGTCGTGCAGCACCGCCAGCAGACCGGGCAACCACTTGACGATCTGGCCGTCCTCGCCGAAGAACACTTCGGGGACACCGAGAACGCCATGCCGCTTGACTGCGATGATCTTGTGATCGCGAAGCAACTGGTGAACCTTGCTCACCGGCAACCCGACGTTCTTCGCCACATCCACCAGCTGGAACAGGGAAACCGAAGAATCCAGGACATCATCACAATAAGGAATCGCGCTCACCGCGAGAAGTTTATCCGGTCCGGCGAGCCCGCTGTGTACCGCCCGGTGCAGTGCTCGAAACCGCCGCTCCGCTTGGGTCACAGCGCTCTGTGACGTTCTCGAGACTTCCGCGTCGGTATCGCTGGCTACGATGGACGGGATGCGGCGTATCCGTAACCGAGATTTCGCGAACCGGGATTTCGTGAACCGGGATTTCGTGGTGACCGCGAATCGGCGCCCGTACGGCGGGGGCCACTACTTACATGCTGACAGCTACCGCCCAGAGCACAACCACACAGAGCACAACCACACAGATCGCAAGCACGGAGGAATAGTCATTACGGAGGTCGAGGGTTGATCGGCGAAATGCTCGAGCGCCGCTATCGAGTGGACGCACCGATCGCGCGCGGCGGTATGTCGACCGTGTATCGAGGCCTCGATACACGGTTGGATCGACCTGTCGCTATCAAGGTGATGGACCCGCAATTTGCCGGCGATCCAGCGTTCCTGACTCGTTTCGAGTTCGAGGCCCGGGCCGTGGCCAGACTCAAGCATCCGTCCCTTGTGGCCGTCTACGACCAGGGCAGCGATCGCAATCACGTGTTCCTCGTGATGGAACTCGTCGACGGTGGAACTTTGCGCGAACTCCTTCGTGAGCGCGGACCGATGCCGCCTCACGCCGTCGCTGCAGTCGTGGCACCTGTCCTGGACGCGTTGGCGGTGGCGCATCGAGCGGGACTGGTTCACCGTGACGTCAAACCCGAGAACATCTTGATCTCGGACACCGGCGAAGTGAAGATCGCCGACTTCGGATTGGTGCGTGCAGCCGCGGCAGCAACCACCACCTCCAACAGCGTGATCCTCGGCACCGCAGCCTATCTGTCGCCGGAACAGGTGACGTCAGGAATTGCCGACACTCGAAGCGACGTCTATTCGACCGGCGTGTTGATGTTCGAACTTCTCACCGGTACCACACCGTTCACCGGTGATACGTCACTCTCCATCGCCTACCAACGCATCCACGACGATGTCCCGCGCCCCGGTTCACGCATCCCCGGTGTACCGGCGCAGTTCGATCGCCTGGTTGCCGAAGCCACTCACCGCGAGCCGGCACATCGTTTCGCCGACGCTGGTGAGATGGCAGCTGCACTTCGCAGTGTGAGCGAACAACTGGAACTTCCGTCATACCGCGTTCCGGCTCCGCGTCGAAGCGCCCAGCACCAGAGCGCGCAGGTTGCCCCGGCTCGGCCACAACCGGCGCCTGCGCCCCCGACGGATGTACACCCGAACTCTGCTGCGCGCCCGAACCCTGGTGCCACGACGGTATTGGCGTCCGGCGTGGCCCCGGCTGCGGCAGCCACCACGGCGCTCGGCACGGGCTCTCCTCCCCCCGGCGGCGTTCAGCACACTCGCGCGGTCACCGCACAAACTGCCCGTCCGGCGACGGTCGACGGCGACTCGGATTTCGACGACGGTTCCGATTTCGGCGACGACCAACTGGGACCTGACGATCCGCACGCTCATTTTGTCGAAGCACGACGCAAGTCTCGACGAGCCACCCTGATCTGGCTGCTCGTCATCGCGGTCCTCGCGCTTGCGTTGGGCTTCGGCGGATGGTGGATGGGCTCGGGCCGCTATACAGCTGTTCCCTCGATCGACGGGCTGACCAAGGACACTGCGGTCACCGCTCTGCAGGACGCCGGGCTCTCCCCCGACGTCCAGGGTCAGTACTCCGACGCCCAACCCATCGACACGGTGATCGGGACAGACCCGGCCTCCGGCTCCAGGGTTACCAAAGGCTCGACCGTCGCGCTGCTGACTTCGCTCGGGCGTCCGACTGTCCCGCCCATTCCGGCCGGCGGCGACGTCTCGGCCCTGGGCGCACAACTCGCCGACCGTACTCTCGTCGCGGTCGACGGCGGGGACACATTCAGCTCCAAGATCCCGATCGGCGGCGTGGCGGCGCTCGACCCGGCGCCGGGAACCGAGGTTGCCGTGGGCTCCTCGGTCAAGGTCATCACGTCCAAAGGGTCACCGCCCGTTGACATTCCCGACGTGAAGGGCATGTCCGAGAACGCTGCGCGCGCCGCCCTCGACAAGGTAGGTATCTCCGTCAGCACCACCAGAACAACGTTCGACGACGCCGTCGAGGGCGGTAGCGTGATCGGCACAGATCCCGCAGTCGGGTCCTCCGTCAACGCCGGCACCTCCGTTGTTCTCCTCATCTCCGACTCCGTCAAGGTTCCCTCGCTGATCGGCCGCTCCGTCTCCTCAGCACGCGAAGAACTCGGCCGCCTCGGCCTCGAGATCACCGTGCGTCAGCTCACCCAGAACGACAGCTCGGTCATCATCAGCCAGAGCGTCAAGAACGACCTCGTTGCCAAGGGCACCGACATCAGCGTCGTCGCAATTCCCTGACAGTCCGCTTCGGCCTAGTCTGAATTCATGGCCACGTGGGAACCCGAGAGCATAGGGATACTCGACTTGCCGTCGGGGAGATCGATTCGGGGTCGAGGACTCCGCAATCCACTTCCTTCCGGACCTCTCCCCACCTTCGGTGTCTACCTGACCGGTAAAGAACCTCCCGCCACCGAGTGGGATTCGGTGTGGGTCCGCTGGCGAGATTTCTGGTTGCCGAGCGATCCCGACGTGCTGCGCAGCGCCTTGCACGAAGTGTGGGTGCGTTCGGAAACCGAAAGAGTCGAGATCGCGTGCGGTGGCGGATTCGGCCGCACCGGAACAGCTTTGGCCGCTCTTGCCATTATGGACGGAGTGCCGAGTGAGGACGCCACCGCGTACGTTCGCGCACGCTACTCACCTCGCGCCGTCGAAATGCCCTGGCAGCGCCGATTCGTCACACGATTCACGACATAGCGAACGCCCCCACCTGCACGCGCGGGTGAGGGCGTTTGCCGAAAATCAGTGCCAGTGCGAATCAGCTTCGGCGAAGCAGGGTTTCAGCCTCGCAGCATCTCGGCCACGAGGAACGCGAGCTCCAACGACTGTTGGGTGTTCAATCGGGGGTCGCAGGCCGTCTCGTAGCGACCACCGAGATCGAGGTCGGAGATGTCCTGTGCGCCGCCGAGGCACTCGGTGACGTTCTCACCGGTCAGCTCGACATGGATACCACCCGGATGCGTGCCGAGGCCGTTGTGGACCTCGAAGAAGCCCTGAACCTCGTCGACGATGCGATCGAAGTGGCGCGTCTTGTACCCGGTGGAGGCTTCGTGGGTGTTGCCGTGCATCGGATCGCACTGCCAGATGACCTGGTGGCCGGTGGCCTGGACCTTCTCGATGATCGCCGGCAGCAGGTCGCGGACCTTGCCGTTGCCCATGCGCGAGATCAGAGTCAGTCGACCCGGCTTGTTGGTGGGGTCGAGACGCTCGACGTATTCCACCGCCATTTCCGGCGTGGTGCTCGGACCGATCTTGAGGCCGATCGGGTTGGAGACCAACTCGGCGAAGGCGATGTGCGCGCCGTCGAGCTGACGGGTGCGGTCACCGATCCAGAGGAAGTGGGCCGAGAGGTCGTAGAGCTTGGGGTGGTCGCTGTCGTTGTCGAGACGCAGCATCGCGCGCTCGTAGTCCAGAACCAGGGCCTCGTGGCTGGCAAAGATCTGTGCCTGGTGCAGGCTCGGATCGGTGACGCCACACGCGTTCATGAACTGCAGGCCGCGGTCGATCTCGGCGGCGAGTTGCTCGTAGCGTGCGCCCGCGGGCGAAGCTGCGACGAACTCGCGGTTCCAGTCGTGCACCTTGTGCAAATCGGCCATACCGGCGCCGGTGAGCGCGCGAACCAGGTTCATCGCGGCGCTGGCGTTGGCGTATGCGCGCACCAGACGCGAAGGATCGTGCGCACGGACTGCCTCGTCGGCGACGAGCGAATTGATCATGTCGCCGCGGTACGACTTGAGCCCCAGCGAGTCGATGTCGGCAGAACGCGGCTTGGCGTACTGGCCGGCGATGCGAGCAACCTTGACGACAGGCATCGAGGAACCGTAGGTGAGCACGACGGCCATCTGCAGCAACGTGCGGATGTTTCCCTTGATGTGCGGCTCGGTGTTGTCCGCAAATGTCTCGGCGCAGTCACCGCCCTGGAGCAGGAATGCTTCACCACGCGCGACCTGCGCGAGACGCTCTTGCAGCGCCTCGACCTCGCTGGCCACCGTGATGGGAGGCACGCTCTCGAGCACAGTCCGCATGGCGGCCGCCTGGTCAGCGGGCCACGAGGGCTGCTGAGCAGCGGGCTTCGCGAGTGCCTCGTCGAGCTGCTTACGCAGTCCGGCAGGCAGCGGCGGGAGTTCGGGCAAGCGGTCGATCGGCACGTCGACAGTCCAGTTCACCTCTACAGGATATTCGCTCGCCCGTCGGCGCGTCACACAGGCTCTCGATCGCAGCCCAATCGGGACACTTCTCGCGCACCGAAACCTGAGTCAGCGAAGTGAACGTGCTGCCGAAATCGCATCGAACTTCACGAGGTTGTGCCTGGCGTCGGCAAGTGCGTCGTGTGCGTCGGCGGGCGCTGACGGGAGGGCAGGACTGCCGTTGTCTTCCCAGAACTGTCGGAGTTCGCGGGTGTACCGCGGCATCGACTGCGGTAGTTCGGTCATATCGCCCCACAACTGGCACAGCGCGACGTGGTCGTATGCGGCTACCCACGCCCAGAGCTCCGGAACGACCATCGGCCGCGGAACGAAGAATTTCAGAAGATCGTCGCGGATCTTCTCGCGTGATTTCCACAGCGGCGACGAAGGCTGCGGCAACTTCGGCAGCACGTTCTTGCGCACCCAACTACCGGCACGGGCGGGATCGAACTCCGTCGAGACCGCGTAATACTCTCGGCCGTCCTCGCAGACAACGCCGATGGACACGAGATCGATGGTTCGACCGTCTTCGATGAATTCACAGTCGTAGAAGTAGCGCACGTCCGAAAACTATGCCGCACGCGCAGGCTCTGGAGCCAATGAGCGTGCGGCAGGTGTGGGAAATCTCTAGCTGGCCTGTGCGTCCGGGAGCGAATCCTTGTCGGTCTTCGCGGACTCCTTCGACTCGGCCGAGACCACGAGATCAACAACCGACTCGCCGCCTTCCGCCGGAACATCGACGGCAGCTTCGGGTTTCGTGGGCGCCTGGTTCTTGAGGCTCGCCGCGTAGATGTCCACGTACTCCTGACCGGAGAGTTTCATCAGCTTGTACATCACTTCGTCGGTCACAGCCCGCTCGACGAAGCGGTTTCCGCCCATGCCTTCGAAGCGGGAGAAATCGATGGGTTCACCGACGATCACGGTGACCTTCGCGGGGCGCCACATCCGTGAGCCGATCGGATTCATCTTGTCGGTACCGACCATCGCAACCGGGATCACCTTGACGCCCGATTCGAGCGCGAGGCGCGCCATTCCGGTCTTGCCCTTGTAGAGACGACCGTCAGGCGAACGCGTTCCTTCGGGGTAGATACCCAGCAGACTGCCCGAACCGAGAACCTTGAGACCGGCGTTGAGCGCATCCTGCGCCGCGTCCGCGCCGGTTCGGTCGATGGGGACCTGTCCGACCGCGGTGAAGAACCACTTCTGGAAAGCGCCCTTCAGGCCGGAACCGGTGAAGTACTCGCTCTTGGCAAGGAAGGTGATGCGGCGGTTGACGCGAAGCGGAAGGTAGAACGAGTCCAGAACCGCCTGGTGATTGCTGGCCAGAATGGCCGCTCCGTCAGTCGGAATATTCTCGTGACCTTTGACCGTCGGACGCCCGAGCAGCCAGAGAATCGGCCCCAGCAACACATACTTGAAGAGCCAATACCACACGGCGTCCCTCCCATTCACAGCTGAATTTCGCTGAGTACGACCTTACTGCCGACCGGTAACCCCCGCTACACACGCCCCTGGAGGATCGACCCGATCACAGTCCGGCAGACGTGGTTCCAGCGCCGTCGACCCCACCGAGATCCTGAGGCACTACCGAACGCGCCAATGCGGCGGCGCCCACCATGCCCGCAGCTTCGCCGAGTTGAGCCGAACGGATTCGTGCCAGCGGGCGGTGCTTCGCGCCGGTCAACAATGTCGCGTACTGCTCACGGGCGTCGTCGAGAAACAGTGGGGCAGAACTCGCGACGCCGCCTGCGATCACGACCAGATCGGGATCGTAGACGTCCCCGACCATCGCCAATCCGACGGCCAGCCAACGGGTGAACTCGGCAATGGTTGCCAGAGCGAGTGGGTCACCGTCCTGCGCGGCGTTGGCGATCCGGCGACCGGTGAGGGAACCCGGATCCACCGCTACTTCGCGCGCCAGAACCGTCGACGCAGCCGGGTCGGCGGCCAGCAGTTCGATTGCCGTGTCCACGAGCGCCGTTCCGCTGCAATAGCGCTCCCAACACCCACGCTTGCCACACGCACACTGACGCCCGCCTGGCACGACCTGGATGTGGCCGAGTTCGGGGGCGACGCCGTGACTGCCCCGGTACAGCTCACCGTTGATCAGCAGCGCGCCGCCGATTCCGGTCCCGATTGCCACCATCACGACATTGCGGCCACCTGCGGCCGCGCCGAATCGGTGCTCCGCGAACGCCGCTGCATTAGCGTCGTGCTCGAGAACGACGGGCAATCCGAGCCGCTTGCTCAAGTCACTTCCCACCGGCGCGTCCACCCAGGGCAAGTGCGGCGCGAACCGAACCGAGCTTCGATCGGAGGTGATGAAGCCGGCGACCGCCAACCCCACGGCAGATACCTCGTGCCGGGTGACCAGTTCGCGTACGACGCGATCGAGGCCGTCTTCGAGAGCGCGTGCGGACTGCGGGGTCGGGGCTTGAATCATCTCGAGCACTTGTCCGTCGACGTCCACGACGGAGGCCCTGATGCTCGTTCCGCCGACGTCGATGCCGACCGTCAAGATGTCGTCCATGGTGGAGTCGGAGACCGCTTTCAAGCGGCGCGCGCTCATCGCGCCAATTCCCGCGCGAGCGGCGCCCGCTGGAGTGCGCACCCTGTATCGGTGCCTCGTGCGTCGGTGACCATTGTGTCGATTGTGCTCATCTCGGGCCGTCAGCTCTACCCGGGGTACTAAGTCAGTCCTTGACCGTCACGTTGATCGGGACAAATGCCGCCGTTCGAGTTCGCTCGGCACCTGGCGTCGTCGCTCCGCTGTCCGGTCCGCGATCCGGGCCGGACGGCCCCCCGAGAAACTCGTCGAGAATCTCGCGAAGCAATGCGAGGAACGCCGCTGCGTGACCCGCGAGAAACGCCAGTAGTTCGTGGTGCTCACCGCGAACCAGTGCAGCGAGAGCGCACACCGGGCACCAACTGCAGCCAGCGAACACCGGCTGCGTGTCCGCTGACGCCGAGTCACCCGCAACGTCGGCCGTCGCTGCTGCAGCCTTTTGCAAGACCGGTTCCAGGCGCGTCAGAACGGTATCCGCCAGCGCGCGAAATTCCGCGACGAGGCGCTCATGCTCTTCGCTCATACTGGCCACACCGCGGGATCCGGGCTGAACCGGATGATCAGGTAACTGCCGTCCAACTCCGCCCCGTTCACGACACAACGACGCAGCACCGACGCCAAACGAACTCTGCGTCGTACGCCGTCTGCTCCCACCAGCACATCGTCCTCCACCCGGCCCAACGACAACGACGACGGATCCACGAGCGGAAGGTACATCCGCATCACGTACACCGAATCGACCCCGGCCCCCGACTCCAACGACACCACGATGTTGTCCGCGGTGTCGACAGCGTCGATTGTGTCGACGGTGTCCGAATCCGTGCCCGTTCCACCCTCGAACGTGGCCGCGATCTCGCCCAGAGCCGCCAACCCTACCGGTTCGGCGCAGGCGCGCTCGACCGTTGTGACGGACATTCCATCAGTCGATCCACGCAATTCGTCGACGACGAGTGCCTGTGACGCCCTGATCGAAGCGAGCCACTGCGCCGCCGGCGAATCGTCGACACCCTTCCCGGCCGACGAGTTGAACTGCGGGACAATGTTGTTGACCATAATCCCGTCGACTCGCAATCCGGCCAGAGCCAGACCGGACAGCGTCCGGCGAGTCGCCGCGGCCGACACGCCATCGGCCGACGTCACAACGCGCACGCTGGTGTTCTCCCGATCCGAGAGGTGAACGGCGATCCGATCCACCGACGCGAGCACGCGTTCGATGACGGACACGAGTAGCAACACTCGCATGTCCGAGCCCGTCACGGCGACCATCCGCCTGTGCCGCGGCCACAATCGCTCGAGATACTCCGACACCATCGACGGCGACCCGAGGATCCGCAGCGCTTCGGCTGCGGCCGGACAGTCCACGATCACGAGGTCGTAGTCACCGCTGCTCGAGATATCGACGATCTCGGAGAGTCCGAGTATGTCTTGGATCCCCAGGGATCCCGTCAACTCTTCCGGTTCCAACCCTTCGAACGACGAACCGTGTTCGTGATCTCCCGCTCCGAAATTTCCTGCAGCATCGATCAATCCCGACAGTCCTCGGAACTTTTCCTCGAGGAGCTCTGAAGTGTCGAGTTGCCGGACGTCGAGGCGCTCGGTGAGAGGTGTAGTCGTTCGCAGCGCCGGCACGCCCACGACATCCGCGAGAGAACCTGCCTGATCGATCGACACCAAAAGCACTCGTGCCCCGTCGGACGCAGCCGACACAGCCGTCGCCGAGGCAAGCGTCGTCGTGCCTGCTCCGCCTTTACCGACGAACAGTTGGACGCGAGATCGTTGCTCCGGCACTCAGCCCTCGACTCGCTTCTTCAGTTCTTTCAGAGCTGTGTCGGTAATGATCTTCTCGGCCTTGCGCTTGAAGAGACCGATCATCGGGATCGTCAGGTCGACCGTCAACTCGTAGGTGACAGAGGTGGTGCCGTTCGGGCCGGGCTCGAGTGTGTACGAACCGAATTGGGACTTCTGGATCTCACCCGAGATCAGCTCCCAGCTCACCGCCATACCGTCCGGCGCCCACGAATACTGCAGTTCGTAGGTGTCCTTCACCATCCCCGCGTCGAGGACAAAACGCACTCGGTCCGCGCGGCCGCCCTGCCCCGGCGCCGTCACCTCGACGGACTTCGCCGCGGCCACCCATTCGGGGTACTGCGCGAAATCGGCGATGACGTCCATCACGGCGTCGGCAGGGGCGTCGATGCTGATCAACCCCTTGGTCTTCTCGGCCATACGACTGCGCTACCTTCCTTCGTCAAAAGTCCAGAACCTGCACAACGAGCACTACTTCGATTATCAGTCCGGTGCTACCCCGGCGGCACGTCCTGCTTCGAGTTCGCGCTTGAGCTGGAAGGACATGACCTTGCCGTCGACCCGACGCTCTCGGTTCATCCCGGAGAGGTCGAGGTTCGCCAGATCCGACGGTGATACGCCGACCGGTTCACAGTGCAGGAAGTAGTGCGCGATCGTCCCGTCCATGACCGGTTCGAGCCACACCTCCATGGTGCCGACCAGCTGACCGGACACTCCCCAACGGAATCCTGCGGGACCGCGATCTTCCCGGACTTCGAGCGCAAGATCACTGAACCAGCGACGCCACCGCGCGCGCGAGGACAACAGTTCGGCGACCCGCTCGGGCGGGGCGGCGATGAAAGTCTGGTCTGCGACCTGAATGCTGCTCACCGAAGTAGCTTCACATATCGCGTCGGCGAAGCGTCGGGGGGTGTCGCACCACTACATACCGGACAGACTGTAAGCCTGGCCACAACTGCGTCGGACATGCGACTACAGTAGGAGACGAAAACCCTACTCGTCAGTATTTCGCAGTGTCGGAGGTATTTCGTGCCTGAGTTCAGCGCACCCCAGACGTTCACCATTCCCGAGGATGCCTCCGCGGTCGACTCGGTCTTCGCCTTCGCGAAGACGAAGCCGGCGGCGGTTGTCTACAAGCGCAAAGTCGGAAATGCATGGGTCGATGTCACTGCAGGCGATTTCGCCGCCCAGGTGACTGCAGTCGCCAAGGGCCTCATCGCGATCGGCGTCAAGCAGGGCGACCGCGTCGGCCTCATGTCGGCGACGCGTTTCGAATGGCCGCTCGTCGACTACGCCATCTGGGCAGCCGGTGGCGTGACGGTTCCGATCTACGAAACCTCCGCAGCCGAGCAGGTTCGTTGGATTCTCGAGGACTCAGAAGCAATCGACCTCATCGTCGAGAACGACACTCACGCCGCGACCGTGAAGGACGTCGCTGCAGCCGCACCCGCGCTGCGCACGGTCTACCAGATCGATGCCGCGGCAGCCGGTAAGGGTGTCGTCGAGGAATTGACCGCACTGGGCGCCGACATCTCCGACGAGGACGTCCACGCCCGCGTCGCTGCACTGAAGGCCTCCGATCCCGCGACCCTGATCTACACCTCGGGCACCACTGGCCGACCCAAGGGCTGCCAGCTGACGCACTCCAACCTCATTGCGGAGTCGAAGGGCATCCTCGACTCCAACCTCGGGACGCTGCTCAAGACTCCCGGCGTTCGCACCCTGATGTTCTTGCCGCTCGCGCACGTTCTCGCTCGCGCAGTCAGCATCGCGTCGTTCGATGCCGGTGCAGCGCTTGGACACACGAGCGACATCCCGAACCTCGTTCCGACGTTCGGCGAGTTCAAGCCCGACTTCATCCTCTCGGTGCCGCGCGTATTCGAGAAGGTCTACAACAGCGCACGCGCCAAGGCGCACGGTGACGGCAAGGGCAAGATCTTCGACGCGGCCGCAGACACCGCGGTCGCGTGGAGCGAGGCTCAGGACAAGGGCGGCGCGGGCATCGTTCTCAAGGCCAAGCACGCCCTCTTCGACAAGCTCGTGTACTCGAAGCTGCGCGCTGCACTCGGTGGACAGTGCCAGCTGGCCATTTCCGGTGGTGCACCCCTGGGCGCTCGACTCGGCCACTTCTTCCGCGGTATCGGCGTCACGATCTACGAGGGCTACGGACTGACCGAGACAACCGCAGCGTTCGCCGTCAACACCATCGGCGCACAGAAGGTCGGCTCTGTCGGAAAGCCGTTGGCCGGCAACTCCGTTCGCATTGCCGAAGACGGCGAAATCCTCCTCTCGGGACCGGTGGTCTTCACCGGCTACTGGCGCAACGAGAAGGCGACCGCCGAGTCGATCGAGAACGGCTGGTTCCACACCGGAGACCTGGGCACCGTCGACAAGGACGGCTACATCACGATCACCGGTCGCAAGAAGGAAATCATCGTCACGGCAGGCGGCAAGAACGTCTCCCCCGCTCAGCTCGAAGATTCCCTTCGCGCACACCCCCTGATCAGCCAGGCCATCGTGGTCGGCGACCAGAAGCCTTTCATCGGCGCTCTCATCACCATCGACGCCGAGGCACTTCCCGCCTGGAACGAGCGCAACAACAAGGCCGCGGGAACCACAGCTGCCGACCTGGTTTCGGACGGCGAACTGGTCGGTGAAATCCAGGACGCCATCGACGAGGCCAACAAGCTCGTCTCACACGCCGAGGCGATCAAGAAGTTCCGCATTCTCCCGGTCGACTTCTCCGAGGACACAGGCGAACTCACGCCCACGATGAAGCTCAAGCGCAACGTCGTGCACGAGAGCTTTGCCGCCGACATCGAAAAGATCTACGCCAAGTAGGTTTTCGGCAAGCAGCTTCTCGCAGCAACGAACGGCCCGCACCGAATTCGGTGCGGGCCGTTTGCGTTCGAGTCCCGGTGGCTCAGCCGAGCAGATTACGCAGCTTCGAAGCGAGCGTGTCCCACTTCCAGTCTTCGGCAACCCACGCCCGGCCGGCTGCTCCCATCGCGGCCGCTCGATCACGATCGGACAGCACCTCGATCACGGATTCGGCGACGTCACGAACAGAGGTGCCGTCGACCACGAGCCCGGTCTTGTTCTGCTGCACCGTTTCCGGAGCGCCACCACTGCGCCCGGCGATGACCGGAACACCGGTCGCCGAGGCCTCGAGGTAGACGATTCCCAGTCCTTCGACATCCAATCCCGCGCCTCGCGTGCGACACGGCATGGCAAACACGTCGGCAATCGTGTGGTGAGCCGCCAACTCTGCGGCGGGCACCGTGCCGGTGAAGACGACGTGATCGTCCATCCCGGTCTTACGCGCCAATTGACGGAGGTGGTCCTCGTACGGTCCACCGCCGACTATCACCAGTACCGCCCCGTCGACGCTCTTGCGAATGGTCGGCAGCGCCTTGATGAGCATGTCCTGCCCCTTGCGTGGCACGAGCCGCGACAGGCACAGGACCGTGGGCCGCTCTCCCAGCCCGTATCGCTTGCGCAGTTCTGCGCGGGCGACCGAGTCCGGGTGGAACACCGACGTGTCCACTCCGGACGGAAGGTGCTCGAGCGCCGCTTGCGGGCCGAAAGCCGCCGAGAACCGTCCACGGGTGTATTTGCTGACAAACGTCACCGCATCCGTGTGATCGCCGATCACACGCAACGACTGCCGCGCACCGGGAATCATCGACCACCCGACCTCGTGGCCGTGAGTACTCGCGATCACTCGGCTCGCTCCGGCGCGTCGAACAACCGGCGCCAACAGCGCCAAGGGCGCTGCCGCACCGAACCACACCGACTCACAGTCGTGCTTCTTGACCAGCTTCGCGGCCCGACGAGCGACAAAGGGCGACGGCAGCATCAGTGTCGTCGGGTGCCGAACGACCTCGAAAGGCTGTGCCGCATCGAACTTCTTGTGCGAGTCGCCCCGCCACCGCGGTGCGTACACCACCAACTTGTCCGCCGGCAGGTGCCCGGCAAACGTGTGGAGATAAGACTGGATACCTCCGGGGCGAGGAGGAAAATCGTTGGTCACCAAGAGGGTCCGGCGCATCCGTCCACCGTAGGGCACGCTGTGCTTGGAGTCGTGACAAGGGCACGCAGTGCTTCGAGACTTGCGAAGCTCACCTCGCCGAGTCGAACGTCCAGCCGCAAACCGCTCAGCCCAGATGGCTGTTGGTCCAGTCGACCCAGCCGACTCGCAGTTCCTCGGTTCCAACGCCGAGGACCGCTCGGATCCGCGAGTCGAGGTCTTCGGCCGTCATCTTTCCGGAGGCGAGGGCTCGAAAGAGGTCGGTCAGCTTCGCCTCGCCGAATCGATCAGCGATATACGCGTTGATAGACCACGCCGATTCGTACGCCAGTGAACTCACGACCGGGACACCGCCGAACTGTGTGTCGTCCGGAAACTCGGTCGGAGTATCGCCGGCGCGGACCGCTGCTGCCAGAGTCGGCGCTATCTCACCCCAGGCCCGCGAGGATCCACGATTTCCCGCGTACTCGGCGAACCCTTCCAACACCCACATCGGCGACCCGTCGCGGGTTTTCGATCGGGCGGCTATGTGCATGAGCTCGTGGCGCAACACCGTTCGCCTGGTGATGTCGGTCAGCCTCGAAGCCGCGGCAGGTGAGAAGACCACCCGCTGGCCGCTCACGTCGGAAGACCCGTCCGCCGTTGCATCCGCGACCGACACTGCGGCAATCGAAGCGCCGTCGTGATGGGAGCCGACCAGTGCGGTGAACTCCTCCGCGGACCCCGCCACCATGAGCACCGCGCGCTCGGACCACCACGGCCCCCACAACTGCGTCGTGTTTTCGATGGCTGAGTCCACATCGGCCGCCAAAGCGTCGACGAACACCTGCTGACCCGGGTGACCGATCACGAGTGCATTGCCCGCGGTATTTTCGGCGACGGCCAGCGGGCCGAAGTCCCAAGGGCCGTTCCAGGATTCGCCCGCCGTTCGGGCTCCGTCCAGTCCGACGATCGACCCGTCCGCAAGAACCGACCACTGATCGCCGCGTTTCGCGAGCGTCATGGACACTGCCTTGCGAGTGGGCAATGCGTCAACGCCGTCGAGGGCGTATCGCAACAGAACCTGCGCATTCCAGACCTCGACGTCTCCGTCCGGTGCACCGGTTCGCGGCGCCGGTGTCAGGCCGCCGCTGGGAATCTCGTATCCCCAGTCGGCAAAGTCGAGCGCTCCCGCAGCGGTGGCTCGTCGAACTTCCGCTTCGAGCACACCGGGTGCCGCAGCACTGTCGACGAACTTCGCCAGCCCCGACGGATCGTCGGACATCTGCGCCGTAGCCCATGCATCGAGAAATGCTTGTACCTGCGCGGTGCGTTCGGCGTCCTGCTCACTGGCCGCATTTTCGTCGGAATCGGACCTGTTCGTCAGGAAGATCGTCAAACCTAGAACGAGCACCACTGCAACGCCGAGCGCCACGAGGGCTGGATACTCCCAACGGCGTGTTCGATCTGCGCCGACGTCGGGCGTCGTCATCGGTTCAGTCGGCACGGTGCCGAGTGTAGGAGAACTCGACTCGACGCTTCACGGCGGCTGGCCACACGCCGCTCGGGCGCAGCAAGCCGTCAGTAACGACGCGCAGTGGAGAACTCCATGCCTGCCATCGACTGAACCTTCACCGGTACGCCGAACGTCGACGCATGCAGAATGTTTCCGTCGCCGGCGTAGATGCCGACATGCGAGTTGTCGCTGTAGAAAGTCACGACGTCACCGGGCTGCAACTGGTCCCTCGACACCGGTACACCGCCCTGCGCCTGCGCTTGGCTCGAACGCGGCAGAGTCTTCCCGATTTGCTTGTAGGCCCATACGACCAGACCTGAGCAGTCGAACTCGTTCGGGCCGGTCGCGCCCCAGACATACGGGTCACCGATCCGCGTGAGGCCTGCCTGCAGAGCAGCAGCACCCGAACCAGGCGTCAAGTTAGCTAGAATTTTGCTGAGATCGACATCCGGCGGGAATGGCGTACCGCTCAGTTGGTTACGCTCGTCGTCGGTGAGGCTCTGGAAAGCTTTGGTCACGTCGGCGATCTGCGTCTGCAGTTCACTCTGCTTGCGCTGCAAATCGTCACTGAGTGCGCGGGCTTGATCGGCGGCGGTCCGCGCTTCTTCGGCCGACCGCTTCGATGCTTCCGAGGCGGCACGCGCTTCGGCAGTGGCTTGGTTGAACTGTGAGACCTGCACTGCCGCGTCGTTGGAAATCACGTCCAGCGCGGACATCTGATCGAGCAACTGCTGCGGCGAGTCGCTCACCATCAACGCAAAGAGGCGATTGGTCCGCGCACCCTGGTAATTCGCTGTGGCAATACGGTTTACCGCCGGAGCGAACTCGGCGACACGTGCCGAAGCCGCGTCGAGAAGACCCTGATCGGCTGCCGAACGCGCGTCCGCATCATTCGCGACCGCCAGCTTCGCGTCGAGGTCGATCTGTGCGTTGTGCAGCGCTTCGTTGGTCTGCTCGGATACCCGGGAGAGTTCACCGAGCTTGTCGAGCGCCTCGGTGGGGTTGGTGATGACGGGGTCGGCACCGGCCTGCATCGAAGGCCCTGCGACGAGTCCGAACGCCAGCACTCCCACTGTCAATGCGGCGCGTACTCGACTGTTGTTTTTCGATGAAACCACGGAATGCAACTCTCCGTCTCGGTGAAGCGACGTCGACCGGGACCGGTCGACGATCTGTTAGCTGGCTGTCAACTATCCACAGTACCTGTCTCGGCCGCGCAATGTCTCGATAAGGTTACGGAACGGCATACGTTTGTGTCTACTCGCCGGTAGGCGTGTCGGGGTGAAGTACCGGGCGAATTGTCGCGAAACGAAAATGTGGGCCTCGAATCAAAGATTCGAGGCCCACATTCGAAGATCCGGAGCTCCCCCGAGCTCCGCCGCCTTGCAGCGGCGGATCGTTCCGACCGTCTACCGGAGACAGCCGTCGAGCGTGTTCAGAAATCAGTAACGGCGAGCACCGTCGTACGGCATCGAGGACACCGGTGCGAGCTTCACGGGCTGACCAGCGGTCGACGCGTGGATGACGTTGCCGTTGCCGGCGTAGATGCCCGAGTGCGATCCGCCGTAGAAGGAGATCACGTCGCCGACCTGAAGATCGGACTGTGAAACGGCAACGCCGGCTGCGGCCTGGTCGTAGCTCGTGCGAGGCAGGTTCAGACCAGCCTGCTTGTATGCCCACTGGACCAGACCGGAGCAGTCGAATGCGTCCGGGCCCGATGCGCCGTACACGTACGGGGAGCCCAGCTTGCTCTCTGCGGCGCGAACTGCCTGCTCACCAACACTGGAGATGGGAGCGGCCGGAGCGGCCGGTGCGATGTCGGTGATGCCCGGGATGACCGGCAACTGAGGAATAGAAACGCCCGGAACCTCGAAGGTGCCGACGCCGGGGATGGTGATGGGGTCTGCCGAGGCAGGTGCAGCGGTTGCAGCAAATGCTCCGACTGCGAGCGCGCCGGCTACTGCCAACTGCGCTGAACGCTTGAAACTCTGTGACGCCACTTAAGGGGTGCTCCATTTCTTCCATTCATCCGCCGACCGAGTTAGCTGACGGGTTCGGGCTGGGAAGATCAGCCCTACCCGCGTGGTCCGCAGCGATCATGCGTGCTGCACCCCAGGCGGGATTCACCCCAGTGGAAACTTGGGTTCCCGGTTCGGGTTCCTCGCGGAGATCCCGATTAGGCGGTTCCTGACGATGCCGGTCCTGTTTGGTCCGGCAAGACTTCGTTAGGTCTCAGGAAGGTTACGAAATGATCGCGACGATGTCGACCGCTTCGTGACAATCGCGCCCGATTCGCCGGAAATCATGCTGCCGCGCCCGCGATACGCCGGACGGGTCACGAAGAGATAACAACAGGTCTGTTCGGCGAGGCTCACCTGGCCCGCAAACCTGCGCTTGCTACCCACTGGCAAGGGTCACCAAACCCGACAATCCGATCTCCCATGCAGTTCAACGCCGATTACTTGAAACTAGAACCCGTTTCGATCAATCAGGCGGTTTCGGCGACTGATCGCCGTAGCAACACCCTCACGAATCGCCCTACCGGTAAGTAGGTAGGAGTCCGCATTCGCGAGTTCCCACCGCAAGTGTGATCCTCGTCTCTCGTACTTTTGACGGGGGTCAATCCGTTGCTTTCCCAATGGAAGTCGGAGTGAGCCAGGTTCCGCGTATGCACTCTCGAATTCGTGTCGGGGGGTCCTTCTACTGTCTGCGGTGTGAGTCCCGCCTCGGCCCGAGAATTTCCGTCTCCGTCCCCGTTCTCCGACGGGGAGAAGTTCGACGTCGGGCGGCAACTGAGCTTCGACGAGCTGGACACACCGCTGGGCGAAACGACGTTTGTCGTCGTCGACCTCGAGACCACAGGTGGAAGCGCCGACCAGGACTCCATCACCGAGATCGGCGCCGTCAAGATCCGCGGTGGCGAAGTGCTCGGTGAAATGGCAACACTCGTCGATCCCGGCCGATCGATTCCGCCGTACATCGTCGAACTGACCGGAATCACCACCGCCATGCTGATCGGCGCACCTCCCATCGAACGTGTCCTACCGGCTTTTCTCGAATTCGCCGAGGGTGCGGTGCTGGTGGCACACAACGCGCCCTTCGACATCGGCTTCCTGAAAGCAGCGGCGTCACGCAGCGCACGCCCGTGGCCGTCGTTCCGTGTGCTGTGCACTGTGAAGCTCGCCAGACGCGTGCTCACCCGCGACGAGGCGCCTTCGGTCAAACTCTCCGCACTCGCCCATCTCTTCCAGGTGACCACCCAACCGACGCACCGCGCGCTCGACGACGCGCGTGCGACCGTCGACGTCCTACACGGGTTGATCGACAGAGTCGGGAACCAAGGCGTCCACAGTTACAGCGAACTCGTCGACTACCTGCCCAACATTTCCTCACATCAGCGCGCAAAACGGTCCTTCGCCGCAAACCTGCCGCGAAGCCCGGGTGTCTACCTTTTCCGAGGCCCTTCGGACGAAGCCCTCTATATAGGAACTGCTACCGACCTTCGACGCCGCGTCCGCAACTACTTCACCGGTTCGGAGACCCGCGGCCGGATGAAGGAAATGGTCGCGCTCGCCACCCGTGTGGACCACGTCGAGTGCGCCCATGCGCTCGAGGCAGGAGTGCGTGAACTACGACTACTGAGCGCGCATGCACCCCCGTACAACCGTCGCTCCAAATTCCCCAAAAGAGGATGGTGGATCACTCTCACCGACGAGGCGTTTCCCAGACTGTCCGTGGTTCGCACGCCTACGGCCGATTCGATCGGCCCGTTCACCTCTCGCGGCGACGCAGTCGAAGTCGCCGACACCGTCGCAGAGTTCAGCCGCCTACGCACGTGCACCAAACGTCTCGGGCGCGGCGCCGTTCACGGCCCTGACTGCCCCGCTCGCGAACTGGGGGCGTGTCCCGCCTCCTGGGCACCGGAACTCACTGCGCAGGACTACGCGGCCGCCCCTGAGACTGTGCGTGGATTCTTCCGGGGAACCAACGACGCTCCCCTCCAACAAATGCAGGCGCGAATAGACGAGCTGTCCGAACACGCGTTGTTCGAGAATGCTGCTCGTCTGCGTGACCGAACGGTCGCAGTCTCTACCGCAGTGCGGCGCACTCAGCGACTTGCAGCAGTCGCGGCGATCGAACAACTGATTCTCGCCCGTCCCACCGGGGACGGCGGCTGGGAGCTGTCGGTGATCCGTTCCGGACGTCTCGCGTCCGCCGGGCTCGCCAGACGTGGAACTCACCCGATGCCCGTCGTCGACGCCATCACCGCGGCAGCCGAAACCGTCCTACCGGACGACGCACCGTTTCGCGGCGCGTCACCCGAAGAACTGGGCCTGATCGCACGGTGGCTCGCATCGGACGGTGTCCGAATCGTGTCGGCGACATCCGGCTACGTCGAACCTGCGGGCGGCGCCGGCAAGTGGGAAGCCTGGTGCCGACTCGCGCGGGCCGGTACCGAATCCGAACATCGATGACGTAACGACGGGGCGGCACCCCTAAGCTCGATCGAAACCACCGGGTCATCACAACCCACCGGGAAATCGAGGAGAGAAATGATCAACGCCATCGTCATGATTCACGCCGAGTCCGCTCGGATCCCGGAAACCGCGCAGGCCGTCGCCGACCTGTCCGGAGTGACGGAGGTCTACTCGTGCGCAGGTGACGTCGACTTGATCGCCATCGTGAAGGTACGTGACCACGCCCAGATCGCCGACGTGGTCACCGGAGGAATCAACAAGGTGCCCGGCGTTCTCCGAACCGCCACACACATCGCCTTCCAGTCCTTCTCCAGCGCAGACGTCGAGGCCGGTTTCTCGCTGGGCGAGTAGCTCGTCGATCAGGCTTGGTCGGCCAGTTCGGCGGTCAGTGCCGCCCACTTGTGAAGCAGTTCAGCGCCGGCGCCGCCGTCGATCGCGGCAGCGGCCGCAGTCATCCCGGCGGAGATCGCATCCTCGAGATCGTCACCGACACCGTTGAACGCCGCGATGGCCGCTCCCGCGTTCAGCAAGACCGCGTCCCGGACCGGCCCCTTCTGCCCGGAAAGCAGCGTTCGGGCGACGGTGGCGTTGAATTCGGCGTCTCCTCCGCGCAACTCTTCGAGAGGAACGCGGTCGATTCCGAGGTCGCGCGGATCCAGCGTGACAGTTCGCACACTTCCACCGCCGACGATGTGAACCGTCGAAGTCGTCGATGTGGTCAGTTCGTCGAGTCCGTCGTCTCCACGCACCACCAACGCCGAATTACCGCGCTGTGCAAGGACTCCCGCGACGACCGAGATCAGCTTCGGAAATGCGCACCCGATCAGCCCGGCACGCGGACGAGCCGGATTGGTCAGTGGACCGAGCACGTTGAACGCCGTCGGGATGCCGATTTCCTTGCGAGGCACCGCCGCAAAGCGCAGTGCGGGATGGAAGACCGGCGCGAAACAAAAGCCGATGCCGACCTCTTCGACGCACCTCGCAACCTGCTCCGGGCCGAGGTTGATGCGAACGCCGAGCGCCTCGAGTACATCGGCGCCACCACTCTTGGACGAAGCAGCGCGGTTGCCGTGCTTGACAACTCGCACACCGGACGCGGCAACCACGATCGAGGCCATCGTCGAGATGTTGACCGTGTTGGAGCGGTCACCACCCGTGCCGACGATGTCGACGACGTCGGAATCGACCGGCACGCGCCGGGAGTGTTCGAGCATCGCGCCGGCGAGCCCTTCCAACTCCGCGGGGGTTTCGCCCTTCATCTTCAGCCCGACGCCGAAAGCGGCGATCTGAGCGGAAGTGGCATTGTCCGACATGATCTCGCCCATCGCCCACCGACTGTCGGCTTCCGACAGGTCACTGCCGTCCGTGAGCAGACCGAGAATCATCGGCCACGACCGCACCACTGCACTCGAATCGACGTTCACGGCGTTGGATGCGTCGGTGCCGGCCATAGTGCCTTGGTCCCCTTGTCGTTCATGTGGGCTGGATTTCAAGCTGTCGTTTCGTGCTGTCGTTTCGTGCTGCCATTTTGTGCTGCCGATGACCCTCGCAGCCTAGTCAGTGAGGTAGCAAGGAAACCGAATAGGGCCGCTCAGGTCTTTCGGCGACCGCGTTTGGGCGTCGCCTCCGCAAGAATCGGGGGCTGGAGCGCGTTCCACCCGGCGACGGAACCACCGAGTCGCTGCGCCAGACCGGCCATTCGTGATCGCTCCTGGGAGCAATGCAGGGCGTCAAGGATTTGGACACGCTCGAAGACGACGCGAACCGAATTCTCGACCGCCTGAGTCACCTCCTCGGGCCGACTCGCGCCTCGCACATATCCGTCCTGAGCGACGATGTTCTCGGCATCGGCAACCGAGTCCTCCGGCAGGTCGAGATGGTGCCGCAGAACCACTTCGGACTCCGCCCGAAACTCCGGCTCGGTGGAGCCGGCACGTTCGAGAGCGGTCGAACTCGCCTCGGCGTCGTCGAAGCCCTCGGCAACGACGACCAGATCCGACCGCCCCGCGTCGAGCGGCGTCGGAATCTTCGTGCCGAAAATTCTCAGGAACCACGGTCTACTCTTGTGTGTAGCTGCCATCGCGCCAGCATATTCCGACCACGCCACCAGCGCGTTCGCCGCCCGATCCCGCGAACTCGAGCCGAGCGACGCGCCGATGGTGGACCCGAGTGGTCGTCTCTTACGACGAAGCGTCATACTTCTGTCTGTGACGAGCGCAGTAGGGACTTCAGGATCGGCAATCACCCAACGCGTGCACTCGCTGAACCGGCCGAATATGGTCAGCGTTGGCACCATCGTGTGGTTGTCAAGTGAGCTCATGTTCTTCGCAGGGCTCTTTGCCATGTACTTCGTGGCACGAGCTCAGGCGAACGGAAATTGGCCGCCGGAGCCAACCGAATTGAACCTGTATCTGGCCGTGCCGGTGACCTTGGTGCTTATCGCATCTTCGTTCACCTGCCAGATGGGTGTCTTCGCGGCTGAGCGTGGCGACGTCTTCGGACTTCGTCGCTGGTACACCATCACCTTGATCATGGGGGCGTTCTTCGTCTCCGGCCAGGGTTACGAGTACTACCACCTTGTGCACGAGGGCACCACGATTTCGAGCAGCGTGTACGGCTCGGTGTTCTACATGACCACCGGCTTCCACGGTCTGCACGTCATCGGCGGTCTCATCGCCTTCGTCTTCTTGATCGCACGTACCCGGGTCAGCAAGTTCACGCCCGCCCAGGCCACCGCCGCGATCGTTGTTTCGTACTACTGGCACTTTGTCGACATCGTGTGGATCGCGCTGTTTGCCACGATTTATTTCATCCGTTAATCAGCTGTACGCCCCAGGCAGCCCCTGACGTCCAGTTCCGTCCCGACATACCAAAGGGATACAGATGAGTTCATCCCCCCCTCCCGCATCCGATAACTCAGCGAATGCCGCGAAGTCGCGTCGCCAGCGGAAAATCCGCCGGCGCGTTACCGGCGCGCTCGTATTGATGATGGGATTGATCAGCGCAGGTTTCCTCGCTTCGGCGTTGACACCAGCTCCGCAGGTTGCGACCGCCAGCGACGATTCAGCAGCCCTGATTCGTGAAGGCAAGCAGCTCTACGACACGTCATGCATCACGTGCCACGGCGCGAACTTGCAGGGCGTGCAGGACCGCGGTCCCAGCCTCATCGGCGTCGGCGAAGCAGCCGTGTACTTCCAGGTCTCCTCTGGTCGTATGCCCGCAGCTCGCAACGAGGCCCAGGCTGCACGCAAGGACCCCAAGTTCGATGCTGCGCAGACCGACGCCCTCGGCGCTTTCATCCAGGCCAACGGCGGCGGCCCGACGCTCATCCGCGACGAGAACGGCGAAATCGCCCAGTCCTCGCTGCGCGGTGGCGACATCGGACGCGGCAGTGAGCTCTTCCGGCTCAACTGCGCGTCGTGCCACAACTTCACCGGCCGCGGTGGCGCACTGTCCTCGGGCAAGTACGCCCCGGTCCTGGATCCGGCCAGCGAGCAGCAGATCTACGCTGCCATGGTTACCGGCCCCCAGAACATGCCGAAGTTCTCGGATCGTCAGCTGACGATCGAGGAGAAGAAGGACATCATCGCCTACGTCAAGTCGTCGGGCGAGTCGAAGGACCCCGGTGGGTACGGGCTCGGTGGGCTCGGTCCGGCCTCTGAGGGTCTCGCCATGTGGGCCGTCGGAATCATCGCTGTCGTCGGTGCAGCATTGTGGATCGGAGCAAGGTCATGAGCGACGCTGGCCAGCATGGCGGCGATACGCCTAAGAAGTACACAGATGAAGAGCTCGACGCGATGTCACGCGACGACCTGGTCAAGCTGGGTACCAATCTCGATGGCGTCGATGTCGTCTACCGCCGTGATCGTTGGTCGGTAAAGGGCACCAGGGCGGAAAAGCGCGCCGAGCGCAACGTCGCCTTCTGGTTCGGCCTCGCCGGCGTTTCGGCGATCGCATTCATCGCGATCTACCTGTTCTGGCCCTGGGAGTATGCAGGTGCCGGTGACGAGAACTACGGCAAGTACAGCCTGTACACCCCGCTGATCGGCTTGACCATGGGTCTGGCGATCCTCGGCGTCGGCATCGGTGCCGTTCAGTTCACCAAGAAGTTCATCCCCGAAGAGGTCTCGATCCAGGACCGCCACGACGGTGGATCCACCGAGGTCGATCGTCGCACGATCGTCGCCGAGCTCGGCGACACCCTCGATACGTCCACCCTCCCCCGCCGCAAGGCCATCAAGCGCAGCTTGATGTTCGGCGGTGGCGCACTCGGCGTCATGATGGTCATGCCTCTCGGCGGACTCATCAAGAACCCGTGGGCCAAGGGCGACGACTCACCCCTGTGGGTGTCCGGCTGGACCCCGAACTACCCGGGCGAGACCATCTACCTGCGTCGTGACACCGGCCGTCCCGAGGACATCGTCCTCGTTCGCCCGGAAGATCTCGATGCCGGTTCGATGGAAACGGTCTTCCCGTTCCGCGAGTCCGACCGTGGCGACGAGCACGCTCTGCTCGCAGCACTGCGCGGCATTCGTAACTCGGTGATGCTCATCCGCCTCCGCACGGAAGACACCGCGCGTGTCACCAAGCGCAAGGGCCAGGAGAGCTTCAACTACGGCGATTACTTCGCGTACTCGAAGATCTGCACCCACCTGGGTTGCCCCACCTCGCTCTACGAACAGCAGAGCAACCGTATTCTGTGCCCCTGCCACCAGTCGCAGTTCGACGCACTGACCTACGGCAAGCCGATCTTCGGTCCCGCTGCTCGCGCACTTCCGCAGTTGCCTATTACAGTGAACGAAGAGGGCTTCCTGGTCGCCGACGGTGACTTCATCGAAGCACTCGGCCCGGCATTTTGGGAGCGTCGACCGTGACCACAACAACAACCAAACCGTCCAAGATCAGTGCGGCAGCGGCTGGACAAGCGGAGGCTATGGACTCCCGCTACCACCTAGCCGCAGGCATGCGCCGGCAGATCAACAAGGTCTTCCCGACGCACTGGTCCTTCATGCTCGGCGAGATCGCGCTCTACAGCTTCGTGATCCTGCTGATCTCCGGTGTGTTCCTGACACTGTTCTTCGATCCGTCGATGGCACACGTCGTCTACCAGGGCGCGTACCAGCCGCTTCGCGGTGTCACGATGTCTCGCGCCTACGAGACGACCCTGAACATCTCCTTCGAGGTGCGCGGCGGTCTCTTCGTTCGCCAGATTCACCACTGGGCTGCACTGATGTTCGCGGCGTCGATCATCGTTCACCTCGCTCGCATCTTCTTCACCGGCGCATTCCGTCGTCCGCGTGAAGCGAACTGGGTCATCGGCTGCCTGCTGCTCATCCTGGCGATGTTCGAAGGCTTCTTCGGTTACACCATCCCCGACGACCTGCTCTCGGGCACCGGCCTCCGCGCCGCCTTCGGTGGTATCACGATGAGTATCCCGATCGTCGGTACCTGGATGCACTGGCTGATCTTCGACGGCGACTTCCCCGGCGACCTCATCATCCCGCGTCTCTACGTCGCTCACGTGCTGCTGTTCCCGGGCATCATCCTGGCTCTGATCGCCGGCCACCTCGCGTTGGTCTGGTACCAGAAGCACACGCAGTTCCCCGGCCCCGGCCGTACGGAACAGAACGTAGTCGGCGTCCGCATCCTCCCGGTCTTCGCAATGAAGGGTGGCGCGTTCTTCGCCATGACCTTCGGCGTGCTCGCACTGCTCGGTGGTCTGTTCCAGATCAACCCCGTGTGGAACATCGGTCCGTACAACCCGTCACAGGTCTCGGCAGGTTCCCAGCCCGATATCTACATGATGTGGACGGACGGCCTTGCTCGACTGTGGCCGGCGTGGGAGATCTACCTGTTCGGCCGCTACACGATCCCCGCTGTGTTCGCCGTCGCCCTGATCATGGGCCTCGTCTTCGCACTGTTGATCGCGTACCCGTGGATCGAGAAGCGTCTCACCGGAGACGACGCTCACCACAACATCCTGCAGCGCCCGCGCGACGTGCCGGTCCGTACCGCTATCGGTGCGATGTCCATCGCGTTCTACCTGGTGCTCACGATCTCCTGCATCAACGACATCATCGCGTACCACCTGCACATCTCGCTGAACGCAATGACGTGGATCGGCCGTATCGGCATGGTCATCCTTCCGCCCATCGCGTACTTCGTGACGTACCGGTTCTGCATCGGCCTGCAGCGCAGTGACCGTGCAGTCCTCGAACACGGCATCGAGACCGGCATCATCAAGCGGATGCCGAACGGCCAGTACATCGAGATCCACCAGCCGCTCGGCCCCGTCGACGAGCACGGACACCCGATCCCGCTCGAGTACCAGGGTGCTGCTGTCCCGAAGAAGATGAACAAGCTCGGCCTCGCCGGCAAGCCCGGTAGCGGTAGCCTCATCACCGCTGACCCAGTCGAGGAGAGCGAGGCTCTCGAAGCCGCTCATCACGAAGCTGAGCACGAGCAGCTTCAGATCCTTCTGGACTACCAGAACCGAACCAACGGCAAGTCCGATGGTTCGAGTGGAGAACTCCACTAAGGACGACAGTTGACGAGTGAGGCCCCGAACCGGATTCCGGTTCGGGGCCTCACTCGTTCTCTGAGCGATTCAGCATGACAACCTCCAGTGGGTCACCACTCCCCCGGTTCGACGTCTGAGCGCCGACAACAGCGGGCACGACGCCTGGCTAGACCTCGAGCACAGTTGAATAGTGCTCCACCGTCGGGAACGGCTCGTAGAAGTGGTGGAGAAGTTCTCGCCACTTCTCGTATCCCGTGGACTGACGGAACCCGATGGTGTGTGACTCCACGTCTTCCCACTCGACGAGCAGGAGATATCGCTCCGGCGATTCCAGGCAGTGCGAGAGTCGCAGCCTGATGAATCCGGGGACCTCGGAGATGATGGTTCGGGCCACATCGAACGCGACCTCGAATCGCGCTGACTGCGACGGATCGACCTGCAGGACGGCATGTTCGAGGATCATCTACGGAGTGTTGCACGTTCTCGGTAGTCCCCTCGAGGCGTGGCCGCCTGGTGAGATACTCGGACCATGACATCCCATGCACGCGGCACCTTCGAGATCGATCTCCGCCCCGCCGATCCTGAGCTCTCCGGACGCGTCGGGCGCTTCGAGTTCGACAAGACGTTCATCGGCGGCGTCGAAGGAACATCGACCGGACTCATGCTGTCTGCCGGCGATCCGACAACCGGTGAAGCGGGCTACGTCGCTTTGGAGTTTGTCACCGGGCAGGTCGACGAAGCTGTGGGATCGTTCGCACTGCAGCAGTTCGGTCAGATGATCAACGGAACGCAGAAGCTTCTGTACGAGATCGTGCCGGGGTCCGGAACCGGCGAGCTGAAGGGCATCTCAGGCACTCTCGAGCTAGAGATCGTCGACGGTCTGCACCGCTACGACCTCGAATACTCGCTCCACGATTGACAAAGAGCGGTTGGGTAATCGGCACCCTCGTACCGCAACTCGTAGATACGACAACAGAGGCGCCGTACCCGGGTGGGTGCGGCGCCTCTGTTGGAGTGCGGGTGAAACTAGTGCTTCTCGGGTCCGGTGTAGTACTCGAACACCAAGCCTGCAGCTGCGGCGAGCACACAGACAACTGCGACTGCGATGAGCCACGGCTGGAAGTACGCCAGCGACACTGCCGCGAGTGCAGCTGCGGCGGCAAGCAGGATCGGCCAGAAGCTACCGGGGCTGAAGAAGCCCAGTTCTCCTGCACCATCCGAGATTTCTGCGTCGTCGTAGTCCTCGGGACGGGTGTCCAGACGACGGGCAACGAAGCGGAAGTAGGTACCCACGATGAGCGTCAGACCTGCAGACAGGACGATGGCCGTCAGTCCGGCCCACTCGATACCTGTGCGTGACAGAGCGGTGAACACTCCGTAGATGATCGCGACGAGAATGAAGAACATCGTCAGGATCTCGAAGAGCTTGGCTTCGATCTTCATATCAGCACTTGTCCTTGTTCAGTGAAGAGGCTGGCCGGCTCAGTTGCCTGCAGTGGCGACGGTTGCCTGACGGTACTCGCGGTCGGTGTTGAACGGCGTGGTCGACGTAGCCACCGGCGACTGACCGATTGCCTGCAGGGCCTCGGCGGTCGTCAGACCACCCTTGCCCTCCGCGTCACCCTTGCGCAGTTCGATGTACTTGGCGAAGTCCTCGGGCGAAACCGCACGAACCTCGAAGTTCATCATCGCGTGGAACGTGCCACACATTTCTGCACAACGCCCGACGAACGCGCCTTCCTTCTCGATCTCACTGATCTGGAAGATGTTGTCCGAGTGGTTCTCCTTGGGGTTCGGGAGAACGTCGCGCTTGAACAGGAACTCAGGCACCCAGAAAGCGTGGATGACGTCCGAGGAAGCGAGTTCGAACTGGATCCGCTTGCCGGTGGGCAGAACGAGGATCGGGATCTCCTGGCTGGAGCCGACAGTCTCGATCTTGTCGTAGTGCAGGTAGCTCAGGTCCTCGGTGCTGTTGCCGTGGATCGGGCCGGGAACTTCTTCGCCGTGATCGTTGACAGTGGAGCCCTCGGCCTTGGCAGCCTCTTCGGCTTCGACGTCGATGCCGTTGTACTTGGCACTGCCGTCGCCGAACTCGATGGAGCGGTAGCCGAACTTCCAGTTCCACTGGAATGCCGTGACGTCTACGACGACGTCAGGGTTGTCCGTCTTGTCCAGAACATGGTTCTGGACGATGACGGTGAAGTAGAAGAGAACCGCGATGATGACGAAGGGAACTGCCGTGTAACCGAGTTCGAGAGGCACGTTGTATGCCGTCTGACGCGGGAATTCCGGCGAGTCCTTCTTCTTGCGGTGGAAGATGACGGCCCAGAAGACCAGCCCCCACACCAGCACACCCATGACGAGGGCGGCTACAACCGACCACGTCCACAGCTCACGCATGCGCGTCGCCTCCGGGGTGATGCCCGAAGGCCACCCGAAACGAAGCACTTCGTTGTCGATGGAGCAACCCGACAGCAGCAAGGCAGCAATGCCCAGAGATACTGCCAGCCCCGCTCGCCGAAGGATCCGACCTTGCGCCACGTTCACGCCTTCCTGATCGCCACAAAATTCAACTAGGGCATGCCCGGAGGGAAGGCCCAATTACTACGCAGCGTAGACCAAAGCCGGGCGCTATCCATCCTCGGGTCCTCGCCCGTGTCGCGGCGGACGTCACACAGCTCTCTCAGGTGCTGCTCAGGAACGGCTCAGGTCGTTTCGGCGACGCACATCACGTCGATTCGTTCCGCCGCGATCGGCAGGGACGTCGATCTGCGGCATACTTTCGACAAGAGTTCGTTGACCTCTCCCCGACACTCGTGTCCGGGAGCCTTCTCTACAAAAATTCTGAATCGAGGAACCGGACGCTGTGTGTGGACTGCTCGGGCTACTGACATCTGGCGGAACCAGCGAGGACGCCGTCTCGCGGGTCGACCAGGCGATGCATTGCCTTCGTCACCGCGGGCCGGACGAACACGGGACGTGGAACGACGACCACCTCGTCTTCGGGTTCAACCGCCTGGCGATCATCGACATCGCTCATTCCCACCAGCCGCTGCGTTGGGGCCCGCCGGAGAACCCGGAGCGTTATGCGCTCACGTTCAACGGCGAGATCTACAACTACCTGGAGATCCGCGCCGAACTGGTCAAGGACCACGACGCCAAGTTCTTCACCGAGGGCGACTCCGAGGCCATCGTCGCTGCATTCCACTACTGGGGTGAGGATGCGGTCCGGCGCCTACGCGGAATGTTCGCGTTCGCGATCTGGGACACCGACACACGCGAGCTGTTCATCGCACGCGATCCGTTCGGGATCAAGCCGCTGTTCATTGCTACCGGCGCCGGCGGCACCGCGTTCGGCAGTGAGAAGAAGAGCCTGCTCGAACTCACCGATCTGATCGGCATCGGTACCGAGCTGGATCCGCGCGCCATCGAGCACTACACCGTTCTGCAGTACGTCCCGGAGCCGGAAACACTGCACAAGGAGATCCGACGCCTGGAGTCTGGCAGTTTCGCTCGGGTCCGTCCGGGCGAGGAACCCACGTTCACGCGGTACTTCACGCCGAAGTTCCCGGCCAAGCCTTTTGCACCTGGCACCGAGAAGGCGCGCTACCAGGAAATCGCCGAGGCACTCGAGGATTCGGTCGCCAAACACATGCGCGCCGACGTCACCGTCGGTTCGTTCCTGTCCGGCGGTATCGACTCCACGGCGATCGCGGCACTGGCGATGCGCCACAACCCCAACCTGATCACCTTCACGACCGGTTTCGAACGTGAGGGCTATTCCGAGGTCGACGTCGCTGCAGAATCTGCCGCGGCGATCGGCGCGAAGCACGTCGTCAAGGTGGTCTCCCCCGCCGAGTTCGCCGCTGCCATTCCCGAGATCGTCTGGTACCTCGACGACCCGGTAGCCGATCCGGCATTGATTCCGCTGTGGTTCATCGCCAAGGAAGCCCGCAAGCACGTCAAGGTCGTGCTGTCCGGCGAGGGTGCCGACGAGCTGTTCGGCGGTTACACGATTTACCGTGAGCCGTTGTCGCTCAAGCCTTTCGAGTACCTCCCCAAGGGATTGCGTCGGGCTGCGGGCAAGTTGTCCGAACGCATCCCGGACGGTACTCGCGGCAAGAGTCTGCTCAATCGCGGTTCGTTGACCCTCGAGGAGCGCTACTACGGCAATGCTCGTAGCTTCAACGACGCTCAACTCCGCGCCGTCCTGCGCGATTTCCGCCCCGAGTGGACTCACCAGGACGTCACCGCGCCGATCTACGCGCAGTCACGGGACTGGGATCCGGTTGCCCGGATGCAGCATCTCGACCTGTTCACCTGGCTGCGCGGCGACATCCTCGTCAAGGCCGACAAGATGACGATGGCCAACTCGCTGGAACTGCGTGTGCCGTTCCTCGATCCCGAGGTCTTCGACGTAGCGTCACGCGTGCCGCTCGATCAGAAGATCACGAAAGACACAACCAAGTATGCACTGCGTCAGGCCCTGGAAGGCATTGTGCCGCACCATGTTCTGCACCGTGCGAAGCTCGGATTCCCGGTTCCCCTGCGCCATTGGCTGCGCGGCACCGAACTCTTCGACTGGGCACATCTGCAGATCGAGGAGTCGGGTACCGACCACATCTTCGACAAGCAGGCCGTCGTGAAGATGCTCAACGATCACCGCGAGGGCGTGTCCGACCACAGCCGACGCCTGTGGACCGTGCTGACGTTCATGGTCTGGCACGGGATCTTCGTGGAGAAGCGCATCGTGCCGCAGATCCAGGAACCGGTGTACCCGGTCAACATCTAGGCCTTCGGCCCCGTGAGTGGTCAGGGAGTCTCCGGACTCCTCAACCACTCACGGGGCGGAGCCCTACTTCGGCAGGATCGTCGCGATCTCGTCCGCAGCCGCACTGCCGTATGCGTCGGTAAGGCGCTTGAGGGCCTCGTCGCGATTGAACACCCACTCCTGCGTTCCCACGGTCTCGAGGATCAGCACAGCGACCAAAGATCCCAGCTGTGCGGCGCGCTCGAAGCTCAGGCCAGCGCCGTGTGCGAGCAGGAACCCGGCACGGAAGCCGTCGCCAACGCCCGTCGGATCCACCTTGCCGGTCTCGGGCACTACGTCGACGCGCACCCAATTACCTTCGGCGTCAACAATTTCCACACCCTTTGAGCCGAGGGTGGTGACACGGATGCCGACCTGCGCGCGGATCTCTTCCTCGCTCAGACCAGTCTTCTGCTGAAGCAGACCCCACTCGTACTCGTTGGTGAACAAGTACTTCGCACCGTGGATGAGCGCCTTGGCCTCGTCACCGGACAGGCGAGCAAGCTGCTGCGACGGATCCGCTGCGAACGGGATTCCGAGCAGACGGCATTCGTCGGTATGGCGAACCATGGCCTCGGGGTCGTTGGCGCCGATCAGCACCAGCTCGACTGCGCCCGCAGTCTTGGCCACTGCCGCGAGTTCGATCTCGCGGGCCTCGCTCATCGCACCGGGGTAGAACGACGCGATCTGCGCCATGTCCTCGTCGGTGGTGCACACGAAACGCGCCGTATGTGCCTTGTCCGAGATACGGACCGCGCTGCAGTCGACGCCGTTGTCCTCGAGCCACGTGCGGTACTCGGCGAAGTCGGCACCGACTGCGCCGACGAGTAGCGGGGACCCACCGAGCACGCCCATGGCGTAAGCGATGTTGCCGCCGACACCACCGCGGCGAATCACGAGATCGTCCACCAGGAAACTCAGCGAAACGTGGGCGAGCTGATCGGCGAGGAGCTGATCGGCGAAGCGGCCGGGGAAGCGCATCAAGTGGTCGGTGGCGATGGAACCGGTTACCGCAATAGTCACGGATCGTGGCCTTTCAGCGAAGTGAGTACAAGAATGAAAGTGGAGCAAAAGTTCACGTTACCGCCCGTAGCGCCGGTATCGGCGCCCGAGCCGTGAGATCGGAACCGTCTGCAGGCGAGTCACCACAAACAACTGACGCGAAACCGAATGTCGGTTCCGCGTCAGTTGTTTGTGAATTGAGTTGTGATCGACAGACTCAGTTGAACGAGTCACCGCAGGCGCAGGAGCCTGTTGCATTGGGGTTGTCGATCGAGAAGCCCTGCTGCTCGATGGTGTCGAGGAAGTCGATGGACGCACCTTCGACGTACGGCGCGCTCATCCGGTCGACAACCAGGTTGACGCCGTTGAAGTCGACAGTGAGGTCACCGTCGAGCGTGCGGTCGTCGAAGAACAGCTGGTACTTCAGTCCGGCACAGCCGCCGGGCTGCACTGCGATACGCAGCGCGAGGTCGTCGCGACCCTCCTGATCGAAGAGTGCCTTCGCCTTGGCGGATGCGGCCTCGGTCATCTTGACGCCGTGGGTGGCGGTCTCGTTCTGCACAGTCATGGGCTCTCCCTAATGTTCGTACCAACCCGTGAACGCTTCAACGGTACGCCGCTGCCGACTTATTCCCGCCAGTCCTTACCGGGTGCGATTCGTCTTCATCCTATCCGGTCTTCCCGACACGGCAACGGCGCGTCGACGCTTGTGGATCCTCAGCTCCGGGCGCCGCGCCAGATGTTCCACTCCCGTGCCGTGTGTTCGGCGAGTCCCTCGAGACACGCCGACGCTTCCTCCATCGCACGTTCCACCGACCCGGCGAACTCCGTCACCGATTTCGTCGCGACTATCGAGGTCGACGCAAAGTCCGCCGCGTCGAGCGTGACCTGACCGGCAAAGACGAGCGTCGGAACTCCGTGCGCCGCCCCGGCCGAAGCAAGCGTCGTGACGAGTTTGCCGCGCAGAGATTGGTGGTCGAACTTGCCTTCACCCGTGATCACCAGGTCAGCGGAAACCAATAGCGCCGCCTGGCCGGTGCGATCGGCAACGACGTCGGCCCCGGATCTCCGCTGTGCACCGAGGGCGAACAGCGCAGCACCGATACCACCCGCGGCGCCGGCACCCGGAAAATCCGACACTCGTTTTCCGGTGGCGGACTCCAACTGTTCGGCCCATCTCGCGTTTCTCGCTTCGAGGACAGCGACGGCATCGGCGTCGGCGCCCTTTTGCGGGCCGAACACCGCGGCCGCACCGTGCTCGCCGAGAAGTACGTGTTCGACGTCGGTGGCCGCGACCAACGCAATGCCCGCCGTAGCCGCCCTTGCAGCCTCCAAGCCGCCCAGCGCCTCCACCAGCCCACGTCCCCCGTCGGTGCAGCAACTCCCACCGAGTCCGACGACAATCGTCTTCACGCCTGCCTCGAGCGCGACAGCGATCAGTTCTCCGACACCGCGACTGTGCGCGGCGAGTGCGCCGTCCCGTGTCGGCGGACCTCCGAGCAGACCGAGCCCGACAGCCTCGGCGGACTCGAGGTACGCCGTGTCCGAATCCAACAGCCACGCGGCGTCGACGCCCGCGGTCAGTGGCCCAGGAACCCGTGCGGTCCGGAGGTCGCCCCCAGCCGTGGCCAAGACGTCGACGAAACCCGGCCCACCGTCGGATTGTGGCGCGGTGACGACGTCGTCTTCGGGTCGGCCACGTCGCCAACCGGCAGAAATGGACTCAGCCGCCTCGACGGCAGTCAACGTCTCACCAAACGAATCTGGAGCAACTATTACCCGCATAGCGGAAGTCTAAGAGTCCCGAATGACCCCGATGTTTCACGATCTCGCGCGTTTCAGTGCCTCGGGCGATCGGGTTTTTCAGAAAGACCGAGGTCGGTTTCCCAGACCGTGCACTTATCCAATAGCCTGGAGGTGTGAAATTGCTACGCCGCGGTGACTCAGACAACTCCGACAAACGTGACGTCGAGGGCACTGAGGCATCCTCGGCCTCCGAAGAGGCGCCCATCGAGCAGGTGGGCAAGGGCCGCCCCACACCCAAGCGTCGTGACGCCGAGGCGAAGAGGCGTGGCCCCGTTGCCCCTGCCCCGCTGACCGCGAAGGAAGCCCGCGCCCGCCGTAAGGCGACCCGCGGCTCCAAGGAGGACCGCAAGGCCGAAGCCGCCGAGCGTCGCGCATCGTCGGCAGACCGCCGCGCCCGCATGCTCGCCGGCGAGGACAAGTACCTGCTCCCCCGCGACAAGGGACCGGTTCGCGCCTACGTCCGTGATTTCATCGACGCCCGCCGCAACCTCGTCGGGCTGTTCATGCCGCTCGCATTGATCCTCATCATGACGATGTTCGTCACGCCCGCGCTCCAGCAGATCGTCACGCTGGCAATGCTCGTGATGATGCTCTTCATGGTCGGTGAAGGCATCTGGCTCGGTCGCATGATCAACAACCGCGTCGCCGAGCGCTTCCCCGACAGCACCGACGGCGGATTCAAGCTCGGCTGGTACGCGTTCGTTCGCGCGTCGCAGATCCGTAAGCTGCGCGCACCGAAGCCTCGTGTGGGGCCGGGCGACGCAATCTGAGCGTGACGAACACGTATAGAACTTTGGTCCTCGGCGGCGCGCGGTCTGGTAAGTCCGCGCACGCCGAGGATTTGGTTTGTGCAGGCCACTTACCCGAAAGTTCGGCACCGATCCGGTACCTGGCGACAGCCAGACGTGATGTCACCGACGCAGACTGGGAAAGCCGGATCGACCAGCACCGCAACAGACGGCCTTCTCATTGGTCGACTGTCGAAACCGCAGCTGCGGGGGACCTCGCGGCGCAGCTCGAAAGCGATTCACACACAGCGACGTTGGTCGACGATCTGGGAACGTGGCTGACCACTGAACTCGATCGGCAAGGCGCCTGGGACGCTCCGCGCGGCACCGTCACTCCCGCTGCGGACAGCCTGGTCGCCAGTGTCGAGAACTATCGCGGACACCTGGTGCTGGTCAGCCCCGAAGTGGGTTTGGCCGTCATCCCCGAGACACGGTCGGGACGATTGTTCCGCGACGAGATCGGCACTCTCAACGCTCGTATCGCCGCGGTGTGCGATCGTGTCGTACTAGTGGTTGCAGGGTTACCGCTCATCTTGAAAGATACTGCTGCACAACCGGAAGGCACGATGTGAGTACCGAGGCCAATCCAGGGGCCATTTCAGGGGCGAATCCAGATGCCAACCCTGACGTCGCGCCAGTCAGTAGCGCCGACTTCGAACCCGTCACGCCGCCCGACCGCGAGGTGCGTGCGCAGGCCGACGCGCGTCAGCGCGATCTGACCAAGCCGGCAGGTTCGCTGGGCCGACTGGAGGCTCTCGCCGGTTGGGCATCAGCTTGCCAAGGAGTTTGTCCCCCACACGCTTTCGCTCGGCCTCGCGTCGTCGTCTTCGCGGGTGATCACGGAATCGCCCGCAACGGCGTCTCCGCCTATCCGCCGGAAGTGACCGCACAGATGGTCGCCAACTTCCTCGGGGGCGGCGCGGCAGTCAACGTCCTCGCCGAAGTTGCCGGCGCCACGGTACGCGTCGTCGACATCGCAGTGGACGGCGATACCGATCCGTCCGTCTCGAACCACAAGGTGCGCAGGTCTTCCGGGTCCATCGACCGCGAAGACGCCATGTCGAACGAGGAAACCCTTCAGGCCATCGCCGCCGGCCGAGCGATCGCGGACGAGGAAATCGACGGGGGCGCAGATCTTCTCATCGCCGGCGACATGGGCATCGGCAACACGACGCCCGCAACCGTACTCATCGCAGCACTGACGGACAGTGAACCCGTCGCAGTCGTGGGTCGAGGTACCGGTATCGACGACGCCGGGTGGATCCGCAAGACCGCAGCGATTCGCGACGCTCTCCGTCGCGCCCGTCCGCACGTTCGCGACACAGTCGCGCTGCTGCGCACGTCTTCGGGTGCCGACCTCGCCGCGATGGCCGGCTTTCTGGCCCAGGCAGCTTCGCGTCGTACGCCGGTGATCCTCGACGGCGTAGTGGTCACCGCAGCCGCCATGGTTGCCGACGAACTGGCTTTCGGCGCACGTGAATGGTGGGTCGCCGGACACCGCTCCACCGAACCCGCGCACACCATCGCGTTGACACGCATGGGTCTCGACCCGATCGTCGAGTTCGACATGCGTCTCGGTGAAGGTTCAGGTGCAGTCACAGCGCTCCCGATTCTTCAGGGCGCAGTGGCAATCCTGGGCAAGATGGCGACATTCTCCGAAGCCGGTGTCAGCACTCAGGGCAGCGCACCTGCCGACGAACCCGAGTCGATCGACCTGACCAAGACCGATACGGCGGAGTGAGCATGGCGGGCCCGCTGTCCGGAGTGCCTCTGGCCTTCTCGTGGCTGACGGTCCTTCCGGTTCGTGGTCCCTCCGACATCGACCGAACTGCCGGTCGTCGCGCCATCGCGGCAGCTCCGCTCACCGGGATCGCACTCGGCATTGCCGCGACGTTTCTGCTTTGGGGGACAACCAGTATCGGCCTGAATCCCTATCTCGCAGGCTTGCTGACGGTCGGTGCGCTCGCTCTCGGGACACGCGGGATGCACGTGGACGGACTGGCAGACTCCGTCGACGGACTGGGTTGTTACGGTCCACCGGAGCGCGCCCGCGAGGTCATGCACAGCGGCGGTGCCGGACCGTTCGGGGTCGCGGCACTGTTGATCTTCCTTGGGCTGCAATCGGTCTCCCTCGGCGTCCTCGCGGTTGCCGACTCCCCCACGCAGTGGATCGCCGTTCTCGTATCTGTCGCTGCGGGTCGTGTGGCCGTCGTTTTTGCCTGCCGCCGAGGTATTCTCGCGTCTGGCCCGAGCGGATTCGGTGCGCTCGTCGCCGATTCACAACCGCTCTGGGCCGCAATCGTATGGTCGGTTCCGCTGATCGCCACTTCCGCCTTTGCCACCGACCGGTGGTGGCTTGGCCCTCTCGTGACCGCGTCGGCGCTGGTGATCAGTGTGCTGTGCGTGCGTCACTGCGTCCGTAGATTCGGCGGACTCAACGGAGACGTTCTCGGATTCGCGCTCGAACTCACTGTGACGCTGACGGCCGTCGGCCTCACTCTCGGACTGTGATCCGACGTCGTGCGAGTAGGTGTCCTTGCGTACGAAGGTTGCCTCGCGGCCGAGATCTTCGTTTTCACCGACCTTCTCCTGATCGCGAATCGGGTCGCTGATGGAGCGTCCGCTGACCCCTTCGAGGTATCGGTCATCGCAGCGTCCGGCACGCCCGTCGTTGCGGCAGGTGGATTTTCGCTCGGCGTGCAGGAGGGGCATCACGACATCGATCACCTGGTTGTGCCGGGGTTCGACCTCGTGCCGTCCGAAGACCCTGCGACGCGTTTGTCGCTGTGGGACAGAGAAATCGAGTTCATCCGTGCGTGCGAGGCGCGCGGCGTTCGGGTGTCGTCGGTCTGCGTCGGCGCGTATCTGCTGGGCGAGGCGGGACTGCTCGACGGACGCCGATGTACGACGTCGTGGCTGTACGGTGCGGACCTCGCAAGTCGTTACCCCGGTGCGATGGTTCGAACCGACTCATTGATCGTCCAGGACGACGGCGTCACCACCACTGCGGCGTTCACTGCCGCACTCGACCTCGCAACAGCACTCGTGCGCGAGCATCTCGGCGACAAGATTGCGCGAACGACTGCGAGAATTACTCTGGCGCCGGAAAACCGAACCAGTCAATCTCCGTACATCGTCGACTCGATACTGCCCGTCAAACACACACAGTTCGCCGACGACGTCGGAAGTTGGTTGGTCGAACGGATGGCGGAGGCTTACGACTTGGATCTGCTGTCGGATGCATTTCACCTCAGCACCCGAACCATGCTTCGGAAGTTCAAGGACGAGACCGGGGAATCGCCGCGCAGTTATCTGCAGCGTGCACGGATCCGAAAAGCGAAACGGTTGTTGGAATCGACCGACTGGTCTCTCGGAAAGATCCTGGGGCACATCGGCTATCAGGATCCTGGAACCTTCCGTCGCCTGTTCACCGACCGCGTCGGCATCAGCCCGGCCGACTACCGAAAGCGATTCCGCAACGGCGGCACCGGATAAGGCGTGTGGCGAGCCAGCCCGAAAACGTGGCGAACCGCCCTCTTCTGTAGTTGATCCCGCCGCCGAAAGACTGTGCAGAGGAATTGTTTCGACTACTGAGAGGGCTCACCGTGCCGAACCGGAGCATGACCGAAGACGATCCGCTCGAAGACTTCGACCGTCGAACGATCACCATCGACGCAGTGGCGAAGTCCGTGTACGTGGCCGGCGCCGGTCCCGCAGTTATCGTCATGCCGGAGATGCCGGGCATCAGCCCGCATGTAGCGCGATTTGCCCGCTGGGTGCGCGACGCCGGTTTCACTGTCTTCGTTCCGTCACTGTTCGGGCGCGCCGGAGCGGTCCCCACAGTGGACGAGGGGCTGACGGTGTTCAAGAGAGCCTGCGTCAGTGCGGAGTTCCGCGCCCTCGCTGTCGACGAACCGAGTCCGGCGGTCCGTTGGCTGCGCGCACTCGCCGCTTCGGCACACGAGGAGTGCGGCGGTCCTGGCGTTGGCGTGATCGGGATGTGCTTCACCGGAAACTTCGCGTTGTCGATGATGCTCGAACCCTCGGTCATCGCGCCGGTTCTCGCCCAACCGTCGTTACCGCTCGACCGACCGGACGAAACCGACAGCGGGCCCGAAGAACTCGAAGCCGTGCGCTCGAGACTCGAGGCCGAAGACCTCACGGTGCTCGCATACCGGTTTCAAGGTGACCCGTTCTGCCGCGCACAGCGATTCGCGGCCTACTCGAAGGCCATGGGCGAGCGCTTCGTCGGAAAGGTACTGCCCGACGAAGCGGCCAACGCGACAACGTCACCGTTCTTCGAACACGTCATTGCCAATCCACACAGCGTGGTGACGGCTCATCTCGTCGACGAGGCGGGATCGCCCACCACCGTCGCTCGAGACGAGATTCTGCAGTTCTTCCGCGAGCGGTTGCTCGCGGAACGAACCAGCGATCAGTGAAGCTTGGTCATCCAGCCGTGGGTGTCGGCGAAGGTGCCGCGCTGAATGCCCGTGAGGGTGTCGCGCAGTGCCATCGTCACTTCACCCGGCTCGCCGTCGGCGATGGTGAACTCGCCCTCGGCGGACTTGACGCGTCCGACGGGGGTGATGACTGCTGCTGTGCCGCAAGCGAAGACCTCGGTGATTTCACCGCTCTTGCACTTGGTGCGCCATTCGTCGGTGCTGATCTTGCGCTCCTCGACAGCGAAACCGGAATCGGCGGCAAGGGCGAGCAGCGAGTTGCGCGTGATGCCTGGCAGCAACGAACCGGACAGCGACGGCGTCACGAGGCGAGCGTCGGGGCCGGAGCCGAAGACGAAGAACAGGTTCATTCCACCCATTTCCTCGACGTACGTGCGCTCGATGGCGTCGAGCCAGACCACCTGGTCGCAACCCTCGTCGGCGGCTTGCGCCTGGGCGAGGAGCGAAGCGGCGTAGTTGCCGGCGAACTTGGCCGCGCCGGTACCGCCGGGGGCCGCGCGAACGTATTCGGTGGACAGCCACACACTGACCGGCTTGACGCCGCGCGGGAAGTACGCACCGGCGGGCGAGGCGATCAGCAGGTAGCGGTACTCGTCGGCGGGACGGACACCGAGTCCGGCTTCGGTGGAGAACATGAACGGACGGAGGTAGAGCGCGTCCTCGCCACCGGCTGCGGGAACCCAGTCGAGATCGACGTCGATCAGTTCGGTGATGGAATCGATGAACATCTGCGACGGGAGCTCCGGCATGGCCAGACGGCGCGCAGATGCTGCGAAACGCTCGGCGTTGGCCTCGACGCGGAACGAGCTGATCTCGCCACCCGGCTGACGGTATGCCTTGAGGCCCTCGAATATGGCCTGTCCGTAGTGCAAAACCATTGCGGCCGGATCGAGCTCGATGTTTCCGTACGGCAACACCTGGGCGTCGTGCCAGCCCTTGCCCGCGGTGTAGTCGATCGAGACCATGTGGTCGGTGAAGTGCCGCCCGAAGCCGGGCGCCGCCAAAATGTCACGGCGCTCGGCGTCGGACTTCGGGGACGAGCTCTGAACACGAACGAAATCGGCGGCACCTGTCATGGGCGCAATCCTATCGAACGTGAAAAAGCTCTCTACTTGGTGTTGGTCTCCACGAACGGAGGAGACACCACGACGCACCGAAGAGCACGACCACGGACGTCGACTTCGATCTCGTCGCCGGCCGAGACATTGGCACCGGAATCGAGGAGCGCCAACGCAATTCCCACTTTGAGCGAAGGCGAAAACGTCCCCGAGGTGGTCTCGCCGATTGCCTCGCCGTCACGCAGAACACCGAGGCCGGCACGAAGCACGCCGCGATCGAGAGCCTTGATCCCCCAGAGTTTGCGAGCCGGGCCGGCAGCCTTCTCGTCGGTCAAGGTCTCTTTGCCCCAGAATGTCGGCTTCTTCCAACCGATCGCCCATCCGCAGCGCGCTTCGAGCGGAGAAATCTCGAGCGAAAGCTCATGCCCGTGCAGCGGATAACCCATCTCGGTACGAAGAGTGTCACGAGCGCCGAGTCCGGCGGCCTGCCCACCCTCGGCGCGCACTGCCTCGAGAAGCGCACGGAACAACGGCTCGCTGTCCTCCCACCGCGGCAGGAGTTCGTAGCCGACCTCACCGGTGTAACCGCTGCGGCACACACGAACAGGCACGCCGTTCCATTCCGCATCTTCGTACGCCATGTACTCGATCTCGGTGGGAAGTCCCAGCGCCGTCAGAACCGCCACCGATTTCGGACCCTGCACAGCCAGCACACCGTAGGCACGATGCTGATCCTCGACGGTGATTCCGTCCGGTGCGAGGGCGACCAGAGCCGCAACGACGTCCGCGGTATTGGCCGCGTTCGGGACGAGGAAGATCTCGTCGTCGCTGACGTAGTACGCGATGAGGTCGTCGATGACACCACCGGACTCGTTGCAGCACAACGTGTACTGAGCCTTACCCGGCCCGATCTTGTTCAGATCGTTGGTCAGTGCGGAGTTCACGAATTCTGCGGCGCCCGCGCCACGCACGACGGCCTTGCCGAGGTGACTGACGTCGAAGAGTCCGACATTCTCACGCACAGAGGTGTGTTCGGCCACGACGCCGGCGTACGAAACCGGCATCTGCCATCCCCCGAACGGCGCGAACGTCGCGCCGAGTTCGACGTGGACGGGGTGGATCGGGCCCTGCAACAGTTGTTCGTCGGTCATGGCCCACAACCTATCGGACTTCGCCGATCGAAACATGTCCGCAGCGAGAGCTCACCCGGCCGCGACGATCGCCCCGTCCGCAAACGGCAAAGGGCCTAACATCGACTCAGGCATCCGCCAGAACCGGACGCATCGCACACTCACCTCACAGGAGACACCTTGAGCACTCGCACAGCCCGATCGTTGGGACCCGACCTCGTTCTCGCCGGCACAGTCGCCAAGCGCGCAGAGATATTGGTCGTCGGTCTGACGTCGGGTCCGGACGGCCCCGAGATCGCACTCAGCGAAGGCATCGTCGCCGAAGACGTGCTCGCCGAGATCCTCGACAGCCTCATCGCCGTCGGCGCCACCGGCAAGCCCGAGCAGCTCACCCGCGTCCCGGCACCGAGCGCGCTGTCGGTCACCAGCGTCCTCGCCGTCGGACTCGGCTCCGCCGACAAGCTCGACAGTGAGCAGATCCGCAAGTCCGCGGGCGCTGCAGCCCGCTCGCTGTCCGGCATCGACACCGTCGCAACCACGCTCTCGATCCTCGATCTCGGCGCAGCCGCCGAGGGATTTGCGTTGGGCGCGTACAGCTTCACCGAATTCAAGTCGTCCATGACGGCTCCCGGTCCTGATTCGCAGCCACTGGCCCGCGTCGAACTTCTGGTGCCCTCGCCGCGCACCAAGGAGACCAAGGCAACGCTGGCACGGTCGGCAGCGATCGCCGAGGCTGTCGCCACCGCACGCGAGTTCGTCAACACTCCCCCGAGCCACCTCTACCCCGCCGAGTTCGCCGCGCGCGCCAAGGCACTGGGCGTCGAGGCCGGGCTCACCGTCCAGGTGCTCGACGAGAAGGCACTCGAGAAGGGTGGCTACGGCGGAATCATCGGCGTCGGCAAGGGCTCGTCACGCCAGCCGCGTCTCGTCCGCCTCGAATACGCGTCGAAGAAGCGTGGAGCCCGCAAGGTCGCACTGGTGGGCAAGGGCATCACCTTCGACACCGGCGGAATCTCCATCAAGCCTGCCGCCGGGATGGAGAACATGACCTCGGACATGGGCGGCGCCGCAGCCGTCATCTCCACCGTCGTGCTCGCCGCCAAGCTCGGTCTGCCCGTCAACGTCGTCGCATACGTCCCGATGGCCGAGAACATGCCGTCCGCAACCGCGCAGCGTCCCGGCGACGTGCTGACCCAGTACGGCGGAATCACCATCGAGGTCGTCAACACCGACGCCGAGGGCCGTTTGATCCTGGCCGACGCGATGGTTCGCGCGGGTGAGGACAACCCCGACTACATGATCGACACCGCAACCCTCACCGGTGCGCAGATGGTGGCGCTCGGCAACCGCACCCCCGGCGTCATGGGCACGGACGAGTTCCGTGACCGCGTCGCCTCCATCTCGCAGAGCGTCGGCGAGAACGGTTGGGCCATGCCGCTGCCCGAGGAACTGCGCGGAGATCTCGACTCCAAGGTCGCCGACATGGCCAATGTCACCCCGCACCGCTGGGGCGGCATGCTGGTCGCCGCTCACTACCTCAAGGAATTCGTTCCCGAGGGTGTCCAGTGGGCGCACATCGACGTCGCAGGTCCCGCGTACAACACGTCAGGGCCGTGGGGTTACACCGGCAAGGGCGGCACCGGCGTTCCGGTTCGCACGATGATCTCGGTCCTGGAGGACATCGCGGTCAACGGCTGACCACTTGCTGTGCGCCTTTATTAACCCCCCGCGGTTAATAAAGGCGCACAGCAGTTCAGGCGCCGTCGCGCAATTCCTGCTCTCGGGCCCGCTTGCGTTCGATTCGCTTACGCTCGTCGTGATCGCGCATACGCTGCGGATATCCCGTTTTTCGGACGTCATAGACGGGGATCTTCAGGTCTTGTCCCAATTTGCGGGCACCACGTTCGCCGCCGACACGACGACGAGTCCACTCCCCGTCCTTCGCGACGAGGACAACGGTCACCTCGGTCACCGTCGTCTGCGGTTCCACATATGCCTCGACGCCTTCGTGCGAGTGCGCCCAATTCGCCAGATGATCCGCATCACTCTGCGCTGCGGCCTGAGCCGCACTCGGCGGACGCTTGAAACGATCGAACAGTCCCACGGTCGTACCCTCCTCGGTACCGACGCCGCGGATGCACCCCGGCGATATGTCAAGTTTGCCAGGCGATGTCCGTTGTGCCTGCGCACGACATACCGTTTGGTCCGCTTACGACGTTACAGCCGCACCCCCAACGCATACCTACTCGCCAGTAGCCGACACACCCGAAACGGACGGCATCCCCCTCATCGGACACGCCCGGCGTATCAATGGAAAGATGAACGACGGTGACGCCGCGCCCGCGCGTCGACATCGGCAAAATAGCTACAAGTAGCCGCACGTCGCGCGCCACTCGAGCACAATGCATTACGACCACAAGTCGACAAAATTCAACAACCCGAACACAACTGTCGAGGAGTCAAAAGACATGGCCTTCTCCGTCCAGATGCCAGCCCTAGGTGAGAGCGTCACCGAGGGAACTGTCACACGGTGGCTCAAGCAGGAAGGAGACACGGTCGAAGTCGACGAACCCTTGCTCGAAGTCTCCACGGACAAGGTCGACACCGAGATTCCGTCTCCCGTCGCCGGCGTCCTGACCAAGATCGTCGCGCAGGAAGACGACACCGTGGAAATCGGTGGCGAGCTCGCCCAGATCGGTGAAGCCGGCGAAGCCGCAGCACCCGAGGCAGAGGCACCCGCCCCCGCCGCAGAGGAAGCTCCCGCCGAGGAAGCCCCGGCTGCCGAAGCTCCCGCCGAAGAAGCTCCCGCCGCCGAGGCACCCGCTGCTTCCGGCGGTTCCGCTGAAGGCACCGCCGTGACGATGCCCGCCCTCGGCGAGTCCGTCACCGAAGGCACCGTCACCCGCTGGCTCAAGGCCGTCGGCGACGAGGTTGCCGTCGACGAGGCGCTGCTCGAAGTCTCGACCGACAAGGTCGACACCGAAATCCCGTCCCCCGTCGCCGGAATCCTGCTCGAGATCAATGCGCAGGAAGACGACACCGTCGAGATCGGTGGCCAGCTGGCCGTCGTCGGATCCGGCGCACCCGCCGCGGCTCCGGCACCCAAGGCCGCTCCCGCAGCACCGGCCGCTCCGCCGGCACCCAAGGCTGAAGCACCGAAGGCTGAGGCACCCAAGCCTGCTGCCGCACCGGCCGCACCCGCTCCGAAGCCTGCTGCAGCTCCCGCACCGGCGGCCGCACCCGCAGCTTCCGGCGACAGCAGCCCGTACGTCACCCCGCTCGTGCGCAAGCTCGCCACGGACAACGGCGTCGACCTCGCGACCGTCACCGGCACCGGCGTCGGCGGCCGCATCCGCAAGCAGGATGTGCTCGCCGCTGCGGAGGCCAAGAAGGCTCCCGCCGCCGCTGCTCCTGCTGCAGCACCCGCGGCCGCACCGGCCGCCACCGCAGCCGCAGGCGTCCGACCGGAACTGGCACACCTGCGCGGAACCACGCAGAAGGCCAACCGTATTCGGCAGATCACGGCCACCAAGACGCGTGAGTCGCTGCAGAACACCGCTCAGCTCACGCAGACCTTCGAGGTGGACGTCACCAAGATCGTCGCCCTGCGGACCCGCGCCAAGGCCGGCTTCATCGAGCGCGAAGGCGTCAACCTGACGTTCCTTCCGTTCTTCGCCAAGGCAGTCGTCGAGGCGCTGAAGTCGCACCCGAACATCAACGCCAGCTACGACGAGGCTGCCAAGCAGATCACCTACTACGACGCTGAGCACCTCGGCATCGCAGTGGACACCGATCAGGGCTTGCTCTCCCCCGTCATCCACAACGCCGGCGATCTCGGCCTTGCCGGTTTGGCTCGCGCCATCGCCGACATCGCGAAGCGTGCACGCTCGGGTGGCCTGAAGCCGGACGAGCTCTCGGGTGGAACCTTCACCATCACCAACATCGGCAGCCAGGGCGCGCTGTTCGACACCCCGATCCTGGTACCGCCGCAGGCGGCCATGCTCGGAACCGGCGCGATCGTCAAGCGCCCGATGGTGGTCACCGACGAGAACGGCAACGAGTCCATCGGCGTTCGCTCGATGATCTACTTGCCGCTGACCTACGATCACCGTCTGGTCGACGGCGCCGACGCCGGCCGATTCCTCACCACTGTGAAGCAGCGGTTGGAAGAAGCCTCGTTCGAAGCTGATCTGGGCCTGTAAGCAACTGCTCGGCCGGCCGGGGCGTCATCTCCATCAGGAGGTGGCGCCCCGGCTTTTTCAGTACGGTCGGATATACACGGTCGGATATCGAAGCAGGCTGAATCGAAGGAGGCTTTCCGAATGCGAGTAGTCATCGCCGGCTCGTCCGGTTTGATCGGAACGGCCTTGGTGTCATCGTTGCGTTCCGACAACCACGACGTCGTACGTCTCGTGCGACGCTCGACCGCTGGACCCGACGAATCGCGTTGGGACCCGGACCAGGACCGTCTGGACCTCTCCGTCCTACAGGGCGCTGACGCCGTCGTGAACCTCTGCGGCGTCGGCATCGGCGACAAACGGTGGTCGGGTTCCTACAAGCAGGCGATCCGTGACAGCCGCATCGTCGCGACCGATGTCCTGGCCGAAGCTGTCGCAAGTCAGAAGGTTCCCGTACTCGCCAACGCGAGCGCCGTCGGCTACTACGGCGACACCGGCGACAAGATCGTCGACGAGGATTCGCCGGCAGGCACCGACTTTCTCGCCACGACGTGTCGCGATTGGGAAATTGCCACCGAGCCCGCACGCAAGGCGGGAGCCCGCGTGGTCAATCTGCGCTCGGGCGTCGTGATTTCACCCCACGGCGGCATGCTCGGTCGGCTTCGGCGCCTATATTCGTTCGGTCTCGGTGGGCGACTGGGCAACGGTCGCCAGTACTTTCCGTGGATCTCACTCGAGGACGAGTGCGACGCGATCAAGTTCGCGCTCACGAATTCCGAAATCTCCGGTCCCGTCAACCTGACCGGTCCGGCACCTGTCACCAACGCCCAGTTCAACGACGCCATGTCCCGTGCGGTCCACCGACCGGCTCCCTGGATCGTTCCCGGGTTCGCACTTGAAGCGTTGATCGGAGAATTCGCCAAGAGTGGCATCCTCGGTGGCCAGCGCGCCATTCCCGCGGCCTTGGAAAAGGCGGGATTCTCCTTCCGCCACAACACGATCGGGGAAGCGCTGGCGGCCGCACTCGGATGATTCCGAAGTCGGGCGTAATCTCTACGTCCATGAGCAGCGCTGACGTTTCCGCCCGGTTCTCGAAACTGCCGATCGCCGTCGAGCAACTCGGTTTGATCGACTACAACGCCGCGTGGGACCGCCAGCGTGAGCTCGCGGCAGCGCGGGCAGACGACATCGGACCGGACACGCTACTGCTCCTCGAACACCCGCCGGTGTACACGGCAGGACGACGCACGGAACCCGAAGACCGTCCCGTCGACGGCACACCTGTCATCGACGTCGACCGCGGCGGGAAGATCACCTGGCACGGCCCCGGCCAGCTGGTCGGATATCCGATCGTGAAACTGGCCGAGCCCATCGACGTGGTGCGATATGTCCGACGCATCGAGGAAGCACTGATCACGGTGTGCACGGACCTCGGCCTGAACTGCGGGCGCATCGACGGCCGCTCCGGCGTCTGGCTGCCCGCCGAACTCGCAAACGGGCAATGGAAGCCCGAGCGCAAGGTTTCTGCCATCGGCGTGCGCGTCCAACGGGGCGTGGCACTGCACGGCTTCTCCCTGAACTGCAATTCGGTCCTGACCGGATTCGACAACATCATTCCCTGCGGCATCCGTGACGCCGGGGTGACGACGCTGTCGCATGAACTCGGTCGCGACGTCACCGTGGACGAAGTCACTCCCGCTGTGACCGAGGCAGTGATCGCTGCTCTCGACGGAACCATGCCCGTCACCGAACGGAACGTCGAGCGCGTCACCTTCGAAAGCGCCTCGCCTACTCCGACTTTTACTACCGTTCAGTACAGCTGACGGGCTCGCCCGAACCCCGTTGCAGTAATCACCGGGCGTAGGATCACTGTCGTGACTATCGCCCCAGAAGGACGTAAGCTGCTCCGTCTCGAGATCCGAAACGCGGAGACGCCCATCGAACGCAAACCCAACTGGATCAAGACCCGCGCAAAGATGGGCCCCGAGTACACGGAGCTCAAGGGCCTGGTCAAGCGTGAAGGTTTGCACACCGTCTGCGAGGAAGCAGGCTGCCCCAACATCTACGAGTGCTGGGAAGACCGCGAAGCCACGTTCCTGATCGGCGGCGAGCAGTGCACACGCCGCTGCGACTTCTGCCAGATCGACACCGGCAAGCCCGAAGCCCTCGACCGCGACGAGCCCCGTCGCGTCGCGGAAAGCGTTCAGGCCATGGGGCTTCGGTACTCCACGATCACCGGCGTCGCCCGCGACGACCTCCCCGACGGAGGCGCCTGGCTCTACGCCGAGACCGTCCGCAAGATCCACGAACTCAACCCGGGCACCGGCGTCGAGAACCTGGTGCCGGACTTCAACGGCAAGCCGGAACTGCTCGACGAGGTCTTCGCCTCACGCCCCGAGGTACTCGCACACAACCTCGAGACCGTCCCCCGCATCTTCAAGCGGATCCGTCCGGCATTCCGGTACCAGCGAAGCCTCGACGTCATCACCGCAGCACGCGACTACGGACTGGTCACCAAGTCCAACCTGATCCTCGGTATGGGCGAAACCCCTGAAGAGGTCACCGAGGCGATGGCAGATCTCCACGCCGCCGGTTGCGACATCCTCACCATCACCCAGTACCTGCGACCCTCGCCCCGGCACCACCCCGTCGAGCGGTGGGTCAAGCCCGAGGAGTTCGTCGCACACTCCAAGGCTGCAGAAGAGATGGGCTTCGCCGGCGTCATGGCCGGTCCGTTGGTTCGCTCGTCGTACCGCGCCGGCCGCCTGTATGCGCAGGCCATGGCACATCACGGCCGTGAACTTCCCGAGGCGCAGCGTCATCTGACCGAGGGCGGAGACGCTTCCCAGGAAGCCAGCTCACTCATGGCGCGCCTGAATCGCTGATCCACTTTTTGCTGTGCGCCTTTATTAACCGCGGGCGGTTAGTAAAGGCGCACAGCAATGGACGTATCCTGGGTACATGGCGAACGGCAGCAAATCCGGTAAGGGCAAACCCACCAAAGAGGCAAAGGCTGCAGCGAAGGCTGCCCGCAAGCAGGCTTCCAAGGAACGCAGAACTCAGCTCTGGCAGGCGTTCCAGATGCAGCGCAAGGACGACAAGCTCCTTCTGCCGCTGATGATCGGCACCCTGGTGGGTGCGGCTCTGGTCTTCTTCCTGGTCGGTCTCATCTGGGGCCTTCAGTGGTTCTTGCTTCCGATCGGCATCGTTCTCGGCCTCCTCGGCGCCTTCATCATCTTCGGTCGCCGCGTCCAGAAATCGGTGTACAAGAAGGCTGAGGGCCAGGCCGGCGCCGCCGCGTGGGCACTCGACAACATGCAGGGCGCGTGGCGCGTCACGAACGCCGTCGCCGGCACCACCCAGCTCGACGCCGTTCACCGCGTTGTCGGACGGCCGGGTGTCATCCTCGTCGCAGAAGGTTCGCCGCAACGCGTCAAGGGCCTCCTCGCTCAGGAGAAGAAGAAGACTGCGCGCCTCATCGGCGACACCCCGATCTACGACATCATCATCGGAAACGACGAGGGTCAGGTTCCGCTCTCGCAGCTCCAGCGCTACCTGAACAAGCTACCGCGCAACATCGACACCAAGCGCATGGACAACATCGAAGGCCGACTCGCTGCGCTCAGCGCACGCGGCGGCGGAGCAGCGCTTCCCAAGGGACCGATGCCCGGAGGCGCGAAGATGAAGGGAATGCAGCGGACCATTCGTCGTCGCTGACACTCCCCCACAGCAAAACGAAAGACCCGGGCCCATACGGACCCGGGTCTTTCTTCGTTCGAGAAGTTCGTGTTAGCGCGACTTCACGAGCAAAGTGCCGGTCGCGCGGTCCTGCATACCGCGACCGTCGATGTCGGTGATCGTCGCGGGAATCACGAACACGAGAAGTGCCTGACGCCCGAGCGCGCGCACGAAGCCCACTCGAATCGGGCCTTCGATTCGCGCGACCTGAAGTCCGAGAACGAATTGCCCCGGTGTGAAGTTGAACAGCGCCACGGTGACGACGCCGACAGCGAACCACACCATCAGCGTGATCGTGGAGGTCATACCGTCGAAGAAGTCACCGGTGATGAGCGAGGCCACTCCCACGGCCATTACCCAATCCACCAACAGTGCGGCGATACGACGACCCGAACCGACCAGCGATCCGGGGCCCTCCTGGGGGAAGCCGAGAAACTCGCCGCGATAAGACTGCTCACGACCGTCCGCATTCTTCGGCAAAGCTGCTTCAGGCCCAGAGAGCCAAGTTCCGGTGATTCGTGCCATGCTGTCCAGGATAGGCGTCGCAGCACCGTAGTCCAGATTTGCCGCGTTTTAGCTGTGTGGCCGGTCACATGGACTTCGGAAATCCCCAGGATGCTGCGACGCGTAACACTGCCGAAACAAAGGGTTGACGAGCGGGCAACACCAGCTCCCTACCGTCTGCCTCGACGGATTCAACCGACATCACTTGGCTGAAGCGACTTAAGGAGCACAAGCGTGGCGTTCACCACGGCCGAAGAGGTCATCAAGTACATCGCGGACGAGAACATCGAGTACGTCGACATTCGGTTCAGCGACCTGCCCGGCGTCCAGCAGCACTTCTCGATCCCGGCGTCTGCTTTCAACCAGGATGTGTTCGAGGACGGCCTCGCGTTCGACGGATCTTCGGTCCGCGGATTCCAGTCGATCCACGAGTCCGACATGATGTTGCTTCCCGACGTCACCACGGCGCAGATCGATCCCTTCCGCAAGGCGAAGACCCTCAACATCAACTTCTTCGTGCACGACCCGTTCACCCGTGAGTCCTACAGCCGCGACCCGCGCAACGTTGCCCGCAAGGCCGAGGAGTACTTGGTCAGCACCGGCATCGCGGACACCGCATTCTTCGGCGCCGAGGCCGAGTTCTACATCTTCGACTCGGTTCGCTACGACTCCGGCATGAACTCCGCTTTCTACGAGCTGGATTCCATCTCCGGTTCCTGGAACACCGGCGCAGAGACCAACGCCGACGGTTCCCCGAACCTCGGCTACAAGGTTCGTGCCAAGGGCGGCTATTTCCCCGTCGCTCCGTACGACCACTACGTGGACCTGCGCGACGAGATCTCCACCAACCTGACCAACGCGGGCTTCGAGCTCGAGCGCGGCCACCATGAGGTCGGCACCGGCGGACAGCAGGAGATCAACTACAAGTTCAACACGCTGCTCGCAGCGGCCGACGACCTGCAGCTTTTCAAGTACATCGTCAAGAACACCTGCTGGCAGCACGGCAAGTCCGCCACCTTCATGCCGAAGCCGCTCTTCGGTGACAACGGCTCGGGCATGCACGTACACCAGTCCCTGTGGAAGGACGGCAAGCCCCTCTTCCACGACGAGTCCGGCTACGCAGGCCTCTCGGACATGGCACGCCACTACATCGGCGGCATCCTGCACCACGCTCCGTCGCTGTTGGCCTTCACCAACCCGACGATCAACTCGTACCACCGTCTGGTGCCGGGCTACGAAGCTCCCATCAACCTCGTGTACAGCCAGCGCAACCGCTCGGCAGCTGTCCGTATCCCGATCACGGGCAACAACCCGAAGGCAAAGCGTCTCGAGTTCCGCGCACCCGACTCCTCGGGTAACCCGTACCTCAACTTCGCTGCACAGATGATGGCCGGCCTGGACGGCATCAAGAACAAGATCGAGCCGATGGCTCCGGTCGACAAGGACCTCTACGAGCTTCCCCCGGAGGAGGCGCGCAACATCCCGCAGGCTCCGACCAGCCTCGAGACGGTCATCAACCGCCTCGAAGCCGATCACGAGTATCTGACCGAGGGTGGCGTCTTCACCACCGACCTGATCGAGACCTGGATCTCGCTCAAGCGTGAGCAGGAAATCGCTCCGGTCAACCTGCGTCCGCACCCGTACGAGTTCGAGCTCTACTACGATGTGTGATCCGCTTGACCCGCTGACCAGCACCGGAAGCTAGAAAACGTCCCTTCGGTACGCAGTCAGTACGCAGTAGTTTTGACCGAGTCCATCCGCTTCGTGATCACAGCATCGATCGCCAAGCGGGTGGACTCGTCTGCATCCGGCCACAATTGCCAGTCGCGATCAGCGGTGAGGGCAGAGAGTGCGGCTGATCATCGCAGCTCCAAGCTTCACGTGGTCCATATCAACGGTTGCCCAAAGCGTCCCAGCCTCACATCCGGGGAGCAATTTGCTTCGCGCCACGTAACACCGGCCCCTGGTTCTCCTCGCTTCAGCTGTCTCGGGCTGGGAGTCTCCGAGCGCCACCGAGTTTGCCAGTGCGACGGACGATCCGGCGATCTAATCCGAAACGACAATCCGTTACATACGCGGGATCCTGCACAGTGCAAGTAAGATGGACGTACGAAACCACGATCAACTCGGGGCTACTTGCAACCACCAAGTCGTGAACCTCTTGAGTCGAGTACGGATGCGGCCCCGCGGCGAGTCTGTCCAGACGGGACGACCTGGTGCAGGACCCAGCGGGGTATACGCGGGCTGGACGTGGTGTGCAGGCTGTACCAGCGTGCCGAACACCGAGTTGGCCCAGTCGAGAACGGGTTTGGTGGACCGAATATTGAAGGTAATGGCCGCGATGTGGTCAAGTTCAACGCAGTCGTTGCTCCTTCGCATGATCTCGGTGACCACTCTGACATTCCACCCGCTACCCATATGAGGTCCTCGGCGTCCGCCGAAGAACAACGCGAGTCGGGCGTTTTGTCAATCAGCAGATCGGATGATTTCGAATTCCTTGCTTCCATAGTTTCGGAACCGGGCGACGCGTCTCGGGCCTGCATCCGGGCTTTCACGCGGCGTCCGACGCAGAATCGGTAGAGGTCGATGATTCAGACTCCACACCACCGAGAGCCGCGAGCGCATCATCGAGCAGCCGCGTGATCGAGGTGGTGATCGACGTGCAGCTGCTCTCGATCTTCACGGCAGACTTCTGGATCGTCCCCGCGGTCTTCTTCACGGCGTCGATCGCCTCGAGCTGGACCACGGCCTGGCTGATCTTCTCCTCAGCCGTGGCGATCTCCTGCGCACCCGACCGCGTCGCCACCGTCAATGCGCTGGCACGCAACAGCATCACAACGGTGCGCAGCAGGTCCTTGTCGTCAGTATCGGGATCGAAGGCCAGAACGATCCGGCGACGGTCCAGCATCCGAACCGACTGGCCGCCGTTGTCATCGATGGAGCGCACAAAGCCGAGTGAGGCATGTGCACACCGGTTGCGTTCTGCCTCATCGAGATACGAGGTCCACTCGCGCTTGGCCGATGAGTCGGTCATCTCCACGACGAGGCGTGCGGCACCACCGTTGACGATGAAGACCCCGTCACCCTTCTTGCTGCGCGGAACCTCTCCCGTCACGGCACCGGTGTCGACGTACTCGTCGCCGAGTCCGGCGGCGATCGATTCCAACAGCGTGTGCATCTGGTTGGCGTAGGTGTCGCCCTTGATCGGGCTCACCTTGGCGATGGTCGCTTTCGCCTCCTGCACCTTGACCGCGGTGGCGATCTCGTCGAGCCGACGCCCGACCTCGGTGTGCTGCGTGGTCATTTGCTCGGTCAGCTTGTCCTGGCTCTTGGCCAACTCGGCGGCGTGCTTCGCCATCGGTGATGACGGGTCGCTCGGGTCGAACTGTTTGGCGGCCGTGGCCAGCAACTGGGTGGCACTGGCCGAGACCTTCGTGTCGATGTCGGCCGCGAACTTGGTCAGCAACGGTGCGAGCCGGCTCACCACTTCGGGATCGGTCCCGCTGAAGACCCGTTTGAGTTCAGCATCGATCTCCTTCTTCGCGGTGGAAACCGACTCGGTCAGAGCCTTGCGGGTGGCGGCGTCGGCCTCACGAAGCGCGCGCTGAGCTTGTTCGGTCGCCTCGGCGACCGTCTTGGCTGCAGCCTGCACGGTCTCGCCGGTGAGCTTGGCGGCCTCGGCCGTCGACGAGGTCGTCTTGTTGCCCAGGTCGGTGATCATGCGCTCGATGGCCTGAGCATCCTGTACCTGTCCAGTGGCCGAGAGCGCGTGCGCCCCGATGATGATCGCCTTCATAGCGAACTGAGTCAGGTCTGCGCTGGTCAAAGCATCCTCATCGTCGATGAGCGAGCCGCGTTCGCCGGAGGTCCAACGCTGGGCCTCGCGAACCACGTCGTGGTCGATCACTGTCAGATCGGTGATCACGACGCCGTTTAGATCGTCGGTGAAATGTGCCGAGATGGGGTTGCTGGTCATGGAAATCTCCTGTGCTTGTCGAGTGGTGGCACCGCCTTCCGGTGTCGATCCCAGAATTGATCATCTGTGCCGTGTTGGCGATGTTGGACACTGATAAGCCCGATTATCGGCAATGACTGTTGGCGACTACAGGCTGACACCGTAAGTTGATGGCACACCACCGGCATGCGAGAGGAGGCAAGCGAATGGACACCCTGACGATGACTGACATCGCGACCTTGGCTCGCGTAAAGCGTCCGGTGGTGAGTATGTGGCGCAAGCGTCCCATCGTGCGCGGCGAGTCGATGCCGTTCCCTACCGCAGTCACCTCCGTCGACGGCATCGAGCGTTTCAGTAGGGCCGACATCGTGGAGTGGCTCGACCGCACCGGCCGCGGGAACAATGTCGACGGACACCGTCTCGACGCCCCGGGGCTCACGGTCCCCGCGGGACTGCTCATCGACGACGCGGTCACCTTGCTCTGCTGGTGCGCGGCAACCTCAGAAGACTTGAGCTCGACGTCCATATCGGAACGGCGCGAGTTCGCTCATGGCGTCGACCCGCGTGACGAGTTCCTGGCGCGAGAAATCGACGAGCTCGAGGTCGACGACAGTGCGCTGCAGTTCATCGACGACGTGGTCGGTGCTTCGTTCGGGTCGACCGACGCATTGGATCGTTTGGAGAACAGTCGGCTACGCCGCGACCATCCCGTTCGGGGTCTCACGCCCGATGCGATCGCACTGGTTCGATCGTGCGTCCGTGGCGCATCCGTCCATCTCGGCGTCGACGATGTGGTGCTCGCCCACCATGGTGATCCGTCACTCGCGTTGGCGGCGTGCGATGAAGGCGACCGTATTCATCTCTCCGGAACCGATGCCACTGTGCGGGCAGCGCGTCGGCGGGCGTTGTTGCGCGGCGTTGTCGTCGACAACACCCGACGAGGGCGTCCCATCACCGTCGCCTCGGTGGTCGGTCTCGATGTGGACGAAGCGCTGAACGCGGTCGATGACCTGACGGTGAGTCTGGAGGACGGCGATGTCGCGGTTATCCTCGGGTCGGCCGCCACGCTCAGCGACCATCAGAAGGGTCCACTCCAGACGCTTCGCGCTGAGGCGCTCCGCGTGGGGAATACCGTTGCTGCGCTTCGTCTTCCGCGCGGGATGTGGCGCGAGGCGGTGCGGCAGAATCTCGCGATGTGGATCTGCTGCGGGGGCGCTAAAGCCTCGGACATCCAGGTCGGCGACCTGGATGTCGGTGAGTCGATCGACCTCGACGATCTCGCGGCCGACGTTGCTGCGGTCGTCGGTGATGCGACGACCGGCAGGGCGTTACGGTACGCACGGTCGGTCACGCTGCCCCCGATTCTCGCGGGCGGAGCGGTCGTTGCCCCAGGTACTCGCGCGTCGGTGTTGCGTTCAGACGACGCGATGGGGCACGTCGAGCGCGTGCAGAGTGCGGCTATGAGGACCGCGGCGCCGATGCCCTCCCTCGACATTGAGGTGGCACCCGCGCCGGGCAGGTTCTCAGTGCAGACGCGATCGCTCGCCGAGTTGCAGAGCAATAAACGGATCGCGATTAAGGCGGGCAAGCGTATTCGAGCCGAGCATGCCTTGCCCGATGGGACAGTTGCCGTGCTTCCCGATAAGTCGATGTACTTCGATCCAGTCGATGCCGAGCGGCTCTACCCACGGTCGCGCACCGAGCCCGGCGACGTCATTTTCGTCGAACATCCACGACCGCAGGCCTGGGTCGATGACGCTGGAGGATCGTTGGTCGCTTCGCCGGCGAAGATCATCCGTCTCCGCTCCACGTCACCAGTGGGCTCACACCTGCTGGCTGCAATCATCACCACGATGGCGCCGCCGGGTACCGAATGGAAGTCGTGGCCCGTACCCGTGGTCGCCGACGCCGATGCGGTTCACCTCGAACAGATGCTCATCGAGATCGCGGCGTATCAGCAACAGACTGAAGCTCGACTTAACGCATCACGCGACCTCGCCACCGCGCTCATTACCGGCGTTGCCGCCGGCGCACTCGTTCTCGATCCCACGGCCGCGATGCCGATCACTCCCACTACCGAATAGAAGAGGAACGACATGGTTACAAAAAAGACGACGGCGCCGCTCGCCCCGTCAACGATGAAAGAACTCCGCGACACCCTGTGGAAGGCCGCGGACAAGCTGCGCGGATCGCTCTCGGCGAACCAGTACAAGGACGTCATCCTCGGTCTGGTTTTCCTCAAGTACGTGTCCGACGCGTACGACGAACGCCGTGCTGCGATTCGGGAGGAGCTAGCGGCCGACGGTCTCGATGACGATCAGATCGCCGACCTGATCGATGATCCCGAGGAGTACCAGGGGTACGGCGTGTTCCTCGTTCCGCCGGTTGCCCGGTGGACCTACCTCGCCGAGAACGCCAAGGGCACCTCTGCGCTCAGCGGAGCGCAGGAGCAGACCATCGGGCAACTCATCGATGATGCGATGGACGCGGTCATGAACGCTAACAAGTCACTGCAGGGCACTCTACCGCGAATCTACAACCGCGACAGTGTCGATCAGCGCCGGCTCGGTGAGCTGGTGGACCTATTCAATAGTGCGCGATTCAGCAGGCAGGGCGAGTATCGCGCCCGCGACCTGATGGGTGAAGTATACGAATACTTCCTCGGCAACTTCGCTCGTGCCGAGGGTAAGCGGGGCGGCGAGTTCTTCACGCCGCCAAGCGTAGTGCGGGTGCTGGTGGAAGTTCTCGAACCCACCCGCGGACGGGTGTACGACCCGTGCTGCGGTTCGGGCGGCATGTTCGTGCAGACCGAGAAGTTCATCTACGAGCACAACGGTGACCCGAAAGATGTTTCAGTCTATGGACAAGAGTCCATCGAGGAGACCTGGCGGATGGCCAAAATGAATCTCGCGATTCACGGCATCGACAACAACGGGCTCGGTGCCCGCTGGGGTGATACGTTCGCGCGCGATCAGCACGCCGGCATCCAGATGGACTTCGTCCTCGCCAACCCGCCGTTCAACATCAAGGACTGGACTCGGCGTGAGGACGACCCACGCTGGCGCTTCGGCGTGCCGCCAGCACGCAATGCCAACTACGCCTGGATCCAGCACATCCTGTCCAAGCTCGCGCCCGGAGGGAAGGCGGGTGTGGTGATGGCGAACGGATCGATGTCGTCGAATACCGGCGGTGAGGGCGACATCCGAGCGCAGATTGTCGAGGCAGATCTGGTCTCATGCATGATCGCGCTGCCGACGCAGCTGTTTCGCAGTACCGGAATTCCCGTGTGCCTGTGGATCTTTGCCAAAGACAAGACCGCAGGCGTGCAGGGATCGGTGGATCGCTCGGGTGAGGTGCTGTTCATCGACGCTCGCGAGATGGGCTACATGGTCGACCGCGCTGAGCGTGCGCTGAGTATCGAGGATGTCGTCCGCATCGGCGACGTCTACCACGCCTGGCGAGGTTCGGAGTCTGCTGAAGCCAAAGGCGTTGCTTACGACAATGTCCCGGGCTTTTGTAAGTCGGCCACGCTTGCTGAAATCAAGTCGGTCGGCTACGCGCTGACGCCTGGACGCTATGTGGGAACTCCTGATGTGGTCGATGACGGTGAACCGCTCGAAGAGAAGATCTCGCGACTCAAAGGCGAGCTGTTCGCTGCCTTCGACGAGTCGGCTCGGCTGGAGCAGATCGTCCGTCAGCAATTGGAGCGGGTCAATGGATGAATGGATCGAGAAGACGTGGGGGGATGTCCTTACACTTCAGCGTGGCTACGACATAACCAAGAGTGAGCAGTTCCTGGACGGTGAGGTTCCGGTGGTTTCTTCTGGGGGCATCAGCTCGTACCACAGCGAAGCCATGAGCGCCGGACCTGGCGTGATCATCGGCCGAAAGGGAACTCTAGGACGCGTCCACTTTGTCGATGGCCCTTTTTGGCCCCATGACACAACCCTTTGGGTCAAAGACTTCAAGGGAAATAATCCGAAGTTCACTTACTATGCACTTAAGCTCCTCACCCCCGGCGATATGAATGTAGGTTCAGCGAGCCCGACTCTCAACCGTAACCACGTGCATCCCCTGGGGGTTCTATGGCCGAGGGAATCCGCGACCCAAGACGGCATTGCGGAAGTTCTCGGTGCCCTCGACGACAAGATTGCCGCTAACGAGCGGGTCGCCCGCCTAGCCGATGAATTCTCGACCGCGATTTTTACACAATCCGCAAGCGAGCCGGGCTGCGAGCTCGCGAGTGTTGCGCAAGTAGTTATGGGTTCGTCGCCGCCGGGTACCTCATACAACGAGGTTGGGAATGGAACGCCGTTCTACCAGGGGGTCCGCGACTTTGGATTGCGATCACCGACACCGCGTGTGTGGACAACGTCTCCCGTGCGGCTGGCAGAAACCGGGGACACGCTCCTCAGCGTTCGCGCCCCGGTTGGAACGGTTAACTTGGCGCCGTCGGTTCTTTGCGTCGGACGCGGTCTCGCGGCGTTGCGTTCGAGAGTGGGTACCCCGAGCACGTTGTTCCAGCAAGTACGTTCAGCTACCGCCAGCTGGGTTGAGTTTAACTCCGAGGGGACAGTCTTTGGTGCGATTAATCGCAGCCAGTTGGAGCGCGTGAAAATTCCAACAGTCGATCCGGAGACCCAGCTCGAGCTAGAGGCCACGCTGACGGCGATTGGCGCCAGCCTTGCGGGCGTGGTTCATCAGTCTGTAGTGCTCGCTCGCACGCGCAACCAGCTGTTGCCACTGCTGATGTCGGGGCGGATGAGCGTTGCGTCCGCGGAGCGCGAGGTGTCGGATGTCGTGTAAAGAAATTGCCTGTACGCCTCGTGTAAGCAGTGCGCGACGAGTTCGCCGATGGCAAAACGAACGCATAGCCAACCGAAATACAAGGGAGTCGGCATGAGCGGGTTTAGTGAAGACGAGTGGGAGCATCTCGCGCTCGAGAATCTCGCCGAGTATGAGTGGCGGTACGTGCCGGGGGCCGAGATTGCGCCTGGCCGCGATGGCGGCCGCGCTACATGGGACGACGTGGTGTTGCCTGATCGGATGCTCGCCGCACTGAAGAAGTTGAATCCTGCTGTCCCGGTGGTATATCTGGACCAGGCGCGCGCCGCGATCTCGGCCCCGCAATCGCAGGACGCGATCGCGGAGAACTTCCGAGTGCATCAAATTCTGGTGAAGGGCTATCGCGGGATCACCTACACCGATACCGACGGCATCGAGCAGACTCCTACCATTCGCCTGATCGGCTTGCGTCCTGAGGACAACGAGCTGATTGCGGTCAATCAGGTGACTGTCCGCACCGCCGAGCACACCCGTCGATTTGATGTGGTTCTCTTCCTGAACGGTATGCCTGTCGCATTCTTCGAACTGAAGCAAGCCGGTTCTGCCGCAGCCGATCTTGCGTCCGCGCACGCGCAGCTGAAGACCTACATCCGTGAGTTCCCGATGGCGTTTCGATTCGCGGTCGTGAACGTCATCAGCGACGGCATCACCGCTCGCTATGGAACGCCGTTCACCTCACTTGAGCACTTTGCGCCGTGGAACGTCGACGACGACGGCAAGCCGGTGACCTTCGGCAACGCGACGGACGAAAACCATCTCGGCACTGCGCTCGAGTTCCTTATCGCGGGAGTCTTCAACGCCGAGCGGTTCCTGCAGCTGCAGCGCAACTTCGTGGCCTTCGACGCCGGTGCGGATGGTCTGGTCAAGCGAATTGCCAAACCTCACCAGTACTTTGCTGTGACCTCGGCGGTGGGCAGCACCGTGGTCGCCGCCGACAGCACGGGCAAGGCCGGCGTGGTGTGGCACACCCAGGGATCGGGCAAGTCGATGGAGATGGAGCTGTATGCGCACCTCGTTGCACAGCAGCCCAAGCTGAAAAACCCGACCATCGTGGTAGTCACCGACCGGCGTGACCTAGATGGCCAGCTGTTCGACACCTTCGCTCGCTCGCAGTTGCTCGATGAGACGCCGGTCAAGGTGACTTCGCGTGGACAACTGCGCGACGAGCTGGCGAACCGCACAACCGGTGGCATCTACTTCACCACCCTGCAGAAGTTCAGCCGCACGGCCGACGAGCGGGAGTCCGGTGCCGATCATCCGGAGCTGACCGCCCGACGCAATGTGATCGTCGTCGTCGACGAAGCGCACCGCAGTCACTACGACGATCTCGATGGGTACGCCCGGCACCTCGCCGATGCGGTGCCGAATGCAACGCTGATCGCGTTCACCGGTACGCCGATCTCGCTCGCCGAACGCAACACTCGTGATGTCTTCGGCGACTACATCGACATCTACGACCTCACCCGCGCTGTCGAGGACGGGGCGACCGTCCCAGTGTACTTCGAGCCGCGGCTGGTAAAGGTAGCCCTGGCCAAGGAGGTTACCGAGGACGACCTGGACCGTACCGCTGACGAAGCCACACTCGGGCTCGACGACGTCGAACGCGCGCAGGTGGAGAAGTCGGTGGCGGTGATCAACGCCGTCTATGGCGCACCCGAGCGTCTCCGCGTCTTGGCCGCCGACATCAGCAAGCACTGGACGATTCGCTCAGAGGCGATGCGTCCCTTCATCTCCTGCCCGGGCAAGGCCTTCATCGTTGCGGGCACCCGGGAGATCTGTGCGCGTCTGTACGAGGATATCGTTGCGTTGCATCCGGATTGGCATGACGACGCCGTCGACAAGGGCGTCATCAAGGTGGTGTTTTCCGGCTCCGCCAAGGACCAGGGCCTCATCGCGAAGCATGTTCGCCGCGACGCTCAGAACAAGGTGATCCAACAACGGTTGCGCGACCCTGATGACGAACTGCAGATCGTCATCGTCAAGGACATGCTTCTCACCGGCTTCGATGCTCCGCCGTTGCACACCCTGTACCTCGATCGGCCGCTCAAGGGCGCCCTACTGATGCAGACCCTCGCCCGAGTCAACCGCACCTTCCGGGGAAAGCCAGACGGCCTGTTGGTGGCCTATGCGCCGCTCGCGGAGAACCTGAGTCAGGCGTTAGAGGAGTACACCGAGACCGATCAGGAGAACAAACCCGTCGGCCGCGACATCAAGGAAGCCGTCGCACTCACTGCGCAACTCGTCGAGCAGCTCAACGCTGTCTGTGCCGGCTACGCCTGGCGTTCCGTCGCAGCGCAGAAGAAGGAGAAGAGCTGGCTGAAGGCCGCGATCGGGCTGACGGACCACTTGCGCTCGCCCGAGACCGCAGGCAACCAGGTGACCGGGGACGACACCCCGATCGGCGAACGGTTCCGAACGCTGGCCGGGCAGCTGTCGCGCGCATGGGCATTGGCCGGTGGCAGTGGATCACTCGAAGGGATCCGGCCGGTGGTGAAGTTCTATGAAGAGGTCCGCGTGTGGATGGCCAAGTTCGACGCGCAGGAGCGTCAGGCCGACGGCCGACCGGTTCCCGATGAGATCAAGCGAATGCTGGCCTCGGCGGTTGCTGATGCGGCAGCGTCAAACGAGGTCGTAGACATCTACGCCGCAGCGGGGTTACCGCGGCCGTCGCTGTCGGACTTGGGTCCGAGTTTTGAGACCGCCGCGCGTAGTGCCACCAACCCGCACCTCGCGATCGAGGCGTTGCGTGCAACGCTGACCGAGGAGTCGAACAGGGCAACGCGCAACAATGTGGTCCGGCAGCGCGCGTTCTCTGAGCGAATCATCGAGCTGATGCGCAAGTACACCAACCAGCAGATCACCTCGGCCGAGGTGATCGCCGAGTTGATCGATATGGCCAAAGATGTTGCCGCCGAGCAGAACCGTGGCGACGCGTTCAGTCCGCCGCTGTCGGAGGACGAGCTTGCCTTCTACGACGCTGTTGCCGAGAACGAGTCTGCGGTCGACCTGCAGGGCGAGGACGTCCTCGCTCAGATCGCACGCGAGTTGGTCGCTGTGATGCAACGAGACACCAAGTACGACTGGACTGTTCGTGACGATGTGCGGGCCAAGCTCCGATCATCGATCAAGCGCCTCCTGGTGAAGTACAAGTATCCGCCAGATAAGCAGCTCGGCGCGATCAAGACAGTCATGGAACAGATGGAGATGATGGCACCTCGCTACGCACTGGCTGGACAGGCGCAAAGAAGGGAGCCATGACAACTCAGACAACCGACCGGCCTAAGAGCCTAAAACGCGCTAACCGTAGCCAGTGAGAGGGACTGCACCCGGTTTAGTTGACATCCTGACCTGCCCCAGGATTTCTTACCCACTTCGGTGTGAAGATCGAGCCACGCTGAAAGGCTTCGTTCCATGCCACGACCGTATCCGCCGGAGTTCCGATTCCGGGCCGTAGCCTCGTCCGTACCGGCAAACCGATCACCACCGCCGCTATCGAGCTCGGCATCAGCGCCGCCGCGCTCCATCAGTGAGTGCGCCAAGATCAAGTCGACCGGGGCGAACGGCCCGGTCTCACGACAACAGAATCGGCGCAGTTGTCGAAGGCGAACAAGCGCATCCGGCAACTCGAAGCCGAGGTCGAAATCCTCCGCACCGCTGCGACGCTGTTCGGGGAGAACCGCCCGGCCCCAAAAGGATTTGGTAGGACCCCATTTGGTGAGCCACTTGATCCGTGCCCCTCAAAGTAAACCATCTATATGAGAGATGAGGCAGAGTGATCCATAGGAGGTCACAGTGCCCAAGTCGTATACAAACTCAGTCCGGCGACAGATCTCGCACCGTCTGCGAAGTGGTGACACAGTCGCCGATATCGCTACGGAAACCGGCATATCGCCGGCGACGTTGTTCCGGTGGAAAGACCAAGCCCTGATCGATGCGGGGGTGCGGGACGGAGTACCGAGTATCGAGTCCGACGAGCTCGCATCGGCCCGCGCCCGCATCGCTGCACTCGAAGCTGAACTCGCATTGACTCGCGATGCGTGCGCCTTGTTCGACGATCAGTCGGTGGTGCCCCCAAAAGGAAGATCGCGATCGTCGAAGGACTGATCACACGAGGACATTCCGGTAGATCGGCATGTCGCATAACGGTTTTGAGCAGATCAACATTTCATGCGCACCATCGCCGACCGGTCTCCAATCAGCGAGTACGGCGCATCATCGCGGCCGACACGATCGAAAAAATCTACCAACGATCACGCGGAACCTACGGGAAGCGACGTATCCGAGCCGAACTGCTCGATACATACGAAATGAATGTCAATCACAAGCTGGTGTCGGCGATCATGACCGAACTCGGTATCGCTGGGTTGCCTCGTCCGGGCAAGCGGAAACCGAACCTGCTGGGCGTCGAAACCCTCTCTGACCGGGTCAATCGCGGTTTCACGGCAAGCCGGCCGAACGAATTGTGGTTCACGGATATTACGGAGCATCCCGCTCGTGACGGAAAGGTTTACTGCTGTGCGATTTTGGACTGTTTCAGCAAGATGATCGTAGGTCGTTCTTTCTCCACGACTGCTGATACGGCACTGGTCAACAATGCGGTGAACATGGCCGCGCAGGAACGGATCCGTTGGGAGGCAACGATCTTGCATGCCGATCATGGTCCCCAGTTCAGGTCGTGGGGGTTCGGTGAGAATCTGCGGAGGTGGGGGTTGCTCGAGTCTTTCGGGACGGTCGGTGATTGCTTCGATAATGCTGTCATGGAGGCATTCTGGGGACGTTTGCAGACGGAATTGCTGAACACGAAGAAGTGGTCGACCACGCTGGAGTTGACGGCAGCCATGGCCGATCATATCGACAATTTTCATAATGCCGAACGGCGCCACAGCTATCTCGGCAACCTCAGCCCGATGGAGTATGAGAAGCTCTGGGCAGACATCCAACCGTATCCTCAGCTCTCATAACGCTGGTGCACTATTGGGGGCACGGATCATCTCGGGGAGAGAGAATCTACCGTTCATGGAACAACTGTGCACGCGGACGGTGACATAACCCTCTCGACATAGTGGCAATCGGACGACACCTCGGTGAACACTCTGGCTCGGGTCTGGCGCCATCGTGCGCGGACCGCTCCCCCAGGGGGAAGGATTTTCGCGGCACTCGCATCTCCGGGTACACAGCATCCGATATCGCGCCCGCAGATGCCTCGACGAGCAGGCGTATCCCTTGCCCGGGGCTATTTCGGCCGTCCGAGGTGCTAGTGAAGTTACCTGGAGGCGATCCGTGACTGCGGAAGCAATTACGAACTAAACAATCGGGGTATCACGAGAATCAGTGAAGTAACCAACATCGACCGTACCCTTTTGAGCCGCAACTTTATTCGCATGCACCTTTTCAGGACCGATGCGCGGACAGAGCGCCTGCAGCGGAAACCGCGAGATGTCCAATTGCTCGCACCGCGAGCAGAAGACCGACCAAGATCACTCCTGCTGCTCAACTGCCTCTGTGACTGAGCCGGTCCGAAAACACCTTCTACGACGACGCCCTGCTCAGTAGCCGAGTTTGGCGCGCAAAGAAGTCAGCGAATGCGAGGTCTCCACGGCAAGGTCCGGATGGATCGCCGCGATCGATTGCACCAGAACGTCGCCGACGAGGATGGACGTAAGCGCCTCCGCGCTGAGACCGGTCGGCGTATGCGGCGCCATGAGCGCGACGGCCACCCGATCGGACAGGGATTCGGTCAGTTCGTCACTGACGAGTATCACGTTGGCACCGACATCCCGAGCTCGGCTCAAGATGACGTCGACCTCGGTGATGACGCGGCCGGGGGCGAAGACGACGACGACGTCCGAGTGCCGGATGAGGAGCAACTCGTCGGCGAGGGCGAAACCGTCACTGTCGATGCGCCGGGTCGGGCACCCCACACGGTTGAGCCGAAGGGCAAGGTGGGCGGCCGCGATACCCGAGGCCCCCACCCCGTACGTGTGGGTCCGCCCGGCATGCAGGATCAGCTCGACGGCCTCGGACACGGCGTCGGCACTGAGGACGTCCTCAGCGAGCTCGATGCGTTCTCGCGCTTCCGCCCACACACTTCGACTGACCCCCTCATATCCGGATCCGAGGTGCGCGATGCGTTGCTGCAGCCGCACCTCGGGGGCCACCGTGGAGCTGAACGGAGCTGCCACCTGCTGTTTGAGCTCGGACAGGCCGGTGTATCCCAGCTTTTGCACCGTGCGGACGACGGTCGCGTTGCTGGTGCGGCTATCGGCGCCGAGGTCGGCGGCGCTGGCGTACAGCAACCGCTCCGCACTGCAGTTCGCCAGGAAGTCCGAGACTGCCCGCTCCGCGCGGGACATGGCATCCCACTGGCCTCGCACCCGAGCCCGTAACTCGGTCACTCCCGGATTATCGGTAACACTTGTTACGGCTGACCTGTTATGTGTATCGTCCATTTCAGCGATTGTAGTGTGCATCACAGATCGAACCAACCCGGACGCCCGAACTTCAGTGCCACCGCCTGAACGGGACGATCCGCGATCGAAGGAATCCGACAAACAATGAACGATGTATCCATCCGAACCGTCGAAGTCACCGGAAACGCCTACGAACGGGGACACGCCTACGGCTCCGCGACCGGTGATCTGATCGGCGACGCCATCGCCTATTACCAGGACGCCTTCCACGTCCAAACCGGGATGAGCTGGAACGAGGTCAAAGATCAGGCCGCGAGTTGGCTGCGGTTGTGCGAACAGCGCGCCCCGGACCTGGTCACAGAACTGCGCGGAGTGGCCGACGGCGCCTCCCGTGACGTGCTTGAACTGATGGCCCTCAACGCCCGAGGTGAGATCATCTACGACGCCGGCAGCAGGCTGGCATCCCCCTACCCCGCGACCGAGGAGGACGAGCGAGAGAGCGCGGACGGATGCACGTCGTTCGTCCTCACCGATGGCGCGTCCGGCGACGGCCACATGTACGTCGGCCAGAACTGGGACTGGCGCGCCGCAACCCAGAAGACCCTTGTCGCCCTCCGCGTCGTCCAGGACCCGCTACCCACCGTCATCATGCAGGTCGAGGCCGGGCAGATCGGCCGACACGGAGTCAACTCGGCCGGAATCGCCCTCAACGCAAACGGTCTAGGAGGACGGTTCGATTCCACGATCGGACTGCCTCAGACCTTCATCCGTCGCATGGTGCTCAATCAGAGCGAACTTCCCGACGCGCTCAACGTGCTCGCCCGCACCACCCCACACATTGCCGGCAACGCCGTCCTCTCACACAGTTCAGGCTTTTCCGTGGACCTCGAGATCACCCCCCACGGCATCGACTGGATCTACCCCGATGACGGACTTCTGGTACACGGCAACCATTTCCAAGGGCGGATCCCGCCTCAACTGGCAGGTCGATACCGGCCGGTCTCGGTGGATTCCTTGTTCCGCGTACCACAGGCAACCAAAGGCCTGGCCGCCGTGCGGCACGCCGAAGACCGCCCAAAAGCGCTCGCGCTGGTGCGGGCCGCCATGTCGGATCATCTCGGCTACCCCGAATCGGTGTGCACGCACCCCGACGAGCGGCGCCCGAAGGTACGCCAGTGGGCGACAGTGCTTTCGAGCTGCGTCGATCTCACCACCGGCGACTACTTCGTGACCAATGGAACCCCCTGTAATCACGAGTACCAGCAGCTGCCGTGGAACGCATTCGACGGTCCCGCTTCGCGTCACCCCCACCTTTCACCTGTGACGGCCATCCAATGACTCGACACGGTTTGTCCCACAACAGAATTGGACATTTTCTGACATTTCCGGTCGCGGCACTTCTGCTCAGCGGATGCACCGCCACACCGTCGAGCACCACGGCAGCCGCATTACCGTTCGCTGCCAACACGGCGGCGGCGGCCGGGCCTACGTCGACCGTGTCGTGGATGCTGCCGGACGAGCCGGCCACCTTCGACTCAGACATCGACAGCGGCGCCTCAGAGAATACGATCTTGGCGAACGTGTGTGAGCGGCTGATGGAGGTCCAGCCCGATCTGACCACCACTCCCCGCCTCGCCGAGACCGCTCGCTGGGTAGACGACACCCATGTCGTGTTCGCCCTGCGTACCGACGCGTTCTTCCACGACGGCAGCCCGGTCACCGCCGACGACGTGCTGTGGAGCATGCAGCGGCACGCACGCAAGGACGCGGACGAATCCGACGAGTACGTGAACGTGGAATCGATCGCCAAGACGGGTCCCGCCGAGATCACCGCGACGATGAAGCAGCCGGATGCGACGTTCATCCAAGCGATGGCCGGAAACGGCGGAGTGATCTGGAATCCACGCGTCGTGCAGGCCCAGGGCGAGAACTTCGGCACACCGTCCAGCCCCGACGCCTGCTCGGGCCCCTACCAACTCACCGACTGGTCGCCAGGGAGCAGTGTCACCATCACCAAATCTCCGACGTACTGGGACAGGAACCGCCCAGTGCTCGCTGAGAAAGTGCGCTTTACCTGGGCAGACCAGTCAGCGATGGTGAACTCGCTGACCAGCTCCGAGATCGACGGCGCCTACCTGGACGGCCCGGCGGCCGCAGTGGCGTTACGCGGAGCCGACAACGTTGCCCTCACCCAGGGCCCCACCACGAATGCCTGGTCATTACTTCCCACGAAGCGCGGCGGCGCCACCGACGAGCGGATCCGCAAAGCACTGTCCCTTGCCCTGAACCGCACCGGCGTCTCGAAAGCCGCCTTCGGTGGGCTGGCGAAGGCGTCGAAGACCCCGGTCGGCCCCGGCGCGTGGGGTTACCAGCGAGAAGCGTTCGAAGCAGCCTACGACCAGCTGCCCGGCGCATCCGCTTCACCCTCCGACGCCGACCTGTCCGCCGCGAAAACACTGGTTGCCGAGGCTGGTACTTCGAAATCTCCGATCGTTGTGGCCAGCGACGGGCAGTCCACCCGAGGAGTGATTGCCAGCGCCCTCGTCGACGCCGCACACAAGATCGGGCTCGACGCCAAGATCGTCACCGTCCCGAACCAGCAGTACGGCGACTTCTACACCGACGAGGCATTGCGCAACCAGGCCGACTTTTGGATCGACGAGTACTACATCTCCAAGAACGATCCGATCGGCTTCTACAAGAACGGCGCCTCCACCGCCCGGGTGAACTTTGCGGGATACACGAACCCGGACTACGACATCACCGTCAAGTCCGCCCAACGCACCCTCGACGAGGCCGAGCGCGCGACCCTGGTGAACACCCTGCAGCAGTTATGGGCGGCGTCCGCGGTGTGGATTCCCGCCGTTCAGGCCCCATCCACACTCGCCTTGTCCACCCACATGACCGGCGCACCGGTATCCGGGGCGTACCTGTATTACCCGTGGGCCGCCGCCCTCGGAAGCTCGGAGAAAAACTGATGCTTACTCCATTGCGCCGGACCGCCGGCATGCTCGTCACCCTCGTCGTGAGCTCGTTCGTCATCTTCGCCGCGATGTACGCCGCTCCCGGTGATCCGGTCACCGTGTTGATCGGCAACCCGGAGAACATGACCCCCGAACGGGTCGCCGCGGTGCGCGCTCAGTACCACCTCGACGACTCGATGCTCACCCAGTACTGGCACTGGGCTACCAACGCTCTCACCGGCAACCTCGGAGAATCGGCACAGTACCGTCAGCCGGTGGCAGACCTGATGGCCAGCCGCATCCCCAACTCGCTGGCGCTGGTCGCCTATGCCACGGTGCTGTTCGCGGTGTTCGGTATCGGGCTCGGTGTGCTCGCGGCTCTGCGCCGCGGCCGGGCCGCCGACTCGATCGTCGTTGCGGCAACTACCCTCGCCGCCTCGGTACCCACCTTCGTCATCGGGATCTTTCTGATCTCCCAGTTCTCGGTACGCCTGGGCTGGTTCCCAGTCATGGGAGCAGGAGAAGGCGTGCTGGACAAAATCCACCATCTGAGCCTGCCAGCACTGGCGCTGGCGATCGGCGCCCTCGCGATCGTCAGCCGGGTGACCCGGCAAACCATGGTCGAACAACTGGACGCCGACCATGTGAGCGCGGCACGCAGCTTCGGTCTGGCCGAACGCAAAATCGTCACCCGACACGTGCTTCGCAACTCATGGGGGCCGATCATCACGATGGTCGCGCTGGTGGTTGCCAGCCTCCTCGCCGGCACCGTCGTCATCGAAAGCGTCTTCGGGATCAGCGGCGTCGGTGCGCTCCTCGTCGACGCGATCAATGCCCACGACTTCGCAGTCGTGCAGGCGGTGCTGCTGTACATGGCGATCGGCTACATGCTCGTCACCACCCTCGTCGACTTCCTTCTTCCCCTCCTCGACCCACGAATCAACAGCAAGGTGAGTTCGTCATGAGCACCACACTCGCCCCGGCAGTCGTCACATCGGGCACCAAACCCGCCCGTAAGCTGCACCTCGGCTACTGGGCTGCGATCACTTTCCTGGCGCTGGTGGTACTCGTCGCCCTCGCGGCACCCTGGATCGCGCCCTACCCCCCGAACAGTATCGATTTCGATGCCATCTGGGAGGGCCCCAGCGCCGCGCACCTGCTCGGCACCGACCAACTCGGACGAGATCTGCTCTCGCGTACTATCTTCGGAGCTCGAGCAAGTCTGCTCGGCCCGCTCGTACTGTTGATCATCGCCACCGCGATGGGTGTGGCGATCGGCACCGTCGCGGCGTGGAAGGGCGGCTGGGTCGACACTCTGCTCGCCCGCATCACGGACGTGATGTTCGCGTTCCCCGGACTGCTGTTCGTCGTGTTGATGATCGCAGTCTTCGGCAAGGGCCCCCTCACGGCTGTCATTGCGCTCGGCCTGGCTTTCGCTCCGGTGATCGCCAAGTTCACCCGTAGCATCGCCCTCTCGGAATTGTCCCGCCCCTACATCGACGCCTACCGCGTCCAGGGCGTCGGAGCGGTCGCCGTGTGCATGCGCTACGTCATCCCCAACCTCGCGCCGGCACTCCTCGGATATCTGGTGGTGCTCTTCGGTGAGGGGCTGATGGGACTGGCCACACTCAGCTACCTCGGCTTCGGCTCTCAACCGCCGAGCTCCGAATGGGGCCTTATGGTCCAAGAAGGTCAGGACGGCATTTTGCTCGGCTTCCTGTGGCCCACCGCCGTACCCGGCCTCGCGATCGCGGCTGTCGTCGTCGCCGTCAACATCATCGGCGTCCGCATCGCCGACCGACTCGACTCCCGGAGGTAAGACGATGCTGCTCGATATCGACAATCTGAGTCTGGACTACGAAACCCCCACCGGCCCGACACGGATCCTCTCCGAGGTCAGCTTGCACGTGGATCAGGGCGAAACCGTGGGTCTGGTCGGCGAATCCGGCTCTGGCAAGTCCAGCACCGCCCGCGCCGCACTGCGCCTGCTCGACGCCAATGCTCACGTCACGGGAACCGTTCGCATCGAAGGCACCGACATCACCGCCACTGACACGAAAACACTGCGCGCAGCCCGCTCACACCAAGTCGGACTCATCCACCAAGACCCCCGTGCCTCCCTCAACCCGGTCCGCCGCATCGGCGACTCGCTGACCGAACGTCTCGTCCACGTCCACGGCGTGAGCAGGCAACAGGCCCGCAGCACCGGATTGGAACTGCTCGACGCCGTCGGCATCGACCGACCCGAACAGCGCATCAAGCAATTCCCACACGAGCTGTCGGGCGGCATGCTCCAGCGGGTGGTGATCGCCGCTGCCCTCAGCGCCCGACCGCGGCTACTCATCGCCGACGAAGCCACCAGCGCACTCGATGTCACCACCCAGGCGGAAGTGCTCGCCATCCTGCGCGCAGTCCAGGAGGAGCGCCGCCTCGGACTGCTGTTCATCACCCACGATCTGCATCTCGCCGCGGCGTTCTGCGACCGCGTGTACGTCATGTACCGCGGCCGGGTGCTCGAGGAGCGGCGAGGGGAAGACCTGTTCGCCGGAGCTGAACACGACTACACCCGAACACTTCTCGACGCTGCGCCCACCCTTCCGCGACCGAAGGAACCGACACGATGAGCAATCCGCCCACCGCCTCCACCCTGATCGCTACCAACCTCCGCAAGTCCTTCCACATCGGCAGGCGCCAGCCGGCGATCACCGCCGTGGACGACGTCTCCTTCACCATCGGCCACGGGGAATCCCTGGGGTTGGTCGGCGAGTCCGGTTCGGGCAAGTCCACCATCGCCCGCATCGTCGCCGGACTCGAGCGCCCGGACTCGGGCACCCTGTCCGTCGACGGTCACGACCGCCTGTCCACAGCCCCCGGCAAGACCCGCCGGTTGCGCAGGGCACGGGAAGTACAAATGGTCTTCCAAGACCCCTACGGCTCCCTCGACCGCCGATTGACTGTGCAGCAATGCCTCGAACACGCAATAACACTGCACAGCGGCAGTATCTCCGGTACCGAAAAGCGCTCCCGCGTAGCGGAACTACTCGACCAGGTGCGGCTCGCCGGCACACACGCTGCATCGAAGCCCCATCAGCTCAGTGGCGGGCAACGCCAACGCGTGGCTATTGCGCGGGCACTGGCAGTCCTGCCGAGCGTGGTCATCCTCGACGAAGCCGTCTCCGCCCTCGACGTCTCCGTCCAGGACCAGATCCTCGCCCTGCTCGACGAGATCCGGCAGCAGTCCGGAGTCGGGCTACTGTTCGTCAGCCACGACCTCGCCGTGGTCGCCGAAGTCACCCAACGCGTCCTCGTTCTCTACAAGGGCGCAATCGTCGAGGAAGGGGCGACAGCGGAAGTGCTGCAAGCCCCCCAGCATCCGTACACCCGACTGCTGGTGTCCTCGACCCCCGGTGAGGGCTGGGACCCTGCCGCCGTCGTCGAACAGCGCCGCCGCTTCAACGCCGAACGACACAACGCCACCACCGGCTCGAGTGAACCCTCAACGCGCGCAGTCACCCTCACCTGACATCCCCCCACGGAAAGTAGTCCGCACGAGTAACAACCGCCGCGCAACCACAGTCGTCTCTCTGGCCGACATCCATCCTGTCCAGTGTGGGCTCCTCCATACTCCACCGCACACGTCCGGGGAAGCTTCCGTCCGTCGCATTCCCATATTCCTTTCGCGGTGGGACGCACATCCAACTCACCACCACTGCCGCGGCGGGAAGCCCATCGCGCGGTAGATGAGGCGCATGTCAAACTGCTGGCGAATTGAGGTTAGCAGTGACTCGAATAATCTTGCGGCAGTGCAGACTTGGACACCTCGGGAGACGACGATCGCGTTTGTTCTCGAACCACCAGGAAATGCTGCGGCGAACACCATCCGCGGGCCAAGCAGTGTGCACGGGTGGTCCGTCAGACTTGCTCCTCCCCACCAGATGGACGAGAGGAATACAGATGTCTGAACTACTCGATGAGGGACCGTTCTTCCATGGCACGATCGCCGACCTTCGCGTAGGTGAGATCCTCACCGCAGGTCGCCCATCGAACTATCGCCCGGAGACAGTGATGAACCACATCTACTTCACCAGCCTTGTCGACGGAGCCGGCGTCGCTGCCGAAATCGCCGCAGAACTCTCAAAGAGCGACGCGATTCCGCGGGTATTTGCAGTAACCCCAACCGGGGCATTCGAGAACGACCCGAACGTGACCGACAAAAAGTTCCCCGGCAACCCCACCCGGTCGTACCGCAGCAGCGCCCCCTACGCATCGCCAGCGAAATCACCGAATGGACACGACTGACACCCCAACAGCTCCAGACTTGGCGAGAACGACTGACGGCACTCCTCTCGGCCGAACGCGGCGAAATCCTCAACTGAGATGCGTACAGGACTGTCAGCAGGCGCATCGTCCCATGAGCGACGCTCCCTGAAACGAAGAGTGCATAGGAGCATCTTGCACCGTCCTGTAGCCCTCCACGGACACACCCAACACTTGCCATGATCGATGACCGGATACACAAGGCCGAACGCACAAGCCCAAGTGCGCAAAAAATTCACGCGATGACCGGCGACGTCAAAACGGGCCTCGAGCTGCGGCTTGGGCTCACCTCCGACGCCATCGCCCACGCATAGACAGATACAGCGCAAACTCCGGATTATGCGCCGAAGCGGTGACCCATGATTCGCTCGTATTCGCGTTCCCACAGTTGCACGCGCCGTCCGCAGTACATGCACCACCCAGCCATAACCAGCAGCACACCGAGGAAGCTGCACGCTACGACGACGGCCGTGAGGGTGTTGTTCCCCGCGTAGGCGCAGACCACTGCTCCGATCAGCGTGACGACGAGCAGGATTACTATTCCCCAGCCGTAGAGGCCTCGCGAGCTGTAGATGACTCTGCCGGTTCGGCGGAAGGGGAACGGCGGCGGTGTGGGCATCGTGGCCCCAGTTTAGGTCGGCGCGGTACCTGCTCCTTCATCGGGACCGAACTCTCCAAGCTTCGACTGCGGCGAAAATCCAGCGAACCCCTCTCTGTTTGTCTCATTCGAGACGAGTCCCCGAGTTCTGACAAGCCGGTGCCGCCCATGGTCGCCACACCGCCCGTGCCCCCACCCATGGATCAGACCCTAACCGCCGGCCGTAACCGCCGGATCGGTATTCGGCTCCACCTGAGCGTGTGAGCCGAATACCGTTCCACTGCAATCCATCTACCAACACGTCGAATCCAACAGGACACCCTTCGGCTACCGCATGGAGCACTTCCCCGGAATTATCCAGTCCCTTCGAAGGTTTCGAAATCGGCACTGCCCGCGTTGAGGCCACCGGATTCGGCCCCCGTCGCGCATGACCTGCGATTCAGCGTAGGCGGGCTTTACATCGCCGCAAGTCTGCAGCGTATGGGCGGACTGGCTACCCATGTAGCCAAGATCGCCCGCCTGCGTCACCCCACACCGGCAGTCCCACCCGAAGCGCGGCCAGTCATAGAGGACATGGGAAGAACCGCACCGGTCCGTGCCACCGAAACGCAGTTGGCACTTCGGCACGTCGACGCTGAACGCGCGGAAGAGCTTGTCGCCGCCGACACGGTCATGGACGAAATGCACCGGCGCCTGTTCACCGTCACCTAAGTCCCGCAGTGACCGTACGGAATACAAGCTGCTGTCGACGTCACCCTGCTCGGCCAGTTCTACGAACGGTTCTGCGATCACACCGTCGAAATCGGACGCCGCATCATCTTCCTGGAAACCGGGCAACTCCCCGCTCCACCCGAAGCCCTACTCTGACATGCGTACTCGAGGATCACGGCCATTCAGCCAGCGTCAGCGGCTCGCGCTTGCGCTACCTCACCGACCGCAAGCTCACCCGCCAGCGAGATCGGCACGCTCGCAGCATGTCGAATCGTATGCGAAGGTTCGCAGGCCTTCGCTGTCATTCGATCGGAGATTCTCACGCAACGTCTCGGTGTACTTTTCGGCCCTCTCAACGATCTCGTCGGACGCAGCCTGCTCGTACGTCCGAACGGACATCGCTGTCTCCCCATCTCGAGTAAGTGATACTCGAGGCCCCATTGAAGTAAGTCAGAAGCAACGTCACAACGGCGCGTGCGCCACGCGGGTCTCGCCTGTCATCGAACGGGTGGATTATGCCAAAGGTGGGAGACGGACGACTTGTCCCGCATAAGCCAGGCCGGCACCGAATCCCAGCAGCAGCGCCATGTCTCCATGTCGGGCCTCGCCGGAACGGAGAAGTTGTTCCATGGCCATCGGAATCGACGCCGCGCTGGTATTACCGCTCTCGGCGATGTCGCGGGCCACCGCGACGGTGTCGGGTAGGCCCAGCGTTCGCACGAGCGCGTCGGTGATGCGACTGTTGGCTTGGTGCGGAACGAACGCATCGAGATCGTTGGCCGTGATTCCAGCTCTGTCCAGAGCATCACGGCAAGCCTTCTCCAAAAAGGTTATCGCCCAACGAAATACGGCCTGTCCGTTCATTCGGATGTACGGCCGTTCACTGCGTTCGCCGGAATCCTCGGCCGCAGCGACCTCGGCGAAGTACTGAGTGAAGTCCTTGTCCTGCTTGATTGCAGACGTCTGGCTTCCATCCGAACCCCATGCGACCGGACCGATACCTTCGGACTCGGACGGACCTACAACGACTGCTCCAGCCGCGTCCGCGAAAATGAAAGCGCAGGTACGGTCGGTTGGATCGAGTAGATCGGAAAGCCGTTCCACTCCGATTACCAGCACATGACGTGCTTGACCCGCGCGGACGAGGGCTGCGGCGTTGCCGAGCGCGTAGCAAAAACCCGCGCACCCAGCTGAGACGTCGAAAGCTGCGGTGTCGTGCAATCCTAGTTCTGTCGCCACGACCGCGCCCGCGGAAGGGCCCAGCACCATTTGCGACGATGTCGCGAGTACGACTGCATCGATCTGTTCGGCTGCGATACCGGCCGCGGCGAGTGCACTGCGAGCGGCACTGACGCTCATCGCCACGATGGTTTCGTCCGGTTCCGCCCAACCTCTGGACGTAATGCCCGAACGGGTGCGGATCCATTCATCGGAAGAATCGATACGATCGACGATTTCGGAATTGGGGACACTACGTCGGGGCCGGTACACGCCCAACCCGAGGAGGGCCGTGTGCGTAACGGGCTGTGCTGTGGATATGAGCACGGAATCCTCTCCGGGGGACCTGTCAGTCCACGCCCCCTGCATCTAACATGAACGACACAGCCCACACAAACGCACGCTCCGCCAATGCCCCCTTCCCTGGGGCACAACATCGCGCTGATAGGCGATCCGACCTAGTGTGTCGGCGCCGGGACATGAAGCGCCGCTATATTATTCGAATTGCCCGTCAAGGAAATCCGCGCATGATCGAGAACAGCTCGACGACATGGATGTGGAACATTTCAACGGGCGTCACCGGCGTGGGCCAGGGTGAGCTGCCGGCTACCACCACCGTTGAACGATTCGTGCTCGTCGACGATCAGGGGGCGATAAGTCGTGGATGACACCCACGACCAGCCGGCGATCGTCGGGATCGTCGATCACGAGGACCGCGAACCGTAATGCTGCCGCGATGGCCACGATGAGTAACCCCCCGGTCGCGAGACACTGGTCCGGTGTCACTGTGGCGGACCTGGCTCGGAAGTCTCTACCAGGCACTCACACCATAGAAGATGTTTCCCCTGATTGATCGCGGGGTCGACGAGATAGAGCCCGACACGACCACTGGGATGCGACACTGCTTCGTCGACGAACCTGATCACCGGTGACCGGGGACCAACCTCCGGTGTTCCCGATCGAGTCGTCCGGCAAGTCGACCGTCCAGCCGTCTCCGAACGCGGCGTTGATCAGGATTCCTGCGTTCCTTCGATGTTTCGCTCAGTTCACTGTTCGGACCCCAGTCGTCATTGACGCCTCCATCGTGGCGACGGTCACCGGCAGAAGCGGGTTGCAATGCGGGTCCGGGTGGGAGCTGTTCGGCACTACGGACGGGCAGGATTGAAACTCCAAACACTCAATTATTCTGTCGGACAAAGTTATCAGACTCGCCAGCAGGGCGGCTTTTGACTGCAAAGGCTAAATCCAGGTGGGATCGGAGTACACGAACAACGTGTTGTCCGACGTCGACGTCGACACCGAGAGTTGCGCGTACGAGCGGATCGTCACCGGCCCCATGCACGCATCAACCTTCACGTGCACGTTCTCTGCCCGTGATCGACGCCTTCGACGACTCGAGATCCTTCTTCCCCAACGGAATCGTCGTGATCGTGCCCGGCGCAATCGTCGACTGAATACTCGGATTCACCGACGCATTCACACCCACGTTCGCCGACGGGACACCCGACTACATCGACCGTTCCGACAAGGCACAGGGAAATCCATATCAAGGCGAGAATGAATCCGCCGCCGGACAGAAGAACGAACGCCCCGAATCCGTCCATACAGTCCATTCCACTGTCGACGCAGTCCTGAAGCCCCGCCGCACCGAGTAGGGAGATGTTCACAGTGGCGATGCTACGGACCAGGGCGTCCCGAACTGCCGGACAAGCCGGCGGACTCGGCGATGCGAACTCCGGTCAGCCCGAACAAGGTAGAAGCCCCACCCCCGTGGGGAGGGTAGGGCTTCCTTCGATCCGGCGCTCACGCACAGTGGGAGGGTGGTGGGCATGCCCGACCGACGACACAGCAGGGAGTCAAGCTGCCGCGCCCAAGCGCTGACCTGAAGGAATGCGCCTGAGATTGTGGTTACGAGAACCATCAAACCAGACAAACTGGACGTATGTTCAGGAATCGAAAGATTTGACCCCGCCCGCCAGAAAGATCTCACTGCACCCGATAGGTTTCGCTGCGGCCAGGATCCACCAACCGGCGCATGATCTCGTACGCACGGTCCGGATCCGTGTACGGCGGAATCATCATCAGAACGAGTTGACGGCCGTACATGTCGTCGAGATACATCAAATCGTGAGGCTGGCCAGGGTATGGACCCCGCACTTCCAGTCCGTCGACCTCGTCGATACGACGCTGCGCGCTGCTGATCGTGTTCCAGTCGAACGCAACCCGCGCGATCGGCCCCAACCTCAGCGAAAGTGCGGATATCAGATCGTGAAGCTCCGCCGTGACGTTGGTGGTCCATGGGAACCACGCGCCGTCTACCGATGCCTTGACGGCGCCTTGACCACGAAGCAGGAACCGCGGAGTCCGCGTCGGCGACGGGAAAGGTTGCCCGACATGGCGCTGCGGCGCTTCCATTGCATAGTCGAGAGTGCTGATGTGCGCCATGACGAGGCTCCTTAACGGAGGATTCGTGGAACCGTCAGGCAGAGGCGCCCGGTCGTGGGTTCCATACTTTCAGGCTACTCCGCTGCGCAATCCCGACTACGCATCGACGGAAATGACCACGCCGGTGTCGCCGTACGGGAACGGACCATTACCGATGTGACCGAGGGTGTTGAAGAATTTCGAAATAGGCACCATCACACCGTATTTCGCGTTCACTTTGCTGCGGATCTCGTCGAATTCAGGTCCGCCGCTCACCAAGCGAGCGGTCCCGGCAACCAGCAAAGAGCCGTCGGCAACCTTTCCGCTGTTGTTGCACGGCACGACGGTGACGCGTGGGTTGTTCCGCAGCCGCCTGGCCTTACCCGATTTCGAGGAAGTCCAGAACCCGATACGTCCGTCCGGCAATTGGCGTATGCCTCCACAAACTCCACGACCATGCACACGAATGAATTTTCTCTGCCTCGCGCGTTTCGAAACGGACAATTATCCGGACGAAGATGAACAACAGGTGCCGAGTGATGGAAATGTCGCGGAACGACCACGTCTCAGGTCGATTTGTGGCCCGCAGGTGTTGGAACATGACTTCTCGTGAATGCGGAACTCATCGTTCTCCTCGTCGTCGTCGTAACCGCTCTGGGGTTCGACTTCACCAACGGTTTTCATGACACTGGCAACGCTATGGCCACGTCGATTGCAACCGGCGCCCTCAAGCCCAAGGTGGCAGTCGCTCTGTCTGCTTCCTTGAACCTGGTCGGAGCTTTCCTCTCGGTAGAGGTTGCTGCTACCGTGGCCAAGGGCGTGGTGAACCTCGGAAATGTGGGTGGCCAAGCGCTGCTCACCATCGTCTTCGCCGGCCTTGTCGGCGGCATCATCTGGAACCTGGCAACGTGGTTGCTCGGCATCCCCTCGAGTTCCTCACACGCACTGTTCGGCGGCCTGATCGGCGCCGCCATCGCGTCCCTCGGAATGAGCGGTGTCGCCTGGAGCGGCGTCCTCAGCAAGGTTGTCATCCCCGCAGTTCTCGCTCCCGTCGTAGCCGGCTTGGTTGCAGCGGCCGGAACCTGGCTCATCTACCGCATCACCTCCAACGTCGGTGAGGAAACTAAGGACAAGGGTTTCCGACTCGGCCAGATCGGTTCGGCTTCACTCGTTTCCCTCGCCCACGGCACCAACGACGCTCAGAAGACAATGGGCGTCATCTTCCTCGCCTTGGTCGCCCATGGAACCATCTCCGCCGACGCGGACATGCCGTTCTGGGTCAAGCTCACCTGCGCACTCGCGATCGCTGCCGGAACCTACCTCGGCGGGTGGCGAGTCATCCGCACGCTCGGCAAGGGCCTGGTCGAGATCGCAGCGCCGCAGGGCATGGCGGCCGAAGCATCTTCTGCTGCCATCATTCTCACCTCCAGCCACCTCGGTCTTCCACTCTCGACCACCCATGTGGCGACGGGTTCCATCATGGGAACCGGTCTGGGACGCAAGGGCGCCGAGGTTCGTTGGGGCGTCGCCGGACGTATGGCGGTCGCCTGGTTGATCACTCTCCCGTCCGCTGCGATCGTCGGCGCTCTGTGCTGGGGACTGGCCAACATCGTCGGCGGCCTGCCCGGTGTCCTGGTCGTCTTCGCTGTGCTCATCGCCCTGGCCGGTTGGATGTACCTGCGCTCCCGCAAGGAGCCCATCGATCCGAGCAACGTCAACGCCGAGTGGGACGGCGGCCTGGTGCCTGCAGAGGTCCCCGGTCCGGACGCCCGCGTCACCACCGACGTCAAAGCCTGAAAGAGGGAATCGACATGGATATCTTGGAAAACACCGTCGACTCGCTCTGGCAGGTCGTGCTTGTCGGCCTCCTGCTTGGCGCCGGACTTCCGGCGATCTTCGCAATCGGCCTGAAGTCCCTCGACGCCGGGCAACGTGGCAGTGGCGGCGGGAGCACTGCCGTCGCGGCTCGCAGTCCGTTGGCCGTGGCAGGCGCAGTGGTGTGCTTCGCGGTAGTGCTCATCGCAATCGTCACCGGAATCCTCTTCATCATGCAGGGCTTCCTCAGCCACACATTCGGCATCGAGATCTTCTGATCCCTTGCGCCCTCACGAGCGGAAAGACATCACCGTGACTGCACCGACTCCATCCCTTCCTCAGTCCATTCTGGAATGGCTTCGCGCCGGCTACCCCGAAGGCATACCGCCCAAGGACCGCATTCCGCTGGTCGCATTGCTACGACGCAAGCTCTCGGACGCGCAAATTCGAGACATTGCCATCGGCGCTGCACTCGCAGAACTGAGCGACGTCAACAGCGACCAGGTGATCTCGAGCGACGAGATCAGCGCTCAGATCGCCGATCTCACGAGCCAGACTCCCTCGGACGAGGACATCGCGCGCGTTGCCTCCGTCCTGGCCGCCGCCGGGTGGCCCCTCGCTGATCTCGACAACGACTGAAGCTCGATTCGTTGAGTCTTCCACCACTTCTGGCTTCGATACTCGGCTGGCTCCGTGCCGGGTATCCGAACGGCGTGCCGGAGCAGGACTACGTCCCTTTGATGGCCCTGCTCCGGCGACAGCTGTCCGACGACGAGATCGCCGTTCTTGCCGACGATCTCGTCGCCGACTTTCCGGTTCCGGTCGATCCGATCGACTTTCCGGTTCCGGTCGATCCGATCGACATCGGCGTCCTCATCACCAAGGTCACCGACGATATTCCGCACGAATCGGACGTCGCCCGGGTACGTGAACACCTAATTCGTGGAGGGTGGCAAATCGACGCGCAACCTCCGGTCGACGACGCATGACGGCACTACCTAAATCAGACCAGTTTGATAACGAAACGGTAACGGAGCCGACGACGTCAATACAGACCACTTAGTGTCATCAGGAATTCCGTGCCTCGGGGGGCTCGGTCGGATTTCGGTGTGCAAGCACCTTTGGGGCGGGAGTAATACATGCACGAGGCTCACACAGATTTGGCGAAGAACCCAGATATTTCGAACCCGGATATTTCGAGAAACCGCATTTCGAAACGAATCAAGCGTCGGATCCTCGGCCTCGCCGCGACAGCACTCGCACTCCCCCTGACCGCAGGCCTGATCAGCGGATCAGTAGCGACCGCAGCGCCCGCGCGCACCGCCCCGGCCGGTGGATACGAGGAAGTGTTCGTCGACTCCTCGATGGGGCCGATCAAGGTTCAGATCCAGTGGGCTTCGCGCGGCGGCAACGCGGCGCTCTATCTTCTCGACGGTCTACGAGCACGCGACGACCGAAACGCATGGAGTTTCGAGACCAACGCTCTCGAGCAGTATCGCGGCGACAACGTCACCCTGGTCATGCCGGTCGGCGGGCAGTCCAGCTTTTACTCGGACTGGTATGCGAACAGCAATTTGAATCGCCAGCCGGTCACGTACAAATGGGAAACCTTCCTCACCCAGGAACTTCCCGCCTATCTGGAATCGCGCGGCGTCTCCCGAACCAACAACGGTGTGCTCGGATTGTCCATGGGTGGCAGCGCGGCACTGACGCTCGCCGCCTATCACCGCGATCAGTTCAAGTTCGCCGGATCGCTCTCGGGATACCTCAACATCTCAGCTCCCGGCATGCGTGAAGCAATCCGCGTGGCCATGGTCAGCGCAGGGTCCTTCAATGTCGATGCCATGTGGGGACCGCCATGGAACCCCGCTTGGCTCCGCAACGACCCCTTCGTGTTTGCACCCGAGCTGGCTGGGCTCTCTCTGTACATCTCCGCCGCGAGCGGCCTACCCGGGCAGTTCGATCAACCGCGTCGTCCCGTCGACTTCGTGAATACCGGTAGCGCCATCGGCCTCGAAGCCCTTGCCCTGATGAACTCACGGGCATTCCAGCTGCGCATGAACTCCCTGGGAATTCCGGCAACGTACAGCTTCCCGGCCAACGGCACTCACTCGTGGCCGTACTGGGGCGCGGAACTGTGGAAGGCCCGAGGCCAGATCCTCGACACCCTCAACGCTTGGTGAACTGACAACGACTCGATCACCGACAATCGCAGGCCCCGACCGAATTTCGGTCGGGGCCTGCGTCGTTCGAAATCAGAGCGCGGCAAAGAGATCCACGGTATTGCCATCGGGATCGAGAAGAACGGCGTAGCGCTGGCCCCACACGGCATCAAATGGCTCTTTGTGTCCGGGGAAGTCGGCTGTGATGCGCTGATACGCCTCGTCGACTGCAGCGGGTGTCCCGAAATCGAAGGCCAAAGCGACGGGGTGTCGACCTTCCCCGACAACGAAGTCAGGATCGAAGCTCGCGATGGTGGACAGCGCGTCCCAGGCCAGCCGAAGCCCACTGTCGAAAGTGAACTCCACGTGTGGAGCGTCAGCGAGTGTTTCCGGAATGTCGAGCCCGAGGGTTCGGTAGAACGCGAGGGAACGCGCGAGATCGTTGGTGACGATTCCGACGAGATCGAGTCTCGGAGAGACGGACACGGTATTTCTCCTGTTTCGGGTCGAGAAGTGATCGGCGAGTGTGTGACGATGATCTGATGACCGGCACTGACACCCTCGCTCTTGACGGTAGTCGGACGGTAGCTTCGAGTCTTGAACAAAACGGCCACACCTATGTCGAGACTCGGATCACCGGTTCGGCCGGCCTCTTCAGTTGCGCGTGGAAAAGCACTACTGACCCCCATGCGCCCACAGAAGCAAAGCGGATTCTTCCCGATCTCTGCGCAGACTTCATCGTCGACAGCACCGGAAAGTCGTGGCTCGTCGGACCCGCAACCGGTGCCGATCTGGTTTCGGTCGCCGCCGGTACAACCATGTGGGGCATCCGGATCAATCCGCCGGCTCTGCGGAGCCTGCTCGGCACAGCGGCCGACGCGGTGCAGGATTCGAAGATCGCCTTCGACGACATCCTCACTTCCAGACAAGCGCGGGTACTTGCCGACGCCCTTAGCCACGAGGCAGTCGACGCTCACCTACTGGGCCAGTTGTGGCGCGGACTGGAACCCGACCACGGAATCGAGCGTGGTTACTCCGCGCTCATCTCCTCCCCTTCGACTCCGATACGAGAGATCGCCGCAGACCTCGGTGTTTCCGAACGTCATTTTCGACGCTCGATCACGTCGTCGATCGGGCTGTCCCCCAAAATGATTCAGAAAGTGCAACGTATCCAGGACGTGTTGACTCTCAGCCGCGATGCAAATCTCACGCTGTCGTCGCTGGCCGGTCGCGCCGGCTACGCCGACCAAGCCCACCTCGCGCGCGATACGCGAGCGCTGACAGGCCTGACACCGACTCAGCTACTGCGCGAGCACCGATAACGATGAGCGAAGACCTGTTCTCCGCCCTCGATCACCTGGCTGCCACGTCAACTGTCGTGATCGATCGCCCCCGAGGGTCGGCACACCCGCGTTACCCCGCTGCGATTTATCCGCTCGATTACGGCTATCTCGACGGGACCGTCAGCGCGGACGGCGACGGGATCGATCTGTTCCGAGGCTCTGCCGTCGGCAACGGCGTTGTTGCCATGGCCGTTATTGCCGACATCGACAAGAAGGACGTGGAAGTCAAGATCCTTCTCGACTGCACTGCCGATGAAATCGGCACTGCCGCAGCATTTCTCCGCGACACTTTGGGTCTCGGTACCACTGTCTGGCGACGCGAAGTCAGCTGAGTTCGTCGAATCGCGGAACAAGATGCTCCGCAACCCACTTCGCTTCCTCGATCAGCGGCCAACCTGCCAGGATCAGTGCAGTCAAACCGGTTCGGACGCGAAGCGTGCGTACCGAGTCCGTGATCGAATCCGGATCGCCGACGTAGTACACCGCCGATGACCCGGTGCCGAAGATGTCGAGAGGCGACCACGCTGTGATACCCGCGTACAGCCCGTCACCGACGTACAACTCCTCCGGTTCCGGAAGTCGGCCGGAAGCAATCTTGTCCGCCCAGCCCTGCCGCTGTGCGTCGCGAGCGGTGAAAGTCTTGAGGTCTTGCTTCCCCTGAGTACGACGACGCACTGCGTTGTCCAAGACATGAGCGATCTGCTCGACGCCCGTCTTCTCGAACAACGAACGGAACCGGTCGTGCGCCTGCGCCTTGGTGGGGCGAACGATCACACCGGTCAGCGCACCGAAGTCGGTGAACTCGCGCCCGGCTGCCTCCGCCGCCGCCCGTGCGGCAGAGAATTTGTCTTCGATGAACGAAGTCTCGCGCAACATCGCCAGATAGGTGTCGAGCACCTTGCCTGAATTCGCCAGGCCTGCAGGCGAATCACCGGTACCCCACAGCGGAACCTGATGCCCAGCGGGCGCATCGATACGCAGTGGTGTGTTGGGAAAGTTCGACTCCGTGCCTTCGGCGTAGATGCGGCGGAAGTCCGCCCAGTACTGCTCCCCCAACTCGTAACGCTCGTCGTGGGGCACGTTCATGTCGTACTTGGTCAGGATGTTTTCGCGTCCGTTGACCGAGTTGATCAACAGTCGGCCACCGCTGAAGGCGTCGAAAGTCAATGCCTTCTCCGCCAGCAGTCGCGCCGGCGTCATGTTCGCGTAGACGGCGACAAGGAACTTCATGCGCGTGGTGTGCGCTGCCGCCCACGTCGCCGAAATGAACGGATCGTTCGGCCAGGTGGCAACAAGCGCACCTTCGAATCCGCCGTCGTCGATGGTCTTCGCGAGCTCGATCTGCCTGGCCCCGTCCACGGGGAACAGCCCACCGGGGCTCCACGGGTAGTCCCCGTCGGCCTGGGTGAGATACCAGAATGTCTTGACGCCCATCAGTTCTGCACTCCAGCCGGCAGGTCGAACGATTCGATTCGGGCACGTGAGCGGATGGTGTCCGCATTCACGGTGTAGAGCGCGTCGAGGTACGCGACCGCGAAAGAACCAGGACCTGAGGCATTTTCCTCGGCGATCTCCGATGCCACGGCAACGTGCGTATGCGCGGCAACCAATCCGTCCAGCGCGGTCGGCGTAACGGCGAGGTAGGCAGCGACCAGGCCTCCCAGAGAGCAACCGGTACTGGTCACGCGCGGCAACAGAGCGCTGCCACCGGAGACTCGGATGCCCCGAACGTCGCCGCCACCATCGCGGCCGACGATGTAGTCGACCGGGCCTGATGCCGACACGGCATCCGCATGCTTCAGAAGTGACAGAGCGGCGGGCACTGCGTCGGCGGAGTCGGAGGCACTGTCGACGCCGCGGGTGTCACCGCCGAGTCCGGCCAGAGCGATGATCTCCGATGCGTTCCCGCGGATGGCGCTGGGGTGAAAGCGCAGCAGATCCACAGCGATACCGCTCCGCCAGGGTAGTCCGCCGACACCGACTGGATCCAAAACCCATGGCGTACCGGCAGTTCGGGCCGCTTCTGCGGCAATCAGGAAGGCTTCGGCTGTCCCGTCGTCCGGCGTTCCGAGGTTGACGAGCACTCCCCCGGCGATGGCAGCGAACCCACCCGCTTCATGAACGTTGTCGATGTGAGCGTTGCTTGCGCCGGCAGCGAGCAGAACATTGGTCAAGAAGTTCGCCGAAACGATGTTGGTCAGCGACTGGACGAGCGGTACCTGATCGCGGAGTGCGTCGATCGCCGACGCGACGGTTTCGACAGAGACAGTGTCAGACATGAGAATTCCTTCAGGACGGGAGGTATTTGGGGACTGCGGCGATTCAGGACCGCGGACATCGCACATCCGGATTCGCGCCACCGGGCTCACTGCCGACAACCATCGGCAAAACCGGATCTGCAGTCCATTCCTCTAACGAACCGTCGTAGACTTTGACCTCCGCGTGGCCGCTGCGGATCAGCGCAAGTGCGGTCAAACACGCCGAAACTCCTCCACCGCAATAGATCACAACAGGGCCGGTGGCGGTTGGTAGAACGTCGGCCGATTTCGACAAGACTTTCTCGACCGGAAGCATCCGGGAGTCGGAGTCGAGAAGACTCTTCGCGGACAGATTCACGCTTGACGGAATGTGTCCGCGTCGCGAGTATCGCGTCTTCTCGGTTCCCTCGTACTGCTCAGGCGCGAGAGCGCACACCAGCGTTCCGGCTTCGCCTCCGCTGGACAGCGACGCAACGCGAGGTAAATCGACCCACAGACCCAGATCCGTCACGCTCCAACGCGTCGACGCCGACGTGTGGGTTTCGTCGTCGCCGCTCGCGAGCGCGAAGCCGCGTCGAGTCCATTCGGCTAGGCCACCGTCGAGAACTCTTGCTTCGATGCCGGCGTTGCGAAACACCCACCAGAGCCGTGATGCCCAGGTGGTCGATCCCTGGTCGTAGATCACGATTGTCGCGCCCGGCTCGATACCACTGGATTGGAGATCGGAAACCAACTGCTCCGTTGGCGGGCGTGTGAAATGCAGCGCCGCTTCCCTTTCGGAGAAGACGTCCATGAGGTCGACATGTCGCGAACCCGGGATGTGCGAGGAGACCCAGCCGCCGTACCCGGATTCCGGGCGGTAGTCGCCGTCAAATCGCGCGGGAGGAAAATGAACCGTCGCGTCGAGCACGGCGACGCCTCCCTCACGCAGCATCGCGTCGAGTTCAGCGGCACTCACCAGCGGCGACGCGGTCTCTCCAGCCACTTCGGACCCTCTCCCTCGGAAACGAACAAGCACGAACCTAAATGAGTACTAGCGTATACGCAAGTACTCACTCGTCGTCGATGGCATAATCGAACGCGCTCTACTTGCATGCACAGGAATGGGGACACATGGATCTCGACGCCGATACGAGCACCACCGATCTGCTGGTGCCGGAGGCTGCGCTCGGCCGGTCCGATCAGACCTCGCGGCAGTACCTGCGCCTGCGAGCCGACATCCTGGCCGGCAAGTTCCCCCAGGGCGCTCCGCTGCACGAGACTCAATTATGCGAATCGTACGGCGCATCCCGCACCCCGATCCGGGAAGCACTCAACTGGCTCGCACACGACGGACTACTCGAACGAGCCGCTCGCGGTTTTCGTGTCCGTTCCGGCACACCCGAGGACGTCATCGAGATCTACGCGGCGCGGGTAGCCCTCGAATCGGAAGCGGCAGGCGCCGCGGCACTACGCCACAGCGATCTCGACCTTGCTCGCCTGGACGGATTACACGAGTTCTGCTGCACTGCAACCGAAGGCACCGAGGTGCGTTCCGGGAACTTCAAGTTTCACGAGGCCCTCTGGCAGGCCGCCCACAATTCCACGATCACGGCACTGCTGATCCGCCTCACCACCCAATTGCGAATCTACGACAGCGGCCCGCCGTCGAACTACGGCGAACCGGACCTGCTCAATTCGGAACATCAAGAGATCCTGAACGCCATCCGCGCCAGGGACGAATCGTCCGCGCGTGGCCACATGCGCAACCATCTCGAGCGCAGTCGCGACCAGCGGATAAGGATGTTCGCCAGCCGCTGACTTCAGACAGCCCCGAGTTCTGCACACTGACGCCTACGCCGCCGTCAGTCAGGCGGGGAGCGTGCCGATCTCGACGTCGTACACGCTCTCGGCCGGGCTCGACATCACTCGGTCCGCCATCTCCTGTTTGAGCACTGTCAGCCGTGACTCGTCTTCGGCTGTCCGGTCAGTCTTGCGGGAGAGAGTGATCAACTCGTCGACGACAAATCCCTCCCGAACAGTCAGCGTGGCGCTCGCGCCGCGATAGCCGACCCGAAAGACATACAGTGCGAGCGTATTTCCTCGTTCAGGCCGGGCCAGGGAACTGTCGACGGTGTACCGCCCTTCGGTCACTGCGCGCGTGACCAACTCGAACGCGTCGCGCACTCCTGGTCCGCCGTGTGCAGTGGTGACGACCAACTCGCGACGCTCGACAGAGCCTTCCCCGCCGAGCACACCGAGTGCGCGCTCGAGGACTTTGTAGGCATGCGCCACCCCTCCCGGCGCCTGCGGCCCGTGATAGCGCAGAGCATCGTCGTACGTGAAGTCGAGCGTCGTACCGTGATCGGTCACGATCAGCGAGTCGGTCATGATGGGCGTCCTTGCCGGTCAGTGCTGGCGGTCGATCGGATTGTTACGCGAGACGATGAGCGGATCGACCGGCGTGAAAGGAAATTGCCGCAGATCGCGTTCCGGAACACCGAACGAGGCCGAGAGAACGCCGCGCGAGAACGCGGAAGCCGTTGCACGGTAGCCTATGTCGCCCGGCGTCGGCTGGTCGAAGAAGATGAGGAAGTTGATGTCCTCGTCACCTAGAACCTCGATGTGATGGGGGTAGGCACGCGGAACGAAATACACCTGACCGGGCTCCAGTAGGTAGGTGTCGAGCGAACCGTCCGGATCGAGGACCGTCATCCGCCCGTGACCACGATGCACGTATCCCATTTCGGCAGTGACGGGATGCCAGTGTGGCTCACGCATTCCACTCTCGCGAATAGTCAACGAGTACATCGAAAGATCCTCCAGCGCCGCCCAATACTGCTTGCGTGCCACTTTCGCCTGTCCGTACGGGTATGCGAGAGGCGCGATCTGGCCGTCGAGATCGAAGAGATGCGCGTTGGGAAAGCCGGCGGTATCGGGAACGACGGCGGCGCCGTCCCGCCGAACTATCTGGGACGCATCGGCCCTACCGAAGACGTCGAAGGCTGACGCGGCGAGGTCGTAGGTATTGCCGAGCACCGCGTTCGACATTGCGCTGACGCTACTCTGCAACGAAAAGTGCTGCGGGATTGAAGTACGCAGGGCAGCGATGATCTCCGCCTCCTCCTCTCCGACATTCTCGATGTGATAAATCGCGCCGGATTCGACGTGATACATCTGCCCCGTTCGCACCACGAAACTGGCGAACTCGTCGGCATTGCCCAACATCGAGACGAGCACGGTTCCGCTGGCGACGTAGGCGATCTGGTTCGCGTTGACGTTCCATTGTGGTTCGCGGATCGCACCGGGGCCGAGAACAATTCGTTTGATCGACAGACCGGACAGGATCGGCAACGAACTCGTGTCGAGTTGCGAGATCGATCCGAGTTCGTTCTCGAAGACACTGGGACCATCGCGTAGCGAGGCAACGTGTGTGGACATGGCCTTTGATCCGTTCGACTCTTATCCTTCCGAATCGCTGACGTCAGTCCTCGATGAAGGCAAGAATGTCCCGGTCCAGGGTCTCCTGATACGAGCCGTAAATTCCGTGCGGTGCGCCCGGATACACCTTCAGCGTGCCCTTCTTCACCAGCTTGATCGCCTTCTCCGCCGCTGCGCCGATCGGCACGATCTGATCGTCGTCGCCCTGAGCGATGAGGAACGGAACGTCGATGGCTTCGAGATCGGAGGTCTGATCCGTCTCCGAGAATGCCTTGACGCAGTCGTAGGCCGCGGCGAGGTTGACCAACATCCCCTGTCGCCAGAAGTCGTCCTTCGCCCCTTGCGATACGTCGGCCCCTTCGCGGTTCGCGCCGTAGAAGCTCTCGCTGAGATCCTTGTAGAACTGCGATCGATCTCGCAGAACTCCCTCACGAATGCCGTCGAACACCTCGATCGGTGTGCCTTCGGGGTTGCCGTCCGACTTGACCATGATCGGCGGAACGGCGCCGGCGGTGATCACCTTGTCCACGCGCCCCTTGCCGTGCTGCGCCGCGTAGCGGACCACTTCCCCGCCGCCGGTCGAATGGCCCACCACGATCAGGTCTTTCAGGTCGAGCGTGTCGATCAGCTCAGCCAGGTCCTTGGCATATGTATCCATGTCGTTGCCGGTGTACGTCTTCGACGAGCGACCGTGCCCTCGACGATCGTGCGCGATGGTCCGGTATCCGGCGTCGGCGAACAGCTTCATCTCGACCTGCCACGCGTCAGAACTCAGCGGCCACCCGTGGCTGAGGACGATCGGCCGGCCGACGCCGTGCTCGGTGTAGTAGATCTCGGTTCCGTCGGAAGTGGTGATGTAGGGCATGTTCTGCTCTTCTCTGTCGAGTCGTGGACTGAGGTCTGGACGCGGCGCCCGGTTTCCTCACTCTGCGAGTGCCCACTACGGGGGCAGTCGACTCATCGATCGACAGAAATCTGCATGGGGGCAGAAGACTCCGGCCCGACACCACGAAGTGTGGTGTCGGGCCGGACCCTTCAGTCAGAGGGGGAACGATCAGTAATCGTCCTCCGTGTAGACGATCATTCCGCGCAGGTTCTTTCCCTCGAGCATGTCGGCGTAACCCTCGTTGATCTCCTCGAGCTTGTAGGTCTTGGTCACCAACTCGTCGAGTTTGAGTGCGCCGCTTCGGTAGTGATCGAGCAACTTGGGAATCTGGGACCGTGGTCCTACCCCGCCGAAGATGGCTCCCTGCAAACGTTTCTGTAGAAGGGTCAGCTCGAAGAGGCTGAGCGTCACCTGCGAATCCGCGTAGTGCCCCATTCCGACGACCACGACCTGCCCGCCCTTGCCCGTCGCGCTGAGCGCGGGCTGAATGATGTCGCCGTGAATCTCGCCCACGGTGATCACGGTGACGTCGGCCATCTTGCCCCAGGTGATCTCGCCGATCACCGGTAGCGCTTCCTCGAGGGAGGCAAACGTGTGTGTGGCGCCGAATTCCTTTGCCTTGTCGCGCTTGAACTCGACGGGATCGATCGCGATCACAAATCGTGCTCCGGCTGACGCCGCACCCTGCACCGAGTTGATTCCGACGCCGCCGACGCCGACGACCACCACCGTGTCACCGACCTTGGCTCCACCGATCGCGGTGGCCGATCCCCAACCGGTGGCAACACCGCAGCCGAGCAAGGCCGCCTTGTCGAGCGGGATGTCCTTCTCGATCTTGATCACCGACGCCTCGTTGACGGTCACGTACGGCGAAAATGTTCCGAGCAGGCACATCTGGATGACCGGCTCGTCGTTGAGGGTGACGCGGTACGTCTTGTCGGAGATCGCCTGCCCGGTCAACAGGCCGGCTCCCTCGTCGCAGATGTTCTGCAGACCCTTCGCGCAAGACGGACAACGTCCGCACGCCGGGATGAAGGCGAGAACCACGTGGTCGCCTTCTTCGACGCTCGCGACACCCGGGCCGACCTTCGTCACCACTCCGGCGCCTTCGTGCCCGCCCAAGGCCGGGTAGAAGGGCAGCGGGCTGGCGCCCGTACGCAAATGTTCGTCCGAATGGCACAGCCCCGATGCGGCGAGTCGGACCTGTACCTCACCCGAGACCGGGTCCCCCAGCTCGACCTCTTCGATCTCCCATGCCTGACCTGGCGCCTTGACTACCGCTGCCTTGACCTTCACCTGCACTCCTCGAAATTCTTCGTGATGCACGGACGACGTAAGAACGCGCCGGCATTTGTGTCGCCGATCACACTCCACCTACGAGTGTGCCTGAAACTACTCGAGAATACCGCCGGTCCGTGAGCCTTTTTGGTACTCGGCGTTACCGGAAACGCGCACGGCTAGTATCAACACAGTGGCCAAGGGAACTCGCAAGACAAGAACTCGCAGCGGTACTCCCGAGCGAGGCGAGTCCGGTCCCGTCGCCGGTACTTTTCCGATCGATACCGGGACGTGCGAACTTGTCCGCGACCAGTACTCCGACGACAGCTGGATCATCCAGATCAACGGAGTGCCCAGTTCCCACGTGAACGTCGCAGATCCGACGGTGCTCGATTTCGAGTACATGCGGTGGATCGCGCATCTGGTCGATTCCGAACGTGACAAGACCGAGCGTCTGCGGGTTCTGCATCTCGGCGGCGGAGCCTGCTCCATGGCCAGGTACTTCGCCGCCACTTACCCCGACGCGCGTCAGGTGGTTGTCGAAATCGACGGCGCCCTGGCCGAACTGGTGCGCGATTGGTTCGACCTACCGCGCGCACCGCTGCTGCGCATTCGTGTCGGTGAAGCCCGCGCCGTCACCGAAACTCTCACCGAGTCCACCCGAGACGTCGTGATTCGAGATGTCTTTGCCGGCAACACAACTCCGACTCCGCTGACAACAACGCAATTCACCACCCACGTACGACGCGTGCTGGCACCGGGCGGTATCTACATCGTCAACTGCGGCGACACCCCGGATCTTCAGGGCGCGCGCAGTGAAGCCGCAACGATCGGTGCGCAGTTCGAACACATGGCGATCATCGCCGATCCCGCGATGCTCAAGGGCCGTCGCTACGGCAACATGATCATCGCGGGCAGCGACGTACCGATCGGCGGGCAACCCGCGCTCGCGCGCGAGCTACTCGGCGGCGGCGTGCCCGCCCACGTGTGGCAGGACGCCGAAGTCCGCAAGTTCGCCGCGAACGCGCCGGTTCGGCAGGACTGAGCGAAAACGCTACTCCCCGCCGAAGACCCTCTCCACCACAGCTTTTGCCCGTCGTGTGATGCGCAGGTAGTTGTCGAGGAACTCCCCTGCGTCGTCGCCGTATCCAGCGACCTGCGCCACCGCCGCGAGAACACGGCCCGGGCCGGGAAGCTGATCGGTCGGCTTGCCTCGCACCAAAACGAGGCAGTTGCGTGCCTTCGTCGCGGTGATCCAGGCGTCACGCAGCAGTTCGACGTCACCTTCGCTGAGCAGTTCCGCGGCGCCGATGGCGTCGAGAGTCTCGAGCGTCGATGTGTTGTGCAGCGACTCGATCTTGTCCGCGTGGCGCAGCTGCAGCAATTGCACAGTCCACTCGATGTCGGCCAAGCCACCGCGACCCAGTTTGGTGTGCGTCGCCGGATCGGCTCCGCGAGGAAGCCTTTCGGAATCGACGCGCGCCTTGATGCGCCGGATCTCGCGCACCGCCGCGTCACTGACGCCGCCTTCGGGGTAGCGCGTCTTGTCGATCATGTGCAGGAACCGCAGTCCCAGTTCAGGATCACCGGCAACCGGGTGCGCACGAAGCAGCGCTTGAATCTCCCACGCCTGAGCCCACTTCGCGTAGTACGCGTCGTACGACTCGAGCGTGCGAACCATCGGTCCGTTGCGGCCTTCCGGACGCAATCCGGTGTCGACTTCGAGCGGAGGATCCGTGCTCGGTGCCCCGAGAAGCTTGCGCACCTTGTCGGCAATGCTGTTGGCCCACTTGACCGCAACGGTCTCGTCGACGCCCTCGCGGGGTTCGCACACGAACAGCACGTCCGCATCGGATCCATAGCCGAGTTCGCCGCCGCCGAGTCGGCCCATGCCGATGACGGAGAAACTGGCCGGCGCCTCGGTCCCGAGTTCAGTGACGCTGGCCTTGATCACCGCGGAGAGCGATGCATTGAGCACCGCGGCCCACACCGAGGACAGCGCCTTGCAGACGGCGGGAACATCGAGCATGCCGAGGATGTCGGCCGAAGCGATGCGCGCAAGTTCGTGTCGCCGCAGCGAGCGGGCCGCGGCAACAGCACGATTGGGATCACTGTGTCGGCCGGAGGCGGTGAGGATTCCGCGAGCGACGTCCTCGGGCTTCGGCTCGACAAGGCGCGGTCCACTCGGCGAATCCGCGAACAAGCGAATCACGTCGGGAGCCTTGATGAGCAGGTCGGGTAGGTACGCCGACGAGCCCAGCACGGTCATCAGACGCTCGGCCACCGCAGCCTCGTCGCGGAGCAGGCGCAGGAACCACGTCTGGTCGACGAGCGCGTCCGAGAGCCTGCGGTAAGCGAGCAGACCTGCATCGGGATCCGGTGTGTCCGCGAGTGATTCGAGCAGAGTCGGCAACAGGAGCGCTTGAATGCGACCCTTGCGTGAAGCGCCACTCGTCAGTGCAGTCAGATGCCCGAGAGCATGCTCGGGTGCCGTGTAACCCAGAGCGGCCAACTGCCGAACCGCGGCTTCTGGTCCCAGGACCAGCGCTTCCTTGTCCATCCGCGCCACCGATTCGAGAAGCGGGCGGTAGAACAACTTGGCGTGCAGGCGGCGAATCCGATGCGAATTCCGCTTGATCTCGGCGCGCAGGACTCCCAGGGAATCCAGCCGACCGTCTGGCCGCATGTGCGCGGCGCGGGCCAGCCAACGCAGCGCTTCCTCGTCGTCCGGCGGCGGCAGGGTGTGTGTGCGCTTGAGCTTCTGCAACTGCAGACGGTGCTCGAGCAGGCGCAGGAATTCGTACGACGCAGTCAGGTTGGCGGCGTCGTCGCGGCCGACGTATCCACCCGCCGCCAATGCGGTCAGTGCATCGACCGTGCTCTGGACATGCAACGAACTGTCGGCGCGCCCGTGCACCAATTGCAGGAGTTGGACGGCAAATTCGACGTCGCGCAAACTTCCGCGGCCGAGTTTGAGTTCACGCTCACGCAGTTCGGGGGGAACCATTTCCTCGACGCGTCGACGCATGGCCTGGACTTCGGGGACGAAGTCCTCGCGCTCGGAGGCGATCCACACCATCGGGCTCATCGCCTCGGAGTACTGGCGACCGAGCTCCATGTCGCCGGTCATCGGACGAGCCTTGAGCAGTGCCTGGAACTCCCAGGTCTTGGCCCAGCGCTTGTAGTACGTGATGTGGGATTCGAGGGAGCGAACCAGTTCTCCGCGCTTGCCTTCGGGGCGCAGCGCAGCATCGACCTCGAAGAATGCGGAAGTACCGATACGCATCATCTCGCCGGCAACGCGGCTGGCCGTCGCATCGGCCGGTTCGGCGACGAACACGACGTCCACGTCGGAGACGTAGTTCAGCTCGCGCGCACCACATTTGCCCATGGCGATCACGGCGAGCCGGATCGGACAACTGCCCTCGGGGCACACCGTTGCGATAGCCACCGCCAGTGCGGCGGTCAGGGCAGCGTCCGCGAGATCGGAAAGCTGGTGACCCACAGTCTGATAGGGCACTACTGGTTCGTTCTCGACGGTCGCCGCAAGATCAGCCGCAGCCAGCAGCATCAGCTGGTCCTTGTAGCTCTTGCGCAGAGCAACAACAGCTTCCGGGCCGGTCAGGGTTGCGCGGTAGGTCAGTGAGCCTTCGGTAGCGCCCTCGTCGAGGGTGGCGCCCACGGCCTCGAGCAACGCTGCGGTGGCCTCGTCCTTGGTCGGCAGAGCGGTTCCGTCGAGCAGTTTCCAGCCGATCGGATCCGCGGCCAGGTGATCGCCGAAGGCCGACGACGCACCCACGAGTGCGAACAAGCGGCCTCGCAGGCTTTTGTCCTTGCGCAATGCCTGATCGAGTTCGCGCCACCCGTCGTCGAGCCCGTCCTTGATCCGCACAAGGGTGCGCAGAGCGAGGTCGGCATTCGCGGCACGCGAAAGCGACCACAAGAGTTCGATGCTCTCGGCGTCGACCCAACCGAGCTGACGCAACTCGTCGGCAGCGGTGGGCTCGACCAGCCCGAGTCGACCCGGTCCTGGAACTGCTGATCTCGCAGCGGGCGGTTTCACCGTCACAGACCGAGGTAGGTCTTGAGCTCGAACGGCGTCACGTGGCTGCGGTATTCCTCCCACTCACGACGCTTGTTGCGCAGGAAGAAATCGAAGACGTGTTCGCCGAGTGCTTCGGCCACCAGTTCCGACTTCTCCATCTCGCGCAGAGCGCTGTCCAAGTTGCTCGGCAGTTCCTTGTAACCCATGGCGCGGCGCTCGGCGGAGGTCAACGACCACACGTCGTCTTCTGCCTCGGGCGGCAAGGTGTAGCCCTTCTCGATGCCGCGAAGACCGGCAGCAAGCAGGACCGCGAAAGTCAGGTACGGGTTGCAGGCCGAGTCTGGGCTTCGGATCTCGACGCGGCGCGAGGACGCCTTGTTGGGCGTGTACATCGGGACGCGAATGAGAGCCGATCGGTTGGACGGGCCCCACGACGCAGCAGTGGGTGCCTCTCCCCCGTGGACGAGTCGCTTGTACGAGTTGACCCACTGGTTCGTGACCGCACTGATCTCGTTGGCGTGCTCGAGGATGCCGGCGATGAACGCCTTGCCTGTCTCGGAGAGCTGCATCGGATCGTCAGGATTGTGGAAGGCGTTCGTGTCGCCCTCGAACAGGCTCATGTGGGTGTGCATCGCGGAGCCGGCCTGATCACTGAACGGCTTGGGCATGAAGCTCGCCCGGACGCCTTCACCGATCGCGACCTCCTTCACGACGTATCGGAACGTCATGACGTTGTCGGCCATCGAGAGTGCGTCGGCGTAGCGCAGATCGATCTCCTGCTGACCCGGCGCGGCCTCGTGGTGGCTGAACTCGACCGAGATGCCCATCGACTCGAGTGCGTCGATGGCGTGGCGGCGGAAATTCGGAGCCGAATCGTGCACGGCCTGGTCGAAGTATCCGCCCGAGTCGGCCGGGATCGGCGGAGTGCCGTCGATCGGGCCGTTCTCCAGAAGGAAGAACTCGATTTCCGGGTGGACGTAGCAGCTGAAGCCCAAGTCGCTGGCCTTGCTCAACTGGCGACGCAGTACGTGGCGCGGATCGGCCCACGACGGCGAACCGTCGGGCATCGTGATGTCGCAGAACATGCGCGCGGAATGTTGCGCACCGTCCTTGTGGGCCCACGGCAGGATCTGGAATGTCGAGGCGTCGGGCCGAGCGACGGTGTCGGCTTCGGAGACTCGTGAGAATCCCTCGATGGCGGAACCGTCGAATCCGATTCCCTCCTCGAAGGCGCCTTCGAGTTCGGCGGGGGCGATCGCCACCGATTTGAGGTACCCGAGAACATCGGTGAACCACAAGCGGACAAACCGAATGTCGCGCTCTTCCAGGGTACGAAGCACGAATTCTTTTTGGCGATCCATGCACGCGAGACTAAGCAAGCCACGTTAAATCTGTGTTACATCAGTGGTCCCGGTTAACAGAGTGATTGGTCACCATCGAATAGGCGCAGCGTACGGCGTCGCGCCGGTTAACATGTCAGACCCTCTTCCGGCGCCTTCAAGTAAACGAAGTAGTCGACGACGGCATCGTCGACGCAGGAGTTTCCGTCCAGAACCACCGTGTGTTGGGTTCCGTCGAACGTGATCAGGGCAGCGCCCAACTGCTTGGCGAGATCCACTCCGGCCTGATACGGCGTTGCCGGATCCTGCGTCGTGGAAACGACGACCAACTGAGGCAGGCCGGCATCGGCGAGCGCCTGGGGGTCGAGCGCGTGAGGGCTGCCGGTAGCCGGAACGGGCCAGAACGCGCACAGGTCGAGCGGCGCTTGACCCGTCCCGCGGCCGTCGTCGAGGAACGGCGCCGCCTCGCGGTACCGAGTGTCGGATTCGCCGGCCTCGGCGCGGTCGGTGGTTGCCGGATCGTCCACGCAGCGAATGGCGTTGAACGCGTCGTTGATGTTGGAGTAGCTGCCGTCATCCTCACGGCCTTCGTACATGTCGGCGAGATTGAGCAGCGAGTCGCCGCGTCCGTCGGCCAGACTCGACAGACCCCCACGCAGCGGCGTCCACAACTGTGGCGAATACAGAGCCTGCTGCACGCCCGTGATCGCGTCGGAATAACTCAGCCCGCGCGGATCGGTGGTCTGTGCCGGCTTCTCGATCAACGGATCGACGAGTGCCTGAAAGCGTGCCTGCGCCTGCGCCGGATCATCACCCAGCGGGCAATCCGTTCGCGAGACACAGTCGGCGACAAAGGCGTCGAACGCGCCTTGGAAGCCCTGCCCCTGCAAGACCACTTCGTCGACCGGATCCTGCTCGGGGTCGAGCGCGCCGTCGAGGACCATCGCTCGGACGTTCTGCGGAAAGGTTTCCGCGTACGTGGATCCGAGCCGGGTCCCGTACGAGAACCCGAGGTAGTTCATCTTCGGATCGCCGAGAACGCCCCGAATGACGTCCATATCTCGCACCACCTCGTAGGTACCGACATGAGCGAGGAACTCCGTACCGGTCCGCTCAGCGCACTTGGCGGCGTAGTCCTTGCTGTCCGCCTCGGCGAGAGCGATGCCCTCCGGCGTCATGTCGACGTTGACCTCCGCACGCTCCGCGTCGGTCTCCTCCGGCGTCAAACACCGAACCTGCGGGGTCGATGCCCCGATCCCCCGCGGATCGAAGCCGATCATGTCGAAACGTTCCTGCAGTTCGGTGCCCGAACCCGATGTCGCCATCGACAGCCCGGACCCACCCGGCCCGCCGGGGTTCAGCAACAGTGAGCCGATGCGGTCGCCGGTTGCCTTCGAACGCGAGATCACCACCTTCGCGGTGTCGCCGTTCGGATTCGCGTAGTCGACGGGAACGCTCACCTCGGCGCAGTCGACCCCACGCCCCAGCGGCGCAGTTCCTTCTTCGACAAATTGGTCGCACGAACCCCAGTCGAGCGACTGCTCGTAGAATTTCTCGAGGCCGGACGGCACCGCGGACGCGGCAGAACCAGCAGGTTCCACTGATTCGGGCGTGCCTTGCGAACTGGTGCAACCGACAACCAACACGAGCACTGCTGCGCTTCCGGCGAGGGCACCGGAGAGGCGAACGAACTTCGACATGCCATTGATGGTGCCAGGAAACCTCGGTAGCCAGCGGTTCGCCTCGGTTCGGCGCCTAACTGACAGGCACGCGGTGATGTGACCCATTGCACCCCGTCAACTATTCGTGTCGGCGATGTCCGGTGGCAGACTGAACACGTCATCACCCACACCCGGGGACCCGAAGGCGATCAACGCTCAGGGCCTCGAGGCCAGAAAGGGACAACGATGTCCGAAACACCTCTCTATGGTTCTGTACCCACTGCAAGCTCTACCGATGCACCGAAGCGTAAGACGCGCATTCACCACCTCGCCGAGATGAAGCAGAACGGCGAACGCTGGTCGATGCTCACCGCTTACGACTACTCCACGGCACGCATCTTCGAAGACGCAGGCATCCCGGTGCTGCTCGTCGGCGACTCTGCCGCCAACGTCGTCTACGGCTACGACACCACCGTGCCGATCACCGTCGACGAACTGCTCCCGCTCGTGCGTGGCGTGGTTCGCGGCGCCCCGCACGCACTCGTCGTCGCCGACCTCCCCTTCGGCACCTACGAGGGTTCCGCCGAGCAGGCCCTTGCGACTGCGACACGGTTCATGAAGGAAGGCCTCGCGCACGCCGTCAAACTCGAGGGCGGCGAGCGGATGAGCAAGCAGATCGCGGCTATCACCTCGGCCGGCATCCCCGTCATGGCTCACGTCGGATTCACCCCGCAGAGCGTGAACTCACTCGGCGGATTCCGCGTCCAGGGTCGCGGCGACGCGGCCGAGCAGCTTGTGGCGGACGCCATTGCAGTCCAGGAAGCCGGGGCGTTCTCCGTCGTCATGGAAATGGTTCCGGCCGAGATTGCGGGCCAGGTCAGCCGCAAACTCACCATCCCCACCGTCGGCATCGGGGCCGGTTCCGAATGCGACGCTCAGGTACTCGTCTGGCAGGACATGGCGGGTTACACGAGCGGTAAGACAGCCAAGTTCGTCAAGCGTTTCGGTAACGTCGGTGACGAACTGCGTTCCGCAGCCGCCGCCTATGCATCAGAAGTTCGCACTGGCGCTTTCCCGGCCGCAGAACACAGTTTCTGATCCGAGACCGGCGAACGCCGCCTGTCTCTCAACCAGCCAGGGGTGCGTTCAATGATCGGTAACCGTCGAAGTTCTACTGCCGCAGCTGTAGTCGGCGCGGCAGCTCTCGTCACGGTGCTGAGCGGATGCGCGGGAGGGTCCACCAACTCTCCCGCGCCCAGCAGCACTACGCCCGCGAGTTCCACCAAGACGGCGCCGGCAACAACCTCCGCGTCCGGTTCTACGTTCACCGACGCTCAGGTCCAGCAGTTGTGTTCGGATATGGAAGGGCAGCTGCAGAACTGGCGGACCGTCACCCCGACGCTCGGCAAGGGCGGACTGAACACGATCGTCATCACGTGGGCGACGCAGAACGGCATCAACCTGCTCGATCTCGCCCAGAACCGCGAAAGCATCGACGCGGCAACCTCGGCCGCGTGCCCGGACGTCCGGGGCGGTGCGATTTCCGCACTCGAGATCCCCGATCTCGCCTCCGGGCTGGTGGGCTTCTGATGAGCGAAACGTCAGCACCGCCGTCGGCTCTGCGGAGTCTCTATCCCCCGATCGAACCCTTTGTCACCGGCTTCCTCGACGTCGGTGACGGCCAGAGCATGTACTGGGAAGTCAGCGGAAATCCGGACGGCAAGCCGGTGGTGTTCCTGCACGGTGGCCCCGGTGGCGGTGCACAACCGGCGGTACGCCAGTTCTTCGATCCCGCCGCATATCGCATCGTTCTACTCGACCAGCGCGGCTGCGGGCGATCCACCCCGCACGTTGCCGACGGCGCCGACCTGTCGGTGAACACCACGGACAAGCTGCTGGCCGACATCGAAGCCCTGCGCGAACATCTCTCGATCGACAAGTGGATGGTATTCGGGGGGTCCTGGGGTTCCACGCTTTCCATCGCCTACGCCGAAACGTTTCCCACGCGCGTCACGGAACTGGTTCTGCGCGGGATCTTTCTCCTGCGTCGTAGCGAGATCGACTGGTACTACAACGGCGGCGCGGGAAACATCTTCCCGGAGCGCTGGGACAAATTCCTCGAACCGGTACCCGAGGCGCAGCGCGGCGAAGACCTCGTCGCGGTCTATCACCAACTGCTCCATTCCGAAGACCCCGACGTCGCGGCCCGGGCAGCGATCGCCTGGTCGGCCTGGGAAGGATCGACGAGCTACCTGTACCCACAGGCGGACAAGATCGAACAGAACTCCGAGACCAGGTTCGCCTTGGCCTTCGCTCGTATCGAGAACCACTACTTCGTCAACGGCGGATTCTTCGACGAGGGCCAGCTCCTACGCAAAAGCTCCGCCCTGCACGGCATTCCGGGGACGATCGTCCAGGGCCGCTACGACGTCGTCTGCCCCGCCACCAGCGCCTGGGCGCTGCACAAGGCGTGGCCCGAATCCAAGCTCGTGATCGTCGACGACGCGGGACACTCCGCGATGGAGCCCGGCATCGCACATCACTTGGTGGAAGCCACCGATTCGTACCGGTAGCGCCCTACGCCGGGAACGTGAATTCCACCGTCCGTTTGACCGTGTCGACGGCGGTGAGTCGCACCTTTGCGCGCTCACCGTCATCGGGCGTTCCGACACATTTCGCAATCACTGCGACCGACGGGACAAACACTTCCGCCGAGCGCTTTCCGTCCTTGGCGCGCATCACCACCGCGTCGAAGACCTCGCCGACCCGACCGTCGAGCAGCGTGGACTCGGTGAGATCGATGCACGCGCGGTCGACCTTGTTCGCCAGTGAGTCGGACCCACTCATGATGTCGGGCAACTCGGGAAGGGCGGTGCGCACCCATTCCGGTACCGGCGTACCAGCTGTGATCGCCAGACACACCTCGGTGCTGAAGCGATCGGACAGCCGGCGCAGTGGAGCCGTCACATGAGCGTAGGGCGCTCCGATCCCCGAATGCACCGTCAACTCCGGTAGCTGGCCGTCGAAGGCCGCGTAGTCTGCGCCGCGCAGCAACGACGGCGCAACTGACATCAGCGCCATCGTCGACGGCTCGTTGGAATCGAGTCCGGCAAGAATCTGCCCGACGCTTCGACCCTCCGGCCACGTGATACCCAGCGCCACTGCAGTTCTCCGCAGGGTGCGAACCGCGGACTCCTCGGCCGGCGGCAGCGTGCGAAGCAGCCCGATACCTGCGTCGATCATCATGCGGCCGGCACACATCCCGGTCAGCAGCGACACTTCTGCGTTCCAGTCGTCCGCTTCGGTGCGTGGCTCGAGCTCGATCCGCCAGCGAGCCGAGGACTCGTCCTCTGGCTGATCCCGAACCACTGACTGCTCGGGCAGTTTCAGCTCGATGGCGCCCCTGGCAACCGCCGAGGCACTGCGCAATCGCCCGAATTCCGGTAGTGCGGCGATCGACGGATGCAAGGTGCCCGCGTCGGCGTCACGTTGCACGGTCGAATAATCCAGACGCGCCACCGATTTCACCAGAGCGCGTCTCACCTGCCATGACGTGGGCTCGGCCTGGGCGTCCAACTCGATACGCCACAGTGCGGCGGGGCGAACCACGTCCGGCAGCAGACTCGCCGATCCCTCCGACAACGCCCGAGGATGCAGCGGAACGGAACCGTCCGGGAGATAGAAGGTTTGGCCACGCTTGCGGGTTTCGACGTCGAGCGCACCGCCCGGCGTCACCACCGCCGCGACGTCGGCGATCGCGTAGTGCACGACAAACCCGGTCGAGGTCTTCTCGATGTGCACTGCCTGGTCGAGGTCCATCGATCCGGGAGGGTCGATGGTCACGAAGGCGATACCCGTTTCGTCGACGCGCCCGGCACCGAAACGATCCACGGCATTCTCGGCCTCGGCCTGCGCCGCGGCCGAGAATGCTCCCGGCAAGTCGAACTCCGCCCGAACCACTCCGAAGTCGATTCCCTGCACCATCATTCGACTTGCGGGCACGCATCCTCCATGATCGGTTCGGGCCGGTATAGCAGCTGTACCGGTCCCAGTTGTTCGAGTCCCAGTTGTTCGAGTCCCAGTTGTTTCAAGGCTCAGTTATTTCAAGTCTCAGTTGTTCCAGTCTTCGTCTGCCCGATCGGCGGCTTTGTTGCGTTCGGCAGCGATCTTCAATGCATGCTCGGCAGAGTCCCGATCAGTGTACGGCCCCATCCTCGTCAACGAGGACGCGCCCTTTCCCTGCGTGACGGAACCGTCGGACACGTCGAAGTACCAGAGTCGATCTTCATCAGTCATATCCACAGTGTGACATCAGAGTGAGATAGAAGCTTGTAGATCGCTGTGAGACTGATATTCTTTCTACTTGGCCTGGCAGGTGAGAACCGGACATTCGAACGGTGAGTTCTGCTTGAATGCCCAACACAAGCTACGAACAGAAAATGGAGTGCGCATGTCCGCAATTCTTTACGATTACCTCCTCCCGCTCATGGGCCATGACGCGGCAACGTACTGGGCTACGCTGCTGGTCATCAAGCCTGTCTGACAGCTTTTCGAACAAAAGAAGACCCCCACCGATCCGGTGGGGGTCTTCTTTTTCTCACTGTGCAGATCACGGGCGGACGAGTCGGCGTGTAAGCCGGATCCTGTCCTGCGGCACCGAAGTGCCGAGTGGCGACCATCCATCTGGGCACACCGTCGCCGGGTGCCTCGAGCGGTTCACCCGCAGGCTCGGGCGAGCAGCCCTCGAACACCTGCGCAGCCGCACCGCGAGCGATGCGACCTTCAACCTTGCTCCGGGCGGGGTTTACCTAGCCACCCCGGTCACCCGAGGTGCTGGTGCGCTCTTACCGCACCGTTTCACCCTTACCTGCCTCGAAAGGCAGGCGGTCTGTTTTCTGTGGCACTGTCCCGCGAGTTGCCTCGGGTTGCCGTTAACAACCGCCCTGCTCTGTGGAGTCCGGACTTTCCTCGGCCCCAGGCCTGTGCGTGGTACACGCTGGTTCCAGAAGCCGCGGCCGCCCGGCCAACTCGTCCGCCCCCGTATGCTACCGGGCGCCTGTCGGTGGCCGGCACTATGGTCACCTTATGACTCGGTACGTGGCCCTGCTACGCGGTATCAACGTGGGCGGCATCAACATCAAGATGGCGGACCTCGCGAGAGTCTTCGGCGACCTCGGATTCCAAGGCGTGAAAACCGTCCTGGCCTCGGGCAACGTTCTGTTCGACAGTCCGAGCACCGACATCTCGTCGCTGAAGAAACAGATCGAATCCGCCCTCGCCCGCGAGTTCGGCTACGAGGCTTGGGTATTCGTCCTCGACATTCCGACACTGCAAGCGATCGTGGACAACTACCCGTTCGACCGAGAACGCGAGGGTTGGCATGCTTACGCGATGGTTGCCTCCGAGCCGGAAATCCTCGAGGAATTGAGTGCTGCGGCAGCGCAACTCGATGCCTCGGTCGAACGCGTGGTGGCCGGCGACGGAGTCCTGTACTGGGAGGTCGAGAAGGGGCAGACCGTCAAGAGCGCGTTCGGCAGGAACACCGGAAAACCGAAGTTCAAGGCGTTCACCACAACCCGAAACCTGAACACGCTCTACAAACTGCTCAAATGACGCTTGCCCCGACACGGAGCACCAGCGCGTGACTCTTCTACCGATCCTGCTCGTCGCCGTCGTCCTCGTCTTCGCGATAGTGCGTCCACGTGGGCTTCCCGAGATCGTCATCGCCGGGCCGGCAGCTGTCGTCGTTCTCCTGACCGGTGTCGTCACTCTCGACGAAGCCCGCGAAGAACTGACGAGCATGGCACCCACCGTCGTCTTCCTGGTTGCCGTGCTGGTTCTCGCTCATGCCGCGGACGCTCTCGGCGTCTTTCGCTGGGTCAGCCAGATCCTGCAGCAAAAATCCCTCGCCGATCCGCACCGGTTGCTGATTTACGTATTCGGCGCGGCTGCCCTGACCACGGCGGTCCTGAGCCTCGACGCCACCGTCGTACTTCTGACACCCGCAGTGATCGCCGCCGCACGATCCATCGGAGCAAGTCCGCGGCCCCATTCGTATGCCAGTGCGCACCTGTCGAACTCGGCGTCGACGCTCCTGCCTGTGTCGAACCTGACCAACCTCATCGCTTTTGCTGCAACGGGTTTGACGTTCTTGCACTTCACCGCGTTGATGGCGCTGCCGTGGGTCGTGACGATCGCTGTCGAATATCTGATCTTCCGACTGTTCTTCCGATCCGAACTCGTCCGCTCGGAAAACACAGAGCCACCGGCAAGTCAAACTTCCTCGCCTGCGCCGAGTCTGCCGCTGGCGGTGATCGGACTGACCCTGGTCGGTTTCGCGGTTTCGGGTTTCTTCGGGATCGAACCCGCCTGGATCGCTGTGGTGGGTGCAAGTGTTCTGGGAGCGATCGCTCTGGCTCGGCACCGTACGACCGCCGCCAAGATGCTCTACGCTGCCGACCTCTGGTTCTGCGCGTTCGTCCTGGTTCTCGGGATCATCGTCGCCGGAGTCGCGAACGGGCCGGTGGGAGAATGGATTGCGCAGATCCTGCCAGGCGACACCAGCTACGGATCACTGCTATTCGTCGCCGTGGTCGCTGCGCTCGCGTCCAACCTCGTCAATAACCTGCCGGCAACCTTGCTGATGATCGCGGCGCTCGGGACGGGAGCACCTCCAGGCCTGGTGCTCGCGATGTTGATCGGCGTCAACCTCGGGCCCAACCTCACCTACGTGGGCTCTCTCGCGACAATGCTCTGGCGACGAGTTGCCACCAGCGCGGGTGCACCGCCCACGCTGGCGACGTTCACTCTGCTCGGGGTCATCACGACGCCACTGACGCTGCTCGCCGCCGTGAGTGCCCTGTGGTTGGTGATCTGATCAACGGCTGATCAGCAGTCGGGGCATTTTCAGCGAAGATGTGACGTGTCGTTGACCAACCGGACCGAGGCTCCCCCGTCTGGATAGAACTCGGTGATACTCAGCGACGCCAGATCCAGATGCAACCGGTACAGCAAGGACGGCCCGGCATCGAGGGCCAGCTGCACCAACGTCTTGATCGGGGTGACGTGAGAAACGACCAACAGCGTCGCGCCGCCGTAGGTCGAGATCAGGTCGTCACGCGCGGCGACGACTCGTTCTCGTACCTCGTCGAAACTCTCGCCGCCGGGTGGGCGCACCGAAGTGTCCGAGAGCCATTCGCGATGCAGGTCCGGATCGCGCTCGGCTGCCTCGCGGAACGTGAGTCCGTCCCAGTCGCCGAAATCGGTTTCGATCAAACCTTTGTGCTCGACGACGGGAAGACCGAGCACGCGGGCCGATGCTTCTGCCGTCTCACGGGTTCTGCCGAGGGGTGAGCAGACGATGGCGTCGATACCGCCGCGGTTCCCGAAGCGTGCAGCCGCGCCGCCGGCCTGCGCGCGGCCCAATTCCGTGAGCTCAGGATTGCCGCGTCCGGAGTAGCGGCGATCGACCGACATCGCTGTCTGTCCGTGACGTAGCAACAACATTCGTGTCGGCTTGCCGGTGGTGGCGATCCATCCCGGAGAGCCGGCGATCTGCGGTTCCGACGTCTCTTCTGACGGCGCGGCGGGTGCAGCTGGTGCGGGGGCCGCGGTTTCGATGCCGGCAGCAGCGTCCATCGCCTCGTTGGCAAGACGATCGGCATGAGAATTCTCGCCGCGCGGAATCCACGTGTAGGTCACTCGCGAGAACTGCGTCGCCAATTCGGCTGCGCGTCGCTGCAGCGGAATCATGTCCGGGTGCTTGACCTTCCAGCGCCCGGACATCTGCTCGACGACCAGCTTGGAGTCCATACGGACGTCGACCGTCGACGCTCCGAGTTCACCGGCAGCGGCCAACCCTGCGATCAGCCCGCGGTACTCGGCGACGTTGTTGGTCGCTATTCCGATGCTTTCCTTGCGTTCGGCCAACACCGAGCGGGTGGAGTCGAAGACCACGGCGCCGTAGCCGGCCGGGCCGGGGTTGCCGCGTGATCCACCGTCTGCCTCGACGATGACCTGCGTGGGAGTCACAGACCGGACTCCTTGGTACGCACCATGATTGCATTGCACTCTGGGCAACGAACGACGACGTCGGCCGGTGTCGCGGCGATTCGGGAGATCTCGCCGCGGTCGATCTCGATCCGGCAAGCGCCACATCGGCGTGCCTGCAGAAGCGCCGCGCCCGGTCCGCCCAGGGTGCGCTGCTTCTCGTAGACAGCAAGGAAATCGGCGGGGAATTCACCGACAAGTCGTTCACGATCGGCGGCGCAACGCTCTTGCGCCTTGTCCAGATCGGCGACGGCGTCGTCGCGGCGACGCTTGGCGTCGATCAGCTCTTCTTCGGCCTGGGACAGCTGGGCACCGGCATGATCGTGATCGGCCTGCAACGCCTCACGCTGCTCCATCACTTCGAGCAACTCGTCCTCGAGGAGCCCCTGACGCCTGACCAGGCTGCCGAGTTCGTGTTCGAGTTCGGTGAGCTGCTTCGCCCCGACCGACCCACTCTGCAACAGAGTGCGGTCACGATCCTCGCGCTGACGAACCGCGTCGACCTCGCCTTCGAGCTTGCGAATGTCGCGATCAATGTCGTCGATCTGGATTTCGACGGCTACGGACGCATCTTTACGGCTGATTCGCTCGGCCTCGAGACGTTCGACTTCCTGCTGCTCGGGAAGCGCTCCGCGTCGGTGGGTGATCCGAGTGAGCTCAGCATCCACCCCGGCGAGGTCGAGAAGCTTGGATTGCACCTGTGGTTCGACGTTCACGCTGTATAACTCCTGCTGTAAGTCCGATGTCGGCAGTGCTCGCGAAGGACGGCTCTCGAAGAACTGCTCTTGAATTGTTCGTGCAACCGTACCTTGCAGAGCGCTGCACTAATGCGCACTCAAACACCACGGATCGGTGCGAATTGTCGAAACCCGGCTTTCCCACCCCGGATTGTCGGCAAACGCGGCGTCGAGCACCGATTTCGCCTGCGCACACCACGGGTATTCACTAGCCCAATGGGCGACGTCGACCAGTGCCGGGCCACCGGCACGAAGATGCTCGTCCGCGGGATGATGCCGCAGGTCCGCAGTGACGTAGACGTCGGCGCCCAGCGCCGCCACCACGTCCAGATACGAGTCGCCGGAACCGCCGCACACCGCCACGGTACGAACGGTCGCGTCCGGATCTCCGGCAGCGCGAACACCCCACTCGGTCGAGGGCAGTGAGCGTGCCACTCGCGCCGTGAACTCTCGCAATGTTTCGGGGTGCTCGAGCTCACCCACCCGCCCCAGACCGAGCGAACTGGGGAACGCTGCGAGTTCGAAGACATCGAAGGCTGGTTCCTCGTACGGGTGGGCGGCACGCAATGCGCCCAGCACCGCACTTCGCTTTCCGCGTGGGGCAATCACTTCCACACGATCCTCGCGAACCTGCTCCACAGCGCCGACAGTCCCGATCGTCGGATTCGCACCGTCGGCTGGCAAGAACTGACCCGTACCGGTGACCGTCCAACTGCACTGGCTGTAGTCGCCGATCCGCCCAGCCCCGGCCTCGAAAAGTGCATCCTGCACGGCCGATGCATTCTCCACCGGAACCATGACGACCCACTTGTCGAGCGGCTGCGTCGGCTTGGGTTCGATCGGGCGCAGCACGGTCAGGCCCAGAGCCTGCGCCAACGCGTCGGACACTCCAGGGTCGGCGGAGTCCGCATTGGTGTGCGCCGAGAACAGTGCGCACCCCGCCTTGATGAGCTTGTGGACCAACGCACCTTTGGGTGTGTGAGCACCGACGGTGTCCACCCCACGCAGCAGAAGTGGATGGTGAACGACCAGAAGGTCGGCACCGGAGGCGATGGCGTCGTCGACCACTGCCTCGGTCGGATCCACCGCGAAAACCACTCTCGTCACCGCGTCCGCAGGATCGCCGCAGACCAGACCGACCGAATCCCACGATTCCGCCAGGGCGGGCGGATAAGCAGATTCCAGCACGGCTATGACGTCCGCAAGAATTGGGCCGCTCACAAGATCTCCTTCATCGCTTCGATCAGTACCGAGACCTGCTCGGCTGGACGGACGGCAACGCGCAACTGATCGGGCCCGAGTCCGGGAAAGGTGTCGCACCGGCGCACGGCGATACCGCAGGCACGCAGGTGCTCTCGCATCGAGGCGCCGTCGCGGACGTCGATGAGCACGAACGGCCCCGCAGCGGGTTCGTGCACGGCAATCCCGATCTCGGTCAGTCGCCGGGACATGTCTTGGCGGTCTGCGGCAATCGCTTCGGCTTTGATCCTCGACTGCTCGACCGCGAACGGTTCGCAGCACGCCGTGATGGCCTCGATCTGCAGACTGCCCAATGGCCAGTGGGCTCGGCCCTGAACCAGTCGAGCGAGAAGATCCGGAGAGCCGATCGCGTACCCACACCGCAATCCGGCGAGTGCCCACGTCTTGGTCAGGCTCCGAAGCACCAGTACATCCGCCGACTCGACACCTGCGATGCTCTCCGCTTCGCCGGGGATCGCGTCGCCGAATGCCTCGTCCACCACCAGGATCCGGCCCGGCCGACGCAACTCCAACACATCGGCCTTGGGGTGAAGCACGGACGTCGGATTGGTCGGATTGCCCAGAACGACGAGGTCCGCGGATTCTGGTACCTTCGCGGCCCGAAGCTCGAAAGGCGGCTCCAGAATCACCTGCGTCACCGGTACACCGGCCTCTCGCAGCGCCAGTTCCGGCTCGGTGAACGACGGATGGATCAGCGCGGCCGAACGAGGTCCCAGGCGCGGCAGCATCGCGAATCCCTCGGCACCGCCCGAGAGCAACAACACCTCTTCGGGCCGGCGCCCGTGCCGCTGCGCGACGGTTTCGCGGGCTTTCAGTTCCGATGCAGCGGACGGGTACGAACCGAGCGTCGACAGCCCTGCGGCCAGCCGATCCCGCAACCACTCCGGTGGGCCGGAGCCTTGAACGTTGACGGCAAAATCGAGTAACCCGGGCTCCGCTTCGACATCTCCGTGATGTCGCAAGCTCTCCAGGTCAACCGTTCCGGTACTCACCCGGTCAGCCTACGGTCGAGCACCGTGCGCGGACATCACCCCTGCCGTCCGGGACAATGAATGCCGTGACGACACCACCCCTCGACCGTTTTCCTGTAGTTCTGTTCGATCTGGACGGAACCATCACCGATTCCGCTCCCGGCATTCACGGCGGCTTCCGACATGCGTTGGCAACTGTCGGCCATCCGGAGCCGACGGAAGCGATGTTGGCATCGGTGATCGGCCCGCCGATGGTCGATACCTTCAGGTCACTCGGTATGGCCCCGGCGGACGTGGATCGGGCGATCGCCGCGTACATCGAGCGTTACGACGCGACCGGGTGGCAGGAGAACTCGGTGTACGAGGGTATGGACGTCGTCCTTGGTAAGGCTCGCGCGAGCGGCACCCGACTGGCCGTCGCCACCTCGAAGTCGGAGCGATTCGCCATTCGCATCCTCGAGCATTTCGGCCTGGCCGAGCACTTCGAGTTCATCGGCGGCGCAAGTGACGACGGAACTCGTCGGGCGAAACCCGATGTGATCGCGCACTCGCTGACTTCACTCGGGATCACTCCCGTCCTCGCCGCCGACGGCGGAACCCCCGACGTACTCATGATCGGCGATCGTGATCACGACGTGCTCGGCGCCGCGAAGTACGGCATCCCCACCGTCGTCGTCGAATGGGGCTACGGTTCCGCCGAGGAAGCGCGGCAAGCGTTTCGCTCCGTATCGTCGGCATCCGAACTGGGAGGACTTCTCGATGGCCGCCTCTGAACCACTCCGTGTGACTGAACCACTCCACGTGACGTTTGTGTGCACCGGCAATATCTGCCGGTCACCAATGGCCGAAAAGATCTTGCTCGCGCATCTGGGCCGTGAAGGCCTCGCCGACCGGGTGCGTGTCAGCAGCGCCGGTACCGAGGGGTTTCACACCGGTAGCGAGGCCGACGAGCGGACCAACGTCGTGCTCCGAGCGGCCGGATATCCGACGGGCCACAGCGCCGCGCAGGTCAATGCAGATCATCTCGCCGCCGATCTTGTCGTCGCCCTCGACACCGGGCACGAACGTGAGCTTGCTCATCTCGGCGTGCCCACCGAGCGTCGGCGCCTACTGCGATCGTTCGACCCCGAGGCGGACGGAGAATCGGTTCCGGACCCGTACTACGGGGATCAGGAGGACTTCGAACTGGTTCGAGACCAGATCGAAGCGGCCATTCCCGACATACTCGACTGGATCCGCGAGCGAGCCTGAACCCGGAGCAAAATTCACTCCCGTTCGGGCAACGGATACCGTGGACGTGTGCGAAGACTGAAATTCCTGTTGCGGCCCGGTTGGTTGGTACTGGCAGCTGTGGTCGGGCTCTTCGCCTACCTGTGCTTCACCGTGCTCGCTCCGTGGCAGCTCGGCAAGAACACGAAGACCGAGCACCGCAATGATCTGATCTCGAACTCGATCAACGCGGAGACCGTGCCGATCGGTGATGTCATCGCCGATTCGACGATCGCACCGGACGACGAATGGCGAAACATCACCGCGGCAGGTACCTATCTGCCCGACGCCGATATCCTCGTCCGCCTGCAGTCCATCGAGGGCGCGCCGTCGTATGAGATCCTGACGCCTTTCCGCCTGGACGACGGCCGCACGATCCTCGTCAATCGCGGATACGTTCGGCCGATCAACGGCGCCGAGGCACCGCCCATCGCTGCGCCGCCGACCGATCCGGTCACTCTCAACGGCCGTGTGCGCCTGTCGGAAGGCACTGCACCCGGCCGAGTACCGATGTTCGAGGACGGTGCGAAGCAGGTCTACTCCATCGACGCACAGCCGATCGGCGAGTTCATCGGAACGGACCTGATCGACGCGTACATCCAACTCGAACCCGACCAGCCCGGCGGTCTCGGCACGATCCCGCTCCCCCAACTCGACGCGGGCCCCTACCTCTCTTACGGGTTCCAATGGCTGGCGTTCGGCATCATGGCGCCGCTCGGACTGGCTTACTTCATTCGCGCCGAGTGGCGCGAACGTCGCAAGGAAAAGGCAGCTCAAGCAGCTGTGGACGGTTTCGCAGCCGACGACGCCGCTGCCGAGACGACCCCGGAAGCGGCAGTGTCCGCGCCTGCCGCACCCCCCGGCGAACCGGCTCGTACCTTCAGCCGTCGCAAGAAGCCCGAGCCGGAATCAGTGCCGCTCACGGCGCAGGAAGCCAAACTTGCCGATCGATACGGCAATACCCGCTGAAATACCCGCTGACACCACAGCTGCACTGATCTGCACCGCCGACGAAAGCCTCGCCGCGCGGCGCAGATCGTTCGGCGTCGGCACAGGCCCGCGGCCGAGGACGGGACGCATCTCCACCCCGTGCGCGTACTCGGTCCGACCACCCAACGAAATGCCCAACGCCCCTGCCGCCGACGCTTCCGCGACGCCCGCATTGGGGCTTGGATGAGCCGCTGCGTCGCGTTTCCACGCTGCCAGTGATTCCTGAACCGAGCCGCCCACCACCGGTGCACACGCAGCCGTCAGCGCACCTGTCAGCCGAGCCGGGACGATGTTGACCAAGTCGTCGAACCTCGCCGCAGCCCACCCGAATCTGAGGTACTTCTCGGAGCGGTACCCGATCATCGCGTCGAGTGTGTTGGCAGCGCGGTAGACGAACAGACCTGGCACGCCCCCAATTGCACCCCAGAACACTGCGCCGACGGTTGCATCCGAGGTGTTCTCGGCAACCGACTCCAGCGCTGCACGCGTGAGGCCCTCCTCGCCCAGCACCGAGGGATCGCGTCCGCACAGTGAAGGAAGTAGCTCACGCGCTTTCGTCAGGTCGCCGTCGACCTGTGACGCCTCCAATCGAGCGGCCATGTCGATGCCGGTGCGTGCAAGCGACGTCCCGCCGAGCACGGCCCAGGTAGCTATCGCCGTCGTACCCGTCACGGCCGCCCAACCGGCCCGGCGCGACGCTGCTTCGGCTGTGAGGCCAAGTCCTGCGGTGCCGGCCAAGAGCACGGCAACATGAAGTGTTCCGGCCGCGCGCGAGTCCCGGTAGGACATCTTCTGCAGCGCGATAGCCGCGGTTCCGAAGCCGGCAACCGGATGGAACCGCCCCGGATCGGCGAAAGCCCGATCCGCAACGAAGCCGAGGAGAAGCCCGGCAGCTCGCGCATTGAATCGAGATTGGGACGAACGAACCGAAATCTGCACGAGCGTAGTTGTAGCAGCGACGCTCGTTCTCTGGCCAACCGTCACGTGTCTGCCCGAGCCGATCTCTACCCGTCCCAGTCGATCGTCAGGTAGATCAAGCGGTGCATTCGGTTGATTTCCCAGACTCGGGCAATCCCGGTCGCCAGTGCGTCGCTTTGGGAACGAACCCGGATCGTCTGCCCCGGGAACAACGCAACACTCAGACTGGGCATCTCGGCGATGTGTATGTGCGGACGGGTGGGATGCACGCGCGTCGGGTCGACGGCTACTTCGATCACAGAACTGGACATACGTCCAGAATGGCGTATTGCGGACATTTCGTTGCCGAAAATGAAAAACCCCGATCTGCGTCGACATGCAGATCGGGGTTTGAATTCTTCGGTGGGCGCGGAGGGTTTCGAACCCCCGACCGCTGGTGTGTAAAACCAGAGCTCTACCACTGAGCTACACGCCCGAACTCCCGGTGAGACCCTCACCGGGAGTGCTCTAAGACTCTAGCGCGGCAAGCGCGTTTGCCCAAAGTCCGTGGTCACGGGCTTCTCCGGGGCCGTTCATCTCGGCAAAACGAATTTCTCCGTCTTTGTCGATGACAAAGGTGCCACGATTCGCGAAGCCCAACTTGTCGTTGAACACCTCGTACTTCTGAGCGACTTCACCGTGCGGCCAGAAGTCCGACAGCAAGGGAAATGTGTATCCCTGCTCAGCTGACCAGATCTTGTGAGTCGGCGAAGCCCCGACAGAAATCGCGAGAATGGCAGTGTCGTCGTTCTCGAACTTCGGAAGCTCGTCACGGACCTTGCAGAGTTCCCCCTGACAAGTCCCGGTGAAGGCCAACGGATAGAAGACCAGCAGAACGTTCTTCTTACCGCGGAAATCTGCGAGCGAGACTTCCTGGTTGTTCTGGTCCTTCAAGGTGAAATCCGGTGCCTGGGCACCAACTTCGAGAGGCATGTGCAATTCCTTGGGAAAGTGCGGAAAGGGCCGGGTCAGCGCTTGTTGGCCGGACGAGCCTTCGGCTGAACCAGTCGACTTCCCGACCAGTCACCGAGGTTGGCTGCCGATGTCTGCGTCAAGCCGGCAGTCGGCGCCGATTCGGCGATCTCGCTGGGCTCGACATGTCCGTCGAGACCGGTCTTGGGAGTGAGAACCCACACGAAGCCTTCGTCGGCGAGGGGCCCGATGGCATCCATCAAGGCATCCACCAGGTCACCGTCCTCGTCGCGCCACCACAGCAGCACAACGTCGATGACCTCGTCGGAATCCTCGTCGAGCATTTCCCCGCCGATGGTTTCCTCAACCGCGGCACGAATGCCGTCGTCGGTATCCTCATCCCAGCCCAGTTCCTGCACCACCATGTCAGTGGTAATCCCGAGTTTCTGAGCGTAGTTCTGGGCATCCGCCGCGGCGACCACGGTGGGGTCCTCCTTTTGTTGATGGTGTGTGGCGACCCCGCACACCTACCGTTTGACGATCAATTAGGGAAAGCGAACATGGTCTGAGGCGTTAGCGCAAGCCGACCACGCCGAAAACTTTCACCAAAGATCGTCTTCTGACACACGGCGAACCTTACGCCTGCGGATTACCGCAGGTCACAGGGATCCACATTCATCGAAGATCGACTTGCGAATCGAATTGCTCGTATCGCTGATCGAATTGATTTCATCCGCCGAATGATCACTCTCGATCACGACTGCAGATGAACGTAGGTTCGCGGCCAATTCGTCGAACAGTCCGGAAAGTTGCGCCGGAAGTTCACTCGCGACCGAGTCGAACCACGAGGCGGTGTCCCTGGCCGACGAAGCAGCAGCGCTTGCTTCGGCTCTCAGGTCGGTCTCACCATGATTTCCGGCGTCGACGTAGGCATTGAACGCGACCACGTCGTTTTTCGATCGAGAGACCGCTTCCTCACAGATCGCGAAAGCTGCCTCTGCCGCATCTGCCGCCGCTTTCGACGAGGACGCGGCGGCCATCGAAATACTCACCTCGGATTGGTATGCAGCCACGTGCGCTTCATTGGGTACTGCCGATCCGGTCACCGCCGCCGAACATCCCACGATCACCGACAGTCCCACTGCGATCGATCCGACCGAGACCCACGCCCCGACCCTGCCGTAATTGATTTCTTTGTTTATTTTTTCCCACCCCTTCATACGTTCCGATCGATCCCCCAAGCCTGTGACTACGGGGAACCATCACACCCCTGCGCCACGCCGAAAAACGCTACCCGAGAGTAACCAGAGGCGAGGTGTGCCGGACCGACCGGGATGGTGAAAGATGAGGTACGCGCCATATTCACGATGGAAGTGCGTCGGACCTAACAAGGCCTCGATCACCTATGTAAGGACGCCCCACCACGCGTCCCCAAACCAATGAGGAGCACACGTTGTCTGACCTGATCCAGGGTCCCGCGTCCGGGCAGAACGCCGATTCCGGCGCCGCCGGCGAGTCGGGTTCGCCCGCGTCGAACACGCCGGGGGGAACCGACGGTCGCGTTCGCGTCATTCGCGAAGGTGTTGCGTCGTACCTGCCGGACATCGATCCGGACGAGACCACCGAATGGCTCGAATCATTCGACGGACTTCTGGATCGATCCGGACCCACGCGTGCCCGCTACCTCATGCTCCGCATGCTCGAACGCGCCGGTGAGAAGCACGTCGCACTCCCCGCGCTCACCTCGACCGACTACGTCAACACGATTCCGACCGAAAACGAGCCGTGGTTCCCCGGCGACGAAGAGGTCGAGCGCCGCTATCGCGCCTGGATCCGTTGGAACGCCGCGATCATGGTCCACCGCGCGCAGCGACCGGGCGTCGGCGTCGGCGGTCACATCTCCACCTACGCATCCTCGGCAGCGTTGTACGAAGTCGGCTTCAACCACTTCTTCCGCGGCAAGGACCACCCGGGCGGTGGCGACCACATCTTCATCCAGGGTCACGCCTCCCCCGGCATCTACGCACGCGCCTTCCTCGAGGGCCGCATCCCCGCGGAACAGCTCGACGGATTCCGCCAGGAGAAGTCCCACGCCGACTTCGGCGGAGCACTGCCGTCCTACCCGCACCCGCGGCTGCTTCCCGACTTCTGGGAGTTCCCGACGGTCTCGATGGGCCTCGGCCCGATGAACGCCATCTACCAGGCCCGGTTCAACCACTACCTCAACGACCGCGGCATCAAGGACACCACCGATCAGCACGTGTGGGCATTCCTCGGCGACGGCGAAATGGACGAGCCCGAATCACGCGGCCTCGCTCACGTCGCGGCAACCGAAGGCCTCGACAACCTCACGTTCGTCGTGAACTGCAACCTCCAACGCCTCGACGGCCCGGTCCGCGGCAACGGAAAGATCATCCAGGAACTGGAATCGTTCTTCCGCGGTGCCGGCTGGAACGTCATCAAGGTCGTCTGGGGTCGCGAGTGGGATGCGCTGCTGCACGCCGATCGCGACGGCGCACTCGTCAACCTGATGAACGTGACGCCGGACGGTGACTACCAGACGTACAAGGCCAACGACGGCGCGTTCGTACGCGATCACTTCTTCGGACGTGACCCCCGCACCAAGGAACTGGTCAAGGACCTCACAGACCAGGAAATCTGGAACCTCAAGCGCGGTGGCCACGACTACCGCAAGGTCCACGCCGCCTACGCAGCGGCCATGGCACACAAGGGCCAGCCGACGGTCATCCTGGCGCACACCATCAAGGGCTACACCCTCGGTAAGCACTTCGAGGGCCGCAACGCCACACACCAGATGAAGAAGCTGACGCTGGACGATCTCAAGGCGTTCCGCGACATGCAGCACATCCCGATCTCGGATGCCGAGCTCGAGAAGGATCCGTACCTGCCTCCGTACTACCACCCGGGCGCGGACGCTCCCGAGATCAAGTACATGCTCGACCGTCGTAAAGCACTCGGCGGGTTCCTGCCTTCCCGCAACACCGACGCTGCTCCGCTCAAGCTCCCCGAGGACAAGACGTACGACGTCATCCGCAAGGGCTCGGGCAAGCAGGAAGTCGCCACCACCATGGCGATCGTGCGCATCCTCAAGGAACTGTTGCGCGACAAGGAGATCGGCAAGCGGATCGTGCCGATCATTCCGGACGAGGCCCGTACGTTCGGTATGGACTCGTGGTTCCCGTCGCTGAAGATCTACAACCGCAACGGACAGCTCTACACCTCCGTCGACGCCGAACTCATGCTCGCCTACAAGGAGAGCCCGATCGGCCAGATCCTGCACGAGGGCATCAACGAGGCCGGTTCGACGGCATCGTTCACCGCAGTCGGCACGTCCTACGCCACCCACGGTGAACCGATGATTCCGCTGTACATCTTCTACTCGATGTTCGGTTTCCAGCGCACCGGCGACGGCCTGTGGGCGGCTGCCGACCAGATGGCTCGGGGATTTGTTCTCGGCGCCACCGCCGGTCGTACCACTCTGACCGGTGAAGGTCTCCAGCACGCCGACGGACACTCGCTGCTCCTGGCATCCACCAACCCCGCCGCTGTCACCTACGACGCCGCGTTCTCGTACGAGTTGGCGCACATCGTCAAGGACGGCTTGCGCCGCATGTACGGCGGCACCGAGGGCGTCGACGGTTTCGGTGGCGAGAACATCTTCTACTACCTGACCATCTACAACGAGCCGTACGTTCAGCCGGCCGAGCCCGAAGGTCTCGACGTCGAGGGCTTGCTCAAGGGCATCTACCTCTACAAGACGTCCGAAGCAGCCGGCCCGAAGGCACAGATCCTCGTATCCGGTGTCGCGATGCCCGAGGGTCTGCGTGCGCAGAAGCTGCTCGCCGACGAGTGGGGCGTCTCGGCCGACGTCTGGTCGGTCACGTCCTGGGGTGAGCTGCGCCGCGAAGGCGTCGAATGCGAACGTCAGGCGCTGCTCAATCCGTCCGAGGATGCTCCGGTTCCTTTCGTCACCACGGCGTTGTCCTCGGCCCAAGGCCCTGTCGTCGCGGCTTCGGACTGGATGCGGGCGGTCTCGGATCAGATCCGTCAGTGGGTTCCCGGCGACTACACCACGCTCGGCACGGACGGGTTCGGGTTCTCCGACACACGCACTGCAGCGCGTCGCTACTTCAACGTCGATGCCGAGTCCATCGTCGTTGCCGTGCTGATCGGTTTGGCGAAGGAAGGATCGATCGAGCGGTCGAAGGCCGTCGAAGCAGCGAGCCGATACCGCATCGACGACGTGAATGCTGCTCCCGAGCAGACCGGGGACACCGGTAGCGCCTAAGTCGTAGGGCAACAGTCCCAGCGATCGAAAACAGACCTACGCCCACCGCCGCGGGTGTCATCTCGACATCCGCTGCGGCGATGGGCGTAGGTTTTTCTCATGCCCGAACCTGATCCCGAGAAACCCGAAGAGGGCGTACGCCGCACTCGACCACAGTCGTCCGGGTTGCAGGCTGTACTCGCCCGCCGTCGTCAGGTTCGCGATCCACTTCCAGAAGCCTTGCTCCGCCGCGTCAAACAGTTCTCCGGTCGGCTCTCCACCGAGGCCGTGACCGTGATGGAGGAGCAGCTTCCGTTCTTCGACAGTCTCGACGCGTCGCAACGTGCCGACGTTCAACTCTTGGTGCAGACGTCGGTGGTGAATTTCCTGGAATGGCTGCGGCAACTCGACTCGGAGATCAGCTTCGGATACGAGTCGTTTCCGGTCATCCCTCAGGATCTTGCTCGACAGCTCACGCTGCGCCAGACCGTCGACATGGTCCGGGTGGCGATGGAGTTCTTCGAGAAATGGCTGCCCGCTCTCGCCCGCAACGATCAGCAGCTGATCGCGCTGACAGAAGCCGTCCTGCGCTACGGGCGTGAACTCGGTTTCGCAGCAGCGACGGTGTACGCAAGCGCCGCCGAGTCGCGGGGTGCCCTGGACACGCGACTGGAAGCGCTCGTCGTCGACGCCGTCGTGCAGGGAGACACCGGCTCGGACATGCTCTCCCGCGCAGCCACCTTGAACTGGGACGCCACCGCTCCGGCCACTGTCATCGTCGGGTCTCCCCCGCCGGACGAGCGGGTCTCGGTTGCCGGCACCGTCCACGCCACTGCCGCCGCGCACGGGCGCGCTGTTCTCGCCGTGGTACAGGGTCCGCGACTGGTGATGATCGTCAGCGGCGAGCTGAGCAGTAAGACGGAAGGCAGCCAATTCCTTCAAGACCTGCTCATGAGTTTCGCCGACGAGCCGGTGGTGATCGGCCCGACAACGCCCTCGTTGAGCGCAGCACACTTCAGTGCGTCCGAAGCTCTCGCGGGAATCAAGGCCGTCGCCGGGTGGCGCGGCGCACCTCGTCCCGTTTTCGCGACTGAACTGCTCCCGGAACGGGCACTACTGGGAGACGACGCTGCCGTAAAGGCTCTTCGCGATTTCCTGGTCGCACCTTTAGCGGAATCCGGCACAGTCTTGACCGATACTTTAGACAGTTATCTCGACTGTGGAGGTGCGGTTGAGACTTGTGCACGTCTTCTGTTTGTTCATCCAAATACCGTTCGGTACCGCTTGAAGCGAATCGCGGATGTTACCGGCCGGGATCCTACGAATCCACGCGACGCATACGTACTACGGATCGCCGCTACCGTGGGCCGATTGACACAAATCGATCTCAAATCGAACAATTCGGTTACTTCAGTCACATCTTTAACATCCGGACAAACAAACCTGTAACCCCCGAGCGTCCAATTTCGATGGCCGAGCGCGACGTGGGATTTTGTGGGAACCCTACAAAACACTTCGCCAGAGTTCATCGCGACCGACATCTCGCAGGTCACTCGCGGCGGTGTTCTCTTAATAAGTGATTTCGTTGCTCGCCCCGGGACAGGGCTCTCAGACACCCGGCATGCTCAGCCCATGGCTGGCGCTGCCCGGAGCGCAAGACCGCCTCGAAGTGTGGTCGAAGGCAGCCGGCCTTGACCTCGTCCGACTCGGCACGACCGCGACTGCAGAAGAAATCACCGACACCTCGGTAACCCAGCCCCTCGTCGTTGCCGCTGCTCTGCTGGCGTACGAGGAAATCGAATCACGTGGGCTCCTCGGCGCCGACGTCATCGCTGCCGGCCATTCAGTGGGTGAACTTGCCGCTGCTGCGGTCGCCGGTGTTATTTCCGCTGACGACGCGGTCGCGCTTGCCGCCCTCCGCGGCGCCGAGATGGCCAAGGCTTGTGCGCTCGAGCCCACCGGCATGTCAGCCGTTCTCGGTGGCGACGAAGCCGAAGTGCTCGCACGACTCGAAGAACTCGGGTTGGAAGCGGCCAACCGCAATGCGGCCGGCCAGATCGTGGCTGCCGGACTGCTCACCGCGCTCGAAGAACTCGCAGCAAACGCACCCGAAAAGGCCCGAGTCCGCGCACTGCCCGTCGCCGGCGCTTTCCACACCCGATTCATGGCACCTGCACAGGATGCCGTCGCAGCTGCTGCCGCCAAGATCACCCCGTCCGATCCGACGCGCACGCTGCTTTCCAACTCGGATGGCGCCCCAGTCTCCTCGGGCGCCGACGCCCTCACCAAACTTGCCGCGCAGGTAACCCGCCCCGTTCGTTGGGACCTCTGCTCCGCGTCGTTGCGGACAGCAGAAGTCAGCGCGATCGTGGAACTCCCGCCGGCCGGAACCCTCGTCGGAATTGCCAAGCGCGAAATGCGTGGCACACCGACGGTGGCCCTCAAGAACCCGGAGGATATCTCCGCACTGTCCGAGCTGACCTAGCTCGGACGCCCACCCGGCCGATCAGCCCGAACGGCGGCCGGACGTTTCACCCCACCTCAATCGATCAAGAAGGGAGCCACACCAGTGGCCCACACTCAGGAAGAAATCATCGCGGAACTCGGCCAGATCGTGGAGGAGGTCACCGGTATCGAGCCTTCCGAGGTCACCGTTGACAAGTCCTTCGTGGACGACCTCGATATCGACTCCCTGTCCATGGTCGAGATCGCTGTTCAGACCGAAGACAAGTACGGCGTGAAGGTCCCCGACGAGGATCTCGCAGGCCTGCGCACCGTCGGCGACATCGTCGCGTACATCCAGAAGCTCGAAGCCGAAGGCGCCGAAGCCAAGAACGCAGAGTGAGCCGACCGTGACTTCCGCTTCTACCCGCAAAGGGAAATTCCCCGACATCGTCGTCACGAGCCTCGCGACGTCGACCTCGGTGGCTGGTGATGTGGATGGCACGTGGAAGGCGCTACTCGCCGGCGAAAGCGGCATCGGAATCCTCGATGACCCGTTCATCGACGAGTTCGACCTTCCCATTCGCATCGGCGGGCACCTGAAGGTTTCACCAGACGAGGGCTTGTCCCGCGTCGAAATTCGACGGATGAGCTGGGTGGAACGCCTTGCCCTCACGTTGAGTCGCACGGTCTGGAGCAACGCCGGCAGCCCCGAAGTCGATCAGGACCGCCTCGCGGTTGTCATCGGCACCGGACTCGGCGGCGGCGACACGCTCATCGACGCCGTCGACAAACTCCGTGGCGGCGGATACCGCAAGGTGTCCCCGTTCTCGGTGCAGATGGTCATGCCCAACGGACCGGCCGCAACGGTCGGGCTCGAACTCGGGGCCCGCGGCGGCGTCATCACCCCGGTGTCGGCATGTTCGTCAGGTTCCGAGGCAATTGCTCACGCCCACCGCATGCTTGTCATGGGTGACGCGGACATGGTTGTGGCTGGTGGAGTCGAGAGCTTCATCGACGCGGTTCCGATCGCGAGCTTCGCCATGATGCGTGCAATGAGCACCAACAACGACAATCCGGCCGCAGCTTCACGTCCTTTCGACAAGGACCGCGACGGATTCGTCTTCGGCGAAGCCGGCGCACTGATGATCCTCGAAACCGAGGAACACGCAAAGGCACGCGGGGCCACCATTCATGCCCGCCTGCTCGGTTCCGGAATCACTTCGGACGGGTACCACATCGTGGCACCGCATCCGGAAGGCCTGGGCGCGGCGCGAGCCATGACCCGAGCAATCGAGATGGCCGGACTGACGAAGTCCGACATCAAGCACATCAACGCCCACGCCACTGCGACGCCGATCGGTGACATCGCAGAGGCAAAGGCAATCAACGCAGCGGTCGGCAATCACGCTGCGGTGTACGGCCCGAAATCCGCGCTGGGACACTCGATCGGCGCTGTCGGCGCCCTCGAATCAGTCCTCACGGTTCTGGCAGTGCGTGACGGGATCATCCCGCCCACGCTCAATGTTGACAGCCAGGATCCAGAAATCGATCTCGATGTCGTCAAGGGTGAACCCCGAACCGGCTCTTTCGATTTCGCACTGAACAACTCGTTCGGTTTCGGTGGGCACAATGTCGCGCTCGCCTTCGGTCGGGCCTAGCCCGAACCGCGGTTTGCACCTGTCCGCGGGTGTCGTTGCAACACAACGTCACCCGCGGACAACACCGACCTTTCGTTCCACCCAAGGCTCGTACTGAAGGAGGACGCGATGACCATCCTGGCCCCCGTGACAAAGTCCGAATCATCGACAGACCCGCGCGATCCTCTTGCGCGCCTGGAAAATCTGTTCGACCCCGGCACAACAGTGCCGCTCCACGCCCGTGACAAGTCCGGCGTGCTCGCTGCGTCCGGAAACATCGACGGCGTCCGCACCATCGCATACTGCTCCGATGCCACCGTCATGGGCGGCGCAATGGGCGTCGACGGTTGCAAACACCTCGTCAAAGCCATCGATACCGCCATCGAGGAAGAGTCCCCCATCGTGGGTCTCTGGCACTCCGGTGGCGCGCGTCTGGCTGAAGGCGTCGAAGCACTCCACGCAGTCGGACTGGTCTTCGAGGCCATGGTCCGTGCGTCGGGTCTCATACCTCAAATTTCCGTCGTGCTCGGCTTTGCCGCTGGTGGAGCCGCGTACGGTCCAGCCCTCACCGATGTCGTGATCATGGCGCCGGAAGGCCGAGTGTTCGTCACCGGCCCAGACGTAGTTCGCAGTGTCACCGGTGAACAGGTCGACATGGTGTCACTCGGCGGTCCGGACACACACACCAAGAAGTCGGGTGTCGCGCACATCGCCGCACACGACGAGGCCGACGCATTGCACCGCGCACGCCGCCTGGTCTCGATGATGTGCGAGCAGGGCGAATTCGATCAGCGGGCAGCGGAACTCGGCGACAGCGATCTGCGCGCCATGATGCCTGCGTCCGCAAAACGTGCATACGACGTTCGTCCCATCGTTCACGAAATGCTCGACAACGTCGAAGGCGAGTCGAGCTTCGAAGAACTGCAAGGCAATTACGCGCGGAGCATCGTCACCGGTTTCGGCCGGATGGCCGGACGCACGGTTGGCGTCATCGCGAACAACCCACTGCGACTCGGGGGGTGCCTGAACTCCGAAAGTGCAGAGAAGGCCGCTCGATTCGTGCGACTGTGCAACGCATTCGGCGTGCCGCTCGTAGTCGTCGTCGATGTTCCCGGGTATCTGCCTGGGGTGTCGATGGAGTGGGAGGGCGTTGTCCGGCGCGGCGCGAAGTTACTTCACGCCTTCGCCGAGGCGACTGTCCCCCGCGTCACCGTCGTCACTCGAAAGATCTACGGCGGCGCATACATTGCAATGAACTCGCGAGCACTCGGAGCCACGGCCGTTTTCGCCTGGCCCAACTCCGAAGTCGCCGTGATGGGGGCGAAGGCTGCTGTCGGCATCCTGCACAAGCGGGCTCTCGCTGCGGCACCGGACGACGAGCGTGAAGCATTGCACGACCGTCTCGCTGCCGAACACGAGGCGATCGCAGGCGGCGTCGACCGCGCTGTCGAAATCGGCGTCGTCGACGAGGAAATCGACCCGGCGAAGACTCGCAGCATCGTCACCGCTGCGCTCGCGTCTGCGCCATCTGTCCGTGCGCGCCACAAGAACATTCCGCTCTGACAACCCCGGACAGCAAGGTGGGCCTCGCCGATACGGCGGGGCCCACCTTTGTCATTCAAGTCTTTGTCGTTCAAGTCTGAGTCATTCAAGTTAAAGGGTCGCCCCGAGTTTCAGAATGGACCCGAATCAGCTGACACGCCTTCGCAGCCATGTCACTTCGGCACCTTCGCCTGAACTCCGGAAGGGTTCGAGTTCCTCGTCCCACGGTGCGCCTATCGCCCGATCGATCTCCGCGGCGATGTCTCCACCGGAATTCATGATGGACCGCAGTTTCATCTCCCCAACGACGACATCACCGTTCGCACTGGTGGATCCGCGCCACAAGCCCAGACCGGGCACATGGCTGTACCGTTCGCCGTCGACGCCGTGGCTCGGGTCCTCGGTGACCTCGAACCGCAACATCGGCCACGCCCGTAACGAATCGACCAGGCGGGCACAGGTTCCGACGGGACCTGTCCAGTCCGTCGTCGCACGCAGAAGCCCGTCGTAGGCAGGCTGTGAGGTCCATCTGAGCTTGGCAGGGCTGTCCAACGTGGCGGACAAAGCCCAATCCACGTGCGGGCACAGCGCCGCGGGCGACGAGTGGATGTAAACCACACCAGTCGTCACGTCCGCGAATTGATTCATTTCGCGCACTCGAGCCTCCTGCTTCGACGAGGGACGTCTTCCCCAACGACCTCTGTCGAGTTCGTGCAGCACGCTCGATTGAACAGTGTGCCTTGTGGTACCCGTGTTGCGCCAGTGGAAGGAGAGAAATTTGTGCTCTATCGCGAAACTTCACCGACCACGCCATCTGACAATTCAGTCCACAAAGGCTTGGCCCAATCACCGAAGTCGCGATCGGTAAGCACGACGCACGCAGTATCGATCGTGGGATCGACCCACAGGAACGTCCCGGACTGGCCGAAATGACCGAAGGTTGCGGCCGAGTTCTCGAGACCTGTCCAATGCGGACGCTTGTCGCCGCGAATTTCGAATCCGAGTCCCCAGTCGTTGGGGCGCTGAGAGCCGTAACCCGGAAGAATTCCGTTGAGCCCCGGGAACTGCACGGTTGTCGCCTCTGCAAACGTCTGCGTCGAGATCAGGGTCGGCGAGAGCAGTTCAGCCGCGAACTTGGCCAAGTCGTCTGCCGATGCCTGTGCACCGTGACCGGCAGGACCGACAAGAGCCGCGCTGGTCATCTCCAACGGCGCGAACACCGCCTCGGCAAGATAGTCGGCAAACTCGATCTCGGTCTCCCTGGAAACCAACTCGGCAAGCACCTCGAATCCCGCACTCGAGTAGATCCGCTTCGACGCCACCGGCGCCTGAACAACACGTTCGGCGAATGCCAACCCGGAAGCATGTGCGAGGAGATGACGAACGGTCGACCCCTCAGGCCCGGCCGGCCCATCCAACTCGACCGCCCCTTCCTCCACCGCCACCAGAATCGCGTAGGCGCACAACAGTTTTGTCACCGAAGCCAGGGGGAAAACATGCGACTGGTCGCCGCTGAAACCACGAATGCGGTCGCCCTCACCCGGATTATTCCCGGAGAGGACGACCGCTGCCGCATTGTCGACCGGCCACTGCTGGATTACGTCGAGACTGTGAGTACTGGGCACCCGATCAGACTACTGGCACAAGAGTTGCGCTTTCGATCACCAGTCAGCTTCGGTGTAGCGGATGACGCCGCGGATGTTCTTGCCATCCAACATGTCCTGGTACCCGTCGTTCACGCCTTCGAGCGTGTAGGTCCGAGTGACCATGTCGTCAAGGTTCAGCTTGCCTGCCTTGTACATCGCGAGGAGGTTAGGCACGTCCTGGCGAGCGTTGCCACCGCCGAAAATATTGCCCTGAAGGTCCTTCTGAAGCATCGACATCAGGAACAGGTTCAGCTTCACATCCATGTCCGTCAGGTGCCCCATTGCAGTGACAACACAACGACCAGCCTTTGCCGTCAGAATCATGGCTTCTTCGACGTACTCACCCTTCATTTCGCCGACGGTGATGATCGTCTTCTGCGCCATGCGTCCGTACGTGGCGTCGATGATCGGCTGAATGGCAGCGGCAGCGCTTTCGAAAGCGTGCGTTGCGCCGAACTTCAGAGCCTGCTCACGCTTCCACGGCACGGGGTCGATGGCAAAGATGTACCGAGCGCCCGATGCAACCGCACCCTGTAGCGCACTGATACCGACGCCGCCGACGCCCATGATCACAACGTCTTCGCCGGGCTTCACATCGGCGATGTGGGTTGCCGATCCCCAACCGGTCGGGACGCCGCAACCGACGAGTGCGGCAACCTCGAACGGAATGTCCTTGTCGATCTTCACCACTGACGACTGGTTCACGACCATGTAGGGCGAGAACGTCCCTAGCAGGCACATCGGGATCACGTTTTCGCCGCGAGCCTGGATCCGGTACGTGCCGTCGCTGATGGCTTGGCCGCTGAGGAGACCCATCCCGAGGTCACAAAGATTCTGATGTCCGGCCGAACACGCCGGACAGGTTCCACAAGCCGGAATGAAGGACAGAACGACGTGGTCGCCGACCTCCAGTCCCTTGACCTCCGGGCCGAGCTTGGTGATGACGCCCGAACCCTCGTGCCCGCCCATGACCGGGAACGACGGCATCGGGGTCGCGCCGGTGACGATGTGGTGATCGGAGTGGCACATTCCGGCCGCTTCCATGCGAATTTGAACTTCGCCGGCCACCGGCTCGCCGATCTCGATCTCCTCGACGGACCACTTCTCATTGAGGCCCCACAGGATTGCACCCTTGGTCTTCACGTCACTTCACCCTTTCATTCGCACACCCGCATCTATCTCTGTGACCATAGCCACAAATCCGCGAAATTGGAACGTGTTCTAACGAAAGATTTTGCACTGCAGGTCAGACGTCCAAATGACCTGGCACAACCGGCTTGGCGACGACGAAGGAATGACCCACTGAGTGGGACAGGCCACACGGGCACCCGAAAGTAGAGCCGCCCCGAAGGCACGCACCCATTCGACTCCACCTCCCACCAATCGGTCGGGAACAGAGCAGCGGGTCTGAAACAGGCCTGGCCATGTTCTGGTGCGTGTGAGGTTTGACCCCTCAGGTTTTGAAGGTGGTGTTCGCCGGCCGCGGGTGCTGCTGCGGGTCGATCGAGGGTGGCGGGATGAACCACGGTTTGTTGTCGACCCCGATCCGGATCACCCACTTCCCGACGAACCCGGATTTCCGGTGCATCAACCGGTGATGTGAACGGCACAGCAGGACAAGGTTGTTCATCACCGTCGGGCCGCCGTTGGCCCAGTGCCGGATATGGTGCGCATCCGTCCACGCGGGCACGCACGTGCAGCCGGGGAACGCGCAACCTTTGTCTCGGGCGATCAACGCCACTCGCTGCTCCGCGGACACTAATCGCTTTCCGGGTTTCGCATCGAGCGGCGCGCCGTGATCGTCGAGCAGCACGGTCGACAGGAAACAGTCACAGCCGAGAAGCCTGGTCTGCGAGACCGACAGTGGTCCGAGCCAGGGCATGTGCCCGACATCAAGATCCGACACAGCCACTCCACCACCATCGGGCGAGGGTGCGGCGGCGCAGTCCCGATGCTCCGCAAGATCGCGGGCGTTGATGTGCACGTTCACGTGCGGACGTTGACCACCATCGACACCGGTTTTCGCGCAGTCCAGATACCGGCGGATCAGTTCGGTGAACCCGTCCGCCGTCCGCTTCGCCGCCGACCGAGAATCCGGAGTTCCATCCGGTGCCGGGGTCGGCATCGTCAGATTCGACAACGCCGACAGCAACATTTCCCCGGTGAGAGCATCGAAATCCCCGCGCACCACCACCCGACCATTCAACGTCGACGCGATCCGGAGCTCGTTGCGGTCGATGTCTTCGGCGGGCGGAATCTCATCGGACTCGAACACTCGCTCCAAGGTTGCGATGACGTTCCGGACCTTCGTGGTCGTGGCCTCGACACCGGAAGCGGCAGCCAGCAACAAGTCGATACAGCGAGGGAGCGCCTCCTCCGGCATCCCCTTCGGTGGTGACTCGCAGAACGCCACGATCAACACAGCGTGCTCGAACGAGCAATCCCCGCCATCGAACCGGGCCGCCACCGCGGGAAACGGTCGCAGCGCAGCACCCAACGCGGCGATCTTCTTCCCGTCCCGGACCTGCAGCATCGTGTTTGCCGCCAACCAGCACCCCACCCCGCGGCTGGCGATCACCTGATCATCCGGCCGCAACGACAACTCGTCCACCACCGCCACACGAACAGCCTCGAGACGAAGAATCTCCGCACTCGCCTCGATAGCAGCGGTACGTAACTCCGCAGCAGACAACCGCCACAGTCGTCCGCGCAACCCCACCGCAGAACCAGACACCACATCCGACAACAGAACACTCATTGAATCCCCCGATCCCCTCCCCAAACAATACTCGAACACCCGTTCGAGTCAAGAGTTTCTCGAGTCAATCCACCGAGCGTCCCGGAATCACCACACCGCATTGATAGGCGAGAACCACCAGTTGCGCGCGGTCGCGGACATCCAGTTTCGTCATCGCCCGGTTCACATGGGTTTTTGCCGTGACCGCGCTGATCACCAATTCCGCGGCGATTTCGTCGTTGGACATCCCGAGGGCAACGAGGGTGACCACTTCGAGTTCGCGTGGTGTCAATTGACCGAAAATCCCGGAAGTCGAGTCGGCCCGCGTAGGAGTGGAAAGGAATCGAGAAATCAACGCGCTGGTCGCAATCGGCGACAACAAAGAGTTCCCACCTGCGACCGTCCGAACAGCATCAAGTAGATCCTCCGCTCGGATTCCTTTGCCGATGAAGCCGCTCGCTCCCGCCCGGATCGCCTGTGCCACATGTTCATCCACTTCGAAGGTCGTCAGGATCAGTACGTGTACGTCGGACAAATCCGGATGATCGGCGATCATGGCGGTCGCTTCGACTCCGCTGGTGCCCGGCATGCGAATGTCCATCAGTACAACGTCGGGTCGGTGCTCGAGCGCCGCCTGGAATGCCTGCTCTCCGTCTGCCGCCTCGGCGACCACCTCCATGTCGTCTTCCGAACCGATCAGCAGCGCAAGCGTTTGACGGAAGAGCGCCTGATCGTCTGCCACTACCACCCGAATACTCACGACTCCTCACGCTCCGAACCGCTGGAGACCGAGACCAGCGGCAGTTGGGCGTCCACACGAAATCCCCCGTCCGCGCGGAATCCTGCTGAGACCTCGCCTCCCATTGCCTGTGCCCTCTCCTTCATTCCCAGCAGTCCGTACCCGGGCGGTGACGTCGAAGGCACTGCCGTTCCGGAGTTTTCGACCGACAGCACCAGAACCTCGGCTTCGTACGACAACGACACGGTGACGGCCCCTGGCAACGCATGCTTGCTCGCATTCACGAGTGCTTCCTGGATAATTCGGTACGCCGTGAGGTCTACTGCTGGCCCGAGAGGGTGCAGCGAACCCACTGCGCGCACTTCGATTTCCATTCCCGCACTGACGAATTGATCCACCAGTGCCGGTAGATCCGAAAGCCCCGGAGCCGGTTTCATCGAGCGATCACCGTCCTGAGCGTCACGGAGAACTCCGACCGTGGCCCGAATTTCATCGAGTGCCGCCTTGGACGTTTCCTCCACTCCGCGTAGTGCAGTCGTCGCCTTCTCGGGGTCTTTCCCGATCAAGTGCGACGCGACCCCGACTTGCAGGTTGACCAAGGCAATGTGGTGCGCGACAACGTCGTGCAGGTCTCGCGCAATCCGCATCCTTTCTTCGACGACGCGGTGTCGGGCCTCGTCCTCGCGCATTCTTTCCGCTTGCACCGCGCGCGCCTCGACGGACTCCAGATAGGCTCGGCGAGAACGGACCTCGGCGCCGGCGAAACTTGCCATCAGCAACCAGGCCAACAACCCCAGTGCCTCCTGCAGGAGATTGTTCCCCACTCCCAGGAAGATTGTGACGAGCATCAGCGAGCTGACTGTGCTCGCCGCTGCGAAGAAGGTCCTCCGGCGGTCACTCGTGCTGGCAACGTAGTAGAGGCACACCATCGCCGCGGAACCTGTGCCGGCATTCGGCGGCGCTGACAGTGCAATCATCAATACGCCGAGAAGTACTGCCACCGCCAGCGCCGAGAACGGGTAGCGCCTCCGGAATACGATGGTTGCCGCTGCGATCGCTGTTACAAGGACTCCCACAACTGTTACTTCGCGGGTGTCATTGCCATCGAGCGCGATGCGGTGCGCCGTCCACGTGGCAAGGAGCACGAGGATCGTCAGTGCCAGGTCGATGGTGCGCGGGTGTTCCGCACACCATCGACCCCACGTCGATGTCGAAGTCATCGATCTACCGTATCCGGGTCATACCGACAACTTGTCGCTCGTGGGTTCACTGGATTCCTTCGAATCTGCGAGCAGCGCAGTCAACTGCTCCCCCTCGACATCGACGTTCGGGACCAACCGGTCCAGCCATGAGGGGAACCACCATGCCTTCGAGCCCAACAGGGACATGACGGCCGGTACGACGGTCATACGAATCACGAAGGCGTCGAACAGAACCGCGAACGAGAGTCCGAGTCCGATCTGCATGATGAAGGCGTCGCCGCCGAAGATGAAGCCCGCGAAAACGGCGATCATGATCAGCGCCGCGGCCGTGACGACTCGGGCGCCCTGGTCGAAGCCCTTCACGACTGCTTCGTCCGGTCCGTCACCGTGGACGAACGCTTCACGCATTCTGGTCACGAGGAACACCTGGTAGTCCATCGCCAACCCGAAGACGATGCCGATCATGAAGATGGGCAACATCGCCACAACTGATCCGGTTTGGCCTTCGATTCCGAGAATGCCGGCGAACCAACCCCACTGGAAGATCGCGACCAGCACACCGAACGTCGCACCGATCGAGAGCAGAAATCCGAGAGTTGCCTTGAGCGGTACCAAGATCGAGCGGAACACCAGCATCAAAAGAATGAAGGCGAGGCCGACGACCAATGCGAGGTAGGGAACGAGGGCATCAGCCAGGCGATCCGAGACGTCGATCGTCAACGCTGTCTGACCGGTGACCGACATCGTGGCCCCGGTCTCGTCGGTCAGTGATCCGGCGACCTCACGTATATCTGCGACGAGCGCCTTTGTTGCCTCGGTTTCCGGGCCACTCGAGGGAACCACCGTGATGACTGCTGTATCGCCGGCCTGATTGAGTGCTGGCGGCGTCACTGCCGCTATGTCAGGCAGAGCACCGAGCTTTTCCTGGGCGCCGCTCAATGCCACTGCCGGATCGGTGGCGTCGGCAACGTCGACAACCACCATGAGCGGACCGCTGAACCCGGCACCGAACCCCTCGGATAGTCGGTCGGTAGCCCTGGCGGCAGTTGTGTCGGGCACTGGTGGGCTCGCCAAACTCAGGTTGATTCCGAAGGTGGGGATCGCCAGCAATCCCAGCCCGAGGACTGACGCGAGCAAAACCGGAACTCGACGCCGGATCACGAACTTGGCCCATCGCGAGCCCGCCCCCTCCGACTGTTTCCGGTGTGTCAGTTCACCGCCGGACGCCAGCAGTCGACGATCAGACCGACTCAGGACGCGCGACCCTGCAAATCCGAGTGTGGCGGGCAGCAGCGTCAGTGAAATCACCACTGCAACAGCAACTGCGAATGCTGCAGCCAGACCCATGCTTGTCAGGAACGGGATGTTCACGACGAACAGTCCGGCCAGTGCGATGAGGACGGTCAACCCCGCGAACACTACGGCCGAACCCGCAGTCCCCGCTGCGCGGCCCGCAGCAATTTCCGGATCATGTCCGTCACGTAGTTCGGAGCGGTAGCGCGAGACGATGAACAGCGAATAGTCGATCGCCACGGCGAGCCCCAGCATCATTGCCAGGACGGTTGTGCTCGAACCCAGTTCGATGAAACCAGTTGCGATGGTGATCGTGCAGATCGCAATGCCGATGCCGATCAACGCGCTGATCAAAGGAAGCCCCGCCGCCACCAAGGAACCGAAGGTGACGGTCAGCACCACCGCGGCGATCGCGACTCCGATCACCTCTCCCATCGATTCGGCGCTGCTTTCCATCAGCACGTTGCCGGCAACATCGACTGCGAGCCCTGAATCCGCGGCGTCGTGGACGGCGGACTCGAGCAGTTCTTTCGAACTGTCCGGCAAGTCCATCGAGTCGGCGGTATAGGAGACCTGCATGTATCCGATCGTCCCAGTCGGAGACACTCCGCCGGAGGCATACGGATCCGATACCGCTGCAACCTCGGGGTCCTTCCCGAGCGCAGAGACCAATTCACTGACGGATTGTCGAATGGCCGGATCGGCGAGCGTCGTGCCCGCCGGAGATTCGAAGACTATGCGAGCACTGGCTCCGCCGGTGGACGATTCCGGGAACCGTTCAGCCAGAAGGTCCTGTGCCGCTTGCGATTCTGTGCCCGGGATCGACAATGTATTGACGGTCGGACCGGACAGCGTTGCTGCGCCTACTCCGCCCGCCACCAGCAGGACGACCCAGAAGCCCACCATTGCCCAGCGGCGGCGAAACGCGAGTCGTGAGAGTTTGTACAGGAATATCGACATGCGTATCACTGTGCCGATACACGACCCCGTCGCACATCGTGCACAGGTAGGCAGTTCGACGTACTGCGCTCGCAGTAGGGCGGTGGTCCCCAGTGCTAGACGGGCAGGCCCAACTCCCTTGACCACGGCGGATCCGCCCCTGGTCGTGACACGGTGACGGCTGCCGCGCGTGCGGCAAAGGTCAACGCGGCCGACCAGTCTGCCTCGGAGAACCCGCGCACAACGGCGACGTCGAGTGCATCGTGACGATCAAGGTAGGCCAGCAGGGCTCCGTGAACGGTATCGCCCGCACCGATCGTGTCCGCGACGTCGACTGCGGGCGCGGGCACCGAAACATCGAGTTCCTTGGTGATCAACCGCAACCCGTCACCACCACGGGTGAGCAGTACGGCGCCGACGCCTTCGTCGAGCCACTCGGCGCCGTCGACCGAACCCAACCACTTGGCATCGTCGTCGCTCACTTTGAGAATATCGATGGCGGGCAACCACGAACGAAATCGTCGTCGATATGCTTCCGGGTCCGAGATCACCGCCGGCCGAATGTTGGGGTCTACCATGGTGAGTCGACCGCGGGCGTGTGCTTCGTGCAGCATGGCTTCGTAAGCGGAGGCCCCGGGCTCGAGCACCAGCGACAGCGTTCCGAACGAGAATGCCCGGGCAGAGGGAAGCTTCGGCAGCGCGAACTGTCGATCCGCCGTTCCCTCGAGGTAGAAGGAATACCGCGCACCTCCGTCCGCTGCAAGGTTCACGACGGCCAGAGTTGTCCGCTCGGGCCCACGTTCGACTCCGGTCGTGTCGACATTCGACGCGGCCAGCGAGTCGATCATCCGATCTCCGAAGGCGTCGGTGGACAAGCGAGAGACGAATCCTACGTCGGATCCGAGTCGACCCAATGCGATCGCAACATTGAAGGGTCCACCGCCCAACTTGGGTGAAAAGTTCTCCCCCACCGGAACCAGATCAACCAGTCCCTCACCACACACCACGACGGATCGTTCGCGTGTATCACTCATCGGTAGACCCTAACCTTCTCACCAGTCGAAGATGGATGTGACCTGCTCGGCACGAACGAGTTCGGGTGCCGAGCAGGTCACGATTGTGGGGGGATTCAGCTACCCACGCGCTCACCCGTAGTCGGGTCGAAGAGGTGAACAGGACCGTCCACCCGCTCGAAGCCCAGCGTCTGGCCATACTGCAGCTTCGATCGCCCGCCGGTGCGTGCAACGAGCGAGATCGGGTCGGCTTCGGTACCAGGCACGTGTGCGTAGATGTACGACTCGTTGCCCAGTTCCTCTACCAGGTCGATCTGAGCTGCGATTCCGTCTCCGGCAGCAACCACCTGGAATTGCTCGGGCCGAATTCCTACTGTGACCGAAGCCAGACCGGCCGCGGCGATTGCCGCCATCTGCTCGCGGTCCAGCGGAACCTCGACGTCGCCGAAACGCACCCCACCCGAACTGACCGGCGCCGTTACCAAGTTCATACCTGGAGATCCGATGAAGCCGGCAACAAACGCATTGGCCGGCCGATCGTAAAGTTCGGTCGGAGAAGCGAATTGTTGCAACTTGCCGCCCTTGAGCACTGCCACGCGATCACCCATCGTCATCGCTTCCACCTGATCGTGCGTGACGTAGACGGTGGTGGTTCCGAGACGACGCTGCAACGCCGCGATCTGCGTGCGGGTCTGGACGCGTAGCTTTGCGTCGAGGTTGGAGAGCGGCTCGTCCATGCAGAACACTTGCGGTTCACGAACGATTGCTCGGCCCATGGCAACTCGCTGCCGTTGACCACCGGAAAGCTTGGCCGGTTTGCGGTCGAGGTATTCCGTCAGGTCAAGCAGTTTGGCCGCTTCGGCAACTTTCTTCTTACGCTCCTCGACGGGCACACCGCGCATCTTCAACGCGAACCCCATGTTTTCGCCGACGGTTTTATTGGGGTACAGCGCGTAATTCTGGAAGACCATTGCGATGTCGCGATCCTTCGACGGGACATCGGTCATGTCCTTGCCGTTGATGGTGATCGCACCGGAATCGATGTCCTCGAGCCCAGCCAACATGCGCAGGGCCGTGGACTTTCCGGAACCTGACGGACCGACGAGCACGATGAACTCCCCGTCCTTGATGTCAAGATCGAGTGAATCTACAGCGAGGGTCCCGGCACCTTCGTAGATGCAAGACGCTTTCTGGTACGAGATTTCAGCCATGACGAACTCCTGAGAGGGTGAGGAGAATTATTTGATTGCACCGAAGGACAGGCCGCGCACCAGTTTGTTCTGGGCGAACCAACCGGCCAGGATGACGGGCAATGCCGCCATGGTCGCTGCCGCGGAGAGCCGAGCCCAGTACAGGCCCTCGCCGGTGATGAACCCGACCAGGAAGACCGGAATCGTCTGCGCTTGAACAGCTGTCAGGTTGACTGCGAAGAAGAATTCGTTCCACGAGAAGATCACGCAGATCAGCGCAGTCGCAGCAATTCCGGGCGAGATCAGCGGGAGGATCACCTCTCGAACCGAGGTCCACAAACTCGCGCCGTCCATGCTGGCGGCTTCGAGAAGCTCGCCGGGGACTTCGAGAAAGAACGAACGCATCATCCACACTGCGATCGGCAGATTCATCGATGTGTACAAGATGACCAGCGCCCAGATGTTGTCGAGCAATCCGATGTCGTTGACGATCACGTACAGCGGCACGATTGCAGCGACGACTGGGAGCATCTTGGTACTGATGAAGAAGAACAGCACATCCTGCGTCTTCTTCACCGGGCGAAGCGAGAGCGCAAATGCCGCCGGAACACCCAGTAGCAGAACAAGAATGGTGGACATTCCTGTGGCAAATGCCGAGTTCGCCAGCGTGGTACCCAGACCGGAATCGAGAACGGCACGAAACTGCTCGAGTGTCGGGGTGAAGAACAACTTCGGCGGGTCTGTGTAGGCGTCTGCCTCGGTCTTGAACGCCGTCAGGACCATCCAGAAGACCGGGAAGAAGAACCCGAGAGCGGCGATCCACGCCACGACCGACCACGGACTGAACTTACTGCTCTTCTTTTTCTTGACGACGGGTTTGTCGGTCGTCACGCTTGTCGTCTCTACGGCAGTCATCACGCCGCCTCCTCGTTGCCGGTGAAGCTCTTGAAGATCAATCGGAGCGCAAGTGTCGACACGATGATGGTCGCGATCACTGTCACGACACCCATCGCCGCAGCTTGACCTACGTCGAAGCCGAGGAACGCGCGCTGGTAGATGTAGAACGGCAGATTCGAACTGGCCACGCCGGGCCCGCCCGACGTCATCATGTACACCGCGTCAAAGGTGTTCACGAGGTAGATCGCACCCAGAACTGCACCGAGTTCGATGAAGCGGCGCAGGTGCGGCAGTGTCAGTTCGCGGAACATCGCAAACGGCTTGGCTCCGTCCACCCGTGCGGCTTCGAGGATGTCTCGGGGCATGGACTGCAAGCCGGCCAGAATGAGCAGCATCATGAAAGGCGTCCATTGCCAGATCAGATTGATCATGACGGCGGCGAGCGGAAACTTGCTGACCCAGTCGACCTGGCCGACACCGAAAGGCTGGAGGACAAAGTTCACGATACCGAATACCGGGTCGAACATTGTTGTCTTCCAGAGCAATGCGCCAGCGACGGGGGTGATGAGAAATGGCGTGATCAGCAGTGTCCGCACGATCCCGCGACCGAGGAAGGCTCTGTCGAGTAGGAGTGCCAACGCGAGTCCGAGGATCACCGAAACGATGACCGTACCCACGATCATGATGACCGTGTTGACCGCGACTTCCCGAAACTGACTGTCCTTGAAAACCTCGATGTAGTTGTCGAACCCGTTGAAGTGCCGCGATCCCGGCCGGACAAGGTTCCACGACTGCGTCGAGTAGTAGAGGGTGAACAGAAACGGAATCTGGGTGACGACGATCGAGAAGATCAACGCCGGCAACAGGGGACCTCTACGACGCCAACCCTCGGCGCGGGAGATCTTCTTTTCGACACGGACCGGTGGCGCGTCGTCCACCGTAGTTCTGGGCTCGGCAACCGTAGTCATCGGTTCTCCTGATAGGTCTTGCCGACCACCTCGGCATACTGCTGGGATTGTTCGAGTGCTTCTTTCACGCTCTTCTGACCCGCGATGGCCGCACTGATCTGCTGGCTGACGCGAGTGCCCAGGTCCTGAAACTCAGGGATGGTGAGGAACTGGACGCCGGTGTACGGAACCGGTTGCACTGTCGGGTTTTTCGGATCTGCATTGTTGATCGATTCGAGGGTGATCGGACCGAATGCCTGTGCGGCCTCTTGATATTCCGGAATCTCGTAGGTCGAAAGGCGACTTCCCGGAGGAACTCTCGACCAGCCGAGTTCGGTTCCGACCTTCTGGATGTAGTCCTTGTTCGTCATCCAGGAAATGAACTTCCAGGCGTCATCTTTGTTCTTTGCCGACTCCGGGATTCCGAGCGCCCAGGTGTAGAGCCAACCAGGATCGGACTTCTCGACCTTCGGGGCCTTCGCATATCCGATGTTGCCGACTACCTTCGACGACGCAGGGTCCTCGAGAACTGACACAGCCGACGTCGCGTCGTACCACATCGCCGTGTTGCCTTGCGCGAATTGTGTTGCACATTCACCGAATCCGCTTGTGGCAGGACCCGGCTGACCGTGCTCCTTGACCGTGTCCACGTAGAACTGAACCGCATCCTCGACCTGCGGACTGGTCAACTGCGCATTCCAATTCTCGTCGTACCAGCGTCCACCGAAGGTGTTGATCACTGTGTTCAGCGGTGCGAGTACCTCACCCCAGCCAGGCTTCCCGCGCAAGCAGATTCCCGCCATCTTGGCATCCGGGTTGTCGAACTGCGCTGCCCAACCTGCAACTTCTTGCCACGTCGGGTCTTCGGGAACTGTTATCCCCGCCTGATCGAACAGATCCTTGCGGTACATCAGGAACGACGACTCCCCGTAGAACGGGACCGCGTACATACTGTCCTCGTATGACAGAGAAGTCTTGATCGACGGTATGAAGTCGTCCTCGTCATAACCGGGCGTCTTGTCTGCATACTCGGACAGGTTCGTGAGCCAACCGTTGGCGGCCCACTGAGGTGTCTCGTAGTTGCTGATCATCACGACGTCGAACTCACCGCCGCCGGTTGCCGTCGACGCTGTGATCTTGGCGCGCGCCTGATTCTCGGAAAGGCTGACGAATTTGAGGTCGATGCCAGGGTTCTCGGCTTCGAAAGCCGGCGCCAGTTTGATGGCGTCCTGCATCTGCGAGTTCGACACCATCGCGATGGTGACTGTTCGTTCGCCGGAACCACCGAGCGCGCCAGCGCCCGCACATCCCGACACCAGGAGGCAGAGCGCCGCCGCGGCAGCGCCCCACACTCGTCTTCCTGTTTTCACGGATTACCTTCCTTCACACTTGCGTGTCAGTCGCGCGCTCGGACAGCGAAACTCGTGAGATCGCTAGCCTTCGAGCAGCCACTGGGCGCACTCGACGTCGGTGACGAGTACGTTTGCCAAACCTCCGCGCAATGCGCCCAGAACGGCCTGGCGTTTGTGTGTTCCCCCCGAAATCAGAATCGTCTGATCGCAGGATTTCACTGCATCGAGCGATACGGAGACCGTTCGCTCAGGCAGTGGCCCCTCCACTGGATTGCCGTCGATCGTGTAGAAACGGCCGCCGATTTCACCGACAGCGCCTCGACTTTCCAACTCGTCCAGCATGGTCGAGTCGACGAAGCTACCGGCAAACAAGGTCGTGGCAGTCGAGACGGCACCGACTCCGAAAACCATTATGTCGGAATCAGTTCCGGCTTGCAGCGCCTTCGAGATGACCGAGTCGTTTCGCATCGACTCCACAGTCGCCGGGTCGGCATATAGCGGAGCATTGAGGCGAATAGGATTGGCCTGCAACTGTTGTGCACATCGGCCGATGGTGAAGTCGACACCGGTTTGGTAGTCGGTCACCGTCATGGAGCCGTCAAGTTGTACCACAGCCGAGCACTTCGCCGCCTTGTCTGGCAAAGATCCTGCTACCGCAACGGTTTCCGGACCCCAGGTGAAGCCGAGAACGCTCAACGGCTGCAGACGACGAACCAGAACTTCCGCTGCTCGTCGGCCGAGCGCGTCGAAGTCCGGATCGTCCGAGTCCGAATTTGCTTCGGGCACAATCAAAACTTCGGCCAACCCGAAGTGCTTCTCCAGTTTCGATTCCAACTCCGTGTTCACCGAACCTTCGAGCTCCGGCGGCACCATAATCTCGACCCTGACCAAACCTTGCGTCCGCGCCCTGGCCAACAGCCGCCCGGCCGTAGGCCGCGAGACGCCCAACTTCGCTGCAATCTCCGCCTGAGTAGCGCCTTCGAGGTGATACATGGTCGCTGCCCGCAAGGCGAGCCGCACATCCTCGGAAGCCGGCAACTTCGACGACTTGAGTCCTGCGGGCTGAGCCGACTGGTTCACACGGTCTCCTTGTGCATCAGGTTCAAAGTCTCTCGATCGTGAGCAAATGCTCACTAGATGTTCTTATGCTCATTAAGCTAACATCTACGTTGTGACCCACACAACAGTTTCCGGAGAATCCGTCGATCTACCTGCGACAATTCGGGCAAATGTCCTCGTTGAGACCGGAAAGATGCAGATGGTCGAGAGACCACGACCGTCCCCGAAGGCGGGTGAAGTCCTCGTTCGCATCCATGCCGTGGGCGTGTGCGGGTCGGACGCGCACTACTTTCACGAAGGTCGCATCGGCCCTTACGTAGTCAACTCACCGCTCGTTCTCGGACACGAAGCATCGGGACGCATCGCCGCAGTCGGTGACGGCGTCGACCCCGGACGTATCGGGCAACGTGTCTCCATCGAGCCTCAAAAGCCCGATCCGACAAGTCCCGAATCCAAGGCAGGCAGATACAACCTCTGCCCTCATATGGAGTTCTTCGCGACGCCGCCGATCGACGGCGCGCTGACCGACTACGTCACGATCGGTGCCGACTTCGCCCATCCCATCGCAGATTCCGTGTCCTACGAGGCAGCTGCGCTGTTCGAGCCACTCTCCGTAGGGATCGCCTCCGCCCAGAAAGCGGGAATCACTGCCGGCTCTCGTGTGTTGATCGCCGGCGCCGGCCCGGTAGGAATCGTGACGACGCAGGTGGCCAAGGCATTCGGCGCGACGGAAGTCATCGTCTCGGACATCAATGCGGCCCGGCGTGATGTGGCACTGAAATTCGGCGCAACAACCGTCGTTGATCCCCGTGAAAGCGACGTACGCTCGCTGGCCGTCGATGCGTTCATCGACGCCTCGGGCGCCACGGCCGCAGTGATCGACGGGATTCACGCAGTTCGGCCCGCTGGAACCGTCGTTCTGGTCGGAATGGGTGCCGACGAGATACCGTTGCCGGTCCCGATCATTCAGAATCGCGAACTGATGCTCACCGGAGTGTTCCGGTACGCCAACACGTGGCCGATCGCCGCCGCACTGGTCGCTGCCGGGCGCGTCGACCTGGATTCGATGGTCACAGCACGCTTTTCACTCGAACAATCGCAAGATGCCCTCGTGGCCGATCGCATCCCTGGCAGCATCAAAGCCGTAGTCATCGTCGCCGAAGGAGACTAGAACTTTCATGGAACTCAATACGAAGACCTTGCTCGACTTCGATGCTGAACTCGAAGTGCCGAACTACGACCGGAGCAAAGTCACTACCGGCATAGTGCATTTCGGTGTCGGAGGCTTTCACCGTGCACACCAGGCCATGTACATCGATACCCTCCTGCGACGAGGTGAAGCCTTCGACTGGGGAATCTGCGGAGTGGGAGTGATGCCGTCGGACAAGCGAATGAAAGACGCACTCCGCGCGCAGGACGGCCTCTACACGCTGGCGCTCAAGCATGCTGACGGAACCCTCCAGGGCCGGGTCATCGGGTCGATCGTCGAGTACTTGTTCGCGCCCGACGATCCGGAGGCGGTGATCGAAAAGATGGCATCCGAATCGACGAAAATCGTATCTCTCACCATCACCGAGGGCGGATACAACATCTCGCACACCACGGGCGAGTTCGACGCGTCCCATCCCGATGTGATGCACGATCTCGAGCCGGGAACACTCCCCCGCACCACCTTCGGTCTGATTTGTGCGGCACTCGCACTCCGTCGCGACCGGGGCCTCACCCCGTTCACGATCATGAGTTGCGACAACATCGAAGGCAACGGATCGGTCGCCAGGACGGCTGTCGGAGCGTTCGCCGCTCTGAAGGATCCCGAATTTGCGGAGTGGATCGACGCGAACGGCGCCTTCCCCAACTCCATGGTCGACCGGATCACACCCGTCACGACAGCCGAGGTGACCACCGAGATCGCCGAGACGTTTGGCGTGGACGATCAGTGGCCGGTCGCAGCTGAGCCGTTCACCGCGTGGTTCCTCGAGGACGAGTTCACCTCAGGCAGGCCACCTCTGGAGAATGCCGGCGTCAATCTCGTGCCGGATGTTCGCCCGTACGAACTGATGAAACTGCGCCTTCTCAATGCCAGCCATCAAGGCATCGCGTACTTCGGCTACCTTGCCGGATACCGCCTGGTCCACGAGGCATGCCAGGACGAACTCTTGTCAGGGTTCCTGCTCGACTACATGAATCTGGAAGCGACGCCGACCCTTGATCCGGTACCCGGCGTCGACCTCGATCAGTACAAGAAGACCCTCATCGAACGATTCTCGAACCCCCAGGTCCGCGACACGATTGCACGTCTGTGCGCCGAGTCGTCCGATCGAATTCCCAAGTGGCTGTTGCCCGTCATCCGAACCCAACTCGACACCGGTGGGTCGATCAACCTGTCCACCGCAATTGTCGCCAGCTGGGCCCGCTACGCCGAGGGCACAGACGAGAACGGAGATCCCATCACCGTCGTCGATCAGCTGTCGGACACTCTGGTGCCGCTCGCCCAGAAACAATCGAGCGACCCGTTGGCCTTCATCGGGTACCGCCAAGTGTTCGGCGATCTCGTGGACGATCGCCGATTTGTCGCAAGCTTCCGAAAGACCCTCGACTCGTTGCACTCCGTCGGAGCCAGAAGAACCCTCGAAGAGGTGCGCGGGCTCTGACTACGCCGAGACGTCGTGCAGGTGATGGATCGGATCGTGAATGAAGTAGGCCGCCAACGATTCGACGGTGAACGCCGATCCGTCACTGCGGAGACCCCGTCGTTGGCGGCTACCCTCTGGCACGGTTTCGAAGGCGTTCGCGACTTCCGCCGCGGCGTCGGACAATTCCGATGCCACCGTTGCCGGATCTTGGTCGTTGTACCGCTCGGCCTCAGCTGTTGCGTCTTGATCCCAGTTCTCGAATTGCGGATCGTCGAATTCGAGCATCTGTTCCAACCTCACCTTGAAGATCCTGAACACGTCGCGTACGTGGGCGGAATACTCCAGCGCTGACCATGTTTCGCTGTCCGGTCGCTCCGTCACATTCTCGCGCTCCAGTACCTCGGCCCACGAGACGGCATTGCTACGCACAAGATCTGGAACATCCGCGAACGCAACAGCGGACGAATCAAACCCGCACTCGCCGCATCGGCGTTCGAGGACCCAGGTCCAGTTCTTTGTATCCGGGGTGATCGGCATGGATCGAGAATAGTCCGCCAGGGCGGGGTCAGTCTGCTTCGATCGGCCGATGAAGCGAATCGTGCTCGGTATTTCGGTTACCTTCGTGCTGACGCTCTCCGCGTGTGGCGCGGAAGTGGGCGCACCCGAGCCGCGCAACAGCAAGAGCAGGCGGTGGTCGTCAATTCACTTCATTCGAGTGCCCGGGGCGAATGTTGATCCGTATTTCCATCATCGTTTGCGGCATCTGGTTTGATTCGTAACATGCGCTCTTCGCTCGCCTTGTCCACTCTCGCTGCCGGCTTGTTGATTGCGGGCTGCGGGTCGCAGACAGTGCAGCAACCCGACACCGCAACGACAACAACCGAAACGGGCGGAACGTGGGTCCGAAGGCTCGAAGTACCAGACTCCGTCGAAAAGATCTGCCAGTCGATACTCGGATTGGCCGAAGAATTGGGACGTACTCCTAGCGATTCCGCGTCACCGATCGATCGAGTCCGCGAATACATGAGCGGACCATACCGCGACTGGAGGGGATTCGACGATGAGGGGCGTCAGCGCATCCAGGAAGCCTTCGAAGCTGCGGAATCGGGATCTTGCGGTTGAGCAACGCGGGGCGTCCGATTCGCCTATCGCACAACGGAATTACAAACAACGACGTATGAACGTCATTCCGTTCGTGACAAATATTCGTTCGTCAGCGAAGGACCGGCCACTTCGATTTTCCAGGGTTTTCGATTCGTTTTTCGAAGATTCTGTGACGCGTTCGTGGCCGAGGCTTCGACGAGTCTCGTCGTCCCTCAGGTGAAGGGCGCCCAGTCGACATGTACGCCTTCCGAACGCAGCAAATGCTTGGCCGCACAAATCAACAAGGAGAGGGATTCGTACGAGAGTCCCTCGGTCGCACGCATCAGCCTGTCAGGCGCCGGAATCGACCGGTCGCCCGGGGAACCCTCGGATCTCCGCACAGAAAGCACGGTCGAGAGTTCTCGTTGATTCACCACCTGACCTGTGCTGTTCGCTCGCTCGAACATGGCATTCAACCGCTGGACGAGTTCCTCACCTTCAGCTGATCGAATAGTGTTGCCGAACAGCCTGTTTCCATGATCGGCTATGACACCAGGCGCGATCGAGTTCTTGATTGTCACAGTACGTTCTCCGTTACGTTGGTCTGTCAGGTTGATCAGGGGTGCGACCGGGAGCAACTCGCAGAGCCTTGATCTGTGCCACCCAACGGCGTCGCGCATCGACAGCAGACCAATCTCCCCCGGCGCCCATCGGCTTCCGGTAGCGCGACTTCGAAGCCGCTGTTCATTTGCGACTTATCGTTACATATTAACATCAACTGTAACTCTTCGACAAGCACTTTGTTCCGATTGCCCGGTTTGATCACGGGTGGCGCAGAACATCAAGGGTGGCCAACTTGTCGACATGATCTACGCCATCCCTGCCATCTCCGTTCAGGCTGCAGTGATGGTCGAGCCACCGGCAAGGCACAAGAACGACATTCCGCCGACGAGCTCCCAGCGTAGATATCGCCGCGCGTGCATCACCTGCGGTGAACTGCGATGCACACAAGCCGCAACGCGGATAGGGGCGGCGACACAGCCCGCGAGAGCTTTCTTACCCGAACTTTTCCATCATCGTGTGAGGCAGCCGGCCAGCCAAGACTGCACCCAAAGTCCTCGCTACTGATGACCTAAGTCCGACAATACTTTTCACGAAAAAGAGGACCCCGCGCCTGCGGGGTCCTCTTCGCTTTCCTTCAGAGCTAGAGACCGAGCGAGTGAAGGTGCTCGCTGATCTTCTCGAACATGAGCCTTTGACCTGCCGGCGTGGGATGCATGCCGTCTTCCTTGAGTAACGTCGGGTCCGACAGCCAGTTCTCGGCGAGCGCATCAATGAAAGGCAGCTTGTACTGCTCAGCGGCGGAACGGATTCGATCGTTGACATTGACAGCGGTCTCGGATGGAGGCCGGTTGTCCATGATGGGGCCGATGACGACAACCTTGGCGTGAGGAAGCCGATCTCGTAGCTGTGCATACAACTCCCGAGTCGCATCTCGCACCTCGAGCGGGTACGAAACATCGTTCCGACCGCCGGCGATGATGACGACCTCGGGATTCACCGCAACGACCTGATCAATTTTCGCACCGAACGGTAGCTTGCCTTTTTCCTCGTTTCCCTGGACGTAGCCGGTGCCACCGCTCGCAAAATCTGCCAGGTACCAGCGACGATCGAAGGCGAGCAGCGCCGGCCAATGATCTCCCGTCGTGTTCGGAATCGAGTACGAGTCCCCCAAAATTGCGACCGTGTCGAAGTCGTCGGTAGGGGCATTCAGCGCCGGCGCCGAACTGTCAGGCTGCGATACAGAGGCAGTTGCCCGACTGTCTCGGGATTGCTCGTACGCAAATCCTACGATCACCGCTACGACGGTGAAAACCATGGCACCGATGACGGCGACAGTTCGCTTGTTGGGTTTGGTCACCCCGTAAACATACGGGGTCGAATCATGTTGCCTCTGAGCGAGTGTCAAGCATCTGTCGTTCCGCTTGAATCGGCCATCGACGAAGGAGTGAAATCCCGCTCTCACAGCAGACTGGGGCCAAGCTTGCTGGAAGTTAAGGCGCGGCAAAGCATTCAGGGCACACTGTCCCCCATTCGACGGACCAAAGTCCATTTTCAAATCAACACTGCGACAAGCGGCAATCGCGCAGCTATATTTCGTCGACACTTCAACTACTTTCGGCACATCTGCACGGACGCGCGACAACACCCAGTCCCCTCGCTCGGCAATCCCCTCTATTTTTCTCATTCGAAGAAACCGGCACCAGGTGCCAGGAAGAACGTCGACATGCCGGAAACAGAAGCAAAGCGCAGCAATCGGCGACTGATCGCGATCGCAGCACTCGCAGTCGTACTCCTCGTGCAAGGCGCCTACTCGTTCGGTGTCCGCCCTGAGCCGTACCCGACAATTCGCATGCCCAGCTTCGGTGGCGTGCCCAATGCAGACGGCGAGTTCAGTGGAAGTGGCTTGGATATCACTCTCCATTACACCGACGGATCCACGATCAGTCCCAACCCAGTGGATCTCGCCGGCGATATTCGCTACTCATCCGCGAGAGCATCACTCGATTATGCGTTCCGCCCCAGCGGGGCAGGCGACCGAAACACCCGAACCGCGGACCCTGAATTGGTCGAATGGCTCCGAAACCGCAGCGTCGAAGTCGGAAGTGGTGCCATCCCGGACAGTATCGAGTTCTGCTGGCGCAAAACAATTATCGACATCACCGACGGAACCGATGCGTCAACTGACCCGTGCGAAACGACAAGGGTTGATCTATGAGTGCCCGTGCGGGAACTCTGTTGTTCCTGCGCGACCACATCGATCAGTTGTGCGAGGCGTACCGCGGGGATGCGAGGTTCCTCGCTGTCATTCGAATTCTCTTCGCGCTATATGTGATCGCGTTTCCCATCGACTACACGTGGGCGGGCGAGGTTCCCTCGATTCTGTTTCATCCGCAATCCGGTCCGTTCTTCCTGCTGTCGTCACCACCCTCCGAGAACTTCCTCGTCGGACTCGAAGTCGCCCGATTCATCCTGGCGATCGCCATCTTGGTCGGATATCGAACGACGGCCGCGTCCATCGCAATGACCCTCACGCTCATGACCGGCAGCGGGTTGGTCAATTCCTTCGGCAAGGTCGACCACTTCATTCTTTTCGAAATCTTGCCGGTGGCCATGGCAGCCGCTGGATGGGGCGCCGCATGGTCCCTCGACGCACGACGTTCACGCACACAACGCAAAGCACTTCAAACCCGCGGACTGCCCATGCTCATCTGGGCAGTGACGGTCGCCTACGCCCTGTTTACAGCGGCACTACCCAAAGCTGCGTCCGGCTGGCTGAACCCCGAATTGCAGGCAACCCGGGGCTACGTTGCACGAGACGTCGCTGACCCCACCAAGCTCGGTCCGCTGACCCACGAACTATTCGACATCCATTCGGAGTGGCTATGGAAGGCACTCGACTACGCCACTGTCTTCGCTGAAGGCTGGTTGATCGTTGCCGTGCTCTTCCCTGTCTTGTTCAGAATCGGGATCGTCGTCTTACTCGGGTTTCACCTTGGGGTTTATCTCGCGTTGGGCATCGAGTTCGACAGCTATATCTTCGTGTATCTGCCGTTCCTGTCGGCGCCTGCTGTATGGGTCACCAAGCGAGTCCTGGGCAGAAGGCCCGATATCGGTAGAACGTCGGCGCCGGAAACTCCACGTCAAGTATCTCCGGCCAGTTCGGACGCACCGTAAATCTAATATCCGGGAGCGGACCTTTCCGTCACAGTTCGTGAGTGCCCCAATCACAGGTAGGCGATCCCCAGACTCCCTCAACCTGGGGATCAAACAAACCTACTGTCTCCCAATGAAATTCCGAGAACTTCTACATTCACTGACATTCGGTTCGCAGACGGGCGCCCCAATCGCCAATTCGGCACCGCCATTCGGACCCCACATCGCGTGTTGGGGGCAGTCGAGCCGCGGGGGGTCGGCTCGACTGCCTGCACTTACACCAGGCGAAGATGGTTTCTTGCCAGCTATCTGCTAAACCAGCGTGCGTCGACGCTCAGGGGGTCACTGGAACGCATCGTCGTCACCTGTGGGCCGGGCTCGCGCCGGCAGGTACAGACAATTGTTCAGTGACCCCTGAGTTCGATCGTCGAAATCACCTCCGATCGCCGTGCGTAGGTACATCTAGAGCGTGACACTTCGGCTGGTTGAGCACATACGCTGAAATACCTGGATAGGTACCTACTTTTCCTTCGTCTTCCGAGTGGTCGCCATCTCGGTCACGTCCAGAAGCGTTGCACATCCGACACTGTCGGGAAATTGGTCATCTGGATCCGAGACTTTCACCTCATCTGCGATCGACGATCATGATGCGACGATTCGTTGTGTGACCACGAACGCTCGACTCAGACGCAACCGCAGGCGCATTGCCAGGCGATTCAATCCCAACAACGTGTGGGCAACTGTCCTGGTGATTGCACTTTGCGCACTAGTCGCCTTGGCGATCGTCTGCAGCATGATCTTCGACAAAAGTCATTGGGGCTGACCCGCGGGCTCACGGCACCTGAACGTGGGGCGGGCGGGGCTCGAACCCGCGACCAATGGATTATGAGTTATCCGTTCGCGTTAATCTCAGGTCGTCATCCGTTGTATCGATTTTGCATAGTTTTGCCATCTACCAGCGAATACTATCGAATTTTCGGCGTTGCGCCTCTCGGCTTGCCTTCGCTTGCCTCAGTTATTGCTATCCCAGTGCTATCCAGACCGCTCCTTGCGGGGTTCACCAAAAAGCCGAACCCCGCACGCTGTCCGGACTGATGTCGTGAGCCGACTGCTACCACTCGCGGTCGGACTCGCCTCGAGCGGAGATAGACCTCGGCGTCGGGGTCTCGACGGTCCTCCGCAATGTCCGACTGCACGCTGTGAACGACCTCTCGGTCGGGTGAACTGGCCAAGTCGTCCATTCGGTCGCCAGAGTCCTCCGATCGATCGCCCCACTCGATGGCGAACACTTCGCGGCCGAACAATCGAACCGACCAACTCACGCGGCACCGCGCAACCGCGATAGAACCTCGAGCGCTTCGGCGTTGCTCGCACGCTTGGCCGACCGCTGCCGTTCGGCCGCTAGTCGTTCCCTGTCGAGCCGGTCCTGCTCGCGGAGCTCGTGACGTAACTCCGGTGTCGGATCGTCCTCCTGGAAGCCCCACCCGGACTCGAAGTGCACGCGCGTGGCGAACCGCTGCCCAGCGTTGCTGCCGATGCGGGCTTGTCTGTCGTAATTGGTCTCAGCGAGAAGCTCCGACGGGATCTGCGCGTCAGCCCCATAGTGCGCGCGGTACACCGCGATACGAGTACACCGGACACAGCGCCACCCGGAGGGGTCTCCCGCGTTGGAGAGGACGTGCGTTGTTCGGGCGACGAGGCCGTGCCCGTTCTCGCACACGGCCGGCACTGTCAGGGTCTGCCTGGTCTCGTGTGTCACTTGCCCTCCCAGGCAGCGAGGTCGCCACTAGTCCAGCCCTCGACGGGTTGCCCGATGTCGTTGACGAGCCCGCGGGCCGCAAGCCAACGACGGTAATTCTCGGACCGCGCTCGCTGAGCTTCGAATAGTCGTCGCCTGCCCTTCAGCCCGTCGGTGTCGTGGCCTGTCGCATGCACGCCGTCGAGCCAGTGCCGCCAATTCGACGGGAGAAACTGCGCGGGTACATCAGACAATTCGAGGGGTCGCTCTCCGCTGGCTGCCAACTCGGTCGGTGTCGCTACGCGTGCCATCACGCACCAGCTCCTTGTCCACGGACTCGACGCTGCGCCCGCTGCCTACCGCGCTGCTGATTCTGTTCGCCGTTGCCGGTGTAAACACCTCGCACGCCGTGCTGCCCGCCTGCTGCTGCCGTGTTCGCTCCGCTTGCGGCGCTGATCCTCTGATCCATCACGGCCATTAGGCGCGCGAGCGCGAGACGCTGCTGCCTTACCTCGGTCAGCGCGGGATTCGTCTTGGGGTTCGCCTCGGTACCGACTACCACCCCCAACGCGCCAATCGAGGCGTCCAGGTCCGCGATATTCGCAGCGGTCGCGGCTGTGAGGTCGAGCACCGCGAGGTCGTCAGGGTCGAGCACAAGGCCCGCCTCCCGTGCCTTGTCGAGGTAGATCGCTCGGCAAGTGGCAGCGGCCATTGGCGCCGCCGCGAGGCCTTCAGGGATATCAGCGTGGTCGATACGATATTCAGTTGTCATGACTTAATGACAAACCCTCTGCGGCGCGCTGTCAAAGTTCGGGATGCATCCCCTGGTCAAGCGCGGATGGTGCAGCCCGTATCGATGGGGGGTGGGGGGAGCTCCCCTCCGGGGTCTGCGACAGGGGCCACCACGTGCTGCGAATTCCAGCGAGCACGGTGCGAAACGGATGCCCTCCGGACAGCTCTGGAGCGTTATCAGGGCTAGAAAGCCGCCAATTCGCCTCTACGGCGCAAACTCGCCTGATAGAGGTTCGTCCATCCCGGAACACTCAGGATCGATCTCAGCGTCCAGATTGCCGGTGGTTCGAACGTGCGACCTCGCGAACGAACGATCTTCCAGTCCACCAGCGCCGAACACAGTCCTCCCCGGTTCGAAAACCGCGACTGTGTTCGACGCTCACGGACTAGCTGCCGTTCTCGCGACCTCGGAGGTAGCGACCGAATCCGCGATCCCGCTCCGGCTCTACAGCGCGCTTCGCTGCCCGCTCGTCTCGCCTGGCCTGTTCAGCGGCCCGGATACCGTCGCGGTCCCTTGCCTTTCTGGTCAGCTCGGCGCCGTGCGCCGATACACACGTCGGTGCCGGTGTCCGTTCGACCTCGCGACCCGCGGCTACCGTCGAGAGGTATCTCGCGAAACCTGGGGCCTCTCTGATCGATGCGGTCAAAGCGGCCTGCCCAGCACGACTAGCGCGCTGCTCCGGTGTCATCGTCATCCGATAACCTCCACCATCGGCGCGGGGCGCTGCTCGGCGGGCAATGCAACCCAACGTGCCAGCACTTCAGCGGGCTGGTCTCCGGGGGCTACGTCGAGAACGTCCTCGAACTGCTCCGACCAGCAATCATTCCCGGCATTCGCGCGGCGCGACCTCTCGAGCTTCGGTGACGAGGACGGCAGCGTCGAGAAACCCGATTCCAGCGCAACCGAGAGCCACAACCGCGTTCGCTGCGCGTCGAGCCACCTCTCGCCCAATGCTTTGCTCGTCGTCCACTGCTCGGTAAGCCCCGTCTCTATTGCGCGGTCCGCGTCGGTGACGCCGTGTTCGGCCAACACCCCGATCGAGGTTGCAGCGGCGTCGAGTATTGCTAGCAATTCATCGAGGAGGACTTGTTCGAGTGTTCCTTGCAATTCCTGCACTCGCGCGGTGTACTCCGCCGCTGCATCGCGCTCGAACGTGAACCGTGCCGACGCGACGGCCTCGTCATACTCGAGGCTTCGCGCGTCTACAAGGCTGGAAAGTAGGTCGTCGGGGACCTGTTCGCCGTTGGACACCGCGTCCAGAGCCGATGCGAACAGACCGACCTCGGTAACACGACGACGCTGCGCGCTCTGAGCGGTTAGTGCGTCGAGCACACTGCGGTACTTTCCCGCGATGGCGTCGAAGTCGACGACAGTCTCGAACGCCGTCCCGGCCCGTCCCGCCAATGCCGGCGTCAGGACCACTCTGGGCCGCAACCCGTTTGCGCCGCCCAGCGTGTCGAGGCCCTGGCCCGACATCGTTCCTGTCTGTGTCGTGGTGGTGGTGCTCATGTTTCCTACTCTCTGTTGTGTGTTTCGACCGCATGCGGATTGCACGCGGGGTTTGTGGATCTGCTCCGACGGATTGCAGAGGCAGATTGGGCAGACGCGGCTAGGGACCAATTCGCCTGCGCGGTGTGAGCGCGACGCGAGTCAGAACTCACGCACGGCGACGATGGAAGACACCGGACCTGCAATCCGCTCCGCGCTGTCGCACTTGAACGAAAACCAGATCGGTGAAACCTGACCGGCGTCCACTCCGTCGAGTCGTCCCGCGCGGAACGTTCCGGGTTCGACCGGGTGCCATCCGTCGGAGAGGAGAACCCCTCGAATATTCGCCGGAGCGATTCCGACGACGGGCTCGACGCTCTTCGGTTCGATGTCGGACATTTGAATCTCACTTTCCTAGTTGATGGATATCTTGTTTTTGGTCCTGTGCGTCGGGGGTGTGCCCAGTTCCCCTACCTACGGTTTGGGGAACTGTGCGGAGGCGCACGAGAGGTACAGGTGTGCGCACCTGTGCGGCGCACAGATTTGTAGGGTCTGACCTGCGTGTTTCGTTCGGTCTCTAGACCTGTGCGCGACCTGTGCGACCTGTGCGGAAAGCTGTGCGGAAAGCTGCGCGCGTCAACTCGATTCCGCACAGGTCCACGCACAGGTTTTGCGAGCGAGTTGTCAGCTTTCACCCGCGCGGCTGCGTCGGTGCTCGATGGCCACGCGGATTGCTTCATCGGACGCCGTCAGCCCCTCCGAGCGCAGTCGCTTCGCAATTGTCGGCCGACCTGACTTCGGGTCGATGTTCAGCTCGTCGAGCACCCGAACGATCTCAAGCACCTTTTCGTCTGCCGGCGTACCGTCCTCGGTTGCGAGTCGAAGCGGCCCCCTCGCAACCGCGTCGGAGCCCGACCTCACATGAGTCAGCGGGCCATCCTTGCGAAGTAACCGAACTGTCTCAGGCAGTCGACCCGTACGCGCTTTCAAGTTGCGAAGTAGCAGACCGTTGGAACCCTTGGGGCTGGATTCCGCTGACCACTCCACATCGATTTTCGATTTCTTCGCAGAGCTGCCACGTGCACCTAGTTCGGCGTTCTTGCCGGTGTGGTCGGCAAAGATCACCGACACGCCTCGAGCTTTGAGTGGCAGCGTGATTCGATTGTCGAATTTGATCCACGTGGTGCTGTCGTTCTCGTCCCCGTCGATGAAACTCGAGAGGGTATCGAGCACCACGACATCCGGTTCGAGATGTTCGACCAATTCCCAGAACTGCGCGGCCCCCAAAGCGCCTGTCAGCGGAGCCCAATCCGGGAACGACTTCACCAACAGATTCGGCAACTCCAGCGGCGCGGCCATCTTGTCGAGGTACTCGAACCACCAGTCCTCCCCGACTTCCCCGTCGATGTAGAGCGTGCGAAGCGGTCGAGCCAGCAACCTCGGCTTGCCGTCCTCCACGTCGAGACCAGAGCGGCCTAGCGACCAGTTCAGAGCCAAGTGCGCCAGTAGCAACGTCTTTCCAACACCACTTGCCGCGGTGATCTTGGTGACCTGACCGACCGCGATCAATCGATCTTCCAACCACTCCCGCTCCGGCCGTGGTTCGCTGCGCTTACGCCAATCGAGCACAGACAGGTCGCTCGCGAAGGCATCGCCATCCTCGGCAGTCGAATCCGTGTCGATTGCCGCGTCCGTCGGTGATGCGCTGTCAGTCGAGAAGTCAGGCACCTCGGACAACTCGTCCGCGTGGTCTTCGGTGAATTCGGCGCAGGTGTCGGCGTCATCCACCCATGCGGAAAGCGGGGAATAGCAATCGATGTCTAAGCCCGCTGCGCGAAAGCACTCCCACGGGTTGTTTCCGAGCTCCCCGGCAACCACTGTCACCACAACGCGGGGGTGAGCCTCTCCGAATTCGGGAGAGAGGTAGTCAACTGTCGCAGCGGCCAATGGCACGATGATGACGCATGACTCGCAGTCATCGTCTGCGAAGTGCCGACCGCGCTCAGTCGCTGTATTCCAATCCTCATCACGCACGGCGTGATCTATGTCAGACTCGGAGGTAGCCGAAATGACGAGGACCGAACGGACAATCTCGTAAACCGTTACAGGGCTACGGGTGTCAGACTCAAACTCTGTGCGCCTCTCTAGGATTCCAGGCCCCCGCATGTTACGGTTGGGCATTCCTTCTGGTGGATGGTGTGTCGTCGGACTGTTGGCACCGACTGCGAAAGCCCCCGTTACCTCCCGGTGCGGGGGTTTTTCGTGTTCGCATAGCGCAATTGCGTTGGCAGCCATATTCAATTTTCCTTCTGTCGAAGCGCCGGTTTGGCGAACTTGTCTGGTGGCGTCCCGTCGGTGGCAGATCGAGAAGTCGGTGTCAGGCACCGCCGCGAGAAGACGTCGCCTTCTGCTCGGCAACCCACGCGTCCAAGTCCTCGACGTCGTAAAACACTCGGGTGCCGATGGTGTAGCTACGCGGCCCGATGTTCTGATGGCGGTATCGATACAGGGTTTGCGTCGAAACTCCCTGCAGGTATTGCGAAGCGGCTTTGATACCCATTCGGCACGTGGACTCGACGCCTGTGCGTTCGGCCGTATCGGGGTTGTCCGTTAGTGCATTCATTTTCGATCCCTTGTGTTGTTTGGTCGGTGCCTGTCTTTGTTGTTGAAGCGACCGTAGCCTCGACTTTTTCATCGCGTCAACCGATTCGAAATCCGTTGCAGCACTGCGCACATGGTCTACACTCGCCCGTCGAGAAACCACCGCGACCGCACTCCCAACGACGTTCCGAGCGAGCCGATAGCAGGTCGCGGCGTTTCGACGGAAAGCGCTTTCCGTCAGCTACCCTGCGCAGCCTCGTCGCCTCCGAATCGCCAGTTCGGCACCAATTCAGTGCTCGAGGTCACAGCAACTCAGTGATCCGAGCCACTCCCGCAGTCCTTCCCCGTTTTCTTTTGATCATCTCCCTTACCTACGACCAATGGACACTTTCCGGCGCTATAGTGAGGTCGTGACGAAATCCTCTGCGCGCAAGCCCCGTTCAAATATTTTCGACCGTTGGCACACTCGAAAGCCACTGCCGGCCAGCGGCCCAGCGTGCAAGTGCCGGTCGAATAAATTCCAGGCTTCTACCCGGCATGGGGTCGGCAAGCGGTACACAGCGCGCTACGTCTCGACGTTCGGCGGCGCTCCGATCTCGAAAGGGTTCGATACCAAGGGGGCTGCGGAGGATTGGCTTTCCGAGCAGATGGCGTCCGTCGTCAGGGGTGATCATGTCGCACCAGACCGCGCGGCAATGACGTTCGGCACGCTGGCCGACACCTGGAAAGCGGGCCTGACTTCCCGGACAGCGAGCACGCGGCGATCGTACGAGAGCGTTCTCGACACTCACGTCCTCCCCCGCTGGCGGGATACGCGACTCTCCGACATCGAGCACTCGCAGATCGTGACGTGGATAGCGGGCCTGACCTCTGAGAAGAAACTAGCGCCCTCCACTGTGAGGCACTGTCACGTCGTCACACGGATGATTCTCGACTTGGCCGTGCGAGACGGCCGGATGCCGCGCAATCTCTGTGATGGCGTCCAACTCCCGCGCGCTCGTCGAGCTACACAGCGGTTTCTCGCAAGAGACGAGATCGCTCGACTCGTCTCCGCTGCCAATCACCTGGCAACCGAACGGGACCGGGCACAGCGGGCGGGTAAGCGCGTCGATTCGGTCGAGATCAAACAAGACGACGACGGCCGGAACGTAATTCCCGCTGCGGAACCATCAGTTGATGGCCTGATGATGCGAACGCTGGCCATGACTGGCATTCGATGGGGCGAGTTGGCGGGCTTGCGCGTCGAGTGCGTGGATCTCGACAAGCGACGGCTCCGAATCTCCGCGTCCGTGAGTGAGGTCGGCGGCAAACTCGAATGGTCTGACACCAAAAACCACACAGCCCGCTCGGTCGCCTTCCCAAAATCGCTCGTCAAGCCGTTGCGCGCACAGCTCGACGGGAAGTCCCCGGACTCGCTCGTGTTCCCGTCCCGCTCCGGTGAGCCGATCCGCAACCCCGCGTGGTCCAAGCGCGTGTTCAAACCCGCTGTCCAACTTGCACAGTTGGCGCCGCTCACCCCTCACGACCTACGAGATACGTACGCAAGCCTGGCAATCCGAGCTGGCGCGCAGGTCAAAGACGTGCAACGGCAGCTAGGACACAGCTCGGCAGCGATGACACTCGACGTGTACGCGGGGCTTTTCGAGGATGGACTCGACGCAGTGGCCGACGCGCTCGACGACGCTTAGCGACCAGGGGAAACAAGAGACGAGCGGGGATAGTGCTATCCGAGTGCTATCCCTGACCACTTCGCTAACCGGCCCACTTGCGAGAGAAACCCTCTGACCTGCGATAACAATGGTGGGGCGGGCGGGGCTCGAACCCGCGACCAATGGATTATGAGTCCACGGCTCTAACCGACTGAGCTACCGCCCCATCCGGATGCGATGCATCGCGGCGAATCCGAATGTTACCGGCACATCCGACGCGGATCACAATCGGGCAGGCGGTGACGCGTTGCACTCTTTCGAGTCGAGTCTTCCAAGGTTGGTCGGCGCAGGAGCGATGAGCCGATACCGTGGGAGTGCACACCCCACGGAACAGGATCACCACATGAAGCTTGCACTGACCGAATTCAAGAACTCGAAGGCCACGATCCGGATCATCATGTCCGACGGCGCGAAGCTGAACGGCACCGTCACCGATTTCACCGAAGACACTCTCGTCCTCAATTCTCCGAATGGTGTCTATTACATCAACCCCAGCCACATCATCCGGCTGTTCGAGCCGTCGGATCGCGCAGCGAAGTAAGCGCACCCGTCAAACAGTTCGACGGTTCCACCGAAAGCCCGACGCAGACACTTGCGTCGGGCTTTGGTGTATCTGTCGCCAATATCTACGCGTCGCGTTCACGGGTGCTGATGACGCCTATCCTCTGCGACATGGCGAACGACAGCGGACCACCTGAACTCGTGTTGTTCGACCTGGGCGGCGTGCTGTGTCGATTCGAGCCTGAACTTCGCGCCGCAGAACTGGCAGCGGCCATCGGCGTCACTGAAGAAGAGATTCACGCCCTCGTGTTCGCGTCCGGGTTCGACCAGGAATGCGACCTCGGCCTTCACTCCGAAACCGCGATCCTGGAACGCTTTCGACGGCTCGGGTTTCCCGGTGACCGCGACGACCTTCGCCGAGCCTGGGCCAAGGCCTTCATCCCGGACCGCGCAGTCATCGATCTCGCAATCGCGCTTCGAAGCGAGGGCGTCGCGGTCGCCACACTCTCCGACAATGGACCTGTCCTGTTGGCCGCCATCGAAAGTGTTGTAACTCCAGTGGCAATCGACGAGCATGTTTTCTCCTGCATGCTCGGAGCTACCAAACCCGACCCTGCGGCCTTCCTGGCTGCGCTGGAGTTTCTCGATGCGCGTCCACAGCAGACCTTCTTCGTCGACGACAACCCGGTGAACGTCCTCAGCGCTCGACGGCTGGGAATTCGCGCAGAACAAGCAAACAAGGCGGCAGACGTCGAATCGGCACTTCGATCGGTGGACCTGCTGCGAGCGCACTAGGTCAGACGAATACAAGAAAGCCCCTCACCTGATTGCTCAGGTGAGGGGCTTTGCTGCTCCCCCGGCTGGACTCGAACCAGCAACCGTCCGATTAACAGTCGGAAGCTCTGCCAATTGAGCTACAGGGGATTGTCTTGCTCGCTTCGCCCGTTCCGGCGTTGCCTGAGAAACTGTAGCGAATCCTCCACCGAAGTACCAAATCGCCTGCCCAGCGAGTCATCAGGCAGGATGGAGTCAGGACGATCGGTGCTGGAGGGAAGCAGGAATGATGCGTTTGTTGATCGGTGTTGCAGCTGGGTACGTCCTGGGAACCAAAGCGGGCCGCGCACGATACGAGCAGATCAGCCGGGCCGCGAAGGCGGTGGCCACTAGTCCGGCCACCAAGAAGGTGTTGGACGCGTCACGGCAGAAGCTGGCCGACTCACTGAGTACTCAGCCCAAGCTCGAGCCGATGAAGCCGATCAACGAGGAGACCACGATTCTGGTCCCCCACGACCAGTTGAAGAAAAACCGCTAGGTCAGACGCTTTGGTCGCCGACAGCCTGCTCACGCAGCTGTCGGCGATACTGCTCCAGGGCCACGAGGTCTCCGAACAGTGAGTTGTACTCCTCGGGGGCCGCAGCAGGTGAAACGCGCTGAAGCTTGGATTTGAGGTCGGCAACCTGCTCGCCCACCCACGCTTCCTGCAGTCGTGCGAGCACTCCGTTGATGTAGCGCGGAACCGTGTCTTCGTCGCACGGCATCGGTTCGACGGCCAGCTCAGATACAACCGAGGCCACCGTCATGTCCTCGACGCCCTTGGTGACGACTTCGATCCACTCGGCGCCACCGAGCCCCTTGCTCGTTCCACCGGCGTCAGCCATTGCCTGTCTGATGACAACGTAGGCGGGGTGGGTGAATGTCTCGGGAGGCAACGAGTCGAAGACACTGCCGGCGATGCCAGGGTGCTGCAATGCGGCCTTGAGGACAGCTCGCTGCGTCGAGAGCGCCGGATCGTTGGGCCGGGGCCTGGAAATTCCGATCGGCAGCGCGAGCGCATCGGCAGCAGGTGCCTCGACAACCTGACGACGCTTGGGCGCCGGCGAAGATCCGCGCGTCGACGCCCGTTTGCGAGCTTCGTCACGCACGCGTCGTCGAACCGACGGAAGATCGTCCCAACCGACCCATCCGCACAACAGATTCGCGTAGCTGTCGCGCAGAGTTGATTCCTTGATCTGCGCAACGACGGGGACGGTACGACGCAGTGCCTCGACGCGACCTTCAGCGGTCTCCAGATCGTGTTCGGTGAGGATGGACTTCACCACGAACTCGAACATCGGAGTGCGCCGTGCCACGAGGTCGCGAACGGCGGCGTCACCAGACTTCAGACGCAGATCGCACGGGTCCATTCCGTCGGGCGCGACGGCGACGAACGTCTGCCCGGCCATCTTCTGATCACCCTCGAACGCCTTCATCGCAGCGGCCTGCCCCGCGGCATCACCGTCGAAGGTGTAGATGATCTCACCGCGAAAGTAGCTGTCGTCCATCAGGAGTCGGCGGAGCATCGCAAGGTGCTCCTCACCGAAGGCGGTTCCACACGAAGCGACGGCGGTCTTGACGCCGGCCAAGTGCATCGCCATGACGTCGGTGTAGCCCTCGACGACTACCGCCTGGTGCCCCTTGGCGATGTCGCGCTTGGCGAGGTCCAAGCCGAACAGGACCTGAGACTTCTTGTAGAGGATCGTTTCCGGCGTGTTGACGTACTTGCCTGGCATGGTGTCGTCGTCGAAGAGCTTGCGGGCACCGAAGCCGATGACGTCACCGGCGACGCTGCGGATCGGCCACAGTAGACGGCGATGGAACCGGTCGATCGGACCTCGTCGGCCTTCTTTGGACAGCCCGGCTGCTTCGAGTTCCTTGAACTCGAAGCCCTTGGACATCAAGTGTTTTGTGAGAGTGTCCCAACCTTCGGGCGCGTATCCACACCCGAACTGCAAGGCCGCTGCACCGTCGAAGTTTCTCTCGGTGAGGTAGTCGCGAGCCGCCTGGGCATCGGGTTCGCGCAGACGAGCGGCGTAGAACTCCTGAGCCGCCGCGTTTGCTGCGATCAAGCGTGCACGAGTGCCGCGATCGCGCTGAACGGAAGGCCCACCACCCTCGTACGAAATCGTGTAGCTGAGCCGATCCGCCAACTGCTCGACAGCCTCGACAAAGCTGATGTGATCCATCTTCTGCAGGAACGAGTACACGTCCCCGCCCTCACCGCAGCCAAAGCAGTGGTAGAGGCCGTGGTTGGGTCGCACGTGGAACGACGGCGACTTCTCGTCGTGAAAGGGACACAGACCTTTGATCGAATCGCCACCGGCACGCTTGAGTGAAACGTATTCACCGACGATGTCCTCGATGCGAGTGCGTTCGCGAATGGCCGCGATGTCTCTGTCAGAAATTCGGCCCGCCACGTACATCAGTCTAGGCGGTCCCCCGGCACCTCCTGACAACGATATGTTGATGGCCGACTCTGCACCGCAGCGATGGGACCGACGATGACTGAAAACGCCTCGAGCTCGCACGAAGGGCGACCAGGAACCCGATTCGGCGTGTACGAGTTGCGTCGCCTCCTCGGCCGAGGCGGAATGGGTGAAGTGTACGAGGCGTACGACACCTCGAAGGATCGCCTGGTCGCACTCAAGTTGCTCCATCGCGAACTTGCGGCCGACCCGTCATTCCAAGCTCGTTTCCGCCGAGAATCTCGCACCACCGCCGCATTGAACGAACCGCACGTGATCCCGGTACACGACTGGGGCGAGATCGACGGAGTCCTCTTCATCGACATGCGTTTGGTCGAAGGTCATACGTTGCGCGCCGAGTTGGCCGAATTCGGCCGACTCACGCCTATACGAGCCGTCGACATCGTCTCGCAAATCGCCTCGGCATTGGACGCCGCACATGCCCGCGGGCTCATCCATCGCGACGTCAAACCAGACAACATCATTCTCACGAACAACGGCTTCGCCTACCTCGTCGACTTCGGAATCGCATACTCACAGACGGACACGAAGATCACCACCGAGGGAAGCGCAGTCGGTTCCTATGCGTACATGGCGCCGGAGCGGTTCGGAATCGAAACGCCGACGGCCGCAGCGGATGTCTATTCCCTGGCTTGTGTCCTCTACCAATCACTCACCGGAACAATACCTTTCAACACCACAAGCATCGAGCATCTGGTCAATTCGCACCTGAACGCTCCGCCGCCACGCCCCACGCTGACGGTTCCATCGCTCCCGCAAGGTTTTGACGCCATCGTGGCTCGCGGCATGGCAAAGGATCCCGCACACCGCTATCCGACTACGGGAGCGCTCGCACTCCAAGCGCGGCAGGCCCTCTCGACGACCGACACCCCCGGTGCCGCCGGCAAATTGCACCCCACGATCGTCGCGCCGCCCATCTACACCACGGCGAATCCCGCTCACGGGAACTACACGCACATCGCGACAAAGACCAAGCGAAACCGAGCCCCGATCGCGATCGGTGCGGCTGGAGTTGCACTCGTTCTGGCCGCAGGAGGCACGGCGGCCTGGGTGATGCGGGGGGACTCGGGACCCGAATCACCCACCACTGCAGCAGCTTCCATCGCCATGTCGGCACCGGCACCCACTCAGGAGCCGGCCAGAACGCCGAAGCTCGAGCCGCTACCCACCGCCGGACTGCAGGCGACCACGACCACCCGGGCGTCGAACCCGTCCGCGAGAAATGGCGACCTCGGGGTCAGCAAGCCGATCACCGTCCCCTCGTGCAAAGGAACCGGAATCGTGGTGTTGGCCAATGCCACCGATCCGGCAACGTACGCCAGCGAGATCCAGAACTACCTCGACGCGTTCCCCGGCTCGAAATACCTACGCACAGACCAGTCCTGCCCGTCACTGCGTCAAGTCTCCGATTCGGGGACGGCGATCTACACGGTGTATCGCGAATCCGGGAACACCGAGTCGAAGATCTGCAAGGACGTTCGCGCATCAGGCGGCGACGCTTACGGCAAGTGGCTCGATACCACTACCGACCCGTCGACGCGGATGACCTGCTGAAGGCGTAAGCGGCTCAGCCCCAGCTGGCCTGCGCGCCCAGGCTCGCTTTGTCCACCCGTTCCAGCCGACTCTCCGTGTACGACGCGATCTGATCCACCACTACCCGGACCCGAGCACCGTCGTCCGCGGCGCGTTCCCACGCGGGCAGCAGGATCGGATCGAGCCCGGCCGGCGCAGTCGCCAGCAGCCATTCCGCGACGCGATGAACACGATCACGCTGCCGATCCTGACGCGCCTTGTGTCCGGCGTCGGACATCACGTAGTACAACGCCACGGTCTTGAGCAACGCCACCTCGGATGCGACGGCCTCGGGTATGTCGAGGTCGGCTTGATACCGCGAGAGGGGTCGGTCACCGTGTGTCAGCCGGGTGCTGGCGATCGCCGCGGTGGCGAAGCGACCCACCAATTCACTCGTGAGATTCTTCAACGCGACGGAACTTCCGAGTGTGCCGTCGAAACTTCCGACCCCGCGTACGACGGGGAGTTCGGACAACCGTTGAGCGGCGTCGATCAGATCGTCGACTACCAATCCCCGAAACTCGGAGGCCCCCAGTTCTGCCAGTGCGCGCTGCTCGGACGGATCGGCAAGCGAGCGAAGGTCGATACGGCCTGCGATCACCCCGTCCTCCACGTCGTGCACGGAATACGCGATGTCGTCGGCCCAGTCCATGACCTGAGCTTCCAGGCATTGCCGACGCTCGGGCGCCCCCTCTCGAACCCAGGCGAGCACCTCTGCGTCGTCGTCGTATGCCCCGAACTTCGCGCCGGGCTGCGGCCGGGTCCAGGGGTACTTGATGGCTGCGTCGAGTGATGCCCTGGTGAGATTGAGGCCGGCACTCAGACCGTCGGGGCGCAGGATCTTGGGTTCGAGGCTGGTCAATATCCGCAGATTCTGCGCGTTGCCCTCGAAACCTCCGCAGTCCTTGGCGACTTCGTCCAGGGCCTTCTCGCCGTTGTGACCGTACGGCGGGTGCCCGATGTCGTGCGCGAGACCGGCGAGGTCCACCAGGTCCGGATCGCAACCGAGTCCGTCGGCGATCCCTCGCCCGATCTGTGCGACCTCCATCGAGTGCGTCAACCGCGTGCGAGGTGTGTCACCGTCGCGCGGGCCGACAACCTGGGTCTTGTCGGCCAAGCGCCGCAAAGCCGCGGAGTGTTGGACACGCGCCCGATCTCGCGAGAAGTCCGAACGATGCTGCGCCGCTGCGATCTGCGAACCCGGCAACCCCGCACGCTTCGGCGCCTCGACGACACGACGTTCGAGGTCGTGTTCGGAGTAGGTGCCGCCTCCGTAGGTGGTGTGAGCTGTCATGGTCTCTATTGCCCTGCCGTGTAGGGGAAGTCTGCCGAGAAGTGCGTGAGCTGATACCAGAGCAGCGCGCCGGTTTCGCGAGCGATTCCGTGCAACTGGGATTCGCGGGTGAAGACAGCCGGGCCCTGACGAGTAGGTGCGGTCCACGCCTGGAGTCCTGTGTCGCGGGCCATCGTCCGCGTTCGCAAGGAGTGCCACGGGTCACTGACCAGGACAGCGGAATTGATTCCCTGCGAGGACATCTCGGCGCTCACCGCGTCGATACTGAGAAGTGTGTCCGAACCGGTCTCCACAGCAGTGATCGCACTCGACGGAATTCCGCGATCGGTCAGATACATCTTTCCCGACGCCGCTTCGGTGTACTCGTCACCTTCTTGTTTACCGCCGACGGTGATGATCTGCGGCGCCACTCCGCGCTTGTACAGCTTGTACGCCTGCTCGAGTCGGGCCTCGAAGACGGACGACGGAGTGCCGGAATACTGAGCCGCGCCCAGAACGACTATCGCGTCGGCCGGCCGCGTGTCGTCGATGCGCGCCACCTGCCACACCCGGAACGCAGTACCCCCGACCAGAACCACGGCCATCAACACGGCACCGGCGATCAGTCGGCGCGTCCAGCGAGCCAATCCTGCCCCGAAGCCGCCCGCCCGTGAGGGTGATGGGTCGTGGGGGCGGTTACCGAAAGCAGGTTTCACTCCCGCAATTCTGCCAGTTCGCGGCGATCACCTCCGATGCCGACGCGCCACAACGGATAGATTTGCGTCATGGCCCTCGCACCACACTTCTCGCAGTTGTCCTCGGTAGAGCAGAGTCGGACAATCACCCGACCCGTTCGCCGTCGGGGAAGCGCCGCCGCCGTCGCTGCGATTTTCGCTTTGCTGGCGCTCGTCTTCAGTCCTGCGCTCGCCTCGGCAGACGCCCCGATGGTGTTGCCGAATCACATCACCGACACCTCCGGGGTTCTCGACGCCGGGCAACGCAGCGACATACAAGCCGCGATCGATCAACTCAGCGAGGACCACCAGATCGATCTGTGGGTCGCGTTCGTCCCCGATTTCAACAACCTGGGTGGCCAGGCGTGGGCACAGCAGACAGCCACGAAGTCGACGCTGAGTACCAAGTCCGTCCTGCTTGCAGTTGCCACGGCGGAGCGTGCTTACTACCTCGACGTCCCCGCTGAGCTGAGCAACATCACCGATTCCGACATCGAATCGATCAATTCCGACGCGGTGGAACCAGCTCTCGCCGAGGATGATTGGACCGGCGCGGCAATTGCCGCGGCTGGAGCACTCGGCGACGCGAACAACACGAGCGGCGGAATGGGAGTCGGAACACTCCTCATCGCGGGCGGCGCTGTGGTGGTCGGGACGGGCGGTGTGGTCCTGTACTCACGTAAGCGCAAGAACGACAAGAACAAGGCAAGCGTCGAAGCCGCGAAGAACATCTCCCCCGACGACATCGCCAGCCTCAACGCACTCCCGCTGCCGACGCTCGACGAACGCGCGAAGGAGATCCTCGTCGAGACGGACAACGCGATCGCCGGCAGCCAGGAGGAGCTCGATCTGGCCCGCAGCGAGTTCGGAGATTCCGCCGTCGCACCCTTCTCGGCAGCATTCGACAAGGCCAAGGCCACCCTCGCCGAAGCCTTCGCGATCAGGCAGCGACTCGACGACGCCATCCCGGAAACTCCCGATCAACGCCGCCAGATGCTGATCGACATCATTTCCTCGTGCGGTCGAGCCGACCAAGAACTCGAAGCTCGCGTCGAGGAGTTCGACGGGCTTCGCGACCTTCTCATCAACGCCCCCGCACGTCTCGATGCGTTGACGCAGAGTGTTGTTTCTCTCAGCGTGCGCTTGCCCGAATCCGAGGCGATTCTGACCAAATTGAAGGATCAGTTCCCCGCGCCGACGCTGGCATCTGTCGTGAACAACGTCACGATGGCCAGCGAACGCCTGACGCTCGCCGAGAAGTCGATCGAGGAAGGCCGCGATGCCACCGCGCTGCCGGCCGGTAAGCAAGGCGCTGCCGTCACCGCGATTCGCACTGCCGAAGCGGCTCTCGATCAGGCACGCAAACTGCTCGACGGCGTCGATCACGCCGCCGACGACATCCGAAACGCCATCGCGACTCTTCCGTCCGCGATGGACGACGTCCAGCAGGGCATCACTGCTGCGGACGCTTACCTGGCGCAGGGCGGGCAGAAGTTGGCGGACGCGAAGGCCGCAGCCCAGGCAGCGTTGGCGAATGCTCAGACGTCGAAGGACAGCGATCCGCTGACAGCCTTCAACCAGATCGTCGCGGCCGACGCCCAACTCGACGCACTGCTTGCCGACGCTCAGGAGCAGAAGCAGCAGCTCGAACGTGCACAGCAGCGCCTCGCCCAGGACATTCTGGCCGCACAGGCTCAGGTGACCGCTGCAGGCGACTTCCTCGGAACCAGGCGCGGCGCGATCGGGGCGGAGGCGCGCACTCGCTACGCGGAGGCTCAGCGGCACCTGCAGGCGGCCCAGCAATTGCAGGCTTCGGATCCGTCGAAGGCACTGCAACACGCCCAGGCCGCGACAATCTTGGCGACGCACTCACTTCGCGCCGCGCAGAACGACGTCAACACCTGGGAAGCAAACCAACGACCCCGCGGTGGCGGCGGCGATGCGACGGGAGCGATCCTCGGCGGCATCCTGATCAACAGCATTCTGCGAGGTGGCGGCGGGCCCCGCTCGTACGGCGGACCGAGCAGCAGCGGACGCTCAGGTCGCGGTGGCGGCGGCGGTGGTTTCGGCGGTGGCGGCGGCGGCCGAACCAGTCGAGGCGGCGGCGGCCGGTTCTGACGGATCCCGTCGAGGTAGTAAAATCCCTACTTTGTTCACGACCGCACTCGTCGTACGCTTCATCCGGCAAGTCGGGATCACAGATCATACGAAGGTGTTATGGAAAGCGTCGCCCCGCAGATAACCGTCGTTGTACCTACATACAACGAGCGTGAGAACCTGCCAAAGCTCGTCGATCGCCTCGCCGCGTTGAAGATCCCGAACCTGCACGTCCTCGTGGTGGATGACAACTCCCCCGACGGCACGGGCGAGGTTGCGGACAAGTTGGGTATCGATGGACCCATCCCGGTCGGAGTACTTCACCGCACGGTCAAGGACGGACTCGGCCGTGCTTACGTCGCGGGTATGAGCCGGGCTCTGGCGGAGAACGCCGACATCGTCATTCAGATGGACGCGGATCTCTCCCATCCGTCCGAAGCGATCCCCGCCATGATCGAGATCCTCACCACTACCGATGCGGCAGTCGTTCTCGGCTCCCGTTACGTCGAAGGTGGCGCAGTTGCCGGCGACTGGCCGTGGCATCGCAAGGCTTTGTCCGCCTGGGCGAACTTTTACGTCAACGCCATTCTGCGACTGCACGTCAAGGATGCAACTGCAGGCTTCAAGGCGTGGCATGCAAAGACCTTGCGCGACATCGACGTCGAATCGGTGCAGAGCAACGGCTACGCGTTCCAGGTCGAGATGAACTACCGAGTTGTTCAGCGCGGCATGAAGATCGCCGAAACGCCAATCCGCTTCGAGGAACGCACCGAAGGTGTCTCCAAGATGAGCCTCTCGGTTCAGTTGGAGTCCGCTCTGGTGCCGTGGAAGCTCAAGTTCGGCAAGAAGTCTCTCTGACCTGCGCGGCTGATCGAAAATAATCGGCGGTCTGCGTGTCCGACGGGTAGAACGACTCAATCGCGATCTCTGCAAGCGTGACGTCGCGCGGCGTACCGAACACGGTGGTGGTGCTGAACATCGCCAATTCGGTATCGCCCGCGCGTACGCGCAACGGAACCAGCAGGGAATTCGCGCGGTCGTCGTGCCAGTCTCCGCCGCTCGGATAAGTGCGCAACTCGTCGAGCAAGGACGCCAACTGCGCATCCGCACTGACCTCCACTTCCCGCGCCAACCTGGCGAGCAGGTGGGTCCGCCACTGCGCGAGGTTCACGATCCGCGGCGCCATGCCCTCGGGATGCAAGCTCAAACGCAATACGTTCACCGGTGGTTCCAGGAGGAATTCAGCGGCGCCCTCGGTCAGAATTCTCACGGCCTGGTTCCCGGCGATCATCTCCCATTGCTGATCGACCACCACGGCCGGATAAGGGTCATGCGCGTCGATGATGCGATCGATGGCCTCGCTCACCGCTGACATCGGCGCTTCCGCCAACGATTTTTGCGAGTACTCCGGCGAGTGGCCACTTGCCAGCAGAAGCGTGTTCTGTTGTCGTAGAGGAACATCCAGGCATTCGGACAGGTGAAGGATCATGTCCCGGCTGGGTTTGGAGCGGCCGGTTTCGATGAAGCTCAGGTGCCTGGTCGACACTCCTGCCGCTGCCGAGAGACCCAACTGAGTGAGCCTTCGCCGCTCCCGCCACCGCTTGAGTTCGGTGCCAACGTCCATCGTCTCGAAGGTCATTCTTTCAAGTTAGCGACCCGAGGTAGCCGAGACCATGACCTCGGAGGTAATCGACCCGAAGCAGTTTCGGAGGAACAGTGGTCTCAGCCGGCGAGACCGCCGGATGTTCACCACCGGAACTGATCAAGGGAGCGACCATGAGCGACTTCGACGCAATCGCCGACGCCTATATCGACATGTGGAACGAAACAGATACCACCGCCCGTAGAGCACGGATCGAGCAATTGTTCGCACCCGGCGGCCGCTACACCGATCCGCTCGCGGACGTCACCGGACACGATCAGATCGACGCGATGATCAACGCTGTGCAGCAACAGTTTCCGGGCATGCACTTCACCCTCATCGGACCCGTGGACGCGCACCACCGACAGGCTCGATTCGGTTGGGCTCTCGGCCCGGCGGGGGCCGAGTCACTGATCGACGGGTTCGACGTACTCGAACGCGACGACGACGGCCGGGTGACGCTTGTCCTCGGGTTTCTCGACAAGGTACCTACGGCCTGAAGTGCGTCTACCACCGACAGCCTTCGCCACGAAGGCTGTCGGTGGTCCGTGGCATCATCGTTGCCGATGAACGCCGACGGATTTACCTGGTCCACACCGATTCCCGAGTCCGAGGGTGCTGAGTACGGCGCTCACACGCTGACCGTCAACGGCCTTCCCTCCGTCTATCGATCCGCCAAGACGACGCCGACCAAGCTCGGTCAGTTCGTCACGCTGTGGCGCCGTTCCGAGGCCGGGCCCATCCGCCCATTCGACACCAGCGACGGCGTCGCGCTGTTTGTGGTGAAGGTCTACGACGAAGAACATCTGGGTCACTTCGTCTTTCCCACCGAAACCCTCGTCGAACACGACATCGTGTCGACGAACTTCTCGGGCGGCAAGCGCGCTATCCGGGTCTATCCGCCCTGGGTCACGCCGACCAGTGTGCAAGCCGTCAGAACCCAGCGCTGGCAGAAGCAGCATTTCGGCGAGTTCCCTGATGTATTCAACTCACCTGATACGTCGCGATGATGACGCCTGTTGTCGTAGCAACACTTTCGGTGAGGGTGAACTGAGCGAGCGCAGCACCGTCGGGGAACAATCTGCGCCCGGTTCCGAGAACCAGCGGATGAATCAGCAGAGTGTAGGTGTCGACGAGACGCCGTTCGGCCAATGACGTGATCAGGTCGCCACTGCCCAGAATCACCAGATCCGGGCCATCGCTTTCCTTCAGCGCGGCGACCGCGTCGGCGGCATCGCCTTTCAACACAGTCGAGTTCTTCCACGGCGGCGGTTCACCCAAAGTCCTTGACGCTACGTACTTCTGCGTGTTGTCGAGCACCTCGGTAAACGGATTGTCCGTCTGAAACGGCCAGTACGAGGCGAAGTTCTCATAGGTTCGGCGTCCGAAGAGCAACTCTGATTTCTTCGCAATCCCCTCCCCCATTTTCTGTGCCATGACGGAATCGTTGAAGGGTGCCGCCCATCCACCGTGCTCGAATCCGCCACGACGATCTTCGTCCGGCCCGCCAGGTGCCTGCATGACACCGTCGAGAGTCACGCTGTTGGTCACGCTGAGTTTTCTCATAACTTCGATCCTGCGCCTGAAGATCCACCATGGAAAGAGAAAACGGGCGGTCCTTCTCGAATGAGAAGAACCGCCCGTCAGCTTCGAACGAATCAGGAACCGATCAGCCGCGCAGCCAGGTAGCTTTCCACCTGATCGAGGGCGACGCGTTCCTGCGCCATGGAGTCACGCTCACGCACCGTCACAGCCTGATCTTCGAGAGTGTCGAAGTCGACCGTGATGCAGAACGGTGTGCCGATCTCGTCCTGGCGACGGTAACGACGACCGATGGCACCGGCGTCGTCGAACTCGACGTTCCAGTTCTGACGCAACTGCGCCGCAAGATCTTTTGCCTTCGGCGTCAGATCCGCATTGCGCGAGAGCGGCAGCACTGCGGCCTTGACGGGAGCGAGTCGACGATCCAGTCGCAGCACCGTGCGCTTGTCGACGCCGCCCTTGGAGTTGGGTGCCTCGTCCTCGGTGTACGCGTCGACCAGGAAGGCCATCAGCGAACGCGTGAGACCTGCCGCCGGCTCGATGACGTACGGGGTGTACCGCTCACCCGTCGTCTGGTCGTAGTAGTTCAGCTCGGTGCCCGAGTGCTTGGAGTGCGTCGAGAGATCGAAGTCGGTACGGTTCGCGATACCTTCGAGCTCGCCCCATTCGCTGCCCTGGAAGTGGAAGCGGTACTCGATGTCGGTCGTGCCCTTCGAGTAGTGCGAAAGCTTTTCCGGCGCATGCTCGTACAGCCGCAGGTTGTCCTTGTTGATGCCGAGGCCGGTGTACCAGTCCAGGCGGTAGTCGATCCAGTACTGATGCCACTGCTCGTCCTCGCCCGGCTTGACGAAGAATTCCATCTCCATCTGCTCGAACTCGCGGGTGCGGAAGATGAAGTTGCCCGGGGTGATCTCGTTACGGAAGCTCTTGCCGATCTGACCGATGCCGAACGGCGGCTTCTTACGCGAGGTGGTCAGCACGTTGGCGAAGTTCACGAAGATGCCCTGTGCGGTCTCGGGGCGCAGGTAGTGCATGCCCTCTTCGCTCTCGACAGGGCCGAGGTACGTCTTGAGCATCATGTTGAAGTCGCGCGGCTCGGTCCACTGGCCGACGGTGCCGCAATCGGGGCAACCGATGACATCCATCGAGACGTCGTCCGGGTTGTCGAGCTTCTTCTTCTCCGCGTACGCCTCCTGCAGGTGATCCTGACGGTGACGCTTGTGACAGTTGAGGCACTCGACGAGCGGGTCGTTGAAGACACCGACGTGACCGGATGCGACCCACACCTCGCGGGGCAGGATCACCGAGGAGTCGAGGCCGACGACGTCCTCGCGGCTGGTGACCATGTTGCGCCACCACTGACGCTTGATGTTCTCCTTGAGCTCGACACCCAATGGGCCGTAGTCCCATGCGGACTTGGTACCGCCGTAGATCTCACCGCACGGGTAGACCAGGCCTCGCCGCTTGGCGAGATTGACAACGGCTTCGATCTTGGACTTGGGTGCCACTCGATTGCTCTCCATCTGGGTAATAGATGCATGATTTTCGTGCGCTTTTCGCACCATCAGCCTATCTGGCGGCTGCCACGCACTTCCGTCCAAGGTTGACATGCATACTTGTGCATATCAAAATGAAAGTGATTTGCAATAATGTGGTGAGATGGCTATGCCCGGACATCATGATCTACCCCTCGAAGGAGCCTCGCTGTGAGCATTGCGGATACCGGCGATCTCCACAAAAGCCATGATCATTCCGACCTCGGACACACGCACGACCCGTTCGAAGCCGCACCCCCCGCGCCCGTGCCGCCCAAGGAAACTTTGGCGGCCGCCGGCGAAATTCTGCGGGCGCTGGCTGCACCCGTTCGCATCGCGATCGTGCTTCAGCTCCACGAGTCGGAGCGTTGCGTTCACGAACTCGTCGGCGCTCTCGGCGTCACTCAGCCACTCATCAGCCAGCATTTGCGCGTTCTCAAAGCAGCGGGCGTCGTCCGCGGCGAACGCAACGGACGAGAAGTTCTCTATCGACTCGTCGACGATCACCTCGCACACATCGTCGTCGACGCTGTCGCCCACGCCGAAGAAGGATGAGATTCCACCGCATGAACACCCCGGGCAGTACGACCTCGAAACGTGGACCGGCCACCGTCGGCGTTCGTTCCACGAAACAGCGCAGCGCCATCTCCGCCCTGCTCGACGACATCGACGAATTCAAGTCGGCACAGGAACTGCACGACGAACTGCGCAAGCGCGGTGAAGGGATCGGCCTGACCACCGTCTACCGCACGCTGCAGGCACTGTCCGACGCCGGAACCATCGACGTCCTGCGCACCGACACAGGTGAGTCCGTCTACCGACGCTGCTCCTCCGGACACCACCATCACCTGGTGTGCCGCAACTGCGGATTCACCGTCGAGGTCGAGGGCCCGACGGTCGAGCAGTGGTCACAGACCATCGCCGAGGACAACGGTTTCACCGAAGTGAGTCACACCGTCGAGATCTTCGGCACCTGCCGCGACTGCGCCGCCAGCTGACAGCGTCAGGGAATCAAACCCTGACGCGCGGTATCGGCGCCGGTCAGCGCGAGTAGCAACATCGTGGTCAGTGCTTCGTCGTCCAGTCCGGCCGCCGGGAACGTGTATCGCAGGATCACGTCCGCCAGACTGCCGTGGCCGAATACCGCGATCGAACCGAATTGAATGGTCCGGTTCCGCTCGGCCACCTTGCGATGCAGTGCCGCGCTGACCGGTCGGTCCCACGCGAGGACACACGTCATGGACAGCACGTCCAGACCCTCGGACAAATTCATCGCCTGGATCGAGCACAGCGCGCCGGAGTACTGGAAACCAAGCGAGCCGTCCGCAGCCACATCGACCGTCACGAAATGCGCCAGCGAGGCGGCCGCGCGTTCTTGTAGGCGGGATGCTTCGTCGGTGGTGTCGGTCATGTTCTCCCCTGTCATTTGACGCCACCGAATCTACGGTCGCGTGAGGCGTATTCGACGCAGGCGGCCCAGAGATCGCGGCGGTCGAAATCGGGAAACAGCTTCTCCTGGTACACCATTTCGGCGTAGGCGGATTGCCAGATCAAGAAATTGGACGTCCGCTGTTCCCCCGACGGACGCAGGAAGAGATCGACGTCGGGCATGTCGGGTTCGTCGAGGTACTTGGCAACCGTCGCCTCGGTGATCTTGTCCGGATTGATCTCACCGGCCGCGACACGCTTCGCGATTTCCTTTACCGCATCGGCAATTTCGGCCCGCCCGCCGTAATTCACACACATGGTCAAGTTCATGACTGTGTTGTTCTTGGTCAGTTCTTCGGCGATCTCGAGTTCCTTGATCACACTGGCCCACAGGCGCGGCTTACGACCGGCCCAGCGAACACGCACACCCATTTCGTTCATCTCGTCGCGTCGGCGGCGGATGACGTCACGGTTGAAGCCCATCAGGAATCGAACCTCGTCGGGACTGCGCTTCCAGTTCTCGGTGGAGAAGGCGTAGGCGGAGAGCCACTCGACACCCATCTCGATGCAACCGCAGACGGTATCCATCAGGACAGCTTCACCGCGTTCGTGCCCGGCGGTTCGCGGCAGACCGCGCTCCTGCGCCCACCGTCCGTTGCCGTCCATCACCAACGCGACGTGGCGCGGGATGAGTTCGGTTTGCAGGATCGGCGGGGTCGCCCCGGACGGATGTGGGTCCGGTGGCCGGATCACCCGTTCAGCAGCAGGATCAAGCGGAGTTCGCGGTTCGCGTCGTCGAATCACGGGTTCCATCCTGCCTCACGGGCAAGTCGACCTCGACGGCTGCATGCGGCCTCGAACGCTCGATCAGCGGCAACGTCCGCAATTGACGCTCGAGATGCCACTGCAGGTGTGCCGCGACCAGTCCGCTGGCTTGCGTCCGCAGCGTCGCGGGCGCCGAATCGGTGCCCTCCCACTCCCCTCGGAGCAGGGCTTCCATCAAGTCGAGCACTCCGGGCGACGGCGTCGCAGCACCCGCCGGGCGGCAGTAGGTACAGACGGCTCCGCCTGCGGCGACATGAAATGCACGGTGCGGTCCCGGAGCGCTGCAGCGGGCGCACTCTTCGAGGGCAGGCGCCCAACCCGCGTACCCCATGGCTCGCAACAAGAACGCGTCGAGCACGAACTCGACCGGCCGCGCCTGCTCGGCGATCGCACGCAGTGCTCCCACCGTCAATCGCTGGAGCTGCGGGGCCGGCGCGCGTTCCTCGCCGGCCAACCGCTCGGCAGTTTCGAGTACGGCGCAGGCCGTGGTGTACCGGCTGTAGTCGTCGACGATGTCAGTGGCGAAGGCATCGACCGTCTGCACCTGAGTGATGATGTCGAGATTCTTGCCCGGAAGTAGTTGCACGTCGATGTGAGCAAACGGTTCGAGTCTGGCACCGAATTTGGAGGTGGTCCGGCGGACACCTTTGGCCACGGCACGTACCAACCCGAACTGACGGGTGAGCAACGTGACGATGTGGTCGGCTTCGCCCAGTTTGTGCAGGCGCAGCACCACCGCCGTGTCTCGATACAACCTCACTCGACCAGTGTCCCACGTTGTACCGACGACCGATCCCGATGCCGCGCCCGATGACAAGTCGGAAATACGGCGGGTCCGTCCGGATAGACTGGCCCGATGCCGAGCGACGCAATTGCGCAACCTGTCACTGCAGAGTTGACCGGTCGCGAAGCGCGGTGGGAGCGACACAACTCCGAGCGTCAGAAACGGATACTCACCTCGGCTGTCGAACTGATCGAAGAGCGCGCGGCAGGTGCCGAGGTGTCCGTCCAGCAGATCGCCGACCGTGCAGGCCTCGCCAAGTCGGTGGTGTACCGACAATTCAGCGGCCGAGACGACCTCGATCGACGAGTCCGAGCGTTTGTGCTCGGCCAATTTGCGGCGGCCCTGGATGCGTCGATGAGCATTTCGGTAGGCACTCTCGACCAGATCCTGACCCGAACCATCAGCGCCGTCGCCGAGTGGATCACCGAGCATCCACGGATTCACGAGTTCATGGGTACCGGCCCCACCGACTACGACGACGAGAGCATCGACGCGATCAGCAGCCTGAAGGCGACAATCGCCGACTCGGCCCTCACCACTATCACCGAAGTCGGTCGATCCGTGGGGATCGACTCCTCACCCTTCGATTCACTACCGTTCGCAGTGGTGACAATGGTCGAGGGCACGCTCACCCACTGGGTCCGAAGCACCGATCCGAAACCGAGCCGCGAAGAGATCGTCGCCGACCTCGCGAAATACACCTGGTACATGTTCGACGGCGTAGCCCGCTCGAGCGGGCTACAGATCGATCCCCATGTCGAATTGTCCACGCTCATAGCCGAGCTGGTGTCCTCCGACGGAGGAACTTCGCGGCCGGACTAGATCCGGGTCTTGTCGGAACGCTTCGGCTCGCCGCGGTAGCGGGCGTAGTCGCCGTCGATGCGCAGCTTTCGCCACGCACGCTTCGACACCGGATTCATCAATCCGAGTTCGTCTGCCAGGGCTCGCATTTCACCGAAGTAGTTACCCAGGATGCGGCGTGAATGTGGGCTCCCCCAGAAGGCGCTCTTCATCACCTCGTCCGGGATTCCGAATTCTTCGGCGAATTCCTTTGGCGGTGACATTATTTCGCCCGCAAGCCAACGCATCGTGCCGGGGAAGGCGACCGATGTGATGGCGCGACTCGTACGACTGAGTCTGGGGACGTGATTGCGCAGGAACTCGTGAGCAAACGAGATGTGTCTCGCTTCTTCGGCGATGTGAATCTCCATGGTGCGGAGCATCGCCGGCGGCGTGTCCTTACCCTCGCGGATGAGATCCTTCTGGAAGTGGTCGATCGGTTCTTCACCAGCCAGAATGCCGATGAAGAAGATGACCGGGAACTTTGCTCCCAGCACTCCGATGATCGGCGACAGCCGCCGGAACATCGGACGCATACCCGGTACGTCGATGTCCATACGATTGACGAGTTCTTGGAACATCTGGATGTGATTGCACTCTTCGGTCATCTCATGCAGGCAGTACCGGAACTCAGGCGACTGGTTGGGTAGCGCCATGATGTATTGCAGCATTCCCCGGATCAAGATGCTCTCGAATGCCGAACCCACCTTGGTCACATTCGCCTGACGCCACATTCCCATGGCGATTCGACGCTCCAACGACTGGTCCTGGTACCACTGCGTCGCTCCGAGCGGATCCGACACGGATGAGAGCACCCACCTCGGATCATGCGGATCGATCGCGAACTCTGGTGAATCCCAGTCGATGTCGAGATAGGGATCGAAACTGCGGGCAACTGAGCCCTCGGACAAAGTCTGCAGTACCTGGCGGTACGGCTTTTCCACTTCGATCGACGCTGACCGAGCCATCGGTGTCTCCTCACGGCCAGTCCGTCGATTGGAGTCGACGGACTTGAATGAGGTCAAACATAATGGGACACCGCGTCCCACGCAACCCCTTCTGGGGCCTGATTTCAGGCCCGCCGCACCGGGATGATCTCGCGAACCTTCTCGTCTCGGAGATACAGACCCGCCCACATGACGATTCCGGTATAGACGGCAAACAGTGTCGTGCTCAGCAGAGGCTGTTCCGCTCGAAGGTTGGTCAACACGGCTCCGCCCAGGTAACCGGTGAGCAGAATCGCGCCGAGTATCGACGTTCGCGGAATCACGTACAGCGCAAGGCAGATCAGTTGCACCACCCCAGCCGTCAATGCCAGCGAGTCCGGCAACCCAAGTTCGGCGGAGGCATCCTTGACGGTCTGAAGGTTGAGAATGTGGATGATGCCGTCGAAGAGCATGAAAACGACGAACAGCCCACTCAGGACAAATCCGACCTTGCGAGCCGTGGCCGAAGGTGTCGTCGTCGTGGCGTTACCGGAAACAGTTTCGTTGTGGACGGGCTGGGTGGTCATCGGAATCTCCTGGGGCGAAGGCGAGCGGCCGGTTGCCACTTCGCTTGCAATTACGACTCCCGAGCGATCGAAAACTCATCGCGCCGGCCGTTACTACGCACCCGGCGTTCAGGACGATTCACCTCACGTGGTCTGATGGACGGTGACACGGGGTGCCGAAAAAGTCGGCTGAGATCAGACCCGATGAACCTGACCAGTTAGCACTGGCGGAGGGATGTCGACGTGACCGAACAGCAATTTCAGCGCGCATTGAACCTCGACGAGCAGATCGTTCTGATCACCGGTGGCGCCCGCGGGCTCGGCGCCGCACTGAGCCGAGCATTCTCCCACTCGGGCGCCCGCGTAATCGTGAACTACAACAAGAGCCGCGATGCCGCCGAGGCCCTGGTCGCCGAACTGGGTGAGGATCGCACCTTCGCAGTCCAGGCGGACGTGACGGACAGCAGTTCCGTCGACCAGTTGTTCTCCGCTGCACGCGAGAGATTCGACACACCGATCTCGACCGTGGTCGACAATGCACTGGTCGACTTCTCGTTCAACGGCGATGCCCGGCCGAACGCGGACACGATCACCTGGGCCGACTTCGACTCTCAACTACGCGGAGCTGTTGCCGGAACACTCAATACCACCCAGGCAGCGCTACCAGGCATGCGCGAACTCGACTTCGGCCGAATCATCACTGTCGGAACCAATCTGGTCCAGAATCCGGTAGTTCCTTACCACGACTACACCGCTGCCAAGGCCGCACTGTTGGCACTGACACGGACGCTGTCCGCCGACCTCGGTCCGGACGGGATCACAGTCAACATGGTCTCCGGCGGCTTGCTCCGCACCACCGATGCGAGTGCCGCGACACCGGAAGCCGTGTTCGACATGATCGCGGCAAGCACTCCCCTGCGCCGAGTCACGACGCCGGACGAATTTGCCGACGCTGCACTCTTTTTCGCCTCCCCATGGTCGCGGGCCGTGACCGGCCAGAACCTGGTTGTCGACGGCGGACTCGTCAAGAACTGATGGGCGCACAGCTACGGATAGGTGCGTTCCTGCTCGGTTGCGGGCATCACAGTGCGGCGTGGCGACACCGCGACTCACCGGTCGAAAGTCTCGGTGACATCACGTATTACGAGTCGCTCGCCCAGATCGCCGAACGCGGCAAGCTGGACGCCGTTTTCTTCGCTGACGGTCACAGTGTTCGAGAACCCGAGTCTGGTGCGTCGTGGTTTCTCGAACCGATCACCGCGTTGACAGCCATGGCACGAGCGACGGCGAACGTCGGCCTGGTCACCACCATCTCCACGACCTTTTACACGCCATTCCACGCGGCACGACTTTTGGCATCGCTCGACCACATCAGCGGCGGACGAGCCGGATGGAACGTCGTGACCTCGATGTTCGACCAGGAAGCGCGCAACCACGGACTCGAGGCGATGCCCGATCACGCATCCCGATATGAACGAGCCGACGAATTTGTCGAAGTGGCCCTCGCATTGTGGGATTCGTGGTCGGAAGACGCGCTGATCCTTGACCGGGCGGGACGTTTTGCCGACGCAGGCAAGATTTCTCGCATCGATCACGACGGCAAGCATTTTCGTGTCGACGGCCCGTTGACGGTTCCTCGATCCCCGCAGGGCAGACCGGTTTTGTTTCAGGCCGGGGCGTCCGAGCAGGGTCGCGATCTGGCTGCGCAGCGCGCCGAGGCGATCTATTCGGTTGCCTACGACCTACCCAGCGCGCAGAGCTACTACGCGGACGTGAAGTCGAGAATCGAGCGCGCCGGCCGGGATTCGAACTCGGTCGCCGTCATGCCGGGGCTGGTCACCTACGTCGGAAGTACTGTCGCCGAGGCACGGGCCAAGAAGGCCGAACTTGATCGCCTGCTGCCCACCGAACAGTCGATACGCCAACTCTCGTTGTTCACCGGACAGGATTGCGAGGACTGGGATCTCGACGGGCCCGTACCCCCGTTGCCTCCACTCGAAGCATTCAGCGGGCCGCAAGGACGCTACGCAACTATTCTGCGGATCGTCGAGAAGGACGCACCGACTGTGCGGGAACTCCTCGGGACGCTCGCTGCGGGTGGTGGCCACGCAACGATGATCGGCACACCGGAGTCGATTGCCGACGAGATGGAATCCTGGTTGAACGGCCGCGGTGCCGACGGTTTCAATCTGATGCCGCCGACCTATCCGCAGGGCCTGGAAGATTTTGTCGATCACGTGATTCCAGTGTTGCAGGCGCGTGGGTTGTTCCGACGCGAATACGAGGGAGCGACTCTGAGAGAAAACCTCACCTAGTCCGGCAGTAGCGGCACCGACAGGTCCGGATCGCGTCCCAGGAGCACTCCCCTCGTGAGAGCCGCCGAGCCGAACTTCTTCCGGACGCTGTCCATCGCCGAGTCGAGGGCGGCAGTGTCCGGACCCGCGAATCCTGGACCGTCGAAGGGCAATTCGAGTTGTTCGGCGCCGTCCCGATCCAGGTTGGAGACAGCGACACCGATCAACGTGATGCCCTTGTCCGCGATCATCGGTATCGCTTCGTCCAGCAGCACCATCGAGGCGTTCAGCAATTCCGCTGTGTCGGCGGTGGACCGGCGCAGCGTGTGAGATCGAGTTGCCCGCGTGAAATCCGCGAAGCGAAGCCGGAGCGTGACCGTGCGCCCCGTCCGCTGCGCCGAACGCATGCGTCGACTGACACGATCGACAAGGGACATCAACGACGCATCGAGTTCTGCGCGGGAATGGGATCCGCGACCAAGCGCATGCTGAGCACCCATCGAACTGCGGCCACGATAGGCGCGGACGGGGCGCGGATCTCGATTGTGCGAGAGCGCGTAGAGATGGCGACCGGCGCCGCCCCCGAGAATCGAGACGATCGAGGATTCGTCGTGCCGAGCGATGTCACCCACCGTCACGATGTCGAAGTTTCGCAACTTCTGGGCCGTGATCTTGCCGACGCCCCACAGCTTCTCGACCGGCAACGGATGCAGGAATTCGGTCTCGCCCTCCGGCGGCACTCGCAGCAATCCGTCGGGTTTCGCGAATGCACTCGCGACCTTGGCCAGGAACTTGGTGCGTGCGATCCCGACCGTGATCGGGAGTCCGACCTGCTCGGCCACGTCGCGCCTGAGGTTGGCCCCGATCTGCAGCGGGTTTCCCACGATTTTGGCGAGCCCGCCGACCTCGAGAAAGGCCTCGTCTATGGAGATTCCTTCGACCAGCGGCGACGTGTCGTGAAAGACGTCGAACACGTCTTTGCTCGCCTGCGAGTACGCCGACATTCGCGGGGGAACGACGATCGCCTGGGGACACAGTGATCGAGCCTGACCACCACTCATCGCAGTTCGAACCCCGAACGCCTTGGCCTCGTAGCTTGCCGCCAGGACCACGCCACCACCGACGATGACCGGCCTGCCCGCCAGAGTCGGGTCGTCACGTTGCTCGACCGATGCGTAGAACGAATCGAGGTCTGCATGGAGGATCGTTGCGTCACCCGTAGGTCGACTACCCCCAGAATGATTACCGCCAGAACGAGCACCGCCAGGGTGATTACCTGGCGTTTCTCGATCCAGCGGTTCATGCGACACGAACATATGTTCCCATGCGCCACCGACACAACGAAAGGCCGCAAATAGATTCCATGGAATTGATCACGAATCGGGCGTACGGTGAAAGAATGATTCCACGGAATGCATATCGGTTCGGGGTCTGCTCATGACGGGGTCGGACCTGAGCGGTCACTTCGACAACCTCGTCCGCTTCGAAACCGAACTGTGGACGGCCGTCGACCAGCGACTACGAATCGAGCACGACCTGCCACTGAGTCGATTCGAGCCGATGCAGATCATCGACAGGCTAGGTTCCTGTCGGGTCTTCGACATTGCCGAAGCCCTCGCGATCACCGTCGGTGGCACGAGCAAATTGGTAGATCGGATCGAGTCCTCGGGGCACTGCCGTCGACAATCCAATCCCGCCGACAAACGATCCTCACTCATCGCGTTGACCCCCGACGGCATTGGCCTCTTGCAGCGGGCGAAGTCCACGTTCGACGACGAACTGGCACGCCGTCTCGGTTCCGTGCTGACGCCCGAGGCTCTCGATCGGTTCGGCGCCACACTGGCCACGCTGCGCGAAGCCAACCGTCGACTGACACTCATCACCAAGGAGAAAGCATGACCGACACAATGCGCGCAATCGTGCTCGACGCCCCCGGCCCGCCAGAAGCATTGACGATCAAGGAGATTCCCATACCGGCGCCTACCACCGGCTGGGTACTGGTCCGCGTGAAGGCCTTCGGCCTCAATCGATCCGAACTTCACACCCGCCTCGGCCTCGCCGAAGGCGTGACGTTCCCGCGGGTGCTGGGCATCGAGGCCGTCGGCGAAGTGGTGAACTGCCCCGGCGGGGAGTTGACCGAAGGGCAGCAGGTCGCCGCCATGATGGGCGGGATGGGTCGGGTCTTCGACGGCGGATATGCCGAGTACACGTGCGTTCCCGTCAGCCAGGTCGTTCCCTTCTCCAGCAAACTGGACTGGTCGACAGTGGGAGCTGTTCCCGAGATGCTGCAGACGTCGTACGGCTCGCTGACGGTGGGACTGGATGCGAAATCCGGTCAATCCCTACTGATTCGAGGCGGAACCTCCTCGGTCGGCATGGCAACCGCAGTCCTGGCGAAGCAGTGGGGGCTCACGGTCCTTGCGACCACCCGCGATGCGAGCAAGACGTCATCGTTGACCGCGATAGGGGTCGACCACGTTGTCCTCGACGACGGTGCCGTGGCAGGCCAGGTGCGAGACATTTTCCCGGACGGTGTTGATCTGGCTCTCGAATTAGTCGGAACACCAACACTTCCCGACACGTTGCGCGCCACTCGCGTTCACGGGACCGTGTGTTTCACGGGCATGTTGTCCAACGAGTGGACAGTCAAGGACTTCTATCCGATCGACTACATTCCACGCGGAGTGCGATTGACCTCGTACGGCGGGGACGCGTCCGACCTGCCTGCCGACGTACTGCAAGACTTCCTCTCCGCTGTGGCGTCAGGCGAGGCGGTGGTACCGATCGACGAGGTGTTCGCATTCGAGGACATCGCGCAAGCGCATGCCAAGATGGAAGCCGGTACGGCTCGTGGCAAATTGGTGGTGATGATCTGACCTGGTTTCTCACACCTGGTTTCTCACACCACGAATCGATAACCCATCCCCGCCTCGGTGATCAGATGCTTGGGGTTGGCCGGGTCGTCCTCGAGCTTGCGACGAAGTTGAGCCAGGTAGACACGCAGATAGTGAGTCTCGGTGTCGTAAGCCGGTCCCCACACCTCCCGAAGCAATTCCTTCTGCCCGACCAGCTTTCCGCGGTTGCGCACAAGCATCTCGAGCATGCCCCACTCGGTCGGAGTCAGGTGCACCTGTTCACCGCGCCGACTCACCGTTTTGGCAGCCAAGTCCACCGTGAACGACGCGGTCTCGACCGACGGTTCCGAGGTGTCGGCCGCCGAGGTTCCACGCCTCGCCGCTGCGCGCACGCGGGCCAGAAACTCGTCCATCCCGAAGGGCTTGGTGACGTAATCGTCGGCACCGGCATCGAGGGCCTCGACCTTGTCCGCGGAGTCCGTGCGCGCCGACAGCACGATGACCGGCGCCGTGCACCAGCCACGCAGGCCTGCAAGTACTTCGGTGCCGTCCATGTCCGGCAGTCCGAGATCGAGAATCACCACGTCCGGCGGCCGTTCCGCTGCAGCGCGCAAGGCCCCTGCTCCGGTGGACGCCGTCACCACGTCATATCCACGCACAGTGAGGTTGATGCGTAGTGCCCGCAAGATCTGCGGTTCGTCGTCGACAACCAGTATCCGGCTCATGACTCGCTTCCATTCGTTCCTGCACCGGCCAGTTCGACCATCATCGTCAACCCACCGCCCGGAGTGTCGGTGGCACTGACCGTTCCGCCCATCGCGTCGACAAATCCGCGCACCACGGACAGCCCGAGGCCCACTCCGCCCGTGTTGTCGCGATCCCCCATTCGCTGAAACGGCTCGAACATCGATTCGGCTTCACCACGGGGTACACCGGGGCCGGTATCTGCGACGGTGATGACGGTGCGGTCTCCGACGCGTGCTGCTCCCACTCGCACCGGTGTTGTGCCGCCGTACCGCAATGCGTTGTCGACGAGGTTGGCGATCACTCTCTCGAGCAAACCCTGATCGGCCTGCACGGCAACAGTACCCACGTCGACGATCACACTGTGGGACCGGGAGTCCGACCGGCCGCCGATGCCTAATCCAAGCAACGCCCGGTGAACAACTTCGTCGAGGTACACCGCCCGCAACGTCGGCTTGACCACTCCCGCAGCCAGTCTGGACGAATCAAGAAGGTTGCCGACCAGCGCGGTCAACTGATCCGCAGACTCCTCGATGGTGGCCAGTAGTTCTGCCGTGTCCTCAGGTGAGAACTCGATGTCGTCGCTGCGCAAGCTCGACACAGCAGCCTTCACGCCGGCAAGCGGTGTCCGAAGGTCATGGCTCACAGCCGAAAGCAATGCTCGGCGCAGTTGATCAGCCTCGGTCAATGCAGCCGCCTTGCTCGCTTCGACCGTGAGCTTGTCCTGACGGATCATGCCGACCGCCTGGTGCGCGACAACGGTCAACACCCGACGATCACGCGCACTCAACTCCGGCCCCGACAGCATCAGTGCGTATTCGCCGTCGTTTACCTCGCATACGGAATCCGCGTCAGCTTCACGTGCCGGCGGTTCTGCACCCACGGCCGCGACTACGCCATCCTCATGATGCACCACCGAAACCCCACGTTGACGGTAGATTTCACGAGCTTTCTCGAGCAGCGTGGACAGGTCAGCACCGCGGAGAACCGACCCCGCAAACAGTGTCAGAAGTTCCGCTTCCTCCGAAGCGCGCTTCGCTTCCCGAGCTTTTTTGGCGGCAGCGTCCACCAGAACGGCCACTGCCACAGCCACTATCAGCAGCACCACCGTCGTGATGAAGTTGTCGGGTTCGGCGATCGTGAAGCTGTACCTCGGGTCGGTGAAGAAGTAATTGAGCAGCAGTCCCGATAACAGAGCAGACAGCATTGCCGGCCCGACACCACCGAGCAGCGCGACCAGAACCACCACCACGAAGAACAACGCATTTTCGCCCTGCACGCCGGAGATCCGGTCGATCAGACCCATGAGTCCGGCTGCGGCCGTCGGAACCACCACTGCCGCAATCCACGACAGCAAGCGGTACTCGGATCGGCCGAACAACGAGATCCGCCGACGGACGGTCGTTTCCTCATGGGTGACCATGTGAACGTCGATGCCGCCGGACTGCTGAACCACCGCGGCGCCGATCCCCTCGTCGAGGATGCGCGCCAGCCGAGAACGTCGAGACGTTCCCAGAACCAACTGTGTGGCGTTCTCCTCGCGGGCGAATTCGAGAAGCGTCGACGGTACGTCGTCACCGACAACGGTGTGAAGCGTGGCGCCGACCCCGACGGCCAACGCGCGCACCTTGCCCATCTCCGGAGCCGAGACGCCGGTGAGTCCGTCACCGCGCACGACGTGGACCACCATCAGCTCGGCACTCGATTTCGACGCGATACGGGATGCGCGTCGTACCAGCGTTTCCGACTCCGGTCCCCCGGTCACGGCAACGACGACACGCTCGCGCGCCTCCCAGGTATCGGTGATCTTGTTCTCGGCCCGGTACTTCGCCAGGGCGGCGTCCACCTGATCGGCCACCCACAGCAGAGCCAGTTCGCGTAGCGCCGTGAGGTTTCCGCGTCTGAAGTAGTTACCCAATGCCGCATCGACACGCTCCGGCGAATACACGTTGCCGTGAGAAAGTCTGCGGCGCAGCGCCTCCGGAGTGATGTCGACCAGCTCGACCTGCGCCGCACTACGCACTATCGCGTCCGGAACCGTCTCCTGCTGAACCACGCCGGTGATGTGCGCGACAACGTCGTTGAGGCTTTCGAGGTGTTGCACGTTGACCGTGGACAGGACGTCGATCCCGGCTTCGAGCAGTTCCTGCACGTCCTGCCAGCGCTTGTGATTCTTACTCCCCGGAGTGTTGGTGTGTGCCAACTCGTCCACGAGGACAAGGGCCGGCCGCCGAGCCAACACGGCCTCGACGTCCAGTTCCGGCATCCGTGTTCCGCGATAGTCCACCAGCTTCGGCGGAATGATCTCGAGGTCACCGATCTGCGCCGCCGTGCGGGCGCGGCCGTGTGTCTCCACAACGGCCGCGACCACGTCACAGCCACGATCTCGACGTCGATGAGCCTCACCGAGCATCGCGAAGGTCTTTCCGACGCCGGGGGCAGCGCCGAGGTAGATACGCAATTCACCACGTTTGCGTGCCCTACCGAAAGATTGACCGACCTTCTCCGAAGAACTCACGTGACAATCATCCACCAGTCGTCGGCGCAGCACACGTAGGTGCCGTCAATCCGAGTGCCAGGTTCAATTCCAGGACGTTGACTCGCTCGGCTCCGAGAAATCCGAGTTGCCGACCGTCGGTGTGCTCAGCCACCAAGTCCCGCACCTGGTCTTCCGAGATGCCGTTGTTCGCCGCCACCCTCGCGACCTGCAGTTCGGCGTACGCCGGACTGATGTGGGGATCGATACCCGAGCCCGAACCGGTGACTGCGTCGACGGGAACCGATGCCGGGTCGACGCCCTCACGTGCCGCGATGGCCGCCCGGCGCTCGATGATGAATCCGGCCAGAATCTCGCTGCTCGGCCCCTGGTTGGACGGCAGTGCCGCAGCGGGATCACCGGTGGCAAAAGGATCCTCGTCCGAAACGGATCCGACAACGCGGTTGTGGAAGAACGGGTCCTGCTGCCCTTCGGCAACCTGCGGATCAACACCCACCCAGGCACTGCCGACCACGCAACCGGCGGCATCAGTGACCGGTGAGCCTTCGGCAGATCCGGAGCTGATCCGGCTGACCCCCCACACCGCGGCGGGATAGATCACACCGAGAACGACCGTGAGTGCAAGTAATACGAGCAAACCCGCCCACACCTGTTTGGCAAAACCGATAGTGAAACGCATGTCAGGTCACCCAATTCCAGGAATCAAACGCACGACGAGATCGATCAACCAAATACCGACGAACGGTGTGATCACACCGCCGAGACCGTAGACGAGCAGGTTACGTCCGAGCAACTGCGATGCTGTCGACGGGCGGTATCGAACACCCTTGAGCGCCAACGGAATCAACCCGATGATCACCAAGGCGTTGAAGATCACGGCTGAGACGATCGCCGATTCGGGGGTGGCGAGCCGCATGATGTTCAACGCGTCCAGCTGCGGGTAGATGCCGCTGAACAATGCCGGCAGGATTGCGAAGTACTTCGCCAGGTCGTTCGCCAACGAGAATGTGGTCAAGGCGCCGCGGGTGATCAGCAATTGCTTGCCGATTTCCACTACCTCGATCAGCTTGGTGGGATCGGAATCGAGATCGACCATGTTCCCGGCCTCTTTGGCTGCCGAGGTTCCCGTGTTCATCGCGACCCCGACATCCGCCTGGGCAAGGGCGGGCGCATCATTGGTCCCGTCACCGGTCATCGCGACGAGACGTCCGCCTTCCTGCTCCTTCCGGATCAGGGCCAGTTTGTCTTCCGGGGTGGCCTCCGCCATGAAGTCGTCGACGCCCGCCTCATCGGCAATCGCCTTCGCGGTCAACGGATTGTCGCCGGTGATCATGATCGTGCGAATACCCATCGCCCGGAGTTCGGCGAACCTGTCAGCCATTCCCGGCTTGACGACGTCGGACAACGCGATCACGCCGAGGATCGAGGTGCTCTCACCGTGCTTGACGGCAACTACCAGTGGTGTTCCGCCGGCTTGGGCGATGTCGTTCACGGTATCAGTCACCGCGGTCTCTGCATGTCCACCGCCACTGACGACCCAGTGCATCACCGCGTCTGCTGCACCCTTTCGGATTTGGCGTCCGGAGTGGTCGAGTCCGCTCATCCGCGTTTGTGCCGTGAAGGGAACGAACTCGGCGCGTTCCTCGTCGAGCGTCGGTTCGGCCGCGAGAGAGAACTCTGCTGCGCACAACTCGACGATGCTCCGTCCCTCGGGAGTTCCGTCAGCCAGGCTCGACAAGCGCGCTGCCGCAGCAAGATCGTCGGCGGATACGCCGGGTGCCGGGTGGAGCGCGGTCGCCCGGCGGTTGCCGAAGGTGATGGTTCCGGTCTTGTCCATCAACAGGGTGTCGATGTCGCCCGCAGCTTCCACGGCACGCCCCGACATCGCGAGAACGTTGCGCTGGACGAGGCGGTCCATGCCCGCGATACCGATTGCCGAGAGCAGCGCTCCGATGGTCGTCGGGATCAGGCAGACGAGGAGTGCGATCAGCTTGATCGGATCCTGCTCGTGCCCCGCGTACAAGCCCATCGGGCCGATGGCTACGACGGCGAGGAGGAAGATGACCGTCAACGACGCGAGCAGGATGTTGAGCGCAATCTCGTTGGGTGTCTTCTGACGCGAGGCGCCTTCGACGAGCGCGATCATCCGGTCCACGAACGAACTGCCCGGTGCTGCGGTGATTTCCACGACGATCCGGTCGGAGAGAACCGTCGTACCACCGGTGACGGCGCAGCGGTCGCCACCGGATTCACGGACTACCGGGGCGGATTCACCGGTGATCGCCGATTCGTCCACGGAGGCAATACCTTCGACCACGTCGCCGTCGCCGGGGATGACCTCGCCGGCAACCACGATCACCCGGTCGCCGACCACCAGTTCGGTGCCGGAAACCGATTCGATCGCACCGCTCATCGTGATCCGATGCGCTGTGGTGTCCTGCTTGACCTTGCGCAGGCTGGCCGCCTGAGCCTTGCCTCGCCCTTCGGCCACGGATTCGGCGAGGTTCGCGAAGATCACCGTGAACCAGAGCCACAGGGTGATCACCCAGGAGAACACCGAGGGATCGGCGATCGCCATGACGGTGGTGATGACGGAGCCGACGAACACCACGAACATGACCGGGTTACGCGCCAAGTGGCGTGGGTCGAGTTTGCGTACGGCCCCCGGCAACGCGGTGATCATCTGCCGCGGGTTGAATACGCCTGCGTGTACTTGACGGGACTGCCCTGGATCAACCTTGTCGGCAGCGTCTTGCGCTACCACGGGTTTCTCACTGATACGCACGGTCATTGAAGAGCCTCCGCTAGCGGGCCCAGCGCGAGGGCCGGGAAGAATGTAAGTGCAGCAACAAGAACGACGGTTCCGGTCAACAGGCCGGTGAACATCGGACCGGATGTGGGGAGGGTGCCGGCCGTCGGCGCCACCTTCTTCTGAGAGGCCAGCGCACCGGCCAGAGCGAGAACGAAGATGATCGGCAGGAATCGGCCTAGGAGCATGCAGGTTCCGAGGGACGACTGGAACCAGTCGCTGGTGACGGTCAGACCGCCGAACGCGCTGCCGTTGTTGTTCGAGGCGGAAGCGAAGGCATAGAGCACCTCGCTGAACCCGTGGATCGATCCCGGCGTGCCCGGATCTCCCCCGTTGCCTTGATAACCGGTGGTCGAACCGAGGATCACGGTGATGGCGGTACCGATCAGGACCAGTGCGGGCATGACCAGGATCGACAGCGCCGCAAGGGTTATCTCGCGTCGACCCAGCTTCTTGCCGAGGTATTCGGGCGTGCGACCGACCAACAGTCCGCCGACGAACACTGCGATCAGCGCCAGCACAAGAATCCCGTAGAGGCCGGTTCCGACTCCGCCCGGCGCGATTTCGCCGAGCAACATGTTGAGCAGGACCGCGCCGCCGCCGAGGGGCGACATGCTGTCGTGGGCCGAGTTCACCGCACCCGTCGACGTTCCCGTGGTCGCCACCGCGAACAATGCCGATCCGGGGATTCCGAAGCGAACTTCCTTGCCCTCCATCATCGAACCAGCTGCTGTGGCGGCAACACCGCGTGCGCCGGATTCGGCAGCGAGCGTCACCGCGAGCAGTCCGCTCCACAGGATTCCCATCACTGCGAGCAGGGTGAGGCCTTGCCTACGATCACCGACGAGAGTTCCGAATGTTCGTGTGAGGCAGACCGGAATCAACAGGATCGCCAGAATCTCGACGATATTGCTCAGCGGGGTGGGGTTCTCGAACGGGTGCGCCGAGTTGGCAGCCAAGATCCCGCCGCCGTTCGTGCCGAGTTCCTTGATCGCTTCCTGGGACGCGACGGGAGCTAGTGCATTGGTCACCGCATTGCCGTCGAGGCCGGTGGAGGCGAAACCGTTGTGGAACGACTGAATCACTCCCTGGCTCAACAGGATCAGGGCGATCACGAAGGAGAACGGGAGGAGGATGCGCAGAGAACCACGCGTCAGATCGACCCAGAAGTTGCCGATCTCGCCGCCCCGGGCAACCCGAATGAAGCCACGAACCAATGCGATGGCCACCGCCATCCCGACTGCGGCAGAGACGAAGTTCTGCACCGCCAGGCCGACGGGCTGAACGAAGTTGCTCATCGTCGTTTCCGGTGTGTACGACTGCCAGTTCGTGTTCGCCACAAAGGAAATCGCGGTGTTGAAGGCAACGGCAGGGCTGACGCCGGACAGTCCGTCACTCAGCGGTAGTACACCCTGAATCCGTTGGAGAAAGTACAAGAACAATGCGCTCGCCAACGAGAATCCGAGAACGCTTGCGGCGTAGCCGTACCACGTCTGCTCGGCCCGCGAGTCGATCCGGCCGACGCGGTAGATCACACTCTCGACCCGCAGATCTCGCGTCGACGTGTAAACGCGTGCCATGTAGTCGCCCACCGGAACGTAGGCAATTGCCAGAACGGCGAGGACAAAAGCGATCTGCAGGCCGGCTGCAAGAGCGGGCGACATCAGAACCTCTCAGGATCTACGAGTGCAACGAGCAGATAAATGACCAATGCCGCGGCGACGGCGATCAGAACCACGCTGACCACACCGGCAACCGTCATTTGGGAGCGCTCGCCTGTAGGGCGCGCAGCACCAGCGCGCACACGAGAAAACCACCGAGAATCAGAGCAACGTAGGCCAGATCGGCCATGAGCTTCCCTCTTCGAAATCTTTTGCCGTGCTGCTGTGCATCGCAGCCATGACGCTCGGTCGCCCTCGACCGGATGCGCTCTCTCAGCTTCGACCTCCAGAGAGGCCGATTCCGTGTCTCTGACGATCCACTTACGCACTGACCTGGCGTCTTGACGCGATCTTGACGCGGAACCCAAGTTCGCTAATACTGAAACAAGTTACTGTTCGTTCGAACGAACAGTTTTGCGAAGGGAACCTGATGACTTCTCGAACCGACCACGATCTCGCCCCCGGCCTTGTCGACCAGGTTGCGAGTCTGGCTTCGGGTGCTACCTCGTCCGTCGCGGCCACGGAGGCAACGCTGAGCCGGATCGAGGCCGCTCAGCCTCACCTCAATGCGTTCAAGATCGTGCGGCGCGAGAAGGCACTCGAAGAAGCTGCCGAGGCCGACAGGCGTCTCGCACTCGGCGAGCGCCTACCTCTTCTCGGCGTGCCGATCGCAGTGAAGGACGACGTCGACATCACCGGCGAACCCACCGCCTTCGGTTGCCCTGGCGATTTCCCGGCCAAGACCGAGGACTCGGAGATGGTTCGACGCCTCCGCGACGCCGGCGCAGTGATCGTGGGCAAGACCAACAGCCCGGAACTGGGCCAGTGGCCGCTCACGAGCGGTTCAGCCTTCGGTTACACGCGCAATCCGTGGTCGCGTCACCACACTCCAGGCGGATCGTCGGGCGGCACCGCGGCGGCCGTCGCTGCCGGATTGGTCAGCGCCGGAATCGGTTCCGATGGAGCCGGTTCCATCCGAATCCCCGCGGCCTGGACCAACCTCGTCGGAATCAAGCCGCAGCGCGGGCGCATCTCCACCTGGCCCGACGCCGAAGCCTTCTACGGCCTGACGGTCAACGGCCCGCTCGCTCGCACCGTCGCCGACGCGGCACTGTTGCTCGACGTCGCTGCCGGCAACCATGACGGCGATCTCCACAAGCCGACACCGGTCACCGTCAGCGACGCGGTGGGACGCGACCCCGGAAAACTGAAAATCGCTCTTTCCCTTCGTAATCCGTTCACCGCCACTCCTGTGAAGCTGGACCCGGAAGTGCGCCTGGCGGTTCATTCGATCGCCGACACGCTGCGGGAACTCGGACACCACGTCGTCGTCGACGATCCCGCATACGGCCTGATCTTCGGCCTGAACTTTCTGCCCCGCTCACTCGTCGGGGTCCACGACTGGCTCGGACGCGTTCCCGACCCGACACTGGTCGATGCCCGAACACGCGGAAATGCACAGAACGGCAAGCTACTTCGTGGTGCGCCACTGCGCGCGGCCCGCGCGGCCGAACCGCGGATGCGAAAGCGGATCGGAGCGATCTTCGACACCTACGACGTCGTCCTGGCACCCACGACGGCAACTCCACCGATCATGGCGACGGCGATCGACGGCATCGGTGGCTGGGACACCGACAAGGTCATGACCGGCGCCTGCCCGTACGCGTGGCCGTGGAACGTCCTCGGCTGGCCCTCGGTCAACGTGCCGGCCGGATTCAGCAAGGCCGGCCTGCCCATCGGTGCGCAGTTGATGGGCAACGAGAACACCGAACCTCTGTTGGTCTCCCTCGCTTCACAATTGGAATCGGTCCTGCGTTGGGATCAGATCCGCCCCGAGCCGTGGTGGTGACCCGATGAGTAACCGGGACGTTCGCGAGCGAATACTCGACGCCGTTCTGCACGTCGTCGGTACCGACGGCATCCCGGGTGTGAGCAACCGGCGCATCGCCGCGCAGGCCGGCGTCTCACTCGGATCGATCACGTATCACTTCGCGAGCCAGTCGGACATGCTCCGCGCTGCTCTGTCTCGTTTCGTGACAGACGAGACGACGCGCCTGCGCGCCTTGGCCGAGGAGTACCGCCACAAAGGTCTCAGCGTCGAGGATGCCGCGGCAATAGCTGAGAAGGTGACGCGAGATCTTTCGTTCTCGGCCGAGCGGATCGCGCCGTTCGAGATGTACATCGCCGCCGGCCGCGACCACGAACTCCATGAAGTGGCGGTCGAATGCTTTGCCGCCTACGACGATTTGACCGTCACGATTCTGACGGCACTCGGCGTACCGGATCCCGAATCGATTGCATCGACGCTCGTCGCCGTCATCACTGGACTCCAACTCCGACGCCTGGCCACCGGCGTCGACGAGCAGGACATCGGCGCGGCGATCCTCAGGGTCCTCCGGCCCCTGTGAGTGGTTAGGCAGTCCCTGGACTCCTTAACCGCTCACGGGGCCGGAGGCCCTAGAAGCCCAACCGGCCGAGCTGCTTCGGGTCGCGCTGCCAGTCCTTGGCGACCTTGACGTGCAACTCCAGGAAGATCCGCACACCGAGCAGCTTCTCGATCTGCAGGCGCGCACTGGTACCGACTTCCCGCAGACGCGCTCCGCCCTTACCGATGACGATGCCCTTCTGGCTGGGCCGCTCGACGTAGAGCAACGCGTGGACGTCCAGCATCTCGCCCTGCTTCTCCGTGCGTCCTTCGCGCGGGATGACCTCCTCGATCACCACGGCCAGGGAGTGCGGCAATTCCTCACCGAGACCCTCGAGCGCAGCCTCACGGATGAGTTCGGCCATGAGCACCTCTTCGGGCTCGTCCGTCAATTCACCGTCCGGGTAGAAGGCCGGGCCCTCGTCCATCAGACCGGCGAGGACGTCGACCAGGATCTCGACCTGTTCGCCCGACTTCGCGGACACCGGAACGACCTCGGATTCGGGACCGAGCAAGGTGGACAGCGCGAGCAACTGCTTTCCGACGGCGTCGCGGCTGACCTTGTCGATCTTGGTGACGATGCCGACCAGCTTGGTCTTGGGCGCCATCTGACGGATCTGCTGCACGATCCAGCGGTCTCCGGGCCCGATGGCCTCGTCGGCCGGGATGCACAGGCAGATGACGTCGACCTCGGAGTACGTGTCACGAACCAGATCGTTGAGGCGCTGCCCGAGCAATGTGCGCGGCTTGTGCAGTCCAGGGGTGTCCACCAGGATCAGCTGCGCATGCTCGCGGTGAACGATGCCACGAATCGTATGGCGCGTCGTCTGCGGGCGCGAGGACGTGATCGCGATCTTGCTGCCGACCAACGCATTGGTCAGCGTGGACTTACCCGTATTGGGTCGACCCACGAAACACACGAAGCCTGACCGGAATTCGTTCTTGCTCATAACTGCTCCTCGCTGAACACTCGCTCAGTCATCGGTGTCTTCTGTCTCTTCGTCTTCGGACCGCGGGATACGCTGCACGAACACCGTGCTGATGCGTACCCGACCTCGGCCCGTGTTGGTTCCCTCACCGCGCAGGATCAAACCGTCGTACTCCACTTCGGAACCGGGAAGCGGAACTCGGCCGAGCACGTATCCGATCAGCCCGCCGACGGTCTCCACCTCGTCGAGTTCGAGTTCGAGATCGAACAATTCGCCGAGGTCTTCGATGGGAAGCCTCGCGGATACGCGGAACATTCCATCGCCGAGATCCTCGATGGGCGGCGTCTCGTCCTCGTCGTACTCGTCAGCGATCTCACCGACGATCTCTTCGATGACGTCCTCGATCGTGACCAGCCCGGCGATTCCGCCGTACTCGTCGACAAGGATCGCCATGTGATTGCGGTCGCGCTGCATCTCGGCCAGCAAGCTGTCGAGTGGCTTCGAGTCGGGAACGAAGACCGCCGGCCGCATGACGTCGCAGACGTTGACGTTCCGGCCGCCGTCGGGCAGGTGGTAGGTCTGCTTGACCAGATCCTTGAGGTAGACGACACCGAGCACGTCGTCGACGTTCTCCCCGATGACCGGCAAGCGCGAGTGACCACTGCGCACGGCCAACGACGTTGCCTGTCCGGCATTCTTGTCATTTTCGATCCACACCATGTCGGTGCGAGGCACCATCACCTCGCGTGCCGACGTGTCTCCGAGTTCGAAGACGGACTGGATCATTCGGCGTTCTTCGTCGGCGACGACACCGCGTTCCTGCGCCATGTCCACGAGTTCACGCAACTCGATTTCCGAAGCGAACGGACCGTTGCGGAAGCCCTTACCCGGAGTCAAGGCGTTACCCACGAGGATCAGGACGCGACTGATCGGCCCGAGCAGAACACCGATCCACAGCAGTGGCAACGACGCGGCCATCGCGATGGAGTACGCATGTTGGCGCCCAAGCGTTCTCGGTCCGACGCCGATGACCACGTACGAGACGAGAACCATGATCACCGCGGTGACGGTCAGCGCCCAGCCCAACGAGAGGATGTCGATCAGACCGCCAACTAGTACGACGGTGGCCGTGATCTCGCACAAAATGCGAAGCAGGACCATCAGATTCACGTATCGCGGACGATCGGTCAGAATGCGCTGCACGCGCGCGGCGCCGGCTCGCTCTTCCTTTGCCATCTCGTCGATGCGCGCCGACGAAATGGTATTGAGCGCCGAGTCGACGGCCGCGAAGACACCACCGACCGGGACAAGAGCAATCGCCAGAACAAAGAGCGCTATGGCGCTACTCACTACAGAACCCCCGGATAACTGTTATCGGTCCACTCCGTCGACGAAACCGGTCTTGCCGAGCAGCTTCTGATCGCGTTCGGCCAGTGCTGCTTCGCGGTCGATACGGCGAAGGTCTTCGTACCACTCTTCGAGGAGGCTGTTCTGCAAGCCGAACATCTCCTTCTCCTCTTCCGGCTCCGCATGGTCGTAGCCGAGGAGGTGCAACACACCGTGGACGGTCAGGAGGGCAAGTTCGTGGGCCAGTGAATGCCCGGCCTTGTCAGCCTGATCCGCGGCAAAAGACGGACACAACACGATGTCGCCGAGCATCGACGGTCCAGGCTCCGGGGAATCAGGACGGCCACCCGGCTCGAGTTCGTCCATCGGGAACGACATGACGTCGGTCGGGCCCGGCAGGTCCATCCAGCGAACGTGCAGATCCGCCATCGTCGCGGAGTCGACGAGAACCATCGACAGCTCGGCCGCCGGATGGACATCCATCCGAGCGATCACGAAACGGGCAACGCTGATCAACTCCGGTTCGGAGATGTCCATGCCCGATTCGTTCGAGACCTCGATGCTCATGTGCGACGCTCTTTCCTGGGAAAAGTAGGGGTTGATGCGTCGATCAGCCTACCGTCGCGGTGAATGAGCATGTGCAGCGCGGCGCTGCGCCCGGTTTCCGACGGCCAACTCGCCGGACCGATCCGATTCGTGACGCTCGTAAGCGTCGACGATGTGGGAGACCAGCCGATGACGTACGACGTCACTGCTGTCGAGGGTGGCGAAATGAATATCGTCGATCCCGGTGAGGATTTCGGATGCCGCACGCAGACCCGAACGGGCCCCACCAGGTAGATCGACCTGGGTCACGTCTCCGGTGACCACGATCTTGGAACCGAACCCGAGACGGGTCAGGAACATCTTCATCTGCTCGGCCGTGGTGTTCTGCGCTTCGTCCAAGATGATGAAGGCGTCGTTGAGCGTCCGGCCGCGCATGTAAGCGAGCGGAGCGACCTCGATGACTCCGGCCTGCATCAACTTCGGAATCGCCTCGGGATCCATCATGTCGTGCAATGCGTCGTGCAGCGGGCGCAGATACGGATCGATCTTCTCGTGCAGCGTGCCGGGCAGAAAGCCCAGTCGCTCGCCTGCCTCGACTGCCGGCCTGGTCAAGATGATCCGAGAGACCTGCTTGGCCTGCAACGCCTGAACGGCCTTGGCCATGGCGAGGTAGGTCTTGCCGGTGCCGGCCGGGCCGACTCCGAACACGATGGTGTTCTCGTCGATGGCGTCGACGTAGCGTTTCTGGTTGAGGGTCTTGGGCCGAATCGTCTTGCCCCGACGCGAAAGAATGTCGAGGGAGAGCACCTCGGCCGGAGACTCGCCGACCTCGTTGGTGAGCATGCCGATGGTTCGTCGAACAGCATCCGGTGCGATGGGTTGCCCCCGACCGGCCAGCGACGCCAATTCACTGAACACACGTTCTGCCAGCGCAACGTCTGCAGCCGTCCCCGACAATGAGACAGTTCCGCCACGTACGTGAATGTCGGCACGAAGCTCACGTTCGATCGCGGTGAGATTCTCGTCCGTCGCCCCCAGGATTTGGCGCACGGTCTCCGGCGCCAGATCCATACTCGAACGGACGGTGCGCTCTGCGGGCAGAGCGCGATCGGTGATGGTGGTTACACGGTTGCCGTCGAGTTCACTGTGTTCACTCACGTGGTGAATATGGCCTGCTTTCTGGTCCGATCAGCCCACTCGACTCGTGAGCCTCGATACTTCGAAGTCTAGCGCCAGAGTCGGACACGGCCCACTTGTTAATCGTCCCGGCCTAATCCTCGCGGCGACCGGACGGCAGCGATTCTCGGATCCATTCCGACGCTTCGGCGACGATCTCGGCGCTTCTGTCCGGACTGATACCCGCGATGACCAGGCATACGGCGGCAAAGGATTCGCCAGAGTCGGTGATGAGCCCACTGTTGGCCTGATCGAACAACGTGATCGTGATCGCCTCGGTCATCGCTACCAGAGTCTCAGCCGGCAGGTATGTCGAGAAGGTGCCGTCACGCTGACCTCGCTCGACGACGCTGACACTCACGGCGCGCGCGGGCTCCATCAAATCGAGAATCCGCTGCTCCCCCAACTCTTTGCGGGCAAAACTGAGCAACATCCGGAATCGATCTCCGACCGGCCATGACAGCAATGCCAGTACGGCAGTCGCCAGATCCGGGCGCTCGGGCGGCTCACCGGCTTGGCTCAGCGCAGCAACGAGATCGGTCGACGCCTCGTCCACGATGCCGTTGATCAGCGCCTCACGGCTGTCGAAATGCGCGTACACGGTTCGTCTGACCACACCGGCAGCCTTTGCGACGTCGTCCATGCTCGCATCCGGATCAGCAGCGAACGCCGTGATCGCCGCCTCGATGATGCGATTGCGATTCGCCGCGGCCTGACTACGACGCTGCCTTCCGCCCGATTCGGCAGTTCCCGAAACGACTGTGCCCGAATGCGTCAACGCGCGTTCCACCTCTTTCGACTGCCCAACTGTGATCTAGGTCAATCATAGTTGCACATCGGTGTGCAAGTTATTAACTTACACATCAGTGTGCAAATAGATCGAGGAGTCTCTTCGATCATCAGGAACGGAGTCGCGTCATGACGACACTCATGAGCAAACCTGTCTCGGAGATGGACCAGCCGTACTCACGGCGATGGGCCGCGCTCGGGGTGTTGTGCCTGAGTCTGCTGATCGTCGTGATGGCGAATACCGCGCTGATCGTCGCGGCGCCGGACATGACCAGAGACCTCGGGCTCACCAGCACGCAACTGCAATGGGTCATCGACGGCTACACAGTCCCCTACGCCGCGCTGATGTTGCTGTTCGGCGTGATCGGTGACAAGTACAGTCGCCGCGGAGCGCTTCTGGCCGGACTCGCCGTGTTCGCCGGCGGCGCCGTCTTCGGCAGTATCGCGGACACCACCAACGCCGTCATCGCGGCACGAATGATCATGGGCGTCGGCGCCGCGATCATCATGCCCGCGACGCTTTCGCTTCTGGTCGCGACCTTTCCCAAGGCGGAGCGATCACGCGCCATCGCGGCGTGGGCGGCGACGTCGGGTCTGGCGATTGCCCTCGGCCCGCTGTTGGCCGGATGGATTCTCGACAGCCATTCCTGGAGCGTCACTTTCCTGATCAACGTCCCGATCGCCGCAGTCGCTGCCGTCGCCGCCGTAATCCTGGTGCCGCCGAGCAAGGCCGAGCACCTGGGCCGGATCGACTGGATCGGCGGAGCACTCTCGGTGGTCACCATCGGCTCGCTCGTGTACTCGATCATCAACGGATTCCACTTCGGGTGGACCGGCGGACCCATCGGCGCCGCCGTGCTCGCTGCGATCGGCCTCGTCTCGTTCGTCGTCTGGGAACTGGGTCACCCGCAGCCACTGCTCGACGTCCGCAAACTCGGCCAGCGCATGGTCGGCGGCGCGACACTCGCCGTACTTCTGCTCTTCCTGGCCGCCTTCGGTGCCATCTACTTCATCTCACAGCAGTTCCAGTTCATCCTCGGCTACGGCGCACTCGAAACCGGTGTTCGTCTGCTGCCCTTGGCAATTGCCGTTTCGATCGGCGCCGTGGTCAGTGGCCGGATCACTCCGCTGATCGGCGTCCGGGCATCCATCGTCGGCGGCATGGTCGTCGCCGCAGTCGGTGTTCTGATTCTCACGCAGGTAGACGGCGATTCGGGCTACTGGATGTTCGCTGTCCCACTGATCCTGCTCGGCTTGGGCATCGGCTTGAGTGAACCGCCGGCCACCGACGCCATCATGGACAACTTCTCCGAGGACGATCTCGGCGCTGCTGGTGGCCTCAACGACACCGCCATCGAACTCGGCGGCTCTCTGGGAATCGCGATCCTGGGCTCGATCCTCGCTGCGAGCTACAAGGATTCGATCGCAGGATTCATCAGCGGTATGCAGGTTCCGCAGTTGACGGGTGAGCTGGCGCAACAGGCCGCGTACGCAATGGAGGTGTCGGGAGAATCCGTCGGCGGCGCTTCGTTGGTCGCCGAAGAGATGGCAGGCAACCCCTTGGCTGCAGCTCAGGCAGGGCCGTTGCTCGACGCCGCCGGCAGTGCCTACGCCGACGCGATTTCGGCGGCCAGTTGGGCGGGCGGTCTTGCACTGTTCGTGGGGGCAGTTGTCGTGGCGTTCATCCTGCCGGGCAAGAAGGCCCCTGTGCAAGAAGACCCCGTGTCAGTCTGACGTGCTCGGAGCCAGCGGGTCTTCGGCGAGAACCAACTCGCGGGAGACCCGCCAGGACTCGGTCGAGGGTGAGAGAAATGCGTCGTGCCCTTCGCCCTCGATCACACGCAGTGCCACGGGATCACCAGCCGCTTCGGCAGCCTTCGCATACCAGGAGCTCACCTTGGCCGGCACCTGCAGATCCTCCGCACCCGTGACGCACACAACGGGAACGCCGATCGGCAGTCGATGCTGTGGCGACGCATTGCGATACAGATCCGGGTCCGCTTCGAACGGAACGCCGAACAGATCCTCGATGAAACTGATCCGTCGTCCGCGCTCGCCTGCCGACGCCAGATCGAGTGCGGCGGCCTGCGCGATGACCCGTTCAGGCCGGGTGAACGTGTCCTTCTCTCCCGCCAGCCACACTGCAAGATGTCCGCCGGCCGAATGCCCGAGCAGGCGAATCTGATTCAGATCGAATTCGGCCGAGGACTTCGCGGCAACCAGTGCGGGGATTTCGTCGTACGCCGTTTTCACGTCGGCGGACATTTCCGGCCAACCACCGCCCGCCCCGAGGCGGCGGTATTCGATGTTCCACACTGCGACGCCGTGCCGCGCGAGTTCGACGGCAAATGCGGTGCCCAGATTCAATCCGTACTGCCCGCTCCAGAAGCCGCCGTGGATCTGCATGACGATCGGGATCGGGCCGTCAACCGCCTCGTCGGGAACGTAGAGATGCCCGAACTGTTGCTCGTGTCGGCCGTACGGAATCTTGAATCGAGGCACCGAGGAAATCTATCTCAGGCGAGGGCGCTGCCTGCGGCCCAGTCTGCCCACGAGAGGGTCCAGTCGCCGTTCTGCCACACCTCCAGCGGAGCCCCGCCGGTGTTCTTGATCTCGACGACATCTCCTGGCTGCGAGAAATCGAAGAACCATTTGGCATTGGCCGCACTGAGATTGAGGCAACCGTGCGAGGTGTCGGTGTTTCCCTGCGCCCAGACGGTGCTCTCCAACTCGTGAAGATAGATACCGTCCGTGCTGATGCGGGTGGCCCAGTTGATGGATTCCTTGTAGCCCAGGCGCGAGTTGATCGGCAGACCGTAGGTCGACGAATCCATGATGACGGGATTGGCCTTGTCCATCACGGTGTACGTGCCGGGCTGGGTCCAGAACGAGAGCGTCGTGCCGCCGATCGTTTCGGTGCCGCCCATTCCCATCGAGGTCGGCATTTCCTTGATCACCTGACCGTTTTCGTAGACGGTCACCATCTTGGTGTTGTCGTCGGCGACCGAGACGTGGGAGTCGCCGATCTTGAAGGACACGGTGTCGTCCTGTTGGCCGTACAGTCCGTTGCCCAACTGCTTGCCGTAGATGTTCGCGTTCACCGAGACCGTCGTGCCTGGTGCGTAGTAATTCTGCGGACGCCAGTGAACGTTCTGACCGTCGACCCAGTACCACGATCCTTGTACGGGCGGATTGGTGGTGACCACCAGAGACTTCTCGGCCGCGGCTTTGTCACCGATCAACTCGTCGAAATGAACGGCGACGACCGTGCCGACGCCGTACGTGCCACCGTCCGAAATCGAGGCGCCACCGGTGGTGTTGATGTACGCGCGAGTCTGATTACTCGGCGCGACGGTGGTCAGCGTTGTGTTCTTGGTCGTGGCAACACCATTCGCGTCGACGGCATCGACGACAAGCTTGTAGGTCTTGCCGTATCCGAGTGGTTCGCTCGGCTTCCAGGACGTCTTGTCAGGCGTCGTGATACCGGCGACTTCCTTACCTTCGGGATTGGTCAGCGCGACGGTCGTCAGTGTTCCCTTCGCGACCTGGACCTCGATGGGATCGAGGGGGCTCACGGGGGTTCCGCCGTCGGCGGGAGTGACGGTGACGAGCGCCTCGCTGGTCGGTGTGGTGGTGACGGCATTACCGGAAGAGCCCGGGTTGTCTCCGGTGGAGACGGTGCACCCCGCAACCAGCATCATCGCCGCCGCGGCACACACCGCTCCGGCAATTCGCATATGCGCACGTGACAACATCTGGCCTCCTGAAATCCCCGAACCAACTCACGCCGAAGGCGACCCCCGACGTCCTTACGATAGTGCGCAAATCTGACACTTCGCTGAGCGCCGGATCCGATTCAGCTCGGGATCACACCAACGTCAGTGCAGTCACAACAAGATCAGTGCAGTCACAACAAGATCAGTGCAGTGGCCGTGGTCCCCAGCGATCGGTCAGCACTCCGATGGCGCCCAGAGCAACAGCCCCGGCGGTCGACGTGCGCAGGACCGTCGGCCCGAGAAGCACCGGAGTGGCCCCTGCCTCCGACAACGCACTGATCTCCGAATCGTCGAGCCCACCTTCGGGACCGACAACGAGAAATACCTCGTCCGCGCTCGCCAACGGCAAGCCGGCCAACGGCGTCGTCGCCGATTCGTGAAGCACCGCAACCACAGCGCCGCGGGCAACGGCGTCGCGAACCAACGCGATCACCGCCGCCGTCTTGTGCAGATCCGAAATCTCCGGGACGAACGCGCGTCTGGACTGCTTCGCCGCAGACACTGCGGCACTTCGCCAGCGTGCGACGCCCTTGGCGAGCTTCGGGCCTTCCCATTTGGCGACACAACGCAGGGACTGCCACGGAATCACGGCGTCGATACCAGCCTCGGTGGCCAGTTCGACGGCCAACTCGGAGCGCTCGGCCTTGGGCAGTGCCTGAATCAGGGTCACCAACGGCTTGGGCTGCTCGAGAACCTGAACGTCGCTGACCAACAGTTCGAGGCGATCCTTGCCGACGCTCGTCACCTCGGCGTCGGCTACCCGGCCACGGCCGTCGGCCAACACCAAACGCTCGCCGACACCGATCCGGCGGACAGTGGCCGCGTGGCGACCCTCCTGCCCGTCCAGAACTGCGATTTCACCGACGCCGGGAACCGGGTCGAGAAAGAAGACCGTTGCGGCCACCGTCAGCGGCCGCTGAATGCTTCGCGAAGACGCGAGAACAGACCACCGCTGTTCTGCGACGTCGTCGAAACGACCTCGGCCTCGTCACGATCGCGGAGCAGCTTGAATTCCTTGAGCAGCTTGGACTGCTTGTGATCGAGGCGGCTCGGGATGACCACCTCGAGGTGAGCGTGGACGTCGCCGCGCACTCCCGACCGCAGTTTCGGCATACCGTGACCGCGAAGAACAGCAACGTGCCCGGGCTGGGTGCCTGGCTCGATGGTGATTTCCTTGGGGCCGTCGATGATGGTGTCGACGGTGACGCTGGTACCCAGTGCTGCGTCGACCATGGGAACACGGATGGTGCAGTGCAGGTCTTCACCGTCCCGAACGAAGACGTCGTGCTGCTGCTCGACGATCTCGACGTAGAGGTCGCCGGGGTGTCCGCCGCCTGGGCCGACTTCACCCTGCGCAGTCAAACGGATGCGCATGCCACCGGCAACGCCCGCCGGAACCTTCACCGTGATGTCGCGCTTGGCCCGCACTCGGCCGTCGCCGCCACACTTGTGGCAGGGATCCGGGATGGTCTCACCGGCACCGCGGCACGTCGGGCAGGGACGCGAGGTCATGACCTGACCGAGGAACGAGCGCTGGATGGACTGAACTTCGCCGGCACCGTTGCAGGTCTCACAGCGGACAGGCTTGGAGTCGCCGTTGGTTCCGGCTCCGGTGCAGCTGTCGCACAGAATGGCCGTCTCGACGGTCACGTGCTTGCTGACGCCCGTCGCACATTCTGCGAGGGTCAGCTTGGTGCGAAGCAACGAGTCGGCTCCGGGCTGAACGCGACCGCGCGGCCCACGACCTGCGCCGCCACCGCCGCCGAAGAAGGCTTCGAAGACGTCGCCGAGGCCACCGCCACCGAATCCGCCGCCGAAGCCACCACCTCCGCCGCCACCGGACTCGAGCGGGTCTCCGCCGAGATCGACGATGCGACGCTTCTCCGGGTCGGTCAGGACCTCGTAGGCCGTCGAGATCTCCTTGAACTTGGCCTGCGCCGCCTCGTCAGGGTTGACGTCCGGGTGCAGTTCGCGTGCCAGCTTGCGGTAAGCGCGCTTGAGCTCCTGGTCTGTCGCGTTCTTGCCGACGCCGAGCAATCCGTAGTAATCCCGTGCCACGTTGAGTCTCTCGTCCTTCTCTTACTTCTAGGTTTTCCTCAGTCCTCGCGAGGAGGTGTGCCGACCAAATGTCGACGTCCGTCATCGCTCGGAGAGAACTTCGCCGATGTATCTGGCAACGGCGGCAACCGATGCAATTGTTCCCGGATAGTCCATCCGAGTGGGTCCGAGCACACCGACACCACCGAAAACGGTACCGGCCGCGCCGTAGCCAGTCGAAATCACGGAGGTTCCGCGCATCTGTTCGACCTGCGTCTCTTCACCGATCTGGACGGTGACCGTGCCGGAATTCTGCGTCGCAGCGAGCAGTTTGAGGACCACTACCTGCTCTTCCAGTGCTTCGAGCACTGCGCGCAGCGAACCGGGGAAGCCGGCCAGACCGGAGAAATCGGCGGCGTTGCGCGTGAGGTTGGAGGTTCCGCCCAGGACGAGGCGATCTTCCGGATGTTCGACCAGGGTCTCGACCAGAACCGTTGCCGACCGGATCACGGCGTCGCGCAGGTCGGCCGGAGACTCGTCGGCCAGTTCCGCCACGGCAATCGACGCGGCGGCCAGGCGCTTGCCTTCCAGGGCCCCGCCGAGAAGCGCGCGCAACCGGGAAAGGTCTTCGTCTTCGAGGACGTCCCCGAGTTCGACGATTCGCTGATCGACGCGGCCGGAATCGGTGATGAGAACGAGGAGCAGGCGCGCCGGCGTCAATGCGACCACCTCGAGGTGGCGAACCGACGATGCGGACAGCGACGGATATTGGACAACCGCGACCTGACGGGTCAGTTGCGCGAGCAGTCGCACCCCACGACGCAGAACGTCGTCGAGGTCGACACCCGACTCCAAGAACTCCAGGATCGCTCGTCGCTCGGGCCCGGACATGGGCTTGACGTCGGCGATGCGATCGACGAATTCGCGGTATCCCTTGTCGGTGGGGACGCGGCCGGAACTGGTGTGCGGTTGGGCGATGTAGCCCTCGGCCTCGAGGAATGCCATGTCGTTGCGCACAGTGGCGCTCGACACTCCGAGGTTGTGACGCTCGACCAGGGCCTTGGATCCCACCGGGTCCTGGGTGGAGACGTAATCGGCCACGATTGCACGTAAGACCTCGAAACGCCTGTCGTCGGTACTCGACATCGTTGCCACCTCCGTTTCCTGAACAGAACGAACACCGACATTTACACATCGGTTCCCACTGGCAGTCTAATCGCCCGAGCGCCAGAGACGGCTGTTGCCCTTACTGTGGAGTGAGATCGGCGAAGGGTCGATCGCACAACCATGGACAAGGCGGCACATGATCTTCAAAGGCGTGATGGACGGCAAACCGTATCCCGATCACGGACTGTCTCTACGCGACTGGTCGAAGTTCCCTCCACGTCAGGTTCGACTCGACGAGATCGTGACCACCACGAAGGTCCTCGAACTCGATCGCCTGCTGTCGGAGGACTCGACCTTCTACGGCGATCTGTTCCCTCACGCAGTGCAGTGGCGCGGCACTCTCTACCTCGAGGACGGCCTGCACCGAGCGGTTCGTTCGGCCCTGCGAAACCGCGTCGTGCTGCACGCGCGTGTCTTCGACTTCGACGCGATGCCCGGTGTCATCGAGGGCGTCCGCTGACGCTCACGCGACTCAGGCGCCGAGACTCAACCGACGAACGCGAGCAGTGCGGGATTCGGCTGCCCCGGCCAGGTTCCGGTGAGCGTCGCCGAGCCTGACACTCGATCTGCGTCGATCACTCTCACCACGGTCAATTCCAGTTCTCCCGCGCTGATGATCGTGTCGGTGCCGACTGTCGAGCAGGTCACCGATTCGACTTCCGGTACGGAAGCGCCGGCCGTACCGCTGCCTACTACGTGAGCCGTCACCGGGATGTGATCGGCGGAGTCCGCGAAAACCAGATCGACTCCGGCCCCACCGGTCAGAATCGCGGTCGCCACCACGCTCACGTAGACCGGATCGCAGCAAGCGTCGTACACCCACCGCTCGCCCAGTACCGAATGATCCATGGTTGCGATCAGCGCAGTCTCCGCCCCGTCCAGCGGAGCACCACGATAAGTGAGCGGGACCTGAAGAATTCGACCGTCGGCAGAGCGGAGCAGATGCGTCTCGACTCCGACCTCGCCGTCCGGGTCGTCGAAACGATAGGCGTCGACGCGTTCGAGCGTCGAACAGTCGACCGACCCGATCCATGGCTGCTTGGGCACCCACGCTCGGAGCAGGTCGTTCTTGGACGGATTCAGCTGCGCACGATGAATGATGGCCACCACGGCCACATTACGCGGCGAAGGATGGTGCCGCGTCAGGTCAGGATCGTGCGAATCACCGCATCAGCGAGCAGGCGACCACGGTCGGTGAGAACCACGTGATCGTTCTCGATCACGGCCAACCCGTCGACTACCACCCGTTCGGCCGAAAGGCGTTCGGATGCAGACAGTTCCGACAACGGAAGTCCCGTACGCAACCGCGCGGTCAACATGACGCGCTCCATGTGTTCGTCCTCGGCGGTCAGTTCTTCGCTGCCGCCGACGGGAAGTTCACCGAGGGCCAACTGTTCCGCGTACCGTGCCGGGTGCTTGACGTTCCACCACCGCACTCCGCCGACGTGACTGTGCGCGCCCGGTCCGGCGCCCCACCAGTCACCGCCGTCCCAGTAGCCGAGGTTGTGACGGCAGCGGGTGTCACCGGAGTCCGCGGTTTCCGCCTTTGCCCAGTTGGAGACCTCGTACCAGTGCAAGCCGGCCTCGGACAGGCGTGAATCGATTCGTTCGTATCGTGAGGCCAGCACGTCGTCGTCCGGCGCGGGCAGCTCGCCGCGCCTGACCTTGCGAGCCATGGCGGTGCCGTCCTCGACGATCAACGCGTAGGCCGAGACGTGGTCGACATCGGCGGAGAGAACCGCATCGAGTGAGGCGTCCAGATCTTGGTCTCGCTCCCCTGGCGTTCCATAGATCAAATCCAAGTTCACGTGCGAAAAACCAGCTGCGCGAGCCTCTTTCGCGGCAGCGACGGCGCGGCCGGGAGTGTGGGTGCGGTCGAGGATCTTCAGGACGTGCTGAGCCGCGGACTGCATGCCGAGGGAAATGCGGGTGAATCCCGCACTGCGGAGAGCGTCGAAGAATTCCGGCGACGTCGATTCGGGGTTCGATTCCGTGGTCACTTCGGCGCCGGACGCCAAGCCGAAGCTGCTGCGAACCGCCGACAACACGTCGGACAGCCCGTCGCCACCGAGCAGCGACGGCGTTCCACCGCCCACGAACACCGTCTCTGCCGCCGGGGCGCCCGTCATCTCGGCCGCGAGATCGAGTTCGCGTCGCAAACCCTCCAGCCACGACTGCGGCGACGCCGAGGTTCCGAGCTCACCGGCCGTGTAGGTGTTGAAATCGCAGTACCCACACCTGGTGGCACAGAACGGGACGTGGATGTAGATCCCGAACGGCCGTTTCCCGACACCCTCGAGCGATCGCGCGGGCAAGGCGAAGGGCGTCGCCTCGCTCTGTCGAGTGGGAGTCGTGCTGGTGGCATTCACGCCTCCAGTGTCCCAGCATCCGGAACGCACACCTATTCAGCCTGCGATGCAGGTCGGCGCGTGGCCTGAACTCGATATTTCCCCCGTTTTTCGTGGAAATATGCGCCCGAGTCGGAATTATCGAGTTGACGTGGCACAATGGTCCGCATGACCGGACTCGGAGTGCGACTTGTGGCGCGTCGCCATGTCGACTTCAAGCGTGTGTGCAGCTCGTCGTGTCTGCACCTGTGTAGCTGTTGATCTTTCACTGATCTTCCAGCCTTTCCCGCTCATCTCCATCTGCTTCACCGAAACAACTCTCTGCAGAGACACGTCGTTTCAGAGATACAGCTTCTCCAGCTGTTCGTTTTCGTGAGCACACCTGCCGGCCGCGAGCTTTCCGAGACCGAGGACAGCCCCCTCGATTTCCGACACGGACCGGTGCGTCCCGATCAGACACCGCCACAGTTCGTCGATAGTGCGTGCCGCGTGCCGATCAACCGCCCAGATCCAGGAGTTCATCGATGACGTCGACCACCGACGCCGCCACACCCGCCGATTCGGCAGCACCTGCCGAAGCCCGGCCCGCACGCGCTGCACGTCCCGCCAAGCGTCGCGCCGAAGGTCAGTGGGCCCTCGGTTACCGCGAGCCGCTCAACGCCAACGAGCAGGCCAAGAAGGACGACAACCCGCTCAACGTTCGGGCCCGCATCGAGAACATCTACTCCAAGCAGGGCTTCGACAGCATCGACAAGGGCGACCTTCGCGGCCGCTTCCGCTGGTGGGGTCTCTACACCCAGCGCGAAGAAGGCTACGACGGCACCTTCACCGGCGACGAGAACATCGACCTGCTCGAGGCCAAATACTTCATGATGCGCGTGCGTTGCGACGCCGGCGCTCTCAACGTCGAGCAGCTGCGCACCATCGCCGGCATCTCGAAGGAATTCGGCCGGAACACCGCCGACCTGTCCGACCGCGAAAACGTCCAGTTCCACTGGATCGAGGTCGAGAACGTTCCGGAGATCTGGAAGCGGCTCGAAGCCGTCGGACTCAAGACCACCGAAGCGTGCGGTGACTGCCCCCGCGTCGTCCTCGGTTCTCCCCTGGCCGGCGAATCGCTCGACGAGGTCCTCGATCCCACCCCGGCGATCGACGAGATCGTGCGCCGCTACATCGGCGACCCCAAGTACTCCAACCTGCCGCGCAAGTTCAAGACCGCCATCTCCGGTCAGCAGGACGTCGTTCACGAGATCAACGACATCGCCTTCATCGGCGTGAACCACCCCGAACACGGCCCGGGCCTCGACCTCTGGGTCGGCGGCGGACTGTCCACCAACCCGATGCTGGCGCAGCGCGTCGGCGCCTGGATTCCGCTCGACGAGGTCCCCGATGTCTGGGAGGGTGTCGTCTCGATCTTCCGTGACTACGGCTACCGCCGTCTGCGCGCGAAGGCAAGGCTCAAGTTCCTCATCAAGGACTGGGGCATCGAAAAGTTCCGCGAGGTTCTCGAGACGGAGTACCTCGAGCGCCCGCTCATCGACGGCCCCGCGCCGGAGAAGCCCAAGCGCCCGATCGACCACGTCGGCATCCAGAAGACCCGCAACGGCCACAACGCAGTCGGCTTCGCTCCGATCGCCGGCCGCGTCTCGGGAGACATCCTGGCTCAGGTCGCCGACGCCGCGGAGAAAGCCGGCAGCGACCGGATCCGCTTCACGCCGTACCAGAAGCTGATCATCCTCGACGTCGCCGACGAGACCCTCGAGCCGCTCATCGCCGATCTCGACGCGCTGGGCCTTCCCGCCCGACCGTCGCACTGGCGCAAGAACCTGATGGCCTGCTCCGGCATCGAGTTCTGCAAGCTCTCGTTCGCCGAGACACGCAAGCGTTCGCAGGTGCTCGTGCCCGAACTCGAACAGCGTCTCGCCGACATCAACAGCCAGCTCGACGTGCCGATCACCATCAACATCAACGGTTGCCCCAACTCCTGCGCTCGCTCGCAGATCGCCGACATCGGCTTCAAGGGCCAGCTCGTCGACGACGGTGAGGGGAATCAAGTCGAGGGTTTCCAGGTTCACCTGGGAGGCAGCCTCGGATTCGACAGCGCCTTCGGACGCAAGCTGCGCCAGCACAAGGTCACCAGCGTCGAGATGGGTGACTACATCGACCGCGTCGTACGTCAGTTCGTCAAGAACCGCAACGAAGGTGAACGGTTCGCCGAATGGGCAGTGCGCGCAGACGAAGGAGATTTGCGATGACAGTGGACATTTCGCGAGCAACCGCCGACGAGCTTCGGTCCATCGCCGAGCGCGGTGCCGTAGAACTCGACGGAGCCAGCGCACAGGAACTGTTGCAGTGGACCGAGGACACGTTCGGTGACTCTTACATTGTTGCGTCGAACATGCAGGATGGAGTGCTGGTTCACCTTGCCGCACAAGTTCATCCGGGCGTCGACGTACTCTTCCTCGACACCGGCTACCACTTCCCCGAGACCATCGGCACGCGTGACGCGGTCGAGCAGGTCTACGGCGTCAACGTCATCAATGCACGCGCGCTGGCAAGCGTCGCCGAGCAGGATGTCGCCGAGGGCAAGGATCTGTTCGCCCGTGATCCCAACCGCTGCTGCGCATTGCGCAAGGTCGCACCCCTCAAGCAGACACTGTCCGGCTACAGCGCGTGGGTGACCGGCATCCGCCGCGTCGAAGCGCCCACCCGCGCCAACGCCCCCCTGATCTCCTTCGACGAGGCCTTCGGCCTCGTGAAGATCAACCCGATCGCTCCGTGGTCGGACGAGGAGATGCAGAACTACATCGACACCAATTCCATCCTCGTCAATCCTCTTGTCGACGAGGGCTATCCGTCCATCGGCTGCGCACCCTGCACCAGCAAGCCAGCCCCCGGCAGCGATCCGCGTAGCGGTCGTTGGGCCGGTGCCTCCAAGACAGAATGCGGGTTGCACGCATCATGACAGTTGACTTGACACTTTCACGTCCTCAGCTCGACGGCACACAGTTCGATACTCTCGACGCCCTCGAGTCCGAAGCGATCCACATCTTCCGAGAGGTAGCCGGCGAGTTCGAACGCCCGGTCATTCTCTTCTCGGGAGGTAAGGACTCCACCGTGCTGCTGCATCTGGCGATCAAGGCCTTCTGGCCTGCGCCGCTGCCGTTCACCCTGCTGCACGTCGACACCGGCCACAACCTGCAGGAAGTTCTCGACTTCCGCGATCACGTCGTCGCCAAGTACAACCTGCGCCTGCACGTGGCCAGCGTCGAGGAGTACATCGCGGACGGTCGCCTCACCGAGCGCCCCGACGGTATCCGCAACCCGCTGCAGACCGTTCCGTTGCTGGACGCGATCTCCGAGAACCGCTTCGACGCCGTCTTCGGTGGCGCTCGCCGCGACGAGGAGCGCGCCCGCGCCAAGGAGCGGATCTTCTCGCTGCGCAACGCTTTCGGCCAGTGGGATCCCAAGAAGCAGCGCCCGGAACTGTGGAACCTCTACAACGGTCGCCACTCCCCCGGCGAGCAGGTGCGCGTCTTCCCGCTCAGCAACTTCACCGAGCTGGACATCTGGCGTTACATCGCCCGCGACAACGTCGAACTCGCCAGCATCTACTACGCCCACCAGCGTCCGGTGTACCAGCGCGACGGCATGTGGATGACCCCCGGAGTCTGGGGTGGTCCGGCTGACGGCGAAGAGCTGCAGACCCTTTCGGTGCGTTACCGCACCGTCGGCGACGGTTCGACCACCGGTGCTGTTCTCTCCGATGCGGCTGACAACGAAGCGATTCTCGCCGAGGTTGCGGCATCACGTTTGACCGAGCGCGGCGCGACCCGTGGCGACGACCGAGTTTCCGAAGCGGCCATGGAAGACCGCAAGCGAGAGGGCTACTTCTGATGAGCGATCTGCTCAGACTGGCAACTGCCGGCAGCGTCGACGACGGAAAGTCCACCCTCGTGGGCCGTCTGTTGTACGACACGAAATCCGTTCTCGCCGACCAGATCGACGCCGTTACCCGTGCGTCGGTGGACCGCGGTCTCGACACCCCTGACCTGTCGCTCCTGGTGGACGGACTGCGCGCCGAGCGTGAGCAGGGCATCACCATCGACGTGGCGTACCGCTACTTCGCGACCCCCAAGCGCACCTTCGTGCTTGCCGATACACCGGGCCACGTGCAGTACACCCGCAACACGGTCTCCGGAGCGTCGACGGCTCAGCTCGTGATCCTGCTGGTCGATGCTCGCAAGGGCGTCATCGCGCAGACTCGTAGGCACGCAGCGGTTCTCGCGTTGCTCGGTGTCCCGAAGCTCGTTCTCGCCGTGAACAAGATCGACCTCGTCGAGAACCCCGAAGAGGTCTTCACCTCGATCTCCGCCGAGTTCAACGAACTCACCAGCTCACTGGGCTGGGCAAGCGAAGACGTCGTCGAGATCCCGGTATCGGCACTGCACGGTGACAACGTCGCCATCCGCTCCGACAAGACCCCGTACTACACCGGCCCCACGCTGATCGAGCACCTCGAGTCGATTCCGGTCGACGCCGAGCCGCATCGCGTCGGCCTGCGTTTCCCGGTGCAGTACGTGATCCGTCCGCGCACCGCCGAGTTCCTCGACTACCGCGGATACGCCGGCCAGGTTGCCGCCGGTTCCGTCGTACCCGGCGACGAAGTGGTGATCCTGCCCTCGGGTACGCGCACCACCGTCACTCGTATCGACACGGCCGACGGTGAACTCGACGTCGCCCACGCGGGGCGCAGCGTCACGCTGATCCTGGCCGACGACGTCGACGTCTCTCGCGGCGACACCATCGCCTCGCCGTCTGACGCACCCGAGCCGATCGGCGAATTCGACGCCACTGTCTGCTGGTTGGCCGAGAAGTCGCTGCGCCCCGGCGCACGTCTGCTGCTCAAGCACGGCACGCGCACGACGCAGGCCATCGTCGGCAGCTTGGTGGAGCGCTTCAACGAGCAGGATCTCACCACGGATCAGGGCCCGGACACTCTCGAGCTCAACGAGATCGGCAAGATCTCGATCCGCGTGGCCGAGCCGATCGTGGCCGACGACTACGCAGTGAACCGCCACACCGGCAGCTTCCTGTTGATCGATCCCGCTGGTGGAAACACTCTCGCAGCCGGCCTGGTCGGCGACGTCATTTCCGCTGTCGAATTGGGCGAGCGCGTTTAAGTCGATGGTTCCGCTCATTGCTGTTGCGCACGGCAGCCGTGATCCCCGTTCTGCTCGGGTGATCGCGGCTGCCGTGGCGGCTCTTCGTGAGGCCCGGCCAGACCTCGATGTCCGGCTGGCGTTTCTCGATCTCAATGCACCGTCCATCGATCAGGTCCTGGACGGAGTTGCACACGACGGCCACACTCACGCCGTTGTTGTTCCGATGCTGCTGGGCAACGCCTTCCACGCTCGCGTAGATCTGCCCGGGCTCTTGGCCGCTGCCGCGACACGCCACCCCCAACTGACCGTGTTCCAAGCAGACGTACTAGGTCTCGATGCTCGGCTTATCGAGGCAGTGCGCGAGCGAATCCTCGAAGCGGGCGCCCGGCCGGACGATCCGTCGGTCGGTGTCGCTCTTGCGGCAGTCGGCTCGTCCGACGCGCGTGCCAACGCCGCGACCGCAGAACTGGCGTCCACTCTCCTGAGCGGAACCAACTGGTCGGGCGTTCGAATCTGTTTCGCGACATCCGCGGAACCAACAGTTGCCCAGGCGATCTCCGCTCTCGAGCAGAACGGCGCTGAACGCGTTGTCGTCGCACCCTGGTTCTTGGCTCCCGGCCTACTGACCGACCGACTCAGCGCTGCAGCAGCAACGGTATGTCCGCGCGCGCGTTTCGCCGAAACGATCGGTGGGCACTCTCTACTGATCGAAACGATGATCGACCGTTACCGACAAGTCGCTGATGCACTACCCGACCGTCTGGTCCGCTCCGCCTGATCCGGTTTCACAGGCCGTTATCAGATTGTTACCGTAGTGTTGGATCTGTCCAGCCAGCGAAGGTTCATCCTTCGCCTGCGAAACAGATCTTTGGGTGCAATCCCCTCAGAGCGCCGCGAGAGGGAACACCATCACTCACAATCTTCGCCTCGGCACAGCCGGCACCGCCTGGGTCCTGTCGGTGCTCTACCTGCTTGTCGAGATCTTCACGGCCGGAGCCTGGAAGACGCCGTACAGCTTCGCGCGCGACTCCATCAGTTCGCTGGGCGTGACGACATGCAGCGTGGATTCGTGTTCGCCGATGCACGACGTCATGAACGCGGCTTTCATGATCCTCGGTGCGCTCACCATCCTCGGTGCAGCCTTGCTGCACAAGTACATTCCGGACGGTCGTGCGAAAAAGTGGATTCTCGGCCTTGCCGTCGTCGTTGCACTGAGCACCGCGGCTACCGGCCTCTTCCCGGCCAACGACGGGACCTTCGTTCACTGGACCGCAGTACTTCCCGGCTTCGTCGCCCGTCATGCCGTTCTCGTACTCATGGCAATTCAATTCTGGAAGCACAGCAAATGGATCGCAGTATGGTCGGGACTGTGCGCGGCCACCGGAATCGTCGGCGCCGTACTGCTTCTCGGACGAACCCTCACTTTCGGCTTGGGTGAACGCTTGACGCTGTACCCGCTGCCGATGTGGATGGCAGTCACCGGCGTCGCAGCCCTGCTCGCGTTGATGCGCCGAACCGTGTTGAAGAACGTGGAATTGACACTGCCCGGTAACGGATTCATCACCGCTCTGTTGTCGTTGCGCCCGCGTCGAACTCGCGCAGCAGTGCCTACCGACGTTCTCGCACCGCGGGAGCTGACGAGTTTGTAGCGAACCCGGGGTGACCAGGGACACACTGGTAGGGAGGCGACGCGAGGAGACTTCCATGACCAGTGCATCTGTTCGACACGGAATCGTGGCCGGCATCGACGGCTCGGCAAGCGCGGTCAACGCCGCGAGGTGGGCAGCATCGGCTGCAAAGAGATTCGACGAACCATTGCGACTGACCCACGTTCTGCCGGGACAACCCGAGTCAGGTGGCGGTACCAACGTCACTGACGAAGAGATGTTCGACCATCACCTTCGCGTCGAGGGTGCAAAGTTACTCGACGAGGCCGAGGACGCCATTCGCGACGATCACACCGACGTCACCGTCGAACGCGGCCTCGTGACCGGCACTCCCGCAACCACACTCGTCGAACTTTCGAAATCCGCTCGCATCGTTGCACTCGGTCAGGCCGGTACCAGCGAAATGCAATCGGTGTTTCTCGGTTCCGACACCATTCGGGTGGTCAACCGGGCGCACTGTCCCGTGGCGGTGTTCCGCGGTACCGGCGAGCACGCGGTAGCCGACACCAGGCCCATCGTCGTCGGCGTCGACGGAAGCAAGCTCAGCGAACTCGCCGTCGCGCATGCTTTCGAGTTTGCCGCGTTCCTCGGCGCGCCCTTGGTTGCGGTTCACACCTGGAACGAGCACGCCTCGCTCGGCGGGTACTCCGAAGCCAGGCGCTTCGTCGACTGGGGACCGTACGAACAGCATGAGCACGCTCTGCTGTCCGAGTGCCTCGCCGGCTGGACGGAGAAGTACCCCGATGTCGAAGTCACCCGGAGTGTCCAGCGCAGCGGACCGATGAAGGCACTGCTCGAGCACTCGGCGGAAGCGCAACTCGTAGTCGTCGGTAGCCACGGCCGCAGCCCGTTCATGGCGTCGATAGTCGGATCGACCAGTCAGAGCCTCATCCACCACGCCCAATGCCCGGTCCTCGTCTGCCGAGAGGGCTGAACTCGTCTCGCTGTTGCCCGACCCCCACCTCTGAGCGAACGGCACTTTCGGCGCTATCAGGAGGCCGAAAGTGCCGTTCGCTCAAACAGGAGTGGGGGTGAAACAGGTCAAACAGGGCTAGCGGGTCATACCTGGCCGACGACGCTCACCGTCACCGGCTCCTGCTCCGGCGTCACCACCGGAGTCTCCGGCAGATCCGGCACCCGGGTAGCCCGGGCGTAGACCGTCTCCCCCGCCTCGAGGTGCAGAGCTGCACTGTCACCGCGGGTGACCTGAGCCGAGAACAACTCACCGGTTGCCTCGTTGCGCAGGTCGACTCGAACCTCGAAGCCGAGATACACGACGCGCTCGACGGTTGCGCGTGTGACGCCGAGGGACTCGGCCGTTCCGGACTCCTGAGCGAGAGCCATGCTCGGATCGCGGCCGAGACGGATGTCATGCGGACGGACCAACTGCCCGTTGAGCTTCGCGACGGATCCGAGGAAGGACATCACGAAGTCGTTGGACGGGCGGTCGTACAGGTCGGCAGGTTCACCGATCTGCTCGATCCGCCCCTTGTTCAGCACCGCGATGCGGTCGGCGACGTCGAGAGCCTCTTCCTGGTCGTGTGTGACCAGGACGGTGGTGACGTGCACCTCGTCATGCAGGCGGCGCAACCACGTGCGCAGGTCGGCACGGACCTTCGCGTCGAGGGCGCCGAAGGGCTCGTCGAGCAGGAGCACCTGCGGATCCACCGCCAGAGCGCGCGCCAACGCCATGCGCTGACGTTGACCGCCGGACAGCTGCGCGGGGTACCGATGCTGAAAGCCGTCGAGGCCGACGATCTCGAGAAGTTCGTTGACCTTCTTCTCGATCTCCGGCTTCGGGCGCTTGCGGATCTTGAGCCCGAACGCCACGTTGTCTCGCACCGTCATGTGCTTGAACGCTGCGTAGTGCTGGAACACGAAACCGATGTCACGCTTCTGCGGCGAGACGCCGGTGACGTCCTTGCCTGCGATGGTGATGGTTCCCGAATCGAGCTCTTCGAGCCCTGCGATCGAACGCAGCAACGTCGACTTTCCCGAGCCACTTGGCCCGAGCAATGCCGTCAACGAACCCGAGGGAATGTTGACCGTCACGTCGTCGAGCGCCGCGAAGTCACCGTAGTTCTTGCGGGCCCCGGTCACTGTGATCATGTGGTGCTCCTCTTACGGTCCAGCAGCGTCATCAGCAACAGGACAATGATGGCGATGCCCATCAGCAGCGTTGCCGCCGAATACGCACCAAAAGTGTTGTGGTCGTCGATGTATCGCGAATGCACCAGCAATGTCAGTGTCTGGGATACCCCAGGGAAACCGGAAGAGACCATGATGACTGCGCCGAATTCACCGAGCGAACGCGCCACCGTCAACACGATTCCGTACGTCAAGCCCCAACGGATCGCGGGCAAGGTGATCCGCCAGAACGTCTGCCAACCCGAGGCACCGAGCGTCGCGGCCGCTTGTTCCTGCTCGTCGCCGATCTCGTGAAGTACGGGTTCGACTTCCCGGACGACGAAGGGCAGCGTCACGAAAATCGTCGCGATCACCATGCCTGGCAACCCGAAGATGACCTTGAACCCCAACGATTCGATGCCGCCGAACCAACCGTTGGCACCCCACAGAAGAATCAACGACACGCCGACGACGACGGGCGAGACTGCGAAGGGCAGGTCGACCACCGACTGCAGTACGCCCCGCCCCGGGAAACGCCCACGCACGAGTGCCAGAGCCGTGACAACACCGAACACGACGTTGATCGGGACCACGATCGCCACGATGATCAGCGAAAGATTCAGCGCGGAGATCGCTGCCGGTGTCGTGATCGATTCGAGGAACGGGCCGATTCCGTTCTCGAACGTTCGCGTCAGGATCACACCGATCGGCACGACCAACAACACGAACAGGTAGACGAGAGCGATGGTCCGCAGACCGATCTTCGATCCTCTGGACACGTTCATCGGGAACTCTCCTCACGTCGCTGTCCCCGCGAGGCGAAGATTCGCAGGACGAACAGCGTCACGAATGCGATGGCCAGCAACGCTACCGAGACGGCAGCGGCGTTGGTCGGACGATCGATCTCGATCTGCTGCTGAATGTACTGCGACGTCATCTGTGTCACGCGTGGGATATTGCCGCCGATCAGAACGACCGAGCCGTATTCACCGATCGCTCGGGCGAATGCGAGCCCCGCGCCGGAGATGACGGCAGGCGCCAGCGTCGGAAGAACGACGGAACGAAAGATCGTCCAGTTGGAAGCCCCCAACGATGCAGCGGCTTCCTCGACTTCGCGGTCGACCTCCATCAGCACCGGCTGCACCGAGCGAACCACGAACGGCAAGGTCACGAAGGCCAATGCCACGATCAGTCCGGGCTGGGTTGCATTGAGGTGGATGTCGATCGGTGACTGCGGGCCGTAGAGAGACAGCAGCACGATCGACGCCACGATGGTGGGTAGCGCGAACGGCAGATCGATCATCGAGTTGACGATGCGCTTGCCCGGGAAGTCGTCCCGGACCAGCACCCACGCGATGATCGTGCCCATCACGACGTTGATCAATGCCACGATCACCGAGACCAACAACGTCACGCGCAACGACGCCAAGGCGACGGGTGCGGTGATGGCGTCCCAGAATCCGGAGATCCCCTCGTCGAACGCGGTGGCGGTCAACGCGGCGAGCGGAAGCAGAACGATCACGGAGAGCCACAGGGTGGCCACTCCGATTCCGAGCGGCCCCACACTCCCCGTGACCCGCGCGAGTTTTCGCCGACGAGCCACGGGGGTGGGGTCAATAGTGTCAGTCACGTCAGTCTTACTTGGTCGCGTTGTCGTAGATCACTGCGATCGAACCGGTGTCCTTGGTGAACAGAGCGCTGTCCACGGCCTTCCAGCCGCCGAGGTCTGCGATGGTCCACAGCTTGGTCGGCTCGGGGAACTTGTCGGTGAACTTGGCAGCGACGGCGGGATCAACGGGACGGAATCCTGCTTCGGCCCAGAGCGTCTGACCCTCGGTCGTGTACAGGTAGTCCTTGAACGCGGTCGCCTTGTCGAGGACCTTGCTGTTCGAGATCACGGCAACCGGGTTCTCGATCTTGAAGGTCGTGGGCGGGGTGACGTGCTCGACCGGGTCGCCGTTGCCTTCGATGAACAGTGCCTCGTTCTCGTAGCTGATCAGAACGTCACCGCTGCCCTGCAGGAAGGCTTCCGAAGCCTCGCGTCCCGACTTGGGCTGGATCTTGACGTGATCGTTGACCAAGGCGGTGACGTAGTCGAGACCCGCCTGCGGGTTCTTGCCACCGTCGCTCTTGGCGGCGTACGGCGCCAAGAGGTTCCACTTGGCCGAGCCGGAGCTGAACGGGTTCGGCGTGACGACCTCGAGGCCGGGCTGAAGCAGGTCGTCCCAGTCCTTGATGCCCTTCGGGTTCCCCGGACGCGTCACGATGGTGACTACCGATCCGAACGGAATTCCGTTGTAGGCGTCCTGGTTCCAGTTCTGATCTACCAGACCGGCATCGACCAGGCGGGTGATGTCGGGCTCGACGGAGAAGTTGACGAAGTCTGCCTCGGCGCCGTCCTTCACCTTGCGCGACTGGTCGCCCGAGGCGCCGTACGAAGGATTGAAGTTGACGTTCTTGCCCTCGTCTGTCGCCTGGAAGGCTGCGGTGAGCTTGTCGAAGCCGGGCTTCGGCACGGCGTAGGCGAACAGGTTGATCGTGCCGGCGCTACCGTCGCTGGCGGCGCTGTCACCACCCACGGTGTCGCTCGAGCCACCACTGCACGCTGTGAGTACCACGGCCCCCATGGTCGCGATAGCAGTGAGAAGTGTGCGGGAACGGCGTTTCATTGCAGATACCTTCCTGAAAGGACTGACAAACGAGGGTTGGTCAAACGACAAGTCCGAGACCTCTGGGGCTGATTCCATCGGGATGTTCAGACATGGAGAGCCGACGGGCAATGAGCCCTGAATCGGGGGCGCGAGTTACGCGCAGAGAAGTTCGAGTGGGGTGCGCAGCACCACCGGAGAGGTCGAACTCAGGAAATCAACAACAGGCGACGTCAGCGACGTCGAGCATGCCGACAGCAATCAACGCCAACTGGTGGCGGATTACGGGAGCTGTTGCTTCGGACACGCGGTGGACTTTAGCAGAGCACCGGCGCCCGCTCTAATCGGGAGAACTAACGGGTGAGAAGCCACGCGACGATCACGAGGAGAATCAGGGCTATCAGGGCGAGAGTGACCCGTGAGCGGGGCATCAGCTTTCCTCTACTTCTCGAGAATTCCTACGCAACCAGCCGAAGAGCGGCAGAGCGAGAACGGCGGCCAACGCGCGATCTAGACCGATGGCCACCAGGCGGCACAGCGGAACGACGACGATCAGGACCAACGCGACCTGCGGGATGAACGGGAGCCCCGCCATCCACAGCTCGAAGCTGTCCCACCAATCCGCTATCCGATCCACGCCAACACCCTATCCTTCGGACGATACGGTCCCGACAGCGTGTGGATTGGACGTGTGTCGATTCTGGCCGGATGATGGCCGAATGAGTGCTGACGACGAAGTGGTGCAGACGATTCCTCCCGCCTCCACGGGTCACCATCGAAGCAACTTTCCCCCTATCGACGACTACGCGTTTCTTTCCGATTGCGAAACCTCGTGCCTGATTGCCCGTAACGGATCTGTCGAGTGGATGTGCGTTCCCCGCCCGGACTCCCCCAGCGTGTTCGGTGCCATCCTCGACCGCAGCGCAGGCCATTTCCGCATCGGCCCGTACGGCCAGAACGTCCCGGCCGCCCGACGCTATCTGCCGGGTGGACTCATTCTCGAGACCACCTGGCAGACCGAGACCGGCTGGCTCGTCGTACGCGACGCCTTGGTCCTCGGTCCTTGGCACAACGTCGACAAGCGATCGAACACCCACAAGCGCACACCCACAGACTGGGATGCCGAACACACCCTTCTCCGTACGGTCAAATGCGTCAGCGGCACCGTTGAACTCGAGATGAGCTGCGAGCCCGCGTTCGACTATCACCGCGGCACGGCGAATTGGGAGTACACCGGAAAGGTCTACGAGGAAGCAACGGCAACGTGTCGCTCCGCCAAGCCCGGAGACCACCCAACTCTGCGCTTGACCACCGACCTACGACTGGGCCTGGAAGGTCGTGAGGCACGGGCCCGGACGCGACTGGTCGAAGGCGACAACGTGTACGTCGCGCTCTCGTGGTCGGATCTTCCCGCGCCGCAGACGTTCGACGAGGCCGCCGACAAGATGTGGCAGACGTCCAAGTCGTGGCGCGAGTGGGTGACGATCGGCAAGTTCCCCGATCACCCGTGGCGCGGATACCTGCAGCGCAGTGCGCTCACACTCAAGGGGCTCACCTACGCACCGACCGGAGCCTTGCTCGCGGCTTCGACAACATCGCTACCGGAAACACCAGGCGGAGAACGTAACTGGGACTACCGCTACGCATGGGTTCGCGACTCTACTTTTGCACTGTGGGGCCTCTACACGCTCGGGTTGGACCGTGAGGCCAACGACTTCTTCAACTTCATCTACGACGTGTCGAGTTCGGACAACGGTCAGCCGCATCCCTTGCAGGTGATGTACGGCATCGGCGGCGAGCGCACACTCGAGGAATCCGAACTCAACCATCTCTCCGGATACGACGGTGCCCGTCCGGTGCGCATCGGCAACGGCGCATTCGATCAACAGCAGCACGACATCTGGGGCACCATGCTCGACTCGGTGTATCTCCACATCCGCACCCGCGAGCGTGTCCCCGAAGCGCTGTGGCCGCTACTCAAGAAGCAGGTCGAAGAAGCGATCAAGCACTGGCGCCAACCCGACCGTGGGATCTGGGAGGTGCGCGGTGAACCACAGCACTTCACGTCGTCGAAGATCATGTGCTGGGTCGCACTCGATCGCGGCGCCAAGCTGGCGGAGATGCAGGGCGAGAAGAGCTTTGCGCAGCAATGGACGGCCATCGCGGACGAGATCAAGGCCGACATCCTCGCGCACGGAGTCGACTCGCGTGGAGTTCTGACGCAGCGGTACGGCCACGATTCACTCGACGCGTCGCTCTTGTTGGCACCGCTGCTGCGCTTCCTGCCGGCCGACGATCCGCGCATCCGGGCAACGGTACTGGCGATCGCCGACGAGCTCACCGAGGAGGGGTTGGTCCTGCGCTATCGCGTCGACACCACCGACGACGGATTGAGCGGAGAGGAGGGCACGTTCACCATCTGTTCCTTCTGGCTCGTCTCCGCCCTCGTCGAGATCGGCGAACTGGATCGGGCAAAGCATCTCTGCGAGCGTCTGCTCGGGTTCGCGAGCCCGCTCAAGCTGTACGCCGAAGAGATCGACGCCCACACCGGTCGCCATCTGGGCAACTTCCCGCAGGCGTTCACACACCTGGCGCTGATCAACGCGGTGGTCCACGTGATCCGCGCCGAGGAAGCTGCCGAAGCCGGAGCTTTCCAGCCCGCGCACAACGCGACCTAGACCCCCTGCTGTGCGCCTTTATTAACCGCCCGCGGTTAATAAAGGCGCACAGCAATGCTAGCCGGCCACCGCTTCGAGCTGCGGCGTGATCGATTCGAGCGAGTACTTCAGCGACAGCGACGACGGAGTGTTCAACCCGGCAACTGTCGGATAGTCGACGATCGCCAGACCGCCACTCTTGACTGCGGGTAGGTCGGCGAACCCCGGCAGCTTCATCATGTCTTCCAGCGTTCCGCCGTTCGGCAGTAACACCACGACGTCGGCGCTCAGAGCGTCGACCCGTTCAGGGCTGAGCATCAGCCGGCCACCGGTAACGCCCGCCTCTTCGACGAGCTTGGGCGGCAACGACATTCCCAGGCTAGTGAACAATCCCGATGCGCCGTCCTTGGGATCGGCGACGATCACCAACTGCGACGTCGGGAAGACGTACTGCGACAGAAGCGCCGTCTTGCCCTTCAGGCCTGGCAGCCGCTGCGCGAGCGCATCGATCTGCCCGCTTGTCGCCTCGACGATCTCGTCGGCGCGCGACTCCTTGTCGAGAACTCGACCGAGAATCTCGACCTGGTCCTGCCACGGATCGACCTGGACGTCGGACAGACCGGCAATTGTCGGAGCGATCTTGCTCAACTGGTCGAAATCGTCTTGATCGGCGACGGAGAACCCGCCGAGAATCAGATCGGGATCCAATGCTGCAATTTCTTCAGCTTTGAGCGGGACACCGAACTGCTGGATCGCCGAGCGATCAAGTTCCTTCGCCGACGCGTCCACGCCGCTCTCCCACGGGAACAGGCCACGCTCGTCGCCCATCGGGCCGGCAGCCAGGTACCCCACCGGCTGGATTCCGAGTTCGAGCAGAGCGTCGAGCCACTGGGTGTCGGCCGCGACGATACGCGTCGGCGTCCCGTTGATCGTGGTGGCGCCGAACTTGTGGTCGATCGTGGTGACCCGACCGTCCGCGATCTCGTCGGCGTCCGAGGACGAACATCCACTGATACCTACGACCAGTGCTCCCAAGAGAGCCACCGCCGAGAACTTCATCGCACGCACGAAAATACTCCTCCACTAGTTAGTAGAGGCTTACCTTCTCATATGGGACCCGGCTGTGTCCGACCTTGCTTTCAGGCGAAACGAGAGAGCAGACGCTCCGCATCCGCGCCGATGCGTCGAACCACATCGCCGGCCGGATGGGTTCCGTGCACGAGTCCGACAGCTTCTCCGGCATAGACGACTCCGCTGTGCGGATCCGACGGGTCGTACGCCTGTGCCAGCGTTTTCTCGTCGGCGTCGACTCCGTGCCACGCGGCAGTGAACTCGTTGGCCACCGCGCGGCCACCCCACCGCTGCGGCCACGGTTGACTGCGCGCTCGGTCGAATACCGAGGTGTAAATCGTGTCCGCACTTCCGGCTTCGACGACGCGGTCGCGGGCATAGTCCGGCCCGACCGTCTCCGGGCTGGCGAGCAGCGCCGTTCCGATCATCACGCCTTCGCCACCGGCTGCCAGGACGGCGGCCAAACCGCGTCCGGTTCCGATTCCGCCGGCTGCCAGCACCGGAAGTGACGTCGCTTCGAGGATCTCCTGCAGCAGCGGCAAGGTTCCGATTCGGCCCGTATGGCCGCCTGCCTCACCGCCTTGCGCGATCACAGCGTCGACACCTGCGGCCTCGACAATACGAAGGTCCTCGAGCGTATTGATCTGTGACACAACGGGAATGCCCGCATCGTGGATTCGTCCGACATACGCGGCGGGATCACCGAACGACAAGGTGATCATGGTCGGCTCGACGGCAATCGCAGCGTCGAGCATCAACTCGTTCTCGGGCAGCGACCACGTCATCAGGCCGACGCCGAATTTTCCGCCGATCGAGCGGGCCACTTCGGCTTCGGCCTCGATCCACTCCGGTGTGTTGTACCGGGCCGCGCCAAGCAGACCCAACCCACCGGCCGCCGATACAGCTCCGGCGAGCGCGCCGCCCGCGCGACCACCCATGGGCGCCCCGAGAACCGGGATTTCGACTCCGAACTCTCGGGACAACCAGGTGGTGACCATGCGCTCCTACTTCTTGGGCTTCTCGCCGACCGATTCCGACGTCAGGGCCGCCACGAATGCTTCCTGCGGCACCTCGACGCGACCGATGGTCTTCATGCGCTTCTTGCCTTCCTTCTGCTTCTCGAGCAGCTTGCGCTTACGGCTGATGTCGCCGCCGTAGCACTTGGCAAGAACGTCCTTGCGGATTGCGCGAATGTTCTCGCGCGAGATGATCTTCGCGCCGATCGCGGCCTGAATCGGAACCTCGAACTGCTGGCGAGGAATCAGCTCACGAAGCTTCGACGTCATGCGTCCGCCGTAAGCCCCGGCGTTGGAGCGGTGCACGATTGACGAGAACGCGTCGACGGCCTCACCCTGCAGAAGGATGTCGACCTTCACCAGGTCGGCCTGCTGCTCGCCGGCCTCCTCGTAATCGAGGCTGGCGTATCCCTTGGTGCGGGACTTGAGGGCGTCGAAGAAGTCGAACATGATCTCGCCCATGGGCAGTTCGTAGCGCAGTTCGACGCGAGTCTCGGAGAGGTAGTCCATGCCGCCGAGCTCACCGCGTCGGGACTGGCACAACTCCATGATGGCGCCGACGTACTCGCTCGGGGCGATGACGGTGCACTTGGCGACCGGCTCGTAGACCTCGCGAACCTTGCCTTCCGGCCAGTACGACGGGTTGGTGACGATGACCTCGGCCCCGTCCTCCATCACGACGCGGTAGACGACGTTGGGCGCAGTGGAAATCAGTTCGAGGCCGAACTCACGTTCGAGACGGTCGCGGGTGATCTCCATGTGCAGCAGGCCGAGGAAGCCGCAGCGGAAGCCGAATCCGAGGGCAACCGACGTCTCCGGTTCGTACGCCAGGGCGGCGTCGTTGAGACGGAGCTTGTCGAGAGCGTCGCGCAGCACCGGGTAGTCCGAGCCGTCCATCGGGTAGAGACCGGAATAGACCATCGGCTTCGGATCGCGATAGCCGACCAGCGGTTCGGTCGCGCCGTTGCGGGTTGTGGTGACGGTGTCACCGACGCGCGACTGGCGGACGTCCTTCACACCCGTGATGAGGTAGCCCACCTCGCCGACGCCCAGACCGATACTGGCCTTCGGCTCGGGCGAGATGATGCCGACCTCGAGCAGTTCGTGTGTGGTGCCCGTGGACATCATCGTGATCTTCTCGCGGGGACGGATCCGACCGTCGACCACACGCACGTAGGTGACCACGCCGCGGTACGCGTCGTAAACGGAGTCGAAGATCATCGCGCGGGCGGGGCCGTCTGCATCGCCGACGGGTGCAGGTACCTGCTTGATCACCTCGTCGAGCAGTTCCTTGACGCCCATGCCGGTCTTGCCCGAGACGCGCAGGACATCGCCTGGCTCGCAGCCGGTGATGTGCGCAATCTCTTCGGCATAGCGGTCGGGATCCGCGGCCGGGAGGTCGATCTTGTTGAGGACGGGAATGATCTTGAGATCTTTCTCCATCGCCAGGTACAGATTGGCCAGCGTCTGAGCTTCGATGCCCTGAGCTGCGTCGACCAGCAGAATTGCGCCCTCACATGCTTCGAGCGCGCGGGAGACCTCGTACGTGAAGTCGACGTGGCCGGGTGTGTCGATGAGGTGGAGGACGAACTCTTCGCCGTCGACGATCCAGGGCAGACGAACGTTCTGGGCCTTGATGGTGATGCCGCGTTCACGCTCGATGTCCATGCGGTCCAGGTACTGCGCACGCATCGCCCGCTCTTCGACCACGCCGGTGAGCTGAAGCATGCGATCTGCCAGCGTCGACTTACCGTGGTCGATGTGCGCGATGATGCAGAAGTTCCGGATCTGCGCAGGATCCGTGAACGTCTTGTCGGCGAAGCTGCTGATGGGAGACCCCTTAGTCGGACCGGCACCGGCCCGGATCCGGGCCACTGTCAACCCTCAGGATATCCAAGTCTCGGCGCCGCCGTACCAGGGGTTCCCACGGGTGGGTGATTATGCTCGAACGCTATGGCAAGCATGTGGAAGCAGATCGGCAGAACCCTCGGCGCCCTCGCGGTGGAGAAGGGCCCTGCGTTGCTGCGCCAGTTGCAGTCGTCCACGTCTCAGTCGTCTGCCTCGAAGCCGGGTCCGTCCGGCCGGCCGATCGCCGCGCGGACGTCTCCGACCGCACATCGCGCCCGCAAGGTCGAGTACTCCCCCGACCTCGACGGCAAGGCCGATCCGGGCGAGATCGTCTGGACCTGGGTTGCCTACGAGGAGGATCCGACCCAGGGCAAAGACCGCCCGGTGCTGGTTGTCGGCCGTGACGGCAACACGCTGCTCGGTTTGATGCTGTCCTCGCAGAGCAAACGCGAAGGCGAGCGTGATTGGCTCGCAATCGGTTCGGGCCCGTGGGACGGCGAGGGAAGGCCCAGCTGGGTCCGGCTCGACCGGGTGCTCGACGTTCCCGAGAGCGGGATTCGGCGCGAGGGCGCCGTCATGGATCACAAGAAGTTCGACGCGGTCGCGGCAAAACTTCGGGCCGACTTCAGCTGGAGCTGAAGCCGACCCGAACGATGGAAACAGTATCGATCAGCTGTCCAGACGGTTGAACCGTCCGAAGAGTGCTCGATAGATGAGTGCACCGAGTGCACCGCCGATCAGCGGGAACACGATGAACAACCACACCTGACCGAGTGCACCGTCCTGGAACGGCGCGACAGCGAGGCTTCGAGCGGGGTTGACGGAGGTGTTGTCGATCGGGATCGAGATCAGGTGAATGACGGCCAGGGTGAAGCCGATGGACACCCCGGCGAGCGGCACGTCGGAGATCTGGTCGGTCGACGCGAGAACCACGAACACGAGCAGAGCGGTCAGGAGAATCTCGATGATCATCGCGGCACCGATGCCGTAACCGTCGGAAACCACCTGTCCGAGAAGATTCTTCTCGGCCGACGGACTGTGTGCGCCCCAACCGTTTGCGCCGAGGCCGTCTGCGGCCCGGTTGTACGCCGGGAGACTGTTGGCCACCGTGTAGATCACGACGCCGGCGACCAAGCCGCCGATCACTTGCGCGACAACGTAAATCGCCGCATTGACGGCCGAGATGCGCCCGATCACGAATTGGCCGAGAGTCACGGCTGGGTTGACGTGGCAACCGGAAATCGGTCCGATCGCATATACGAGGAACAGCAGGGTCAAGCCGAATGCGAAGGCAACTCCGAGATTGCCGACTTTCGCACCTGCGAAGACGGCAGTTCCGACCGCGGAGAACACGAGCACAAATGTCCCCACCGCTTCGGCCGCATACTTCTTCACATCCGAGATCGGTTCGATCTCAGTCAATTCCTGTGCAGTTGGAGACATATTCCCACCTTCTTCTCATCGAACGGTAGTAATGCTCACGCGCCTAGATTTGCCGGACTTTACGCAAGCCTGGTGATCTCCACAACAACTTCGAGATCTGTGGAGCGTCCACCGGAAAAGATTCCCTTCAAAGGCGGCACATCCGAATAGTCCCTTCCTATTCCGACCGAGACATGCTGTTCATTCACAGCTATCGCATTGGTCGGGTCATATCCCCACCACGCGCCGGTCCACGCTTCGATCCACGCGTGCGATTCCCCGACCACCGTGTCCCCGACTGCCGCATCACGTTTGGGGTGGAGATAGCCGGAAACGTACCGACAGGGAATGCCCATCGTTCGAAGCAACACCAAGGTCAGATGCGCATAATCCTGGCAGACGCCTTTCCTGGCCGACCAGGCCTCGACCGCCGACGTATGCACTCCGGTCGTACCCGGAACATATGACATTTCACCGTAAACCCATTGCGACGCAGCCACTACTGCATCTTCAGGTGATTTATCTTTGCGCAATTCCTTGGCAATTGTCGCCAGCTTACGATCACGCGGAACATATCTCGTGAAACTCAGTTGTTCGTTGAATCGATCTTTAATCGCGTTTCCCGACAATTCATCCCAGTCGACGGTTTCCTCGGGTTGAACAAACGGTTCCGTCTCCACCACCGACAGTCCGGTCACTTCCAGCTCCGTATGCGGGGCGTGCAAGTCGAAGGCGGTCACCGCGGTGCCCCAGTAATCGGTGTACCGATAGGAACGCGTTGCCGGCTGGGTTTCGACGCGCGTGAGGATCACCGTCTGCCTGGTGTCGCCGCGGGGTGTCAATCGCGCTTCGTTGTACGACGACGTCACCGGGGCGTCGTACGCATATCCCGTGGTGTGCACGACCCTCATTCGCCAGCTCACAGCTCTCCCTCCACCGTCGACTCCGCATACGCGGCGCCGGCATCCGTCCACGCGACCCACGGCGCAGCGTGGAAGTACTGCAATGCAATCGCCTCACCCAGTTCGCGACAGGTCTCCTGCCAACCGAGCAACCGTCCTTGCAGATCTTCGAGCAACACGCCCTGCGGCAGAAACTCCAGTTCGCTGCGTGCGCGGCCGAGAAGCCGCGGCGCCTCCGCCCGGATTCCGACGCGACTGCCCGGCTGCGGGTCGAGTTCCTGCAGGCACTTCTCGGCCTGCCTGATCGAGTGGAACACCGAGCGCGGAAAGAGTCTGTCCAACAAGATGAACTCGACGACGCGGTTGGCGTCGAGCGCTCCGCGATACGTACGCAGATACGTGTCATGTGCGCCTGCCGAGCGAAGAACACTGACCCACGCCGGCGACGACGGGCGGTCACCGGCGCGCGCCAGGAGCATCCGCACAATCATGTCGACACGTTCGATCGACCTGCCCAGCAGAAGGAACCGGTAACCGTCGTCGCGGCTGAGCGTGGAATCCGCCAGCCCCGCGAACATCGCTGCGCGTTCCTCCACATAACGGAAGAACTCGTGTGGCCCCAGCCTGCGTGACGCGCGTTCACGCTCCGCCAGTCCGTTGTACGTGGTGTTCAGGCACTCCCACATCTCACTCGACGTGACCTCACGTGCTCCGCGAGCATTCTCACGGGCACTTGCCAGCGAGTCCACGATCGATCCAACCTGATTGCGGCTGAACGCAACCAGGTCGGTGAGCGAGCGTACGTCGAGCTTCTCCTCCGGCGCTTCGATGCCGAGGACACGCAGGAGCAGACGCGACGTGCGGTCCGGGTCGACGGTTGCGTCGTCGAGCAGTTGGTGGACGGCGACGTCGAGGATCCGAGCGGTGTCGTCGGCGCGCTCGACGTAGCGGCCGATCCAGTAGAGGGACTCTGCGTTGCGAGCAAGCATCGGTCACCACGCTCCGTTCGCTGATAGTTCTTGGTAGCTGGGCACTTCTGAGGTGTTCACTGTTGTTGCTGCTGCTGAGAGGTGCTCAGTTCGGGTCCCTGCACCGGCTCCGCGGATTCCGGGGGCTCGGACACCAGTTCCTCACCGGACAGCTCTGGGTCCTCGTCCGAGCTGCGGCTGGCGAGCACCCATGTGTCCTTGCTTCCGCCGCCCTGGCTCGAGTTGACCACCAGCGAACCTTCCGGAAGTGCCACCCTGGTCAGGCCGCCGGGCAACACCCACACGTCCTCACCGTCGTTGACGGCAAAGGGTCGCAAGTCCACGTGGCGCGGCGAGAGAACGTCGTCGATCTTGGTCGGCACCGTGGACAGCTGCACGAGAGGCTGCGCGATCCACCCGCGCGGGTCTGCCTTGATCTTGCGGGTGATCGCGGCCAGTTCCTTGGGACTCGCGTCCGGTCCGAAGACGATTCCGTAGCCGCCGGACCCTTCCACCGGCTTGATGACGAGTTCGGCGACGCGGTCGAGGACTTGCTCGCACTCCTCGTCCAACCAACAGCGGAACGTGTCGACGTTCTGCAAGAGCGGCTTCTCACCGAGGTAGTAGTCGATGATCTGCGGAACATAGGTATAGACGAGTTTGTCGTCACCGACTCCGTTGCCGACGGCACTCGAGATCACCACGTTGCCTGCTCGCGCAGCATTCAGTAGGCCTGCGACGCCGAGAATCGAATCCGGACGGAAGTGCATCGGGTCGAGATACTCGTCGTCGATGCGGCGATAGATGACGTCGACCTGACGCTCGCCTTCCGTCGTGCGCATATACACCATGTTGTCGCGGCAGAACAGGTCGCGACCTTCGACGAGTTCCACACCCATCTGACGAGCGAGCAATGAATGCTCGAAATAGGCGGAATTGGCGATACCCGGTGTGAGAACAACCACTGTCGGGTCCGCTTCGTTGAGTGCAGCACCCGCACGCAGCGCCCTCAGTAGGTGTGTTGCGTAATCACCGACCGCCCGCACCTTGTGGGACATGAACAGATCCGGGAACACCCGAGTCATGGTGCGACGGTTTTCCATCACATAGGAGACACCGGACGGAGATCGCAGATTGTCCTCGAGAACTCGGAACTCTCCCGCCTCGTCTCGGACCAGGTCGATACCCGCGACATGGATTCGCACACCGTTGGGCGGCACGATGCCGGCTGCTTCACGGTGGAAGTGCTCGCACGAGGTCACCAGGCGGCGCGGCAATACGTGATCGCGCAGGATTCGTTGCTCGCCGTAAATGTCCGCAAGGAACAGCTCGAGCGCCTTCACCCGCTGCTTGATGCCCTTTTCCAGCCGCGACCACTCCTGCGCGGCGATGACGCGCGGCACCAGATCCAACGGAAACGGTCGCTCCTGCCCGGACAGCGAGAACGTCACGCCCTGGTCGATGAATGCGCGTCCGAGTGCGTCGGCACGCGCGGCAAGGTCGGCGCTGCTCGTCGGCGCCAGCGCTTTGTACACACCCTTGTACGGGGCACGCACCGAGCCGTCGGGCTCGAACATCTCGTCGAAAGCCAACTCGTAGCGACCGATGTCTGAATATCCGTCGAACACTGCGGCTGGACGCGCTCGGGTGGTGGTCGAACCTGTTTTACTCGAACTTTTCGAAGGCGGCGGCGTCATAGGGCAACATGCTGCTACAAGTGGGGCTATTCGGCAGCGCGGCGAGAAATCGGGCGCTCGGTGTACCCTTCTCGACAGACGCAACGTGCGACGGTTTGGGTTCTTGGGCCCTCGGCTGGTAATCTTGCCAGTCGGTGCATCAGTGCGCCCACAGCTTTCTCGACCGTAACCAGCTAAAGACGACAAGGATTTTACGCGTGGCCAACATCAAGTCCCAGGTGAAGCGAATCCGTACCAACGAGGCGGCCCGACTCCGTAACCAGTCGGTGAAGTCCTCGCTGCGTACCGCGATCCGTTCATTCCGCGAGGCTGCGGCAGCCGGTGACAAGGACAAGGCCAACGAGCTCCTCGTCTCCACCAGCCGCAAGCTCGACAAGGCAGCCAGCAAGGGCGTCATTCACGCCAACCAGGCTGCCAACAAGAAGTCTGCACTCTCGCAGGCTGCCAACAAGCTCTGACGTTTCCACTGTGACGGTTCGCCGTCATACTGGTTCGTCTCGATAGCCGCCAGGTCGAAAGACCAGGCGGCTATTTTGCGTACTCAATCGGATCAGAGCAAAAACCCGCCATCCATGTCTTGCACGGAATATGTGGATCGGGCTGCGACCATCTGATGATGGCGGTCAACGGGAAACGCCCTCGTAGCTGGTTGTTCACGACTGTCTTCTGGGCGGTCGTCGCTTTCGGCGTATTGGCAGCCCTGGGGATCCCTCGTTGGTGGGAATCATTGACGGTTGCAGTCGTCGGAGTCGCAGCAAGCTACGGATGGTGGAGGCGCAGGCAACGGAGCGAATTCTGGATCTTCTTCGGCGTGATGTGTTCACTCGTTGCGATTCTGGCGTTTCTCGCCACTGGACGAGCGCTTCTCACCACCGTGAAGGTGCCGGTAGACAGCATCGGCCAAGAAACAATTGTCTGCGGCAGTGTGATGAATCCGGCGCCGAACGACTCCCTACGAGTGACCGACATCAGGACTGGTGAACCAACGACACGGCCTCAGGCCATTCCGCACACCCAGTTGGAGCAAGCCTGCGTGAAACGCCTCGACTACCGGGTGGCCGAGGCCACGGCCGCCACTGTCGTCGGACTACTTCTGGCCGGCCGCGCGATCGGCCATGTTGTCCTCAGTTCTTCCGCAACGCGCACACTTTCCGCACTGCCATCTCCAGAGCGAAGGACGAGTCGACTGCGGCGCCCTTCACGTCGGCATTGAGAGCGGCGACGATCTGCATCGCAGCGCCGATCGACGTGGGATCCCAACCGCCGACTTCCTTGATCGCCTTCTTGACCTTCCACGGCGGCATCCCGAGATCCGACGCCAACCGGAACGGGTCACCGCCCCGTGCAAACGGGCCGACCTTCGCGATGGTGTGGACTGCATCGGCGAGGGCGTCAGCGAGCAGTACGTGCGCCGTTCCGATCTGGTCAGCCCATCGCAGAGCCTCGAGCGCACCCCGGGTATCGCCGACGATAACTTTGTCGGCCACATCGAATCCGGAAACCTCGGCCTTGCCCGAGTAGTACTTGTGGACTGCATCCACGTCGATCTTGCCGCCGGTATCTGCCGCCAATTGCGAGCAGGCCGACGCAAGTTCGCGAAGGTTGGAGCCGACGCTTTCGATCATCGCGGCGATCGCATCGGGAGCAACCCTCACGTCTGCGGTCCGAAACTCACCCCGGACGAAGTCGACAAGCTGACTCTTGTTCAGTTTTCCGCAGTTGTGAACCGTCGCGCCGAGCTTCTCGAGGGCCGGCGCCAACGCCTTCGCGCGACCGCCGCCCGAGTGCACGACGATCAGAACGACGCCTTCTGCCGGCTCACGCGCCGCCTCGAGAACAAGAGCTACGGCATCTTTGCCTGCTTCTGCGGCCGATTCCAGGACGATCACACGGTCTTCGGCAAAAAGAGAGGGGCTGAGCAGCTCAGCCAACTCGGGAGCATTGGTGTCTCCGGCACGCATCTTGGTCACCGGGAGATCCGAAATACCCTGGCCGCGGTCACCGCGGACGGCTCTGATGAGCTGCGATACCGTGCGGTCGATCAGGAACTCGTCGTCCCCGAGAACAAGATGCAGCGGATCGACTCCAGACGGATTACTCACCCGAAGATGGTCCCACGAGGAACCGACACGATCGACACAGACCCGCCGCCCCCACCGTACACAGCGACGGTGCCGTCGGCGTCGGTCCGAACCACCGCCCCGCCCAACGAAACCAGTTCGTCGAGAACCTCCTCATTCGGGTGCCCGAAACTGTTGCCGTCGCCGACGCTGATCATCGTCAACCTCGGACGCACCGCTTCCAGAAAAGCCGACGATGTGGTCCGAGAACCGTGATGGGGCAGCTTCAACACATCGGCCTTCACGTCCGTACCCGATCGGAGGATGGCCTTCTCCCCCGCAACTTCGGCGTCGCCCGTCAACAGAATTCGACCCGCGTCCGTGTGTGCCATCACCACCAGCGACTGATCGTTGGCGGCGTCCGCGCCGTCCCCCGTATCGCGGGGAGCCGGAAGCAACGGTCCGAGAACCTCCATGTTCACCGATCCCAACGTCAACTCCATACCTGCACGCAACGAGACAACCGGAACGCCGTGCGATTCGGCCGCATCCTTCACCGCCCGAAAACCTGACTCCGGCAACAACATCGACCCGACTCCGACCGCAGCGACCGAACGCCCACTCAGGACTGCTTCCAATCCACCGATGTGATCGGCGTGAAAATGACTGATCATCAGCAACGCGATGTCGTTGACGTCCAACATGTTCAGGCAACGATCCATCGACGTGGGATCAGGACCGACATCGATGACGATCACCCTGCCGTCTCCAGTCGAGAGCACAAGACCGTCCCCTTGACCGACGTCGCACATCACCAGTACCCACCCCGGAGCAATACGACCACCGCCGAACACGTGCTGAAAGACGAGGGCTAGAACAACTCCCAGAACGAGGACGCCGACGACCCATCTCGAGATCCGATTCCACAGCGTCAGGGCCGCGGCCAGTAAGACGCCCACGACGATCAGAGCACCGATGAGCCCTGACGGCACCACCACCGACGCTCCGGGAAGCGCCGCCGCCCGCTCGGACACGTACAGCAGCCACCCCATCGGCGGCCGGACCAGCGGCGTGATGAACACCGCGATCGGTGGACAGATCAGCGCACACAAGGCAATCACCGCACCGAACACCGTGATGATTCCGATCACAGGCGCCACGGCCATGTTCGCGGCAATCGTAACCACACTGAAGGTTCCCGCCATGGCGCCCACCAGTGGCGCAGACACGACAAACGCAGCACTCGAGACGGCTGTCATCTCCGAAAACCAACGGGGCCAACCTCGTCGACGAAGCACCTCCACCCACACCGGAGCAATGATTACCAACGCGCCCGTGGCCGTGGTCGACAGCGCAAACCCCCAGTCGACGGCAAGTTCGGGCATCACGACAACCAGAACGATGACGGCTGCGGCAAGAGCAGGCAGTGCCTGTTTGCGTCGACCGGTCACCAGACTGAGCAGGCCGATCAGGCCCATCACCGAGGCGCGCAGAACACTCGGCGACGGCCTCGCGACGACAACAAACGCAACGAGGGCTACCAGCGCCAAAGCAGCACCGACGCGCGGACTGAGCGCCGCGGCTCTGACCAGCAGCAGAACCGCCCCGAGCAGAATGCTGATATTGGCGCCGGACACCGCGGTCAGATGGGAAAGCCCGGCAACGGTGAAGTTGTCCTTCACCACCGGCGACAACGCCGATGTGTCTCCGACGACGAGGCCAGGCAGCAGACCTGCCTGATCCGGCGGGAGCGCAGCCGAGCACGCAGCGGCGAAACGAGTACGCACTACACTCGCCCATCGCTGATACCAGGGCACTTCTCCCACCGCGACGGGAGGCCCTTCGGACGTGATCACCGCGAGTGTGGAATCGCTACGCCATGGCTGACTCGCCCGGCCGCGAACCGTGAGGCTCTGCCCTGGAACAACTTCGAGCCACGACGAACTGGGTGCCCGGATGGTGACCAGGCCGCCTCCGGAGTACCTGTGATTCTGGGTAGTCACCGAATTGACGGTTGCCCTGAAGAAAATCTGACCTTGACCCGCCGCGCCAGAGACTGCGTGCGGATCCTCCGCGGGTTCCACTTCGACACTCACCCACGCTCCTTCGAAGGCAGCCCGGGTCAGTGGGTGCCCCTCGACCTCGGACGCCCGCCACCCGCTGACGACACTGCATCCGGCACCGAACAGCAATGCAACCAACATGATTCGTACCCACACCGCTGATGTCCGGCGCACAACCGCGTAAGTGAGGATTGCCGCTGGAATAGCGCATGCCACCGCCAGTACCCACGCGGCGACCGCGCCGAACAGGATCCCCACCGCACTGCTCCCCCACACTGCGACGGCCGACGGTAGCAGTCGAGCGTCGAGGACCGGCGAGACTTCCGGTTCGTTCACACCGATACCAGCACTCGCAGTTTGGCCACCCTTGCCGGGCCGATCCCGTCGACTTCCCCCAATTGTTCTATGTCCGTGAATTTTCCGTTGGAAGTTCGCCAGGAGATGATCGCCGCAGCCGTTACCGGCCCTACCCCGGGAAGGTCATCCAGTTCGGCCTCGGTAGCGGTGTTGAGGTTCACCAGACCAGCCCCGCCGGATTCCCCCGCGGCGGCGGGGCCGGTCCCTCCCGCAGTGGTACTCGAACTCGCTGAAACACCACCGGACTGATCGGCGGCCCCCACCACGATCTGATCACCATCGGCAAGCTTCTGTGCCAGATTCAGGCCCACCGTCTCTGCGCCCTCGAGCACTCCACCTGCCGCAGCGAGCGCGTCGGCGATGCGCGAGCCCGAATGTAGGTTGACGAGCCCAGGCGTGCGCACGAGTCCGACGACACTGACCACCAAAGCCTCAGGCGGCTGCTCCGCTACGACGCCGGTCGGTACGGGACTGGCTGATTCACCATCGTCGGCAGTGACATTCTGCGCCGTGACATTCTGCTCCGTGACATTCTGGGGCGAGGGCAACGGTGGGACCGCCTGCAAACTCGGAGAATCCCACCACACCGTGAACAAGCCGATTGCCGTGGCCAGAACTGCAACGATCGCCAACACCCAGGTCGCCGATCGGCTCGGGCGCCAACGTGTACCGCGCCAGCGCTCGGGCAGCCGATCGAACCGTGACGAGTCGGGTTGAGCCTCGTATTCGTCTTCGTCGAAGTCCTGAAGCCACTCGGGGGACCTCTCGAATGGCTGCGGGGACCTCTCGAAAGACGCTGAATCCTCGAAGTCGTCGACGGCCTGTCGCTGCCGGTAGTTCCCGTCCATCGCCGCGAGGCGATCACGCGCCCGCTCGCGCTCCTCGCTGATCCTCATGACTGGACGCTAACGAGAGACCATGCCGCCGAAGACGAGCAATTTCAATCTGTGGAGAACTCGCGGATTGTGGAGAAACGATCAGGTGTTCGCGTCCACCGCGCTGTCGATCTCCGGCAGCGGACACACGACAACACCGATCGCGCCGACACCGACGTGCGCTCCGATAACCGCACTGAAGTCGGTGACCACGGATTCCGCCACATCGGGAATGCGCTCGGCCAACTGTTCCGCTATCGCGTCGGCACGCTCTCGCGCTCGCATGTGATGCACGGCTATCGCCACGCGGCCGAGACCGGCGCGCTCGACTGCCGAATCCACCAAGCGTGCAAGCGCTTTGGTGGTCGTACGTGTTTTTTCACCGAGCACGAGCTTGCCATCCACCAGATGCAGGATCGGCTTCATCGCCAATGCAGTACCCAACAACGCGGCTGCGGTTCCGATTCGTCCGCCCCGACGCAATTGATCAAGTTTGTCGACGACGATGTAGCAGCGCCCACGACTCGCGACGTCGACCGCCCGGCCGTACGCCTCTTCGAGTGACGCGCCCTTCTCGGCCAAGCGCGCAGCTTCGAGAGCGGGATAGCCCAAACCCATTCCGGCCGACTGCGAATCGACGATCCGGACGGCTCCTCCGAACTCCTGGGCTGCGACTCGTCCGGCTTCCCACGTTCCCGAGAGTTGCCGTGAAATGTGCACGGCGAGAACGCCGTCACCGTCGCTCATGTCCAGGGCGCGTGCATACGCTTCGGACAACTCGGCGGGCGACGCTCCGGCCGTTGTCACTCCTGACAGGTCGCTCGGCATTGCGTCGACACCCTCACGCAAGTCGCAGCCGTCACGGAGCACATGGAGCGGAACCACCTGAATCCCACATGCGTCGGCCGACTCCTGCGGGATGCAGGCGGAGGAATCCGTGACGACGACGACCGGCATTCTGCTACCCGACTTCGCTCGGCGGTGATACCAGTTGCGGCGAAACCACTTTCTTCGACTCCACCCCGCGAATCGCAGCGATCATCGCGCGGGCTACACCGACATGACCGTCCCAACCCCAGTGAATACCGTCGGGGTTGCCGTTCTCGGAAAAGACGTTGTCACGCACTGCATCCGCGAGATCGACTACGGGAACGTCTTTCTCCGTAGCCCACTCGGTGATCGCGGACACCGCGGCAGGTCGTCCGGCGTGCACGCTCGCGTAGGCATCGCTGCGGTGCACCGACGGCAGGGTCGCGATCATCGGCAGTTCCGGCCGCATGTACTCCAACGCATTTCGCGAGCTTTCCAAATACTCGACGCTCAGCTTGGGCGGAAGTGCGACCGGGCGGCCCAGAGGTGCAAGCCGCGGCTGCAGCCACTGATAACCCTCGCGCACCACGCGTCGAAGCGCCGGAGGACGAACGTAGCGGATGGTCTCGCGGAGCGCGGTAGGCAATGGGGACGGTAGCGAGTCCATACCGCCGACCGCGAACACGACGGCGCCGGCCCGCGGCACCGCCGCCCACACACGAGGATCCTGAGTCAGTGCCCACCACGCGTCGCGGCACGTCCAGCCGATACGGGCGACCAACTCGACGTCCCAGCCGAGTTCGTCGGCCACGATGTTGGGCCAGATGCGTGGATGATCTGCCGCGAGGCCGCCCTTGGGGCCGAAATACGACAGCGAATCCGCGAGCACGAGGAGGACGGGGCGCTGCCCGTCGGCACTTTCAGAGGACGTCATTTGCGACACTCGCAGAAGCATTCCATACGTCGAGTCGCCACTCGATCGACTTGACGTCGCCGTGTCCGCTGAGTTGCACCCAACTGGTGTTTCCCAATCCGCCGAGGACGGCCCAGCGATCGACGGGTAGGTCGAGCAATGCCGCTGTCAGTGCCGCGATCAAGCCTCCGTGCGCCACCAGAACTACGGGCCGCTCGGCCCAGTCCGGGTGCGTGTCGAGCAATTCGTGAACTACGGGGAGGCTACGATTCGCGACGTCGATTCGGCTTTCGCCGCCGGGCGGCGCCAACGTGGCATCCGCTCGCCAGGCAGATCGCACACCGGGAGTGCGCTCGTCGACGTCATGATGAGTCAGGCCTTGCCATTCACCCAGGTGTGTCTCACGCAGACGCGTGTCGGTGAGGACCGGAAGTCCGGCGGCGTCACCGACAGCGACTGCCGTGAAATACGCGCGCCGCAGATCCGAGGACACGATCGTCAACGGTCTGCGATCGGCGATCACCGGACCTGCACTCTTGGCCTGCGTGCGTCCCAGCTCCGACAGGTCGGTGTCGAGTTGCCCCTGCATCCGAGAGTCGGCGTTGTATTCGGTCTGTCCGTGACGCAGCAGGATGAGCCGGCGGACAGGGTTCGACGCCGCACTGGGCGCCGACGAAGTCACAGCGAGGGGTCCTGCGCGTCCGGCTCGGAAACCGTGTCGGTCTCGAACACCGTGTTGGCATCGGCGGGGCCGGGACGGTTCTGTCCGAGGCCTTCGACCTCGACCGTCGGGCAGTCCTTCCACAGACGATCGAGAGCGTAGAAGTTGCGCTCCTCGTCATGCTGGACGTGGACGACGATGTCGGCGTAGTCGAGCAGTGCCCAGCGGCCCTCGCGGGTGCCTTCACGGCGGACCGGCTTGTGTCCCGCTTCGCGGAGGCGGTCTTCGATGTTCTCGACAATCGAGTTGACCTGACGCTCGTTGGTCGCAGATGCGATCACGAAGCAGTCCGTGATGACCAACTGTTCGGACACATCGAGCACCACCACTTCGGTGGCCAGCTTCTCGTCGGCTGCCAAGGCCGCGATGCGTGCCATGTCGATGGCTTCGGTGTTTGCACTCACTCGATGTTCTCCAGTTTCGTCTTCAGAAAGTACTTGTTGTTCTCGGCTAGCTCGATTCGGCGCCCGGGACGGCTTCCGACTTCCCCGGTGCGGGCTCCGACATCGTTGTAGCTCCGTCGCGGCGCTCCGCGTCGACAGGTCGATACAGGTTCCGCTTCGAGATGTACTGCACCACTCCGTCCGGCACCAGGTACCAGACGGGGCGGTCTTCACTTGCACGACGCCGACATTCGGTCGACGAAATGGCAAGTGCCGGAATCTCTATCAACGTGACCGCGTCGGCGGGCATGGTGTCGAGGTGACCGGCCAGATGCTCTGCATTGAGATCGAAACCCGGTCGCGATACCCCGACGAACTTCGCCAATGCGAACAACTCTTCCCAATCTTGCCAGGAAAGGATGCTGGCCAGCGCATCGGCACCGGTGATGAAGAAGAGTTCGGCGTCGGGATGGTAGGCCCGGAGGTCTCGCAGTGTGTCCACGGTGTACGTCACTTTTTCACGGTCGACGTCGACCCGAGAGACGGAAAACCGCGGGTTGGAGGCGGTGGCGATGACCGTCATGAGGTACCGGTCCTCGGCAGGACTGACGCCCCTCCCCTGCTTCTGCCAGGGCCGCCCGGTGGGGACGAAGATCACTTCGTCGAGTCCGAACCGGTCGGCGACCTCACTGGCCGCAACGAGGTGGCCATGGTGAATGGGGTCGAAGGTGCCACCCATCACTCCGAGGCGTCGAGCACGTTCCACCGATAGTCCCTTCTGCACGAGTGTCGAGCTTACGGGTCAGACCGGCAGCAGACGGGACACGACGTCGGCAAGCTGCTGGGCCGAGCGGCACTCGTGCATGCTGATGACCTCGTTGTACACCTTCGCCGCGGAGTCACCCGTTCCCCATTGCCCCTTCGGCTCAGGGTTGAGCCAGTGTGCGTGCTTGGCAACCGCAACCATCTGCGACAGCGACTGGAGGTTGGGATCGCGGTAGTTGTTGCGACCGTCGCCGAGTACCAGCAGCGACGTGCGACTGGTGATCGACTGCGCGAACTTCTCCTGGAAGACCCCGAAGGCGTGCCCGTAGTCGGAGTGGCCGTCGTAGGTGATCAGTTCGGCTTCACGCACCATCCGTGACATCGCGGACCCGAGGTCTGCGTTCGAGTCGAAGAACCGCGTGACCTCGTCGGTCGTGTCGATGAACGCGAACACCCTCACTCGTGAGAACTGCTCGCGCAACGCGTTGACGAGGAGCAGGGTGAAATGGCTGAACCCCGCTACCGAACCCGACACGTCACACATCACCACAAGTTCCGGCCGCGCTCGCTTCGGCTTGCGCTGCACCAGATCGATCGGCACTCCGCCCGTCGACATGGACTTGCGCAACGTGCGACGCAGGTCGATCGAACCCGAGCGAGAGCGGCTACGACGCACCGCGAGACGGCTGGCCAACAGACGCGCGAGTGGTGCGACGTTCTTCTTCAGTGTGGTGAGTTCGGCGTCGGAGGCCCGCAGGAAGTCGACTTCCTCGGCGAGTTTCGGAACGCCGTACGTGGCGACGCGTTCCTTACCCAGATTCTCGGCGGTGCGTCGACGCGTTTCCTTCTCGACCATCTTGCGGAAGTCCGCGATGCGCTGCGCTGCCGTGCGCTTGGCGACCTCGGACTGATAGTCGGAATTGTCCTTGCCCTCGGACCCGGCGCCTTCCTGGTTGCCGAGTAGACCTTGCAGGATCTTGTTGAGCAACGTCTCCGGGGCGACGTCACGCAGCGCCTGATAGGCGGAGAACGACGGGCCGTTACTCGACTGGTACTGCCCGAGTTCCTCGACCATCGCGGCGGTCAGGAGTTCGGTCATCTCCATCGCCTCGTCGCTGCCGTCTGTCAGCAGTTCGGCGATCAGCTCACGCAATGCCTGTAGGTCGATCGAGCCGTCTGGCTTGCGCGGCAGTGTGACGTCGACGTCGCCGACCGCACGGTCACCGATCGCCTTGGGGAACCACAGGTCGAAGACGGCGTCGAACGTCGCCCGGTGGGTAGGTCGACGCAGGAGCGAGCATGCCAGCCCTTCACGAAGCGCTTCACGATCGAGCAGGTCGAGAACCGACATGACCTGACCGGCGTCGACGGTCTCGGACGGGCCGACCATGATTCCGCGTCGTCGCAGAGCCTCGACAAAATCGACGAGGTGACCGGGAATCCCGTGCGGCGCTGCCAGGCCGCCGGGTGAGAGCGGCGACGTCGATCCTGCGGGAGCCATGACAGACCTCAGTTCAGCCGAAGTTCAGCGGCGGCGCGCACCTGATCGGACTGGTGCTTGAGGATGACACCGAGCGTGGCGCGTACGGCGTCGTCGTCGAGCGTGTCCATGCCCAGAGCGAGAAGGGTGCGTCCCCAGTCGATGGTTTCGGACACCGACGGAACCTTCTTGAGCTGCATTCCGCGAAGAACACGAATGGTGTTGACCAGCTGCTCGGCAATCGCTTCAGGAAGCTCCGGCACCCGGCTTGCGAGGATGCGACGCTCGAGGTCGGCGTCCGGGAAATCGAGATGCAGGAAGAGGCAACGACGCTTAAGAGCCTCCGAGAGTTCGCGCGTGGCGTTGGACGTCAGCACCGTGAACGGCTTGCGGGTGGCGGTGATCGTTCCGAGCTCGGGGATCGTGACCGCGAAGTCGCTGAGCACTTCGAGGAGCAGACCTTCGATCTCGACGTCTGCCTTGTCCGTCTCGTCGATCAACAGCACCGTCGGGTCCTCGCGGCGAATGGCCTTGAGCAGTGGACGTGCGAGCAGGAACTCCTCCGAGAAGACATCCGCCTTCGTCGAGTCCCAGCTGTGGTCGACCGCGACATCACCCCTCGCTCCGCTCGCCCCGCCCGACTGAATCCGAAGAATCTGCTTCGCGTGGTTCCACTCGTAGAGTGCACGAGCCTCGTCGACGCCCTCGTAGCACTGCAGACGCACCAGTTCTGCGCCCGTGGTCTGGGCGACTGCGCGGGCGAGTTCCGTCTTACCGACACCGGCCGGGCCCTCGATGAGCAGGGGCTTGCCCAGTCGGTCGGCCAGGAACACTGCCGTTGCAGTGCCCTTGTCGGACAGGTAACCCGTCTCGGCCAAACGCTCGATCACGTCGTCGACGCTCGAGAAGAACGGTGTTGTATCGGGAAGAGCTCGGTCCACGGTTAACTCCTAAAAAGGGTGGGGCAAGTCTGGTGAACTTTTCAGGCGGGTCGGGTGTGCCCGTCGCCCCAGACGATCCACTTGGTGGACGTCAGTTCCGGTAGCCCCATGGGGCCACGCGCGTGCAGTTTCTGGGTGGAGATGCCGATCTCGGCGCCGAATCCGAACTGCTCACCGTCGGTGAAGGCAGTCGACGCATTGACCATCACTGCCGCGGCGTCGACGCGAGCGGTGAACTCACGGGCAGCCGAGAGATCGGAAGTCACGATGGCTTCGGTGTGGCCGGTCCCGTACTGGTCGATGTGCTCGACTGCAGCGTCCAGGTTCTCGACGACCTTGAGCGCGACGTCGAGCGTGAGGTACTCCTTCGACCAGTCGTCCTCGGTGGCCGGGACGAGTCCAGGCAGATCGCCGTGCACGACGACGTCGTGCATCTGAAGCGCTTGAAGCAACTTCGGCACGGCCGTCTCGGCGATGGCGGCGTCGACCAACACAGTCTCCGCGGTGTTGCACACGCTGGGCCGACGGGTCTTGGAGTTGAGAAGAATCTTCTCGGCCATGAGCAGATCGGCGGCCGAGTGAACGTAGACGTGGCAGTTACCGACACCGGTCTCGATGGTGGGAACGGTGGCATCGCGAACTACGGCGCTGATCAGGCCGGCGCCGCCTCGTGGGATGACGACGTCGACGAGGCCACGGGCCTGAATCAAATGAGTGACCGTGGAGCGATCCGCACTCGGCAGAAGTTGGACGGAGTCCTCGGGCAGTCCCTGAGCAACCAGCGACGCACGCAGGGCCGCTACCAACGCTTCGTTGGACTTGACCGCCGAGGACGAACCACGAAGCAGCGCAGCATTTCCCGATTTGAGGGTGAGCCCGAAGGCATCGACGGTCACGTTGGGACGAGCCTCGTACACCATGCCGACGACACCGAGCGGAACGCGCTGCTGCCGTAGTTCCAAACCGTTCGGCAGAGTGGAGCCGCGAAGAACTTCGCCGATCGGATCAGGTAGTCCGGCAACCTGGCGCAGACCTGACGCGATGCCCTCGATGCGGTCAGCGGTCAGACGAAGACGGTCGAGCAGCGATTCCTCGGTGCCACCCGCCTTCGCGGTGTCGATATCGAGAGCGTTGGCCGCGAGAATCCGATCACTTGCCGCGAGAACTGCGTCGGCTGCGGCGTGGAGAGCAGCATCCTTCTGCGCCGTGGTCAGCAGAGCCAGGACGCGCGAAGCCTTACGGGCTCGGCGTGCGGCGTCGTGCACGACGGACTTGGTGTCGGACGCGTTCGAGTCGACGGTTTCTGCGTTGGAAGTCACAGCGGTCATGAATACACATTAACCACCCACCTCCGCGGCCTGCTCGGCGGAACGAGGCTGTGACCACCCGGGACCATTCCGGCGGACCGCCTGCGAACATTTCGGCGGACCGCCGGGGAACAATTCCGACGCGCGGCGCTGTTGCACCCACCGACCTTCTTCTTCGAGTCAGGAGCCATCCGTGAGTGTGTTGTTCGAGCCTTTGACCCTGCGTGGCGTCACCATCCCGAACCGCGTCTGGATGGCACCGATGTGCCAGTACTCGGCCGACGTCATCGGCGACCAGGTCGGAGTGCCCAACGAGTGGCATCGCACGCATCTGGTGAGCCGTGCAATCGGCGGCACCGGCCTGATTCTCACCGAGGCGACGGCCGTCAGTCCCGAAGGCCGGATATCGGCAGCTGATCTGGGGATCTGGAACGACACGCAGGCGCAAGCCTTCGCCGAGATCAACGCGCAACTCGCGTACTTCGGCGCAGTGCCCGGAATTCAGCTGGCCCACGCCGGACGCAAAGCGTCGACGCAGGTTCCGTGGCGCGGCGGCAAGAGTCTGCCCGCCGACGACCGACTCTCGTGGCAGACGGTTGCCCCGAGCGCGGTTCCGTTCGGTCACCTTGCCGATCCGATCGAGCTCACCACGGAGGGCATCGAGAAGGTCGTCGCGGACTTCGCAGCGGCGGCTACCCGCGCATTGAAGGCCGAATTCAAGGTCGTGGAAATTCACGCGGCCCACGGATACCTGATCCATCAGTTCCTCTCCCCCGAGAGCAACAAGCGAACGGACCGCTACGGAGGCAGCTTCGAGAACCGCATTCGATTGCTCCTCGAAATCCTGACAGCAGTCCGCGAGGTGTGGCCGGCCGAGCTACCGCTCTTCGTCCGGGTCTCGGCGACCGATTGGCTGACGGAAGAGCGTGGGCTCGAGGTCGACAGCTGGACCGCGGATCAGACCGTTGCCCTGGCCAACATCCTCTCCGATTACGGGGTCGATCTCGTCGACGTCTCCACTGGCGGTAATTCACCGGCGGCACAGATTCCGGTGGAACCGGGATACCAGGTTCCGTTCGCCCGTCGCCTGCAGAACGAGAGCCTGTTACCGGCCGCCGCCGTCGGCCTCATCACCGAACCCGAACAGGCCGAGAAGATCGTCGAGGACGGAAGCGCAGTGGCGGTGCTCCTCGGCCGCGAACTGTTGCGTGATCCGTACTGGGCGCGCCGGGCGGCGCGGGAACTGAACGCCGAGGTCGGACCACATATCCCGTCGCAGTACGCCCGCGCCTTCTAGCCCGAAAATCGGCTCCCGCGCCCAACTTTGATAGCGTAAGCGTCTTACTTGCCGGTAGTCCGGAGCCCTGTGGGCTCCGGACACTGCCGCGGGCCAGAGCCGTGCGACGGGGGTCGCAACGAGCCACAGGGCACGCGGACGCTCGATTTCCCGACCGGCTCATCGGCGAGTGGGCAACGAAAAGATGCGTGCATCAGGTACGTGCCCCGCTCGGTTCGATGATTGCGCTGGGGAGCGCATGTCATGACTACACCAGAGAACTCGATCAGCGCTCTCGAAGTGGCCGAATCACCCGATGTCTGCGTCACCGACAATGCGTCCGTCAAGCGCGCTGTCAAGGCAACGATGCTCGGAAATGCCATGGAGTGGTTCGATTTCGGCGTTTACGCATATCTAGCTACCACTATCGGAAAAGTGTTCTTCCCGGACGCGAGCGGCAGCGCTCAACTCCTCTCGACGTTTGCAATTTTTGCAGCAGCCTTCATCGTCCGCCCTCTCGGCGGATTGTTCTTCGGTCCACTCGGTGACCGCATCGGACGCAAGAAAGTCCTTGCCACCACCATCATTCTGATGGCCGGCAGCACCTTCGCCATCGGCCTCATCCCGAGCTACGAGTCCATCGGTATCGCCGCCCCGATCCTGCTGGTACTCCTACGCCTGTTGCAGGGCTTTTCCACGGGCGGCGAATACGGCGGGGCCAGTACGTTCGTCGCCGAATACGCACCGGACAAGCGCCGCGGCTTCTTCGCCAGCTTCCTCGAATTCGGGACTCTGGCAGGATATGTGGCGGCAGCGGGCATCGTGACGATCATCCAGACCGTCGTCAGCGCCGAGGACCTCCTCCAGTGGGGCTGGCGCATCCCCTTCCTCATTGCCGGACCTCTGGGTCTCATCGGCCTGTACCTCCGTCTGCGTTTGGAGGAAACTCCCGCATTCCAGATGATGGAGCAGGCCGAAGAGCGCTCCCTCGCAGATGAATCCACAGGCAAGAAACTACGCGAAACTCTCGTCGACAACTGGCGTCCGCTTGTTCTGTGCATCGTCCTGGTGGCCACGTACAACATCGCTCACTACGGCCTGCTCAGCTACATGCCGACGTATCTGACCAACACGTTGGGTTACGACGAATCCCACGGACTCGTTCTGATGATCATCGTCATGATCGTGATGATGATGGGAATCAGCTACGTCGGAAAGTTCTCGGACCGCGTCGGGCGTAAACCCTTGCTGCTCAGCGGTTTCATCGGATTCTTCGTCCTGTCCCTGCCTGCCTACCTGTTGATCGGCATCGGCAACTACGTGACGGTCTTCCTGGGACTCGCCATTCTCGGCGGCTTGCTCCTGCTGTTCGTCGGGGTGTTCCCGTCTGTGCTTCCCGCACTCTTTCCGACCGGAATCAGGTACGGCGGCTTGGCAATCGGATACAACCTCGCGGTGTCGATCTTCGGTGGAACCACTCCCCTGGTGCTGACAGCTCTCGAAAGTGCAACGGGCAGCAATCTGGTCGCACCGATGTACATGATGATCGCCGCGGTGATCGGTGGTATCGCAGTCCTGATGATCCCCGAGACCGCACGGAAGCCACTGGACGGTTCTCCGCCCGCCGTGGCCACCGACGAGGAAGCACGCCGGATCATCCGCAAGGTTCGCCGCAAGAGAATGAAGGCCGATAACCTCGAGGTATGAGCACGCCTCGAATCGTCGTCGTCGGCAGTATCAACATGGATCTGACCACGTCAGTGTCCAGATTCCCCGCTCCGGGAGAAACGCTGCTCGGCACTGCCTTTGCCACCGCGGCCGGAGGTAAGGGCAGTAACCAGGCCATCGCCGCCGCGAAGGCCGGTGGGGACGTGTCCTTCGTCGGCGCGGTCGGCGACGACGGTTTCGGCACCCAGTTGCGCGAGACCCTACAAGACGCCGGGGTCGACACCGCACTGCTACGTAGTGTCGACGGCCCGAGTGGCGTCGCGGCCATCACCGTGAGCGAAGACGCGGAGAACAACATCATCGTCGTCCCGGGCGCCAATTCCTCGATCACTTCGTTGACCGAAGCAGACCTCGACGCGATCTCCCGCGCCGACATCCTCCTGTGCCAACTCGAGATCCCGGTCGAGACAGTTACAGCAGCAGCCGAGCACGCACATGCTAACGGGACGACGGTCATCCTCAATCCGTCTCCTGTGCAAGAACTTCCGGATTCACTGATCGATGCAGTCGACATCTTGATCGTCAACCAGACCGAGTCGGAGCAGTTGGCCGCGGTCACCGGTCGCGTCCGATACCTCGTCACGACGCTCGGGGCCGGCGGCGCGGATCTCCGGTCGGGCGAGGAGACAATCCACGCCGACTCCCCGGCCGTGACACCCGTGGATACAACTGGCGCAGGCGATGCTTTCACCGGCGCCTTCGCCGTGGAGTGGGTGCAGGACCAGGACCGCGCCCTGCAGTTCGCTGCCACGGCGGGAAGTCTGGCGACGACGGCCCGCGGCGCTTCGGTGTCGTCACCCACTCGCGCTGCGATCGAAAAAGTCCTGAACCGACAGCTTGACTCTGGCACCGTGTGAGGTTCTAAACCTGTAGGTATCGGGTTTGTGAGAGAGAAACGGGGCGAGCAACAATGTTGAGCATCGGAGACTTCGCGAGAGCAGGTCGTGTGTCCGTGCGCATGCTCCGCCACTACGACGCCATCGGCCTGCTCGCGCCCGCGAGGGTCGACGCATCCACCGGGTACCGCTCGTACACCGCGGGCCAGTTGGCGCTGCTCAACCGCATCGTCGCACTCAAGGAGTTGGGCCTGACCCTGGCCCAGGTCCAGCAGGTGGTGGAGTCGGCGGTCACCGTCGACGAAATCCGCGGGATGCTCACGCTTCGCCGAGCAGAACTCGAAACCCGAATCCAGGAAGACACCGCGCGACTGGCGCATGTACAGGCGCGCCTACGCATCATCGAAAGTGAGGGACAGATGTCCGCATACGAGGTTGTGATCAAGTCCGTTCCGGCGCTGCGGGTCGCAGAGTTGACCGGTATCGCCAAGACGATGGATCCGTCGTCGATCGGTCCGGTGGTTCGCGGGCTGTACGAGCGCCTGTGCACCGGTTTGGATCGTGCCGGTATCGCCACGATCGGACCTGCGCTCGCGTACTACGAGGATGCCGGTGACGACGAGAACGTCGTCGTGCATGCCGCGCTACCGGTCGATGCGGATCCCGAGGGCGACTACGAGTTCGCGGTCGTCGAACTGCAGGCCGAAGCTCAGGTGGCCTCGCTGCTGCACAAAGGGTCGATGGACAACTGCCTACCCGCCTATCAAGCCTTGGCTCAGTGGATCGACGCAGCGGGATACCGCAATGCCGGCCCCAGCCGGGAGGTCACGCTGGCGTGCCCGGAGGACGTCGACGGCTGGGTCACCGAGCTGCAGGAACCTGTTGCCAAGGCCTGAAGCCCGCACGTGTCGGCAGGGTCGTGCACCATGGGGTCCATGACCACCGCCACTGCCCCAGCCATGCGCGACGAAGCCGAGCGACTGCTCCGTGAACTCGCGGGGCCGGATGCCCGCCTACGCGAGGACCAGTGGACGGCCATCGAGGCGCTGGTGGTGCAACGCAAGCGTGCCCTCGTCGTCCAGCGGACCGGCTGGGGCAAGTCTGCGGTCTACTTCATCTCGGCGAAGCTGCTCCGGGCAACAGGTCATGGCCCCACGGTCATCGTCTCTCCGTTGTTGGCCCTGATGAGAAACCAGGTCAGTTCTGCCGAGCGTGCCGGGGTGCGAGCCGCGACCATCAACTCGGGCAATGTCACGGAGTGGGACGACATCCACGCCCGCGTTGCAGCCAATGATCTCGACGTACTTCTGGTCAGCCCAGAGCGCCTGAACAACCCCGACTTCCGCGATCAGGTGCTCCCGTCCCTGGCAGCTGACGCCGGCCTGGTCGTGGTCGACGAGGCTCATTGCGTTTCCGACTGGGGACACGACTTCCGTCCCGACTACCGGCGCATCAGGACGTTGATCGCCGAACTCGGCGAGGGCATTCCCGTCCTCGCGACCACGGCTACGGCCAACAACCGCGTCGTCGAGGACGTGTCCGCCCAACTCGGCGTCGGCGGCGAGGAAACGCTCGTACTTCGTGGCGGGCTCGAGCGCGAGTCACTTCACCTTTCCGTGGTTCACATTCCCGAGGCGACGGCGCGCGCTGCCTGGCTCGCCGACATGCTCGAGACGCTGCCGGGATCGGGCATCATCTACACGCTGACGGTTTCGGCCGCTCGCGACCTCGCAAGCCTGCTCTCCGAGCGCGGTCATACCGTCGCCGCCTACACGGGCCAGACCGATCCCACCGAACGTGAATCCCTCGAGCAGGACCTGTTGGGCAATCGCGTCAAGGCTCTGGTGGCCACCTCGGCCCTCGGGATGGGCTTCGACAAGCCTGATCTCGGGTTCGTCGTCCACCTCGGCGCACCGTCGTCGCCTATCTCGTACTACCAGCAGGTGGGCCGCGCCGGGCGTTCCACCGACAGGGCAGACGTGATCCTGCTGCCGGGCGCCGAGGACAAGCAGATCTGGAGCTACTTCGCCTCGGTCGCCTTCCCCCGCGAGCATCTGGTCCGCAGCGTCATCGAGCACCTCGACACCGAAAAGGCCACGTCGACACCGGCACTCGAACCGCTGGTGGAGCTCAATCGCACCCGTCTCGAAATGGTCCTCAAAGTTCTCGACGTCGACGGCGCGGTCAAACGAGTCAAGGGCGGTTGGATCAGCACCGGAGAACCTTGGGTGTACGACGCCGAGCGTTACGGTCGACTCGACGACGCTCGCCAGGCCGAGCAAGCTGCAATGGTCGAGTACCAGAGCATCACCACGTGCCGAATGACCTTCCTGCGTGAACAACTCGACGATCCTGGTCTGACATCGGAGAACTCACAGTGTGGACGCTGTGACAACTGCACCGGCAATCGCTACGACACCACTGTCGACACCACCGCCCTCGACGAGACTCGGGCGCGCTTGCAGCGCCCCGGATTCGACCTGGAGCCGCGCAAGATGTGGCCGACCGGCCTGAGCAAGCTGGGCGTCAAGCTGTCCGGGAAGATCACCGAGGGACCGGAAACCGGGCGCATTCTCGGACGGATGTCGGACCTGGGCTGGGGCCAACGTCTCCGCGCGCTTTTCGACGGTCCCGACGCCGAGGTACCCGATGCGGTGGTCAGCGCGTGTATCAGCGTTCTGGCCGCCTGGAATTGGGCCGAGCGCCCCACCGGTGTCATGGCCCTCGAATCCACGACGCATCCGTTGCTGGTGTCGAGCCTGGCTGCCAAGCTGGCCGAGGTCGGGCGATTGACCGACCTGGGCACCCTTCGCTTGCGACCCGACCACCCTCCGGTGTCGGCAGCGAACTCCGCCTATCGCGTGTCCGGACTGGTCGATGTTTGGGAAGTTCCGGACATGAGTATCCATCAGGGACCGATACTTCTTGTCGACGCAATCGCCGACACCGGTTGGACTTTCACGATGGCCGCACGCGCACTTCGGCAGGCGGGTGCGCATTCGGTCCTCCCATTGGCGCTCGCGAGCCCCAAATAGCGAGTTTTGGCCCGAAATAGTCGCTCGGACAACACCAAAAGTTACATAATGTGAGCACGATCACATTCATGTCCTCACCTGGGGCGCAACGGGTTCCGCACGGCCCGAAACGGACATCTGCATGACTTCGACAGCAATGATTGTTACGTTCAGATGACCGATGAAGCCTGTTGATACGAGAGCTATCCCGACCACCGCGCCGGACGCGGTGTTGTTCAGAAGCCCACAGATCGATGACGGAGTCCGGCTCTGGGAGATCGCACGTGATTCGAAGGTGCTCGACCTCAATTCGAGTTATGCATACCTGTTGTGGTGCAGGGATTTCAGCGCGACGTCTATCGTCGCAGAGGTAGACGGCCGCGTAGTCGGATTCGTTTCCGGTTATACCCGTCCCAGCGCGCAGGAAACCCTGTTCGTGTGGCAAGTCGCGGTCGACGAGGACCAGCGCGGCAAGGCAATTGCTGCTCGCATGCTGTCCGACTTGATGGATCGCACTGCCCCACTGGGTGTTACACATCTGGAGACGACGATCAGCCCCGACAACGAGGCTTCGATCGCACTCTTCACTGCGCTCGCACGTCGACGCGAAGTACCGATAACCAGGCAGAACTTGTTCTCGCCCAAAGATTTTCCCGATGGACACGAAGCCGAAGATCTTTACACGATCGGCGCCTAGCGCATTTCGCGCTCGGCATACAGCATGCCCCGGAGGAACAAAGAAGATATGAATATCAACGAAGCAAGCATTTTCGAAACCCTCGAGTCCGAGGTCCGCAGCTACTGCCGTGACTGGCCTGCAGTGTTCACCAGCGCATCCGGATCCTGGATTCGTGACGAAAACGGACGCGAATATCTCGATTTCTTCGCCGGTGCCGGCGCCCTCAACTACGGCCACAACAACCCGGTGCTCAAATCGGCGCTGGTCGACTACATCATGAGCGACGGCATCACGCACGGCCTCGACATGTCGACAGTCGCCAAGCGCGAGTTCCTCGAGACCTTTCAGCGCAACATCCTCGAGCCGCGCGGCCTGGACTACAAGGTCCAGTTCCCCGGCCCGACCGGATCGAACACCGTCGAGGCTGCACTGAAGCTGGCCCGCAAGGTGACCGGACGTTCGGCAGTCATCAACTTCACCAACGCATTTCACGGAATGACACTTGGTGCACTCTCCGTGACCGGCAACTCGATGAAGCGCGCGGGCGCCGGTGTTCCGCTCGTGCACACGACACCGATGCCCTTCGACAACTACTTCGACGGCGTCACCGAGGACTTCCAGTGGTTCTCCCGCGTTCTCGATGATTCCGGTAGCGGCATCAACCGTCCCGCGGCAGTGATCGTCGAGACCGTTCAGGGTGAAGGCGGCGTCAATGTCGCTCGCCCCGAATGGCTTCGGGCGCTGGCAACACTGTGCTCGGATCGTGGCATCCTGCTGATCGTCGACGACGTCCAGATGGGCTGCGGCCGCACCGGGCCGTTCTTCTCCTTCGAAGAGGCCGGAATCGTTCCCGACATCGTCACGCTGTCCAAGTCGATCAGCGGTTACGGAATGCCGATGGCGCTCACGCTGTTCAAGCGTGAACTCGACGTCTGGGGACCGGGCGAACACAACGGCACCTTCCGTGGCAACAACCCGGCGTTCGTCACCTCCAAGGTTGCACTCGACCACTACTGGTCCGACGACGCACTGACGAAGACAACCTTGAAGAAGGGCGCACGCATCAGCGAATGCTTCGCCAATCTCTCCGATCAGTTCCCCGGCGAGGTCTCGCACCGCGGACGCGGCCTGGTTCAGGGCCTCGTTTTCGATCAACCCGAGCGCGCCGGCAAGGTCTGCCAGCTGGCATTCGACGAGGGATTGCTCGCGGAGACCTCCGGACCCTCCGACCAGGTTGTGAAACTGCTTCCGGCACTGACGATTACCGATGACGAGCTCGAGCACGGCCTCTCCATTCTGGCCGAGGCGACACTCAAGGTCTGCAGCTAGAGGAAGGACTCTCCCATGATCGTTCGCACCACCACCGAGATCACCGACACCGACCGCGACATCACGAGCGAGGACGGCAACTGGCGCAGTAAGCGCATCGTCCTCGGCGGCGACCGCGTCGGGTTCTCGTTCCACGAAACCACCATCAAGGCAGGTTCGGTCAACGAGTTCCACTACGCCAACCACGTCGAAGCGGTCTGGCTCGTCGAGGGCACCGGCAAGCTGATCGACCTGGACAACAACAAGGAATACGATCTCGCACCGGGGTCGATGTACCTGCTCAACGGTCACGAGCGTCACCGCGTCGAGCCCGATACGCAGATGCGCATGCTCTGCGTTTTCAATCCGCCGGTCACCGGGCGTGAGGTACACGACGAGAACGGTGTCTACCCACTGGTGGAGGTCCCCGCGTAGCGTCTAGTCATGGCGACTGACACCTCTCCACGCGTAGCGATCGGCCCCGTCCCCGATGCACTGCTCGACAGCGCGGTGCTTCGGGGCGGAGGTCTGATCAGTCCGATCGACACTGCCGACGCCCTGATCTGGGCGGGCTCACCCGAAACTTTTCCGTCGGAGTTACCGGCGTCGGTCAGGTGGGTGCAGCTGCCGTCGGCGGGAATCGAGGATTGGTTCGACTCCGGTGTGATTCCGAAGGACACCGAAATCACGTGGACCTCGGCGGCCGGCGCGTTTTCGGCCTCGGTGGCCGAGCACGCGCTCATGCTGCTGTTGGCCGGAGTTCGTCACCTGCCCGCACACATCGAAGCTCGAACGTGGCGTCAGTTCGAGTTCTTTCCCAAGATCGGCACCCTTCGTGGCTCGACGGTTGCGATCATCGGCGCAGGCGGTATCGGCCGCGCGCTGATTCCGATGCTGGCCGCGCAGGGGGCGGACAGCATCGCAGTCAATCGTTCCGGTAGCCCGGTTCCCGGGGCCATCTCGACGTACCCCGCATCCAGGATGGATGAAATCTATTCTCGCGCAGATCACTTCGTGATCGCTGCGCCCGCCACCCCGGCCACCCGTCACCTCGTTGGCCGCGCGCAGTTGGCGGCGATGCAACCCCATTCCTGGGTGATCAATGTCGCGCGCGGATCACTGGTCGATACCGACGCGCTGGTCGAGGCAATCGAGTCGGAGCAGATCGGCGGCGCCGGTCTCGACGTCACCGACCCCGAGCCCCTCCCGGACGGTCACCCGCTGTGGGATCTGACGAATGCGATCATCACACCCCACGATTCCAATCCGCCGGGAGTTCGCCCCGCCGCGTTTGCGGATCACGTCTCCAAGAACGTGACCCGCTTCGCGAAGGGCGAGGCACTGGCTGCCCTCGTCGACCCGGTCGCCGGATACTGAGCACGCCGCCGAAGCCTGAATGATCCGGCGAAAGCTGCCGAAAGTTACTGTGGCGAATCCGTATCCGGGAAGAAGAGCGCCCGCGCCCGGCGAGCCACCTCCTCCGCAGGTACGTCCTCGACCTTCGTGCATACGGCCCACCGATGGCCGAATGGGTCGAGAAACACTCCGTGCCGGTCACCCGAGAACGTATCGGCGACCGCCGTGACCAGCGTGGCTCCCTCGGCGACGGCCCGAGCGACGAACTCGTCCGTGTCCTCGGTGTAAACGACGATGGACGAATGCACCCAGCCGTCCTGCGGCGACCTGAGACCGAAGTCCGGCATCTCCTGCGAAAGCTGCAGCATCGAATCACCGATCCGAATCTCGGCATGCATGAGAGTGCCGTCAGGTGCATTCATCGCATCGACGATCTCAGCTCCGAGTGCTCGTTTGTAGTAGTCGAGTGCGGCATGCCCGTCCGGCACCGCAAGGTAGGGAGTGATCGTGCGGTAACCAGCGGGAATTGGGTTCACTGTGTTCATGTCTACGAGTATCGACAGTCGTACACGTGTTCTATTGAACATTTCGGACTTCCTCCGCGCCGCCGTCTCGCACACGCGCCTATCCTGGAACGGTGCCTACCGACAACAGCCGCCTCGACGCCCTTCCCGAGCTCCTGACCGGCCGTCGCCTGGCAGTTCTGACGGGTGCAGGCATCTCCACCGACTCCGGAATCCCGGACTACCGTGGCCCCGATTCACCCCCGCGCAATCCGATGACGTTCCAGCAGTTCATCGGGGATCCGGCGTTTCGACGTCACTACTGGGCGCGTAACCACATCGGCTGGCGTTACATGGACAGCTCGCGGCCCAACCAGGGCCACCGGGCCGTCGCGGCACTCGAGCGAACAGGGCGAGCCGTCGGTGTGATCACCCAGAACGTCGACCTGCTGCACACCAAGGCCGGCGCGCGAAACGTCATCGACCTCCACGGCACCTACGCGCAGGTTCGATGCTTGAGCTGCCAGCGGCTGATCTCCCGCACCACTCTCGCCGAGAGACTGGAGGAAGCCAACCCCGGATTTGCCGAAACTGTGGCTGCTGCAACGGGAGTCGAGATCGCGCCCGATGCGGATGCCGTGATCGAATCCACCGCACACTTTCGCGTCGTGGATTGCGCCGTGTGCGGTGGGCTACTCAAGCCGGACATCGTCTACTTCGGTGAATCCGTCCCCAAGGAACGTGTGGCCCGGGCGTACAGCCTCGTCGACCAAGCCGATGCACTTTTGGTAGCCGGGTCGTCGTTGACGGTGATGTCCGGTCTGCGTTTCGTGCGGCATGCCGCCAAGACCGGGAAGCCGATCGCCATCGTCAATCGCGGAACGACCCGAGGTGACGAATACGCCGACCTCAAGCTCGAAGTCGGTTGTGCTGAAGCACTTTCCGCCCTGGTCGAGTACGACAGCTACAGCGCCACCAAGTCGTCCGCGTGAACCACGGGACGCTGCATGTCGGCCGGTAGATCGGCGGTGGAGCGCCCCAGGATCTCCTCGATCTCCGTAGCGTCGAACGCAACGACACCCCGAGCGACGGGCTTCTCCCCCGGTCCCATCAGCGACACGACATCGCCGGCGTGAAAATCGCCGGACACACCGACGATGCCGGCGGACAGCAGGCTTCGACGCTTGGACACCACCGCGCGAACGGCGCCTTCGTCGAGGTGAAGGTCACCCGATGTGTCAGCGGCGTGACGTACCCAGAATCGGCGAGCCGACAATCGCGTCGGCCGGGGCGCAAATGCCGTTCCGACATCGGCACCACTGAGTGCCTGCGCAGCGTCCGATGCTGCCGCGAGCAGCACCGGCACTCCGGAATCAGCGGCCAGGCGTGCTGCTGAGAGCTTTGACGCCATGCCTCCGGTACCGAGAGCGCCACCCGAACCGGCAACCACACCGTCGAGATCCTCGGGACTGTTGACCTCGGGAATCAGTGTGGCATCGCCCTTTCGGGGATCCCCGTCGTACAGGCCGTCCACATCCGACAACAGGATCAACGCGTCGGCGCCGACGAGATGAGCAACCAGAGCAGCCAGCCGATCGTTGTCACCGAATCGAAGTTCGGTGGTGGCAACGGTGTCGTTCTCGTTCACGATCGCCACCGCGTGCAATGCCCGTAGACGATCGAGTGTCCGTTGGGCGTTGCGGTGCTGCGTCCGTCGAGCGATGTCGTCCGCCGTGAGTAGAACCTGCCCGACGGTACGCCCGTAACGGGCGAACGACGTACCCCAGGCGTGAGCCAGCGCCAACTGACCGACGCTGGCCGCAGCCTGCTTGGTCGCGAGATCCCGCGGTCGCTTGGTCAGTCCCAGCGGCGCCAGTCCGGCGCCGACGGCACCGGACGAGACGACGACTACATCGGAGCCCGCGCGCATGCGGGCCTCGATGGCATCGGCCAACAGATCAAGTCGGTGAGTGTCGAGTCCCGCCACCAGACTGGTGAGCGCAGACGACCCGATCTTCACGACGATACTGTGAGCCGACGCTATCGACTCCCTGGTGGACCCGAGCACAGTCCCGTTCCCTCTCTTCGGTTTTCGTCCTGAAATCGCGTGAGTCAGGCGTCTTCGTCGAGCAGCCCGCGGCGGACGCGACGAGCATGCTTGCGCTCGTCGGCGCCGATACGCTCCACCTGATCGAGACGCGGGTCGGTTCCGCGGCCCGTACGGGTCAGATCGATACCGGCCGGCGTCATCGGCTCCCACTCGAAGCTGACGTCGCCGATGGTGACGGAAGCCCCTGGCTGAGCGCCCTTCTTGACCAATGCGTCCTCGACACCCAAGCGTGCAAGACGGTCGGCGAGGTAACCAACGGCTTCGTCGTTGTCGAAGGCGGTCTGACGAATCCACCGCTCCGGGCGGGTGCCTCGGACGACGAACCCACCAGGGATATCGGGATCCTTCTCGATGGTGAAGCTGGAATCCTTGACCTTGACCGGGCGAATGACCTGGCGCTTCGGCTCGGGCTTCGGATGAGCTTCGCGGTAGTCGCGGACCATCTTCGCCAGCGCGAATGTCAACGGTCGCAGACCTTCTCGGCTCACCGCCGAGATGGTGAAGACCGGCCATCCGCGAGCTTCGATCTCGGGTGTGACCATTTCGGCCAGCTCGGCTGCCTCCGGAACGTCGGTCTTGTTCAGGATGACGACGCGCGGGCGCTTGTCGAGGTCACCGAGTCCCGAGTCGCCGGAGAGCGCGGGCGTGTACGCGGCCAGCTCTGCTTCCAGGGCGTCGATGTCGGATATCGGGTCACGCCCCGGATCGAGGGTGGCGCAGTCGATCACGTGCGCCAATACGGCGCAGCGTTCGATGTGGCGCAGGAAGTCCAGGCCCAAACCGCGGCCTTCGCTGGCACCGGGGATCAGCCCGGGCACGTCGGCGACGGTGAAGGTGGTGTCACCGCTCGAGACGACGCCGAGGTTGGGGACCAGAGTGGTGAAGGGGTAGTCGGCGATCTTCGGCTTGGCCGCCGAGAGAACGGACACCAGCGAAGACTTACCGGCAGAGGGAAATCCGAGCAGACCGACGTCGGCTACCGACTTGAGTTCGAGAACCAGGTCACGCTCGACACCGTCTTCACCGAGGAGTGCGAAACCTGGGGCCTTGCGAGCCTTCGAGGCCAGTGCTGCGTTGCCGAGTCCGCCGCGGCCGCCCTGAGCGGCGTCGTAGCGCGAGCCGACACCGACGAGGTCGGCAAGCACGTTGCCGTCGGTATCGAGAACCACAGTTCCATCCGGGACCTTGAGGATGAGGTCTTCACCGTTTGCACCCTCGCGGTTACTGCCGGCGCCCTGCTTGCCGTTGGTCGCCTTCGCGTTGGGATGGAAGTGAAAGTCGAGGAGGGTGTGGATGTTCTCGTCGACCACGAGGATGACGTCGCCACCGCGACCTCCGTTGGCACCGTCCGGACCGCCGAGCGGTTTGAACTTCTCGCGGTGTACGGAGGCGCAACCATTGCCGCCTTTTCCAGCGCTGACGTGCAGCACAACACGGTCAATGAATCGGGACATGACTGCCGGATCCTTCCTCAGTCAATTGCGGGTCTCACGCGATGAGCTGAACTTCTGGTGAGCAGGGTTGCTCGGGGTAAAACTGGCACTGCTTAAACAAACGATAGGGGCGGACCGGGTTATTTCAACCCTGGTCCGCCCCTATCGGGAGCTTGGAACGCGTCACTCTCTTACCGAAAGTAGAACCGGTGACGCACAACTAGCGAGAAAGACTAGACCTCAGCCGCAACGACGGCCGGAACGATGTTCACGGTCTTGCGTCCACGCTTCTGGCCGAACTCGACTGCACCGGCAGCGAGAGCGAACAGGGTGTCGTCGCCGCCACGGCCGACGTTGACGCCGGGGTGGAAGTGCGTGCCGCGCTGGCGAACCAGGATTTCGCCTGCGCTGACCGACTGGCCGCCGAAGCGCTTCACGCCGAGGCGCTGGGCGTTTGAATCGCGACCGTTACGGGAGCTGGATGCACCCTTCTTATGTGCCATGCTATTGACCCTCCTCGGGTGAAATTAGCTAGAAAGAACTGGTTACTTGATGCCCGTGACCTTGAGCACCGTGATCGGCTGCCTGTGGCCCTGACGCTTGTGGTAACCGGTCTTGTTCTTGAACTTGTGGATGCGGATCTTCGGGCCCTTGGTGTGCTCGACGATCTCACTGGTGACTGCGACCTTGGCCAGCTTGGCCGCGTCGGTGGTCAGGTCAGATCCGTCGACCACGAGAACGGGAGCAAGCGAGACAGCAGTGCCGGGCTCACCCTCGATCTTCTCGACCTTGACGAGGTCACCAACAGCGACCTTGTACTGCTTTCCGCCGGTCTTGACGATCGCGTACGTTGCCATCGGAGGGCTACCCCTTGCTTCTTCGAACTTGCTCGCGCTGCTGCCTGAGGCTTCAAATGCATCGCGACTGGTCTGGTTTATGTCACCTCGGCTCGGCACTGACGTACCGGGACATTCACGCGCACTCTAGGCACACGGAATCTCTACCGCCGGGTGGCGACCCTCCAAGGTTACGGGAAAGCAACCGTCAGGGTCAAACCGCCCCGCCGAGGGGTGGTGCTCACTACTCTGTACTGCTTCTACCAGCTGAAACTTCGGATAACGGTTGGATGTCCTCGCTCATCGCGAAGTCATCCAACCGACCGAAAGCCAGTAGTTCTTACTCTCCGTCTACCGGAGGACCTGCGGGACGTGCTGCTGCACGCCTGCGACGGGGTCGCTTGACGACGACAACTTCTTCCTCAGCCGGAACTTCGGTGGCCGGAGCCGGAACGTTTTCCACGACCGCTTCTGCCACGGGTTCCGGAGTCGGAATCACGAAGACCGTACCCACCTCGGGAGCTGCCTCGGCAACCGGTGCCGACGCTGCCCGCGACGCCCGGCGACTACGCCGACGACCGCGCGGAGCTGCTTCGGTCGAAGCTGCCGCCGACTCGTTGTCCACTGCGGATACTTCTTCCGCAGCAGAGTCCACAACAGGAACGTCATGGCGCTCAGTAGCAGCAGGAGTATCGATCGGCCGATCCTGTTGCCGATCGGCACTTTTGGATGCATCATCCCCCGAAGACGTACCGGTGGAATCAGACTCGATCGAGTCGGCCGCGACGGTCTCGTCGTCGTCGTGGTGGTGCGAGGCCATCGCCAATGCCACCGGATGAGCCCGCTTGACGGTCGCGTCGACAGCCGGAACCTCCGGCGCCGGAGCTTCCTGTCCGTTGGACTCGGTAGAAGGCGACTTGTCTCCGCGGCCTCGCTTGTTCTTGCGCGAGGTGCTGGATTCGCTTCGCTGCGAGCCCGAACGCGATCCGCCGTCGTCCGAGGACTTCACCTCGACCGGCTCGGAGTGGACGATGATGCCGCGGCCGTGGCAGTGCTCACAGGTGGTCGAGAAGGCCTCGACCAATCCGGTGCCCAACTTCTTGCGCGTCATCTGCACGAGCCCGAGTGACGTGACCTCCGACACCTGATGGCGCGTGCGATCGCGACCCAGGCATTCGGTGAGCCGACGCAGGACCAGGTCCCGGTTCGATTCGAGGACCATGTCGATGAAGTCGACGACGATCATTCCGCCGATGTCCCGCAGGCGCATCTGGCGAACGATCTCCTCGGCTGCTTCGAGGTTGTTGCGGGTAACGGTCTCTTCGAGGTTTCCGCCGGCTCCGGTGAACTTTCCGGTGTTGACGTCGACGACGGTCATGGCCTCGGTGCGATCGATCACCAAGGTGCCGCCGGACGGCAGCCACACCTTGCGATCGAGTGCCTTGGCCAACTGCTCGTCGATACGGCGAGCAGCGAAGACGTCGATACCGTTGTTCGGCGTGTACTTCTCGAGTCGCGGAAGCAGGTCGGGCGCAACGGAGTTGATGTAGTTCTCGACCGTCGTATGCGCCTTCTCGCCCTCGATGACCAGCTTGGAGAAGTCCTCGTTGAACAGATCGCGAATGACCTTGACCAGCATGTCAGGCTCTTCGTACAGCGCCTGCGGGTTGCCGGACTTACCGGTGTCCGCAGCCGCGGCCTGCTCCTCGATGCCGGCCCACTGAGCCTGCAGACGAGTCACGTCGCGCGCCAACTCTTCTTCGCTGACGCCCTCGGACGCCGTGCGAATGATCACGCCGGCGTCGGCGGGAACGATGTCGCGCAAGATTTCCTTGAGACGCTTGCGCTCGGTGTCCGGAAGCTTGCGGCTGATACCCGTGGACGTACCACCGGGCACGTAGACGAGGAAACGACCGGCAAGCGAAATCTGTGTGGTCAGTCGAGCACCTTTGTGGCCGACCGGATCCTTGCTGACCTGAACGAGCACCTGATCGCCCGGCTTGAGGGCCTGCTCGATCTTGCGCGAGTTGCCACCGAGACCGGCAGCCTCCCAGTTGACCTCACCGGCGTAGAGAACGCCGTTGCGGCCACGTCCGATGTCGATGAACGCCGCTTCCATGCTGGGGAGCACGTTCTGGACACGTCCGAGGTACACGTTGCCGACCATCGACGCGGACGCCGAGTTGGTGACGAAGTGCTCGACCAACACTCCGTCTTCGAGGACTGCTACCTGTGTAGTCGCATGCGGCTGACCGCTGTCTGCTCGATCACGCACAACCATGACGCGATCGACGGCCTCACGACGCGCGAGGAACTCCGACTCGGTCAGAATCGGCGGGCGACGACGGCCGGCGTCACGACCGTCGCGGCGACGCTGACGCTTCGCTTCCAGACGTGTCGAACCACTGATGCCCTGGACCTCGTCCTTGACGCGGGTCTTGTTGCGAGGTTCGCGCTCGTGAACGACGGTGTTCGGCGGATCGTCCTCGGACGTCGCAGTCGCGTCGGTGGCGCCGTCGGTGCCGGTCTTGCGACGACGACGACGGCGGCGACGGCGGCTCGATCCGTCGGCATCGAGATCGGAATCGTCGGCATTCTCGGAATCCGCATCAGCGGTGGACTCGGACTTATCACCGGATTCTTCGCCGGCAGCGTCGTCGGTTTGCTTCTCGACTGCCGCAGGGGCAGATTCCTGCTCCGATTCGGTAGCGGTATCCGACTCTTCGTCCGAGCCCTGCTCGCCACCCTGTTCACCGCGACCACGTCCACGTCCACGGCGTCCACGACGACGGCGACGCGGCTGATCGTCGTCCTCGTCCTCGGACTCGGCGCTCTCGCCCTCGGTTTGCGGTGCGGTCACAGCCGGCTCTTCGACGGCAGGAACTGCAACCGGTGCTGCCTCGGGAACGACGGTTTCGGCTTCCGCAGTTGTCTGCTTCTCTTCGACGACCGCCGGTGCAGCGGGCTCGCGGCGTGCGCGACGGCGACGCGGAGCTACCTCGGCGGCTTCGAGATCCGGCTGCAGGAACAGCGGGACCTGCGGCGCGGCGGGAGCCACCTCGGGCTGATGGGTCTGCGGCGCCTCGAAGGAAGTGAACAGATCGGACTGCTCGGCTTCCTTGCTCTGCAGCGCAGCAGCGGCGTCGAGTCCAGCGCTGATCTCGGCGACAGCCGGATCCACTGTTTCGTCGGCGGCAGGTTCTTCGGCGGCCGGTTCTTCGACAACGACCTTTTTGCGGGTGCGACGAGCCCTGACAGGCTTCTCGGCCGGAGCCTCTGCAGCAGGCTCTTCCGCAACAGGGGCCTCGACAACCGGGGCCTCGACAACCGGGTCTATGAGGCTATCGAGCTCGGCGACGACCGGCTCGATGGCCTCGGCCGCGGAAGTCAGCGAGGCGTGAATCCGCTGGGCAACGTCACGTTGGAGACTCGACTGCGCACTGCGCAATTCGGTACCGAGCGCTGCGGCTTCGGCAAGGACCTGCTTGCTGGTGACACCGAGCAGCTTCGCCAGCGCGTGTACGCGCATCTTGTCGGGAAATTCCGGGGTGGTGCTGGAATCTGATTCGGTTGGGGATTGATCGGCCACGTAAGTCTCCTCAGCCCCCGGGCGCGTCCAACCCAGATGTCGAGTTGTCACGCGGCCACGCGGGAGCGTGCTGTGTGTACTCGCACTCAGAAGTGAGTGCGAGATTGTAAGGTCTCGCTCCGCATGGTCCGCAATGCCCGTTATTCACTGCGAGCACATGAAGTGCCTGGCTGGATGGCCGTTGTCCTGTGCGCGAGCGCCTGATCATCCAGCGTGCAGAGGTCCAGGGATTTCCTGTTGACCTGGAGCAGCGATGAAAGGGCATCGAACCTAGGTGCCATCCGGTTGAACGTGCGTAAAACAAATTGCGGTTCAACTGAAAGCAGTATCCCACACCAACGCGCCTGCAACTGCAAAGGGCGCACCGATGTGGGATACGTGCCGAGAATTCGCTGTGGAGATGTGGGCCGAAGGCCCGTTCATGTGGGCCAGAGGCCCGTTACATGTGGGCCAGAGGCCCCGATCGAAGATTCAGATGGACGACAGCGCGGGGAACCACAGAGCGATTTCGCGCTCTGCCGACTCCACGGAGTCACTGCCGTGAACGAGGTTCTGCTGCGCTTCGAGTCCGAAGTCGCCACGGATGGTGCCCGGAAGAGCTTTGTCGACCGGGTCGGTTCCGCCGGCCAACTGACGGAAAGCAGCGATGGCGCGGGGGCCTTCGAGCACTGCGGCCACCAGCGGACCGGAGGTGATGAACTCCAACAAGCTCGGGTAGAACGGGCGCTCGGCGTGTTCTGCGTAGTGGCTACCAGCCACCTCTTCGGAAGCTACACGGAGTTCGAGTGCTGCAATTGTCAGGCCTTTGCGCTCGATACGGCTGAGGATTTCTCCTACGTATCCACGGGCAACGGCGTCGGGCTTGATCAGTACGAGGGTGCGCTCAGTCACAGCGGACAGCCTAAATGGTCAGTCCCGCTGGCCGGGAAGCAGGCCCTTGTCCATCCGGCGCTTGATGTCTCTCTGCAGGTAGACGAGGTATCCCCAGACGATCCCGAAGGTGATCGCCACACCGGCAATCGACGGGTGGACGAAGAAACCGAATAGAAGAATCACCTGCAGTGCGACGTTGAACCCCATCGCCCACGGCTTGCCCTGGACGCCGGCTCCCAGAATCATCAGTACCGCCAACCCGATGATGAATCCCGCGGAGGCCGCGGTGAGGCCACCGCCGACGACCGCGACAACCGGCAAAGCCAGCAGCACGACGATCGCCTCGAGGATCAGGGTTCCGGCCATCACTCCGCGGAAACTTTTCCAGGGGTCCTTGGTCGGAGGCCCGAACTCGCCGGCAGTGTCTCCGGACTCGGGGTCTCCGGGCTCGTGGCCTCCGGACTCGGGATTGGCATCTGACGGGGTACTCACGCGGGGTCCTTTCCGAACAGCGTGCGGGCGGCGCCTGCGGTCACGACGGATCCCGTCACCACCACACCTGCCCCTGATACGGCTTCGCCGGGTTCGGCGACCTGCTCGGCGATTTCGATCGCGACTTCCAACGCGTCGGCAAGCACCGGCGCCACGACGACGCGCTCGTCGCCGAACTTCGCGACGGCAATGTTCGCCAGCTCCTCGACATCCATCGCCCGGGGTGACCCGTTGTGGGTGACGACGATCTCGTCGAAGACGGATTCGAATGCAGTCAAGATGGCGTCGACGTCCTTGTCCGCCATGACGCTGACAACTCCCACGAGCTTGCGGAAGTCGAACTCCGCGGCCAGTGCGGCGGCGAGAGCACGCGCACCGTCGGGATTGTGTGCGGCGTCGAGAAAGACCGTCGGCGCACTCCGAACACGTTCGAGGCGACCGGGATTGACGATCGAGGCGAACCCGTTGCGGATTGCGTCCTGATCCAGTTGTCGATCCGGACCGGCGCCGAAGAACGCTTCGACGGCAGCGAGCGCGAGCGCGGCGTTGCGCGCCTGATGCTCACCGTGAAGGGGGAGGAAGATGTCGGTGTACACGCCACTCAAGCCTTGAAGTTCGAGCTGCTGTCCGCCTACCGCGATCTGGCGAGCAAGCACCTTGAACTCCGAGCCTTCACGCGCGACCGCGGCCTCGACCTCGACAGCACGGCGCAGCAATACCTCCATCACTTCTGGAGTCTGCTCGGCGATGATCGCGACGGTGTCCACCGGAACCAGGTCCTCGCGGCCCTTCTTGATGATCCCGGCCTTCTCCTCCGCGATTCCGGCCAGGTCGGTGCCCAGGTACTCGGCGTGATCGAGGCTGATCGGCGTGATCACCGCGACCTGTCCGTCGATTACGTTCGTGGCGTCCCAGCGTCCGCCGAGGCCGACCTCGACCACGGCGACGTCCACCGGAGCCTCCGCGAATGCCGCATAGGCCATCGCAGTGAGCACTTCGAACTTGCTCATCGCCGGTCCCCCGGCTTCCTGCGACTGTGCGTCGATCATCTGCACGTACGGCTCGATCTCGCGGAACGTGTCCACGTAGAGCCGCGGGGAGATCGGATGACCGTCGATGCTGATCCGCTCGGTCGCGATCTGCAGATGAGGGCTGGTGGTTCGGCCGGTACGACGATGCAGAGCGCTCATCAAGGAGTCGATCATGCGCGTCACCGACGTCTTGCCGTTGGTTCCCGTGACGTGCACCGACGGATAGTTGTGCTGCGGTGAGCCCAGGACATCCATGAGCGCCTCGATACGAGTCAGTGACGGCTCGATCTTGGTCTCAGGCCAACGCTTGTCGAGTTCTGCTTCCACCAGCGCCAGTTCGGCGATGTCGACCGGAGTCGGAACCGAACTCTGAGCGTCGAATTGGGACGGCTCGTACGAACTCACTTGTCGGCCAACTCCTTCAGACGTCCTGTGATGCGCTCGATCTCTTCGACGGCGATCTGGCGACGTGTCTTGATCTTGTCGACGACGGCGTCGGGCGCCTTCGCCAGGAAGGCCTCGTTCGCCAGCTTGTTGTCAGCGGTGACGAGCTCCTTCTGAGCTGCCGCGAGGTCCTTTTCGAGCCGCTTCTTCTCCGCGCCGAGGTCGATGGTGCCCGAGGTGTCGATGTCGACCGTGACGGTGCCCTGGCTCAGACGCACCTCGACGGAGATCGACGCGGTGAATCCCTCTTCGGGTTCGGTCAGCTTGGCAAGCGCCGCCACGTAGGCGAACTGGCCGTCCATGCCTGCCTCCGAGAGCCCGGACGCACGAGCCGGAACCTTCTGGGAAGGCTTGAGCCCCTGATCGTTTCGGAAACGTCGCACCTCGGTGATCAGCTTCTGCGTGTCTTCGATCCTGGTGGTGGCCTGGGCGTCGACCGCCACACCGGACAACGTCGGCCAGTCGGCGACGACGACGGATTCGCCGCCGGTGAGCACCTTCCACAGGGTTTCGGTCACGAACGGAATGACCGGGTGCAGGAGGCGGAGCAGTGCATCGAGAACGTTGCCGAGCACGGCGCGGGTGTTCGCGGCGACAGCCTCGTCGGCGGCGAACTGCACCTTGGCGAGTTCGAGGTACCAGTCACAGACCTCGTCCCACGCGAAGTGGAACAAGCCTTCGCACGCCTTGCTGAACTCGTAGCGATCGAATGCGGCGTCCGCCTCGGCCTGGACCGTGTCGAGACGGTCGAGGATCCAACGATCGGCGTCGGTCAGTTCGCTTCGAGCGGGCAGCGGCGCGGGAGCAGCGCCGTTCATCAGAGCGAACTTGGTCGCGTTGAACAACTTGGTCGCGAAGTTGCGCGAGGACTGCGCGGAATCCTCACCGACGGACAGGTCACTGCCCGGGTTGGCGCCGCGTGCGAGTGTGAATCGCAGGGCGTCGGCGCCGAAACGATCGACCCAGTCGAGTGGGTCGATACCGTTGCCGCGAGACTTCGACATCTTCTTGCCGTACTGATCGCGGACCAGTCCGTGCAGGAACACGTCCTTGAACGGCATCTGCGCGCCGGACTTACCCGGACCGGCGGTGATCGACTCGTCCTCGGACACGTAGGTGCCGAACATCATCATGCGGGCGACCCAGAAGAACAGGATGTCGTAGCCGGTGACGAGAACGCTGGTGGGATAGAATTTTTCGAGTTCGGGCGTGTTGTCGGGCCAGCCCATCGTCGAGAAGGGCCACAGTCCCGAGGAGAACCAGGTGTCGAGGACGTCGGGATCCTGGACCCAGCCTTCCGGTGCCGTTTCGTCGGGACCGAAGCACGCAACTTCACCCTCGGGGCCGTACCAGACCGGAATGCGGTGGCCCCACCAGAGCTGGCGGGAAATGCACCAGTCATGCATGTTGTCGACCCAGTCGAACCATCGCGGTTCCTGGCTCGCCGGGTGAATGACGGTGTCCCCGTTGCGAACCGCGTCACCCGCAGCCTTGGCGAGCGTCTCGACCTTGACCCACCACTGCAACGAGAGACGAGGCTCGATGGCCTCGCCACTGCGCTCGGAGTGCCCGACGCTGTGCAGGTACGGGCGCTTCTCGGCGACGACGCGGCCCTGCTCGGCGAGAGCTTCGCGAACCTTGACGCGAGCCTCGAAGCGGTCCATACCGTCGAATTCGGTTCCCGTGTCGGCAATCTTGCCGGTCTTGTCCATGATGGTGGGCATCGGCAGGTTGTGCCGCAGGCCCATCTCGAAGTCGTTGGGGTCGTGAGCCGGCGTGATCTTCACTGCGCCGGTTCCGAACTCGGGGTCGACGTAGTCGTCCGCGATGATCGGAATCTGACGCCCGGTGAACGGATGATCGAGAGTGGTTCCGATGAGGTGCTTGTAGCGCTCGTCTTCGGGATGGACCGCCACTGCGGTATCACCGAGCATCGTCTCGACGCGAGTGGTCGCGACGATGACGTGCGGCTCGTTGTCGTCGAGCGAGCCGTAGCGCAGGGAAACCAGCTCACCCTCGACGTCCTCGAACTTCACCTCGATGTCGGAGATCGCGGTCTGCAGCACCGGCGACCAGTTCACGAGACGCTCGGCGCGGTAGATCAGACCCTCGTCGAACATGCGCTTGAAGACGGTCTGGACGGCGCGCGAGAGGCCTTCGTCCATGGTGAAACGATCGCGACTCCAGTCGACACCGTCACCGATGCGCCGCATCTGGCCCCCGATAGTTCCACCGGATTCGCGCTTCCAGTCCCAGACCTTGTCGATGAAGAGCTCGCGGCCGAAATCTTCCTTTGTCTTGCCGTCGGCAGCGAGCTGCTTCTCGACGACGGACTGCGTGGCGATACCGGCGTGGTCCATGCCAGGTAGCCACAGCACCTCGTAGCCCTGCATCCGCTTGCGACGGCTGAGCACGTCCATGAGGGTGTGATCCAGGGCATGGCCCATGTGCAAGCTGCCCGTGACGTTCGGGGGCGGCAGCACGATGGAGTAGCCGGGCTTGTCGCTGGTCGCGTCGGCCTGGAAGTACCCGGCGTCTACCCAGCCTTGATACAGATCGGCCTCTACAGCGCTGGGGTCCCAGCTCTTGGGTAGGGCGTCGGCGGGGGTCTGGGGGTTCTCTGGAGCTGCACTGGTCACCACTTGATCCTAATGACTCCCCCGTCGTGAACGAATTCGCCCGTCGGCCGCCGCGGCGCACACGAACGACTGCCCCGCAGTCCGGGGTCAGCCGAACAAACGATATTCACCGATCCGCTCCGCTGACAGGATCGCTCTGAAGGACGACCGACCAACTACCTGTGGAGCAAATATGTTGAACAACTGGAGTTCTCGCCGTCCCGGCGTTCGAACCTTGGCGGCGGCCGCGACGATCGGAGCGGCGGTTGCCCTCGTGCTTCCGGCGACTGCGTCCGCTGCCCCCGGCATAGAAGAAAGCGTGCAAGGAAGCATCGACAGTGGCAGCGCCACGATCAACGGAAGCGTCGGCGATATCGGGAACGACATCGCAAACGGCATCGCCAGCGGCAGCGTGGGCGACATCGTCGGCGGGATCGCCACTGGGAACCTCAACGACGTTCTCGGCGGCCTGAACGCCGGCTCGACCAGCGCGACGGACATCGTCAACGGCCTGGCCAGTGGCAACGTCAGGGACATTCTCAGTGGCCTGGCCAGCGGCAGCGGCGGCGGCGGATCGTTTGCACCCATGCAGCGCTGCGACGCCTCGACCGTCTCGGGCGGCGCAGGAATCACCAGCACCAAGCACGAACTCGGCCGCGGTGGCCCGACCTCGTTCGTGCTCGGCTACGAGACCGAAAACGTCCCGGACCTGATCGAGGTGTACTACGAAGGTCGGTTGATCCACAGCACCGGATACATCGGCGACAACATCAACGAGGGAACTGGTTCAGCTGTCGTCAACGTGCCCGCCGGTGGGGCGTCGTCCGTTCTGGTTCGCGTCACGGGCCCTGACCACACCGAGTGGGCGTACACGGTTCGCTGCCCCGGCGCCTGAGTCCGGTCCGGATCCACGCGAAGACGATCGTGCCTCGTTCGGCTGTTTCAGCCGAACGAGGCACGCGCGCGTTCAGCCCAGAATCTCGGGCAGCGCGACATCTTCGCCGAGAACGTGCTCGGAGAGGAACGCGGTGACCACCTCGTACCAGATCTTGGTGTGCTGTGGCTTGAGCACCCAGTGATTCTCGTCGGGGAAGTACAGGAAGCGATGGTCCGTTTTCCCGTCGTCGTCGGCGGGCAGACCTGACTCGGCGAGCAGTTCGTACCAGAGTCGCAAGCCCTCACCGATCGGAACCCGGTAGTCCTTGTCGCCATGGATGACCAGCATCGGAGTCGTGATGTCCGCGACGTACAGGTGTGGCGAGTTCTCGACGGCCATCTCCGGCGACATCTCGCGTTGCCAGTACCAGGCCGCGTCCGTCGTCGGGCCGAATTGATCGAGTGCCCAGAGGCTTGCGTGGGTGACGATCGCGTCGAAACGGTTGGTATGGCCGGCGATCCAGTTGGCCATGTAACCGCCGAACGAACCACCCATCGCGCCGGTTCGCTTGGGGTCGATCTCGGGCTGCGCGACGGCAGCATCGGTGATCGCCATCAGGTCGGTGAAGGGCGCCTTGCCCCACTGACCCCACCCGCGCTGGACGAAATCCTGCCCGTATCCGGTCGAGAGTGCGGGATCGGGCAGCAGTACGGCATAGCCCTTGGCGACGAGCAGCCACGGGTTCCACCGCCAGGACCAGGTGTTCCACGAACCGAGTGGGCCGCCGTGGACCCAGAGGAGCAATGGCACCGGTGCGTGCGGTGCGGCGCCGGTCGGCAGTGCCAACCAACTCCGGACTGTCGAACCGTCCTCGGCGCGAGCGGTGATCTCGGTCAGTGTTCCCGGCAGCTCCGGCAATGCGTCGGGTCCACGAAGTGCGGTGATCTCACCGGATCCCAGATCCACCCGCACCACGTGCGGGGGCGCTTCGTACGAGGCTCGCAACGCGTAGATCGACTCGCCGTCCGGCGCCACTCGAACATCGGTGTACGCCGCGTCGTCGGCTGTCAGGCGCACCGGCTGACCCCACAGGTCGATGGTGAAGATCGGCCCTCGGCCGCCGTCGTCAGCGGTGACCACCAGCCCGGATCCGTCGGGTAGCCAGGCAAGTGAGGTAGGCCAGCGATCCCAGCCGTCAGCCACGCCGGTCACGGCACCGGATCCGAAGTCGTAGAGCTGCAGAGTCATTCGCGGTGCGGACTCCGGCGTGGTGAGAGTCTCCCGGATGAACGCGAGCTTGGTTCCGTCCGGCGAGAGCACCGGGTTGTAGACGTCCGCGTCGGCCTCGTCGACAAGGGTGGTTCGGTCGCCGGTCACCGTGTCGATCCGAACCAACGTCGATCGGCGGGCGGCACTCGCATCGCCGACAGTCCACGTGGTCACGACGAAGAGACCGTCGTCGGAAATCGTGGTCGACGTCTCTCGCAGCGCCGCGCCTGCAGTTGGTGTGATGTCCCGCAACTCGACGGATTCCTTCGAATCCGTCTCGGCGACAACCAGATGCGGATGATCGGGGCCCAGGTCGTGGTCCCAGTGGCGCACCGGATATCCGGTGTGCAGCATCGCCGTGACCTTCTTGTCCTTGCGCGCCGATCGCACCTGATCGTCCTGGTCGAGGCTGATCGCCGAAGCCATGACCGACGTCTGGGCCACGAACGTCGGCGCCGCCTTGGCCGCTGATACCGACGAGACACCACCGGGACGTGAGATCAACAGCTGAGCTTCTCCGCCCGCCGCGGGCAAGCGCCAGAGTGCGGGTTGCGGATCACTCTCGCCCGGCACGGCTCGCGTGGCGGTGAAGAGCACGTCGCCGTCGAACGCGAAGGCAGCACCCGACTCGCTGGTCGAGCCCCAGGTCAACCGACGCGCCGGACGCCGACCTTCCGGGTCGATCTCCCACAACGAGGACACGTATTCGGCGCTCTTGTCGTCGAGAACGGCGCGCGCGCAGATCAGCAGCGAGCCGTCGGGTGACAACACCAGGCCGGACAACCTGGCCAAGGCGATGTAGTCGTCGAGTTCGTCGAACGGTGTGCCTGCGTGGAGCTCGGGAATCTGGGTCACCACTAGTTGGTATCACGCGCCCCGCGGTTGACGCATCATTGCGTAGATCGTCGGCCCGCCGCCTGGCATGACGATGTCACGGGTCACTTCGAAACCGAAGCGGTTGTAGTACGGGATGTTCGATTCCTTGCTGCTCTCGAGGTAAGCGTCGACGTGTTCACGATCGCAACGCTCCAACCGGGAGTTCAGTAGGGCTTTGCCGTATCCCCCACCGCGCGCCGCGCTGCCGGTCCCGACCGTCGCGAGATACCAGTGCGGCGAATTCGGATGTGCTCCTTCGAGAACGGAGCTGACCTCGGCCGCGTGTCGTAGCCCCCTGCCGAAGACACGCACCATTGCGGGCAGGCTCACGAGCCCGGAAATCCACGACTGCTTCCACCGCCCCGGCGGATCCCACAGAGTTGCCCCGCCGATCACGCCGTTGTCATCGGTGGCCACCTCGACACCGCCACCGGCGAAGTGGTGGTAACGAGCTTCTGCGGCAAACAGTTTCGTCAGGCGCTCAGCCCTGGAGTCCTCGTCCGGCAACATCCAGGCCATCAAGGGATCATCTTCGAACGCCTCGGCCAACACCGCCGACAGCGCCGGAATATCGGATCGGACAGCCGGCCGCACGTGTACACCCATGAGGCGAGAGTACCGCCGACTGTCCGAATCCCTGGACTTTGAACAGCGCTGTCCTTGAACCGATCAGACGAGCAAGCCCGCAATCCGCGGCGGAATCTGTTCGAGCGCATACGGCAAGCTCAGTACGGTGCTCCACGTCATGGCTTCGGCAGCAGCGTCTTCCAGAATGATCGCGCGGCCGTCCTTCACGACGTCGAGTTCCTGGTAGATCGGGGTCTTGTCCAATTCCGCCCGAAGCTTGTCGCCGTAGCCACCACCGGCGTACCAGACGAGTACGTCGACGTCCGCAAGCGAGAGTTGCTCGGTGCTGATCTCGGCGAAGTTACCCGTGATCTGATCGGTGACAGGCGGATTCACGAATCCGAGTTCAGTGAAGAACCTCACCTTGGGGTCTTCCGGTCCGTAGACCCCGAATTGCCCCGGCCCCTTCAACGCGCCGACCAGAACGGTCTTGCCGGCAAACGCCGGATTGGCCGTCTTCACGTCGGCGAACTTCTTGTCGACGCCGGCGATCAGCTCGGTGGCCTTTCCTTGCTGCCCCAGCGCTTCGCCGATGATGGTCGTCTGGTTCTGCCAGGGGATTCCGTAATCCGCGAACTCCTTCGGCTGCGCCACCGTCGGCGCAATGGCACTGAGTTTGTCGTACTGCGCCTGAGTGAGCCCGGAGTAGGTGCCGACAATCAGGTCGGGTGTCGTGGCAGCGACCTTCTCCATCTGAATGGTGGTGCCCGCGGTTCCGATGATCTCGGGAGTCGCCCCGTTCAGCAGCGGCTGCGCCCATGGCCACACACCGTAGGGGTAATCGCCGTACCAGTCGAAGGTTCCGACCAAAGTCCCACCGAGGGCGAGGATCGCATCTTGATCGTTGTATCCGACACTGACGATCCGCTGCGGATCCTCGGGCAGCTCGGTAGCCCCAAATTTGTGGGTGATCGATCCCGCAGAGTCACCGCTGGGGGGCGTGTCCTCGTCGTTCGAACTGGAGCAGGCTGCGGCGAATGCCAGCAACGCTCCCGACGTGCCGATCAGAAATCCGCGCCGGGTCAGCCGACCTGCGTCCGTTCGATCCATGCTCTTACCCCTTAAGTCCGCCCGTTCGGTAGGTAAGGCTAGCCGATGAATGTCGCATTCCGGTGAGTTCGACCGTCCCATTCGATGGCAGTACCGCGCCGTTCGGGCCAGTATGGAGACATGACGCGCCAGGGCCCCTCGAAAGACATCGACGAATCGGATCTCGAAGTCACGCACCCCAAGGACTACGCCGCCGGAGTGCCGGCCGTTCTGGTGTCGCTGCAACGAGGAATCGAGCAGATGGGAGCCTTGCGGACCGCCCGAACGCTCACCAGGCTCAACCAGCGTCACGGCTTCGACTGCCCGGGGTGTGCGTGGCCGGAGACTCCCGGACATCGCAAGCCCGCCGAGTTCTGCGAGAACGGAGCGAAGGCCGTTGCCGAGGAAGCAACGCTTCGCACGGTCACGCCTGAATTCTTCGCGGAGCACTCGATCGCCGACCTCGAAGGCAAGACCGATTACTGGCTCGGCCAACAGGGCCGACTGACGCACCCGATGGTCCTGACCCCGGGAGCAACCCATTACCAGCCGATCGACTGGGATGGCGCGTACGCACTGATCGCCGAACATCTGAACGGCCTCGCGTCGCCGGACGAAGCAGTGTTCTACACCTCCGGTCGCACGTCCAACGAAGCAGCGTTTCTCTACCAGTTGATGATTCGTAGCTACGGCACCAACAACATGCCCGACTGTTCCAACATGTGTCACGAGTCGTCCGGAAGCGCACTGACCGAATCCATCGGCATCGGCAAAGGCTCGGTGACGGTTCCCGACCTCGAGAACGCCGATCTCATCCTCATCGCCGGACAGAATCCCGGCACCAACCACCCACGAATGCTCTCGACACTCGAGAAGGCAAAGGGCAACGGCGCCAAGATCATTGCCATCAATCCCCTCCCCGAGGCGGGATTGCGGCGGTTCAAGGATCCGCAGAAAGTCTCCGGCGTGATCGGGCACGGAGTCGACATCGCGGACGAGTTCCTGCAGATCCGGCTGGGCGGCGACATGGCGCTGTTCCAAGGCTTGGGGAAGCTGCTGCTCGAGCAGGAAGATCGCGCTCCCGGCACGGTGGTCGATCGCGCATTCGTCGACCGCTACTGCGCCAGTTGGGACGAATACGAGAAGCACATCCGCGCGGTCGATCTCGACACGGTACTCGAGGCGACGGGCCTGTCGATGGCGCAGCTCGAGGAAACGGCTGCCGCGCTTGCCCGATCCGAGCGAACCGTCACCTGCTGGGCCATGGGCATCACTCAGCACACACACGGAGTCGCCACCATCGAAGAAGCGGTCAACCTGCTGCTCATGCGTGGAATGATGGGCAAACCCGGTGCCGGGGTCTGTCCGGTGCGAGGACACTCCAATGTCCAGGGTGACCGCACGATGGGCATCTGGGAGAAGATGCCGGAAGAGTTCCTGTCCGCGCTCGACACCGAGTTCTCGATCTCGAGCCCTCGCAAGCACGGGTGGGACACCGTGGACGCGATCCGCGCGATGAATGCCGGCAAGGCAAGCTTCTTCATGGCGATGGGCGGCAACTTCATCCAGGCCAGCCCGGACACCGCAGCCACCGAAACCGCGCTGCGCCAATGCGAACTCACCGTTCAGGTTTCCACCAAACTGAACCGAAGCCACGTCGTTCACGGGCAGACCGCAATCATCCTCCCCACCCTCGGACGCACCGACCTCGACGTCCAGGCCGGCGGAAAGCAGCTTGTCTCCGTGGAAGATTCGATGTCCATGGTGCACCTGTCGCGCGGACGCCTCACGCCGGTCAGCCCCTACCTACGTAGCGAAGTCGCCATCATCTGCCAACTCGCCCGCGAACTACTCGGCAGCGATCACTCCGTCCGCTGGTCGGCCTTCGAGGGCAACTACGACCTGATTCGCGACTCCATCTCACGAGTGGTGCCCGGATGCGAAAACTACAACACCCGGGTTCGCCAGCCGGATGGATTCCAGCTCCCACACCCACCGCGTGACTCGCGTGAGTTCCGCACGCACACCGGCAAAGCCAACTTCGGCGTGAACGAACTGCACTGGATACCCACTCCGAGCGGGCGCCTGATTCTGCAGACCATGCGCAGCCACGACCAGTACAACACCACGATCTACGGCCTCGACGACAGATACCGCGGTATCAAGGGCGGACGCAAGGTCATCCTCGTCAATGCCGAAGACATCACTGCACTCGGATTCCGCGACGGCGATCTCGTCGACATCGTGTCCGAGTGGACAACACCAGACGGAACACTCGAAGAGCGTCGGGTCACGGAATTCCGCATCGTCTCCTACGACACCCCCCGCGGCAATGCGGCGGCGTACTACCCCGAGACAAATCCGCTCGTTCCCCTCGAACACGTTGCAGCCAAGTCGAACACGCCGGTCTCGAAGGCCGTCACTGTTCGACTCGAAGCATCAGGCGCCTGAGATGGGACGGGTCACCGCACGAACACCGGTCGTTCGAATCTCGGGTGATCGGGTCGTCACGCGCCCCGACACGCTGGCCGTCGAAGAACCACTCGAAATGAGGGTTGGCGGTCAGGTGCTGGCCGTGACGATGCGAACACCAGGCAACGACGTCGACCTCGTCCACGGATTCCTTCTCAGCGAAGGCGTCATCGGTACCCGCGACGACGTGAGCGTCGTCCGGTACTGCGACGGCGTCGACGAAACCGGCGCGAACACCTACAACGTCCTCGACATCGCGCTCGCTCCCGGAGTGCCGTTGCCCGATCACACCACCGATCGCAACACCGTCGTCAGTTCCGCGTGCGGCGTGTGCGGCAAGACGTCACTCGATGCCGTCCGAACCACCACGCGGCATCCCCTGGTCGGTGACACGACTTCCGTCACCTCCACCGTCCTGTCTGCCATGCCGGTCACGCTTCGGGAGAGCCAACGGATCTTCGAGCGCACCGGAGGCCTGCACGCAGCCGGATTGTTCACCGCCACCGGCGAACTCCTGGCGCTGCGCGAGGACGTCGGCCGGCACAACGCAGTCGACAAGGTGATCGGGTGGGCAATCACCGACGGCCGAGTGCCGCTCTACGACACGATCCTGATCGTCAGTGGGCGGGCGTCGTTCGAACTCGTCCAGAAGGCCGTCATGGCGGGCATTCCGATTCTGGGCGCAGTCTCCGCGCCGTCGTCATTGGCCGTGGAGCTGGCACAGGAATCGGGGTTGACCCTCGCCGGTTTCATCCGCGGCGATTCGATGAATATCTACTCGCACCCGCACCGAGTCGAGGTCACGTCTGATTCGCGCGCAACTGAGCCGACAGTCGCACAGCGGAGTTGACCTCCCCGTAGCCCTCGTATCCACCCACTCGCTGCACGACCTCGAAGAACAGGTCTCCCCCGACCGTCGGGGTGAACAGGTGGAAGAACTCACCGCGGGCGTCAGCGTCGTAAAGGATTCCGGCGCTGCGCATCCGGTCGAGCAGTTCTGAATTCAGACCGAAACGTGCGTCCAGATCGTCGTAGTAGTTCGGGGAAATGGGTAGCGGAGCAAAGCCGCAGTCCTGCATGGACGCAGCGGCACCGAAGATGTTCTCACACGCGAAAGCGACGTGGCTGACGCCGCCGCGACGGACCGTCGGCAGCCCGCTTCGACTGCCCTCCACCATGTTCAGTGAGATCCGCAGGGTACGTCCGTCACCGTCATGAACGAGCGTGAGTGCCTGGCTCCGCATGAGTCCGACCGAATCGGTGACATCCTGCCCCTCGTGCGGTTGCATCTCGAACACGGACCGCAGGAGCAGCATGATGCCGTCCCAACTCTCCGCCGGAACTGCCAGTGCCACGTGGTCGATCCCGGTGAACACTGCGCCCTGTTCACGATTGCGCTCGGCGGGCAGCGGGTAGATCTCGAATGCCGATTCCCACGCTGCAGCGCTGCCGGGGCCACGAAGGTCGATCGATGTCGCATCGGTGACCTTCAAGCGTACGACGTCCGGTACCTCGGAGTTCTCGTCGCTCGAACCGGGCAACTGCACGCGCGTCGCCGGTACTTCGAGAGCCAGAGCGCGCTCTCCCCACACTTCGGGTTCGGTTGCCCTGATGCCGATCTGAGTGAGAACCGGCAGATCCGCGGGCAGCCCGGGCGCCGTCCACACCGTGCCCGCTGTCGCGTCGACGGCAACGGTGAGCGGTCCGTGCCGCCACAACTGCAAGTCGTGATCGTGGTGCCGTCCGACCAGATGAAAACCGACGCGGGAGAGCATCGAGTGCACCTGGTCCTGTTTAGCCGGACCCGCAGCGATTCGCAGAGACACGATCCCTTCGAGCGGGGTGCGCTCCGGGGCGGTGAACAGCGTGGGTCCACCGGCGGAAGGGTTCGCGGCGGCGACCTGTTCTTCCAGATGGAGGAGCGAGCGATGAGCGTCGATTGCCGTCCGCTGGGTGTCCGCGCGTCGGAATACGTCGTTGAAGATCTCGAGCGACCACGGTCCGTCGTAACCGGTGGCGTAGACATGCTGAGCGAACGCACTGAGATCGAAGCTGCCCTGCCCCGGGAAGTTTCGGTGATGCCGGCTCCACTGGAGGATGTCCATCGCCAAGAACGGAGCGTCCGCCAACTGGAGGAAGAAGATCTTCTCGCCGGGAATCTCGCGAATTCCGGCGGGATCGTCACCGCGCGAGAGGATGTGAAAGCTGTCCAAACAGGTTCCGAGCGCCGCGTGATCGACTCCCTCGACGATCCTCCAAGCATGACCGTACGTGTTGACGTGGGCACCCCATGCGAGCGCCTCGTAGGCAACCTTCTTGCCGTGCTCGGACGCCAGTTCGGCGAGAGCTCCGAATTGCTCTGTCAACTGACCGTCATCGTGACTTGCGGTCGGCAGGGGCGAGGAGCACACCAGGAGCGTCTCGCACCCCAGTTGATCCATGAGCTCGAATTTGCGTTGCACTCGAACAAGATTCCGAGCAAATTGGGCCTCGTCCACCGTGTCGAAGTCACGGAACGGCTGATACAGATCGAGGGTCAAGCCCAGATCCGCAGCCCGCGTTCGTAATTCCTTCGGGGACCACGGCGAAGCGACAAAATCCGGCTCGAACACCTCGAAGCCGTCGAAGCCGGCAGCAGCGATGGCGTCGAGCTTCTCCTCGAGAGTGCCACTGAGCGATACCGTCGCGATCGACGTCCGGACCGGGGCACTCACAGCGCTGCCGCAGTCTGTTCGCCGTGCACGAGTTCCGTCATGTGCGCGAGCATCCGCTTACTGTCGGGCTCGATGCCCGTGAAGATCCGGAACGCGTCGACGGCCTGAAAGACAGTCATTCCGCCTCCGCTGAGCGTCGGGGCTCCGATCAACCTCGCCTGACGTAGCAGCTCGGTCTCGAGCGGGCGGTAGACGATTTCCGCTACCCACAGATCTGGACGGAGCAGATCTGGCGAGAATGCCATTCCGGGATGAGCCGCCATTCCCATCGGAGTCGCGTGGATCAATCCGTTTGCGTTGCCGAGCACTTCGGCGAGGTCGCTCGTGTGCCGCGCCTCGACAACCTGCGCCGGAAACTGCTGCGCGAAGGTTTGTGCAAGTTCCTCCGCGCGAGGCAGGCTCGAATCGACCAACGTCAGTGTCCCGACACCGCGGGTGAGCGCTGCATAGGCAACCGCCGCACCGGCTCCGCCGGCACCGAGCTGCACGACGCGATCGAGCTGTGCTCCGGGAAGTCCGTCGTCGAAGTTGCGGCCGAAGCCCGACCAATCAGTGTTGTGTCCGATCGCCTTGCCGGAGTCGAAGAGGACCGTGTTCACCGCTCCGAGCCGGCTCGCATCCGGCGAGAGCTCGTCGAGGTGTTCGATCACCAACTGCTTGCACGGGTGAGTGATGTTGAGGCCGCGGAAGCCGAAACGTCTTGCATAGGTGAGAAGTTCACCGATGTCCGACGGCGCCATTCCCATCACGTCGAGATCGAGGATGCGGTAGACGTAAGGCAGGCCCTGTCTGCGCCCTTCTTCCTCGTGCATGATCGGAGTCAAGGAGGCTCCGATTCCGGTGCCGATCAGACCGCAGAGGATCGAATCACTCATCAGTTCTTCCCTTCTCGGATGCAGACGAATTCGACTGCGGCGCTGTATCCGTCGATTCCCAATCCACAGATGACGGCGTCGGCGATGCCGGAGACATACGAGTGGTGACGGAATTCTTCGCGACTGTGGATGTTGCTGATGTGCACCTCCACGACGGGGGCATCGAGTGTGACCAGAGCGTCGCGCAACGCAACGGAGGTGTGCGAGTACCCACCGGGATTGATGACGATGCCCGCGACATTTCCCCTGGCCTCGTGGACCCAATCGATCAGTTGGCCCTCGTGGTTCGACTGCTTTGCCTCGACCACCACTCCGAACTTCTCGGCCGCCGCTTCACAGCGGGAAACGACGTCGTCCAGGGTGTCTCTCCCGTAGAACTCCGGTTGGCGCTGGCCCAACAAATTCAAGTTGGGTCCGTTGAGGACCAGAACCGGTAGAGATGGAGTCATCAGGGGCACCTCGGGGTTGACGCTCGAAACTAATGTACGAACTAGTGAGTTAGTTCACTGGACGTTACTCCCCCGACGTGAACTCGACAAGCAAAGTCGACAAACTGCTGGCAGATAGAGTGAGCACATGGTTTCCGAGCAGTCAGTGAACTCTGTGGTGTCGAAGCCGGAGAAACGACGCCGAAACAGCGATCTGACCAGGGTGAACATCATCGCCGTCGCGACCGAGGAGTTTGCCGACAAAGGCTTCGCCGGCGCCCGGGTCGACGAGATCGCAACCAAGACGCATACCACCAAGCGCATGATCTACTACTACTTCACCGACAAGGAAGGGCTGTACAAGTCGGTACTCGAGCATGCGTACAGCGTCATTCGTGCGCAGGAACGTGAACTCGACCTCGAGGGATTGAACCCCACGGCAGCAGTCCGCGCTTTGGCCGAACTCACCTTCGACCACCACGAACAGCACCCGAATTTCATTCGCCTCGTGGCCAACGAGAACATGCTCCGCGGCGAGCACATCGAGAAATCCGAGTTACTCAGCGGCCTCGGCGCCCCTGCCGCCGACCTGGTCTCGCAGATCCTGCACGACGGGCAGCAGTCTGGGGCATTCCGCTCCGACGTCGATGCTCTCGATATTCACATGTTGATCAGCAGTTACTGCGTCTTTCGTATCGCCAATCGGTACACCTTCAAAGCGCTCTTCGACCGCGATCTGACCGACTCGACGCATCGTGAGCATCTTCGAACAATGCTCGGCGACATGGTTGTTGCGTTCCTGACCTCGAAGGCGCCGTCCTGACCTACCCCGAAGTCCGAAAAATCCCCCTACGGTGGTGAGTGGAACTCACAGCTGCCACCGGGAGGAATGACGTGACCGAGAATTACGTAGACGGGCTTTCACTCGAGGAGAAGGCGTCGTTGACGTCCGGCTCGGATTTCTGGCACAGCCAGTCCGTTGCCGGAATCGAATCGATACTCCTGACCGACGGTCCGCACGGAGTCCGGAAACAACCCGAGGGCGGCGACGCACTCGGACTCGGCCACAGCATTCCAGCGACGTGTTTCCCACCGGCGGTCGGGTTGGGCTCGTCGTGGAACCTCGACCTCATCCGCCAGGTCGGTGAGGCTCTGGGCGACGAAGCCAAAGCCGAACAGGTCTCGGTCCTCCTCGGCCCAGGCATCAACATCAAACGATCACCCTTGTGTGGCAGGAATTTCGAATACGTCTCCGAGGACCCATTCCTCTCCGGCCGCGTCGCGGCAGCGCTGATCACCGGTATCCAGTCTCGCGGCGTCGGAACCTCGCTCAAGCACTTCGCTGCCAACAACCAAGAACACGACCGGATGAGAGTCAGTGCCGACGTCGACGAACGGACGCTGCGCGAGATCTATCTGGCCGGCTTCGAATACGCCGTCAAGACCGCGGCCCCGACGACGGTCATGTGCTCGTACAACAAGATCAACGGTGTGTACTCGAGCCAGAACCATTGGCTGCTCACCGAGGTACTCCGCGAACAGTGGGGCTTCGACGGCCTCGTCGTTTCGGACTGGGGAGCGGTCAACGACCGCGTGGCGGCACTCGCCGCGGGCCTCGACCTGGAAATGCCGCCGACCGGAACCGATACCCAGATCGTCGACGCCGTGCGCGGTGGCGACCTGGACGAATCCGTGCTCACCACTGCAGCCGAACGACTGTCGACGCTCGTGAAACGCACCGCCGCCGCGCGCACCGAAGGCCACACGTACGACGTCGAGCGTCACCACGAACTGGCACGGACCGCTGCAGCGGAGTCCGCTGTCTTGCTGGCCAACGACGGAGAACTACTGCCGCTGACCCCCGGCGGGCAAACTGTCGCGGTGATCGGCGAATTCGCGTGCAGCCCGCGGTACCAGGGGGCCGGCAGTTCACAGGTGGTTCCAACCAAGCTCGACAATGCCTTGGACGCGATCCTCGACCTCGAAGGCTCCGACCGCGTCACTTTCGCACCGGGCTTCACCTTCGACGGCACTCCGGACGACCACATGGTCACCGAGGCAGTCGACGCCGCACGCCGCGCTGACGTCGCGGTGCTGTTCCTCGGACTACCGTCCGCCACAGAATCCGAAGGATTCGACCGAACCGACATCGAACTGCCGGCTGACCAGATCGCCCTGCTGGAAGCGGTCCACGGCGCGAACCCGAACACGGTCGTCGTGCTCGCCAACGGCGGTGTGGTTTCGATCGAGCCTTGGAAGGATCATGCCGCCGCAATCCTCGAGGGCTGGCTACTCGGCCAGGCGGGCGGCTCGGCGATTGCCGATCTTCTGTTCGGCATCACGAATCCGTCCGGCCGCCTGACGGAGACCATTCCGCTTCGCCTCCAAGACAATCCGTCGTATCTGCATTTCCCGGGGTCACAGCAGCACGTCCGCTACGGCGAAGGCCTGTACGTGGGATACCGCTACTACGACTCCGCGCTGCGCGAAGTGGCGTACCCGTTCGGGTTCGGGCTGAGCTACACCACCTTCGACATCACCGATACCTCCGTCGAAGCCGGTGAGAACTCCGCCGAAGTGACCGTCACCGTGCGCAACAGCGGCGACCGATCGGGCAGCACCGTCGTTCAGGTCTACGTCCACAACGCCTCGGCAAGCATCGATCGACCCGCGCAGGAATTGAAGGGCTTTGCCAAGGTCCACCTCGACCCCGACGAATCCGCGACTGTGACCATCACGCTCGACACCAGGGCATTCGCCTATTGGTCCGTCGCGGCGCAGGACTGGGCGATCGAACCTGGCGACTACGAGATCCGCGTCGGCTTCTCGTCTCGGGACATCGCAACCACCGACACGATCACCCTGGCCGGGAACGTCGGCGTCGGCACGCTCGACGCCATGTCGACCATCGGCGAATGGCTCGCCCATCCCGTCGGCAGCGCAGTTCTCGGCGCCGCCATGGCTGCCGCAGCGGGCGACGGTGCACAGGCGGTCAGCCCCGAGATGATGGCACTCGCAGGCTCGATGCCGCTCGGAAAACTCGCCACCTTCGGCCTCGGCATCACCGAGGAACAGGTGGCGCAGTTGGTGGCGGCCGCCGCGCAGCCAGGCTCCTGACCGCCTGAACTGCGGTTTCGACGTGCGAAGAGTCCGCCGGTAGATTTTTATGAACTATTTGGTTAATAATCTTGTGTAGTCGCTGTGGCGTCGGTTACATTCCTTGTATCGCTCTCCGCACAGACGTTCTCGATACGAACACCATCGACGAACACCATCGGCGGATGTAGAGCCTCCACGACGCTTCCACCCAGGAGATGAGCATGTCAGCTAGCACGGTTACACCGTCCGGCCCCGAGGCGGGATCCTTGGCCAGGCCGGACACGACCAAGGTCAAGCGCGCCGCAACGTCGTCGTTTCTCGGCAGCATGCTCGAGTACTACGACTTCTACATCTACGCATCCGCCGCTGCACTCATCTTCCCCACCGTGTTCTTCCCGGACAGCGGACATGCGGCACTGCTTTCGCTGGCCACCTTCGGTGTCGCGTACGTCGCGCGTCCCCTCGGCGCTGTAGTCCTCGGCCATTTCGGTGACCGCGTCGGCCGCAAGAAGATCATGCTGCTCACGCTCATCATGATGGGCGCAGCAACATTCCTCATCGGATGTATTCCCAGCGCGGATTCGATCGGAGTTCTTGCACCGATACTGCTGGTCCTGATGAGAATCGCTCAGGGCATCTCCGCCGCTGGCGAACAGAGTGGCGCCAGCTCACTGACTCTCGAACATGCTCCCGAAGGTCGACGGGCATTCTTCTGCAGCTGGACCCTCAACGGCACCCAGGCCGGCTTCATCCTCGCCAGCCTCGTCTTCCTGCCCATCGCCGCACTCCCCGACGACATCCTCTACACGTGGGGCTGGCGAATCCCGTTCTGGGGCAGCCTGATCGTTCTCGTGGCTGCATACATCATGCGTCTCAAGCTCGAAGAGCCGGAAGAGTTCACCGAGCAGCAGGAGTCGAAGGCCGTCGCCAAATTGCCTGTTGCCGATCTCCTTCGCACCCACAGCGCAAATCTGATTCGCGTGATCTGCTGCGCTTTCATCGCCGTCGTCTCGACCATCTTCTCCGTCTTCGGACTCGCCTTCGCGACCACCGAGGAAGTGGGGATTCCGAAGTCGACCATGCTCTGGGTGGCTATCGCAGCCAACGCCGTGGCCTTGCTCAGCCAGCCCGCCTGGGCGATTCTCTCCGACCGGATCGGTCGCAGGCCGCTGTTCATCGGTGGCGCCCTCGGTAGCGCGGTGTTCATCTACGTGTACTTCGGCGCAATCGCCAGCGGCAACGTCCCGCTGATCTTCCTGGCCGCAATCGGATTGATGTCCGTCTTCTACGCTGCCCCGAATGCCATCTGGCCGTCGTTCTACTCCGAAATGTTCAACACCAAGGTCCGCTACTCCGGCATCGCGATCGGCACCCAGGTCGGCTTCGCCCTCGCAGGCTTTGCGCCCGCCATCGGCAACGCCCTCATGGGCGGGGACAAGACACACTGGATGCCCGTTGCCATTCTGACATCGGTGGCCTGCGTCATCTGCGCGATCTCCGCGTTCACCGCCAAGGAGACGTTCCGCACTCCCCTCAAGGAACTCGGCAACCCGATCTAGCCGAACACCCCCCAGACACCCTGCACGAACGACTGTGGCCCGGCATCTCGCGAGAGATACCGGGCCACAGTCGTTTTGAAGTTTCTACGCCGTCTTGTCGCGACGCTCGCCACGCTCCGGCTTACGCGGAACGATGGTCGGAAGTACGTTGTCGTTGACGGTCTCCGCGGTGACGACCACCTTTTCGACGTCGTCACGGCTGGGGATGTCGTACATCACCGGAAGAAGAACCTCTTCCATGATGGCGCGCAGGCCACGAGCGCCGGTTCCACGCAAGATCGCCTGATCGGCAATAGCGTCGAGCGCTTCTTCGGTGAACTCGAGTTCGACGCCGTCCATGTCGAAGAGACGACGGTACTGCTTGACGAGAGCGTTCTTGGGCTCCGACAAGATCTGAACGAGCGATTCCTTGTCGAGGTTGGTCACCGACGCGATCATCGGCAAACGGCCGATGAACTCGGGAATCAGACCGAACTTGATCAAATCCTCCGGCATGACCTCGGCGAAACGATCGACCGTATCCAGTTCGGCCTTCGACCGAACCTCGGCGCCGAAACCGATACCGCGCTTGCCGACACGATCGGAGACGATCCGCTCGAGACCAGCGAAAGCGCCCGCGACGATGAACAGCACGTTCGTGGTGTCGATCTGAATGAATTCCTGGTGCGGATGCTTGCGACCACCCTGCGGCGGGACGCTCGCCTGCGTACCTTCGAGGATCTTCAGCAACGCCTGCTGAACACCTTCGCCGGAGACGTCACGCGTGATCGACGGGTTCTCGCTCTTGCGAGCGATCTTGTCGACCTCGTCGATGTAGATGATTCCGGTCTCGGCGCGCTTGACATCGTAGTCGGCAGCCTGAATCAGCTTGAGCAGAATGTTCTCGACGTCCTCACCGACGTAGCCGGCCTCGGTCAACGCCGTCGCATCGGCGATGGCGAACGGGACGTTGAGCATCTTCGCGAGAGTCTGAGCGAGGTACGTCTTGCCACAGCCGGTGGGGCCGAGCATCAAGATGTTGGATTTTGCGAGCTCAACCGTCTCACCCCGCGCATCACGGCCCTTGTCTCCGGCCTGAATGCGCTTGTAGTGGTTGTAGACGGCCACGGCCAGCGTCCGCTTGGCGGAATCCTGACCGATGACGTAGTTCTCGAGGAATTCTCGGATCTCCGCAGGCTTGGGAAGCTCGTCGAGCTTGACCTCGCTCGATTCGGCCAATTCCTCTTCGATGATCTCGTTGCAGAGGTCGATGCACTCGTCGCAGATGTACACCCCGGGTCCTGCAATGAGCTTTTTGACCTGCTTCTGACTCTTGCCGCAGAAAGAGCACTTGAGCAGATCCCCGCCGTCGCCGATGCGTGCCATCTCGTGAGGTCCCTACTTTCCATCATGTACGTGCACTCGCCGCCACTCGATCGGTCGAGACGCTCCGCAGTACTCGGTATCAGATCAGAAGTTGTCAGATCAGAAGTTGTCGGATCAGACAAACTGATCAACAAACTGATCGAACAAATCTGGTCGAACAATCGCAGAACGCCGGTCGAGAACCAGCCCGTGAAGTGACGGTACCCGCAGATCCCGAACGGGGTCGACCTGTTCTCGGCGTTTCGCCTGCGGATAAAAAAGAAAAGAGTCGAGATTTCAGCCTGGCGAGCACTCCACCAGGCACTTCTCGACGTGTCCGCCTCGTGTCGGGAATCGGAATACAGATCCTCGACACGAGGCGGAAATCGACTACTTCTGTGCGCTGAGCTTCCGGTAAGCCAGCACGTCGTCGATGATGCCGTACTCCTTGGCCTGCTCGGCCGTGAGGATCTTGTCGCGATCGGTGTCGACGCGGATGGTCTCCGGATCCTTGCCCGTGTGCAGCGACAGCGTGCTCTCCATGAGTCGACGCATACGCTCGATTTCCGCAGCCTGGATCTCCAGATCGGAAACCTGACCCTGGATGCCGCCCGTGGCCGGCTGGTGAATCAGAATGCGCGAGTTGGGGAGCGCGAAGCGCTTGCCCGGCGTACCACCGGCGAGAAGGACAGCAGCTGCCGAAGCAGCCTGACCGAGGCAGACGGTGGAGATGTCGGCACGGACGTACTGCATCGTGTCGTAGATCGCCATCAGCGCGGTGAACGAACCACCGGGCGAGTTGATGTACATGGTGATGTCGCGGTCCGGATCCTGCGATTCGAGAACCAGCAACTGTGCCATGAGGTCGTTGGCGGAGACGTCGTCGACCTGCGAGCCGAGGAAGATGATGCGCTCCTCGAACAGCTTGTTGTACGGGTCGGACGTCTTGACGCCGTAGCTGGTCTGCTCCGTGAACTGGGGCAGGATGTAACGCGATTGGGGGCCCGACGGCGCCTGGCCGCCCAGCGAGTTAGCTCCGAAAAGATTGGTCATCAGTTCTCCAAAGTATGAATTGGGCAGCGAAAGGATGGACGAACCGGCTCAGTTGCCGGTGCCGCCGGCCTGATTCGCACGGGAGACGACGTGGTCGACGAAGCCGTACTCGAGTGCTTCCTTCGCCGTGAACCAACGGTCACGGTCGGAGTCCGCGGTGATCTGCTCGACCGTCTGGCCGGTGTGCTGAGCGATCAGCTCGGCCATTTCGCGCTTGGTGTGCTTGAACTGCTCGGCCATGATCGCGATGTCACTGGCGGAACCACCGATACCGGCGGACGGCTGGTGCATCATGATGCGGGCGTGAGGCAGTGCGTAACGCTTGCCCTTGGTGCCTGCCGAGAGCAGGAACTGACCCATCGACGCCGCAAGGCCCATACCGAAGGTGGCGATGTCGCACTCGGCGAACTGCATCGTGTCGAAGATCGCCATACCTGCGGTGACAGATCCACCGGGCGAGTTGATGTAGAGCGAGATGTCTCGCGTCGGGTCCTCGGCCGAGAGCAGCAGGATCTGCGCGCACAGCTTGTTGGCGATGTCGTCGTCGACCTGGGTACCGAGGAAAATGATGCGCTCTCGCAGCAAGCGCTCGTACACCGAGTCGCTGAGGTTCAACCCAGCGGTCGCTGAAGTCATGGCGGGACTCTGCAAAGTCTCCAGGTGATTGGAAGTCACGGTACCTGCCTTCTATGTGGATCTACTTGTGCGGTGGATCGTCTATGCGAAACACTTCTACTGACACAGACAGTAACGAAGTAGGGCGGCACCGGAGTCCCGGTGCCGCCCTACTTCGCTCAAAGCGGAAAACTCAGTGCAGTCGATCGTGGTGAAAACACCCGTCCGCCTGCGTTTTTACTTGTCTTCGCTCTCGGCGGAATCAGACGCATCCGCTTCGGTTTCGTCCTCGCTGCTGCCGAACAGTTCAGCGGTGTCGACAACGGCGCCGGAGGTGTCCTTGACACCGGCCGACTCGACGACGGACGCGAGAGCCTTGCCACGACGGACGTCTGCGAAGACGGCGCCGAGCTGGTTGGCCTGCTGGATCTGCTGGATGAACTGCTCAGGAGCCATGCCGTAACGCTGCGCCTGGAACAGGATGCGCTCGGTGAGCTCGTCCTGACCGACGGTGACGTTGCCCGCATCGGCGATCGAGTCGAGCAAGAGCTGCGTCTTGACGGAGCGCTCAGCGGCTTCCTGGGCATCCTTGTCGAACTCTTCGCGGCTGCTGCCCTGCTCTTCGAGGAGCTTGTTCAGTGCCTCTTCGTCGTGATCGAGACCGTGAACGGCGTCATGCAGTGCAGCATCGACCTCAGCCTTGACGACGGCTTCCGGCAACGGAACCTCGACCGTCTCGAGCAGCTGCTCGAGAACCTTGTCGCGGATCTGACCGGCCTGCTCGACCTTGCGGACGCGTGCGACGCGCTCGCGGAGGTCAGCCTTCAGTTCTTCCAGGGTGTCGAACTCGCTGGCGAGCTGAGCGAACTCGTCGTCCTCAGCCGGAAGCTCGCGCTCCTTGACCGTCTGCACGGTCACGGTGACAACAGCTTCCTTGCCCGCGTACTCGCCGGCGACCAGCGTCGACGTGAAGTCCTTGGACTCCCCCGCCTTGAGGCCGATGATGGCTTCGTCGAGGCCCTCGATGAGCTGGCCCGATCCGACCTCGTGCGACAGTCCGCTAGCGGTTGCCTCGGCAACGTTCTCGCCGTCGACGGTGGCCGACAGGTCGATGGAGACGAAGTCGCCGTCCTCGACTGCGCGGTCGACGCCGGTGAGGGTGCCGAAACGCTGACGCAGCGAAAGCAACTGCTCTTCGATGGCTTCGTCGGTGATCTCGATCGGATCGACCTCGACGTTGATGGAGCTGAAGTCAGGGAGCTCGATCTCGGGGCGCACGTCGACCTCGGCGGTGAACTCGAGGAGCTCGCCGTCTTCGATCTTGGTGACCTCGATCTCGGGCTGGCCGATGGCCTTCACGCCGGCGCTGGTGACAGCCTCGGAGTAACGCGACGGCAGAGCGTCGTTGACGACCTGCTCGAGCACAGCGCCGCGACCGACACGTGCTTCGAGGAGGCGAGCCGGAGCCTTGCCGGGACGGAAGCCGGGGAGACGAATCTGCTGCGCGAGGGCCTTGTAGGCCTTGTCGAAATCAGACTTGAGTTCCGCGAAGGGCACCTCAACGTTGATACGGACTCGCGTCGGGCTGAGCTGCTCGACGGTGCTCTTCACGAAACTTCGCTCCTTCGTCTGGTCTTGCTCACAACTTGTGTTGAATCGGTACTGCTGTCTGGCGCGGCACTTCACTCCCGGACTTACTGGAGGTGAAGTGCCATGTACGTACTTGTCGGGATGACAGGATTTGAACCTGCGACCCTCCGCTCCCAAAGCGGATGCGCTACCAAGCTGCGCTACATCCCGTTTCCGATCACATGAAACACACGATACGGCCATCCGAGGCCACAAAGACAGCGGGCCACAAAGGCAGCCACCATCGGTGACCGCGCACAACCCTATCGCGCTCACTACTCTCTCACGAACCCGACCGTCGTTTGTACACGGCCCGCCTGTCCGACCCCGTCAGTATGTCATCCGACCGCCGCCACATACAGCCTTGGCTGAACGAAACGTGATGACAGCCGGAATCAGAAGCCGGGCCGCAAGGCAAGACACCCCGACTCGCCGGGCATTTCGGCAATTCCCCAGGTGAACGACGGTATCGAACTTCTCCAACCCCCCGATTATGAAATCCGGTGGGGCATTGGGTACAGTTTCGTATCGCAGACGACGAACACGGCGATCCCGAGTTGTCGTATGCACGGGGATGTAGCTCAATGGTAGAGCCTCAGTCTTCCAAACTGATCACGCGGGTTCGATTCCCGTCATCCCCTCCATGAGGAGGGAAACTCCACAAAAATCCGCATCGGCCTGGCCGGTGCGGATTTTTTGTGTTCAGACTTTGTGCACTCAGGCCACTCCCCTGTGGTCCGTATCCTGGAGTTGTCCGGATCGATTCTGCTCGGGAGGCCACTCGTGACCACGATTCTTCTCATACTCGTCGTTCTGGCCGTAGTCGTATTTCTGGTCATGAAAAGCCAGCAACGCGGTTCCGGCCACAGCGCAACACAACTCGACGACGCGAAAGCCGATGCCAGGCAGGCGATCGAACGCCTCGGCGGTCAGGTCTACAACCTGACCGGCAGTGACGACGCGTCGCGCCAAGCCCTCGCCGACGCGGCCGAACGGTACAACGCCGCAGGCTCGCAGATCGATCAGGCCGCAACGCCGGTGCAGGCACGTCTCGCGAAACAGACTGCGCTGGAAGGGCTTTACTACATCCGCGCGGCGCGGGTGGCAATGGGCATGGATCCGGGACCGGAAGTTCCTTCCATCGACGGACAGAAGGCTGCGGGTTCGGTCACCGAAGACCGTGAGGTCGAATTCGAGGGCCGCAAGGTCGCGGCATCACCCAATCCGTCGTCGCACACACCCAACTACTACCCCGGTGGCCGAGTCGCCGGACGCCCGGTCCCGGCCGGCTGGTACTCCGAACCCTGGTGGAAGCCTGCCCTCGTCGCCGGCGCCTGGGGTCTGGGTTCGATGATGCTGTTCTCGACCATGTTCTCCGGCATGGCCGGGGTTCCTTACGGCGCAGAAGCTTTCGCGCAGGGTGGCGATACGGGAGCCGGCGACTCGGGAGACCAGGGTGAATCGGGAGATCAGGGCGACTCGGGAGATCAGGGTATGGACGCCGGTGACTCCGGCGCGGAACAAGGAAGTGTCGACAACACCGATTTCACCGCAGACGGTGGAGGCAGCGACTACGGGGACTTCGGAGGCGGCGATTTCGGCGGCGGAGACTTCGGCGGCTTCGACTTCTAAACCGACTGGCACACCTGGCACCAGAACAGGTTTCGCGCCTCCATGACGGAATGCAGGATCGGTGTGCCGCACACGCGGCACGGCGATCCTGCTCTTCGGTAAACGTAAGTCCGCGGACGATCCTTCGCGTACGCCGGATCACCGTTGTCGTGCTCGGCGCGAACGACGTGCATCTTCCCGCGCCTGACACCAACCTTCATCAATTCGACAAGATCTGCCCACATGGCAGTCCATTCGTCGTGAGAGATGAGATTCCCCGGTCGTTCAGGGCTGATTCCGTGACGAAAGAGAAGTTCGGCGCGATAGACGTTGCCGACACCCGCCAGGACCGCTTGATCCATGAGCAGCGCGCCGATCGCCTTCTTGGACTTGGAGATTCGCACCCATGCCTGGTGTGGATCCGCGCCGCGGCGCAGTGGGTCCGGCCCGAGTCTGGCCTCGATCGCGGCGACCTGAGGCGGCAGTAGGACTTCGCAGGCGGTGGGACCACGAAGGTCGGTGCCGAAATCGGCACCGACCATTCGCATCCGGACCTGGCCTACCGGTTCTTCCATCGGCAGGGCGGAGTCGGTGAACTTTCCGTACAGCCCGAGGTGTACGTGAACTGTCAATCCGTTGTCATAGGTGTGCCAGAGGTGCTTCCCCCAGGCATCCGAGGACGTGAGTACGTGTCCGTCCACCAGACGCGCGTCCTCGGCGAATCTGCCTTGCGGGCTGAGGACGCGGACCGGTGAACCGACGAACTTGCGGGCATGCAACCGTGCCAGTCGATGCAGGGTATGACCTTCAGGCACGGAACAACTTTCGGATCAGGCTTGCGGCAGAGCCGGTGCGACGCCGGTCTTCTCGTACTCGGACAAGATGTCGATACGACGCTGATGACGCTCTTCACCCGACCATGCGGTGGCGAGGAAAGCGTCGACGATGGCGAGTGATTCCTCGAGGGAATGCATACGTCCACCGATGCCGATCAGCTGAGCGTTGTTGTGCTCGCGGGCCAGCTTCGCCGTTTCGACGCTCCAAGCGAGAGCGCACCGTGCGCCGGGAACCTTGTTCGCGGCGATCTGCTCACCGTTGCCACTGCCACCCAGGACGATTCCCAGGCTGCCCTCGTCGGCAACGACGCGCTTTGCGGCTTCGATGCAGAATGCCGGGTAGTCGTCCACGGCGTCGTACTCGTGAGCACCACAGTCGATGGCCTCGTGGCCGTTCGCTTTGAGGTGTTCGATGATCTCGTTCTTACGTTCGAATCCGGCATGGTCGGCACCCAGGTATACGCGCATGGCGACAATTCTCTCAGGCCCGACCAGCCGGGCGCACCCGGGTCGACGTCACACTTTCAGGAACACGCATCGCCGCGCGAGCGCACCTATCGTGGTGCCCATGTACCCCGTCAACGGCCAGGCCGCTGCACCCGCCGTTCGTGTGTCACCAGGCAGTGACGCAGTTCGCCACCCGTGGGAAATCCCGCTACTCGTGCTCGCCGTTCTGACGACAGTCGTCACCTATGTGGTGGCGATCGTTCTGATCGCTGCGGGTGATCTGTCGACGTGGATCCTCGTGGTGCTCGCGGCTCCGATCCTGCTGTTCCTCGCGCGAGGTCAGCTGTACGGATCGCAGCAGGTCAACGGAATCAAGATGACGCCTTCGCAATTTCCCGAGGGGTATCGGCTGGTCGCCGAGGCTGCGGCACGATTCGGCATGAAAACTCCGCCGGATGCCTACGTCGTGCTGGGGAACGGACGGATCAATGCATTTGCGTCAGGGCACGGATTTCGGCGTTTCGTCGTCGTCTACAGCGACCTGTTCGAGGTCGGTGGGCAGGCCCGCGAGCCCGATGCGCTCGCATTCATCATCGGTCACGAGGTCGGCCACATCGCTGCTGGGCATGCGTCGTACTGGCGCCAGTGGGGACAGTTCGCGTCGAACTACATTCCGGTGATCGGATCTTCGCTGTCGCGTTCCATGGAGTACACGGCAGACAACTTCGGTTTTCACATGCGCCCACAGGGCGCACCGGGCGCCATGGGTGTCCTCGGCGCCGGAAAGTATCTCGTGGGTCTGGTCGGGTTCGACGAACTCGCCGATCGCGCGACACTCGAATCCGGTTTCTTCCCGTGGTTCGTCAACATCTTGTCGTCGCATCCGGTGCTGACCTGGCGTGCGGCCGCGCTTCGCAACCGCACGCACTCAGGGCATCTGTTCTTCCGGCCCGGTCAGCTCTACCGAAATCAGGCGCCCACTACCGCTCAGTCGAACTGAGGATCCTCGTTGCGGGTCCGCTTGAGCTCGAAGAAGTGCGGGTAGCCGGCCAGCGCGACGGCGCCGTCCCACACCTTGCCTGCATCCTCGCCGCGCGGGATACGTGACAGCACGGGACCGAAGAACGCCACGCCGTTGACATGGATCGTCGGGGTTCCGACGTCGGGTCCGACGGCGTCCATGCCCTTGTGGTGGCTCTCACGCAGTGCCTCGTCGTACTTGTCGGTGTCGGCAGCCTCGGCCAGCTCGGGCGGCAGTCCGACCTCGGCGAGCGACGACTTGATGACGTCGGCGAAGTCCTTGTTGCCCTCGTTGTGAATCTTCGTACCCATGGCCGTGTACAGCGGCAGCAGGATCTCGTCACCCTTCAGCTGCGCTGCAGCGATAGCGACGCGGACCGGGCCCCAGGCCTTGGTCATCATCTCGCGGTACTCGTCGGGGAGGTCGCGGCCCTCGTTGAGAACCGCAAGGCTCATCACGTGGAACTTGGCCTCGATGTCGCGTACCTGCTGGGCCTCGAGAATCCAGCGCGAGGTGATCCAGCACCACGGGCAGAGCGGGTCGAACCAGAAGTCAGCAGTGTCCGTGGTCTTACTCGAGGTTGCGCTCACGAAGAAACTCCCTATCAGTTCTTGTCGGTCAGGTTCTGTCAGTTCGGGGACATACTCCCGTTCTGCCAACAATCATGAACCCGTAATCCTTCCCGCGCTTTCCCCCGAACCACCTTCCGTTCGCAGTAGTGTCGAAAAGAAACGAGTACGAAGGAGTGGTTCAGTAATGAGCACCAACCGGAGATTCGTGATCGTCGGCGGCGGGCTCGCGGGCGCAAAGATCGCAGAAGCCCTGCGTGACAGAGATTTCGACGGTGAGATCACCGTATTGAGCGAAGAAGACCACCTTCCGTACGAGCGGCCGCCGCTGTCGAAAGAGTTCTTCGCAGGCAAGAAGACACTCCCCGAATTCACCGTCCACGACGGCGAGTGGTTCCGCGACCATCACATCGATCTTCGTCCGGGAACGACGGCAACGGCCATCGACCCCGCTGCGCACACCGTGTCACTTCCGGACGGTTCCACGATCAGCTACGACAAGCTCGCCTTGGCCACCGGCTCACGTTCGCGGCGCCTCGACATCCCGGGGTCCGACGCCGAGGGCGTTCACTACGTGCGAACAGTCGATCAAGCCGCTGCGCTACTGCGCACCCTGGCCGCCGACAAGAAGCTCGTCGTGATCGGTGCCGGCTGGATCGGTCTCGAAATTGCCGCGTCGGCTCGCGGTTTCGACGTCGATGTCACCGTGCTCGAGCATGCCGGCCTTCCGCTCGAATCGACCCTGGGCCCGGAAATGGGTGAGGTCTTCGCCGCTCTGCACCGCCAGAACGGCGTCGACTTGCGCACTGGCACGGACGTCAGCGCAATCTCTGTCGACGGCGATCACGCCGCCGGCGTCACTTTGAGCGACGGCACCGTGATTCCGGCCGACGCCGTGTTGATTGCTGTCGGCGCGTTGCCGAACACCGAGTTGGCGTCGGAGGCGGGTATCGACGTCGACAACGGAGTTCTCGTCGACGCCGGTCTGCAGAGCAGCGACCCCGACGTCGTTGCAGTAGGCGACATCGCGGCCGCACAGCATCCGATTCTGAATGCACGAATTCGGGTGGAGCACTGGGCAAACGCACTCAACCAACCCGAGACGGCCGCAGACACCATGTTGGGTCGGCCCGCCGAGTACGTGCGCATGCCGTATTTCTTCACCGATCAGTACGACCTCGGAATGGAATACGTGGGTCACGCGCCGCACGGCGGCTACTCCCGTGTCGTCACTCGCGGCGATGTCGACAAGCGCGAGTTCCTGGCCTTCTGGCTCGATTCCGCGAACAAGGTGCTCGCCGGCATGAACGTGAACATCTGGGATGCCGGTGACGCCATCAAGGAATTGGTCGCCTCTTCGCGTCCCGTCGATCCGGAACGGCTGGCCGATCCGGAGATTCCGCTGGCAGAAGTGTCCGCTTGAGTAGAGCCGTTCTCTTCGTGATGGGATGGACGTAATAGATCCGCACCATCTACGAGGAGATCTTTGTGGTCGCACCGAACCTGACACGCGAAACCGCAGCGAAACGGTCAGCAATCCTGACCGTCGAGAACTACCTGATCGAACTCGATCTCACGGACGGCAACGACGCACCCGGCGAGGAGACGTTCTCTTCGAAGACCACCGTCACGTTCACGGCTACGGCCGGAGCAAGCAGCTTCATCGACATCGTCGCGGCCCGAGTCCATTCCGCGGTCCTCAACGGCACCGCACTCGACGTCTCCGACTACGACGAGTCGACGGGCATCAGCCTTCCCGACCTCGCTGCCGACAACGAGTTGGTCATCGAGGCCGATTGCATCTACTCCCACACCGGCGAGGGACTGCACCGATTCGTCGACCCGACCGATGACGCCGTCTACCTCTACTCACAGTTCGAGACGGCTGACGCCAAGCGCATGTTCGCGTGCTTCGATCAGCCCGATCTGAAGGCCACGTTCGACGTCCGCGTCACCGCTCCCACGTCGTGGAAGGTCATCTCCAACTCCGCGGTCGTCGAGACCCTCGCCGCCGATCCCGGCAAGCACGTTTTCCGGACCACCCCGAAGATGAGCACGTACCTGGTGGCGCTCATCGCCGGTCCCTACGCGCAGTGGACCGACAACTACTCCGACGAGCACGGCGACATCCCGCTCGGAATCTTCTGCCGCGCTTCGCTGGCCGAGTTCATGGACGAGGAGCGGCTTTTCACCGAGACCAAGCAGGGATTCGACTTCTACCACCGCAACTTCGGTGTTCCTTATGCCTTCGGCAAGTACGACCAGCTCTTCGTCCCCGAATTCAATGCGGGCGCGATGGAGAATGCCGGCGCCGTGACCTTCCTCGAGGACTACGTCTTCCGCTCCAAGGTGACCCGCTACTCGTACGAGCGTCGTGCCGAGACGGTGCTGCACGAAATGGCGCACATGTGGTTCGGCGACCTCGTCACGATGGCGTGGTGGGACGACCTGTGGCTCAACGAGTCGTTCGCGACCTTCGCTTCGGTCCTGTGCCAGACCGAGGCCACGGAGTACACGAACGCCTGGACGACGTTCGCCAACGTCGAGAAGTCGTGGGCATACCGCCAGGATCAGTTGCCGTCGACGCACCCGATTGCCGCGGACATTCCGGACTTGGCTGCCGTCGAGGTCAACTTCGACGGCATCACCTACGCGAAGGGCGCCAGCGTCCTCAAGCAGTTGGTCGCATACGTCGGACTCGAGCCGTTCCTCGCCGGACTGCGTGAGTACTTCCGTGAGCACGCATTCGGAAACGCAACATTCGACGATCTGCTGGGCTCACTCGAAAAGTCCTCGGGCCGTGACCTTTCCGACTGGGGTCGGCAGTGGCTCAAGACCACCGGTTTGAACATCCTGCGCCCCGACTTCGATGTCGACGCAGACGGAAAGTTCACCCGCTTCGCCGTTCTGCAGGACGGTGCGGCACCAGGCGCCGGCGAGCGGCGAATCCACCGGATCGCCATCGGCATCTACGACGACGTCGACGGCAAGTTGGTGCGAAGCCATCGCGTCGAACTCGACCTCGATGCTGTGGAAAGCACTGATGTCCCCGAACTTGTCGGCGTCGCCCGCGGTGCACTCGTGTTGGTCAACGACGACGATCTCACCTACGGCTCCGTGCGACTCGATCCCGAATCGTTGGCGACGGCGATCGAGCGGGTCGGCGACATCACCGACTCACTCCCCCGCACCCTGGTCTGGTCGGCGGCGTGGGAAATGACCCGTCAGGCCGAACTGAAGGCACGCGACTTCGTCGCACTGGTCGAGCGCGGCATCAGTTCGGAGACCGAAGTCGGTGTGGTGCAACGTCTCTTGCTCCAAGCCCAAACCGCCATCGGCTCCTACGCAGATCCGGCCTGGGCCGAGGCCGAAGGTGCGGCGAGCTTCGCCAATCGGTTGCTCGAACTCGCACGTGAGGCAGAGGCCGGGTCCGACCACCAGCTGGCATTCGTCAACGCACTCACCGGTGCAGCACTCTCCCCGTGGCACACCGAGGTACTGCGCGAATTGCTCGACGCCGATCCCTCCACCGTTGGGCTCGACGGCCTGATCGTCGACACGGACCTGCGCTGGCGCATCGTCGGGGCACTGGCAGCTGCCGGTGAGATCGACGCCGAAGGAACCGCAACTCCGTTCATCGACGCCGAAGCCCAGCGTGACCCGACCGCTGCGGGCGCTCGTCAGGCCGCGGCGGCCGCGGCCGGACGTCCGCAGGCCGCTGTCAAGGAAGAGGTCTGGGCGAAGGTCGTCGGCGACGACTCGGTGCCCAACATCACCGCACGATCGATCATCGGCGGGTTCGCTCGCGAAGGCCAGGACGAATTGCTCGAACCCTTCGTCTCCCGTTACTTCGCCGACATCGCGGCGGTGTGGGAACGACGCTCGAGCGAAGTGGCACAGACCGTCGTCATCGGGCTGTACCCGGCGTGGTCGATCTCCGCAGAATCCGTCGCGGCGGCAGACCGATTCCTCGAAGGCGACATCCCTCCCGCGTTACGTCGTCTGGTCGTCGAAGGCCAGGCCGGTGTGGTTCGTTCACTCGCAGCACGAAAGTTCGACGCGAGCTGACATGCGAAAGGCCGGTGCCCGCGTCGATTCTCACGAATCGACGCGGGCACCGGCCTGTGTCTGACAAACAGTTACGGCGCTGAAATTGCGGCTGCCATAACGCGGATGGCACTGATCAGTCCGTCGATCAGGTTGCCTTCACTGAAGGATGCAACAGCTGCCGTTGCTCCGAGCTGGGTAACGCGATCAGTGACCCGATCGGCGATTGCCCGCCCGCTGCGTACCTCGACGGTGCGCTGGTTGGGCGAGACGGCGATCAGCACGGAACGCTCGGCTTCCGGCGTGGTCGGGAACAGTGCGTCGGCGCCCGCTGCCGGATCAGAACCGAGATCACCGATGTAGGCGTTGAATCGCACCTTGGTGGCCCGCGTCGCTTCGGTCATCGCGACGTCGAGCGCGACCAGATCCATGGTCTCGAACGGAAGATCGTCGGTGAACGGCTCGCCGATGCGGTGCACACCGGAAACGCGTCCGCTGGACGTGACGACGCTGCCGACGGGCAGGTCCTCGGGCGCTACTGCGAGCGCGGTCGAATGATCACCACTTGCCACTTGCGGACCCTCCGATCAGATCAGCCGAACCGACTTCGATTGCGTGTGCACTGCCGTGATGGCCACCGCGAACGGTGACTTCGTCGACAGCACTCCACAGCACGGGAGCGTGATCCCACGACTCACCGAGATGGAACGCCGGCGGAACCGGTCCCGGCGTCTTCTTCCCGAGGAAGGACGCAGCCGCGAAGAACGCGGTGATCAAGGCCGGAATCCCAACGTATATCAGTACTACCTCGAGAATGCTCACACCAGATAACGTAGCCCAGAACGCCAGGAAGGAAAGCGTCAGGGCCACAAATTCTCGGGCAATTTCGTTTCGGTGACGACAGAACGCCGCTCAGGCTGCGCCCACGCCGACACATAGCTCAGGCTGCGCCCACGCCGAGATACGGCATCCACGCCGGATGCAATTCCTTGGTCGCCGCGAGCAGACGCCAATGCGGACCGGACGGGGGAACCAATTCCGCACGGAGAGTCCATCCGAGTTCGCTGAGCATCTTGTCGGCCTTGCGGTGATTGCAGGGGGCACAGCACGCGACGCAGTTCTCCCACGAATGCCCGCCCCCTCGGCTGCGAGGAACGACGTGGTCGATGGTTTCGGCTTTGGCTCCGCAGTACGCACATCGGAAGTGGTCACGATGCATCAGTGCGGCACGAGTCATGGGGATGCGGGCGCGATACGGAACGCGCACGTAGGTGCGCAATCGAATGACCGAGGGAACCTGCACCGACCAGTCCGCAGAATGGACTACCGGGCCCTGTTCGTCCTCGTGGACGGTATCGGCCTTGCCGCAGGCCATCAGTACGACCGCGCGCCTGGCAGGAAGGGCGGTCAGCGGTTCGTACGTGACGTTGAGCAGTAGCACCCGACGTTTTACCCACTCGGGCACAACGCGATCGGGAGGGAACATCTCGAGGTGAGAATGCTCTTCGGAAAAGAGTGGGTCAGCAGTGTGCGCGAACCCGTCAGGAACAACTTCCAGAACAGCCCCTAACGCGTGGTCGTTCCGCGCGCTAGTGGGCTGGAGTTGTCGGTGATTGCGTGCAGCATGTCGGTTCTTCATACGACCTCCGGGAGACTGCCCCCAAGTTGACCACGGATGATCGCGTTACGCACTCCCATTTCGAACAAAATTGCCAGGACGGCCGGTGAATTTCCGGTGAATGGGTACGCATTCCGACCCGATGCAACCGTCGTCGACCCGGAAACCGACCACTACGGCCGTCAGGCACAATGGAACTTGCCATGAATGACGTACAGCACGACGTGCAGCAGACCTTCTACGACGCCGTCGGCGGAGCCGAGACGTTTCACAAGCTCACCGCGCGATTCTACGAAGAAGTCGCGAAGGACGAGGTTGTGCGCCCGCTCTACCCCGAGGCCGATCTCGGCCCGGCAGAGCGGCGGATGCGGATGTTCCTCGAGCAGTACTGGGGCGGGCCGCACACGTACTCGGAGGAGCGTGGGCATCCGCGTCTGCGGATGCGCCACAATCCTTTCGTGATCGGCCCGATCGAGCGTGATGCGTGGCTTCGGTGCATGCACGTCGCCATCGCGTCCATCGACGAGAAGACCCTAAGCCCGGTGCACCGCAAGCAGTTGATCGACTACATGGAGATGGCTGCTGCGTCCATGGTGAACTCCGCCATCTGACCGTTTACTTCGCCTTCGGCCTGAACACACGCGCGATCCGGCGGGCCGCTCGTACCCCGAACGACACCGTGGGATGTAGCGGAGAACTCAAGATTGCGTGCTTGCGCACGTACTCTTCGACCTCCCACTCCGACCAGCTGCCCGCCCGGAAGAGTGCGGCATCGCCGACGCCCAGGGTTCGTTTCGCGATTCCGTCGCCCTGAACGGTGACCGACCCTTCGATGATGTGCACGATTTCGTCCGCATGGAAGTACCAGCGGAAGCGCCCCTTCGTGCAATCCCAGACGTGCGTAGTCGTGGTCCCGTCTTTACTCGCCGACCATTGCGCCGACCGTGCAACCGGTGTGCCGAAGATTATCCAGTCACGGTTGATCGGATCATCGTCGAGCAGTACGTGATCCAAACTGACCGCTTCGATTGCCGACAAAGTCAAGGCCAAGCCCCCTTGGTTGAATTCTCGATACTTCTCCCCCGGCAGTAACACCAAAGTTGCCACATGGAGTCACCGCGTGAATGCAAAGTACACCAAGGCTAGGTAAAGAGTCACGCTTTTGCCGTGTCCAAGTCGTGAGAGTGCCAGACGTTTGGCACTATGAACTGCTGTGAGCACCCCCGCGGATTCGTCCTCTGTAAGCCGGCCCGAAGCCCCGTGGTGGAACGAGGCGGTCTTCTATCAGATCTATCCGCGTTCCTTTGCCGATTCGGGCAGTGACGGTATCGGCGACCTCGGCGGAGTCGAGGAGAAACTCGGCTACCTCGAGCTGCTCGGCATCGACGCGATCTGGTTGAGCCCGGTGATGAAGTCACCGATGGCAGACCACGGCTACGACGTCTCGGATCCTCGCGACATCGATCCCCTGTTCGGTGATCTGGCGACGATGGATTCGCTGATCACGTCGGCCCACGAGCGCGGAATCAAGGTCACCATGGACTTGGTCCCGAACCACACGAGTGATCAGCACGAGTGGTTCAAGGCAGCCCTGGCGTCGGCGCCCGGTTCTGCGGAGCGATCCCGCTACATCTTCCGAGACGGCAAAGGTGAAAAAGGCAACGAACCGCCGAACAACTGGCCGAGCATCTTCGGCGGCCCGGCATGGACCCGCGTCACCGAAGCCGACGGAACACCCGGCCAGTGGTACCTGCACATCTTCGCCAAGGAACAGCCGGACCTGAACTGGGACAACCCCGAGGTCTTCGACGACCTCGCCAAGACTCTGCGCTTCTGGCTCGAGCGCGGAATCGACGGATTCCGCATCGACGTGGCCCACGGAATGGCCAAGCCCGACGGTTTGCCGGACCACGACTGGGAGCTCAACGAGCTCATGCGCAATTCCGACGACGACCCGCGGTTCAACAATCCGGCAGTTCACGAAATCCACCGCGGCATCCGCAAGGTCATGGACGAGTTCCCGGAGGCGATGACCGTCGGCGAGATCTGGGTGAAGGACAACCAGAAGTTCGGCGAATACATCCGGCCAGACGAACTGCATCTCGGATTCAACTTCCGGCTTGCAGAAACCGAATTCTCCGCCGAGTCCGTCCGAGAGGCCGTGGAGAACTCCCTCGCGGCCGTCGCCGAGGTCGGGGGTGTGCCCACGTGGACACTGTCGAATCACGACGTCGAACGTGAAGTCACGCGCTACGGCGGGGGCGAGATCGGAACGCAACGCGCACGGGCGATGATCCTCGTCGAGTTGGCGCTTCCGGGCGCGAGCTTCATCTACAACGGAGCCGAACTCGGCCTGCCGAACGTCGACCTGCCCGACGATGCACTACAGGACCCGGTCTGGGAACGATCCGGACATGCCGAGCGAGGACGCGACGGCTGTCGAGTGCCCCTTCCCTGGGAAGGAACCGAGCCGCCTTTCGGATTCACCACCGGTGCGAGTACCTGGCTGCCGATGCCGGCCGAGTGGTCGACGCTCACCGTGGAGGCTCAGATCGAGGACGTCGACTCGATGCTCTCGCTGTATCGCGCCGCCCTCGAACTTCGTAGCGCCAGGCCGGAGTTTTCCGGCACCGACATCGATTGGTACGGCAGTCCCCCCGGCTGCCTCGCTTTCCGTCGACGCGGCGGTCTGATCTGTGCTCTCAACACCACGGAGGTGCCGATCGCACTGCCGAGCGGGCAGCTGCTGTTGAGCAGCGCACCACTCGTCGACGGTCAGTTGCCCGTCAACGCTGCGGCGTGGCTGATCTGACCGAACACTCTCGCACGTCGTCAGGCGGCGGCCCCATCGCGCTGGTGGTGGCCGTCGCCTGAACTCCTACCGCGCAACCATCAGCGGTATCGAACCACCGCGGTGACGGTAGATCGAACCAAACCGTGCATCGAGGCGCACCCACGATCGACTCGCCCGCACCCGAACCAGTTCCGACGCGTCGATCTGTTCGAGATCGATGTCCGCAGTCATCGCTTCGGATCCGGCGTGCGGAACGAATCCCATTGCGGTCAAGGCAAAAATAACTCGCATCGAGATCCCGACCGTGCCTGACGGACCACTGACCTCGAGCACGTCCTGATCGAGCAACGACGCCGGCGGCCCGTGACTACTTCCATGCTCGAGCGCCAAGGCGTTGCCCCGTTGCGCCAGTTCGATCAACACCCGGGCGGGTACGTCGTCCAGGTGCTCGAAGCCGTCCATCGGCGGCAACGCCCCACGCCACGCCGAATCCATGGCGAACCCCGGATCGATCAGCTCACCTGTTGCCTGCTCCACCGCCGAGAGCAACTGATCGCCGGCAGCCGACGTGTCGTCAGGGTTGATGGTGCCCGCCACGGTTCGCGTCGCCAGAGCGTCGAAACCCGTTGACGCCCAGACGCTCAGGTGCGCATCGCCGCGTCGACGCATTCGGATGACCGCGGACTCGTCCAAACGCAAGGCGTGACCGATGAAGCCGGCCAAGTTCTTTCGCTCGGCCTCCTCGGGCACGGTCAGGACACGTTCATGCACGTTGCCAGCTCTCCAAGTACTCCCGCTCGGGCCCGCTGAGGCGGCGCAGACGTTGAGTGTCGATATCGAAAGCCGCGATCTGAGTCGATGCCACGATGGACGGCGGAACGCTGAGATCGGCGCCGCGGGGGCGAACCTCGTACGCGATGGTGAAGTCCACCGCGCGAACCTTTTCCACCCACATGAAGACATCGAGCGGTGAATCGTCGTGCCGCAGTTGCCCGCGGTACCGCACATGGAGATCGGCAATCACAGCCCCGTCACGCAGGGTGACCGTCGGGCGCGAGTCTTCGAACAACCAAGGAATCCTCGCCTCTTCGAGCAACGTCACCATCCGTGCGTGGTTGATGTGCTGGAAGGCATCCATGTCGGACCACCGAACCACAACTTCGGCGTGGAATCCTTCGCTCAACGTCCTACCTCCGATCGGGTGCCCATGCTGCGCACCATGCTACGAACCTGACGCGCCGCCACCGAGAGCGTCGCGAGGTCAAGCGTCCCAGACTCGAAGATCTCGACGAGAGCTGCCCTCGCCCGACTCAGCCGCGAGGCGTTGGTCGATTCCCATTCGTCGATCTTCTCCTGCGGCGACTCCCCCGGCTCGCCGCCGGCCAGAACCTCCATCGTCAGCTGCCGCAGCGAACTGTAGAGGTCGTCTCGCAACGCGAGCCGAGCAAGCGAGTGCCAGCGATCGCCGCGCTCGAGTCCCGAGACCGCGCTCAGCAGCCAGTCGATTCCCAGATGCGCGTCCAAGGCGTAGTACAGCTCCGCGACTTCGGTGATGTCGTGATCGGCGATGTCGGCGATATCCGCGATGTCGAGCAGGCAGTAGACGTCGAGCAGTCGGAACACGTCCAGCGCCAACGCTTCCGGAGCCCCGCGATCGATCACGGATTGAGCGCGCACGAGCAGATCGTCGAGCTGGTGGCCGGCGAGCAGCCCCGGAACCAGCGGCGCCGTCGCCCGATACGCTGCCGAGTAGCGCGCAACTTCGGCGCCGACCGCGATCGGCTGGGGCCGATTGGCCAGGAACCACCGCGACGCGCGGTCGAGCAAGCGGCATGACTCCACGATCAGCTCGTTTTCGATCTCTGCACTGACGCCGGCCGAGCGGATTCGCGACCACACCTCGTCGAGCGCAAAGACCTCTCGCACAGCGGCGTAGGCACGGATCGAGTCGGTACTGCTCGCTCCGGTCTCCTCGGCCAAGCGGTAGGCGTACGTGATTCCGCCGTTGTCGATCACTTCGTTCACGAGCATCGTCGCGACGATCTGCCGCCGCAACGGGTGTGCCTTGATCTCCGTTTCGAACCGATCGCGAACAGCGGTCGGGAAGTACTGCGGGATCTGCTGGGCGAAGAAATCGTTGTCCGGCAACTCGGTTGCGAGCAGATCGTCCTTGAGTGAAAGCTTCACGTGCGCCGTCAGCGTCGCCAATTCCGGCGACGTCAGACCCACACCGGCCTCGAGTCGACGCTCGATCTCCTTGTCGGTCGGCAACGCCTCGAGCTTGCGGTCAAGGCCACGTGCCTTGGTCAGATCCGTCAACTGACGGCGGTGAACACCGAGCATCTGCGGCGCGGTCACGCGGGAGATTCCGAGCAGCGCGTTCTGGGCGATGTTGTCCGCCAACACCAGCGCCGCCACGTCGTCGGTCATCGACGCCAGCAACGGATTCCGTTCCTGAGTCGGCAGTAACTGCGAACGCACGAGCGAATCGAGAAGGATCTTGATGTTCACTTCGTGATCGGAGCAGTCGACGCCGGCCGAGTTGTCGATGGCGTCGGTGTTGATGTGACCGCCGTTGGCGCTGAACTCGATTCGTCCCAGAGCAGTCACGCCGAGGTTGCCGCCCTCACCGATCACCTTGACTCGTAGGTCTTGACCGTCGACTCGCACCGCGTCGTTGCTCTTGTCTCCGACCTGCGCGTTCGTCTCGGTCGAAGCCTTGACGTATGTACCGATTCCGCCGTTCCACAGCAGATCCACCGGTGCCGACAGAATCGCCTGCATCAATTCCGGCGGCGACAGCTTCGTGACCCCCTCGGCCAGACCCAGTGCGATTCTGACGCTTTCGGCGATCGGAACCGACTTGACCGTGCGGTCCCAGACGCCGCCACCTTCACTGATCAGGCTCTTGTCGTAGTCGGCCCACGACGACCGTGGCAACTCGAAAAGTCGTTGACGTTCGACGAACGAGCTCGCTGCATCCGGGTTCGGATCGAGGAAGATGTGTCGATGGTCGAACGCGCCCACCAGACGGATGTGCCGACTGAGGAGCATTCCGTTGCCGAACACGTCTCCGCTCATGTCGCCGACGCCTACCGTCGTGAAATCCTGCGTCTGCGTGTCGACTCCGAGTTCGCGGAAGTGCCGCTTGACGCTTTCCCAGGCGCCGCGAGCGGTGATTCCCATGCCCTTGTGGTCGTATCCCACGGAGCCACCGGAGGCAAACGCATCGCCGAGCCAGAAGTCGTACTTGGCGGCAACCGAATTCGCGAGATCCGAGAACGTCGCCGTGCCCTTGTCCGCGGCGACCACCAGGTAGCGATCCTGATCGTCCTTGCGCACCACTCGATCCGGCGTCACAACTTCGCCGGTAGCCGCGTGCACGTTGTCCGTGATGTCGAGCAATCCGGAGATGAACGTGGTGTAGCAGGCCTTGCCCGTTTCCAGCGTCGCCGTTCGATCAGCCGCCGGATCACCCGTCGGCAGAGGCGGATTCTTCACGACGAAGCCGCCCTTGGCGCCGACCGGCACGATCACCGCGTTCTTGACGGCCTGAGCCTTCACCAAGCCGAGCACCTCGGTGCGGAAATCCTCGCGCCGGTCGGACCAGCGGAGTCCGCCGCGCGCTACTGCGCCGAATCGCAGGTGGACGCCTTCGACCTCGGGTGAGTACACGTAGATCTCGAAAGCCGGCCGCGGCTTGGGCAACTCGCTGATCCGCGAGGGATCGAGCTTGACCGACAGGTAGTCGCGAGAGCGGCCATCGGCGTCGACGACGTAGAAATTGGTACGCAAGGTCGCCTTCACCAAGGAGAACATTCCACGCAGAATGCGATCGGCATCCAAGCTGAGTACCTCGTCGATGGACGCACGCAACTGCTCGTCCAATTCGGCGACGCGGATGTCGTCCTGCTTCTCGGGGTCGAACATCGCCTCGAACAACTGCACCAATGCAAACGCGGTCTGCGGGTGCGTAAGCGCGATTCCTTCGATGTGGAACTGACTGTACGGAAATGTGGCCTGGCGCAGATACTTTGCGTAAGCACGCAGCACCACGGCTTGCCGCCAGGACATTCCGGCCCGCAGCACCAACTCGTTGAATCGGTCAGCTTCTGCCCGGCCGAACCAGACTGCACCGAATGCAGCCGTGAATCGCTTCTGGACCTCGGTCAGCGGGGCGGTGCTGGTCTCGAGTGGCACCTGCGCATCGAGGTCGATCTCGACCGACGCCCGAAGATCCGCCGGTACCGACAATCCGAAATCGTAGATCCAGCACTGAACGCCGTCGAGTCGCTGCACGACGTGCGGCCGCTCGTCGAGAACTTCGACGCCGAGTGACTGCAGCACCGGTAGCACCTGACTCAGCGAGATACCGTCGCCGCCGACGAAGAGCGTGAAGCGCCAGGCACCGGGCGCGGAGTCCACAGCGCGATAGAGCAGTACGTCGATCGCGCCTGGCGCCAACGCCTCGAGCCTGGCGATGTCGGCCAGCGCGCGTGACGGCTCGAAGTCCTCCTTGTATCCATCGGGAAGTAACCGCGAATACCGTTGCACCAGTTCCGGATCCACACCCGGAATGTCGCGAACAAGGTCGTTGATGCGGTCGTCCCAGCTACGACTGACTTCGGTCAGCAGGGCCTGAACTCGCTCGCGGTTGGCCTCGGAGACATCCAGATGAACCGGCTCACTGTCCGGATCGCGCCGGATCGTCACGTGCAACAGCGCAAGATCGTTCTCGGTAACCCGGGCGGTGTAATCGACTGTGCCTGGTCCGAATTCGCGCCACAACAGGTTTTGCATCGCCAGTCGCACCCGCGTCGTATACCGGTCGCGAGGCAGATACACCAAGCAGGATACGAACCGTCCGAACGTGTCCTCGCGGACGAAGAGTCGCACCTGTCGACGCAGCCCGATGCTGTGCACGGCGTGGACGGTCTCGAACAAGGTCTCGGCATCGCTCGAGAACAACTCGGTGCGCGGGAAGGACTGGATGACCTCGAGCATCGCCTGCCCGGAGTACGAATGCAGGTCGACACCGGCACGCGCGATGACTTCGCGGACGCGGCGCTCGATCAGGGGAATCGCGAGAACGTTCTCGTGGAGTGCGACCACGGTGAACACACCCAGGAATCTGTGCTCCCCCACGATGTTTCCGCTGTCGTCGAGGATCGAGACACCCACGAAGTACGGGTAGACAGCGCGGTGCACCGTGGCGGGGAACGATCCCTGTGTCAGCACCAGAAGCGGTCGATCCGGGAGATCTGCGACGGGAGGCAAACTCATCGGGCCTTCGGTGACCGCGTCGGAGCGCAGCACGCCGAGCCCGCTGCCGGCGACCGTGCGCGAGCCGTCCTTCGTGCCCTCGAATCGCCGGTATCCGAGTACGGCGTAGTTTCCGTCCGCCATCCACCGGAGCAGCCGAGCGGTATCGGAGAATTCTTCGGGGGTGATCCTCCCGGAGGCAGTTTCTGCAGCACTCTCCAACTCGTCGGCAACGCGCAGTTGCAGTGCCTTCATGTCCGGGGTGTCACCAACCACCTGGCGGACGTCCGCGAGCACTTTGCCGAGGTGGGCTTCGATCGCGTCGAGATCGGAATCCTCGACTTCGGAGTCCAACTGGACGTGCATCCAGGATTCTTGGATACCGCTGTCGCCCAAGGAAATCAGATTGCCCGCGTTGTCGCGTTCAACCGTCAGGATCGGATGGGCGAATTGACTGATTCCCACGCCTTGTCGGTTGAGCATCGCGGTAACGGACTCGACGAGCAACGACATGTCGTCGGTGACGATCTGGACGGCAGCGCCGAGACCCTCGGATCCTGACGGGCGGTACACACGCCATACGGCCGTGCCTGGCGTCCGCTGCCTCCCGAGCGCGAGATGCGCGAGCAGGACTCGATCCGATCGACCGTTGATGACATCGTCGCTGTCACCCTCGTCGATGTGCGTGAAAAAGGCCTCGCGAAGACGCGTCAACAACGTCGCTTCGTCGAGGCCTGTGCCCTGCTGCCGTACACGGTCTGTCATTCCTGGCTCACATCCTTGTGGGTTCTGATCGCCGCGACCAATCTCTGACTCGAGACTAGCCGCGGCAACCAGTACCTAGGGTGAACTGAGAAACGAAATCTACGATGTCGTCATCTGAACAAGCGATGCTTCGAGCACCGCACGTTCGCTGTCCGCCAGCGGTCTGGACTTTTCGGACACGGTGTCGAATCCGACCATCAACGCGTCGCCGAAGGCGCATTCGGCACCCGCGTTGTCACGGATGACGTGCCGAACCGTGAACGAGGAAGTCCCGACGTGAGTCGTGAAGATCTCCACGTTCAACGGACCGGACCGATCGGTGACCGGCTTGAGGAACTCGATGGTCATCTTTCGAACCACGAGGTATCCCGGCCGGCCGCCGAGCGGCGCCAGTTTCGCTTCCAGGAACTGGATGCGAGCTTCCTGCATGTACTCGACGTAACGCGTGTTGTTGACGTGACCCAACCGGTCGGAATCGCCCCACCGGACCTGGATCTGCGCTGTGTATACGTCGGACACCGGATCAGTCCCTGGTGAGCTTGCGGTGAGTCACGCGGTGCGGGCGTGCGGCGTCGGGGCCGAGTCGCTCGACCTTGTTCGCCTCGTAGCCCTCGAAGTTGCCCTCGTACCAGTACCAAGCTGCCTCGTTGTCGCCGAAGCCACCTTCCCACGCGAGGATGTGGGTACAGGTCCGGTCCAGGAACCAGCGATCGTGCGAGATCACGACGGCGCAGCCGGGGAACTCTTCGAGAGCGTTCTCCAGCGAGCCGAGGGTTTCGACGTCGAGGTCGTTGGTGGGCTCATCGAGCAGGATCAGGTTGCCGCCCTGCTTGAGCGTCATCGCCAGGTTCAGGCGGTTGCGCTCACCACCGGAGAGGACGCCGGCCGGCTTCTGCTGATCGTGGCCCTTGAAACCGAACGAGCTGATGTACGCGCGCGAGGGGAACTCGGTCTGGCCGACGACGATGAAATCGAGTCCGTCGGACACGGTCTCCCAGACCGTCTTCTTGGGGTCGATTCCGGAACGGTTCTGGTCGACGTAGCTCAGCTTGACCGTCTGACCGATCTTGACCTCACCGGCGTCAGGCTCCTCGAGACCGACGATGGTCTTGAACAGCGTCGTCTTACCGACGCCATTGGGGCCGATGACGCCGACAATTCCGTTGCGCGGCAACGTGAACGAAAGATCCTTGATCAGCACGCGGCCGTCGAATCCCTTGTCGAGGTTCGAGACCTCCACGACCACGTCACCCAGGCGCGGCGGTGCCGGGATCTGGATCTCGTCGAAGTCGAGTTTGCGGGTCTTCTCGGCTTCGTTCGCCATTTCCTCGTAGCGATCGAGACGAGCCTTGTTCTTGGCCTGGCGGGCCTTGGCGCCGGAACGAACCCATGCGAGCTCGTCCTTGAGGCGCTTCTGCAGCTTCTGATCCTTCTTGCCGGCAACTTCGAGGCGTGCAGCCTTCTGCTCCAGGTAGGTGGAGTAGTTGCCCTCGTACGGGTACAGGCGTCCGCGGTCGACTTCACAGATCCACTGCGCGACGTGATCGAGGAAGTAACGATCGTGGGTCACGGCGAGGATTGCGCCGGGGTAAGCAGCGAGGTGCTGCTCGAGCCACAGGACAGATTCGGCGTCGAGGTGGTTGGTGGGCTCATCGAGGAGCAGGAGGTCGGGCTTGCTCAGCAGCAGCTTGCAGAGCGCAACGCGTCGCTTCTCACCACCGGAGAGGTGGGTGACCATCTCTTCCGGCGGGGGGCAGCGCAGGGCGTCCATAGCCTGCTCGAGCTGCGAGTCGATCTCCCACGCGTCTGCGTGATCGAGCTTCTCCTGCAGTTCGCCCATCTCTTCCATGAGCTCGTCGGAGTAATCCGTGGCCATCAGCTCGGCGATCTCGTTGTACCGCTTGAGCTGGACCATCGTCTCTCCGAGACCGTCCTCGACGTTCTCGCGAACCGTCTTGGTCTCGTCGAGCTCCGGCTCCTGCATGAGGATGCCGACGGTCGCGCCCGGAGCCAGGAATGCCTCGCCGTTGCCCGGCTGGTCCAGTCCGGCCATGATCTTGAGGATGCTGGATTTACCAGCGCCGTTCGGTCCGACGACACCGATCTTCGCGCCGGGGTAAAAGCTCATCGTGACGTCATCGAGGATGACCTTGTCACCGTGCGCCTTGCGCACCTTCTTCATCGTGTAAATGAACTCAGCCATGACCGCCAGCCTATCGGTGTTTGTCCTATAACCCACATTGCGCGTTGACGCTCACACCGATGCGGGTTCTGCGGACAGTCCGAGGTCACCGACCAGATTCGCCGACACGCTCATCGACCCCCACGAAAACCGCGATGGGGACACCTCCAGGTGTCCCCAGGACGGCTCAGATCATTGCCCGGTGGATGCCCTTCGGCTCGCCACCGAGCTGCGAGAGCGTCGACGAATGGAAAATGGAACCAGGCACATGGATCGCGTGCGCGAGACCGGCATGAGCATCACGCCAGAACCGCTGCATCGGCGTGTTCAACTGCAACGCGCCACCACCGGAACGAGCAAAGATCTCGTCCACCGCCCGCACCGCCCGCCACGCCGCCGCAGTCTGCGTACGCCGACCGATCGCACGAAGCTCGAACGAAACTTCCTGCCCCTTCTCGGTCATGTCCCAGAAACGATCCACCGTCTCCAAGATCGCAGCCCGAGAAGCAGCAATCTCGGCCGCCGCCTCACCGATCGCGAACAACACGTACGGATCTTCCTTGATCGGAACACCACTGACCGTCACACGCTCACGCTGCGCCGCCATGTTGCACGCCAACGCACCCTCCGCGATACCGATCAACGACGAAGTGATCCCCAACGGGAAAATGCAGGAGAACGGGAACTTGTACAACGTCTCCGTACGGCCCGCTTCCTTCCACGCCGTCCCGTCGAAAACCTTTCCCGCATCAAGAGTCCGATACGTCGGCAGGAACGCATCCTTGACGATCAGATCCTTCGACCCCGTACCGCGCAGGCCCACGACATTCCAGCTGTCCTGGTCGATGTCGTAATCGGAGCGCGGCAACAACACGTGCAGAATCTTCGGCGGCATCAACGGCTTACCGGACTCGTCACCGACCATCGCGCCGATCATGATCCAGTCACAGTGATCGGTACCGGAGGAGAACGACCAGCGACCGTTGAGGATGTACCCACCCTCGACCGGCCTCGCCACGCCCATCGGCGCATACGGCGACGCCATCCACGTATCGGGATCGGTTCCCCACACCTCTTCCTGAGCCTTGCGGTCGAAGAACGCAAGCTCCCACGGATGAACACCGACGATGCCGCTGACCCAGCCCGTGGCACCATCCATCGCGCCGATAGCCATTGCCGTCTCGGCGAATTCACGCGGATGCGCCTCGAGGCCTCCGAATTCCTTCGGCTGCAACATCCGGATGACGCCGGCGTCGCGCAAACGCTTCGCGCTGCCGTCCGTCAAGCGCATCAGCTTGTCGCCCTCGACTCCGTCGGCGCGGATCTCGTCGGCGAACTGTGAGATGTTGTCCAGAACCTGACCCATGATCTTTCCGCCTCCACTGATAGTCGATCAACGACCACTAAAGTAGAACACGTTCTAGAAACTTGCGGAAGTGAAATGGCCGACATTTCTTACACTCACACGGTCTGCAGTTCCGACGGGAGTTCGACGGCGTCGCTACCCGAGGCCGCAAGCAACTGTGCGTATCGCCCACCTTGTTGCACAAGTTCGTCGTGGGTGCCCTTTTCCACAACCACGCCCTGGTCGAGGACCGCGATGAGATCCGCATCTCGAACCGTGGAGAGTCGGTGCGCTACAACAAGAGTGGTGCGTCCGACCATCAGCTCGTCGAGCGCGTCCTGCAGCGCACGTTCAGTGCGATTGTCCAAGGCGCTCGTCGCCTCGTCGAGGACCAGGATCGGCGGATTCCGCAGAACTGTGCGCGCGATCGCGATGCGCTGTTTCTCACCACCGGAGAATCGGTAGCCGCGCTCGCCGACCATCGTGTCGTACCCGTCGTCGAGACCGGAGATGAACTCGTGGATTTGCGCGATGCGCGCTGCTTGCTCGATCTCGGCGTCGGTGGCATCGGGTTTCGCGAACCGAAGGTTCTCACGAATCGTCGTATGGAAGAGGTACGTCTCCTGCGACACCACGCCCACCAGATCGGAGACCGTCGCCAGATCGAGGTCCCGCAGATCGATGTCGTCGATTCTCACCGATCCCGCAGTCGGGTCGTACAGACGTGCCGCCAAGTATCCGAGGGTGGTCTTGCCCGAACCTGTGGAGCCGACCAACGCCAAGGTTCCGCCGGCCGGGACCGTGAGGTCGATGTTGTCGAGAGTCTTGCTGTCGGTTCCTGGATACGAGAAGTCGACGTGGTCGAACCGAAGTTCGCCGGACATCTTGGTGCGGTCGAAGCTCTTCGACTCTTCCGGATCCGCAATGTCGATCGGCAGATCCAGGTACTCGAACACGCGACTGAACAGTGCCATCGAACTCTGCACCTCGACGCCCGTGTTGAGCAGCATCATGGTGGGGCGGAACAATTGGGTCTGCAGTGTGGTGAATGCGACGAGGGTGCCGACGGTGATGGTGTTGCCGTGATCGAGAGTGAAACCGGCGAACCAGTAGACCAGTGCGGGCATGGCTGCGAAGGTGATCGACATGGTCGCCATGCGCCACTTGCCGGCCATCATGGCCCGGAGTTCGACGTCCGCGACTTCCGCTGAGCGCTCGGTGAATCGATCCGTCAGAGCCGACTTCGCGCCGGTCGTCTTGCCGAGGAGAATGCCACTGACGGAGAGAGATTCCTCCACCTGGACCGACAGATCACTGAGTAGCTTCTGCCGCTTACCCGAGATCTTGCGGCGCTCGTCACCGATCTTGCGTGCGATACGGATGAACACCGGCAAGATCGCCAGCGAGAAGATGGCGAGTCGCCAATCCAGAAGGAACAGAGCAACAATGGTGGCTGCCACGGTCGTTGCATTCTGCGCGATGGACGTTGCCGTGTTGGTGACCACCGACTGCATACCGCCGATGTCGTTGGCAATGCGCGACTGAACTTCTCCGGTTCGGGTTCGAGCGAAGAATCCGAGCGACTGATTCTGCAGATGCGAGTAGACCCGCACACGCAGTTGGTGCATCAGTTTCTGGCCGATGCTGTTGGACATCCAAGTCTGCGCCACGCCGAGACAGCTCGTGATCACGGCAATGGCGATCATGCCGATGGCCAGAACGCTGACGAGTCCGAGGTTCTTGTCCGGGATCGCCTTGTCGAGCATTTCGCGTAGGAGCAGCGGACTGCCCAACGCCACGATCGCGCTGAGTGTGATGACCGCGGTGACGATGGCGATCTGAGTTCGATACGGCGCGAACAGTCCGAGTACGCGCTTTGCCGGTACGGAGTCCGCCGGAGTGATCTCGACAGCGGATCGTTCGATGTTTCGCATGTGATCTGGTTTCACGTTCTACCTCCTGGAGGCTTTCTCACCCTAGTTTCATATTGATGAGGTTACCTCACTATGAGGCTGACACCAACAACGCTAGACTGACGCCATGCATTCCCGAGAGCGCGAACTCACCGACGTAGTGATGTCCGTGGCACGGCTCATCCGCCGACGCCAAGTGGCAGCGCTGGAACCATTCGGTCTCTCGCCGTCGCAAAGCCGAGCGCTGCGAGTACTGACCCGAGTGGGCGAGCCGGTTCGACTCGGGTTTCTTGCCGAGCGATTGCGCATCGTTCCGCGGTCGGCGACCGACGTCGTGGATTCCCTCGAAGAGGCCGGATGGGTGCGCCGCACTCCCGATCCGAACGATCGGCGAGCTGTATTACTCGAGCTCACCGACGCCGGCGCTACCCTCGCTGCCGACGTCGCGAAAGCTCAACGACGCGAATCCTCGGATGTGTTCGACGACCTCGACGAGTCGGAGCGAGCAACTCTCACCGAACTTCTCGAGCGAGTGGACGCGGGGCACGACTCTCGGCCCCGCGACTGCCCGAAACCTTCGGTGTGAGTCCTCACGCAGCGACGGTGTCGACTGCGTCCTCGACATTCTCCGCCGACGTCGGCTTGCTCTGACGCTCGATCTTCGAGATGCAACGAGCAAGGTCCGCGCCTACCGCAGTCGCCCGTAGCTCGAGATCGGAACGAGGCACACCCTCTTTGGTCGTGTACTCGTTGGTGCGCAACTCCCCCGCCACCATGACCGGATCACCCTTCATGATGGATGCGCCGACGCCGGTGACCAACCGCCGCCAGCAGCTGACCGTGAGATAGAGGGTCGCTCCGTCCGTCCACTCTCCGGTCACCGCGTCTTTGCGACGCGTGTTGCTCGCCATCCGAAAGCTCAGCACCTCTTCGCCATTGGTTGTCTGCCGCTTCACCGGATTGGTGATGACGGTTCCGACAACCGTTGCATGCGTTTCGTACATGTCCGATCCCCCTTCGAACTCCAGAACCCGCCAACTGCCGCGGGGCCGATCACTGCGTCGGCAGTTTCGATTGTGGAACGGCAAACGCCTCGCTCGGGATTTCGATTTCCACCTGTGCATCGGCGGGACAGCTGTGGAGAAACAGCACTGCCCGAGCCAAACGGCCCGGGCAGTGTCGGAGCTAAGTGCTAGTGGAGGATTCGTCGGATTTCTTCTCGCTGGGTGTCTCGTCCGCAGAGTCCTCGCTTGCAGTCTCCGCGTCAGCAGCCTCACGCGGTTTCCACCCCTCGCGGTCCCGCCTGGCCAATTCGGCGAACATGGCGTTGTGAGCAGCGAGGTCGGCGTCGTGGTCACGCTCGGCCGCACGGTCCGTTCGGCGCGCGGTCCTTCCGTCACTGCGCGACCACTGAACCAGCAGCGCGAGCATGACCACCATGAGTGGGATCTCGCCGGTCGCCCACGCGATGCTGCCGCCCAGCTGCTGATCGCCGATCAGGTCGTTGTTCCAACCGAGTCCGAGCGAGCGGAAGTACGCGCCGCCCATGACGGCGGTAGTGCTCATCAATGCCACGCCGAAAAACGCGTGGAACGGAAGTGAGCCGAAGACCATCGCCAGCTTGGTCACCGGCTGCAATTGGCGTGGTGACGGGTCTATTCCGATCGCCACCCAGTAGAAGAGATAGCCGCTGAGGATGAAGTGCAGGTTCATCAGCAGGTGAGCGCTGTGCGAGTCGACGGTCGCGCCGTAGATTCCGCCGAGATACAGCGCGTAGAAACCGCCGACGAAGAGAACTGCCGCCACGATCGGGTGGGTGATGAATCGTGAGAACGGGCTGTGCAGCGCGGTCAGAATCCACTCGCGAATGCCTGGCACGCCGTCCTTGCCCGCCGGATCGAGCGCCCGCAGAGCCAAAGTGATCGGCGCACCCAGAACCAGCAGGACTGGGCCCAACATCGACAGCGCCATATGTGCGCCCATGTGAACGCTGAAGACTGCCGGCGCGTACTTGCCGACACCGGACGACGTGGCGATCAGGAGCACCGCGCAACCGCTCATCCAGGCGATGGTTCGGCCGACGGGCCAGGAGTCTCCACGCTTGGCCAGCTTGCGCAGGCCGATGCCGTACAGAATCGCCGCAGCAATTGCGGCGGTGCCGAACATGAGGTCGAATCGCCAGTCCGTCACGAACGCCATGAACGACGGCGGGTCCGGAAGGTTGTAACCGAGTTCGACCTCGGGGATCGAGGGAATCGACAGCGGCGGAGGCGGCGGGGTACGACCGAGGCCGATCGCGAGACCGATGGTCGCCGCCATCACGATGCCCTCGGCGCCGGCAAATCGAATCAGAGCAGAGCGACTCTTCGGGTTCTCCGCCAGTGCCGGCAGCGCCCGACTCCGCTGAGCCCAACCGAAGAACCCGAGGATGATCAGTGCAACTGTTTTGGCGACGATCAATCGTCCGTACGTCGTGGTGAACACGTCGTCGAGAGGCAGACGGACAATCGCATTGATGACGCCGCTGAATCCCATGACGACGAAGCAGATGGATGCGACCGTCGAAAAGCGTCGAGCCGCTACGTCGGTGTAATCGCCGCCGCGCCGCGCGTGTGCCAGTAGCGCGAACAAGCCGCCGGCCCAGAGCGAAGCCGCCACGAGGTGCAGGATCAGGCTGTTGGTAGCGATGTCATGCGAGCCGCCCGAAGACGAGTGACCGGTGAGAGCGAGCGGCATCAGTCCGAGAAGACCGACCAGCAGCAGGAGCGGAGTCCACCACCAGCGCAGTGTCAGTCGGGCCAGGATCGCCAGAACAACCGCGATGATCGCCGTCCAGCGCCAGGCGCCGGCGATCTCGACCTGATCGAGTCCCGACCAGAGGTTTGCCGGTTTGATCGCTTCGGCGAACGGCTGACCCGACGTGTCGGAGAGCGTCAGGGGCACCATCATGAACGAACAGATCGCCCACACGATCGCGGCGTGCGATGCAGTTCGGACTGCTCGATAGCCGTCGACGTCGAGGACGCCCGACTTCTGCGGCGGTACGAAGAACGCGGCCAGCAGCAGTGACCCGATCGCGATGACCGCGGCGATCTCCCCCAGTGCGCGCATCGCGGGGAGGCCGTATGTGGTGATCGGACCTGGATCCGGGATACCCAGAAGAGTCAGTGCCTGCGACGCGGAGAATCCCACCACGATGGCTGCGGTGAGCCCTGCGATGAGTCCACTGACCACGAATATCGCGGTCGAAGAAGCGGGTGCACCGCTGTGCTGTGTGGACTCCGGTGGGGAATCTGTCGGCGCGAGGTCGGGTGTAGCCATACCTCAAGGGTAGGACCTTCGCGAACCGACTACGACAACGCGTCGGAGTTGGGCGGCGCGCGTCACATCCCGAACCCTCGAGTATGATGTTCCACGCGCCTCCGTAGCTCAGGGGATAGAGCAAGAGCCTTCTAATCTCTTGGTCGCAGGTTCGAATCCTGCCGGGGGCACCACAAGATTTGATTCACGGATAGTCACACTGCGTGGACGAGCGGCCGCTGGGCAGAGCAGTCCGATACGGACCGAAACCTAGCCCACAAATTACGTGCCGTCCGCAGTAATCTGCCTCGCATGAAGAAGGCACTTCCGAAGACCCTGAAGTCACTCGCCCAGACCGTTGGAATCCTGGCACTCGCGATCGTCGTTGTATCCGTCGTCGAGCGGTTCACCGGCGCACACCAACCGACTACCGGTCCCGCCTCGTTGACCGGACCCGACCAATCGTTGTAGCCCTTCCCTTGTGACAGGGTCGACACATGACGTTCGAGGAACAGGACGAGTCGACATGTGAAAGCCGTCCGATCGCAGATGATGGGCCATTCACGCTGGAAGTCGATGGAGAAATCTTCACGGTGACGGTCCGCCCCGGGGAGCCGGGCGCGTCCGACTACGACTGGAAATCGGGGCCGAACGAGGGGTACGGGTTTTCCAGTTTTCACCGTGTTTCCTACTACAGTGTCCTCGACCGAGCGAACAGTCCATCGAACGAAATTCAGCCCGAAACTATCGATGAACACCGTGCGTCGATCCGCGACTTCCTCAGCAAGGTCAACCCGGAGACCGGATATATCGGAGACTGACCGTCAGAGTTGCCAGTAGCGTTGCCGTCATGATTACGGACCCGACGAGGCCGTGGTGGGAGACTTACAACAACAACGTCCTCTCCGCCCGCGAAAATGGCTGGAGCGAAGACGATTCCAGGCTCTCTCGCGAACTATGCGACCTACTCGATGACGTCGCTGCCGCGTTCGCCATCACGGGCGCGCAGACACCAGGGTGGCTGAGCCCATACAGCGGCGACGTCCAACCCCGCAAGGACTCGTACGAGCGTTGTACCGATCCGGAGAAGTTCCTGATCGTGGTGGCAAGAGCTCGAGCGTGGACAAAGGTCCTCGTCGATCGCGGCTGGGCACGAGAAGTACCGCCTGTGCGATGGGCGCTCCGTCCCTTGGAGTCCGGCGGGGCTGACACCGTTTTGGAGCCTTCGAGTGACGGTGCGGTTCCGCTCGTGCTGACCACGCACACTCCGGTCGACAGCGCCCACCCGTTCAATGTCACGATCGCCGCGGGCAACCCGGCTGTGGCGATGGCGTCCATTCCTGACTGTGCCTGCGACGGATGCGACAGGGGGGCCGCTGTACTGCTCGAAGAATTCGACACCTGGGTGTTGTCAGTGGTCGACGGTTCCCTCGAAGTCGACGTCACAGCCGCCTGTTATTCGATTCAAACTTCTTTTCACGGCGGAAGGCACGGGGTCCAGTACCTCGACGAACCCACAGCTTTCACTGCGGCACCGTGGCCCCCGAATTGGACGGCACGCTCGTTCGCGTCTACAAGATGAGCAGGCGCTGAGCCCTGATCCCGCCGCTACAGAACCTTCGTGAAGATCTGCGCCGGCGCTGCCGTCTCGAGCTTGTCCAGCGCCTCAACCAACCTGACGAAGTGCTCGGTATGAGTGTGGGCGTCGAGGTGCTCCTGCGATTCCCATTCCTCCGCCAACACGAGCTCGCAGGGATTGTCGGTGCGCTGCAGTAACTCGTAATTGATGCAGCCGACCTCTTTTCGGGTCTCGGTGACAAGTTCGTCATACAACCGAAGCACTTCCGCGAGATCGCCCTGCTCCACCGTTGTTGGCACCAACACCCTGATCACAAAGACTCTCCGATTCGACTGTCCTGCAATAGCCCGTCGGCTCGAAGTCTGCCGTAGACCTCCGACAGATCGACATTTCCGTTGTGACTCGAAGTTTGCGGACAGGCGCAATATCTACGAAACACCCCCGATACCGGAGGTTCGTAGGGTTTGCCGAAGTCGGGCTCGCAATCAGCAGCGCAGCCCTGGGCCCGGGCGAGGGGTAAGCACATGAGTGGAAATGCAGTTCGCTTGCAAGCGATCAAGGACGTCGAGGCCTACACACCTCCGGTGGTCAGTTTCACCACCGACGAGACACCCGGCGAGGTGTTCGGTGCCAACGTCTTCAACAAGGTGGTCATGCAGAAGCGACTGCCCAAGCTCGTCTACAAGTCGGTGATGGCGACGATCGAGCAAGGCAAACCGCTTGATCCCATGGTCGCCGATGCGGTCGCGTCGGCGATGAAGGACTGGGCGTTGGAGAAAGGCGCAACCCACTACGCCCACGTCTTCTATCCACTGACCGGGTTGACGGCCGAGAAGCACGACAGCTTCCTCGAGCCGGTCGGCGACGGCAGTGCACTGGCGGAGTTCGCCGGCAAGACCTTGATCCAAGGTGAACCCGACGCTTCGAGTTTCCCGAACGGCGGGCTGCGCAACACATTCGAGGCTCGCGGATACACCGGCTGGGATGTCACGAGCCCGGCCTACGTTCTCGAAAACCCCAACGGCAACACACTGTGTATCCCGACCGTGTTCGTTTCGATGACCGGCGAAGCGCTCGACCACAAGACTCCCCTGCTGCGTTCACAACAGGCAATGGGTTTCCACGCCGAAAGAATCCTGAAGTTGTTCGGCCACGACGACCCCGAGCACATCGTGTCGTTCTGCGGTCCCGAGCAGGAGTACTTCCTGATCGATCGACACTTCTTCCTCGCCCGCCCCGACCTCCTCAACGCCGGCCGAACACTCTTCGGCGCAAAGCCGCCCAAGGGCCAGGAGTTCGACGACCACTACTTCGGGGCGATCCCGGAACGTGTGCTCGGATTCATGATGGACACCGAGCGGGAACTGTTCAAACTCGGCATCCCCGCCAAGACACGGCACAACGAGGTTGCGCCCGGCCAGTTCGAAATCGCCCCGATGTTCGAGCGAGGCAACATCGCCGCTGACCACCAGCAGTTGCTGATGACCACCTTCAAAACCATCGCCAAGAAGCACGGCATGGAATGTCTGTTCCACGAGAAGCCGTTCGACGGTGTCAACGGCTCCGGCAAGCACGTCAACTTCTCGCTGGGCAACTCCGAACTCGGCAGTTTGCTTGTCCCCGGCGACAATCCGCATGACAACGCCCAGTTCCTCGTATTCTGCGCCGCAGTCATCCGGGCCGTCCACAAATACGCCGGCCTCCTGCGCGCGTCGGTCGCATCGGCAACCAACGATCACCGTCTCGGTGCCAACGAGGCTCCCCCGGCAATCATCTCGATCTTCCTCGGCGATCAACTGGCCGACGTCTTCGAGCAGATCGCCAAGGGCGCGGCAACATCGTCGAAGGACAAGGGCACCATGATGATCGGAGCCGACACCCTTCCCGTCCTGCCGACCGATCCGGGCGACCGCAACCGCACGAGCCCATTTGCCTTCACCGGCAACCGTTTCGAGTTCCGCGCACCAGGATCGCTGCAAACAGTCAACGGCCCGATGGTCACCATCAACACGATCATGGCCGAGGCCTTGGACTACATGGCCACCGAACTGGAGGCCGCGGTCGCCGACGGCGCCGATTTCGACACCGCCGTCCAGAATCTGCTCACCGAGATCATCACCAACCACGGTGCGGTTGTCTTCAACGGCGACGGCTACTCGGAGAACTGGCAGATCGAGGCCGAGTCTCGCGGCCTGCCGAACCTTCGCACGACGTTGGACGCCCTTCCTGAACTGATCACCGAGTCCTCGATGGAACTCTTCGAGAAGTACAAGGTCTTCAACCACCGAGAGATGCACAGTCGCTACGAGGTCGGACTCGAACAGTACGCACTGAGCATCGGCGTCGAGGCACGCCTGGCCGCCGAAATCGGTACGACGCTGATCCTTCCGGCTGCAGTGCGCCACCAGACGGAAGTTGCGCAGAACTTCGTCGCACTGAAGTCCGCCGGCCTCGAACCGGATTCAGCTCCGCTCGAAGAAGTGTCGGCGCCCGTTGCGGCTCTGCGCACAGCGCTCGCGGCCCTGCGCGCAGCAATCGACACCGACGCCGGCGAGTCGCCATTCGATCAGGCCAAGCACGCACAGGACGCACTCCTGCCCGCCATGGCAGAGGTACGTGCAGCGGCCGACTTCCTCGAAACCATCGTCGCCGACGATCACTGGCCACTCCCGACGTATCAGGAAATGCTCTTCATTCTCTGAGCATCACCGAAATCAACGCTCACAAAACTGTGGCCTGCAACTCGATCGAGTTGCAGGCCACAGTTGTCGAATCTTGCTCGGGCTAGCGGTCTTCCGGCATCGTGACTTCGAGGACGCGAGCCTCACCGGTGGTCGCGGGGTCAGGACGATCGCGCGAATCCGATGACGCCATCTGGAGTCCGTTCAAATCGGTCCGCATGTAGATGACGTTGTAACGGTCCCACGTGGTGGCGACGAATTCGAGGAACTGTCCGCTCGCCCACGGGTGCATGAATCCGCCGTACAACGCGGGCAACGTGATTCCACTCAACAGGGTCTGCGTACCACTCCACGGGCCTTGCGGTTGGTCGGCCTGACGGATCACCAGGTTGCCCTCGGCACTGGTGTACATGGCAACGTACTTGTTCAGGTAGTCGTTCCACTGCACGGCAAGTTCACTGACCGGTGCCTTGATGACCTGAACGGCATCGGTATCTCGCGGACTCCAACCGGAGCCGTCCCAGTATTCGTAGGCGCCGAGGTTTCTGATGTCGGCGCCGGCCACTCGCGCCAGGACCGCCTTACCGAAACGACCTGAGGGAGTTCCGTATTCGTACAGGTAACCATCGCGTCCGTCGAGGAAGGCGCTCTGCTGGAAGTTGGAATTGATCGGTGATACCGCCGGAATCCCCGGGATACCGAGTCCTTCTGTGTTCGCGCGAACCGTCGCCGGATCGAGCTCCCAGTTCTCGCCGTTGTCCGTGGAGAAAGCCAGAGCCGAGTAGTTGGTGGTCCAGGCTCCGGGTTCGTCCCACGACCGAACGGACATGAATCTGATGTACTGCACACCACCGTAAGAGATTCCAGCGGTCGGGATGGTGGTGAACTCGCCCGGAATGCCGAATCCCGGAATGATCTCCTTGGAATGATTGGGGCCGTCCAAAGGAGAACTGTCGATCTTCATGCCGTCGGCGATGGCGGTGTCGTTGCTGCGGAACAACACGTTGCTGCGCCAGTCGTCACCCGGGGTGTCGCAGTCGCCAACCGTATCGCCGAATGCCATCAGAACGTCGTGATCCGGCCCCGAAAGACCGTTGTCCCACATGATTCCGAGGTCGGTTCCCGACACGTTGAACCGCTCGATCGTGTTGTTGGGACTGCCTGGGCCAGTGACCATTTCGATCGCTTTGGTGCGGCCGGTCAGCACCGGCAGAGCACCGTTGGGCGCGCCGGTGATCCAGGGCAACGCGTTGGCGAGGGAGCCGGTACCGGCGGAACCACTGCCAAGTGATCCGGTCAGCGAACCGAGCGAACCCGTCATCGATCCGGCGGAACCACTTCCTCCCGACCCACACGGTCCGCCGATCGCCGACGCAGACGGTGCTGCGGCAATCGTCGCGGCAATCGTGACGACGCCTATCGACAACATCGCCGACATGGAGTGTTTATTACGCACGTGCAGCCCCTCTGATCATTTCGACTCCCGTTCGGACCACAGGCACAGTGATCCCCGACCGCAGAAGCAAACCATTTGGACTGTGTTAAGAGAGTGAAAGCTGAGCAAATTGTTATAAATCGCCCGTTCAACTGACACAAGTGACAGCTGTGTCCGATTTCACCTTCACAGGACAGTTGTCCGATACAGCAATAAAGGCGCCTAGTATGTAACGGAAATGTAAAAGAGTTCTCACAACGAGGTAGGTGAGCGGTGTCCGTACGTGACCGCGTAGCGCAGATTTACGATCAGGTTTTGGTTCGCAATGCAGGAGAGCCCGAGTTCCATCAGGCCGCCGCAGAGGTCTTCGAGTCTCTTCACGTAGTGCTCGAACGCCACCCCCGCTACGCCGACGCCGGACTCATCGAGCGGCTTTGCGAGCCGGAACGCCAGATCATCTTCCGCGTGCCGTGGACCGACGACCAGGGCAACGTTCACGTCAACCGTGGCTTCCGCGTGCAGTACAACAGTGCACTCGGCCCCTACAAGGGCGGCCTGCGCTTCCACCCCAGCGTCAACCTGGGCATCGTGAAGTTCCTCGGCTTCGAGCAGATCTTCAAGAACTCACTCACCGGCCTGCCCATCGGCGGCGGCAAGGGTGGCTCGGACTTCGATCCCAAGGGCCGCTCCGACGCAGAGGTCATGCGCTTCTGTCAGTCCTTCATGACCGAACTGCAGCGTCACATCGGTGAATACACCGACGTTCCGGCCGGCGACATCGGCGTCGGCGGTCGCGAGATCGGCTACCTGTTCGGTCAGTACAAGCGGCTGACCAACACGTACGAGTCGGGCGTCCTCACCGGCAAGGGCATCACCTGGGGCGGATCGCAGGTTCGCACCGAGGCCACCGGCTACGGCGTCGCGTACTTCGTCGCCGAAATGCTCAAGGCAAAGGGTGAAGGCCTCGAAGGCAAGAACGTCGTGATCTCCGGATCCGGCAATGTCGCCATCTACGCAATCCAGAAGATCCACCAGCTCGGCGGCGTCGCGATCGCCTGCTCGGATTCCTCGGGATACATCGTGGACAAGAAGGGCATCGATCTCGACCTCCTCAAGGAGATCAAGGAAGTTCGCCGCGGCCGCATCAGCGAGTACGCCGACGCAGTTCCGCATGCCGAGTTCATCGCCGATGGTTCCATCTGGGACGTGCCGTGCGACGTCGCACTCCCCTGCGCGACTCAGAACGAGCTCGACGAAGATGCCGCAAAGACCTTGATCGCCAACGGCGTTCAGGCCGTTGCCGAAGGCGCGAACATGCCCACCACCCCCGGCGGCATCCAGCTCTTCCGTGACGCGAACGTAGCCTTCGCGCCCGGCAAGGCGGCCAACGCCGGTGGCGTCGCAACCTCCGCCCTCGAAATGCAGCAGAATGCTTCGCGTGATTCCTGGAGCTTCGAGTACACCGACGAGCGTCTCGCCGGAATCATGCGCGGCATTCACAAGCGCACCATCAACACCGCTGCCGAGTACGGAAAGCCGGGCGACTACGTGCACGGCGCGAACATTGCCGGCTTCGTGAAGGTGGCCGACGCCATGATTTCGCTGGGCGTCATCTAGAGATTTCCGCAATACAGACAGCAGTACAAAAAGGGGTGATTTCACCCTGAACCGGTTCCCGTACATCGGACTGGTCGAATCAATACCTAGGCCTCGAGGGCCCTGGGTCCGCGAGGACCCAGGGCCCTCGAGCTTGATCTGAGCAAATCGCCCGCGACGAGCACCGTGGGCGCCGGCAATGATCCCAGACGGAACTCGTGGTGTCCTCCGAATCCGTTTTCCGCTCTGACGTCGAAAAACACCGTAAGTGGACGATTGTTTAGGTCCGCAGCGCGTGGGGCATATGGACTTATCTTCACATTTGTCCATTTCACAGTTGGACGATCGTTCATGTGGTAGAAATCACAACGCCTGGCGCAATTCGATCCGCAAATTTCAGCGGCGAGTATGTCCCCGAACAAGGCCTCAGCGTGTACCCCGCTTCGTAACGCGCCGAGCCTCCGGGTGCCTGTGCCAGGCGACGCACCTGTCTAGAGGAGGCCACCCATGTCCCCAGCGCTGCTGAACAACCCGGGACCGCTCATGTTGGGAGGCAAGCCCGCCTCCACAGCGGTCAACGACGTCATCCCACTGGCAAGCGATCTCGTAGATCACCTGTCCCGTGCCAACCCGACGTTGACTTCCCTCCAAACGGAGGCAGTTCGTCGGGAACTGATTGCGGTGATCGTGCAGGGGCTCCAAGTGGGGATCCAGCTGCTGGATCACCGCAAACTTCCCACCGACCAAGAGTTGGACGGCATTCACACGATGACCGTCCAACAAGCATTGAAAGGCGTGCCACTCAGCGCGATCCTCAACTTGACCAACGAGGGCATCAGCACTTTTCGCACCCTCATCCTCAGCCGGGCCGACGCCGAGGACTCCGCCAATCTCGGGGATCTCAACGAGTTCTTGTTCGCACTCGCGCAGCGGCTTCACTCGTTCATCTCGATCAGCTATCTCTCGGCTCTTCCAGCCGGTTCCCAACTCGGGGAATACTCCGCCGGCGCTCTCGTGAAAGCCATGCTGGACGGCGACGATCCCACCCAGCTTGCGTTGCAGATGGGCGTTGAACTCGCACCCCGCTATCTCGTCCTGCGGCTCCTGGTGAACCTGCCGCCCATCCGCCCGGGAGCACGCAACGGCAACCACCAGCGCATACAGGCCTACCGTGACCTCTCCGTCGCTCAATCGAAAATCGCGGCCCACTTCGGGTCGGCGCTGCTCGAAGCTCCTGCACCGCAACGTGGCCTGGTCCTGATCGAGGGCACACCCGACTGGGGAACAGTGTGCGAGGTCATCCAACGTGCACGCGCAACGGTCGGGGTGGAGATCACAGCAATCGCCGAGAACGCCGCGGTACGAGATATCGCCGCCGCTCAAGCAACCACTCACGAATTGGCGCAACTCGTGCGGCGCCTGCGACTGCCGGCGCGGTCGTACCGAATGGAAGACCTCGCGCTCGAGTATCAACTCACTCGGGGTGGCGCAGGCCGCGACAGCTTGATCAATCTTCTAAGGCCACTCGACGGCAATCCGGAACTGCTGCAGACATTGTCCATACATCTCGCCAACGGCCAGCATCGTCAGCGCACCGCGTCGGCGCTCGGCCTGCACACCAACACCGTCGACAATCGAATCAAGCGCATCGCAACCCTGACCGGATTGGATCCGGCCCTGCCCTCTGAACTGCTCAAACTGCGCGCTGCCATGATCTCTCTGACTTTCGCAAGCACTGATGTGGACAATCGTCCAGCGAAAATGTGAACACTCACATCCTCGCTATTAGCTGTCCACGTGTGGCGCCTGGACCCCACTTTTCCGCTCCGAACCGGGCTATAAAAGTGTGGTGCGAATCACCGCGCAAACCAGTAACAATTAAGGGGAAACACATGATCAACGGCCAGGATAACGCTCTCCTCGGTGCCTTCTTCGACACCATCCTGCAGCTCTTCAACGCGGGCAGCACCGGCACGGGCTCGACGGATGGCGGCGGCGTCTCCTAGGACGAATCTCGGGCCCTGTGCGAGAGAATCTCTCGCGCAGGGCCCGCTCCAAGCCGCCTGACACTGTGATGGCGGTGACCACGGTGACCACCACGTCGCCACCGCTGAAACCAGGAGCAAGCACATGATCGCCGCACCAACCACAGGCGCTTTGGCCGTCGTCATGAACACCGTCCTACAGATGTTCAACGCCGGCAGCAGTTTCCTCTACACCAACAACTCTCCGATTGGCGGCGGCGGCGGCGAAACTCCCACGACGCCTGCTCCCTGATCGACTTACCCGCTCGCATCACAAAGTCGCGGCACAGACAGGAACCACCGTGATAAACCAGCACACCCTGGGCAGCCTGGTCATCGACTTCGGCTCACTCTCCCGAGCACTCGGCTTCGGCAACGGCTCTATCGTGTCGCTCGGCAGCACCGGAAGTGGCTGAAACAGCCCGCCTGACCACGTCGACGATCCCGTCGCCGCTCACCTTGCTCACCACATCTCGAAACAGAAAGCAGGTCCCCCTGTGCCTACAATTCCGCTCACCGGCGACCCCATCGTCATCAACATCATCGTCCAGCTACTGAGCGCGGGTAGCAGCAATGCGCTCGCATTGGGCGGGGTCGGTAGCAGCGGTCTCGGTAGCACCGGGCTCGGCAGCTTCGACTCGGCGAGCCTCGGAAGCGCTGCTTAGGACCTCACTCGTGATCGGTGTTCGATCCGCGTCTTCGGCCGCCGAAACAGTCCACGAAACCCACGTTGCCCTCCGTCATCTGTGACGGAGGGCAACGTGGTCGTTCAGGCGAAACGGCTCGCGGTTGGGCGATCCGGCCGTCGGCCTTACTGTCTCGGCGATCGAAGAGTTGGAATCAACGCCAATCTTCCGGTGGATCGGTCTCGTCGTGCTCGATGGTCACGGACTCCGAACGATCGTCAGCCGCAGCCTTTTTCGCTGCTTCACGCATCTCGATTCCGTCGGACACCCAGTCACCGATCTCGCGCGTCACGTCTCGAACAGCCCCGGCGATGATCATCGCGATGGAGCCCACGTGGTTGGCTGCACTTTCGGTCAGTTCCTGGACCGTGTCCTTGCGGCGTTCGAATTTCCCGACCATCAGTGTGTGCCTCTCAGGCTGCAGTTCGCTGGCGCTCGACGATAACACCGGGAGGGGTCTTCGACTTGACCAAACCGGGCGGAAGAGCGAGCTTGAAGATCTTGCCCCATACCGAACCGATCTGCTTGAAGAACCCACCGGTGTTGTACGGCAAACCGTACTTCCCACACAATTCTTTCACCTGGGGAGCGAGTTCCGGATAACGATGCGCAGGCAGGTCCGGGAACAGATGGTGCTCGATCTGGTGCGAGAGGTTGCCGGACATGATGTGGAAGAGCGGGCTTCCCTCGATGTTGGCGCTGCCGAGCATCTGACGCACGTACCACTGACCACGAGTCTCGTCGGCCGTCTCGTCCTCGGTGAAGCTCTGTACGCCGGTGGGGAAATGGCCACAGAAGATGATCGAGTACGTCCACACGTTTCGGACCAGGTTGGCGGTGACGTTCCCCGCGAGAGTGGTCACGAACAGCGGCCCCGTCAGAACCGGGAAGATGACGTAGTCCTTGAGGACCTGCTTGCCCGCCTTGTTCCACCAGCCCTTCAGAAGCGGCTTGACGTCGTGCCACCTGCGTTTGCCCTGGATGACGTTCTCGATCTCGAGATCGTGCATCATCACACCCCACTCGAAGAGCATCATCAAGGCAAAGGCCCAGACCGGATTACCGAGGTAATAGGGGTTCCACTTCTGCGCGTCGTCGATACGCAGGATGCCGTATCCGATGTCACGGTCTTTGCCGAGAATATTGGTGTACGTGTGATGCATGTAGTTGTGCGAGTGTCGCCACTGGTCGGCCGGGCACACCGTATCCCATTCGAAGACTTCGGAATTGAGCCCGGGTTCCCGCATCCAGTCATATTGACCGTGCATGACGTTGTGGCCGATCTCCATGTTGTCGAGAATCTTCGACACACTCAGCGCACCGACTGCCGCGAGCCACACCGGCGGTAGGAATCCGAGGTACATCAAGCCGCGACCTGCGACCTCGAACCCGCGCTGAGCCTTGATGATCTTGTAGATGTACTCCCGGTCTTCGGCCCCAAGCGAAGCGACGGTGCGATCACGCAATGCGTCCAACTCGCGGCCGATCTCCTCGACCTGCTCGTACGTCAGGACGACGGGAGCGTCGTCCTTCGCATCGGAACCGTTGCCGAGGAACGGGAGGGTGGGAAGTGAAAGTCCAAACATGTCGGTCTCCAGACAGTCGTGTGAAAAATGGGACTTCAGATGTCGACGGTGACGTCGCCGACGGGAGCGCTGACGCACAGCTGGATCTTCTTGTCCGGCTCGTCGTCTGTCTCACCGGTGCGCACGTTTCGGGTACGACCCGCCTTCTTGACGGAGGTGCAGGAGAAGCAGATTCCCATCCTGCATCCGTATTCGGGATTGAGGCCCGCAGCTTCTGCTTGTTCGAGAAGTGTTTCGCCGGAGTTCTCGGCCGCCACCCCACTTTTGGTGAATGACACCTCGCCGCCGGCCTCACCCGGCTCGGCCACCGCCGGCGCGAACTCCTCGGTATTGAGCAAGTGCTCGACGTCGACCTCACGGAACACCTCACGCACTCCCCGCATCAGACCGGGAGGCCCGCAGAGATAAGCCTGGGCGTCGATCGTGTCCGGATCGGCGATCCACGGAGCCACGGCGTCGAGGTGCCCGCGATCGAAGAAACCTTCGAGGTCACCTCCACCGCTTTCGGTGTACACGAGTACCAGTTTCACGTTCGGGTTCTGCTCGGCGATTGTCTTCAGCGCGCGCGTGTATGCCACGTCGGCATCGGTGTTCGCGTAGTGCACGAACACGATCTCGCCCGAGTGCTCCTCCTCCACCAGCGTCCGAAGCATCGACATGACCGGGGTGATTCCACTGCCGCCACTGATCAACAACACCCGACGCGGGCGGTCGACGGGAAGGGAGAACACACCGTCTGCCTGCGAGAGGCTGACAACGAGTCCGGGCGCCGCGTTGGCGTACAGATACTGCGACACCAGGCCACCGGGATGCGCTTTCACGGTGAGCTCGATCAGCCCGTTGCGCGTAGACGCGCCGCCGGCCGGCGAGTAGCAGCGAGTGTGACGAACACCGTCGATCACCACGCCCAACTGCACGAACTGGCCCGCCTGAAAACCGCGCCACTGGCGAGTCGGGCGCAGCGTCAGAGTGACGGAGTCAGCGGTCGGATGGTCGACGGCGACAACCTGCGCGCGGATGTCACGAACGGTCGCCATCGGGTTGACCAACTCGAGGTACCGATCGATCTGATGTGGAGCAGCCATGGCTTCGATCAGTCCCACCAAGGACAGTCCGCGCCGAGGTGTGGACTTCGGTGTCGTGTTCTCAGGAGCAGATGCGATTGTCATGACCCTCCTCGTACTTCGGTTGCCGGGTGTACCGATTGCTGGGCTAGCTTCCCCCGACTGCGTGAATTCAGTGTACAAATGTTCACCGAAGATAGTGTGACAGGTGCACACAAGTACATGTCAACAAGAATGTGATCCGAGTTACACGAGTTGCCGAAAGGAGCCGGAATGCCTGTACCTACACTCGACGTCGTGACGAAGGCCGGACCGGTGAACCCAGAGCGCAGGGAACCCGACAACAGGGAGCCGGAAAGTCGTGCCGCAAAGAAGGAACGCACACGCCAAGCGCTCCTGGACACTGCCATGGACCTCTCGGCCGATCGCGGCTTCGCCGGAATCAGCTTGCGAGAGGTAGCCAGGGAAGCCGGGATCGTTCCGACGGCGTTCTACCGCCACTTCGCTTCACTGGAGGACGTCGGTGTCGTCCTCGTCGAAGAGAGCATGCGCATGTTGCGCCAGATGCTGCGCGACGCAAGGCGTAATCCCAGCACCAAGGACGCCGCTACGTCACTGGGCATCCTTGTGCGACAAGTGCATACACACGAGCGACAGTTTCGGTTCCTCTGCCGCGAACGCTACAGCGGCGTCAGTGAGGTACGACGTGCGATAGCCACTGAAATGCGGTTGTTCGTCAGCGAACTGACCATCGACCTCTCCAGAATTGCCGGACTGGAAAGCTGGTCGTCGGACGATCTGGAAATGGCTGCCGACCTGATCGTCTCGACGATGTTCAGCGCTGTCGTCGAACTGCTGGACGCCGGGACGGCCGGGTATCGCGACGAAGCCGCCGTCATCACACGAGCCGAGAAGCAACTGCGAGTCATCATGCTCGGAATGGCCACCTGGAATCCACCTCGAAACTGACCTCGGGTTCACCTTTTCGACGTACGGTGAGAGTCATGTCTTCCACGAGTACATACGAAATCCCCGTTGGCGACCTCACCTTCGACGTACTGATCTCGGGCCCGGACGACGGCATTCCGCTGGTAGCGCTGCACGGCTTCCCGGAGAGCGCCGCATCCTGGGGCAAGGTCACACCACTGCTCACCGCGGCGGGATACCGTGTGATCGCACCGAATCAGCGCGGATACTCCGCCGGCGCGCGCCCCGAAGGGGTGGATGCCTACAAGATCGAGCATCTGGTAGCCGACGTCGTCGGATTGCTCGACGCACTCGGCCTGTCCGACGCGCATCTGGTCGGCCACGACTGGGGTTCGGCGGTCGCCTGGCAGGTCGCCGGTCGCCATCCGAACCGGATCCGCAGCCTGACGGCGATCTCGGTCCCCCACCCCACCGCCTTCGGTTGGGCACTCCGCGAGGACGAGGACCAGAAGCAACGCTCGTCGTACATCGGACTTCTCCGACAGGAGGGCAAAGCCGAGGAAGTGTTGTCGGAGGACAACTTCCGCCGGCTGCGCGCCATGTTCGACGGCCAGATCGATCCTGAATTCGTCGACGAGCACATTCGTGTCCTGAGCGGGGAGGGCGCGCTCACCGGCGCCTTGAACTGGTACCGCGCGATGACTCGCGACTTCGGCGACATCGATCGCACCACCGTGCCGACCACGTATGTCTGGAGCACCGGCGACACAGCGCTCGGCCGCGCAGGCGCAGAACGCTGTGGTGAATTCGTGGACGCTCCCTACGAGTTCGTCGTGCTCGACGGCGGAAGTCACTGGATTCCGGAAGAGCGAGCCGAAGAGTTGGCCGAAGCAATCCTCGCACGTGCAGGATCCTGATCGTCGCGACGAATTCGGCTCTATGTATGTTGTCATACATAGAGCCGAATTGATTCCACCACCAGGAGTTCTGCGATGACCGAGACCGTTGCACCACCCCATCCGTTCGACACCGCTGTCGGATTGACGCCACTCACCGCCGGCTTGTCGACCGGCGAAACCAATCCGGCATACAACAACATGGTCGGGCCGTTCGGCGGCGTCACCGCTGCCACGTTGCTCGAATCTGTACTGAAGCACCCCGAACGCCTCGGCGATCCGCTGTCGTTGACCGTCAACTTTGCCGGTCCGATCACCGAGGGCGCCTTCGAGATCTCCGCCCGGCCGGTGCGTACCAACCGCTCGACGCAGCACTGGTCCATCGAACTGTCTCAGGACGGAACCGTCGCCACTACCGCGACGGCAGTGTTCGGTACCAGGCGTGAAACCTGGTCGTCTACCGAGATCACGATGCCGGAAGTTCCGTCGGCCGAAAACGTTGCGCTGCTGCCGTTCCCCGAGTTCATCGCCTGGGCACAGAACTACGAGATGCGCTTTGTCGAAGGTGCGATCCCCGATCTGGAGTCGGGCGAGCATCCCGACTCGACCACGACGCTCTGGGTGCGCGATCAGCCGGCACGCGCTCTCGACTTCACGTCGCTGACCGCACTGTGTGATGTCTTCTTCCCACGAGTCTTCTTACGCCGAGGCAAGATGGCTCCGGCCGGAACGGTCTCGATGACCATCTACTTCCACGCCGACGCTCAGACGCTGACCGCACAGGCAGACAATTCCGTGCTGGGAACGGCGCGGACCCAACGGTTCGGAAACGGATACTTCGATCAGTCGGCCGAAATTTGGGGCAGTGACGGCGCATTGCTCGCTACGACACACCAGTTGGTCTACTTCAAGGATTGACGGGGATCGCACTGTCCCCTTCCGGCGCCTTCACCATCGACAATGCGGCAAGGCCGACGCCGAGAACCACCAGCAGTCCGATGATGCCGGCACGGTCTGCACCGAAGAGCCAAGCGAACAGGCCGAACAGTGTCGGCGCCAAGAACGACACTGCTCGGCCTGTGGTCGCATACAGGCCGAACATCTGACCTTCACGCCCAGGCGGGGTGATGCGTGCCAAGAAGGTTCGTGCCGAAGACTGAGCGGGCCCGACGAACAGGCAGAGCGCGAGACCGAAGATCCAGAACATCACCGGCCCGGACACCGCGATCAATATCGCGCCGACCACGATCATCGACGCCAGCGAGACGGTGATGACCTGTTTGGGTCCGATCCGATCGTCGAAGCGTCCGGCCACCAATGCACCGATTGCGGAAATCACGTTGGCGGCAACACCGAACAGCAGGACGTCGGCCGCACTGATTCCGTAGACGTTGACAGCCAACACGGCTCCGAAGGTGAACACACCCGCCAGACCGTCACGAAAGAGTGCGCTCGCGATCAGGTACCAGATCGTGCGCCTGTCGACGTTCCAGAGTTCGCGCAGATCGCGCCACAACACCCGATAGGAGTCGAGGAACCCGGCCTTGGACGCTCCCGAATCGACCGCGGGGCTGGGCAACTCGGGAACCTTGAAGAACACCGGAATCGCGAAGACCGCGAACCACACTGCAGCCAGCAGTGCCACCATCCGGATGTTCATGCCGCCGTCGGTGGTCAATCCCAGGAATCCCCGAGTGTCGCCGTCGCCGACGATGAACCCGAAGTAACACAGCAACAGCAGCACGATTCCGCCGAAATATCCCATGGCCCAGCCGAAGCCGGAGACTCGTCCCAGATTCTCCGGTGTCGACACCTGCCGCATCATGGCGTTGTACGGCACGCCGGCCAGTTCGAAAATCACCGAACCGATTGCGAGCAGAACCAATCCGAGCCACAGGTAGCGGTAGTTGTCCTCGACGAAATAGAGACCCGCCATCGAGAGCACGGTGATGCCGGTGAGTATCGCGAGTGAGAGTTTGCGTTTACCCGACGCATCGAAACGCTGTCCGGTGATCGGGGCGAGTATCGCGATGAAGAAGCCGGCGATTCCGAGAGCCCAACTGAGCCACGTAGTTGCCGAAATCGTGCCGGGCAGGTCGTCGCCGACCGCGTCGGTGAGATAGACCGAGAAGACGAACGTGAGGATCACGGCGTTGAATGCTGCCGATCCCCAATCCCACAGCCCCCACGCGAACACTTGACTCTTCGTGGCCGCACCACCGATGCCTGCGGGTGGCTCGGCCTGCATGCTCGTGGACTCGGCGCTCATACGGCGAAGCCTAACTGCGCGCGGGCGACTCGGCGCCTCTCTCCGAAGTCGACATACAAGACGTCCTATGCACCCAAGTTAGTACGCACTTAGTTGCATACGCACCTGAGTGCATAGATACTTTTTCCATGGCACTCGAACATGCGTTGCTCGTCTCCCTGTCCGAACAGGATGCGTCGGGATACGACCTCACACGCCGGTTCGACAAGTCGATCGGCTTCTTCCACAGCGCGACGCACCAGCAGATCTACCGAGTCCTCAAGCGAATGGACGAGGCAGGCTGGGTGGAGGTGGAGGCCATCGCGCAGGACGGCCGCCCGGACAAGAAGATGTACCGCGTCAGCGATGCCGGCCGCGCCGAACTGACCCGATGGATCGCCGAGCCGTCCGAACCGAACCACCTGCGCAACGAGTTGGCCATCAAGATCAGGGCCGCAGCGCACGCCGATCTCCCCGCTCTACGACGCGAAGTCGCTCGCCACCGCGACGGCCACGCCGCCCGCCTCGACGTCTACCGACTCATCGAAAAGCGTGACTTCCCCAATCCAGCAGCACTTTCCGGCTCTTCACTGCACCAGTACCTGGTACTTCGCGGCGGTATCCGCGTCGAGGAAGGATTCACCGACTGGTGCCAGGAAGTTCTGGACGCATTGCCCACTGGCGAGTACGCCATCGAAGACACTGGCGAGTACGCCATCGAAGACACCGGCGAGTACGCCACGGAAGGACATCTTCAGTCATGACGGATACACAGTTCCCCCGCCTGCTCGAACCGCTCGACCTCGGATTCACGACGCTGAAGAACCGCGTCGTCATGGGATCGATCCACACCGGCCTCGAAGATCGCGCGAAGGACACCGACCGCTTGGCCGAGTACTTCGCCGAACGTGCTCGTGGCGGTGTCGGCTTGATCATCACCGGCGGCTACGCGCCCAACCGCACCGGTTGGCTCTTGCCCTTCGGTGCCAAGCTGACCAACCGCATCGAAGCGCGCCGTCACCGCCGGATCACCAAGGCGGTTCACGACGCGGGCGGAAAGATCGCCATGCAGATCCTGCACGCCGGCCGCTACAGCTACCAGCCTTTCAGTGTCTCCGCGTCGTCGATCAAGGCGCCCATCAACCCGTTCCGTCCGCGCAAGCTGACCGGCCGTGGGGTGCGTTGGCAGATCCGCAACTACGTTCGCTGCGCGCGCCTGGCCAAGTCCGCGGGTTACGACGGCGTCGAAATCATGGGCGGTGAGGGCTACTTCATCAACCAGTTCCTCTGCGAGCGCACGAACAAGCGCACCGACCAGTGGGGCGGCAGTTCCGAGAACCGTCGACGCATGGCAGTCGAAATCGTGCGACGCACACGCAAGGCTGTCGGCCCGAACTTCATCATCGTGTTCCGGCTGTCGATGGCAGACCTGGTCGAGGGCGGTCAGACCTGGGATGAAATCGTCTCACTGGCAAAGGAAGTCGAAGCCGCCGGCGCCACGATCATCAACACCGACATCGGGTGGCACGAGTCACGGGTGCCTACCATCGTCACCTCGGTTCCCCGAGCAGCCTTCGTCGACATAACAGGCAAACTCGAGAAGCACGTCGACATTCCGGTAGCCGCCTCGAATCGGATCAACATGCCCGAGACTGCCGAAGAGATCCTCAACCACGGTGACGCACAATTGATTTCGATGGCCAGGCCGATGCTCGCCGATCCCGACTGGGTGAACAAGGCCGAGCGCGGAGCGTCCGACGAGATCAACACGTGCATTGCCTGCAACCAGGCCTGCCTCGACCACGCCTTCGTTCACAAGCAGGTCTCCTGCCTGCTCAACCCGCGCGCGGGCCGCGAAACCACACTGATCCTCTCCCCCACTCGGCGGACCAAGAACCTCGCCGTCGTCGGTGCCGGTCCTGCCGGACTTTCCGCAGCACTCAATCTTGCTCAGCGTGGTCATTCGGTCACGTTGTTCGAGGCTTCGGACAAGATCGGCGGACAGTTCGGGATCGCACAGCTCATTCCGGGTAAGGAAGAGTTCGCCGAAACCATTCGCTACTACACCCGCATGCTGGACGTGGCCGGAGTGACGGTCAAGCTCGAAACCCGCGTCGCACCGGCAGATCTCATCGGATCCTTCGACGAAGTGGTGGTTGCCACCGGCGTGACGCCGCGCGTTCCCAAGATCCCCGGCATCGAGAACTCGAAGGTGCTGACCTACGCCGAGGTCGTCCGAGAGGGCAAGCCCGTCGGCAAGTCCGTCGCCGTCATCGGCGCCGGCGGCATCGGCGTCGACGTGAGCGAATTCCTCACGCACCCCACTTCCCCCACTCTTCATCTCAAGGAGTGGAAGCAGGAATGGGGCGTCACCGAACCCGAAATGGCCCCGGGCGCTCTCACCACTCCGGTACCGGAGCTCTCCGAGCGGGAGGTCTACCTCCTCCAACGCAAGCCAGGACGCATCGGCGCCGGCCTCGCGAAGACCACCGGCTGGGTCCATCGGGCGGCCCTCAAGAACAAGGGCGTCCACGAGCTCTCGGGCGTCAACTACGAGCGCATCGACGACGCCGGTCTGCACATCACCTTCGGTGAGAAGCACGAGAAGCCCCGACTTCTCGAGGTCGACACCATCGTCATCTGCGCCGGGCAGGAGTCGGTTCGCGATCTCGTGGACGAACTGACCGTCGCGGGCGTGGTGACCCACATCATCGGCGGCGCCGACGTGGCAGGAGAACTCGACGCCAAGCGTGCCATCGAACAGGGCACACGACTGGCCGCGAAGATCTGACCGGCTACGCTGACTGATCGTGAGCCTGCCGACACCCACAACCACAGCCCGCGCCGTAGTGACCGGCGCCTCCTCCGGCATCGGAGAGGCACTGGCCGCTGATCTGGCATCACGCGGACATTCCCTGATCCTCGTTGCCCGTCGTGGCGAGGTCATGGAGGTCCTCGCCGAGAAGCTTCGCGCCGCGCACGGCGTCGAGGTGGAGGTCCGTGCATCGGACCTCTCCGACAGCGCGGCGCGTGCCGTTCTGGTCGAGGAACTCGGTGGCCGCGACATCAGCATCCTGTGCAACAACGCCGGTATCGCCACCTTCGGGCCGATCGCCGAGCTGGACCCGGCATACGAGCGCGACCAGGTCGAGCTCAACGCCGTTGCAGTGCACGATCTCACGCTGGCCGTGCTGCCCGGCATGCTCGCACGCAAGTCCGGAGCCATCCTGATGGTCGGGTCCGCGGCCGGAAACATGCCGATCCCCAACAACGCGACGTACGCCGCCACGAAGGCGTTCGTGAACACCTTCGCGGAATCGTTGCGAGGTGAACTCAAGGGCACCGGAGTGAACGTCACCCTGCTCGCCCCAGGCCCAGTACGCACCGAAACCCCGGACCCGGCCGAAGCGTCGATCGTCGACAAGCTCGTCCCGGACTTCTTCTGGATCTCGAGCGAGTACACCGCCAAGGTCTCGCTCGACGGCCTGGCCGAGAACAAGATGCGCGTCGTACCGGGCATCTTGAGCAAGGCGATGTCCGTCGCGGGCGGTTACAGCCCGCGTGCCGTCGTTGCGCCCATCGTGGGCACGTTCTACAAGAAGCTCGGCGGCTGATTCACGCAAACTTCTCAGAGCAGGCCATAGCAGACCATATAGTCGGTTAATGGCGATGCGAAGAACACTGGCAGTCGGGGCAATCCTTCTTTTGACCGGAGGGTTGCCCTTACTGCTGCCCACGGCAGCGAATGCATGTTCGTGCGCATCATCGGCTACCCCGGAAGAAGCCGTGAGCGTCTCCAGCACCGTTTTCCTCGGGACTCCGACGGAGAAAACTTCGGACGGGTTCGAGGACACCTACCTGTTCGACGTCAGCCGGGTCTACAAAGGCGATCTGGCATCGGTGACGTCGGTGGGGACACTCGCGAACGGGAACGGTTGTGGCACAAGCTACGTGCTCGGCACCGAGCAGCTGATGTTCGTTTCTGCGCCGTACGACGTCGACGCCGAGCACGAGGGGCACAGCTGCGGGCCGGCTACCGAAACCGGGTTCGACATCCAAGCGGCGGTCGAGTCCGTGTACGGCGCCGGTTACGCCCCGAGTGCCGGCGGAACTCCGTCCGTTGGCGTGTCCGCCGACAGATCGACGGTCATCGGCGGAGGCGCCGCGGTGGCATTGCTCGCGGTGCTCGGTTGGTTCGGATGGAAGCGCCGGCGAGCACAGTGAGTCAAGCCCGTCAGGGCCGCGTCAACCTCGTTCGGCGGCGCGTCAAGTAAGCGTCAAGATCCGCCCCACCGGTGATCTTCGGGAGTAGATCTGAAGGTAGCCCGCAACACGGCGGGTCACCTTCAGGAGATCGACGTGACGCTACTCGAAATCTTCCCCTCCCTACGCGGCGCAATGACACCGCGTATGGATCCTGCGTTGTGGCCCATCAGTACTCGCCACGACCACAGCGGGCGTGTCTGCATCGGCGACGTCTCCCTCGAAGAGATCGCGGACCAGTACGGCACACCGACGTACGTCGTCGACGAGGCGGACGTGCGGCACCGCTGCCGCACGTATCGAGAGATCTTCCCCGACTCGGAGATCGTGTACGCCGGCAAGGCACTGATGATTCGAGCGATGGCTACCTGGGTCTCCGACGAGGGACTCGGGGTGGATGTCTGTTCCGCCGGTGAACTCGCCGTCGCGCTCGCCGCGGGCGTGGACCCCCACCGAATCATCCTGCACGGCAATGCCAAATCGGTTTCCGAACTGAGGGCGGCGGTCAACGCGGGTGTGGGCCGGATCGTCCTCGACTCCCCCAGCGAAGCGGTACGGCTCGCGTCGGTGTGTACCCACCGACAGAAGGTGTTGATCAGAGTCACACCCGGCATCGACATACACGGACACAAGGCAGTGTCCACAGGCATCTTGGACCAAAAGTTCGGCCTACCAGCGTTTTCCGAAGAACTGGAACGTACGGTATCCGTCGTCGCCAACGCGGCGCACCTGCAACTCATCGGCCTGCATTGCCATCTCGGCTCCCAGATCACCGATCCCGAACTCTTCCGCCCCGCGATCGAGACGATGATCGCACAGATGGACGACATACGACGCACGCATCGAATCATCCTCACCGAACTCGATCTCGGCGGTGGCCATGGGATCGCATACATGCCGGGAGACGCCCAACTGGATCTGACCCGCCTCGCTCACGTCATCGACGAAACTCTCGACGACGCGTGCACCCGAAACCGCTTCCCTCGCCCCGAAATCGTGCTCGAGCCTGGCCGAGCGATCGCCGCGCGCGCCGGAGTCACGCTATATCGCGTACAGAACATCAAGTCGATCAGCGGCGGTCGAACCTTCGTTTCCGTCGACGGTGGGATGAGCGACAACCCTCGGGTGTCGTTGTACGACAGCCACTACGACGTCGAATTGGTGAACCGGCATTCGAGCGCACCGCTCCAGGAAGTCACCGTCGCCGGGCGGCACTGCGAATCGGGCGACGAAATCGCCGTCGGAGCAAGGCTTCCCGCCGACCTACATGAAGGTGACCTGTTGGCAGTGCCCTGTACGGGCGCATACCACCACAGCATGGCCTCCACTTACAACAGCGTCGGCCGGCCACCGGTCGTCGCTGTGCTGGGCGGGATTGCGCGGCCGTTGATCAGGCGCGAATCGATCAACGACCTGCTGGCCCGCGAGGTCGGCATCTGACCTCGCGGGCGCCTAAGCCTCAGCGCTTGCGACGGCTACCGGTACCGAAGATATTTCGCGAAATCTCGCGTCCCGCAGCCGAAGCCGCCGAACGCAGGAAGCTCTTCACAGCCGAGTTACCCAGGATCTGCTCGGCGATGTTGGGGCCCTCAGGTTCGGCCGGCGGCGGTGGCGGCAGATCGGGCAGCGACGGAAGATCCAGGGACTGATCCGCCGTCGGAGCACCGGCCACCTTCGCCGTCAACTTTTCGTACGCCGACTCGCGGTCGATGGTCTGGCCGTACTTCTGATTCAGCGGACTCGACGACGCTGCCGCCTTGATCGCGTCGTTGCCGATGGTGTCCATCAGCGACCTCGGAGGACGAATCTTGGTCCAGGCCACCGGCGTCGGCGCACCCTTTTCCGAGAGCACAGTCACGATGGCTTCACCGATGCCGAGTGAAGTCAGTGCCTTTTCCAGGTCGTAGTGCTCGGTCTTCGGGTACGTGCGGACGGTCTTGTTGAGCGCCTTCTGATCGTCGGGCGTGAATGCGCGTAGGGCGTGCTGGACGCGCGCGCCCAACTGTGACAGCACCGAATTGGGAATGTCGGTCGGAAGCTGCGTGCAGAAGAACACGCCGACGCCCTTGGAGCGAATCAGCTTGACCGTCTGTTCGACCTGCTGCAGGAAAGCCTTCGACGCGTCCGCGAACAGAAGGTGCGCCTCGTCGAGGATGAACACCAGCTTCGGCTTGTCAAGATCTCCCTCTTCGGGCAGCGTCTGGAACAGGTCCGCGAGCACCCACATCAGGAAGGTGGAGAACATTGCCGGACGCGCGGCCTGGGCACCGAGTTCGAACAGCGTGATCACACCGGCACCGCCGACGACACGCAGCAGGTCCTCGGTTTCGAGTTCCGGTTCGCCGAAGAAGGTGTCACCGCCGTCGGCTTCGAGGTTGACCAACGCGCGCAGAATCACTCCCGCCGTCGCGGAGGAAACTCCGCCGATACCCTTCAGATCCGCTTTGCCCTCAGCGCTAGTCAGGTGGGCGATGACCGAACGCAGATCCTTGAGGTCCAGCAGGGCCAGGCCCTGAGTGTCGGCCCAATGGAAGATCAGTCCGAGAGTCGATTCCTGGGTCTCGTTGAGGCCCAACACTTTGCTGAGCAGGATCGGCCCGAAACTGGTGATGGTCGCGCGCACCGGGATACCGATTCCGTCAGTACCCAACGACAAGAACTCGACTGGCATCCCAGCGGGAGTCCACGAATCGTCGCCCGTCTCGACTGCGCGAGCCTTCATCTTCTCGCTCGGATCCCCCGCCTTCGACAGACCCGAGAGATCGCCCTTGACGTCGGCCATCACTACCGGCACACCCGCGGCGGACAGCTGCTCGGCGATGCCCTGCAACGTCTTGGTCTTGCCGGTACCCGTCGCACCGGCAATCAGACCGTGACGGTTGATCGTCGCCAACGGAATCCGCACCCGCGCGGTGGGATCTGCCACTCCGTCGATCACCACCGAGCCGAGCTCGAGTGCCCGCCCCTCGGATGAATAGCCCGCCGCGATTTCAGCTGCAGCACCCGACGGCGCCTGAGCAGCGGGGGTGGCTCCGGCCGATGCTTCGGCTTCAGCGGCAGCCGCTTCCTTCTCGGCTTCCTCAGCTGCCGCAGCGGCTTCAGCTGCAATCCGAGCGGCTTCGGCAGCGGCAGCCTTGGCAGCTTTCGCCTTCTCCGCCGGCGTCAGCGGCGCGGCTCCGTCCTTCGGATCCACGGTCATCGAAAAGCCCTCCTCGTTGCAATGCGGCGAAGTTCTTGTCATCACCCGAACGCCGTCTTACACACGTCGAGTTTCCACCGCAGACCTTATCCCGCGCCCGCGCGCACTACTGTGTTCCTGGTGCAGGACAAATTGGTATGGATCGATTGTGAAATGACCGGGCTGCGACTCGAGTCGGACAAACTCATCGAGATTGCGGCTCTGGTGACCGACAGCGACTTGAACGTCTTGGGCGAAGGTGTGGACATCGTCATCCACGCCGACGACGACGCATTGGCTGCAATGCCCGACGTCGTGAAGAAGATGCATGCGAAGTCGGGACTGACCGAAGAGGTTCGTAAGTCGACGGTCACCCTCGCCGAGGCGGAGAAAGAGGTGCTCGCGTACATCCGCAAGCACGTTCCCGTCGCCGGTACGGCTCCCCTGGCAGGTAATTCCATCGCCACCGACCGCGGATTCATCTCGCGTGACATGACGGCGCTGGACACATACCTGCACTACCGGATGATCGATGTCAGCTCCATCAAGGAACTCTCCCGCCGCTGGTACCCGCGAATCTACTTCGGCCAGCCCGAAAAAGGTCTCGCCCACCGGGCACTCGCCGACATCAAGGAATCCATCCGCGAACTCAAGTACTACCGCGGCACTGCATTCGTCGCGGCACCCGGACCGTCGAGCGCGGAGATCGCAGCCGTCGTAGAGGGCTTGGGTCCCGCCTGACCTGCCGATTGGCTTCCTGACCGACTTTCGCGCTAGTATCTCTTTCGTCAAAGCAGCCGGGTCAAACCGGTGGCCGAGGCAATGGTGGGCGTAGTTCAGTTGGTAGAGCACCAGGTTGTGATCCTGGCTGTCGCGGGTTCGAGTCCCGTCGCTCACCCAAGCGGAACCCCCGAAGATGTCGAAAGACATTTTCGGGGGTTCTTTTGGTTTGTGCGCCAGCCCGAAGTGGGTGGGATGGCGACCGCGACAAATCGCGCGCTCCCGAGCAACCTGTGCCCGGGCCGAGCGAACGTACCTCTCGTCGCCTCAGATAGACCGAAAGCCACTTTCGCTCACATGGGGGTAGCTGGAAATCGCCGCACATGGCCCAGCCGTCGATCACTCGGGCGACAGTTGCGGCTCCCAGACACCTGCGACGGTCCCCTCGCGAACGTGTCGCTCGTATGCCGAAACCTTGTCGTGGATGACGGTCAGGTTGTCCTGCAGCGCAGAGATCCTGGATCGAATCAACACCTCATGCTTTTGTAGAAGTGAAAGCCGTTCCTTCTCGTTTCCCGGCCCTGACCTGACGAGTGCGGCGAATTCGCGGATCGTTGCGATCGGCATACCCGAGTCTCGGAATCGATTGCACAGCTTCAACCAAGCGACATCGTTTTCGGCGTAGACCCGACGCCCACCTGCCGAGCGCGCAACCTCGTGAACGAGCAATTCCTCACGTTCGAAGTATCGAAGGGAATCGATGCTGATTCCGGTCTCGACAGCTACGTCACCGATTGATAGTTCACGCATTGCCCGTCTACCTTTCCTTGACCTGGAGTGCACTCCAGATTTTACGGTCGCGGCCATGAATTCCATTCAGCGCAAAATCAACACCGAATTCTCCCGAATCTCCACTGCCGACGACGTACTTGCCGGACAAGATTTAACCGGCACAACTGCATTGGTCACTGGCGGGTACTCCGGACTCGGATACGAGATTTCGCGGTCACTTTCTTCGGTCGGCGCGCGAGTTGTAGTTCTTGCCCGCCGACCAGAACAGGCACGGAGCGCGGTGGCCGACCTTCCGGGCATCGAAGTGCGAGCGTGCGACCTGTCGGACCCGAGCAGTGTCAGATCGTGTGCGCGAGAAATTCTCGAATCCCGGATCACCCCGGACATCATCATCTGCAATGCGGGGGTCATGGCCTGCCCGGAACTCCGTGTCGGCTCGGGCTGGGAATCGCAATTCGCGATCAATCACCTCGGGCACTTTGTACTGGTGAACCTGCTTGTGCCAGCCATGCCCGCAAACGGTTCTCGCGTAGTCGCTGTCTCGTCGGCGGGACATTTTCTGTCGGGAGTGCGTTGGGATGACATACATTTCCGCAACGGTTACGACCGCTGGCTTTCGTACGGTCAAGCCAAGACTGCAAATGCTCTATTCGCTGTACAGCTGGCGAGCTCCGGTGCTTCACGCGGCATCACTGCGTTCTCCGTCCATCCCGGGAGCATCCTCACTCCCCTTCAACGTCACTTCTCTGCATCGGAGAAACACGATCTCGGATGGACGACGTCGAATGGCGACGCCGTGCCGGGATTCAAGACTCCCTCCCAGGGCGCCGCTACAACGGTGTGGGCAGCGACGGCACCGATACTCGCCGATCACTCCGGCGCGTACCTCCAGGACTGCAACATCGCGGACGTCGCACAGACTGATGACATGAGCGTCGGCGGCGTGAAGCCTTGGGCTACCGATCGCGACGACGCACGCAGATTGTGGGCACTGTCCGCTGAAATGACCGGAGTGGACGCCTTCGGTCGACGCTGACACCGAGCGAACGTACCTCCCGTCGCCTCAGATAGACCGAGAGGCACTTTCGCTCACAAAAGGAATACAGATGCAGAAATGCCCCCAACCGGACGGTCGGGGGCATTCTGACGTTCAGTGCTTCAGGGACGCACTCAGACGTCCGCGTTGCCGGTCTTCCAGACGCTCCAGGGAATGTTCCAGTCACCGAGGCCGTCGGTGCCGGAGAGCGTTCCGCCGACGGTGTTCTTGACGACGACGATGTCCCCACGCTTGGTGTTGTCGTAGACCCACTTGGCGTTGGACGGGCTCAGGTTGAGGCAGCCGTGACTGGTGTTGGAGTAGCCCTGCTGCCCGACCGACCACGGCGCCGAGTGGAAGAAGATGCCGCTGTAGGACATTCGGGTCGCCCAGTCGACGGGGGTCTTGTAACCCTGCGCCGAGGTGACCGGGACGCCGTACGTGGACGAGTCCATGATCATGTTCGCGAAGCGGTCACCGATGATGTAGACCCCGTTGTCGGTGGGAGTGCTGTCCTTGCCCATGGAGGTGGGCATGGTCATGACGGTCTCACCGTTGACCTGGAAAGTGACCTGCTTGGTGTTGTCGTCCGCCGTGGCGATGACGGCATCACCGATGGTGAAGGAACTCTTCGCGTCTTCCTGCCCGAAGACTCCCTTGCCGAGATTGCGCCCGTACACGTTGACGCTCACGTCGACCTTGGTGCCCGGTGCCCAGTAGTTCTCCGGACGCCAACGGACCTCACGATTGTTGACCCAGTAGAACGCACCTTCGACGGCCGGAGTCGTAGTGACGGTGATCGCAGCTTCGGCAGCCTTGCGATCGGGGATGTTCTCGTCGAACTGCACCGCGATGGGCTGACCGATGCCGACCACGTCGCCCTCGTTCGGCAAGACATACGGCTTCGTGACGTTGCCGGGCGCGCTGGTGGTGAAGGACGTGACCGTCGTACTGGCGCCGCCCAATCCGAATGCGCGGGCCTCGATTTTGTACTTGCGGTTGTAGCCGAGCGGTTCGGTGGTCGTCCACGACGCACCGTCGGCAGCAATCGCGCCGGCAACCGCCTTGCCGTCCTGATTGACCATCGTCACGTCGGACAGGGCGCCGTCAGCGACGTTGATCTTGACCGGGTCGCCCGGCGAGAAGCCGACAGCGCCGTCGGCGGCGGTCGAGGTGAGCTTCGGCTTGATGAGTTCGGTGAGCGGATTGGAATCGATCGGCGCCGATCCCTCGGTGCTGACGTCCTTGCCACCCGACGTGCACGCGGTGACCAGAACGAGCGCACCGAGAGACACCGCGATCATCGCCGCACTCTTCGACACTCGACCGTTCCCCCCGCGCACGGACAGACCCCACCTTTGACGACTCATCGTTCGACTCCGCTTCACAATTTCTCCGACTAACTTCCGCATCACATGCGAATCCCACTTACCGGAAGGCAAGTGGGACTTGCGGTATGACTGCGCTGCACCAATGATGCCAGGCGCGCTCGTTACCAACGGTCATGAAGGGCCACGCCGTCAGTAACGTTCAAGTATCAATCGCTCCGAACCGTCCGTTTTGTTACCGCTTTCAGCGGATTTCCTCCGATTGGACTACGGCAGCGAGGCCGCCACCTGGCGATTTGCTCCCGAACCGGCGATTCGGCTAATGTTCTGTCTCGCAAGAGCGAGCGCCTATAGCTCAGTTGGTAGAGCAAGTGACTCTTAATCACTGGGTCCGGGGTTCGAGTCCCTGTGGGCGCACTTGCAAAGGTCCCCACCTTCTTCGGAAGGTGGGGATTTTTCTTTGTGGCTTGGTGGACAGGTCGTGGTGAATAGACTTCACAGTTACCGGAACCACGGCCTGGAGGTCTGATGACTGAGCGCGAATTCACGCCCGGCGGCGAACTGGCATTTGCCGGGGTGGCAGGTCAGGCAGCTCTGATCCGGTCCGGAGCTTTGTCCGCCCGCGAACTCACCGAGACCACACTTCGCCGTATCGAGCGCCTCGATTCGACGCTCAACGCATTTGTACGAGTTCTCGCGGACGAAGCACTCGACGAGGCGACACGGCTCGATCAACGTCAGGCCGACGGCAAAACCCTGGGCCCACTGCACGGAGTCCCGATTGCAATCAAGGACGAGAACGACGTCGCCGGAACGCCGACGACGTACGGCGGTGCGGCAGCAACGCGCATCGCATCGGCCGATTCAGAGGTTGTCCGTCGGTTGCGCGAAGCGGGTGCGGTGATCGTCGGCAAGACGACCATGCCCGAGTTCGGCATCTGGCCCTTCACCGAGACTGCCGCGAACGGATACACGAGAAACCCTTGGGACACCGGCATATCCACCGGCGGATCGAGCGGAGGATCTGCGTCGGCCGTCGCGTCGGGAATGGTCGCGGCGGCAATAGGCGGCGACGGCGGCGGTTCCATACGATTGCCTTCGGCGTTCTGCGGGTTGTTCGGACTCAAGCCGCAACGCGGTCGGGTGAGCACCGCGCCGAACCGAAACCTCTGGCGCGGACTCGGCACACTCGGGCCTCTCACTCGTTCGGTCGAGGACAGCGCGCTCGTATACGACGCAATCACCGGTACCACCGAGATCGACGACTACACGGCCGAAACGCTCCGAACCAGCTTTGCCGACGCGGCCGTGTCGGCACCCGGGCCGCTTCGCATCGCGGTGTCCACCCGGAGTCCGGTCCGGGGCGTCCGTCCGTCAGCGGAGATCGTTGCCGCGGTGCTCTCGATCGCAGAGATGTTGAGCGTGTTGGGACATCACGTCGAAGAACACGATCCCGAGTACCCGGATGCCACTGCCGCTTTTCTCCCGCAGGTGCTCGGCGGTGTCCGCGACGAAGCGCTTCGTGTCGATCATCCAGCGCTTCTCGAGAAGCGCACGCGAACGCTCGCCTCGATCGGCCGGATAGCTGCACCCGCGCGCGTCGGTAAATTCGCCTACCGCAAAGGTGAGCGAATTGCAGCGACGGTCAACCAGGTCTTCGACACCTTCGACCTTGTCCTGATGCCGACGACGCCCGCGCTGCCACGCCCGATCGGACAACTCGAAGGAACCGGCCTTCTGTCCGCAGTCCGCAAGGCGTTGCCGATCGCCGCCTACTGTTCTATCTGGAATGTCTGCGGCAACCCGGCGGCCGCGGTACCCGCCGGCTTCTCCGAACACGGACTCCCCCTGAGCGTCCAACTGGTTGCGCGCAGCGGTGGCGAATCGGCGATTCTCGCCGTCGCACAGCAGTTGGAAAGCACCGTCCGCTGGCCGGATTCACGCCCGTCACACTCGTGAATTTCGGAAGCGATGTAACCATCGTCACCACGATGAACACGCGTTTTGCAAACTCCTGAGCCTGTCGGCTAATGTTCTGTCTCGCAAGAGCGAGCGCCTATAGCTCAGTTGGTAGAGCAAGTGACTCTTAATCACTGGGTCCGGGGTTCGAGTCCCTGTGGGCGCACTTGCAAGAAGGCCCCCACCTCACCAGGTGGGGGCCTTCTTCATGTTCTGCCTTCGAAAACTCGGGTCAGCGAATGATCTTCCGGACCACGAGTAGTCCCACCACTGAACCAACTGCGATAAGCGCGTACTTCACTGCCGGCTCGTTGAGCTTGGCGAGCACCGTCTTCTTGGTGTTCTCGACCAGCCGCTTCGGGTTGGTGCGGACCGTCAGTTCGTCGAGTGTGCTCGCGAGCTGGTTACGCGCCTTCTCGATCTCGCGTTCGATGCTCTCGGTGTCCCTGGGCACGTGTCCTCCAACTTGTCTGTGTTCTGCTGCTCTGTGTGCGGGTCTGCTGTGCGGACGCAGCGCGCCGACACTTCGCTCTACCGTAGAGGAGCAGAATGCCCTCGCGCCCACCTGCCGCGCAATTTCTCGACTAACCTCGATTCCCGTGACCGAGAACAGTAGATTGTCCGCCGGCGACGTAGCGCCGGATTTCACGCTCCCAGACGCCGACGGCAACGAGGTTTCGCTTCACGATTACCGCGGCCGCAAGGTCATCGTGTACTTCTACCCCGCGGCCAGCACCCCGGGGTGCACCAAGCAGGCCTGCGACTTCCGCGACAGCCTCGCCGAATTGAACGGCGCCGGGCTGGAGGTCGTCGGAATCTCGCCGGACAAGCCAGCAAAACTCGCGAAGTTCCGCGATACCGAAGAGCTGACCTTCCCGCTGCTCTCCGACCCCGAGAAGGCGACGCTCGAAGCCTGGGGCGCATTCGGAGAGAAGAAGATGTACGGCAAGACGGTCCAGGGCGTCATCCGCTCGACGTTCCTCGTTGACGAGGAAGGCAAGATCGAGGTGGCCCAGTACAACGTCCGGGCCACCGGCCACGTCGCCAAGCTACGACGCGATCTGTCGGTCTAACTCCCGTACCTGCTCAAGAACAGCGCCTCCGCGAAAGCGAGATTCTCGATCTCCGACGGGTCGACGCTTTCGTCAGGTGCATGAATGCGGCACTGCGGTTCCTCGACGCCGATCAACGCGATCTCCGCGTCGGGGAACTGCTCGGCCAACGCACTGCACAGCGGAATCGATCCCCCTTGGCCGGCAAACCCCACTTCGCGGCCGTAGGCATCGGTCAGCGCAGACTTCAGCTGCGCGAATCCCGTTCCTTCCGTCGAGGACGAGAACGGTGATCCCGTCGATTCCGGTACGACCTCGATGTGGACGCCCCACGGCGCCGCTGCGCGGAGGTGGTCAGTCAACAACTTCTGTGCCTGCGCCGGATCCGTGCCAGGCGGGACACGAAGATTCAGGCGTGCGGATGCACGGGGCGTGATTGCCGCCGCAGAACCCACGACCGGCGGGCAGTCGATACCCAGGATGGTCAGCGCCGGACGAGCCCACACCTGCTCGGCGACCGAACCGGAACCAGTCAGCTGTACCCCTTCGAGTACCCCGGCGTCGGAGCGGAACTGATCGCCGTCGTAACTGACTCCCTCCCACTCCTGGTCGTTGGTCAAGCCTTCGACAGTGGTGTTTGCGGCGCCGTCGTGCAGCGTCGAGAGAATGTGCACCAGCGCGGTGATCGCATCGGGTGCCGGTCCACCGAAGACACCGGAGTGAATCTCACCCTCGAGCGTCGACACGTGGACCACCACGTTGGCGATCCCGCGCAGTGATGTCGTGATCGTCGGCTCCCCGACCTCGGTGTTGCCGGTATCGGCGATCAGGATCATGTCGGCCGCAAAAAGTTCGGGCCGCTCTCGCACCAGATCCTCGAGACCGCCAGTGCCCATCTCCTCGGATCCTTCGGCGACGATCGTCAGATGGGCGCTCGGATCCACACCGGCAGCGGCGAGCGCTCGCAGAGCTGTCAGATGCATGACGACGTTGCCCTTGCAGTCGGAAGCGCCGCGTCCGTACCACCGTCCACCCCGCTCGGTGAGTGTGAAAGGCGGCGAGCCCCAGAGCTCTTCGTTTCCGGGCGGCTGAACGTCGTAGTGGCAGTACAGCAGAACGGTCGGAGCACCGTCTGGACCTGGTCGACGACCGACGACGGCGGCCGAGCCGTCGGAGGTCTCGATCGCCTCGATATCGGCGAAACCCTGATCCCGGAATGCCTCCAGGACCCAATGTGCCGCGGCCGCGCATTCTTCCGGCGGGTATTGCCTTGCATCTGCGACGGACTTCATCGCCACAAGTGCACTCAGATCCTCATGGGCACGCGGCATGAGTTCACGTACCGCGGTTCGCAGTTCTTCCGTCATCGTCTCCCTCTCCTCGGCATCGAACCTCGGTGTGCCCGAAGAATCTCAGTGTGCCCGAATCGGGCGTAGGGAGTCGGCAGGATCGCCGTTGCGCCACACCGCGCAGCAACCTCTTCAGCTACTGGACAGGTGGTCACCTAGTATCGAGGTGTGGCAACAGCATCGGGACTCATGTGCGCGCACCTGCGCGGTGCGTTTCGACCGATCACGACCGCCGAAGTAGGTGGCCGATGACACCGGATAATGCACAAGTCCCAAATTCGACAGAAAACACCGATAGCCTGGAAGACGTGCAGCCCACGACTCGTAACCGCGCGCGGCGACGAGTCGACCCAGCACTGGAGAATCCCCAGAGCCTCGAAGAACCGCAGGAACTGCTGCCGCGCAAGCGTCCGACGCAAGAGCGCAGCCAGCGTAAATTCGACGCACTCCTGGCGGCGTCACGGGAACTCCTCACCGATGTCGGTTTCGAATCGTTCACCTGCGAAGAGGTCGCGGCACGTGCTGACGTCCCGATCGGGACGCTCTACCAATTCTTCGCGAACAAGTACGTCATCGTGTGCGAATTGAACCGTCAGGACCTCGTCGGGGTCCAGCACGAGCTTGCGCAATTCGGCGGCGAAGTACCCTCGCTCGACTGGTTGCGGTTCCTGAACAGTTTCGTCGATCACATGGCCGGACTGTGGACGTCCGATCCGTCGCGCCGCGAGGTCTGGCTGGCGATGCAGTCGACGCCGTCCACGCGGGCCACCGGAGTCATTCACGAAAAGCAGTTCGCCGAGACCGTAGCGAAAATGCTCGGTCCGTTGACGCCGCGTACGCGGCGAGATCGCCGCCTGATGATGGCGGAAGTTCTTGTCCACGTGGTGTATTCGATGCTGAATTTCTCGGTTCAGGACGGTCAGTCGCATGCCGACGCCGTCGCCGAACTGAAAAGGTTGATGATCGCGTATCTCCTCGTCGCCGAGAAGGAATCCCGCACGAAGGACTAGTCGAACGACAAAGAGCCGGTCTCCCCTTGGGAGACCGGCTCTTTCGTGTCGGGCAGTGTTACTCCGGGTCGGATTCGATGACCGCGAAAGCGCCCGCCATGTCCCCGTCGTGGGTGAGCGAGATATGAATCTTCACTCCGGTGAGTTGTTTGGCCACGTCACCGCGAAGCCGTATGCCCGGGCGACCCCAGGCGTCCGAGACGACCTCGATCTGATTGTGGATCATCTCCCCCAGCACCGGCGGGCTGGCGAAGAGAGCAGTTGACCATGCCTTGATCACTGCTTCCTTCGCTGCCCACCGGGCGGCGAAATGTCGTGCCGGTTCGGAGCTCCGGGTAGCGGCGTCTCGACGCTCGCCCGGTGTGAAGTTGTCGAGCATTGCCGTTCCCGGCCTGTTCAATTGCTCGGCGAACTCCGACACCGTCACGAGGTCGAAGCCGATACCCAGAACTCCCATACCGTGATTATTACTTGCAGCCGGGCAAATTCGAGCGGTACACCAGATCTGCGCCGAGTCGTGCGTCCTCGCTCAGCAGCATGTCCGCTTCGAGCTGACGCGACGCCTTGGCCGGCGTTCCGTCGGCACCGAGGCGACGATCCGCCGGGCGCTCGTAGAGGCTGTCGCCACCGCACATCGCCTTGGCGAGGCGGCGCTGACCGTCGATCGTCCGCTGCTGCGCCGCAGCAACATAGTCGGCGCGCTTGTCGGCCGGAACCGACTCGACGAATGCCTGCGGGTGAACGACTGCGATCAGGCCGGAGACGTGACCGAAGCCGAGGCTGGTCAGCAGGCCGGCACGCAGCGGAAGCTGATCACCGAACTTGAGCGGCTGACGTGCCCACACGAGGTGCTCGAACTCGGCCATCTTGTCGTCGACGCAGTCGAGGCTGCGGTTCGGCGGGACGATGCCCTGGCTCAGTACCTGGCAGAGCCCGATCAGCTGGAAGGCTGCGGCACCACCCTTGGCGTGACCGGTCAGGCTCTTCTGCGAGACCACGAACATCGGCGCACCTTCACTGCGTCCCAATGCCCCGGCGAGGCGCTCGTGCAGCTCTGCCTCGTTCGGATCGTTGGCGGCAGTGGAGGTGTCGTGCTTGGAGATCACGGCGATGTCGTCGGCGCTCACGCCGAGAGCGTTGAGCGAGAGTGCGAGCTGCGAATCCGCTCCCCCACGTCCGGCGCCCAGTGCTCCGAGTCCCGGTGCCGGGATCGAGGTGTGGACACCGTCGGCGAACGATCCGGCCCAGGCGACCACACCGAGGACGGGCAGGCCCATCTCGAGTGCCAGGTCTCCGCGAGCGAGGAGAATCGTTCCGCCACCGGCCGACTCGACGAATCCGCCGCGGCGACGATCGTTGGCCCGCGAGAAGCGGCGATCCTCGATGCCCTTGGCGTGCATGTCCTCGGTCTTGGCAGTTGCCGACATGTCACCGAAGCCGATGATGCCTTCCGTGCTCAGATCGTCGAACCCGCCGGCAACAACCAACTGCGCCTTGCCGAGTCGGATCTTGTCGACACCTTCTTCGACGGATACCGCTGCCGTGGCGCAGGCGGCGACGGGGTGAACCATCGCGCCGTAACCGCCGACGTACGACTGAACGACGTGCGCTGCAATGACGTTCGGCAGCGCTTCCTGCAGGATGTCGTTCGGACGGTTCTCGCCGAGCAGCGTGTCGATGTACAGGCTCCGCATGGAGGTCATGCCGCCCATGCCGGTGCCCTGTGTGTTGGCAACCAGGCTCGGGTGTACCCAGCGGAGCAGTTCGCTCGGAGTGAAGCCGCCGGTGAGGAAGGCGTCCACCGTTGCGACGATGTTCCAGAGTCCGACGCGGTCGACCGAATCTGCCATGTCGGCGGGGATGCCCCACTTGGTGACGTCGAAGTTGGTCGGGATCTGGCCGCCGACACTACGAGTCAGCTTCATCTTGCGCGGGACGCGGATCTCGGTGCCTGCGCGGCGAGTGACTGTCCAGTCTCCGGACTCGGCGGAAACCGTCGCCGTCGTGTTCTCCGGATCGGATTCGACGAAGGCCTGAGCCTCTACCTCACTGCCGACCACGAAGCTCAGATCCTTGTCCAGGAACACGGAGGTGAGCAGCGGAGCGGTGTTGTCGATCATCGCGCCCTCGTCGACGTAGCGACGGATGCCGCAACGCTCGACGACTGCGTCGTGGTACTTGTCGGCGATTTCCGCCTCGGGTACCAGGTCACCGGATTCGACGTCGTACCAGCCCGGCTTGGGGTCGTTCTCCCAGACGATGAGTCCGGTGTTCCACGCCAATTCGAGAACGCCTGCGGCAGAGAGCTGCTCGTCGACCTCCATCTCGAAGCGGGTACGCGAGGAACCGTAGGGTCCGAGCTCTCCGGCACCCACGATGACCACGAGGTCCGCGGGGGTGACGTCCAGTTCGGGCCAGCTCGGAGCCTTGACCGAGTCGTCGATGCGAGCCGGCGTGGGCAGCGCCAGGATGCTGGACTCGTCCACTGCTTCGTCGACAGCCTCGGCGATCTCGGCAACCTCGGCAGCTTCCTTGGCCAAAGCACCCAGATCCAGGTTGGCCTCGGACAGTCCGCCGGTCAGGTCGACCTCGAGCGGAGCCTCTGCTGCAGCGCGCCGCGACTCGCGGGTTGCCGTCTTCAGCAGTTGGGTCGCCATCTCCTGGGTGGACCAGGTGCGGACGCCCGCAGCTTCGACCGCGTCGACGATCGGATCGTTGTGACCCATGAGTCCGGTTCCGCGAACCCAACCGATGACCGCGTGTGCCAACGTGACCCGCTCGGCCCAGTTCCGCTCGGCCTTCCAGCGGTTGACCACGGCGATCAGCGAAGCCTTGGCCTCACCGTAAGCACCGTCGCCGCCGAACGTTCCGCGGTTCGGCGAACCGGGCAGCACTACGTGCAGGTGCGTGTCGACATCGCTGTCGTAACCGATCTTCGACAGACCGCCGATGAGGCGCTCCACCGACCAGAGCAGCACGCGCATTTCCATTTCGGCGCGAGCGCCGGCGTCGGAGAGTTCGCCGCCGACACGCGGAGCTGCGAACGGGAAGAGCATCGTCGGCGTCATGGCCGGCTTGATGAGCTTCTTTGCGCCGCCTGCATTCTCGGTGGCCTCGTTGCCGATCCAGTCGATCAGTGCGTCGACGTCGGTGTACGACGCCATGTTCGCGGGAACCACCCAGAGGGCGGCACCGGCGCGAGCGTTCTCGCGGTACAGGTCGCGGTAGAAGCCCAGACGCTGACCGTCGAGTCGTGAGGTGGTCACGAATACCGTTGCGCCACCGGCAAGGAGCTTGCCCGTGACCGCTGCCGCGATGGAACCCTTGCTGGCGCCGGTCACTACTGCGACCTCGCCTGCCCACTCGGGTGCGTCGGATTCTGTCGTCACGGCTGCATCAACGATGCGGGTGTAGACCTCGGCGAGCGCCGTGCGGCCCTCGTCGGTTGCACGGGTGGCCCACCACTTGGCCTGTGCGGCGACGGTGGAACCGGCACCGATGAAGTTCTCGACCGACAACGCGGTGTCACCGAGCCAAATACGAGCGAGATCCTCACGCGCACTTGCCCAACGGTCGTCGAGCAGCACGGCCTTCTGTGCGTCGAATGCCGGAGCAACCAGACGCGGCCAGTCGGAGCCGAGTTCAGCCGAGACCAGGTCGACCAGTTCGGTGTCCTCGACCGTCGCGACTGCCGCTTCTTCGTTCAGTCCGAGCTGCTCGAGCACCAGGCGTGCAGCCGAGGCCAGAACGCCGTTGCGCCCGGTGATGTTCTCGGTGAACTCACCCAGGGCGGCTGCGTCGACGGTTCCGCCGCTTCCGCCGCCGGTGGCCGGCAACGAGACACTGACTCCGCGTGCAGAGCCGACCGAGGCAACTGCGCTGTCGATGACTGCGTCGACCGCTGCGGCGTCGGCCAGTGCGCCGGAGCTCAGGCCACCGAGGTCGCCGCCGCGGATGCTGGCGCCGTCACGGGTGCCGAGAGCCACTGCTGCGGTGACGTGGTGCGCCCAGCCGTCGCCCAGTTCCCAGACCTTCTTGACGCGGTCGGCGATGTAGCCGGGACGCTTGCCCGAGGGGCCGAAGACCTTGCGCAGGTGATCGTTGATCGAATCGGAGAGCACCGGTCCGAACGGCTTGTACGTACGGGCGAGCTTGTCGACGGTTGCTCCCAAGGAGCCCATGTCGGCATCCGCGGCACCGTCGATGGCGCCGAGGGACAGCTCGGAGCCGAGGTCGACCAGAAGCTGGTTACGACGCGAGGAGACGCCGTCGCACAGTGCCTCGATCGTGTCGGCGGGGCCGACCTGATCGGGACGGAGCTTGGTCCACAGGCTGATCAGGACCTTCGTGGCGTCGGGCGCCTTGAAGGTGAGGTCGTCCGGACGCGGTCCACCCGAAGGTGCGGCCGGCGCAGCAGCTGCAACCGGAGCAGCGGCCGCGGCAACCGGTGCAGCCTGCGCAGCAGGCGCTTCGATCTCGTCGTCGTCATCGACGGCGGGGTCGACGTCGGTGCCGTAGACGATCGCAGCTTCGCGCTCGACGTTGAGAACCTCGACCGGGTAGCCGAAGCGGCCCGGCAGCTTGAGGGTCTGCGACGCGAGGTTCGCAACGGTCGGGGCAGCGCCGAGACCGATCTCGACGAAGCGTTCGACCCCGAGTCCACCTTCGGACTCGTCGCCGAAGAGCAGGTCCTGCGTCTCGATCCAGCGGACCGGGCTGGCGAACTGCCAAGCCAGCAGCTCGATCAGGATGATGCGGGACAACTCGTGAGTGCGCGTTGCGTAGCTGTCGAAGTCTGCGAGGACTTCCTGCAGCGGCTCGGACGGCACCAGGTCCGCGATTTCCTGAACGAAGTCACGACGCAGCGAGAACGGCTTCGGAACCAGGTTCGGGATGTAGCGGCCGATCAGGATGTCCGGATCGATGTCGTGCGGGAGCAAGTCCTGCAGGCACACGCGGAAGTCCGCCACGCCGCCACGAAGGACGGTGGAGTGGAACGGCACGTCGATGCCGGGAACCTGGATGTATGCCCGCTTGCCACCGAATTCTGCTCGGCGACGGTCGATTTCGACCTCGAGTGCGTCGAGACCGGCTACCGAACCGGCGATGGCGTACTGGCTGCCGCGCAGGTTCAGGTTGACGATTTCGAGGAACTCACCGGAGGTCTCGGCGACACCGGCGACGAAGCCCTGCACGTCGTCGTCGGAAACACCGATCTGCGACGGGCGAATAGCAGCCATGCGGTAGTCGGAGCGTCCGGCTTCGTCACGGGGAACGAGCTGGTGCATGGCGGAGCCACGCTGGAAGACGACCTCGAGAAGTGCTTCGAGCGGGAAAACCTCGGCGACAGCAGCGAGTGCGTTGTACTCACCGACCGAGTGACCGGCCAGAAGGGAATCCTCGATGAAGGTTCCGGATTCGCGCAGCTCGGCAACCTGGGCAACACCGAGAACGGCCATGGCCACCTGGGTGAACTGAGTCAGGTGCAGGACACCGTCAGGATGCTTGTGCTCGACACCGCGCGCCTTGACGGTCACCGGGTTGTCGCGCACGACAGCGAGAATCGAGAATCCGAGCGCCTTGCGGGTGTGCTTGTCCGCACGCTCCCAGACGTCGCGGGCGGCCTTGGAGCGTGCACGAGCGTCGAGGCCCATGCCCGGGCGCTGGATGCCCTGGCCGGGGAAGGCGTAGACGGTCTTCGGTGCGGCAGTGCGGCCGGTGGCGACCATCACCAGTTCGCCGTCGATGCGGCAGCCGACCTCGACGATTTCTGCGCCCTGGTCGATGCCGACACGGTCGACGCGGACGTCGATCTCGGCGCCGGGGCGAACCATCCCGAGGAAGCGGGCGGTCCAGGCGGTCAGGCGGCGCGGCGGGACGCGGGTCTCGGCCGGGTCGACTGCGGTGACTACCTGCTGCGCTGTGGCGGAGAGCCACATGCCGTGCACGATCGGGGTTCCGAGGCCGGCCAGCAGAGCGGCGTTGTCGGAGGTGTGAATCGGGTTGTGGTCACCGGAAACCTGAGCGAACGCGCCCATGCTGACCGGCGCGAGGATCTTCGCGTCACGGCGACGACGACGTGAGGTGTCGACAGCCGCATCGCTGATCGATCCACCGGCGCGAGCCGGGTCGGCGAGTTCGCCAGCGCCGGTGCGTCCGCGGATCGCGAAACGCTCGGTCATGGTGACGACTGCGGGGGCGTCGAGGCCCTCGCCGAGCATGGCACCGACCTCGACCTTGACCTCGACGACGCGACCGAGGTCGGTGTCGAGAACCGAGGCGACCTCGGCATTGACCACGAGAATGCTTGTCTCGGAGGGAAGTTCACCGACGAAGTCGACGGTGTGGTCGAGGTGGACCAGGTCGAGCATGCCTTCGATAACGGAAAGACTGTCGAGCTTGGCTGCGCCGAGGACTGCGAACACTGCAGGCCAGCATGCTCCGACGACGACGTCCGGAACAGCCTTGCCGCTGACACTGAGCGTGGTGGGCAGGCCGGAACCGGTGACACCGGCGTGATCGGCGATGCGATCGGGAACCCACGCGACGTTGAGGCGGGCCTTTCCGTTCTTGACTGTCGGAAGTTCCTGTCCGGCAGCAACTGCCAGCAGCGCGGACATCGCACCCTCGGCGTCTGCCTCGGTGATAACCGGAGCGCCGCCGTCTACGACGGACTCGGGGATGGTGATCGTGATGTCGACCGACTTGTCTGCCACCAACGGAACCGAGAGCAGCACGTGCGAGGAATCGACGACGGTCAAGCTGGACCCCGTGGTGCCGTGAACTGCCTTGTCGGCAGACTCTGCGTTCCACTCGTCGAGGTCGCCGAGGCGACGGACAGGGTTCTGGGTCAGGCGGCCGGCCCACTGGAGGTCGGGAGCGGAGAGGACGGCGTCGAGAAGTCCGGGTGCGGAATCCTGGTGGCGACGGCTCGCGAGTGCAACCGGAGCGGCTCCGGCAGCAACCAATTCGTCGTAGGTCGCCTTCTCGAAGCGATCGAGCAGGTCACCGACTGGCTCGTCGACACGGGTGATGCCCGCGACGGCGACGGTGCCGGGGATGACACAAACCTGATCGGCGGTGTAGCGGGGATCGTGTGCCTGCCACAGGGAGTCGCTGCGCCACCAACGGCGAACGTCACCGTCGACGACGGGAACGAAGTTGACCGGCTTGCCCGGCGTCTTGCACAACGAGGTGAAGAACGAGACGTCTGCGGGATGCAGAACGGTCGTCGAGTAGTCCGGGTACGACGCCTGCAGTGCGCAGATCGCAGCCTCGGGGCGCTCGAGAGTCTCGGCGTCGCCGAACAGTGTGGGGATCGGGCCACGGTCGACCGGATGCAGACGCGCCTCGGTGCGCTGGAGCATCTCGCCGAAGCGAGCACGCCAGGTGATGTCGAGCCACGGGCTCGAGGTCGCCTCGACGATGGCGTCCTGAAGATCTGCGCCGCAATCGAATTCCTTCGCCGCGTCGATGCCGACGGTGAGCTCGAGGTAGCGGCGCAGCCACTGTGCGTACGTCATGGTCTCGACGTCGCCGAAGTACGGCTTGGCGGTGACGTCGAGGGCGGCGATGATCTCGTCGCGGCGCTCGGCCACTGCCTCGGAATCGCCGGCAACCTCGTCGAGGAGGCGTCCGGTGCGCGAAGCCGCGTTGTCGATCTCGTGAATGTCGGCACCGAGCTGGCTACGGCCAGAGGCCATTCCGCCTTCAGCGGTACCGGCACCGACCCAATCCGGTGTTCCGGGCGTGTCGACGAGGAGCTGCTTGACCTCAGGAGAGGTGGTGGCCTCGAGGGTCGCCATGGCTGCAGTGCCGACGAGGATGCCGTCGACGGGCATGGCCGGGAAACCGGCTGCGGCAGACCAGCGACCGGTGAGGTAATCGGCTGCTCGCTCGGGGGTTCCGATGCCGCCGCCGACGCAGATGACCAGGTTCGGACGTGTACGCAGCTCGGCGTACGTGTCGAGGAGCAGGTCGTCGAGGTCTTCCCACGAGTGGTGTCCGCCGGCGCGGCCGCCTTCGATGTGCACGATGACCGGGAAGTTCGGAACCTCGTTGGCGATGCGGATCACGGAGCGGATCTGCGCCACGGTGCCGGGCTTGAACGCGATGTTGGTGATGCCGATCTCGGACAGCTCGTCGATGAGGGCAACGGCCTCTTCGAGTTCCGGGATACCGGCGGTGACGATGACGCCGTCGATGGGAGCGCCGGCAGTACGGGCACGCTGCACCAGGCGCTTGCCACCGAGCTGCAGCTTCCACAGGTACGGGTCGAGGAACAGGGAGTTGAACTGGACCGCGCGGCCCGGCTCGAGCAGCATCTTCAGCTCTGCGACACGGTCTTCGAAGATTTCCTCGGTGACCTGTCCGCCACCAGCGAGCTCAGCCCAGTGACCGGCATTGGCTGCCGCGGCAACGATCTTGGCGTCGACCGTCGTCGGCGTCATGCCTGCGAGCAGGATGGGTGAACGACCGGTCAGCTTCGTGAACGCCGTCTCGACGCCGATGCGGCCACCGGGAAGCGAAACAGGCTTCGGCGCGAATTCGCTCCACGAACGTGAGACCTCAGGCGCAGCACCGGGGGTGAGCAGATTGCGGTGTCCGCCGCGGGTGGCGGCGGCGATGATGCCGATGCCCTGCCCACGCAGCGAAGAGGACGTCATACGGGTCAGCTGATCGCTGGGCCCGAGATCGAGAATCCACTTGGCGCCGGCGGAGATTGCGCCGTCGACAGCCTCGACCCAGTCGACCGGATCGACGAGGACACCCTGTGCAAGTTCACGCGCACGGTCGGCATCGAGACCGCAACGGGTTGCCCAGCTGCCGACAAGTTCGACGGCCTCGGCCAATGCTGGGTGATGGAAGCCGATTTCGGTGTCGAGCGGATCGAAGGACGGAGCGAAGACGGAACCGCCACGCTTCTTGCCCTCTCGCTCGCGAGCTTCTTCGGCTTCGATCTGCTCGCAACGCTCTTGCACGCGTGCCAGCTGAGCGGGCGGTCCGGCGAGAACGACGCGGCGACGGCCGTTGCGAATGGCGAGAACAGCCGCGCGTTCGGGGGCAACACCCTCGGCAAGCTCGGCGACGATGGCGGCGAGACGCTCGGGATCGACGCCCGAGACCGCAACCATCGGCTTCGCGGAGGCGCCGGCGATGACGCCGCGGCGACGGCCGACCAAGCTGGCAGCAGCACCGACGAGCTGTGCGACGGCGAGGAGTTCACCGTCGTCGTTGCCCTGCGCGGCTACGGCAGCGGTGGCCAGCAGGCCCTGCGAGTGGCCGATGACGGCAGCAGGCGGGTTACCGGCTACATCCAGACCCTGAGCGGAGAGTGCACGCAACGCCGCAAGCTGCGTGAGGAAGACGCCGGGGAGTGACACCGGAGCTGCGGTGAGCGCGGCAGCGGAAGGCCCGGCCGACTTCTCACCTTCTTCTTCGTCGACGATCTCGGCTTCGAGCATCCACGCGATCGGATCGAATCCGACCGGGCGAACCACGAGGAGATCCTGTGCGACGGGCGCGAGGCGTGCGGCTGCGTCATTGACCAGATCGGTCAGAACGGGCTCCAGGCCGTTGTCACGGCTGAGCTCCTCGAGCGAGGTGAGCCAGGGAGCGCCCTGTCCACCGAAAGCGATTGCGTAGGAAACGCCGTTGTTCAGCGAATCGACGAGGGCACCTTTGCTGGTCGTGCGGGACTGTCCCCCATCGACGCCGAAACGGCGTCCACCCTTCGAGTCGCGTCCGTTTCCTGTAGGTGTCGTGTCATCGATCGTCACGCGTACGTCCTCTCCTGGTCACCTCTGCGGCGAGGTGGGATTTGCGGTGTGCTGCCCGGCTGAAGTGCTCGCGAATTCGTCGAGAGAATCGACGGAGTCAGGGCGTTCGTGCAAGACAAGGTTTACACAGAATCATGAGGATTTCCTCACGTTTGTCGGCACCCTGGAAATCTGGACTTTCGAGGCCGTGATCTTCCTCACGAGACTTCGAGAAAGTGACTCGCGAGTAGGTCGCGAACGCCCTGCCTGGGACTGTTACCGGGATTTTCAGAAACCTGAGGAACACCTCATATTTATTGTTACCAATTCGTGACCTCCTTGACGGACGGTCGATCCCGTGCGTTCCGCGCCACCATCTGTCGGACCCCCTCGCTACGTTCAGCGCGTCCACACCGGACGACTTCTCGGGGGGAGAAATCATGAAAGACACAGACGTAGTCAGAGCGGCCGAATTCATCGGCGCCGAGCTTCCGCGCGAGGCGTGGCCGCATTGGAATCAGGGATGGCCGCGCGAGTCCGAAGCCGCCCTTCTCGATGCGATCTTCTCGTCGCGCGCCGCCTACGGAACACCGAAGACCGGAGTCCGCGCCGTCCTCGACCGTTGGCGCACACACCGCTCGGTAGCCGCAGGCGATCGCCTCGACAGCTTGTCCGCTCTCGCCGCCTTCACCGACCGTGGCGACGAGCTCGCAACGATTCTCGGCAATCGCCAGCGAGTGCCGGGCAACTACTTCACCAAAGCCGAGGGTGCGGCTCGTGCGGCCAAAGCGCTCGCCGACGCCGGTTGCCGGTGCGGTGCCGACGTCGAGGACACCGAAGGCCTCCGTTCGGCAGTCGTCTCCGTTCCAGGCCTGGGCCCCAGGACCTTCGAGACGCTGGTGTTCCTGTCCGGGAAGTTGACGGCAACTTCGATAGATCTCCTTGCACGGTTCGCCACCGAAGCAAGCAGTAGCGAGGAATTGTTGTCGAGCACCGACGCAGCCGAGTTGCTAGTTGCGGTTGCCGAACATCTCGATGTCGATGTTCCAACACTCACCCACGCTGCGTGGCGGTATCAACGCACGGCCGAGCAACCGCGCCGGTCGAAGAAATCCACCACGCCGCCCGCAGCGGATCCACTCGCCGAAACGGCCTGAGAGCGGGCGGGCGCATCCCGACCAGGGTGGTGTGCCCGCGAGCGATTCCACTCGCGTATCCTTTGAATTCCGCGCGCGAGTGGCGGAATTGGCAGACGCGCTGGATTTAGGTTCCAGTGTCTCAGGACGTGGGGGTTCAAGTCCCCCCTCGCGCACAACGAAAAGCCCCGCTGGATCAGATCCGGCGGGGCTTATTCGGTTCTAGATCAGGCTCAGCGCTTTCGAGCCTTGACCGGCGGGGTCATGTACGTCGTCCGGCTCGGCGTCAGCCCCAGACGGACCGAGCTCTCCAACCACGTGATCGCCGACGCCGTCGGATCCACAACCGGAACGTGAATCCCTTTGCCATGCAGCCTGTCTCGGACTGCACTGGTCACACCGAGCATCCCGGTGCAACCGAGAACGACGGAATCGGCCTCGCCGTTCTGCACTGCCGCAGACGCCTGAGCGGCCAGTCGATCAATCAGTTCCTCCCGATCGGTGAGGCCAAGCACCGGCATGTCCACGACTCGAATACTGCCCAGCCGACTATCGAGCCCATACCGCCGAGTGAGCGATCGGAGCATCGGCACGACGTTCGGCAGGATGGTCACGACACCGACGCGATCGCCCAGACTCATCGCTGTCAGAAATGACGGCTCGAAGCCGCCGACCACCGGAGCGTCGATGATCTCTCGGGCGGCATGCACTCCGGGATCGGCGAAACACGTGATGAATACACCGTCGACGCCGTCGGCTGCCGCCTCTTCGACCCGCTGCACGATCCCGGGGCCGGCCAGTGCCTCGTCGTACTCGGACTCGATGCTCGCCGTGCCAGAGAGCAGTGACACGACATCGACCGTCGTGCCGGGCGCCGCCCAGTGCTCCACCTCGGCTGTCACCGCCGGAGTCAGCGTGGTGTCGATGACCGGGCGAATCACTCTGATGTGCATGAAACACTCCCCTGCTTTCGGATACGCCCCGACGTTATCGATGCAGCACAGCTGGGTGAATGTGTTCAGTGCCTGGCGGTGCGGTGTTGGATGGGCATAGCGCACATGCTGCTTCTGCGACACGCCGTGGAACAGCTTCTACGACACGCCGTGGCACGGCTTCTACGACACGCCGTGGCACGGCTTCTACGACACCGTGTCGGAGATCGCAGGGCGAGGCACTATAGCTCTCAGGTACCGTCTTAGTGTGTCCAAGAACGCTACTAAACGCCGACCTGCGCTGATTCTGCTGGTCATCGTGTCAGCTGCCGGCTGCCTCGCGCTCGGCTGGTGGCAGTGGGAGCGCTTCGAAGCCGTCGGAGGCTCGGGACAGAATCTCGGGTACGCGTTCCAGTGGCCGCTCTTCGCGGCGTTTGTCGTGTACGCGTATCGCAAGTTCGTTCAGCTCGAAGACGTGGACCCCGAAGAGGCCGAAGCCGAGGAAGCCGCCGCGGAGCCGCGTGAGATTCCCGCCGACCTCTTGCCGCAACGCCCGCAGGCCGAGTTCGACGATGTGAACCTCGACGTCGACGACCCTGAAGCCCGCCAAATGCTGGAATACAACGACTACCTTGCGCAGCTCGCCGCTCGCGAGTCCGATAGGAGCACGACGTGAGTACCGGTTCGGAAGCGAGCATCGCTACCCCCGCAGTCAACGCAGAAAAGCAGAAGAAGGTTGCGTCGGCGCTCGTCCGATACCGCGTTCTCGCCTGGATCACCGGCCTCTGGCTGCTGTTCCTGACCGGCGAGATGGTCTACAAGTACCTGATTCTCGACAATTCGGCGGACGCACCGTCGTGGTTGTTCTACATCGGTCAGATCCACGGCCTGTTCTACATGCTCTATCTCGTGTTCACGATCGACTTGGCGATCAAGGCCCGGTGGAAGCCCGGTACGACGGTTGCCACCGCGCTCGCCGGCACGATCCCGTTCCTGTCGTTCGTGTTCGAGCACAAGCGGACTGCCCAGGTGAAGCAGGCTTATCAGCTCTGAGAGTTTCAAAAATTAGAGCCCTGAACGCAGACGCGTTCAGGGCTCTACTTTTCGAAATTCGGTTCAGCCGGCCAGTGCCGCCAGCGCCGGAACGAGCTGCACGAGCGCGCGCCCTCGATGTGACGCCGCATCCTTCTCGGCCGGGGTGAGTTCTGCGGCAGAGCGGGTGTCGCCGTCCGGACGGAAGATGGGGTCGTATCCGAAGCCCCCGTCGCCGGCTGGTTCTCGGCCGATCACCCCGCGCCATTCGCCGCGCACGACAGTCTCGTCGCCACCGGGGATCACCAGTGCACAGGCGGAGACGAATGCCGCGCCGCGCCGCTCGTCTGGCACGTCTCCCAGCTGAGCCAGGACAAGCGCCGTGTTGGCGCCGTCGTTTCCGTGAGTGCCCGACCATCGCGCGGACAGCACGCCGGGCATACCGTTGAGTGCATCGATCTCGACACCGGAATCATCTGCGATGCAAGGCATTCCGGTTGCCGCCGCGCCGTCACGTGCCTTGGCGAGCGCATTCTCCTCGAACGTCGCCCCGGTCTCGGGGGCTTCGGGGAACGGCGGCACCTCGTCGAGCCCGACCAGTTCGATTCCGTTCACTCCAGCGGCGTCGAGCACCCGGTGAAGTTCCTTCAGTTTCTTGGCATTTCGGCTGGCAACCAGTACTCGTACGCTCACAGCTCAGGCACCGAACTTCTTTTTGGGTTCCGGATTCTTCGGTTCGGGTAGCACCCCGGGATACGGCTCGGCCAACGCTTGACGCTGGATCTCGAAAAGTTGCTCACAACCAGCCAGAGCGGAGTCGAGCAGCTTGTCCAGCGTCGAGCGTGGGAACGTGGCACCCTCACCGGTTCCCTGGATTTCCACCAGCGTGCCGGTATCGGTGGCCACGACATTCATGTCGACCTCGGCGCGCGAATCCTCTTCGTACGGAAGATCGAGGCGCACTCGTCCGTCCACGACGCCGACGCTGACGGCCGCTATGCCACACGAGATGGGCTGAGGGTCGGAGAGCAGGTCGGCTGCGCGCAGGTACGTCACGGCGTCGACCAGGGCCACGTACGCCCCCGTCACTGCCGCGGTGCGGGTACCGCCGTCGGCCTGGAGGACATCACAGTCCAGGGCGATGGTGTTCTCGCCGATCGCGGCGAGATCGATGCAGGCCCGAAGTGATCGGCCGATGAGTCGACTGATCTCCTGCGTACGGCCGCCGACCTTGCCCTTGACCGATTCGCGGCCGCTGCGCGTGTGCGTGGCGGCGGGAAGCATCGCGTATTCGGCTGTCAGCCAACCCAAGCCGGAGCCCTTGCGCCAGCGGGGTACACCCTCTTCGACGCTGGCCGTGCACATCACGCGAGTGTTCCCGAACTCGACCAGAACGGATCCGGCCGGATGACTGGTGAATCCGCGGGTGATCTTGACCGTGCGGAGCTCGTCGTCCGCCCTACCGTCTTCTCGTGTAGTCACCTTCGTGAGCCTAGCGGTCGCCCGGTCGGCACTGCATCGAATGTGAGGGGAATCAGATGTCGTAGACGCTTCCGGCGGAGACGGCATGGACTGGTCCGGAGAATTCGGATTTCGCTTCGGCGATCACGTCTTCGCGGGAGGTCCACGGCGGGATGTGCGTGAGGAGAAGTTCCTTGACGCCGGCGAGGGCAGCCACACGGCCGGCTTCCTTACCGGAGAGGTGAACTCCCTCGGGGCGATCCGGACTGTCGGTCCACGAAGCTTCGGAGAGCAACACGTCCGCTCCACGGGCGAGTTCGACGACGTTGTCACACATACCCGTGTCACCGGTGTAGACGAGCACGCGGCCGTCGGCGCCGGTGATCCGGAAACCGTAAGCCTCGGGAGGATGATTCATCCGACGGGCGACGACGCTCAGTTCTCCGAACCTCACTGGCTCGTTCTCGGCCCAGAGCCGGACGTCGATGGTGTCGGAGATGTCATCCATCTCGCCGGCGCACTCGGCGGAGGACACTCCGATGCGGCAGGCCGTGTCGGTGGGGCCGTAAACCAGAGCCCGCCCGACCGGCGGGTTGGGGTGATAGCGACGCCAGACGAGCAGGCCGGGCATGTCGAGACAGTGGTCCGCATGAAGGTGCGAAAGCAGGATCGTCACCTCGCCCGGATCGGCGTATCGCTGCAACGCCCCAAGAACTCCCGGGCCGAAGTCGATCACGAGCGGCGGAGTTCCCGGTGCCGTGAGCAGGTATCCCGAAGCCGGTGAATCCGGACCCGTGACGCTGCCGGAACACCCCAGGACGGTCATGCGCATACCGGTCATGCTGCCACGTCTACCCGTCTGGAAAAAAGCTCTTGGTGGTTTTGGCGCGTCGAAGTCACACCGCAGCGAGGGTGTGACCCACGTCCGTTCAGAAACTCGGTGGTCGGACGGCCGGCGCCGACCCTGCGCGCTTGGCCCTCTCCCCCGACGTCAGCGCCCAGGCGGCCACCACGCCGCCGATCGCTCCGAACAGATGTCCTTGCCAGGAAACCCGTGGATCGCTCGGGAGAACGCCCCACAGCACTCCGCCGTACACGACGAAGACGGCAACGCCGATCAGGATCTGTGTGAAGCTCCGCGTGAAGAACCCGCGCACCAGCAGGTAGGTGACCCAGCCGAAGATCAGCACGGACGCACCGACGTGATTCGAGTTCGAGCCGGCGAACAACCAGGTCCCGACACCGCCGATCACCCAGATGATGCCGGTCGCCGCGAGTCCGCGCGCAATTCCCGACACCAGCACGAGGAACCCCAGGATCAGGACCGGAATGGTGTTGGCAATCAGGTGAGCCCAGTCGTCGTGCAGGACCGGGGCGAACAGGATTCCCCACAGGCCGTCGAGCGTGCGCGGGGTGACGCCGGCGTTCTGGACGTTCTGACCGGAGATGACATCCACGATCTCGATCACGTAGAGCAAGATCGCGAAGCCGCCCACCAACACGGCCGACTGCTTCCACACCGAGGGCGGACCGGATTTCGGTGCCGGCGTCCGGGTGCCGAAGTCCGGATTGTTGAAATCCATCGTCATCGTGTGCGTCCTCCACCGTCGATCCGGTTTTCTGATTCGGTCACTCGCGACCAGGCTCAATTCGAGATTACCGCCGATTCCAGGAGTGCTGCCTAGAGAAATGCCGACGGAAAGAGCTCGCGGTAGCTCGGGATTCCGGCTACCGACGTGGCGTCGAGAATCGCTGTGACGATCGCACGTTCGACAACCTGCGCCGAAGCCGCGCACACCGCGTCGAGTATCGGCAGATCGTTCGGAAAAGCGGCCGGAACTGCGATCTCCGAATTCGGAGTGTGATCGCCGATGGCGAGCGCAAAGATCGTGTCGCCGTCGAGTGGCGAATGCGCGGGCCGAATCGCACGAGCCAGACCGTCATGCCCTGCGACGGCGACGCGTCGGCACCCGGCTTTTGTCAAGGCGGCGTCAGTCGCGACCACACCGATCGTGGTGTTGAGGACTGTTCCCTTGGCTGCAACGGCGTTGGCCGCCGCGAGTTCGGACGCGTCGGGAAGCCTGAGCCCGAACGACTCCGCCCCGTCCGAGCCGACGCCCCACGGCAAGCCTGTTCTGGGATCGAAGACCGAACCCACCGGGTTCGCCACGATCAACGCGGAGACCGTCGTACCCTCGGCCGGGCCGTCGGCGATCACGACGCTGGCCGTTCCCACCCCACCCTTGAGCGCTCCGGCTCTGGCACCTACCCCGGCGCCGACCGTGCCCGTGGCGAATTCGCGCGAAGCGGTGTCGGCAGCGAGGAATCCGAAGTCTCCGGTCGGACGAACGGTCCAGTCCCCCACCGGCAGATCGAAGATCACGGCGCCGGGCACGATCGGTACCACCTGACCAGGAGCACCCATCGCGATCCCGCGATCGTGTTCCTCGAGCCAGCGCATCACTCCATCGGCCGCGGCAAGTCCGTAGGCACTACCGCCGGTCAACAGCACGGCATTGACCTGCTGGACCGAATGGCTCGGGTCGAGTAGGTCGGTCTCGCGGGTACCCGGACCGCCGCCGCGGACGTCGACTCCGGCAACCACACCGGCCGACGCGAGCACGACCGTGCAGCCGGTGGCCGCGCCGCTTCCGAGAGTGGCTCCCTCGTCGAGCTTGTGGTGATGACCGACAGCGAGGCCGGCGACATCTGTCAGTGAATCAGTGGGCCCGGTCCGCGTCGTGGTCATGGCATGAGCGCCTGGACGAGGGAGTCCTGCATCCACGTCAACCAGTGATAGACGTCGAGATGCGGGGCGCGCGGGTCGTCGGGTTCGAGGCTCTCCGGGGTGTCGGCGTCGATGCCGAGATTGGTTCCGAGCGCGAGACGGACGTCGTTGAGCGAGGACAGCCACGCATCGGCCTGTTCCTGCGTGAGAACGACCTTGCCGCCGGCCTCCGGAAGCGAAGCCAACAACATGCGAGCGGACTCACGCTTGGCATCGATGATCTCGGGCTCGTGCAAACTGCGCAGCGCGCCGTTGACATTGGCGCCGGCGTCGTCGAGATCGTCACTGTCCGGAGCGACCTTGTCCGGATCGGTGCGCTGGAAGTCGGGAAGCAAACGCGCCAACACCGGATTGTCGGGCGTCTCCGAGTTTCCGGTACGAAGGCCCGTCAGGGCAGCGAGCTCGTCTTGCGGCGCCGAAGACGCCCGCTCGTCGAGAAGCCCGGCCACCGACTCCACGAGCGAGCGCAGAACCGCCGCCTCGTGGCCGTCCATCTCGGACTTGAACTTCACTCCGCCGAGTGAACTCTTCCTACTCCACGTCCGCACGCGTCGGACTCCCGTCTACGAGTTAGGCGAACAAATCGGTCGAAAAAGTGCTTTTCTCAGGTGTCGTCGCGTTGCATCGTGGCCCAGAGACCGGCAGCGTGGAGGCGACGAACATCGGCCTCCATCTTGTCGCGCGAACCGCTCGAGACCACGGCCTTGCCCTCCGAATGGACCTGCATCATCAGGTCGGTGGCCTTGGCTTTGCTGTAACCGAACAACTTCTGGAACACGTAAGTCACGTAGTGCATGAGATTGACCGGGTCGTCCCAGACGATGGTCACCCAGGGCCGATCTGCGGCTTCGATGGTCGCAACAGCCTCCGACTGCTCGGGCGTGGCTTGAGGAGAGGAAGCCGTAGCGCCTCTCATCGTTACGTTCGCCGAGTAAGTGCCGGACACGGTCGCGCCGCCGAAAACCATGTATCCAGGGTACGGCGCGACGAGAGGCGACAACACCCACCCACGTCGTCTCGCGCATAGAGTTGTGTGCGTGCCTACGCAAATTTCCGACATCCGCGACGCCGGTGCCAGCACCGCACTGCTCACCGATCAGTACGAACTGACCATGCTCTCGGCGGCTCTCGCCGACGGATCTGCCTTCCGCAACTGCAGTTTCGAGGTATTCGCACGGCGGCTGCCAGACGGTCGTCGCTACGGCGTCGTCGCCGGTACCGAACGCCTTCTCGACGCACTCGAGCAGTTCCGGTTCGGTGAACCGGAACTGGCGATCGTTGCAAAATTTCTCGACGACACGACCGTCGAGTGGCTGCGCAACTATCGATTCTCCGGTGACATCGACGGCTACCGCGAGGGCGACTTCTACTTCCCCGGCTCACCGATCCTCTCGGTCCGCGGAACGTTCGCCGAGTGCGTCATCCTCGAAACCTTGATTCTCTCGATCCTCAACCACGACAGCGCGATCGCTTCGGCCGCAGCCCGCATGGTGAGCGCAGCGGGCGGTCGACGGATCATCGAGATGGGCTCGCGTCGTACACACGAACAGGCCGCCGTCGCCGCTTCACGTGCCGCGTATCTCGCCGGCTTCGACGCCACCTCCAACCTCGAAGCCGCGCGGCGTCACGACGTACCCAGCGCAGGTACCAGTGCGCACGCCTTCACTCTCCTGCACACCACCGAAGACGGTCCGGACGAGGCAGCGGCATTCCGCGGTCAGGTCGCGGCACTCGGCGTATCCACCACGTTGCTCGTCGATACCTACGACATCACCGAGGGTGTGAAAACGGCTGTCGCCGTTGCCGGTCCCGAGCTGGGTGGGGTTCGCATCGACTCCGGCGATCTCGGCGTTCTTGCTCGTCAGGTACGCCAACAACTCGACGATCTCGGTGCTACCAAAACACGCATCGTCGTCTCCGGCGACCTGGACGAGTACGCGATCGCGGCTCTGCGCGCCGAACCCGTCGACTCGTACGGCGTCGGTACTTCACTGGTCACCGGATCGGGCGCGCCCACCGCAGGCATGGTTTACAAGCTGGTCGAGGTCGACGGAATCGCGGTCGAGAAGAGAAGCACCAACAAGGCATCTCGCGGCGGCGCCAAGAAGGCACTGCGCGTGGTTCGCCCGACCGGAACGATCGTCGAAGAAGTCATCTACCCTGCCGGCTCGCCCGCTCCGGTTTCCGAGGCGGACGGCGCGACCGAACTGCTGATCCCGTTGGTTCGCGAAGGCAAGGTCGTCGAGAGCGCACCGACGCTCGAAGAGAGCCGCGCAGTTCTGAAGGCCGGGCTCGTGAGCCTGCCGTGGGAAGGACTCAAGCTCTCGCGCGGAGACTCGGCTGTGCCCGTTCGATTCTCCGGAGGTGAGCACCAGTGAGTGCTAAAGCACTGATCGTCGTCGACGTTCAGAACGATTTCTGTGAAGGTGGCGCGCTCGCGGTCGACGGCGGCGCTGCGGTTGCGGCGGCCGTCAACGATTTCGTCAACTCCCACGAGTACGACGCCGTAGTCGCGACTCGCGATTTCCACATCGATCCTGGGGCGCATTTCTCCGAGACCCCAGACTTCGTCGACAGTTGGCCGATTCACTGCGTCGTCGGGACGGCCGGCGCCGAGTTCCACCCGGCGTTCGACGCTTCCGTCGCCGGTTCGGCGATCTTCTCCAAGGGCGCCTACAGCGCGGCCTATTCCGGTTTCGAAGGAGCAGCCGAGGACGGCACGACGCTCGAGGACTGGCTCCGCGCCCACAAGATCACCGACGTCGACGTGATCGGCATTGCCACAGATCACTGTGTCAAGGCCACGGCCATCGACGCGGCGCGCGCGGGATTCGCCACGACGGTCCTTCTCCCCTTCACCGCAGGTGTGTCGACTGCCACGATCGAGTCGGCATTGGTACAGATGCAGGAGGCGGGAGTGCAGCTGATCGGGCGAGACGAGGCGTCGTCGGAAGAAGACTCGAATGCCGGGGAACTACCCCGGGAATCATCCGTGGACGTTTCTGACGTAGGGATCCATTAACCTTCGTGGGTGGCCGATCAACTCCCGAACGTTCCCGAACTGCTCCAGACAGCGGTGCGGTCGCTCGGCGGTGCCGAACGAACCAGTCAGCTGACGATGGCGTCGGCCGTGGCGCACTCGATCGACACGGGCGAGCATCTGGCCGTCCAGGCCGGCACCGGTACCGGTAAGTCACTCGCCTACCTCGTTCCGAGCCTGCGCCATGCGGTCGAGTCTGGGCGCACTGTGGTCGTGTCCACTGCCACCATCGCGCTTCAGCGCCAGCTCGTCGATCGAGATCTGCCACGGCTGGCCGATGCACTGAAGAAGCCACTCGGCCGACGCGCCGAGTTCGCAATCCTCAAGGGCCGCAACAACTACCTGTGCATGAACAAGATTCACACCGGCGCGTCGGAACAGCCGCCCGAGGACGAGTTGTTCGATCCGTTCACGGTCTCGCGTCTGGGCCGGGAGGTCGTCCGCCTCACCGAATGGTCCTCCGACACCGAAACCGGTGATCGTGACGAATTGGTACCGGGCGTATCCGATCAGGCGTGGCGGCAGGTCAGCGTCACCTCCCGCGAGTGCATCGGAAAGAACCAATGCCCGGTCGGTGAGGACTGCTTCGCCGAGCGCGCCCGCGTCGAGGCGTCGAAGGCCGACGTCGTCGTCACCAACCACGCGCTGCTCGCTATCGACGCCATCACCGGCATCCAGATCCTCCCTGACCACGACGTCGTGGTGATCGACGAAGCCCACGAATTGGTCGACCGCGTCACCGGTGTTGCCACGGCCGATCTCACAGCTTCGTCGATCAGTGCCGCGGCCAGGCGTTGCGGCAAGATCGCCGAAGAGCAGGACGCCGACCGACTCGAAGCTGCCGGCGAGGGTTGGGCTGGACTCCTCGAGGAATTGCGTCCAGGTCGATGGGAAGGCCTCCCGGACGGTGCGGCGCCCGCACTGGCCGCGATACGCGACGCGGCCTGGTCGCTGCGCACCGCAATCGGTCCGGCCAAACCGGGCATGGCAGCCGCAGACCCCGAAGCCGCTGCAGCCCGCAACGCTGCGCTCTCGTCCGTCGACGACGTCCACGACAGTGCCGTGCGCATTCTCACCGCTTTCGACGAACCAGACCCGGCCAAACGCAAGGACGTCGTCTGGCTGTCCTCGGACGAGTTCCGCGGATCGGTTCGGCGCTCTGTCCGGATGGCTCCGCTCTCCGTCGGCGGATTGCTGCGCTCGCGACTGTTCGCCGAATCCACCGTCGTTCTCACCTCCGCGACGCTGACCGTCGGCGGATCGTTCGACGGTCTCGCCGTCAACTGGGGCCTTCCTGCGGAATCGTCGGTGCGACCCGACTCGGGTACCGCCATCGGCACCGAAGCACCTTCTGACGCTTCTGCTTTCCGCTGGAACTCACTCGACGTCGGGTCGCCCTTCGACCATGCCAAGGCCGGCATCATCTACATTGCCCGCCACCTGCCCACGCCCGGCCGCGACGGCCTCTCCCCGGTCTATCTCGACGAGATCGCCGAACTCGTCGAGGCGGCCGGCGGACGCACCCTCGGCTTGTTCTCCTCGATGCGCGCCGCCAAAGCCGCGTCGGAGGCTATGCGCGAACGCCTCGACACCCCGATCCTGTGCCAGGGCGACGACGCCACCGGCACCCTCGTCAAGGCCTTCGCCAAGGACGAACCCACGTCACTGTTCGGCACGTTGTCCCTGTGGCAGGGCGTCGATGTCCCTGGCCCATCGCTCAGCCTCGTCATCTTGGACCGGATTCCGTTCCCGCGCCCGGACGATCCACTGTTGATGGCTCGCCAACAAGCCATCGAATCCCATGGCGGTAACGGCTTTCTCAGCGTCTCGGCCAATCACGCGGCGCTGCTCCTGGCACAGGGCGTGGGTCGCCTGCTTCGCAGCACCGACGACAAGGGCGTGGTGGCCGTGCTCGATCCGCGTCTGGCCACGGCGAGATACGCGGGTTACCTTCGCGCATCGCTGCCGCCCTTCTGGGAGACGACCAACCCCGAAGTCGTCCGCAAGGCGCTCACCCGCATCCGCGACTCACGTCCCTGAGCCAGTTCTCACGCGGACACAATTCTGCCCCGGTACCGACCGAACGGACCGGGGCAGAATGCAATACGTCAGACGCTCGGAGTGGTCACCAACCCGAGTTCGGACGCATCGACCAACAACCGGTGATGCGGCAGCACCCGCACGGTGTATCCCACGGAACCGGAGACCGGAAGCGCAACCTCGGCTTCGAAGATCTCGGTTCCTTCCTCGGCGCCGAAGTGTGTCATCGGGAACGTCACCACGTCGGTGAGTTCCTCGCCCGGACTGACGCGTCCCAGGACTGCCTGGACCTGGACATCCGAGACCGACAAGCCGCCGAGGCGGACCTTGGCCTTCAACGAGATGGTCGCACCGATCTCCGGAGTGTCCGGCAAGCCGGAACCGTCCACCTGCTCGACGGCGACCGACGGCCACTGCGATTCGATGCGACGACGGAACTCGGCCACCTCACGCGCGCCGGCAAAATCGTCCGCCACTACCGCTCGAGCTGATTCCGCCGAAGGGGCGTAGTAGTCGACGGCGTAGTCACGAACCATGCGTGATGCCAACACCTTCGGGCCCAGATTCTCGAGGGTGTGGCGAACCCTCTCGACCCAGCGTGTCGGCAGATCGGCTGCATCACGGTCGTAGAACGTCGGCAGTACCGCGTGCTCGAGAAGTTCGTAGAGGGCGCTGGCTTCCAGATCGTCACGCCGCACGTCGTCGAGAACACCGTCGGCCGTCGGAATGGCCCACCCGTTCTCGCCGTCGTACATCTCGTCCCACCATCCGTCGCGAATGGAGAGGTTGAGTCCACCGTTGAGCGCGGACTTCATGCCGGAAGTGCCGCACGCCTCGAGTGGGCGAAGTGGGTTGTTGAGCCACACGTCGCAGCCCCAGTAGAGGTACCGGGCCATCGACATGTCGTAGTCGGGCAGGAAGACGATGCGGTGACGCACATCCGCTTCGTCGGCGAACCGTACGACCTGCTGGATGAGTGCCTTACCGCCGTCGTCGGCGGGGTGCGACTTACCGGCCACCACCAACTGCACCGGACGCTTCTCGTCGAGCAACATCGCACGCAGACGCTCGGGATCACGGAGCATCAGCGTCAACCGCTTGTACGTAGGAACGCGCCTGGCGAATCCGACTGTCAAGACGTTGGGATCGAAAACTCCAGTGGTCCAGCCGAGTTCAGCTTCGGTTGCGCCGCGTTCGAGCCACGACGCTCGGACGCGACGACGTACTTCGTCGACCAACTTGCCGCGCAACGCATTACGTGTCTCCCACAGTTCGGTGGCCGACAACTCGTGTAGGCGCTCCCAACCTCGCGCTTCTTCGAGTTGCTCCTGCCCCACGATCCGCCTGGCCACGTCCATCCACTCCGGCGCCGCCCACGTCGGAGCGTGGACACCGTTGGTGACAGATCCGATCGGCACCTCGTCGGCGTCGAATCCCGGCCAGAGTACGTTGAACATGTCGCGACTGACGATGCCGTGCAACTTCGAGACGCCATTGGCTCGCTGGCCCAGGCGAAGACCCATGTGCGCCATGTTGAAGATCGACGGATCGGATTCGCGCCCCATCCCGACGATGCGGTCGACGGTCAGTCCGGGAAGCAAACTCGATTCGTTCTCGCCGTTCGCTCCGCCGAAGTAGTGACGGACCAGATCCGCCGGGAACCGGTCGATTCCGGCTGGAACCGGAGTATGCGTCGTGAAGACCGTTCCGGCGCGGACCGCGGCCAGAGCCGAATCGAAGTCCAGACCGCTGGTGGTCACAAGTTCCCGAATCCGTTCGATGCCGAGGAATCCGGCATGCCCCTCGTTCATGTGGAAAACCTCGGGATCGGGCAATCCGTACGCCGCGGTGTAGGCACGCACCGCGCGGACGCCGCCGATACCTGCGAGGATCTCCTGCTTTATGCGGTGATCCTGGTCCCCACCGTAAAGACGGTCAGTGACGCCGCGCAGATCCGCGTCGTTCTCGGAGATGTCGGAATCGAGCAGCAGCAACGGCACTCGTCCGACCTGAGCGATCCACACTCGCGCACGCAGCACTCGTCCACCGGGCATCGCGACGTGAATGACGACCGGCGATCCGTCGTCGGAAGTCGGGCCTGCGTCCGTCAGCAAACGAAGAGGCAACCCTTGAGGATCGTGCGGCGGGTAGTGCTCGGCCTGCCAACCGTCGGCGGTCAGCGACTGGCGGAAGTAGCCGGATCGGTAGAGCAGTCCGACGCCGATGAGCGGCAGCCCGAGGTCGGACGCGGCCTTGAGGTGATCGCCCGCGAGGATGCCCAATCCGCCGGAGTAGTTGGGCAGAACTTCGCTGACTCCGAACTCCATGGAGAAGTACGCAATTCCGCCAGCCAACGATGTGCCCTTGGCCTGCTGGGACTGATACCAGCGCGGCGTGCTCAGATAGGCGTCGAGATCGGCTGCTGCAGTGTCGAGGTCACCGAGAAATGCCTCGTCACTGCTGAGTTCGTCGAGACGGGTGGGGTTGACTTCCCCGAGCATGCGGACCGGATCGAACTGGACTGCTTGCCAGAGTTCGGGGTCGAGTCGCGAGAACAGATCCTGTGTCTCGGGATGCCACGACCACCGAAGGTTGGTGGACAGGGGGCCGAGCGCGGCGAGGCGCTCCGGAATGTGGGCTCGGACAGTGAACCGACGCAAGGCTTTCACCCCGCGAACCCTAGTCGAGTTCCTTGCACTCTGTCCGGTGGAACCGAACGCCCGAGCCGACCTGACCACCGACAGACCCGAATTCGTCGTTATCAGCCTGGCGGCTTCGCCGTTATCAGCCTGGCGGCTTCGCCGTTATCAGCCTGGCGGCTTCGCCGTTATCAGCACCGCAGCGCCGCACCCACTACGGTTGAACCCGGCGAAAGAAAGTTTTACCGCGATCCATCATCAGAAATGGAGCTTCCCGTGTCAGGACGCCTCGGTATCGACGACGTGGTACCCGAGATCTCGGGTAACTATCCGGCAAAGGCCGTGGTCGGTGAAGTCTTCCCGGTGCACGCCACCGTGTGGCGAGAAGGCCACGACGCCATTTCCGCCACTCTTGTCGTGCGTGGTCCGCGCGGTACCAAGCCGCTGCGCATTCCGATGGATCCCGGGACCGAACCGGACACCGTCGACGCGGTGTTCACGCCGTCCGCCGAAGGTATGTGGTCGTTCCGGATCGAGGCGTGGAGCGATCCCATCGCCACCTGGAAGCACGCCGTGGAAGCAAAGCTCGCCGTCGGGCAAGGGGCGGCCGAGTTGGCCAACGACCTGGAAATCGGTGCGCGCCTGTTCGAAAAGGCCGCGCACGAAGTGCCGCGGGGCAACAGGTCCAGGCTCGAGGCCGTCACGGCGTCGCTGCGCAGCGATCAGGCGCTGACTGCTCGCGTCGCTCCGGCCTTCGCCTCCGACGTCGCCGAACTGCTCCGCGCCACTCCGCTTCGCGAGCTGGTCACCAAGGGCGAGTCCCACCCTGTCGTCGTCGATCGCAGCCGTGCACTGTTCGGCTCCTGGTACGAGTTCTTCCCCCGTTCGACCGGTGGATGGGACGAGAACGGAGTACCGCAGCACGGCACGTTCCGTACCTCGGCCGAAGATCTGCCCCGCATCGCCGCAATGGGTTTCGACGTCGTCTACCTTCCGCCGATCCATCCCATCGGCGAGATCAACCGCAAGGGACGCAACAACACCCTCACCCCCGAACCCGGCGACGTTGGTTCGCCGTGGGCGATCGGCTCTGCCGACGGCGGGCACGACGCTGTTCACCCCCAACTCGGCACGCTCAAGGACTTCAAGGCCTTCGTCGCTGCGGCCCGCAAGCTGGATCTCGAAGTGGCACTGGATCTCGCGCTGCAGTGCGCCCCGGATCATCCATGGGCTCAGAAGCATCCGGAGTGGTTCAACGTTCTTCCCGACGGCACCATCGCCTACGCCGAGAACCCGCCCAAGAAGTATCAGGACATCTACCCGATCAACTTCGACACCGATCCTCGCGGTCTGGACAAGGAGATCCTGCGCGTGGTCCGTCACTGGATCAACGCCGGAGTCAAGATCTTTCGTGTCGACAACCCGCACACCAAGCCGCCCAACTTCTGGGAAACACTCATCTCGGAGGTCAAGAAAACCGACCCCGACGTCTTGTTCCTCGCCGAGGCTTTCACTCGTCCGGCGCGCATGTACGGCCTTGCCAGGCGCGGGTTCACGCAGTCGTACACGTACTTCACCTGGCGAGTTGCAAAGTGGGAGCTCACCGAATTCGGTAACGAGCTGGCGGCAAAGGCCGACGAGGCCCGACCGAACCTCTTCGTGAACACACCGGACATCCTGCACGAGTCCCTCCAGCACGGTGGGCCCGGAATGTTTGCACTGCGAGCAGCTCTCGCCGCCACCCTGGCGCCGACGTGGGGCGTCTACTCCGGTTACGAACTCTACGAACATCAAGCCGTTCGCCCCGGCAGCGAGGAATACCTCGACTCCGAGAAGTACGAACTTCGTCCGCGCCGTTTCGCCGAAGCGGCAGCGCGAGGCGAATCTCTCGAGCCGTGGATCACCGCACTCAATCGCATCCGGCGTGCACACCCGGCCCTGCAGCAGTTGCGGAACCTGCACTTTCACCACATCGACAACGACGCGTTGATCGCCTACTCGAAGTTCGACGCCTCGACCGGTGACGCCGTCCTGACGGTGATCAACCTCAACCCGTTCGCGGCAGAAGAGGGCACCGTCTGGTTGGACATGCCGGCGCTCGGACGCGAATGGCACGACCACATGACCGTGCTCGACGAGGTTACCGGCGAGCAGTTCAATTGGGGCCAGGCCAATTTCGTCCGGCTCGAGCCCTGGCGTTCGGTGGCGCACATCCTCGCGCTCCCACCCGTTCCGTATCCGGCCCGGATCTCTCTGGCCTACCAAGCTCGCAATGCGCACCGCGCAGGTGGAGGCAAGTGATGCCAACCGAAAAGTCCCCTTCGGGTATCGCGCCGGACAATCACGATCTGGAACTGTTGGCGCGCGGTGAACATCACGATCCGCACAGTGTCCTCGGCGCCCATCCCCACGCCGACGGCACCGTTCTCCGAGCGTTGCGTCCCAACGCCGAGTCCGTCAGCGCCGTCATCGGCGGCAAAACCTTTCCTCTCGAACATGTTTCGCACGGAATATTCGCGGCCCTGGTCCCCTACCCAGACCTGATCGACTATCGCTATTCCGTGACGTACCCGGGTGGCCACACAGTTCTCGCAGCCGACCCTTACCGATTCCTGCCGACTCTCGGTGAACTCGACCTTCACCTGTTCGGCGAAGGTCGGCACGAACGGCTGTGGGACATCCTCGGCGCACATCCGCGTTCGTACGAGACACCGGACGGACCCGTCGACGGCACCTCGTTCGCCGTCTGGGCTCCGGCCGCCCGCGGCGTGACCGTCGTCGGCGACTTCGACGGGTGGAGTGGGCAATTCGCCCCCATGCGAGTCCTCGGCTCCACCGGGGTCTGGGAACTCTTCCTGCCCGACATCGCAGTCGGTTCGCTGTACAAGTTCCGGGTCCACGGCCACGACGGCTCGGTTCGCGACAAGGCCGATCCCATGGCATTCGGTACCGAGGTACCGCCGGCGACGGCGTCGCGAGTGACCACCAGTTCGCACGAATGGAACGACGCGGCCTGGCTGGAAACCCGCGCTGGTGTCGACCCTTCGCAGTCCCCGATGAGCGTGTACGAGGTGCACCTCGGATCGTGGCGTCCGGGACTCGACTACCGGCAGATGGCCGAGCAACTCGCCGTATACGTCACCGAAACCGGATTCACCCACGTCGAACTGCTGCCCGTCTCCGAGCATCCGTTCGGTGGATCGTGGGGGTACCAGGTCACCTCGTACTACGCACCGACCTCCCGCTTCGGCACCCCGGATGACTTCCGCTGGTTCGTCGACCACCTGCACGCCGCAGGGATAGGCGTCATCGTCGACTGGGTTCCTGCACACTTCCCCAAAGACGAATGGGCGCTTGCCCGTTTCGACGGAACGCCGTTGTACGAGCACGCCGATCCGCGTCGCGGCGAGCAGTTGGACTGGGGCACATACGTATTCGACTTCGGTCGCCGCGAGGTCCGGAACTTCCTCGTCGCCAACGCGCTCTTCTGGCTCGAGGAGTTCCACATCGACGGACTGCGCGTCGACGCCGTCGCATCGATGCTGTACCTGGACTACTCACGTCCGGAAGGTGGATGGACTCCCAACATTCACGGTGGCCGCGAGAATCTCGAAGCTGTTGCGTTCCTGCAGGAGATGAACGCCACCGTCCACAAGAACCACCGAGGAGTCGTCACCGTCGCCGAGGAGTCGACGGCGTGGCCCGGAGTCACTCGGGCGACCAATGTCGGTGGCCTCGGGTTCAACATGAAGTGGAACATGGGGTGGATGCACGACACCCTCGGGTTCCTCGGTCACGACCCGGTGCACCGGACTTACCACCATCACGAGATCACTTTCTCGCTGATGTACGCGTGGAGTGAGAACTACCTGCTACCGATCAGCCATGACGAAGTGGTGCACGGCAAGGGAACTCTGTGGACCCGGATGCCCGGCAACGACTTCGCCAAGGCTTCCGGCCTGCGCTCACTGCTTGCGTACATGTGGGCGCATCCGGGCAAGCAACTGCTGTTCATGGGACAGGAGTTCGGTCAGAGTGCGGAATGGTCCGAAGAACGCGGCCTCGACTGGTGGCAACTCGACGATCAGTACACCGGCACTCTCCACCGCGGCGTCCAGCGACTGGTCGGAGATCTCAACTCCGCGTACCGACGCCATCCGGCCATGTGGACCCTCGACACCTCCCCCGGCGGATACTCCTGGATCGACGCCAACGACACCGAGAACAACGTCCTCAGTTTTCTGCGTTACGGTACTGACGGTTCGATTGTCGCCTGCCTGTTCAACTTTTCGGGCAGTGAGCACTCGAGCTACCGCGTCGGGCTACCAGAGCCCGGCCGATGGGTGGAAATTCTCAACACCGATGCCGAGGTGTATGGCGGCTCCGGAGTCGGGAACCTCGGAGCGGTCACGGCAACGTCGCGTTCGTGGCACGGTCGGCCAGCCTCCGCACAGGTGGCGCTGCCAGCTGCTGGAGCGATTTGGATAAGTCTGGAGCGTTGATGGTCGGCCGGCGAGTAGTCATTGTCACGTCGTCACTGTTCGCAGTGGCCGCACTGCTCGCCGGTTGTGCCAGCGGAACGAACGGGCACGCCGTCTCGATCTATCACGATCCGTTCCGCGTCGCCGGACTCGACGCAACAGCAGGCCCCAGCGGATTGCGCCCGGGAGCCCCCAATGCCGACCGAGCAATCACCGGCACCGACGGCGGGGACATCGACGCCCTGGCGGCCAACGCCATCACCGACATCGAAACCTACTGGGCCGCCGAGTACCCGGCTCTGTTCGACAAGCCCTTCGAACCGGTTGACGAGCTGATCTCGTGGGACCCCACCGAATCGAACGGCCCGGACTTCTGCGAAGAGACCACCGAAGAACTCATCAACGCCGGGTACTGCAGCATCGATCACACCATCGGTTGGGATCGCGAACTGCTACTGCCCGAGGTACGAGAGAAGTTCGGTGAAGTGGCCGTCGCCTTCATCTTCGCGCACGAGTACGGCCACGCGGTTCAACGCAAAGCCGGGATCGTCGGCGGCAAACGAGATGCGGCCCTGGTGCGAGAACAGCAAGCCGACTGTTTCGGTGGTGCCTTCTTGCGGCACGTCGCGGAGGACAAGGCCGCACACTTCACGATGAACACCTCCGACGGCCTCAACAAGGTGTTGGCCTCGGCGGTCGCCATCCGCGACGAAGACCCTAATGATCCTGAGAGCCACCATGGTTCGGCGTTCGAGCGCGTCACCGCCACTCAGATCGGCTTCACCGACGGCGCCGGCGCCTGCGCGAAGATGGACGCCGACGAAATCGAGTCACGACGCGCAGACCTCCCGCAGCAGTTCGCCGAAGGCAACGACTCCGGAGAACTGCCTGTCACCGAGGCAACGCTCGACGAGTTCGTGAAGACATTCCAAGCGATCTTCGATCTACCCGAGCCGCCGAAGGTCGTGTTCACCGGCGCAGACACCGGGTGCAGCGACGCCGTTGCGACCGAGCCCGTCTCGTACTGCCCGTCGACGAACACCATCGGAATCAGCGTCGACGACCTGGCCGAGCGCGGCACGCCGGGTCGCGTCGGACGGCGCGAGTTGATCCAGACCAACATCACCGGTGACTACAACGCCTACGTCCTGCTCGCGTCGCGGTACACCCTCGCGATGCAGAAGGAGAACGGCCAATCGCTCGACACTCCGCAGACTGCCTTGCGCGCCGCCTGCCTCTCCGGCGTCATCACCGCAGCGCTCAGTCCCACCAACGCTGCGGCGTCCGGAGCTCAAGTCACGCTCTCCCCCGGCGACCTCGACGAAGCGGTATCGGGGCTGCTGACCGACGGCCTCGCCGCCAGTGACGTCAACGGTGAGACGGTGCCGAGCGGGTTTGCACGCGTAGACGCGTTCCGGACCGGCGTACTGGGTGGCCGGGAAGTGTGCGACAGCCGCTACACGGAGTAGCGGCTGCCGGTCCACACGTCAGTAGAGAGCGGAAGCCAACTTACGCCGGGCCGCGATGACGATCGGTTCTGCCGGGTCGAACAGTTCGAACAGCTCGAGCAGGCGCGTCCGCGCTGCGGCCTTGTCGTCGCCGGCAGTTCGCGATACCACCGAGATCAAGCGAGCGAACGCGGCCTCGGGTTGCTGGGCGAACATTTCCAGGTCGGCTGCAGCGAACTGCAGTTCGAGATTGGACGGATCAGCATCCGCGGCCGCAATCGACTCGGGATCGACGCCCTGAACCCGAGTCATGAACTTCACCTGGCGGACAGCGCTCTTGGCCTCCGCGTTGTTGGGTTCGGCGTCGAGAATCACCTGGTACGCAGCGATGGCGGCGTCGAGATCGCCCTCGTCCAGCGCGGTTTCAGCGGCCACGAAGCGAGGATCCTCGACCTCCTCCACCGGTTCGTCCCCGTCGGACACCGGCCCACTCAACTTCCCCTCGACAGCTTGGAGCACTGCGTCGAACCACTGACTGAGCTGCGCCTCTGGCTGAGCACCCTGAAAATCGGCCAACGGCTGACCAGCCGCGACGGCAACAACCGTCGGCACCGACTGGACACCGAATGCCTGCGCGATGCGAGGACTCACGTCGACGTCGACGTTGGCAAGAATCCACTTGCCGCCGGCGCGCGCCGCCAATGATTCGAGAACTTCGGTGAACACGACCGAGGGCTCGTATGCGCGGCCACCGATATTGACGATGACCGGCACCTGGCTCGACTTGAGCAGGACTTCGCTTTCGAAGTTCTCCTCGGTCACCTCGATCACTGCCTCCGAGACAGCAGAAACGGCCCCGTCGCCGCTGGTGTTACGCGGCGGTGGTGGGGCCGTGGCCCGCTCTTTGAAGGCGGACAAGTCGACTGCGCCGCTCATGGCGGCAGCAACTGCGGACGAACGCGCGGGGGGCCTGGAACCTGGTCGAGTCACGACTCCCAGTTTGTCACGAGTTGCGCGAAGCTACGTAGAGGGATGCAGCACTCAGACGAGCGCCGCGTTGCCCTTGGACGCCTCGAACTCCGTGGACAGCTCACCTAGCTTGCCGTTTCGCACTGCCCAGCGTTCGAATATGACGGTGCCGAACGGGGGAACGCTCGAGATCAGCGCAAGGATCGTGGTCTTGATATCCCACTTGAGCGACCACGCAGTCAGCAGAGCAACAACGATGAACACCAGGAAGCCCGCCGTGCCGTGGACCATTCCGGGGATGCGAATCGCTTCTTCGTGTCCGAGGACCCACTTGAAGAACATGGCAACCAGCAAGGCCGCCCAGGTCACAGCTTCCCACCACGCCACCAGACGGAAGCGTTTCGCGGGAGTGGATACGTCAAAGATGTTCGCCATGAGGCCATTGTGCCCGAACAACTACGACGCCCCGTAGTTGTGTGAGCAAAACCACGGGGCGTCGCAGAGCGAGAGCGCTCGTTCAGGTGTATTTAGACACTCAAGCCTTGGGGACGCGGATGATGA
>NZ_VBTL01000010.1:0-194235 GCF_013277835.1 Rhodococcus sp. MS13
CACTTTTCGGGGGGAACCTCAGTCGACGATTCCGAATCCAAATTTGTCGCGGATGAGGTCATCACATGCGGAAGCGACCATTAGCGCGCGATCGATGTCTGCGACGGGTCGTTCAACAGAGCCAGGGAACAGGCGAACTAAGCTTTCTCCCAAACGAACTACGACGTGCTCGCGGGGATCGGTTGGGAGAAAGTCCTGCATCTAACCGATGCGGCTGTCTTCGTTTTCGCAGGCTCGAAGTAGGGTATTCAGTTCCTCCGAGGAAGCTCTCCGTTTGCCCTCAATTTCCGAGGCAAGCGCGGCGCTCGCCAGACTGCCAACGGCCACCCATCGGCTACGTTCTGCCGGTGAGGCGCCAGCCGCGAACACTAACTCCCATACGCTGTCAAATTCGACAGTTCTTAACCTGCGGGCCAACGAAACTCGAGCTTTGGATTCAGCCTTCTTCTTAGACCCCATGTAATCCTGCTCCATTGTTCTAGGCGTTCCTTGGAGAATCAGATGTATCAAAATCGCCGTGAACACCGCGCCTGCCGAAGCGCCGATGACCAGTCGCAACGACATCTCCTTTTCTTGCCCGGACTTTTGGTCGGAAGTATCGCTGCAGATCTCTCTTGGCTCGACGAAGTTCACAACGGACCACAGTGGCTGGGTAGCAGTGAGTAACGAATCACCTCGCAGGCGCCATTGCCGATCAGTCGGCAACCAGCGGCTTCGAGTTCATCCGGTCCAGCACGGACTTTAGCTCAAGTAACCGCTCATCACCGCTATCTACACCCGAGCACCTCTCGTGGTTTGGCAGTCAGCTTGCGGTCGCATGTGTCGGTGACTGCTGATAGATATGGTGTGGAGGGGGGACGATGAAGGTAACGGCATGGCTTGAAGAGACGGCTCAAATCATCGAAGCTAGTAACGATCTGCAGTGGGCGTTGGTGTATAAGACCGGACGGGTGATTTACTGCTCGGATTACTCCAACGGTTGTCGTTGTCGGCTGAAGGCCGTCCAACGGAGCAATAAATCGAGAGGTACCGACACCAGATTCTTCGCGCACAACGGCAACGAAGGATGTGACCACGCTGAAGTTGCGTCTCCTGTCACGGTCCCGTCGCCCAGAACGAGAACTGGCCCCAGCGCTGAACATGAATGGGTCAAACATCATGTGCGTTGGTTGGCCGAGCAGGCGGGTTATGTGGTTGAGGAGGAGAAAGCTGCCGCGGGTGGAGTGATCGCCGACATTTGGGTTGCGTCAGCTACCGAACGCAGGCGTGTGGAGATTCAATGCAGCCCAGACGATCTCGATGAACGCACCATGAAACACCCAGATGTGTTGTGGTTGCTGAGGATGGCACTCAACAATAAGAACAAGAAGTACCTCTTCGATACTCCAGCTGTTCACGTACGAATCGACCGGCCAACGCGGGATCATGTTACCCGTTACGACTTGACTCCAGGAGAACCGTGGCTTGATTCTCCGGACGCCTATGATGGCCACGGCTACCGGATTCGCGCGACAGGAACCGTTCTGCGCCCATGCCCAGATCCCGGGTTGAAACCGTGGAAGAATCGCGGGATACCTGACAAGCGAGTCGTGTTCTTCGAAACCTCGCCGATGCCGCTTCAGCAATTTCTGCGGGAAGTTTGGTCAGGTGAACGGCGTTGGAAGGCGAGGGGAGAGGTTCACCATCATGGTGGCTGGATCCGCACCGATGACCTAGAACGGTACGAACGCTGGCGTCGCGAATGGGCTGAGGAGTGCGGCCGTGAGTTGCAACAGCAGCGTCTTCGCGCCTTAGCGGCGTCCGAAATTCAGCTCAAGGCGGAAACCCCGCCCGAGGTAACATCGGGCAAGATTGCTGTTGGAGTCCCGGAAGTTGGATCGCACCCGGCGCAACCCGAAATGTGTATCTTGCCAGTCTATCCGGTTGAAACGCCTGTCTCTGCGCCGTCACCGTTGAGCAGGGAACTGCATTCAGTCGCAGCCATAGCGACGCCTCCCAAATTAGGTCAACAACATTCACGGTCCCATGTGCAATCGCGAAGCAACTTGAGGCAACGATTCCTACGATGGCTGCGCGGAGAGAGCCGGTAGGCGCCGATCGCTAATCGCTGCCGAACAGTGACTCGGCGAGAACCTGACAGAGAACAGTCGCTCGCATACATTCGCCGTCAGCTTCGCATCTACAGCCGCATGCAGGCCGCGTCACGACAGGGCTGCTTCCGAACCGACCAGGAGATATCAAAATGCAAGAAGCGACGACATATCCAGGAAGCGCCCTTGTTGTCTACCTGGAGCCCCAACTGCATGCGTCGTTACCTGAGATTATTAAATCAAGGCAGTACTTCGGCAGCCTGGACCAGAGCCGCCTTTACATGGTTCTTGCACGGCCTCGAATCCATGTTGAAATCGGGCATTCTGGCGCCGTCAGTTACACAAGCCTGTCGGGAGGTGTCCTCGACTGCGGAAGTCTTTTCCCATCCGTTCGCACCCCTCCGCGGACTGCGCGCGTCGAATTGACTGACGAATATCGCTCTCCGCCAGTAACTAGAGAGGGCTTCATCGTCGGCACCGAGCAATTGCAACGAAACGCGATCGTGAGGTTCGACGACGGTACGGAAGTCACGCTGCCTGCGGCCGGGTTGGCGGCAAGCTGTGCACCGACATTGCCGCCGGTCGACTCCGCAACTCTGCTCCGTCATGAACTTCTCTACATCGGCCGATCGAAACATTCAGTGATCGACCGTATAAGAAATGGGCATAAGGCTTTTCAACGAATTCAAAGTGAATACGCCGAGGTTGATGATTGGAACGTGATTGTCGTTCCGATTCTTGTTTCTCGCACAGTATTCACACCTGTGGACTCGTCGCACCCCGAACCTTCTGGTGCGCAACCAAATTTGGCAGTTTTGGGCCGCTTTGAAAAAGATGGACACATCGGACCAGGCAATGTCGAGTTGGTCGATCTCGTAGAAAGAGCGCTCATCTCATATTTTCTGCCGCGTTACAATTCTGCGGACAAGAACTGGACCACCGCGAAAATCGGTGACACATTCGAACGTGATGCGTTGAGTCACTTGGTCGTGCTCTATGACGGAGCGGGTGATCCAGCGACGATCACCTCGCCTCACATCTACCCTGAGAAGGGAGATCTGCAAAGCTTCAGTGTCGTCTCGGAGCTTCGAGGTGATCGAGCGCAATCCGACACCTTTCGCCCGGACACTGCACTTAACTGCAGTGCTTTAAGCATGGCATTCGGCCCCATCCTGAAGCAGACAAACCTCGGTCGCGTCTACCACCGAACGAGACCGTCATGATTCGCCCGTCTTCTCTCGATCGATCTCGAGTGGCTTCAGGTGTGACGTGACGGTACGTCGAGTGCTGCGCACGATCTTGAGATCGAGCCAGATTCTATAGTTTAGGCTTGCCTTACCGGACTTGTCTCAAGTTGCGGGATCATTCCCGTCTCATTGGGGCAGTTTCCGCAGGTGTCTGTCTCATTTTCAGGCGATGGCGGCAGCTGCTGCCGCCATCGCCTGAAGGTGGGACGGATTTCAGATCTTGTGAGATCCTGCTACAAGCACCAATTCGATTCCACTAGTGCAAAATTCGGTTTGTCTACAGGTGGGGTAGTGCTGCAGTGAGGAAGACGATGCCGAAGGCGATTCCGGCAATGCCGGTGAGGATCCCGACCACGCCGGCGGTGTTGTCCCCCGGATCGTGTCCGGGGGTGTCGGGTCGGCGCGCTGCCAGTGCGGTTCCGATGGCGGCGGCACCGAGGAGGATGCCGAGGCCGAACATCCAGAATGTCAGTATCGAGAGTGCACCGAGCATCAACGCCATGTCGCTGTATTCATCGCTGTTGATCGGGCGGTGGTGATCCCACCAATCGGGCGAGGTGTGCGGGCGGGATTCGGTGTTGCCTGTGTTGTCGGATTGCTCGTGCGGGGGGAAGGTTGATGCAGTCATGACGGCTAAAGTGTTCTCGTGCTGATTCTTTCGTGTGGTGGATGGGCCGATCGGCCATACGGGTGCAGAGGGGATCGAACGGCGGTGGGGATCGAACGGGCGGTGGGGTGAGTCCCGAGCACGCATCGCGTGTCTTCGGAACGCACCCCACCGTGGGAACGCTCGTCCGGGCTAGCAGGATCAGGCTTCGACCTGCACCTGCTTTGTCGCTTCGATGGTTTCGGTACGTGAGGGCGGTCCGGAGGAGACCTCGATCCGCCGCGGTTTCGCCTTCTCCGCGATCGGCAACGTTACCGTCAACACGCCGTTGTCGTACGAGGCGACGATCTGTTCGGCGTCGATGTCGTCGCTGATCGACAGCTGTCGTCTGTAGGTTCCAGCGAAACGCTCACTCGCCAGCCAGCTCACACCCTCTTCGGAGAGGGCCGTGCGATGCGCGGTCAACGTCAGAGTCGAGCCGTCGATGTGAACGTCCACCGAGCCGGGATCGACGCCGGGAAGATCGGCGTGCAGGACGTACTGGTCCTCGACCTTGTAGAGGTCCATCGGCATGAACCGTGGACTGCGTCCGTTGCCGGTTCCCGCGGCGAGGACGGACTTGGTGATCGCATCGATGTCGGTGAAAGGATCGAAACGAAGCACAGCAACACACCTCCCATGTCGTGAAACGAAAGGTCCCCGCCACTGTGGCGGTCGACCGAACTTACTGTGCGAGAACATGATAACCACACGAATTAGCACTCTGCAACTGAGAGTGCCAGATTTTTTCGAGGAGGGTCTCGGCCGCGAACAAGGCAGCATCGGAGCAGGAACAACGGCGGTTGCCAACCCCATGGGGTGGGGGCGGAACGGGAATTGCCGGTGTCGAGATGCTGTCAGATGCCGGTCGAGTTCGTGCGGGATTACGACTGCCGCTGCGCCCAGCAAGATCGATGTTCGCGTACAACGGCGATTGCTTCAAACCCGTATTCTTGCAATGTGTTTCGATTCAGAAACTGCCGCGTCTCGTAGATTTCGAGCAGACAGGCGCGTTCTTCCATGGTGAGTTTGCGCTGACAGCCCTAAACTGCAGAAACGGCGGTGGGGGCTGACTTTGATGCGTGGTCAGCCCCCGCCCCGTATGCCCGGAACCTGTCGTGATGAACGAGTATCGCCGATTTCGGGAGTGCTTTGTAGTTGTGTTCGGGGCGGTCTGGCCTTGCTCGGTTCTTCGGGACACGAAGCAATGCAGAGGCTGTTTTCTCTCGCCCTCCTCAGGCGGATACGAAGGTCAGTTAATTCCGACGACTTCCTGGGCGATCGCCGCAAGTCTTGCCTGTGCAGCGGATACGACGCCGTGTCGGTTCTTGTGCGCTTCCTCGTACGCAACGATGTCTCGTACCTGTGCGGCGTCGGCCAGTTCCTTCACCGCGGAGACGGCCTGGGTGACGTTGAGTTCGTCGAAGTCTTCGATGGGAAGTTCAGCGGGGTCGAGTAACCCACTCGACTTGCGTACCGAACGGAAGACATCCGCGGCACCGTCAGCACCTTCTCGGCGAGTGACTTTCTCAGCCGTGGCGATGGCCGCATCCCTACTGGCCGACAGTGTTTTCACAGTCACGTCACCGGCATATGCGCCCCAGCTGATCAGCTCACCCAATACCGGCGGCGACGTGCGAACAGCGTCGATGGCACGGTCGAGACTGCGGGTGGACCAGGAGACCGGAACGTTGACCAGTCGAATGGCTGCTCCGGTGGCCGCTTGGAACGGAGTGCGACGCAAAGCTGCCGGCCCCCCGAGTGCCTCCTCGGCAAGGGCGGTGGTCAGCCAGTCCACAGTCGCGGAGTGTGCAGTGATGAGGCGGTCGGCCAACGCCGCGACGGTCTGATCGCCGCCGGCAGTGGCCAGGGCCTTGAGGTAGCGGGAGCGGTCGAGGAGTTGATGTTCGAGCGCAAGGTCTCCCAGTACAGCTTCGTCGAAGGGCTGGGCCTGTTCGACCATCGCTTTCACGCCTGCTGTCGCTCGTCCGAGGAACGGACCGACCGATTCCGGAACGCCACCCAGATCGCGAATCGTGGACTCGATGGAACTGGCCCTTTCTCGACCGTTCTCTGCGTTTTCCGTGAGTTCGCGTCGAACCGCTTCGGTTCTGGCTTGAGCGACGCGTGTTTCGGCGACCTGGATCTCGGCATGTGTCAGACCGAGGATGATGCGCAGCTGGTTGATCAAGGCGGACGTGGTTTCGGAGTTGCTCATATCGGGGTCGTCCCTTCGTCGGTGCGTGCTTTACATGATGTTCAGCTTGTGCTCGACGAGTGCTCCGCGGACCGCGGAGCCACCGCCGATACGCGGGCTACCCCGACCTACCTCCTAGTAACCACCGCAACTTCGCTGCGGATGTCGAACCGCATCGACGAGTAATTGGGCCAAGGGTGGCGGGGGCCGATTTCATGGTGGGGCGGCCTGATTCGTCCGCGAGGATCTCGCAGTCCCTGTACCACCGCGCGTGTAGGTCGTTGGATACCGCGGACCAACATTCCGGATTCGCCGTGCGGCGGACGGGGTACCTCCAATGCGTCGTGACCCCGCAACTGATATGTCGACGAAACAGGCTGCCGAGCAACCCGTTCGAGTGTCGGCAGGTTGCCTGAAGCGACGACCGGTCGGTGTCGATGCAGAGAGTGGGATACCAGTGAACGTGGAAAGTTCCGGGCACGTTGATGCCGGCCAAGAGGGTACGACTGGATCCGAAACAAGTCCCGACACCGCTGACGGGGCGAAAGAGTTCGCGGACGAGATGGACAAAAGATACGAGCCTGGATCGAGAGAGACGGTCACGGTGCCCGGGACCGGCGGCACAGTCGCCGGGACAGCTTTCGCCGACCACGTCACGGAGATGTCGGACGAGAAGGTCGAAAACCTCGACGAACAGTTCTCGGAATTCCAGACTCGTGCTGACGACAAGCATCATGAGGACTGACCCGGGGTCCATGCTCCGGTGTGCCAGATGGAATCGTGCGGAAACCCGACAGTCCAGGCGTCGCCGAATGCGGCGTTGATCAGATTGCCCGCCTTGATCTGGCTCGCGACGACCGTCTCGTGGTGATCGAGAATGACTCCGACGTAACCGTCTCCCGATACCGGAGTCGTCGCCGAGGCAGATCCTGCGCCGGCAACCGCCACAGCTCCAGCAGCCGCTGGGATGGCCAGAGCGGCAACGATCTTGAGTGCACGTGTCATCGAAAGGGCCTTTCTTCGTTCGGATCTAGTCAGGGGCCGAATCCGGTGTCTCGAAACCAAAATAGGTGGAGGGGGCGTGCCAGTGAACGCCATTTGGCAAATAGTCGGCAACCCTATGGGTTTACTTGGGGGTCAGATCACATCGGTGGGATTGATTCGCCGCGGTCGTGGTGCCGGTTTTCGGTCGATCGGGTGTAGGACGTTGAGTCCGTGTGGGCGTCTTCCGACGGCTTTCGGAGATACGTAGTGCGGCAGCCAGATTCGACAACAGTTCAAGTGAGGTCGCCGAGAGTCCGTTCGCGGCCCGGAGCAACTGTCTCAGTTCCGGGTCGGCGAGATGAGCGACTATCTCCGCGTCCTCGTCGTGAATGCGCGCGCGATCGCCGGACCAGGGGATGGTGAAGAAATAGCCGGGAGGGACATCGAAGTAGTCGGCCAGCGCTGACACCACCTCATCCGATGGGCTCGAGCGGACGCCGTGTCGAAGCTGTGAGAGATACGGTGTCGAGATTCGGTAGCCCCGTGCGAGAAGGCCGTTAGCCACAGCGGTGTTCGTCAGGCGCCGATCGGAGCCGGAGAAAAGCTCGTTCAACCGGAGTTGAAAGACGTTCTCGTCCGTCGCACGGCCTACCATCACCGCTACCTCAATTCTCTCGTTCCTATCCTGTGCTTGCCGAAGCGGTGCAGGCTTAGCAGATGAGCCAGTGGCCACTGGTGGAGGTCAACGACACGACCTTGCCGATCGAGGTCTCCGGAGCGTCATCCAGATGTCCGCGTACGGTCGCTGTGGCTGTCGATCCTTGGAGGGTGACGTACTCGACTGCATCGAGTGTGATTGCCGGCAACACCTTTCCAGTGGTCGTGGTTGATACCTGCTTCTCGGCGCAGACGGTGGCAGCAGCGCTCTCGGTCGAGCCGGTACGGAGTGCATCGAGGTGAGATCGGATCACCGTGGTGATCTGCTCGGAGTCGGTGGGCATCTTCGACGACTGCCTGCCTTCGGTAGTGGGGCCTGCTGAACTGATCGTGCATCCCGAGAGCAGCAGTGCTGCAACGACTCCGCCGAAGAGGATCGATTTCACCGATCGCCGGCGGTAGTGGTTTATGGGTGGATTCACCGAAACTCCTTCGTTCGTGAACATGTTGCGCCCGGAAAGTCATCCAGCCGTCGGTCAGAAGACAAACGCGGCGGACAGCAGAGCAAGGCTGAGGACCGCGGTGGCATTGGCGGCGCGAACAAAGACGTACCGCTCCGCGTCCTCGGCGCCGAGACACAGCGCGGTCAGTTGCAAGGCCAGCGACAACATCCCGGTACCGAGCGCGCCGAGGGCGAACAATTGTCGTGCATCCATCAGCGGTATCCAATCCCGTTGCGGTCCAACGGCACAACGAGCCGGTCACATACGCGACCGTGAACTCGGTGAGAGTTGCCCGCACCAGCAGCCGAACTCCTGAGCAGAGGATGTAGTCGAGAGGCCGCAGGGGGGAGATTTCAGCATCCGGTGAGGACTGCCCCGGCAAAAATGAGACACAAAACGTCGCTACCTCAGATTCGGGCGGGTGGGCCGAATCGCAATCCGCGGAGCAGTTCGCGGTAGGAGAAGCGGTCGTCCCAAAGGCGCAGCCGGCCGTTTGAGAATGTGTAGTGGCCGTCTACGTCGAGGTGCATGGCAAACCATCCGATGCGGATGATCTCTCTTCGCCGGGAGGACACGGTGTTGTGGTCGGTGGTCATCGTGAGCACTTCCACGACCTCGTACCTGGTGATCAGGCGAGAGACGATCGTGAGCGCCCGTTCGACGCGTTTGCTTCCACGCACGCTGGGCAGGCCGGTGTTGCGCCATTCGATGTCGGGATCGACGAGTGCTCGCACGGCATCGGCGTCCATTTCCTCCAGTGCGATCAGCAGGTCCACCACCCGCGATGTCAGTTGATCGTCGTTCAACAGGTACTCCGGTCGTCGGGAATTGTGTTTTCTCATCGGTGGATTCATGTGGTGACCGTCAGGCAGGGACTGTTGCTGCGCGAAACGCACAGGAGCATGTTGCCGGCGGCGCGCTCGGCTGCGCTCAACGAATTGTCACGATGATCGACGTCGCCGTCGCTGACGTGGACCATGCAGGTGCCGCAGAAGCCCTGACGACATGAATAGGGGGCTTTCGGGTTCACACGCAGCACCGCGTCCAGTGCGGTCTGGTCGGCGGCGACATCGATGACCTGACCGGTGCGAGCCAGTTGGATGCGGAAGGGACGTCCATCGACGACCGGTGCGGCGGAAAAGCGTTCGGCGTGCACTTCCACACCGGGCTCGTTGCGCACACCTGCTGTGATCAGGTCCATCATCGGGACCGGACCGCAACAGTAGATCGCGTCGCCGCTGCGGACATTCGGCGGGAGAAGATCGTTCGCTGCGGGTAGGCCGTATTCGTCGTCGGTGCGGATGGTGACCCGATCACCAAACGGCGACAATTCCTCGCGGAACGGTAGTGTGCGGCGCTCGCGACCGACGTACACCAGCGACCAATCCAGGCCCATACGCTCCGCCTCGCAGACCATCGGGAGTATCGGTGTGATGCCGATGCCACCCGCCACGAAGTGAACGCGCTTCGCGCGCTCGATTCGCCCGGGTTCGACGAACCCGAACGCGTTGCGTGGACCGCGAACGCCGACGACGGTACCGACTGGCAACTCGTCGTGCACCTCGTTCGATCCGCCGCCACCATCAGAAATCCGGCGTACCGCGATCCGGTAGCAGCGTCGGTCGGCGGGATCGCCGCACAGCGAGTACTGACGTATCCGTCCCGAGGGCAGGTGCAGGTCGAGGTGTGCCCCGGGATACCACCGTTCGAGGTCGCTGCCGTCAGGTGCTCGCAGTTCGAGACTGACCACGTCGTTGTCGGTGGCCACCGTCGTGCGCTCCGACACCGTGAGCGTTGTCTTGTACTCGTCGATCCGGTTTTCCGATGGCTCGTCGCGATGAATCAAGACAGCCACCTTTACCTGCGTGGAGACCAGGACATCCAGAATGCGCAGAATCGAGTCGCGGCGCTTGCCGCGGCGTAGGTCGACCGGGATCTCGCGGGGGGCCGGCCACCGCTGCGTGAGTTCGGGCGCGTTGCGTGTCATGTGTTGACCCGCTTGGCCGCTGGCGATTGCGCGACGTAGGCGAGGGCCTGGGCGGTGGACCCCACACTGTCGGGGTGAAATCCCGGCACGAACGTCGACACACCGCTCCAGAACCATTTCGATACACCAGGCACCAGTCCGCGGCGTCCGGCGCGGACGAATTCCAGTAGCAATCGCGGATAACCGATGTTCGGCGTGTTGGGGTCGTTGCGGCTCAGATACATCGCAGCACGGAGCAACCACCCCAAAAAGATTGGCCACGTGATGATCATGGAGATACAGCGGCGAAAGTAGCCGACTCCGAAGTACGTGGCGACCTCGTGTGCCACGGCACGATGCTCGACCTCTTCGGCCCCATGCCACCGATAGAGGTCAAGCATCTGCGGATCCGCGCCGAATTTCTCCAAGTCCGCGTTCAACGCCCAGTCGCCCACGAACGCGAACATATGCTCCGAAGACGCGCAAATCCCGAGACGCTCGATCAGACGCTGCCGGATGGCCCGCGGATCGGAGTCGTCACCGATGCCCAAAGTTCTACGGAAGAAATACTGCATCTGGCGGTTGAACGGGGCCGGGTCGATCCCGTGCCGTGTGAACACCTGATTCATGACCTCGTCATGCGCCTCTGCGTGCAGCAATTCTTGGCCCATGAAACCGAGCATGTCCTCGCGAAGCTTCTCGTCGTGCACGTCCGGGAGAGCCTGCTCGAAGGCCTGGATCATCATCCGTTCGCCCTCCGGGATGACGAGGTTCATCGAGCCGAGGAGGTATGAGGCGATCGGCTCGTTCGGCAACCACACCAAAGGCGCTTTCTCCCAGTCGAAATCGACTCGCCGCGGACGGATCGCTACCCGGCCGGGCGGTGCGATCGGACGCTGTGTCAGTCCACTCGTAATTCGCATGACCACTCCTCACTCATAAGTACGCAGCAGTACTTATGAATGAGCATGGCGATCTACCCGTGGCTTGTCAACACCGGACTACGAAGGGTCGGACGAGAGATCCAGTACCCGTTCAAGGAAGGACATGATCGGCGCATGAAGATTCATGTACGAATTCGACCCGTCAACCACCTGGCGGTAGAACAACTCGTTGCAACCGCCGATCGCCGCGAGAAACACTTCACGCCCCGGGGCTTCTGAAGACTTGGACGAGTAGCCGACGAGCAATGCATCGGCGAGCAGTTCCACGTACTCGTTGCGCTTCGCCACCCCTGCCGGGCCGGCCACAGGTAGGTCCACCACCCAAGCTCGCACGAACTCCGGTTCGGACGAACACGTCTCGAGATACTTCTCGATTACAGCCGAAAGCTGTTCGTGTAGAGACAAATTGGTGTTCGAGCTTTGTGTCGAGGTGATGTTGGAGACGATCACCTCGATGCCTGCGTCGATCGCTGCGATCAAGCACGCTTCTTTGCTCTCGAACTGCTTGTAGAAAGCTTGGCGAGATACCCTGGCACGCCCGACGACGTCGGCGATCGTGGTCGAGGCGATCCCCTTCTCCGCAGTCGACGAGATCACCGCACGCAGAATGCGATCACGTTGCGCGTCTTGGACCTCGCCCGCAGCGAGGCGGCCGCGGCCACGCGGCAATCCGGGGAGGTCACGATCGAACGATCCGGCCAGCCTGCGCATACTGCATCATAACCTGCCTGGCGCCATCGGTTCTCTCGTTGAGCCGTCGACGTGGCCTGACGGAGAACCGGTTCAGGCAACGTCGACGGTCCAAGGAGGCGGTCGAGCGCCGCCGGGAGTGATCATTCTCGTAGTGGCACGCGCCGTTATCAGCAGCCATTCGATTTTGTATGAACTGCATGGTTCGGAGAGATGCTCTGCTGCTGATCGGTGGTCGGCGAGGTAGTCAGTTTTGTTGTCGGAGAACAGGTTCTCTCTCGTGATTTTCGCTGAGATGCGCCTCGAGGAGCTCGGTGAGGTGCTTGCCGACGCGGTCGAGAGGCCTGGTGGAGCGTGTTGCGACGGACATGATGACGGCGCCTTCGATTGCTGCGATCGTCATTGTCGAGAGGGATTGCGCGAGGGCATCATCCAGGTTTGCAGCTCGAAAATTGTTGGCTAGCATCGATTCCCACTCTTCAAATGCTATTTTTGCCGCGTCAACTGCGCCGGGTATTTCATTGCCGCCGAACGTGGCAGCGGCGATCGGGCATCCGGCGGTGTAGTCGCTGGATACGATCATCGACTTCCAGTAATCGATGAATGCCTGCAATGCCTCCAGGGGAGGGGCGGAACAGAGTTGCTCGATCATCGCGCTGATCCACGATCCGGCGGCTCTGGCAGAGGCTTCGATCAACTGATTCTTGCCTTGTGGAAAGTGCGTGTAGATCGATTGACGTGCGGTTCCGCTGCGGTCGAGTAGCTCGGTCACGGCCACGCCAGAGACTCCCCTGCTTTGGATGAGTTCGACTGTGGTGCGAATGAGGCGTTCTCGCGGAGCGGTAACCAATGTGCTCCCCTTCATCATCGATCTGTCTAGGCATCGAATCTATCAGCCGCGCGTCCTCTGTGTTCGCCGGTGGAAGTGCTCACCATTGCCATAGACCGTTTGTTCTACTACCCTACTTATCTGTTACTTGAAGTCATATCTACTGAGTTATAGGCCTCCTGTTTGCCCTGGAAGGGACACACCTGCCATGACGACCACCGAACCGAGATTTTCCGACGCGCCTGACGACGAAACGTACGAGGACATGCTCAATCGACTCTCGGATGCTTCTGTGCACCGGAGCTTCAGTCCGTATACCGACATCGATTGGGAGGCACCGGAATTTCAGGTCGTGGACAACGACCCACGATGGATTCTTCCCGAGGTAGAACTGCTGGGAACACATTCTTGGTATCTCGCGCGCACCCGGGAGCAGCAGATTGCCATAGGGCAGTATCGGCAAGCGAACATCGCCAAGGTGGGTCTGCAGTTCGAGCAGGTGCTCATTCGTGGTTTCATGCAGTACGTTTCCATGCTGCCTAACCGGTCGGCGGAATTCCGGTATGCCACTCACGAGGTCATCGAAGAGTGCAACCACACACTCATGTTCCAGGAACTGGTGAATCGGTCGGGCGTCGACGTACCGGGATTCGGCCCGGTTCTGCGACGCGTCATGCCGTTCCTCGGGCTTGCGGCTTGGCCGTTTCCGTCGATTTTCTTCATGGGGGTGCTGGCGGGGGAAGAGCCCATTGATCACATCCAAAAGAGCTATCTTCGCAGTGAAAGCAACTATCACCCCATTATTCGCGGAGTGATGCGCATTCACGTCGCCGAAGAGGCGCGACACATCTCGTTTGCGAACGAGTTCCTACGGCAGCATGTGCATCAGAACGGCCCGGTGGGTAAGTTCCTTCTCTCCCTGGCTTTTCCGGTCATCATGCGGGTCCTGTGCGACGTGATCGCCGTTCCACCGAAGTCGTTCTTCGAAACCTTCGAGATCCCGAAGTCGGTGAAGAAGGAGCTGTTCTGGGAGTCCCCTGCATCACGTAAGGCGTTGAGCGGGTACTTCGGCGATGTCCGATTACTCGCGGACGAACTCGGATTGATGAACCGGGTCTCGAGAGTCCTGTGGAAGGCTCTCAAGATCGACGGGAAATCTTCACGCTTCAGGAGCGAACCCGATCGGGCGTCTGCAGCTGATTTCGATAATGCTCATGCGTAATTCCGCATTGAACAGGGACCGCAAGTCGAACACTCCGGCGCCGGTGGGGCGCTCAGCCGAATCGACCCGAGGCACGCGATGGTGATGTCGAAGCTCGCCAAGTGGCAGCTGGTCGCACTCGTCGTGGTTGCACTCCTCGGTTTGATCTATGTCGGAGCGAAATACGTACGGCTGGACAATCTTCTGGGATTCGGCCAATACACGGTCAAAACCGAACTGGCGACGTCCGGTGGCATCTTCACCAACGCCGAAGTGACCTATCGCGGTGTACCCGTCGGACGCGTCGGCGACATGTCGCTCACGTCCGACGGAATCGAAGTCGACCTGTTGATCGACAGCAGTGCTCCACAGATTCCGGCATCCGCGCGAGCCGTGGTGGCCAATCGCTCAGCCATCGGTGAGCAGTACGTCGACCTTCAGCCCGATACCGACCAGGGCCCGTTCCTCGAAGACGGCTCGGTGATCGCCGTGGGCGAGACCACCACGCCGATCCCCATCGAGAACGTCTTGACCAGCGCCAACGGTCTGGTGCACTCCGTTCCGGTCGACGCACTCCACACCGTCGCGAAGGAACTCGGCGCGGCATTCAACGGCAAGGGCGAAGATCTGCAGGTACTTGCCGACTCGCTGTCGGGGATTTCCCAGTCGGGCCTCGACACCCTTCCCCAGACCCTCGGACTGATCCGTGACAGCCAGACGGTACTCACGACGCAATCCGATCAATCGTCGGCGATCAAGCAGTTCAGCACCGACCTCGACGCACTGGCTGCGCAATTGCGCACCAGCGACCCCGACATCCGACGCGTGATCGACAACGGCATACCGGCCAGCGAACAGGTCGGGGCTCTCGTCCGTGACGGGGGTCCGAGTCTGACGACAGACCTGAGCAACCTTGCTTCCACAGCACGAACATTGGCGCCACGAACCATTGCACTGCAACCCCTTCTGATCTTCATGCCCGGCCTCGCCGCCGGAATACCGTCCGCCATTGAGGCAGACGGACCGTCTCAACGTCAGGGACTTGTCCTCGAGACCAATGCGCCGTTCCCCTGCACGGTCGGATACGAAGGGACTATGGCGATCCTCGACGAGATGAAGCGCAAAGACCCGAACTTCGACGACACTCAGCAGGACTTCCCGGTCAACGTCGCGGCCAGCTGCCTGGCGCCGCAAGGCAGTGAAACGGGGGTTCGGAGCGCCAACCGCGTCGTATTCGCGGACCCGAATACCCCCCAGCCTTGGGACGACAAGCCCAAGGTGGACCCGGACAAGCTCAACCTGAACCCTATTGCCACACAACTGGCACCATCATTCGGTGCGACACCGAAGTGAGATGATCACCAGCTTCGGGAGGCGACAAGGGTGAAGTGGGCCGGCCAGACGCTCATCCAGGGCCTCAACTCTCGGTGGACTGCCTCGCACTCGATGCCGGACAACCCGAAACGGCAATCCTGGGATACGCCAAACGGTCAACACGGGATCGCCAAAGCGAATGCGAGAAACTCCTACCGAAACTAGGGCGACGCCCACGCTCTCAACATGCTTCGCCAGTGCTCCAAGCTTGAGATTATCCGATAGGTGCATGATCCCGTCCGGGTTCACCGCATCGTCTAGCAGCGCGCGCCAGATCGTCAGTACGAGTGGAAAGAGCTGTGCGTGCGTCAACTCACCCGTTGGTGACATTGAAGCGACGCGATACGTGCGATGGAATTCGAACAGAGCGTCGAGGCATTTTTGGGCGGGCGTCCGGCTTCGTATTAGTCCAAGAGCGGTTCAAGTACACGTACTCCCGACGTATGTGGCTGGAGCGGGCCGCTCGCTAAGGGCAGAGAGCTGGCCTGCTGCTTCACATAGTGAGGGCAAGCGAATCGGTCGTATCTAGGGCGCGCGGCGCATCATCCCCTCCGTATTCGCCCTCCTGAACCAACGGACGTCGCGGTTTCTCCGACGCGATCGTTGTGGGAGTGGTCAGCGAACTGCTTCCGGTAGGCGGAAGGTGCGGTCGCAAACGCGGATGTGAAGTTCTGTCGAAAGGTCACCGTGCTTCCGAACCCACACGCCAGCGCAATTGCGTCAATGCTCCAACCGGTCGTCTCCAGGAGAACTCGCGCCTCGCTCAGTCGTTGCTGGAGAATCCAGCGTGCCGGAGTGGTTCCCGTGACAAGACGGAACTGCCGTATGAAGTTTCGTCGACTCATCCGCGCCTGACCTGCGAGGCGGTCGACAGACAGCGGCTCGTCCAGGCGTCCGAGCGCCCATTCCAGCACGTCTGCAACAGCTGTGTCGCCCGCAGGTTCCGCAAGCGGTCTCTCGATGTACTGGGCCTGACCACCCTCTCGATGCGGCGCGACGACCAGGTTTCTCGCCACGCGGGTGGCAACTGCGGATCTGAGGTGCTTGCGCACAAGGTGCAGACAAGCATCGACCGACGACACCGTCCCCGCGGACGTCATCACGTCGCCGTGGTCGATATAGAGCACCGACTCGTCCAAGCGGATACTTGGATGGTTTTTAGCGAGCGCGGGCATCATCTCCCAGTGCGTGACGGCCGAGCGACCATGGAGGAGTCCGGCGTCGGCGACGGCAAAAGCGCCGAGACACAACCCCACGATCGGGGTGCCGCGAGCGTGCGCCCGGCACAGCTTGGCTCGCAATGACTCGCTGATCGGTGAAAGTGGTAGCGGCCAGGAAGGGATGATCACGATGTCGGCCCAATCGAGTGTCCGCGGTCCCGCCACATCGCCGACCGAGTATCCCTCGACGGTCCGAACCGCGCCCGCGCGATCGGACCACAACCTGGTTTCCCAGTCAGGTGCGAGCCCGAGCCTGCCCACCTCACCGAACACCATCAACGGCGCTGCGAGATGAAACATCGTGATGCTGTCGAACGCATAGACGGCGATTCGCATTTGGTCTCTTCCACATCATGGCGCAAAGTCATCGAAAGTATGCACCCGTGCCACTCACGGATGCATAGACACCTACCGAACAATGGAAGACGACCGTCAGGATCGCCGATACGAAACCGAACCCGACCGACCTTCCAGGAGTGATGAAAGTGCCTACACCTCGCCGTGCCCTTATCGTCGTCGACGTACAGCAGGAATACTTCGACGGTCCACTGCAGATCCAGTACCCGCCGCGTGAGGAGTCATTGGCCAACATCCTCAGCGCCGTCAAGGTCGCTCGCGCGAATGACCTTCCCGTCGTCGTCGTGCAACATCGGATGCCCGAGGGCGCCCCGGTCTTTGTCGAAGGTACGCCCGGATGGTCACTTCACCCAGCGCTCGAGGATCACCTCGATCCGGAAACCAAGCGCATCCACAAGCAGTACGCGAGCGTCTTCGCCGGCACCGATACAGCCGATTGGCTGCACGCGAAAGACATCGACACCATCACGATCGTCGGGTACATGACCAACAATTGCGACCTCGGCACCGCCGTGGAAGCGGAAGCTCTCGGGTTCGCCGCCGAGATTTTGTCAGATGCCAGCGGTGCGATCCATCTGGCCAACGAAGCAGGTCAGGTATCGGCGCAGTCCCTGCACGAGACCCTCATGATTCTTTTGCATTCGAACTTCGCTGCCGTCGCAACAACAAGCGCATGGGTCGACGCCGTAGATTCCGGAACGAGTTTGCCCAAGAGCAATCTTGTCGTCTCAGCCATCCAAGGACGCGAGGCGGCCCTCAGTTGATGCAATGCTGCAGGCCCGCAATAGATTCGGGACGCCTTAATCCCTGCCGGTGCAGACCGAACTCTCATCGACACCTTGGATGCCGCGAAACTTGAAGGACGATAGGTCCTTTGAACGCGGATGTCGGCGACGGCGGGCCGTGAGCTACTTCTTCGGGGCGCCGGATGGGCAGAAGCTCGAAACATTCGTCTCGTCGGCTCCGCCCTGCGCTTTCCTCGTCCTAACGTCAATGATCGTCCGGATGCACCCGAAACGATCGAGCGCGATGACAAGCCGCGAGGCGATCCGGAAGAGCTCACCGTCACCGCACGACGCATCGACGACGAGGTACGGCGGCGGGCGGGTCGGCGAGCGCAACGGCAGCGATCATGCGCGAAGAACTGGCCGACGTAGCGCTCAGCGGGTTCGGGACGTAGTCAGGCGCTGACAGGATCCAGGAGGCCGGCAAGCCGTCCGGCAATCAGTGCTTCGGACTCTGCGACAATACGTTCCACCAATTCACCCACTGTGGGGATGTCGTGAATCAATCCTTGCACAGTCCCCGCCGTCCAGATGCCAGCCTCAGGGTCGCCGCTGTCGAACACCGCTCTGCCTCGCGCACCGGCAACAAGATGTCGAACGTCTTCGAATTTGCCACCACTGGAGAGAATTTCGACAACTTCTTGGCTGATGCTGTTGCGTGCTACGCGAGCGGTATTGCGCAGTGACCTGAAAATCAGCTCGGTGTCCACCTCGGAGGCAGCAACTATCGCCTCTTTGATGTTGCGGTGAATCGGGGACTCCTCGGTACACATGAACCGAGTGCCCATGTTGATGCCGTCGGCGCCAAGCGCCAGGGCGGCCACTAATCCCCGCGCATCGGCAAATCCACCGGACGCGATCATGGGAATGCTGATCCGCTCTGCTGCTGCAGCGATGAGAACGAGACCAGGTACGTCGTCTTCCCCTGGATGCCCGGCGCATTCGAACCCGTCGATGCTGATGCCGTCGACGCCGAGGGCCTGGGCTTTGACCGCGTGGCGGACGCTGGTGCACTTGTGGAGGACCTTGATGCCGGCGGCGTGAAAGTGCGGCAGATGGGGTGCGGGAGAAGATCCGGCTGTCTCGACGACTTTCACTCCGCAGTCGATGATCACGTTGCGATACTCATCGTAAGGCGGAGGTGTGATCGTCGGGAGGATTGTGAGATTGACTCCGAACGGTTGGTCGGTGAGCTCGCGCGTGCGGGAAATTTCTCGGGCAAGATCGTCAGGCGTCGGCTGTGTCAGAGCAGTGAGCATGCCGAGCGCGCCGGCGTTTGCAACTGCCGCTACGAGTTCTGCTCTCCCCACCCACTGCATGCCGCCCTGGACGATGGGGTGACGAACTCCGAACGTCTCGGTAAATGCGGTTGTCAGCACTGGACATCTCCTCGATGATGCATGGATATCGGTTTGTCAGTTACGTTGTTGCCAAGTGGTTTTCGGCCAGAGTGACGCATTCAGCCCATCGACGACGCCCACTCGTTCAAGGCCGGGACCTGCGAGGGATCAGTTCGTGCCATCGGAGGTTCGGCGCGATAGGGCATGGCAGGCGTCAAATATTGCTCGCCACGTTCGTTGGTGCCGGGGATGAAGGTACGGTTCGCAATCACATCGTCGGCGCAGATTACCTGGTCGTAGTCACGCACAAGCGCTGCAACCACTCCGGCTGCGGTGAGATGCTCTACCGCCTCAGCGGCGCTGCGGTGGCACAGCTGCTTCTCGATCGTGGCGACGAGGACTGCACGGTTTTCCACGCGCAGTGTGTTGGTAGAGAACCGCGGGTCGTCGGCCAACTCTGGTAAGTCGATCGCCTTGCACAGTTCGATCCAGGCTCGTGGTTGGTAGCCGCTGATCACCAGCTCGCCATCGACGGCACGAAAGACGTCTGCGGCAGGTGCGACGCTTGGTTGTCCGTTCCCTTTGCGGCTCATAGACTTTCCTGATACTTGCCACTCGATCCAGTTGGCGGTCTGCAAGTGGATTGCGACGTCGAGCAGGGAAACTCGGACAGAGGAGCCCTTGCCGGTGCGATCGCGCCGCAGTAGCGCTGCCAGTACCGCTTGGGCGACGACGTAGCTCGTTGCATGATCTATGACCGGTGCGCCCACACGCTGTGGCGGGCCCTCCGCCTCACCCGTCACCGACATCAGTCCGCTCTCTGCTTGCGCAGCGATGTCGAGCCCGGCGCGGGTGGCGGACGGGCCCTCCGCCCCGTACCCGCTCACCGATACGCTGATGATTTCCGGTCGCAGACGTTGGAGTTCGGCAGAGGAGAATCCCAGTCGATCAAGCGTTCCCGGGCGCAGATTGTGCAGCAAGATGTCGCTCGACGCGATCAAATCCCGAGCTCGCTGCAGATCGGCGGAGTCTTTGAGGTCGAGGCAGATTGAACGCTTTCCACGGTTGTACCCGTAGAAGATGCCGCGTGCGTAATCGGCGTCGATTTGTCGGGCCGGTTCACCGCCAGGGGGCTCGAGCTTGATGACCTCGGCGCCGAGATCGGACAACTGCTGCCCGGCGCTGGGTATTGCGATCAGTTGACCGATCTCCACTACTCGGACACCTGCCAACGGCAGGTCTACTTCGTGGGTCATCGAATGATCTCCACATGAGGCGAAGTGACATCCTCAGCAGGTTCCAGGCAGCGCGCCAACAGGATGCCTTCGGTGTGGTTGCAGGGGTTCAATCGATTTCTGTCACCTTCTGCTCCCCCGATGCGGATTGTCACGGTTCCATCGTCATTGCGCTCGAAGTGTGCGTCGTTGAGGTTGACGGTGTGGTCGCGGTACTCGAAGGACTCGAACCAGTGGTTGTACAGCATCACTCCGAAGTAGGTGCAGTCGGGGATGGTGAACGTAATGTCTACGGCAGTAGCGTCTTTCAGTGACCACCAGCCGGCAATGTATTGGTTGGAGCTGGTGCCGTAGAAGTCTCCCCACCCTCGTTGCTCCGAGGTCACGCGAATCTCGTTGGGAGACTGACTGAGTGTTTCGATGAGCTGAAGACTGCGTCGAAGGCTCACGTCCATGCCACGAGCAAGTTTCGTGAGGCGCTGGGCCAGCCACGCCGTGTCGAGTTCGGGGCGTGCACCAGGCGGCGGACCGAGGCGCTCGATGTGGAGAACGGGATCGATCTCCGCGTTACGCGTCTTGTGATACACACGCACTACAACGTCGAAGCAGCGCTCATCCAGCCGAATGCCGCTGCGCCCCTCCAGCTCTTGTGCGACGAAGATCTCGAAGTTGCCGTCCGCGTCACACACCTTGTCGTCGATGACGATGTTGTCGGCGACCCGGTCGGTCCCAGACGCACCGACGCGATTGGCGAGGACGGCGACGTACGGCACTGTGCCACGGTTACCGTGAATACGGTATGTCTCGTTGGGGTCGATCATCGCAGTCCAGTAGTCGACGTCGATGCCGTCTCCCCAGAACTTTCGCATCGGTGACATCAGAGTGAAGAGTTCAGGTCGGAGCACGTCTTGGCGTTCGATATTCATCTCGGCGAGGTATCCGAACAGGCGAAGTGCGTGCCGTACGCCTTCGGCGCTGTCCAGCGGCGATCCTGTGGCGGCAGCTGTCGAACCGAATGTCGCAAGACTGTCGGTGACTGCAGACCAAGCCTCGGTGAGCTGCCGGCGATCGTGCTGGGACTCGGATTGTGTTGACTGGTCAGCGAGTTGTGTCATCGTTTCTTCTCTTTCGTAGTAGACGAACTGGATTGTGTATGGGGGGCGTTGGTCAGCAGAGGGGGTCGAAAGGGACGTCTGCGTCGGACTTGCCCGAGGTCTGGTTGTTCACCCATGCGACGTTCTGGGTCCATCGGTCGGCTGAAATCTCGACCGGCCAGAGGGTCTTCTGCGAAGCCCACACCTGGTTGGCTTTGTCAGCAGGAACATTCATTCGCTCGGTGAGAAGTTGAGCTCCTGCTTGCTCGTTCGCGGGATCGGCTATCCACCCTGCTGCGGCCTCGAGCGCCGCACAAACGGGGGCAGCAGCATCGGATTCAGCGAATGTGGCTGTCGTGACGAGCACCGTGCCCAGGCCGTATGAACTCACGCCCTCAGAGCCCACCGGGTCTACTTCTGTAATCGCCGTCATCGGTATTCCTTGAGCATCGAATACGGCTTGGCTGGCAGCGGTGAGAACGGCGGCATCGATGTCGCCCTTTCGCGCGAGTGGTATCTGACTCGCGGTGGGTGCCGCTGCGATGAATTGCACCGTGGATGCGTCGATGTTTCGTTCTGCGAGAAGCTGATTGACGAATTGCTCGGCCGCGCCGCCACGTGACGGTATGGCGATCCGCTTGCCGGGCAAATCCTCGATGGTGGTGATGCCGCTGTCTTTCGTCACGGCGATGGCAAGATCGATCGACCCGTACGGGGACAGTGGCCGCAGACTCTGCCCTTGCTCTATGGCCGGAACGACGGTTCCGGGTGCTCCGACCGCGAGATCGGTTGTACCGCCGATGAGACCGCTGATGAGTTCGGGCCCGTTCTTTCCGTCGATGAGCTCGACGTGGAGGCCTTCCTTGTCGAACATTCCTTGTTGGACGGCGACGTAGACAGGTAGGGACAAAGCACTCGCAGGGTAGACCCCGATGGCGACGCTACCGTCGTTCGGACGCCCTCCCCCTCCACACGCGGAAAGCAGTAGGGACGCTGCAATGACTGTGCCGACAAAAGGTCGAAGTTTCATGGGATTCCTGTTCCTTGATGGCTGGGCGCATCAGAAATCAAGCTGAGTTGGCTGGGCGCATCAGAAATCAAGCTGAGTTGGCTGGGCACATCAGTAATCAAGCTGAGTTGGCTGGGCACATCAGTGGTCGAGCTGACCACGCAGCCGGTTGAAGATTTCGATGTATCGAGGTTCGGCGGTGAGGGTTTCGAGTTCGCGGGGGCGTTCGATGTCAATGGAGACGTCGTCGATCACCCGGCCGGCCCCGAGCAGCAGAACGCGGTCGGAGAGACAGATGGCTTCGCCGAGGTCGTGGGTTACGAAGATGACCGTCCGGCCTACCTGGGATTGCCAAAGCTCGAGGAATTCTCGCTGTACTTCGACTCGGGTCTGCGCATCGAGGGCGGCAAACGGTTCGTCCATCAACAAGATGTCCGGATCCAGAGCCCACGTTCGGGCCAACGCGACACGCTGGCGCATCCCTTGGGAGAGTTGCCAAGTCCACAGCCGTGACGCCTCGGACATTTGAACGGCCGCAAGCCAGCGCGCGGATTGAGTTCGTCTCTCCGCCTTGGGTACTCCCCTCAATTCGAGACCGTACTCCACATTCTTCTGCGCTGTTCGCCACGGGAACAGCGCATCTCGGGCCATCATGAAGCCCATCCGAGAACGAGCGTCGAATGGCGTTGTGCCGAGGACCTCGGTCTTCCCTTCTGTTGCGTCCACCAATCCAGCGAGCGCGTTGAGCAGGGTGGTCTTGCCGCAACCACTCCTGCCGACCAGGCTCACGAACTGTCCGCGAGGGATTGTGAGGTCGAGATTATCGACCACAGTTTTCGCCGACCCGTCGGGCGAGGGGAAGGATATCGTCAGTCCGTCGAGTTGGACTGCGGGTGTAATCACGTTGGTATCCATGATGATTCCTGTCATCGTCGAGCCGGGGGCTGCCACCGAAGGAGGTAGCGCTCGGCGAAGTTCATGGCCTGGTTGAGGACGACTGCGACGATTGCGAGAAGTATGAGGATCGCGTAGACCGCTTCCATCCGGAACTGGGCCGAGTAGATCGACACAAGCTGGCCCAGCCCGTCCCGTGACGAGATCAGTTCAGAACCCACGACGCCAAGCAGTGAATAGATCAGCCCCAACCGAAGACCGGCAAAAATGCCAGGTGTCGCGACGGGGAGGAGAATGTGCCAGAACACCTGTGTCTTACTGGCATTCAGGACAGTGGAAAGTCGGAGCCATTCGTCGTCCACTGACTTCACACCGGCTCGTGCACTCGAGCAGACGATGAAGAAGACGAGTGTGAACGCGAGAGCGACCTTTGCCGTCATCGTGATCCCGAAGATGACGATAAGCAGAGGTGCCAGCGCAAGACGTGGCATGGCATTCGCCGCATCCAGAAACGGACTCATGATGCGTTCGAGGGTCGGAAGTAGTCCGAGAGAGAGCCCTACCGCCACCCCGACCGCGCTAGCGAGGATCCAAGCGATCACGACGGCAGCCATCGTGGCACGCAAGTTCGTCGAAATCTCCCCCGACTGCACTGCTGCGGTGAAGTAGTTCCAGGCTTCTCCTGGCGTTTTGGCCAGAACTGGTTCGATCCAACCTTGCGATGCGACGAGCTGCCACGCTCCGAGTAGGACCAAAAGCAGTGCGGCCTGGGCCAGTCGTACCCCGATGGTGCGTCGCGTGCCGGATCGACGCTGTCGAGCGGGCTTCGGCTCAGAGCGTGCCCGACTCGCGGAACGGGGTGACGTAGCGCCGGATGGCGAAATAGCGGTGATGGTTTCGGTCATTTCGGCGCCTTCTTCGTAGTGCTCACAGGCGGCGATAGGTGCTCGACAAAAGCAGACGGGTGCGTCTGGTCGAAGCTCCCCGGGTTGTTGCTCACTGCGTTCATATGTGAAGCAGATCACGGGATTCTTCTTCCCGTCTACGCCACATTCGAGAGGTATGCCATAGGGTTTACCTATGGCTGACGGGCGCAGAATCGGGCGCGCACGCGGACTTCCATGAGAAGGGAATCCCAATGGACCGGCGTCATCTGGAATACTTTCTCGCCCTTGCTGATCGGGGCAGCATTTCCGCTGCTGCTCGCGGACTGGGGGTCAGCCAGCCGACAATCTCGGAGGCTCTCGCCAGAATGGAGAAAGAGTGCGGCCTGACGCTCGTCCGCCGTGGCTCGCGGGGAGTCACCCTGACCGACGCTGGACGCGATCTGACAGGTCCGGCGGCCCAAGTACTTCGGGCATACCGGGATTTGGATCACGCTTTGCATCCATTGAACGTCGTGCAGCGGGGTCGGCTGACGGTCGTATGTCCGCGAACATTGGCGCGTGATCCGGCGGCCACGGCCCTCGGTGCGTTCAAAAGCAAGTTTCCCAATGTTGCGGTGACGATGCTCAGCAACGACACCGACGGAATCGGAACGGTGGTCGCCTCGGGTCAGGCTGATATCGGCCTCGGGGTGGACGAGGTGTTCGACGAGGGTGTTGAACGTATCCTTCTCGGCCGGCAACGAATCGTTGCGCTGGTGCCCGCCGCACGAAGTGAAGGCGAGGGGGTAGCGGCGTTGACGGATCTGTTGCGAATCGGATTGATCACCAGCCCGCGTGACGATGTCACTCGGCGACTGTTGGCGGAACGCCTGGGCGAAGGCACTGTGGACGGGGCGGTGGTTGCGGAGACTATCTCTGTGGCCTCGATGATCCCACTTGTACGCGCGGGAGTCGGCGTCGCCTTCCTTCCCGAATCTGTCGCCGATACAGTCGGCGAAGGTGTGGTGCTGTGTCGTACTCGGCCCCCGCTCACTCGTGATATCTGGATGTTCCACGGTTCGACGCCATCGCCTGCGGCACAAGCGTTTATCGAGACGACCAGCCGATTACGTGACGAAGGTGGAATGGGGAACGCCGGATGAGCAACTTCGGAGAGTCCGCGCCCCCGCGAATCGATCCGCGGCAGCTACAAGACTTCCTCGCGGTCGTCGAACACGGCAGTATCACGGCAGCAGCGGCAAACCAGTTCACAGGAACATCGAGCGTCTCTCAATCAATTGCGCGACTCGAAAGACGCATCGGAGGACGGCTTTTCAATCGGGGCCGGGCCGGCGCGACGCTGACTGCGCGCGGACGGAATCTCATCGATCCAGCACGCGAAGCGCTGGCCGCGCTCGACCGATTAGTGGTCGAGCGCGAGTTCTTACTGTCAGCGGTCCCCCACCTCAGTGTTGCCACGACAGCGAGCCTTGCGGACGATCCCACAGCGGTGCTGCTCGGAGCGCTGCGCTCGGAGGTGCCGAACCTGAGAATCACCATCTCGGTTCCGCCGGGGTCATCTGTGGCCGATGCGATTCACCCGGTCATGGCCGGCACCGCTGACGTGGCAATAATGGAGTCGCCGCCCACCGGCGTTCCCGGGACTCGAATGGTGCGCCTTCCGGACCACAAGTTGCGCCTTGTCTGCCCGCCCGGCACCCCGCCACCGGTCGACGGGGTATTCATCGGCGAGGACCTCATGCGTATCGGCTTGGTCGTCGCACCGCGGTTCGAAACTTCCGATGTCTATCGCCATCTGCGTTCGATCGAACCGCGAATCGACCATGCCTTCGTGATGAGGTCACAGCATCGCGATGCCTTCGCGGATTTCGCATACGAAGGGATCGGTGCTGTCATCCTCGAACTCTCCAGTGCCGAGCGAGCATCCGAACGCGGCTGCACTGTGGGCGAGATACTCGAACTGCCGCCACGGAAGATCGCAGCCGTGGCAAAGGACGGCCAGAACACGCAGGTCGTCGAACATTTCCTACGGCTGTGTGCCGAGCAATCGGCGCGGAAGCTGTAGGCGGAGTCGATCTCTCTGGGACTTTGCGTATTCGCGGCGGCTGCTCATACACCGAGAACGATTATTTTGTCTACAGACACAACACTTCTGGGATAGTCCGTTTCCTCGAACAAAGCCGACGGTTCACCTTGCCGTAAATATGTAATACGCGTCACTCCGGATCAACTTCGAAAGGTTTTCCTTCATGCGAAAATCTCTGAAATATTTCGTGAATGCTGCAGCGGCGGTTGCGTTGTGCGCGACGCTAGGACTCACGGGCGCAACCGGAACAGCGGCTGCCGATGCGCCCGGCATCCCGAGCGTCGGGCACGACTGGGCGAGTGCAGGGCCGTACACGCCGAATGTCTCGATCGGGTTGGTACACACTCTGTACTACCCGCGCCAGCTCGGCGCGCGCGGCGAGAAGCACCCTGTTGTGATCTGGGGGAACGGGACCGGTGTGCTCCCAGGTGCGTACACCTCCTTGTTGCGCCACTACGCCAGCCACGGATTCATCGTGGTCGCCGCCAATACACCGGCAAGCAACTTCGCCATCACCATGCGGTCGGGAATCGACCTCATCGCGGACAAGGCGGCCAGCCCGTCGAGCGTCTTCTTCGGCAAAGTCGACCTGGAACACATTGGTGCGGTGGGGCACTCGCAGGGCGGGTCTGCGGCGATCAATGCGGCGATCGACGACCGCGTCGACACTGCCGTCGCGATCCAGCCTGGCCCGCTCAATGATGTCGACCTCATCGACGAGCCGGTTCTCTATCTGGCCGGCCAGGCCGACGCAATCGTTTGGCCGGCGATCGTGCGGGCGATGTACGAGGACGCAGACCACGTGCCTGCCGAGTATCTGGAACTGCGCGGTGCCACGCACTTCGGTACGGCGATCAACGGCGGCGATATGCGCGGGCCGAGCACGGCGTGGCTGCGGTACTGGCTACTCGACGATCCGAACGCCCGCACCGAGTTCTTCGGAGCGAGCTGTGGATACTGCACTGACACCCAGCAGTTCTCCGACTTCGACCGCAACGATCTGGCCATGCAGATCCCGGGGTGACGGTCAGATCTGGAGTTGTCGAAGACGAACAGCCTTCCAATCAGGTCGGCGGAGTCGCAAAGCTCAGATGACGACGTAGCCGTACATCCGTTCGCCCTGAGCCACAGCTCTGGTCGCTAGTTCGGCGAAGGCGGTCAGGAACGGCACTGAGTCCTCCGACGGTTCACTCGTCTCGTCGATTGCCCAGGCCGCCGCAGCGGCGGCGACGCCTTCAGCGTTCAATTCCGCTAGTGCATCACGTAATTCGTCGGTAACCGTGAGCACGAGGGTGTCGCCGTCGTCGCTCATTGCGACGAGTTTCCCGCAGCGTGGACCTTTGGCGACCTCGTTGTAGGGGCGAGCGGTGAGGGCTGCTTCCAGTCGGCCGAGCGCGACAACCGGATCGACGCCTTTCGCCTGCAGAACTGAAGTCCCATCCGCAGCCAACTGAATCCGCGGGCGAGAGGCATCGTTCGCCTCGATCACCGCTGGTTCCAAGTCGACGAGTCCCTCGAGGGCGGAGGTGGCGTGCTCATCCGTGCGCGCGGTGAAGTAGTCGGTGATCGCAGACATGGCGCGATCATCCCACACGCGATGCATCCCCACGTCCCGGAGTCCTTCCGCGACTTGGCTGATCGCCGTCAGGCGGAACAGGTGTGTGCTTCCTCGATCGCTTTCGCGAAAGCGCGGAGTCGTGGGCTTTCGAGATCGGTACGCCACACGAGGCCCAAAGCAGATTCGGGTAATCCGTTGATCGGTACGAATGTGATGTCCGAGCGCTGGCTGTATGTAGCGGTTGCTGCGCACAGGATGAGGCCGACCTGACTGAATGCGACCTGCGACAGGCCTTCCTGAACGGTGCTCGCCCCGCCCTGCGTGGGAATCGTGGCTCCGCCCGGCGTCGTGCTCGGGGAATTCACACGCTGCCAATAGTCGGGGGCTGGGCCGGTGATGGGTACCAGACAGATCTGCGCCAACTGCTCGGCGTCGATCACGCCCAGTTCACTGAACGGGTGATGGACTGAGACGGCCAGGGTCTGGGGCTGTCGAGAAAAGACGAGCCCGGTTGTCAGCTCGGGCTCATCTACGGGGAGAAGTGCCACTGCCGCATCGATTCGCCCGGCGAGTACATCACTGAACGGATCACCCAGGGGTAATTCTTTGATGGTCACGCAAGTTTGCGGATGTTGTATCTCGAAACGAGAGACAGCAGCCGCGATCGAATCGTAAATTGCTCCTTGGAAACCCACCCGAAGCGGCGTCGGCATGTTGCGTGCTCGTGACTGAGCGTCCTCGATTACTCCGACAAGCGCACGATGCGCGGGAGCCAACGACGCAAGAAATTCGGCACCGAATTCAGTCAGGCGTACGCGGCGACTGGTGCGCGCCACCAGGCTGGTGCCGATACGACGCTCCAACCCGCTGATCAGCTGACTGACTCGGCCCTGGGAGATGAACAGTCGTTCGCCGGTGCGACCGAAGTGCAGTTCTTCAGCGAGAACGAGGAAACACTCGATCTCACGCATCGGAGGCTCCGACATTTTCACTCCGACCCTCGACTCATTCGACCACTCCATCATGGCTCATCGATGAATTGAGCTAATGGTTGGATGAGCGATTCGCCGTTGATCCTTGGGCGTGCGGGAGCTTCTCTGGTTACATGCCACATTCCGCGCCCGGGCAAAACAGCCCCGCGCCCACGTCCTCAACCCACGCACACACCATCGAGAACCACTGGGCTGCGGTCGCCCTGATCGCAGCGTCCACCTTCATCGTTGTCGCGGCAGAGATGATGCCGGTCGGGCTACTCACCCCGATCGGTGCTGACCTGGTGGAAAGCGAAGGGACCATCGGGCTCTCACTGGCCATTACCGGATTGGTGGCAGCGGCCACTGCCCCGTTTGTGCCCATCGTGACCCGGCGCTTCGATCGTCGGTCGACGCTTATCGTTCTGATGCTTGTAGTCGCCGCGGCGAACGCCCTCACGGCTCTCGCACCAAGCTTCGCTGTCCTCGCTGTTGCTCGCGTCCTACTCGGTGTGAGCATGGGCGGAGTCTGGGCACTCGCCGCTAGCCTGGCACCCAAATTGGTGGGTTCCAGATCCGTCGGGTTGGCGACCACGATCATCTTCAGCGGAATCGCGGTTGCCTCAGTTCTCGGTGTCCCTGCGGGGACGTATATCGGAGCAGCGGCCGGGTGGAGCGTGGCATTCTGGACTCTCAGCTGCGCCGCGACGCTGATCGCGCTCGCCATGTTCGCTGTCCTACCCGTGATGCCAGCTGATCAAGCTTTGTCGCTCGGCAGTCTCGTGGTGGCTTTTCGGAACCCGGGAGTCCGGGTCGGAATCGCGATTACCGCGCTCATCGTCACCGCTCATTTCGCGGCGTACACCTATGTGCGTCCGGGGCTGGAGTTCTTCGCAGGATTGCACCCTGCGCAGATCGGCACGATGCTCTTGATCTACGGGGTTCTGGGCGTTGTCGGCAACTTCATAGCCGGGCCATCTGCCACCAAGTCTCCGAAGACTGTGGTCGTCATCCTCAGCGCGGGAGTAGCGATCACCCTTGCCCTGTTCCCGATCTCGGCTACCACCTTGATCACAGCTGCTCTGCTCATGGCGGCTTGGGGCCTCTTCTACGGTGGTGTATCGGTGAGTACTCAAACATGGATCGCACAAGCAGCCCCCGTTCACCGAGAGGCCGCTGCGGCTCTGTGGGTTGCAGTCTTCAACGCAAGCATCGCCCTCGGCGCGTTCGCGGGTGGACGCATTCATGACCACTCCGGTTCCGAAACGGTCTTCTGGATGGCCGCGGGAATCGCCACTCTCGCAATGCTGCTCGCCACATTCCGCAACCCCGTCGTGGCAAAGCACGAACTGACAACCTAGCCGCCTACACAAAACCTTCATAGAGGCAGGACAACAGATATGCGCCAGACACCCGTTTCGACATTCATGGATGTGACCGAGATGCTCGAACGCTACCGGGACAAATCGCTGTCTCCGGTGGAAGTGCTCGAGTCCACCATCGAACGTATCGAGGCGCTCAACCCGACCTTGAATGCAGTGGGACACACTTTCTTCGATACTGCACGGGCACAAGCGAAGTCAGCGGAACGCCACTACGCCCGCGGCTCGGATGTCAGCCTTCCGCTCGCCGGTGTTCCCGTTGTGGTGAAAGAGGATGAACCGGTACAAGGCCAACCGTGGACTCAAGGGTCCAAGGTCTATGAGGACTTGATCGCCACCCACACTTCGACTTTCGTGCAGCGGATCGTCGACGCCGGTGCCATCGTCCACGCGCGATCGACGGCCCCGGAATTCTCCTCGGCCGCGTTCACACAGTCCGAGTTGTGGGGCGTCACTCGCAATCCGTGGAACACGAAATACTCCTCCGGCGGGTCTTCCGGCGGATCGGCAGTCGCACTTGCCACCGGTATGACGCACTTGGCTACCGGTTCCGATGTTGCAGGATCGATCCGAACTCCGTCGTCTCTCAACGGAATTGTCGGGTTCAAGCCACCGCACGGCCGTGTCCCCGTCGATCCGCCCTTCAATCTCGATCGCTACTGCCACTGCGGTCCGATGGCTCGCACCGTAAGTGACTGCCTCACACTGCAGTCGGTCATCGCGGGACCGACTTCCACTGACATTGCCTCGCATGTGCCGGCATCGCCGCTGCCCGGCCTCGCAACGCATTCGTTGACAGGAATGCGTATCGCCGTGATCCCGGCGTTGGGTGACTGGCCGGTTGATCCGGACGTTGCCGCCAACACCGCCAAGTTGGTGGACACCCTCACTGCGCTGGGCGCACGCACGGAGATCATCGAAGTCGACCTGTCACGCGCTGCAATCATGCGTGCGGCCGCCATTCACTACGATCACGTGTTCGGTGCATCGATCTCCGCCGAAGCGTCCGCGCACCCCGACAAGGTCACGGAGTACGCGAAGGAATTCGCGCGATGGGCACGCCGCACCCGTGGTGACGCGACTTTCCTCGACGGACTCGCGATCGAAGCCGAACTGTATTCCTCGATCGGATCCCTGTTCGACACCTATGACGCGTTGATCACTCCGGCAGTGGTGACCGATGGCTTTCTTGCCGGCGTCGACTACGTCGGGCACGGAATCAATGTGGCTGGAACAGAATTGGGATTCTATCTCGAGGCCGTACCGGCCATCACCTTCAACATCCTGAGCAACTGCCCGGTGCTGACAATCCCCACCGGTTTCGCTCGGAACGGAATCCCTACCGGTACACAGATAGTTACGCGGCCGTACGACGACCACACGGCCTTTGCCATAGGGCTCGCCCTCGAGGAGGTTCTGCCCTATCCCGGCAATCACCCGGACTGCCAGGCCTTCTCGTGAGAATCTCGGGCAGGCGGGTGAATCACGCCACGCAGAATTCGTTGCCCTCTGGGTCGGCCATGCTCACATGGTGACCTTCGAATCTTTCCAATTCTGAGGCGCCCGCGCGTAGTAGTCGTTCGACCTCGCGAAGGATTGTCGCCCACTTCTCAACTGGGGTCCCGTCTCCGGATACCCGGAGATCGAGATGCAATCGGTTCTTGGCGACCTTGGATTCAGGAACCTGTAGTAGACAGAGTCGGGGAGCCACTCCGAGCGGGTGGTGCAACCAAGCGCCGCCCATCCCGTCGCCTTCGTCGTCGAAAGTGGCCAGCCACTCCTCCCGGGTCGAAAAAGGCTGCGGTGGTGGCTCATCGACGTATCCAGCGGCTATCTTCCAAAACGTAGCCAAGCGGTCGGGGTCTGTGCAATCCATCGTCAGATCGACTCGAGTGAGCATCTGTCGATGTTAACGCCCAAGACAATCGAGTGTCGGGAGGTAGGAAGCTTGCGGCATTCTTCGGAACCAAGATACTCGCCGCTATTTCCGCGTGCGACGTGGGCAGTCCACCGGTCCGTCGGCGGCTCGATTGTCAGCAGCAGCAGATACTCGACCAGTCGCTTGTAGCGTCGATCCCGTATTCGGCCCTGTGCCAATGTGCAGGAGGACGTCACCGCAACCGCTGTCGGGGGCCGCGTTCGGGAATGTCGAACAAGCCGATCGTTCGGATCGCTATCATTCTGGCTACGCCCGCCGACCGGGCCGGGATCTCGAGGAGACGCGTGAACCACACCACGACCGAATCTACTGCCGTGCCGCCCGCGTCGTGGTTGCCGATGAAGTACCCTCGGCGCGGCGGTTTTGCCGCCGACGTGGCACCTGTCGATCCCGCAGCCGGTGCCGAACTCGATCGACAATTCGACAGCGACGACCAGTTTGGCGAATTCAGTTCAGCGTATTTGGTCAATGATCCTGATCCTGACGAGCTCACCCTCGCCGCCCGGAAGTATCAAGCCGGTGAGATCTCCGCTGTCGGTGCAGCTGCTTTGTACTGCATACTCGGCCGCTACGCAGATAATGACCGGCAACAATCGACACTTCTCGTGGACGGGTTGGTGGCACGGCACGGGTTGGTCTTCGCGGTCGAAGCACTCTTGGAATGGGCCGACCTGCGGTTCGTTCATGTTTCGGTGCCTGTGTCAGAGCTGGGACCCGACGCGGTAATTGTAGTGGCGAACATCGGCGGTGAGTCGCCAGCTGCGGGATACAAGATGCCTGAGTATGTACTGCGCGAGCAGCTCGGGCGGACGGACGAACCTGATGCGCAAGTGGTCCGAGAGCACATGCTCGACCGTATGCGCGGTCTGTTGGCGACAGCCTCTGACGAGGACTACGCCGCAGCCCGAGAGGTGGCGTCGTCGATGCGCACCAACAGCACCCGCCGTTTGACGGCGTCGTACATCTTTCCGACCGAGGAAGGATGGTCGGAAGAACTCATCATGGGAATGCGCGCTCGGTGGTATCACTGGAACACTCAGCTGACGGTTTCGTCGAACACGGTACAGCAGCTCGAACGGGTCGCCGACTCACACGCAATGCGCAGTTGGCTCGAGGACGACGCGATGGTTGCGGCAGTAGTTGACGGCATAGGTGCAGGTCTTACCGGACTGTTGGTCGATGCGTTCGACAAACCAAACCAGTACGGACACATGAGGGACGAGGCGACACTGCTCCGAATCCTCTGGGCGCTCTCGGCGATACCCACCGACGAAGCCTTCACTGCTCTGGTCGAACGTCGCCACGTGAAGAGTGCGTTGCCCGCGGTCCTACACGCAATGCAACATTACCCACGTCGAGCATTGAAGATATTGGCAGAGAGGGATATCAACCTGTTGGACCGTCACGTGCGGGCGAATCCCGACATCGCCGCCGAGCTGTCGCCTACACTTCCCGAGCCTGCAAGGCGAAGGATCGCCGAATTGTCGACGCCGACGCCCGAGGCCACGGATCTTCCGCCCATTCTCGTCGCGCCGCCATGGTCGAACAGAAAGAAAGCGCTCGAGGTCGCGGTGATCGGTGATCTCGTTGCTCCTGAAATCAGCCGAATAGTCTGGCTTCCAGGTGAACTCGAACAAATCAAGAACACTCCGAGCGACTACTCCTACACCACGTGGGAAAATTACAAACAGTATGTGCAGGATGTATCACCGCGTTCCACCCATGACTGGAACACCTGGGTGATTTTTCTACTGGCCCCAGACGAAATCGCGCGCCCGTTCCTGACGGACTGGCCCGGAACCTCGCTCAAGGATCCACTTCGGGTTGTCGCTCGCTACGAACTCGATGCGCTGCCGCTGATGCTTCGCTTCACGCGCGCTCATCCAGGTGCCGCGGCGCCATACTTGATGCCATATGTCGATATCGATGTCGCGCGCGTGCATGCGACGATGTTCGCCACCAGGAAGAATCTCCGCAAACCTGCGATGGCGTGGCTGGTCCGACACGCTGAAGATGCAGTGGCACTACTCGTTCCAGACGCAGTGGGTCCGGCAGGTGCTCAACGTGATCATGCTGCCGCCGCCCTGCGTGCGCTCGCCAGAACAACCTCACGCGAGACAGTGGTCGACGGAGCGAACCGGTACGGCCCCGAAGCCGGGCAGGTAGTCGCCGGCATTGTCGATCTCGACCCGCTCGAGATGTTGCCCAAGCGGATACCGAAAACTCCGGTTTGGGTGGATGTCTCTTCACTTCCGCTGATTCTGAACGAGAATCGATCAGCCGCACTGCCGACGTCGGCGGTGTCGACGATCCTGACGATGTGCGCAATCGGAACCGCGGACGCTCCTTACGCCGGACTCGATGTAGTAACTGCGTACTGTGACCGATCGTCGCTCGCCGAGGCCGCGTGGGAACTATTCGAACGATGGTGGGGTGCCAGCGCTCCGTCGAAGGACAACTGGGTGATTCTTGCGCTGGGTTGGCTCGGCGACGATTCGACCGTGGCAAGATTGGCACCCCTCGTCAGACGGTGGCCAGGTGAGAATGGTGCAGCACGAGCACAACTCGGTCTCGATGCACTGGCTGCACATGGGTCAGCCCGCGCGTTGACAGAACTCGATCACATCTCCCGAAAAATGAAGTTCAAGTCGTTGAAGAACGGAGCGGCACAACGCGTCGCAGAGTTGGCCGACAGTCTCGGGCTCGATCGAGAACAGCTGGCCGACCGGATCGTTCCTGATCTCGATCTGACGCCGGACGGCACTATGAACTTCGACTACGGGACGCGGATGTTCACCGTCGGTTTCACGGAGGCTCTCGTGCCTTATGTGCTCGACGGAGGAGGTAAGAAGACGTCAGGACTGCCCAAACCCACCAGAAATGACGACGTTGTTCTCGCCGAGAGTGCGAAGAAGCGATTCACCGAGCTTAAGCGAGAAACGAAAGCTGTTGCTGCCGAGCAGATCAAACGCCTGAACCGTTCGATGGTTACCGGGCGCCGCTGGACTAGGACAGAATTCGACGACTTCGTGCTCGGCCATCCGCTGCTGATTCACCTTGCACGGCGACTGCTGTGGGCATCGTTCGATGACAGCGGTCTGCCTACAGTCGTGTTCCGGGTCGCGGAGGACAGTACCTTGGCCGACATCGACGACCAGACCGTCGAGCTACCGGAGGGCCGTATCGGGCTAGTACACCCCGCGCACATACCCGATACGGTGGGCGCGTGGTCCGACGTGTTCGCCGACTACGAAATCTTGCAGCCTTTCCCACAGTTGGGTCGTGCTGTCCACGATCCGCTACCCGATGACGTCGACGGGAGTGGTCTGAGTCGATTCACCGGAGTAACCGCCAGCCCCAGTCAGGCACTGCGGTTGACGTACAGAGGATGGGAACCGGTGTGGGAGAACCCAGCTTCCTGGGGACAAGGCCTGCTGTACCAGCTCAGCGATGACGTGTCTGTTCTGCTGGGGTTGGAGCCCGGGATGGGGACGGGAGACCCTTACAACGGGTACCCCGATCAGAAGCTCGTTTCGGTGGAACTCCGTGGGGGGACTTTGAACGATGTCGATCGTGCGACGGTCTCCGAACTCATCGCAGACTTGGCAGGGTTCGCCTCGTGACTTCACGAGTCCAGCGCCCACCGGCTGAGGAGCGGTTTGCCGAGGAACTTGCGCGTTTGGCCGAAGAAGACACTGGGCCGCGACCACCGGGGTGGCGTCTAACCCTCACGTCGGCGCGGACGTTCGTCATGGGCGACGTCGAGCTGGGAATAGCGCCGAAATACGTAGGCAACGCATCGCTCGTCGAACGCTCACTCGTCACCTTGGCGACGACACGTGGATTGATGCTGGTCGGAGAACCTGGTACTGCCAAATCGCTACTGTCAGAGCTCATCGCCGCTGCCGTGAGCGGGGATTCGACCCTCACGATCCAGGGCGGTGCCGCCACGACCGAGGATCAGATCCGGTATTCGTGGAACTATGCACTGCTCGTCGCGGAAGGCCCCTCGACTCGATCGATGGTTCCAGCGCCGATGATGCGTGGAATGGCCGAGGGACGCGTCGTGCGGTTCGAGGAGGTCACGCGGTGTCCGCTCGAAGTGCAGGACACTCTGTTGTCGTTGCTGTCCGAACGGGTGCTGGCAGTCCCGGAACTTTCCGGAGACGACGCAATGGTCTATGCCCGTGAGGGTTTCAATGTGATCGCCACCGCAAACACCCGCGACCGTGGCGTCAACGAGATGAGCGCCGCACTCAAACGGCGCTTCAACTTCGAGACCGTGCACCCGATCGCCGATTTCGACACCGAAGTCGAACTCGTGCGAACAGAATCGGCGGCCTTGCTGCGTGCTTCCGGTGTAGCCGCAGAACAAGATCCGGCAGTGTCCGAGTTGTTGGTCACGCTGTTTCGTGACCTACGTACAGGATTCACCGCGAACGGATCGCCGGTCGAGCGACTGTCATCGGTGATGAGCACGGCTGAAGCGGTGTCCCTTGCGCATGCCACCGGTATTCGTGGGTGGTTCTTGCGAGGAGACGCCGGTACCGTCACCGACCTCGCCGAGTCCCTGGCCGGCACGGCGACGAAAGACAACAGTGAGGATGCTGCCCGGTTGCGCCGCTACGTCGAGAAAGTAGGGTCGCAGCGGACGAGTGCGGCATGGCAAGAGCTACGCCGGGCGCACGCACGTCTGACCGGACCGTGAGCGTCGCTGTGGTGGACGCTGGTCGCGACGTCGTGGTGATCGGGATTCGGCACCACAGCCCTGCGTGTGCTCGGATCGTGGCGGAGACCATTGAACGCTTGCAGCCGACGCATGTCTTGATCGAGGGACCCGCAGACTTCACCGATCGAATCGATGAACTGAGACTCGATCACAAGTTACCGATCGCGCTGTACTCCCACGTGCGACGAGGAGCGCACACACGTGTGACATGGGCTGCCTTCACCGATTGGTCTCCAGAATGGATCGCCCTTCGGTCGGCCTCCAAGGTGTCGGCGGAGGTTCGGTTGATCGATCTTCCCGCCTGGCACCCCGCTTTCGACGGGCCGCCGGACGAGTACAGTGTGGCTGCAACAGTATTGGCGGCCCGACTGGGACTGGACACGGTCGACGCGATGTGGGATCACGTCGTCGAGTCGCGCGCCGATACGCTCACTGTCGAGGAATTGACTGCCGTCCTCGACGACTACTTCGATGCGATCCGGGTAGGTGACGCCACAGTATCCGAGCGCGAACAGTACATGGCATCGTGGATACGGGCCGCTCGCGAGCGCCCCGGAAGCGGTGCTGTCGTTGTCGTCTGCGGCGGGCGTCATCGGCCGGCGATCATGTCCGAACTGGCTCGCGGTAGACCGACCGACGGATCCTGGCCCGCCGTTCCGACCGCGGGCCCTGATGTCGACATCGGCAGTTACCTGGTCCCCTATTCCTACAGTCGTCTCGACCTGGAATCACCATGGTGGTACGAGAAGCTCTGGCAGAAAACGGCATCGGCCGGGGAGGTTGCAGCCGCGGCGATCGTCCGTGATTTGCGATCCCGGAATCAACGCGTCTCGACAACGGATTTCATCGGATTCCGTACGCAGATCCTCGGACTCGCCGCTATCCGTGGTCACACGCTGCCGACGCGACGAGATGTATTAGATGCTGCAGCAAGTACCTTGGTGGGTGAGGCGTTGGCGTCGCCGCTGCCTTGGACACTCGCAGGGGAACCTCTGGGGCCGGAACCCGACCCCGTCATCTCGGCCTGTATGCGCACGATGCGAGGTGATCGGCGGGGCACGCTACACCCTGATTCACCGGTACCGGGATTGGTTTGTCACGTCGATATGCTCCTCGAGGAGTTCGACCTCTTGCCCGGCCCTGTTGTACTCGACTTGGCCGACGAGCGTAGTCGTCAGCGTAGTCGTGCACTACATCAGTTGCGTGTGCTGGGAGTGCCAGGATTCGAGCGAACTGCAGGTCCAGGCAGTGGTTCTGCAGTGGTGTCGACAGAACGGTGGACGATTGTCGACTCCGCAGACCGCCTCCCGGTGCTGGTCGAGGCTGCAGCCAAAGGCCATACTCTGGTAGAGGCAGCTGGGGCCACCCTGGAATCTTCGCTGACTTCGGCTGCGGCTGATGTCGAGCGTCTTGCACACATTCTGTTCGATGCAGTTCTTTGTGGACTCGACTCGGTGGCTGACCGAACCGAGTCGATCGCATCCGAATTATTGAAGGGCGTAGGAGATCTCGGGGGCACAGGCCTGCTGCTTCGAGCCGCTCTGGACCTGTGGCGGCACGATTCACTCTTCGGGAGCCGAGGGTCCACCCTGCTCGGGGCGATAATTGATTCGGCGTCGTCGCAGGTCGTTGCGCTGGCGCACCGAGTTCGGGCCACGACCGGTGGCGCTGATCTCCTCCGGATATCGGCTCTCGCAGCGTTATCCGATGCGATGGAGTATGCGACGGAGATCCTCTCGACTGATCCGGCCGACGAACTGACCGCTCTGGCTCGTGACAATGGTGCCGCGGTCGACATCAGGGGATCGGCCCTGGGAACGTCCTGGGATCGAATTCCCCCCGATGCAGCAGTCGACGCCGTTCGATCGATTCCTGCAGAACACCTCGGTGATTGGTTGTGCGGACTGTTCGGAGTAGCACGTGAGCGTTTTCTGGACGCGGAATCCAGCGACACAGTGTTGACCGCCGTCGATGAAATCGTGAGCAGACTGTCCGAACACGAGTTCCTGACAGCACTTCCCGCGCTACGGCAGTCCTTCGAATTCTTCCCTCCCCGTGAACGCGACATCATCGCGCGCCGCCTGACAACGTCGACACCAGAGGCTGCAGTCGTGAACTCCCTGGATGTCGGAAGGCAGCTCGACGCCCGGGTGGACGACGCGCTTGCCCAGATCGGTATGCGATGAACATCGAACGATGGCGGCTGATTCTGGGTGATGCGTCGGCCGGAGTACTCGGTGATCCAACGGGCGATGCGGCTGAACGCGACGACGCGTTGGAGTGGCTGTACGGCCGTGACCCGGCTCGCAGCGCGCAGGGCGTTCGCGCTGGAACTTCCCGACTGCAGGGGACCGACTCCGTAACGACTGGAGACAACCCGGGTGGCGGAGATACGCCCGGTTCCCCGGGTGCGGTTCCGCCGAGTCGCAAGGATGGGCGGTACCGCCCCAATGGGCTCGGCGAAACGACGGTGACGGCCGTGGACTGGCTCGACGACATCCATCGTCTTTTTCCTCGCGAGACAGTTCATCGACTCGAACGCGACGCCGTGGAGAAATACGAAATCACCGAAGTGGTGACAGATTTGGAAGCGTTGCAGCGTATCGAGCCCAGCGTGACTCTGCTTCGAGCAGTGCTGCGTACCAAACACCTGATGGATCCCCGAGTTCTGGCGATGGCAAAAAAGGCTGTCGACAATGTCGTACGCGAGTTGATCGAGAGGCTCTCGGTGGACGTCCGCAGGACCTTCCACGGCAAACGTAGCCGACACAGAACAGCGTTTCGTAATTCGCGCAATTTCGACTTCGAGGCAACGGTTCGCGCTAATCTGCAGCATTGGTCACCGCAAACACGCAAGATTGCTATCGAAAAGCCTTTGTTCACTTCGCGAACTCGTCGGCACACGGATACGTGGACGTTGATTCTGTTGGTCGACCAGTCCGGATCGATGATCGACTCTGTCATCCACTCGGCGATCACCGCTGCATGTTTCTGGAATGTCCCCGGATTGAGGACTCACCTCATTGCATACGACACCAATGTCGTCGATCTCACGTCCGAGGTTCTCGACCCGGTCGAGCTCTTGATGGGCGTCCAATTGGGAGGCGGGAATGACGGTGCAAAGGCCGTCGATTATGCCGCGCAACTGGTGGATACGCCGCAACGAACGATTGTTGTCATCATCTCCGATCTGTACGAAAGTGCACCGGATCGGTTCGTCCGGAGCGTTGCCGGTCTCACTGACAATGGTGTGCGTGTCCTGGCGCTTGCTGCGCTCGACGATGCTGGTGACCCTGATTACGACCGTGAAATTGCCCGTCGCTTGACGCGATTGGGTGTGCACGTCGGTGCGATGACTCCCGGAGGGCTGGCCGAATTCGTGGCCGGTTGTATTCGATGACGTCCCGGCCTGATCTGGCTGCGCTCACCGACGATGCGCTTGCGCTGGTCGCTAATCGCGGGCTCGTCAAGCGAGCCGCGCGTATGTTCGCCGAGGAAACGCCTGAACTCTTGGTGACGAGCGAACGGATCCTCGTCCGGTACGGCGACGGTGTCGAAACCAGTCTTCCTGCCGGCGTTCCATTCTCGGAAGCGTCGTGCACGTGTGGCGCAAGCTCGGTGTGCCGGCACCGTGTCGGTCTTGTTCTCGTTTATCGGGCGAATCACGAGTCGAGCTTCGATCACATAGACTGGACACCAGGGGAATTCGATGACGAGGCGCTGGAGGCATTTCTCGGAGCGGCGGTACTGGCACGGGCGAATCGGACCAGGCGGGAGGGCTACCAGGCAACAGTGCATCGAGCTCGAGGTGCAGATCCTGTTGTGCGAGTCGAACTCCCGCATTGCACGGTCCGGTTCTTGGTCCCACACGAACTGAGTCACGCCCATTCTTCGGCATCTGCGCACACGACGGCAGAAGCGATAGCACTTGCCGTGTGGGCGGTTCGGGCGGCGGACGAATCCGGAACCGACCATGTGCACGTGGGTCGGAGTTCAGTCGTGCGAGATGCTGATCGAAGTGCTCTGGCAAGGGCCTTGGCGCGGACGATCCTCGTGGACGGTCTGTCCACCACAACGGCGGTGCAACACGCCACTGCCGTCAGAGACACGCGCGCCATTGAGGCAGGTTCCGCAATCTGGTTGGCCGATGCGTGCATAGAACTGACTGACCAGATCGAGGCCTATTCGATGCGGCATGCCGGGCACAGTCGCACACGAGTGGCGATGATCATCGCCGAGATTCATGCGAGGGTCGAACTCGGTGAATCGGTCGATTCATCGCTTGCCGGGACAGCACTAGGGACCGAGACTCCCGGTGAAACTCCGCTGCGTCGTTCACGTCTGATCAGCCTCGGCGCGAGGGTGACGGCGACTGGCGATTCGACTACCGCCGATATCTACTTCGCCGAACCAGATTCGGATGCAGTTTTTCTCATGAGTCACGATTGGTCGAGTGAATCCGACGAGGCACTCTCCGGGTATGCGATCTCGACTCGCCGAATTGCCGGTTCGACGGTCGCCGCTTTGGCTTCATCGACAGTGCTCACAGAATCAGCGGTTCGCCGTGCCAACCACAGAATCCGCCTCGGGCGTAAAGGGATCGGGCGTACTTCCATTCTCCCTCTCGGCGTCGACGCGTGGGAAAAATCGATTGACGTGGTGGACGATTACGCCGAGATGCATCGCCGGTTCATCGAGCGCCCGCCGTCGTTTGCCCGAGCCCGGCTGACTACCGATGGCGTCGGTGTGATGCGAATAGATTCTGTAATCAGCACCGATTACGCTCCTGCAGAACAGATGTGGACAATGCGGGTCGGAGATGGGCGTGGCAACCTGGCGCAGGTGAGCGTCGTACATCGAGCGCATGCGCCCGGTGCAATCGACGCGATGGTCCGGGCAATGTCGGCCCGGCCGAGGGCCGTGAGCGGTCGGCTGACTGTCCGAGCCGGTGCGTTGTGGATGACACCATTCGCTGTTGCATGCGACCTCGGCGTCATCGTTCCCGATCTCGAAGAAGGCCTCGGCAGTGCGACGATGACTCGCGCAGTTGCGACGGGCGGTGTGGACGCCATCGACAGTGCGCTGGAGGGAGCTCTATCCGTACTCGCGGACATCGCTCACCGCGGGCTGAGAAATGCGGCTGAGCCTACTATTTCTGCGCTTTGTCGTTGTGCAGCGGGGGTAGTCATGGTCGGTATGGCTTCAACGGCGCGAGCCGTGGAGTGCGTAGCCGGTGCGATTTCGTTCGGTGAGCTGGAGACGTCGGCAGATGCGTGGGTTCATGCTGTGATCCGGATCGTCACGGCCATCGAATCACGTTGAGACACTCGGCTTTGCCTCGCTGCGACCCTGCCGGCCATCAGCCTGCCTGCAGGCTTCAATTCTGAGGGGCTGCCAATGGGTATACAGGTTCTGGCTCGCAGTCATGCCGATCTGGACCTGTTGCAACTCGCGCACGGCTTCGGCAGCGTTGACGCTCGCTCTGGTGAAGGGTTGACCAGAATGTAGTTAGGTGCCATATTAGTTGCATGGCAGTGGACGGAACCGATCACGACTCACCCACGTTGGATCAGGCGCGGCGGCAGTTGGAGCATTACGGCCTCGGGTCCGATCCGCAGGCGGTGCTGGTTGCGGTGCGGCTGATCTCGGCGGGCGCGCGGCTCGGTCGAGCAACCGAGGTTCACTTCGCGAGGTATGGACTGTCGACCGGCCGTTACCGATTGCTTGCGGATCTGGAAGACCACGACGGGGAGAAATCTCCCTCGCGACTGGCCGCTGATCTCGGCGTCTCGCGAGCCACGGTGACCGGGCTGGTCGACGGCCTCGAGCAGGAGGGTTTGGTCGCTCGGCGTCCGTCCGCCGAGGACGGGCGTGGTGCGGTGGTCGTCCTGACTGCTCGCGGCGCTCAGCGTTTACGTGACATGGCGCCCGAACACTTTGCTCGTCTCGAGGAAATGGTCGACGAGCTCACTGTCGACGAGCGTGCGGTTTTTCTGGACCTGCTCTCGCGGGTCGTTCGCGGTATCGGTGCGCTGACTGCGGAGTAGTCGGCTGGGATTCCAAGCCGTCGCGTAGCGATTCGAATCGTCGTCAATTCTCGACAGAGGCTTCTCCTTCCATGCCCAAATAGTTAGCCACCTAATTATAAACGGAAAGTTGGTCTCCTTCATGTCCGGACACACCCCGCCGATCCGTCGCGAAAACAAAAGGGAGATAACCGATTCCAATCGACTCGACCCGGTTGCCGATCGTCGCGCCGCACGATCATTCACCCTGTGGAGAGAGGTGCTGGTCGCCTACCTTGCCCCTGCGCTGATGGCGGGTGCGGGCGGAGTCGCATCCGGCCAATCGGGCCTCACGATGGCGGCATTTACGTCCATTTCGGGCACGTCGGCAGTGGTGGCGTTGCTGATCGGCTCCTGGCTGCAGCGTCGCGGGAGGTCACGACCGTGGACCACGGCTCTGCCTCGCGTCATGGTGGCGGCAATTCTTGCCGTCGGAGCCGCTGCAATTGCAGGCCTCGTCGGGTGGTTCGCCTCCCGTTGGCTACCAGCTCACACGAGCGTGGTCGACACTGCTCGGCTTGCTCGCCTGCAACTCGATCTACCGATATCTGCCGCTGTCGCTGCCGTCATCGTCAGCTGGCGATGGCGCCGTCAGAATCCCTGACAGACAACACATGTCAAAGATCCCCGGCTTCGCGGGGAAGACCGAAAGGAACACGATGATCGTCATCATGGGAGCGTCCGGAACCACAGGCGGCGCGTTGCTACGCAGTCTCGCATCCTCGGGTGTGCCGAGCCGAGCGCTGTCCCGCGACCCGGACAGGCTGCGCGCCCACCTCGGCGATTTGGCCGACGGTTTGGTCGAAGTAGTGCGGGCCGATGCCGCAGACTCAACTTCGCTACGCACGGCTTTCGAAGGGGCTGAACAACTTTTCCTCGCCATGGCCAACGGACTCGAACAGGTCGAGCTCGAAACGCGTGTGATCGACATAGCCGCCGAGAGCGGCGTCGAACACATCGTCAAGATCTCCGACCCCGCCGCCGCGGCCGACTCCCCCATCGCTCTCTCCCGCGGCCACCATGCCGTCGGCGAACACCTGCGCGCATCCGGGATCCGCCACACTCTGCTCCGCCCCTATGCGTTCATGCAGAATCTGTTGCTCCTGGCTCCGGCGGTGGCTGCGCAAGGGGTGATTCTGGGCGCGATGCGGGACGCGCCGTGCAACTGGATCGACTGCCGAGATATCGGTGACGTCGCCGCGGCCGTGCTCACACGCGCCGACCTCGCCGGCGGTACCTACGTCCTGACGGGTAGCGAGGCAGTCGGCTACGGCGGCATCGCCGATTCTCTGACCCGCATGCTCGATCGCCCCGTCCAATATATCGACCTGCCACCGCACGAACTGCGGCAAAACCTCGTCGATCATGCCCACATGCCTCCGTGGCTGGCCGAGCACATTCTGGAGATCCAGCAACTTGCCGTCTCGCGCCCGGAGTCACCCACCGACACGGTGGCACGTGTCCTGGGGCGTGAGCCACGAAGCCTGGATGCGTTCCTGCGTGAGCATCTGGACCGTTTCCGCTGATTCACGCTGCGAGAGCAGCGCCGCCAGAAGTCACGCGGTTGATCAACGAGCCCACCGAATCCTGATCGGACCTCGTACGGATTCCGGGTCGACGACTTCGCCGCCCTGGGTGATCTGTACTTCGCCGTGGGCCACCATGTGGCGGGCAGCCTCTCGGACGGGTTCCATCAGCGGACGCCAATTGTCGGGTGCCGCTGCGCGGGCCACGTCGGAGGGGCAGATGCTCGACTCGGCCGATCGGGCACTGAGTAGTTCGCGGATCTTCGCCGCCAGTTCTTTCTCTTCCACCGTATGACCTCAGTTTCCGGTCGTGACCGTAGGCCTTCAACAGAGTATGAACCTTCGGTTCGGCGAGTTGTGGCGAAGGAATGGTGCACATCGATAATTATTGACGGCGTGGAGAATTCGAGTGCAACGCGCCGCGACGTAGTCCGAAAGTCGTATTCGGCCAGATCCCAGGAGTACACGGACCTCTTCGGCTCGATGGATTCGACGCACGTATCTGATCGGGACCTGGTGACCAGCTGGGCCGCCACTTTGACCGGCCCCGTACTCGACGCCGGGTGCGGGCCGGGGCAGTGGACAGACTTCCTGGCCCAGAGCGGGCTGGCTGTGAGCGGGATCGATCTCGTGCCCGAGTTCGTCGAACGAGCCCGCACCCGATACCCGGATCTTTCCTTCGAGGTCGGGGGCTTCGAGGCATTGGACGCGAAAACGAATTCACTGGGCGGCGTGCTGTCCTGGTACTCGCTCATTCACCATCACCCGCAAGATATCGAGGCACCGCTCGCTGAATTCGCGCGCGTGATCCGCCCAGGTGGTGGGTTGCTGGTGGGCTTCTTCGAAGGCGCAACCGTAGAGCCTTTTGATCATGCCGCGACGACTGGTTATCGATGGCCGGTGACCGAACTTGCCGAGGTGCTGGTCACAGCGGGTTTCGACGTGATCGAGACCCATACCCGGACGGGGAGCGGTTACAGGCCGCACGGCGCAATCACTGCCAGCCGGCGCGGCGTCGAATAGCGGATCGAGACAGCGGATCGAGACAGGGCGAGCAATTCTCTTTCATTCATTTCGTGTGAGTGGTGTGCTGGATGAGTCACTCCCCGGCTTTTTCAGCACCGGATCATCCACAGTTGAAAGAAGGCGCCATGACCACGATCCATCTTCACAAGACGACCACTGCGACGCCCGAACAGGTCCTTGCCGGCCTGACCGACTTCGGCCCGGGCCGTGAGGAAATCTTCGGCCGCAGTGCGGACAGCTACCTGAAAGTGCACCAACAAGGACCCCACGATGCTGATGTCACCGAGGGCTCCAGTGGTATCTGGGAGCGTCTGCACTACGACTGGACCGACCCGCACCGCGTCGTGATGACAACCACCGACTCCAACCTGTGGGGCGGGGCGTCGAGCCATACCTACACGCTGACCCGGCAGCCGACGGGCCTGACCGATGTCGATGCCGTCGTGGTCCGGGACGGCAAGAACCTCAAGGGAAAGCTCCTGGCGTCGGTACTCGGACTCGTCGGCACCCAAGTGCTGGGAAAGTCGTTCACGAAGTCCATCGATGCCATCGAAGCTCGCAACGGTGGCGCGAGCGGCGGCAACCCACAGTGACAAGAACCTGACGGACTGTCAGAGCGCTTCGAGGGCTTCCGTCATCTTCTTCACCGTCTCTGGTGCCACTTTGGCTTCGAATCCCGCCTTCAGGAGAGGCGACGCAATCTTGGCGGCACCGTTGAACTCGACGTTCGCGTGATATTCGATCTCGGTCGAGTTCGGACCCACCGAAGTCAAGGTGATGTCGTCGGTACTGGTGGCAGTCTTGTTCTTTCCTTCGAGAACAACGTGATTCAGCTCGTCGGTCACCAGCGTGTACGTCAGTTCCGTGGTGACGCCGAATAGCTTGGACACGTTGTGCCACTGGGTTCCGACGCCGACAGGACCGTCGGAGATCTGTGTGCAGCTCTCGGTGCCCGGATCCCACGTCGGCGCATTGGCGAAGTCGCGGAGAAACGCCGCAGCCTTTTCGATCGGTACCTCGGCGGTGAATTTGCGGGTGACGTCAACCATGCGGTGGGCCTTTCGGTTCATTTTTCGGCGGTAGTGCCGCGGTGAGAGTTCGTTCCGACGCCCGGGCTACCCAAACTCGACAAACGGTAACCGTCTTCAGAGGACTGCGCGGTCCAGTGGACGCGGAAGCGGATCGAGTGCGCCGGTCTCGCGCAGGCGCTCGTACGCCCGAACGACCCCATCGACGGCCCCGATCTGTAGCAACACGCCGCCCGGTAACGCGGCAACGCCTGCTGCGAGGTCACCCGGGATCGCGTCAGCGCGAGCGGACGAGAGGTAGCCGACTCGTCCGATCACGGGATCACCGACGCGATAGTCGGACTCGTCTTCGAGAGCGTCGAGGATGTTGTCGTCGGTGACGTCTCCGAAGTCCGGTTCCCACTCCGCGGCGAGCATCCGAAGTAGTTCTGTCTCAGGAACTTCGGCGGTGTCCGGCGCGCTGACGGCAAGAATCATCGACTGAAGGACGATTTCAGGTTCGCCGCCCGCCAACCCGGAGAGTTCGAGCCCCCATTCGGGCCCTCCACTGGATGCGAGCCTCAATCCGATTCCCAGACGATCCGACCAGTCTTCGGCGGCCTGCGCGTTCTCGAGGACCTGCGCCAACTGGTCGACGGTCACGGCAGTAGCAGGTCCAGCGGAATGGATCTGTTGCCACGACCCGCCGACCACCTCGGGCAACAGGAATTCGACTTGCTCCAACGTCCGACGCCACCGGGAGGCCACGGCCTGCACCGATTCCGGCCGTCGTCCCCAGAAAACTCGAATAGCGCGTCGTGTCATCGAGTCCTCCGGTAAGGATCGTCCATGGGTAGCCATAACCCGTCTTCGTGGATTTCGAGATCAGTGACGCCGCGGGTGAGAGCGTCGACGGCCGCGAGAACTGCAGGGCGCGTTTCGTTCTCGCGGCACAGGAGAGACCACGTCCAGATTGCCGCGGGGTCGATCACCGGACGTGCAGTGAGATCGCTTGGCAGCGTGATGGTCTGCCCTTTGGGCGAGTTGACGACCGGACGGCCGACGGCACGGACGTGATCGAAGAATGCCGGACCGGTGATACCACCGTCGTTGATGCGCAGGATCTGTGCGCCGGTATCGCGAGCGAATTCTTCGGCGTAGACGTTCCACGAATACCAGGAGGTGGTGTCGTCGTCGACGAGTACGACGACGTCGCGTGCCCGCACCGGTGTGGTGTCCTCTCCGGTGGAGACCGCGTACAGCCGATCCGCACCGAGCAGTCTTGCGCTCAGAGCATGTTGGGCGACATCGGTTTTCCGCACCCAGGCGATCGCCAGGTCGAGGCTGCCGTCCGCTACCCGCGCGGCCTGCGCGTGCGAAGGCACCACCCAGGCGTCGACGTGCAGTTGCGCGACCCCTGAAGTGCGCGCGATCAGATCCGTGGGGAGCCAATTGACGTAGCCGATCCGGACGGGCTCCGCTCCGGACAGACGCTCCGCGCGGCGTCGCAGATTCTCGGCACTCTCGAGTAGCGCACGGACATCAGGGAGCAAGGCGGCGCCGGCTGGCGTCAGAGCGACGGAACGGCGGTCGCGGACGAACAGCTTGACGCCGAGGTCGCGCTCGAGTGCCATGATCTGCTGCGACAATGACGGCCCGGCTATCAGTAGCCGCGCCGCGGCTCGGCCGAAGTGCAGTTCCTCGGCGACGACCTCGAAATATCTCAGCTGACGCAGCTCCACGATCCTTCATGCTACGTGCGGTGGGAGGTTGTGCCTATCAGTCAGGAGCAAAGCGGTCGTGGCGGTCCGGCGCGGCCGGGGCACACGATAAGACCATGACCACAATCCACAACGGCGTCTCCCCGCGAGCGCACGCTGTCCAAGCTGCCGCTGCGCTGGCGGCGAGCATGGGAATCGGTCGATTCGTCTACACACCGATCCTGCCGTTGATGCACACGCAGGCCGGTCTGTCCGCCTCGCTCGGCGCCACCCTGGCGACGGCCAACTACGTCGGGTACCTGATCGGTGCGCTCGCGGGAATCCTCATTCCCGGCGTGGTGCGCTCGGCAGCGGTGATGCGTACGTCGTTGGTGGTCCTCATCGCGACTTTGGCGCTCATGCCCACTACCCACGACGGATCCATCTGGTTCGCCCTGCGGCTCGTCGCAGGCATTGCCAGTGCCCTCGTCTTCATGATCGCCGTCAGCGCTTTGCACGCGCACCTTCGGGGGCAGTCCCAATTCTTGGCCGGATGGGGATTCGGTGGAGTTGGGTTGGGTATCGCCCTGTCCGGGGTCCTCGTGTTGGTCGTCCGCTTCATCGGTACCTGGAGTACAGCCTGGCTGGCATCTGCGGCCCTTGCAGTGGTGTGTGCGGTCGCAGCCTGGGGATTGACGCCGGAACCGCGTCCGATCATCACACCGGACGCGCCGGGAACTCCCAGTTCCCAACGCTGGTTCACTGCCTTGTTCATCAGTTATTTCCTGGAAGGCATCGGCTACATCATCGCGGGCACGTTCCTTGTTGCCGCAATCGATCTCGCCGCTCCAGAATGGGTCGGCAGCGGCGCTTGGATAGTGGTCGGTCTGGCCGCATTTCCCTCGTGCGCCCTGTGGGCTTGGCTCAGCCTGCGTTGGTCGAGGCCGACTCTGCTTCTCGTTGCCCTGTTGATTCAGGCGGTGGGCATAGCGCTTCCTGCTGTGATCGGAGGCGTCGGCCCCGCACTGATTTCAGCTTTCCTGTTCGGTGTCACCTTCCTTGGTATCGGGTCAATTGTGTTGGCAATCGGCGCGCACCTGCAGTTCCCACGCGCCGTGGCGTTGCTGACCGCTGGATACAGCGTCGGTCAGATTCTCGGCCCACTCGTTGTCACTCCGTTGCTGCGAGACGGGTATCGCGACGCTCTGCTGTTGGGTGCGGCCGTCGTTCTGGGCGCGGCAGTGGCCGCCGCGGCCTTGCGGTTCCGATTCCCTTCCGATCTCGATGCGGACCCTCGGACGGCCACCTCGACTGAGGAGGTAGTTTTTGATGTCAGATGACGAAACCGCCGGAGCACTACCCGACGTAGGACTGGAGATGTTCGAATGAGCGCACTCACAACCGATCTCGACCTGAAGGTCCCTGTCATCGCAGCGCCCATGGCCGGCGGCGCTTCCACACCGGCACTTGTTGCTGCTGCCTCTCGCGCAGGCGGTCTCGGATTCCTCGCCGCCGGGTACAAGACGCCTCAGGCTCTGTCCGACCAGATCGACACCGTGCGCGCCGAGGGAGTGTCGTTCGGTGTCAACGTCTTTGCGCCCAACCCGGTGCCTGTCGACGTCGATGCGTACCGTGCCTATACCAGGGCGATCCAGGTCGAGGCGGATCGCTACGGCATCACACTGGCTGACGGTGAGCCGGTCGAAGACGACGACTACTTCGAGGACAAGATCGATCTGCTCCTGGCCAGCCCGGTTCCGGTGGTCAGCTTCACTTTCGGCTTTCCCGCACCCGGCGTCATCAAGGCGCTGCGCGCTGCCGGTTCACTTGTCGTCCTCACTGTGACTTCGGAGGCAGAGGCGCTCCTTGCCGTCGACGCCGGTGCCGATCTGCTTGTCGTGCAATCGTCGGCTGCCGGCGGCCACTCCGGAACGCTCACTCCCCTGCAGGTTCCGGCAGAAACACCGATCACCGAACTGATCGCTCAGATCCGTCACCGCACCTCTGTTCCGCTATTGGCGGCCGGTGGACTGGCGACCTCCGCCGACGTCGCTGCAGCCTTACGTGCCGGAGCGGACGCGGCAGTGGTCGGTACCGTACTGCTGCGCACCGAGGAGAGTGGTGCCTCGGCTCCGCACAAGGCAGCTCTGGCCGACACGTCACGCGGGAACACGGTCGTCACAAGAGCTTTCACGGGACGTCCTGCACGGGCACTTCGGAACGAGTTCATCGATCACTACGACGCACAAGCGCCCATCGGGTATCCGGCCATCCATCACCTGACCAACCCGATGCGCAAAGCCGCTGTTGCGCAGGCAGATCCCGAGCGAATGCACCTGTGGGCCGGCACCGGCTATCGCCACGCGACGGAGGAACCAGCCGGGGTAGTGCTTTCGCGATTGGCTAACCTGTGACGGCGCGGACACCGGAAGCCGGATTGCCGGAAGTAGTGACATACGACGGGTTGCCCGGGTCCGCCGGTGGTGCACACTCGCTTCGAGTCAAGCGTCCCGATGTTGCATTTCAGCGGCTGCAGACATTCCTGGAATCCTGCACCGAACCAGTGTCTTTGCCGTCGTGGACGTTCGAGATCTACCAGAGTGGGCCATCCGAGCCGACCGCGCAGTTGTCATCGTTCGCTACCGAACTCTTCGGTGGGCCCCGCTACAAAGCGCAAACCCATACCGAATGGAACGTCCCACCTGGTTCTGTCAACGAAGCGCTCGATGCCCTCGTTGGTTGCGATGCGGTCACAACCCACGGACGTTCTGTGGCGGCGCTGACCTGCAGCGCGCCCGTACGCCTGATCGACCCCAACACCCGCGCGCCGTACCCCGACATCACCCCCGACACGTTCGGCCGTTTTGCCGTAGATGGATACGGCCGGATTCTCGGCGAGTCAGGCATACGCGCAACCCTCGGCAACGCGGCATCCTCACTGTCCCTGTGGCTCAACCTGCCTGCAGACGAACGGTTGTCGTCCGGTGCTCGTCACCTACAAGACCATCTCCCGTTCCGGTTGTCCGCGAAACACTGGCGTCTCTGGCGGCCGAACCGGAGCGGAGACTCGTATCGTTCCAACAAGATTCCGTCGCCGGTTCACGACCACGTTTGAATCACGCAGCAAGCATTTTCATCTCGGGCAGAGCTCGCCCATCTCGGAGACAATGCGATCAGCGCTGCGAACCACCCATACCGCGCGTCCGCCACGCAATGTCGGCATCAAGAGTCGGTCCTTCTCGGTGGGCCAGTGCACAAAGGGAAATCCGCCGGCCAGCTCGTCCTGGACTTCGCCGGCGATCAGGGCCGTCAACTCCTGTACAGGCTGTTCGATGTGCGGCCCGACGACCCTGACGCCGATCAGGGGACTGGTTCCTGCACTCTTGTGCTTCGGCCGTGGTCCAGCGTCGAGCGCGAGGTGGCAGTGGCCGTCATCGAGCATCGACACCGTCCACACGCAGTACTGCATGTACGTATCAGGGATGCTTTCACTATGGCACGTTGTCAGAATGCGTCTTCCTCGAGTTCCATGATCTCGTTGTCCAGGGAACCCAGGATTTCTTTCGTCGACGCCAGGATAGGCAGGATGTTTTTGGCGAAGTACGACGCGATCACTACCTTGCCCCGATAGAACGACCGGTCCTTTGCCGACGCGTCACGATCCAAGGCTGCCAACGCGACTTCCGCTTGCACCAACAGGCGCCATCCGATGAGCAGGTCGCCTACCGCGTACAGAAAGCGCACCGAGCCGAGGCCTATCTTGTACAACTCGGAGGGTTGGTCCTGGGAAGCCATCAGATAGCCGGTGAGCGTCCCGGCCATCTCCTGCACGTCGGTCAAGGCGGTCTCGAGTAGGACTCGCTCGGCCTTGAGTCGACCGTTCCCGGCCTCACTGTCGATGAACTCTCGTATGCGACCGGCTACGTGAGCGAGTGCAACGCCGCGGTCGCGTGCGATCTTTCGAAAGAAGAAGTCCTGCGCCTGGATCGCCGTGGTGCCCTCGTACAGGGTGTCGATCTTGGCATCGCGGATGTACTGCTCGATGGGGTAGTCCTGAAGATAACCGGAGCCGCCCAGGGTCTGCAGGCTCTCGGTGAGCAGTTCGTAGGCCTTCTCGGAGCCGACGCCCTTGACGATCGGCAGCAGCAGATCGTTGACCCGCGCCGCCAATTCGGCATCCGCACCCGAAACCAACTCGGCGACATCAGCATTCTGGTGTGCAGCGGTGTAGAGGTAGACCGCTCGGAGGCCTTCGGCGTAGGCCTTCTGCATCGCCAGGCTGCGTCGGACGTCGGGGTGGTGCGTAATGGCCACGCGGGGCGCGGTCTTGTTTGTCAGCTCGGTGAGGTCTGCGCCTTGAATTCGTTCTTTTGCGTACTCGAGGGCGTTGAGATAGCCGGTGGACAGTGTTCCGGTAGCCTTGGTGCCCACCATCATTCGAGCATTCTCGATGACCTGGAACATCTGGGCGATACCGTTGTGGACATCACCCACGAGCCAGCCGACGGCAGGAACGTCCGTCGCTCCGAAGGTGAGCTCGCAAGTTGGGGAAGACTTGAGGCCCATCTTGTGCTCGACGCCGGTGACGTAGACACCGTTGCGCTCTCCCAGTTCAAGTGTGTCCGAGTTGAAATGGGATTTCGGAACGTAGAACAGGCTCAAACCTTTGGTTCCTGGACCGGCTCCCTCGGGCCGGGCAAGCACCAAGTGGAAGAGGTTCTCGGCCGTGTCTCCGACGTCGCCGCCGGAGATGAACCGCTTGACGCCCTCGATGTGCCAGGTGCCGTCGTCCTGCGCGATTGCCTTTGTTCGGCCTGCGCCTACATCGGATCCGGCGTCTGGTTCGGTGAGCACCATCGTTCCGGCCCATCCGCGTTCGAATCCTTCTTTGGCCCAGTGTTTTTGCTGTTCGTTTCCGATGGTGTAGAGCACGCTCGCCATGAGTGGACCCATGTTGAAAAAGCTTGCGGATCCGTTTGCCGCGACCAACATTTCGCCGATCGCCCAGACCAACGGCGCCGGAGCAGGAACACCACCCATGCCTTCTGGTAGGCCGAGTCGCGACCAACCGGCCTCGTTCACCGCCTCGACCGTCTTGCGTAGAGGTTCCGGGACCACAACTGCGTGATTGGGTGCGTCGAATTCGGCAGGGTTCCGATCCGCGTCGGCGAAGGACGCGGCGACCGGGCCTTCTGCCAGTCTCGCTACTTCCGCAAGAATGTTGCGCACAGTGTCGGTGTCGAGGTCCCCGTATGCGCCGGCATCCAACAGTTCGCCGATCCCGAGCACCTCGAACAGATTGAACTCGATATCACGCACGTTGCTTTTGTAGTGACCCATTGTTCTCCGACCTTGGTTCGTCAGCAATACGATTCGTCAGCAGATACGGCTCGTCAGCAGTACACAAGAAAGCCTGCCCCACAAGGAATTCAGTACGCAACCGTAGGTAGAGACGAGTTTCGTTGCTACAAAGTAGCGCCGAGCCGCTCTCATTGAAACATTCACTCGTACAATCGGTTTCCGCTGGTGGGGGTGCATATCAGTCGCGTAGCATCCTCTTGGGTCAAAGCAGCTGCGCACCAATCGAAGTGCCCATCCTCACCTTCGGCATCAAACGCATTCGCTGTGATCAGTGAACATGCTGCTCGGTAAACCAAGAGCGCCTCTCGTTGGTAGCCGAGACGTTCCTCGATCGGCGTGGAGAACCCAGTTCTGTCTCGTGAGCCTTTGGTATCGGTCAGAGGGTGAGTAGCACTTTGGTGGCGCGCCGCTCGTCCATCGCCTGGTAGCCGGCGGCGGCGTCCTCCAACGGGAGAGTGAGGTCGAAGACGATGCCTGGGTCGATCTGGTCGGTCATGATGAGCTCGATCAGTTCGGGTAGGAATCGCCTGACCGGCGCGGGACCGCCGAGCAGGCTCACCGTCGCGAAGAACAGGTTCATGCCGTCGAGTTCGACGCCGTGGGATACCCCGACGTAGCCGACATGTCCGCCGGGGCGGGTAGCTCCGATAGCCTGCATCATCGATTCTTGGGTGCCTACGGCTTCGACGGTCGAGTGGGCGCCGTAGCCGCCGGTGAGTTCCTTGATCTTCGCGATGCCCGCGTCGCCCCGCTCTTCGACGATGTCGGTGGCGCCGAATTGCGTGGCGAGTGCCTGCCGGTCGGCGTGGCGTGACATGGCGATGATCCGCTCGGCGCCGAGTTGTCTGGCAGCGAGGATCGCCAGGAGTCCGACTGCACCGTCGCCGACGACGGCGACCGTTTTGCCTGGTCCGGCTTCCGCAGCTACGGCGGCGAACCAACCGGTGCCGAGTACGTCGGAGGCTGCAAGGAGGCTGCGAGCCTGCCGCTCGGTCGGCTCTCCGCGGACAGGGACGAGGGTGCCGTCCGCGAGCGGGATGCGAGCGTATTCGGACTGGGTGCCGACCGAGCCCATCATGACCTGGTGGATACAGCGAGACTGAAAGCCCGCCTCGCAGATTTCGCAGGTGTTGTCCGACGCGACGAACGAGCCCACGACGAAGTCCCCAACTTCGATGTCTTTGACCTCGGGGCCGACCTGTTCGACGACGCCCACGTATTCGTGTCCCATCGGCGTCGGGCCATTCAGCTTTTCGATGCCGCGATAAGGCCAGAGGTCGGAACCGCAGACGCAGGTGGCTGTAACGCGAATGATCGCGTCGGTCGGTTCGACGATCACCGGCGCTTCGATCTCTTCGACCCGGACATCGCCGGGGGCATGCATGACGACAGCGCGCATGACGTGGCTCCTCACCATCGGTTTCTTCGTGTCACTTCAACCTGATCACGATTCGGCGGCGGGCGGGAGTCCCGCGCGATAGTGGTACTGCGAGGGACTCCCTCGCTACCGGTCACTGACTTACGCTCGATGGCATGGACGATCGAGCGCAAGTACGCGAATTCCTGACCTCGCGGCGCGCCCGAGTCACGCCCGAACAAGTTGGACTGCCGGCCGGATCGAACCGCCGCGTGGAAGGTCTGCGTCGAAGTGAAGTGGCAACCCTCGCTGGCGTGAGCGTCGAGTACTACACGAGGCTCGAGCGCGGAGCGATCAGCGGCGCATCGCCCGGAGTGCTCGACAGTATCGCGAAGGCCCTACGACTCGACGACGCCGAGCGCGCCCACCTTTTTGATCTCGCGCACGCGGCAAGCCCGGTAGCCAGGCCCCCGCGTCGGCGAAATGCGAAGGGCTGGAAGCCCCATCAGAGCCTGCAGTGGGCGCTCGACGCAGTCACCGCAGGACCCGCTTTCGTGCGGAACGGTCGCATGGATCTTCTTGCGGTCAACCCACTCGCGCGTGCGTTCTACAAGGACCTTTACGACATGCCGGGGCAGCCCCCGAACATCGCGCGCTTCACGTTCCTCGACGAAAGGGCTTTCGAGTTTTATCCGGACTGGAACGCGTTTGCCGAGGTGACCGTCTCGATTCTGCGAACCGAGGCTGGGCGAGATCCGCACAACAAGGAATTGCACGATCTGATCGGTGAACTCAGCACTCGGAGTGAGGAATTCCGGCGTCGGTGGGGCGCGCACGACGTCCGCCATCACGGCACCGGATTCAAGACTTTTCACCACTCCGCCGTTGGGGAGCTGACGCTTGCCTTCGAAGGTTTGGAGATGGCCGCCGAGCCGGGGTTGACGCTCACGATCTACACCGCAGAGCCGGGATCGCCCTCCGCGGAACGGATGCAGCTACTCGCCTCGTTGGCAGCCAGTGAGAATGCGGACTCTGCTCCTCACGTGTCGGAGCGGTCGCTGACGGACGGCTGACGAACTGCGCGACGGTTGATCGGGTCGTCAGTTGACGACTTCGACGGTGGTGCGCTTCGTGCGTTCCTTGCGCAACAGGATCATCAGCGGCAGAAAGTAGAGAGCGGCAACGCCGGTGCCTACCAACACCGGCCCAGTGGCACCGAGACTCGAGGCGAACGCGAACCCGGCGATCCAGGAGCCGACCGCCGTGCCCAGATTGAACGACGAGGTGCTGAGAGCAGAAGCCATCGTCGGCGCCTGATCGGCATAACGCACAGCCATCCCGATCAGGATGGGATTGGTCGACATGCCGAATAGTCCCAGCATGACTACGAGAATCACCGTCACGATCACGTTGTGCGAGAAGAGGCAGAGCGCTCCGAGTACGAGAAACGTCATCGCTGCCGAGACGAACAAGACCCCGTACTGATGCTTCGCACCGAGTCGACCGCCGAGATTGGAGCCGACGAACGCACCGAGTCCGTAGCCGACAAGCACCAGCGGCACTGCCGACGCAGCAAGTCCGGTGTTCTCGGTCAACAGCGGAGAGATGAAGCTGTACGCCGCCAGCGACGACCCGCACACGACGGCGCAACCGGACAGAACGAGCCAGATGCGTCCGTCCCGTAGGCTGGCGATCTCCGCTCGCCAGGACGGCACCGCACCGGAGTCGGTGTCGGCGGGTACCAATCGGTGGACGACGGCCGCGGCGACGAGTGCGAGGGCGGCGAGGGCCCAGAAAGGACCACGCCACCCGATGCTCTGACCGGCCAGAGCGCCGAGCGGAACACCGATGACGTTCGCGAGCATGCCTCCACCCAAGACGATGCCGAGCGCGCGCGAGGAAGACGCCGGGCCTGCCGCTTTTGCTCCGACCACGGCGGCGACCGCCCAAAATGCGCCCGTCGCCACGGCTGTGAGGAAGCGGGCGCCGAGAATGAGTCCGAAGTTGGACGAGAGCGCGACGATGACGTGTCCGATCGCGAAAACAACCAGCGCCGAGCTCAAGGTCACGCGTCGGGGAACCCTGAGTGTCAAGATCGCCATCGCCGGCGTGCCGACGATCATTCCGAACGCGAAGACGGTGATCATCAGGCCGACGTTCGCGATCGACGTACCGAGGTCACCCGCGATTTCGGGAAGAATGCCGGCGACGACGAATTCGGTTGTACCCATCAAGAAAACTCCGACGGCCAGCACGTAGATCACGAGCGGCAGGCGGCCGGTTTCTTCGACGGTCGGGGCGGAAATCATGAGGTGGTCAGTTCTCTTTCTGTTGACGACGCGCATGTCGTGGCGCACCCGTCCAGGGCATCACGCCTGTCGCCTGCGAGGGAGTCCCGTTCGTTGGGGGTACTCGAAGGGACTCCCGGTGTGGCCGATTGCGCGCTACCGTCGGCGCAAAGACTGCCTGAACCCGGGAGACGCGCCCATGACACGACGACAGATCCGAGGACTGGGCGCCGCCGTGCTCGTCTCGGCCTTCCTGACGGCCTGCGGTAGCGAGGATCCTGAAGGGCCCCGTCCGCAGGCAAGCACGACAACACGATCGGCGCCCGCCGCGGCCTTCGGTGAACCCGAGACCGTCGCCGACGGCTTGGACGCGCCCTGGTCGATCGCATTCCACGGCGACACACCACTTGTCAGTGAGCGCGACAGCGCGCGAATCCTCGAACTCGACGCCGGCGGAAACAGCCGCGAGGTGGGAGTCGTCGACGGCGTCAGCCCAAGAGGTGAGGGCGGTTTACTAGGGATCGCAGTGCGTGAAAACCGCCTGTACGCGTACTTCACCGCGAACGGGGAGAACCGGATCGAACGCTTCGACATCATCGGTGCTCCGGGGGAATTCGCGCTCGGGCCGGCCGAGACGATTCTCGACGGGCTCGCTTCGGCCAACTACCACAACGGTGGTCGCATCGCGTTCGGCCCGGACGGGATGCTGTACGTGACCGTCGGTGATGCCGGTAGTCGAGACAGAGCTCAGGACCTCGACTCGATGTCCGGGAAAATCCTTCGAATGACTCCGGATGGCGATGTGCCGCTGGATAATCCATTTCCGAACTCGTTTGTCTACAGCTACGGCCACCGCAACTCCCAGGGCATTGCCTGGACCGAGGACGGCACGATGTACGCCAGCGAGTTCGGGCAGGACACCTGGGACGAGCTCAACAAGATCGAAGCAGGCGGAAACTACGGGTGGCCCGAGGTCGAAGGGATTGCGGGTGAAGACGGATTCATCGACCCGCTCCAACAATGGTCACCTGACGATGCCAGCCCCAGCGGAATCGCCATCCACGACGGCACGATCTACATCGCCAATCTTCGTGGTGAGCGACTCCGCACGGTGCCCTTGACCGATCCCGCGACCGCCGACGAGCAATTCGTCGACGAATACGGGCGCCTCCGTGATGTTGTAGTCGCACCGGACGGGTCGCTCTGGATGCTGACGAACAACACCGACGGACGCGGCGACCCCAACCCCGGTGATGACCGCATCATTCGGGTGCCGTTGCGCTGATGTCGATTTCCGGCGAACGCAGTACTTCCAGCCCGAGGATCCTCGCCGAAGCCGGTGATTCACTAATATCGTTACGACAGATGACGCGGGTACGGATCGGAGAGACAGCATGGGGACTTGGGGTTCAGGACCTTTCGACAACGACGTAGCGGGCGACCTGCTCAGCGCGGTACAGGCGGGTGACTACGATATCGACGATTACGCACGCCACCCCGACGACGGCTACCTCGATGCCGATGATGCTCAAACAGCTATTGCCGTCGCCGAGATCCTTGCGGTTGCGCACGGGGTTGCTCCGGCGCCTGTGCAGCTGGCCGAGATTGATGCCGCCGGGTACGCCGGAACCTTGAGTCCGGAGCAGAAGGCATGGGTCCTCACCGCACTCGCGCGTGCCGTCGCAGACAGCGACACGTCGGAGTTGTACGAGTTGTGGGAAGAAAACGGTCCGGAAGACCTCGCGGCTTGGCGGGCACCGATCCTGGGCAGATTGGCGAGTCTCAAAACGGTGGGATGAGTGTCACTCGTCAACAGTCCCTTGGTTACTCGGAGTTCGAAGACGACAGACTCCCCTTGACATACCGGGTGGTGTCGTCGGCGAGGATCTCAGCCAGCCCACGTTCGATGCCGTCCAGGGCCTGCGCGGCGACATCGGCCGGAGCGATCTTCTGTTCGGCCGGTACACCCGCAGCCATGTCGGTATCCATGTATGCAACGTGCAGTGCCGAGACGGCGATTCCCCGCGGCGCCAGTTCTTCTCGAACGGCGTCGGTCATCGCCCACGCCGCTGCCTTCGATGACGCGTAAGACCCGAGCGCAGCCGGATGGAACCAGGACAGCACCGAAAGAACGTTGAGTACTGTTCCGCCTCCGTTGTTTTCGACGACCGGAGTAAACGCCCGGGTCACGGCAAGCGGGCCGTAGAAATTGACGTCCATCTCGCGGCGAACGTCATCGATGTCGCCTCCGATCAAGGGTGCCGAGGTAGAGATTCCGGCGTTGTTGATCACCAAGGTCACATCCGATGCGATTTGCGCTGCGGCGGTGATCGATTCGGCGTCCGTCACGTCCAACCTCAGGGGGATGACGCCGGGCAGATCGACAGTTTCCGGATTGCGGGCAGCCGCGTACACCTTCGCGCCGCGCTCGACGAGCCCTGCCGCCAGATGGCGGCCGAGTCCGCGATTGGCTCCGGTGACGACCGCAACCGTCTTGTTCAGGTCCATGATTCTCCCAGGGTTGTGACTGTCGGTGACATTTAGATTATGAATCAAATCTAAGTGTGGGCTAGGATAGATGTCAAGTGAAATCCAAACTGGAAGGCGTTGTGATGGGCCGCGTATCGCAGCAACAAGCGGAAGAGAACCGTCGGCGCGTAGTGGAAACCGCAGCTCGTCTGTTCCGAGAGAAGGGCACTCACCTCAGCGTCGCCGACTTGATGAAGGCGTCGGGGCTGACCCACGGTGGTTTCTACAAGCAGTTCGCGTCCAAGGACGCGCTCATCGACGAAGCGACCACCCATGCCTTCGCTGAACTGGCGCAGCTGCACGCAGCAGGTCTCGAAAGGCACGCTGGCCAGCGTGACCAGGCTCGACAAGCCCTGATCGACAACTACCTCTCCGTGGAGCATCGCGACAATCCGGCAGACGGATGTCCCGCTGCTGCACTCGCCGCCGACATGGCACGCGAGCCGGCAGACAGTGAGGCCCGTCGGGTGTATGTCGAGGGGGTCGGTGATTTTGCCAAGGCGCTCGCGGATGAGGAGCATGACGGGCTGGTGCGTCTCTCGACCATGATCGGCGCTCTGGTCCTCTCGCGAGCCACCAAGGGATCGTCCCTCTCCGAGGAAGTCCTTGTCGCTGCTCGTGAAGAGCTCACCGGGTAGTCCAGGATGATCCGCGTACGGCCCGCTGACCCGGCCATGCATACTGACTGAGGTCTCTGTCAGCGATACCTTCGATTGCTTCGAGATCTGCAACGTCACTACCCGATGGCCGCAGGGAGAAGCGAGAGATGTTCACACCCACAGAATTTGGCAAAGTCTCGGTGCTGGTACCAGAGAACGGTGGGACCGTCCCCTTCGGAAACACCGTGGTCGTGCACGGATCCGAACGCACGCTGGTGATCGACCCGTCCCTCTCCCTCGACCGAGATCCCGTGGGCGCAGACCTCGTCTTCATCAGTCACGGCCACGAGGACCACGTTGCCGGTCTCCGGCATTTTCAAGCACCGACGTACGCGCACAACCTCGACGCACCGTCGGTCGCCTCCCTTGACACGATGCTCACAAATTACGGCCTCCGCCCCGAGGAGCGAGCTGAGGTCGAACATTCAATAGCAGCGCAGTACGGCATTCCCCCGACGCACGATGACGTTTCCGGGATCGCCGACGGCCACGTCTTCGACCTCGGAGACCGCACGGCGACGGTCATTCACCTACCTGGTCACACTCCCGGACATTGTGGCCTCCTCATCGAGCCCGACGGCTTCTTCTATGTCGCCGACATCGATCTCACCTCCTTCGGCCCGATGTACGGCGACCTGGGCAGTAGCGTCGACGACTTCCTCGCCTCCATCGACCGCGCCGCGGGCATCGACGCTCGGTGGTACGGCACCTTCCATCAAAAGGGCGTCGTCGAAGGCAGCGACGAGTTCCGTCGCCGGCTGACCGCCTACCGCGACAAACTGCTCAGCCGCGAAGAAAGACTCGTCCAATTTCTCGGTGAACCAAGGCAGTTGGAAGACATCGTCGCGCATCGCCTCGTCTACCGTCCGCACGTCAACGCGCCGTACGTCGATGCAGTCGAACGACGAACTGCGCAGCTGCACCTTCAGCGGCTCGTTGCGGCCGGTGCCGTTGTCACGCTCGAGGGCAACGTATTTCGGCGTGCATGAATGTGTCGTGTCATCCATTGGATGTGAACAGAGCGGGCAGAAGGGTGCAATTGTGGCGAGGGTAGTTGTTGTCGGCGCGAGCCGGGGACTTGGTCGTGCATTGATCGAGGGCTTGAGGAGCGATGGTCACGACGTTGTCGGTATTTCTCGTCGGCGCCCTGACGGGTTCGACGTCTCCGAGTGGATCGAAGCAGATCTGACCGACCCTGTTGCGGCAGCGAACTCGATCGACCAGGAGCTTGTCGGAGGTGTAGACACCCTGATTTGCAACGTCGGAATCTGGGAAGGGGACGCCTTCACTTCCGATTATGCGTTCACAGATCAATCCGACGTCGAAATGCTGGAAATGATCAACGCCAACATCACCGGCACGATCCTTTTGTCGAAGCGCCTGATCCCACGGATGATCGGGCGTCCTCGGCCTCGGATTTTCTTGACTGGTTCTACCTCGGGGCTCCCGCGAAGCGGTAGGCCGGAAGTTGCGTTCGGCGCATCGAAGTCCGCGATCAACGGCATTGCCGACGCCTTGAGAGAGGGCTACCGGAAGGACCGACTCGCAGTGACGGTCCTTCACCTCGGATATCTCAACACGGAAGATGGACTCGATGTGTCCCGAGACATCGCTGCCGCCCGCGGAGATGGGTCTCTGGTTCCCGTGCACGACGTCGTGGATACCGTGCGCTCCATCTCGAATCTGTCGTCTTCGTCATCGGTTCGAGAAGTGGTCCTTACTGCCATCGACGACACACGATTCTGAACGACAGCTACCGCTTCGGTCTGTGAATCCGATTGCCGAACAGATGTATTCAGAGAATATTGCCCTCGATGAAGATGAAGGCTCCCGCCAGGTACACCAGGGTGAGCCCCGTCAGGAGCCACGCCATGTACGGCCGGATGTAGAGGCGCCGCAGACGGTGCAATCGCAGGGAGGCTCGCAAGAACGCGCCTACGGAGCCGAGTAGCAGCATGAGGCTCGGGACGAAGACGGCCAGTCGGCGATCTTTCTGTGAGCACAGCAAGGTGTCGGTACCGAAGCATTCGCCCCGCCGGGAGCCCAACCAGACGATCGCGACAACCAGTGCCGCGGTAGCCAGAACGACGGACAGGCCGTACGTCAGGGTTCGCCTGTTGATCTTTCGCTCTCGGCGCTGAATTACATCTGGTGTGTCAGAACTGTCGGTCATCACACCCCCTTTCGAACATCGCACCTTACTTCGTGGATCGACGGCGGGAGAGGGCGTACAGCACTACTCCGACCGCCAAGAGTAATGATGCGCGCAACCACGTTGCGGCGCTCTGCTGGGTGAGCAACGCAACGCACGTACCGAGGGCGAGGATCGGAAAGATGATCGGTGTCCGGAAATGACTGTGTTGCACTGCGTCACGACGCAGAACCAGGACCGCGATGTTGGTGCTGATGAATACGAAAAGCAGCAGGAGTACCACCGTCTCTGCCAGGGCTGACAACGATCCGGTGACGCAGAGAGCCATGGCAACGGCTGTCGTTGCGATGATTGCCACCCAGGGGGTCCGGCGCCGCGGCAGCACGCGCGCGAATGCGCTGGGAAGCAACCCTTCCGACGCCATTCCGTACGTCAGCCTGCTTGCCATGATCATTGTCAGCAGTGCGCCGTTGGCGACGGCTACCAGAGCGATCAGGCTGAACAGGCGAGGCGGAACACCGACGTCGGCGGCTGACACCACTGCCAGTAAGGGGCCGGAGGACGCGGCGAGCTCGTCGGCGGGCAGCACCACCGAAACAGCCAGGCCGACAAGGACATAGGCGGCGCCCGCCGTCAACAGGGCTCCGAACAGTGCGCGTGGGTAGACCTTGCTCACGTTCTTCACTTCTTCGGCGACGTTCGCCGAGGTTTCGAAGCCGACGAACGAGTAGTACGCGAGGAGCGCCGCTGCCAACACGGCGAGTGCAGGCGATCGACTGTCGTCGAACTCCACGACACGGCTCAAGGTTCCGTCGCCGTGCCCGAGAACTACGCAGGCGAGGACGACAACCATGACGAGGCCGGTGACCTCCACGACTGTCATGACGACATTTGCGCGCATCGACTCCTTGATGCCTCTGGCATTGAGAAGCCCCACCAGGAGGAGGAAGACGAGCGCGGCCGGAACGGTCGGGACGTCAATGAAGGCTTTGAGATAGTCGCCGGAGAATGCGAGCGCGAGTCCTGCTGCACTCGTGACACCGGCCGCCAGCATCGAGAAGCCGACGAGGAATGAGATCAGCGGCTTCCGATACGCCCGTTGGGCGAATACTGCTGCACCGCCCGCCCGCGGATATTTGGTGACCAGTTCGGCATACGACGTTGCTGTCAGCAATGCCATGACGAGCGCTACGAGCAGTGGTACCCAGACGGCTCCACCAACTTCACCGGCGATGACGCCCACCAATGCGTAGATACCGGCGCCCAGGACGTCTCCGAGGATGAACACGAAAAGGAGTGGGCCGGTTATAGCCCGAGTGAGAACGTTCTTACTGCCGCCTTCATCTCCGCCTGCGGTTTCGTCCACGTTCTCGGCACCCGCGGCGCGTCGCATTTGCAAGGTTCGTCCTGTCTTCATGGTGACGTGCCGCCACCTCAGGAGCAGACATGTACCCATTGGTCGAAGTTTCAAACACGGGTCGGACGTGGATGCGTCGGCGCGTGCCGTCCCGTGCTTTCCTTGTAGGTGACTTGCATTGGGTGAACAACAGAAGTAGTGGCTGGAGGACGACGTGGACGAAACGACGGTTGCCGCGGTGATGGACGAGTTGCGTGCGCTCGAGGATCCGAAGGTGCGCGCAGTGAACGAGAAGCACGGTGACGATCACGGTGTGAACCTGACAAAACTGCGGGCAGTCGCGAAGCGACTGAAGACTCAGCAGGAACTTGCACAACAACTTTGGGCGACGGGCGATACCGCAGCGAGGCTGCTTGCCCTCTTGATCTGTCGTCCGAAGGCGTTCGAGCGTGACGAGTTGGACGTCATGTTGCGTGAGGCTCGTACTCCCAAGGTGCATGACTGGCTCGTCAACTACGTGGTGAAGAAGAACCCGCACGCGGAGGATTTGCGGGTGGCCTGGACCGCCGACTCCGATCCCGTGGTTGCGAGCGCCGGTTGGGCTCTGACTACTGAGCGCGTAGCGAAGAAGCCGGAGGGCCTTGATCTTTCAGGATTGCTCGACGTCATCGAGGCGGAGATGAAGGATGCCCCTGATCGCCTGCAATGGGCGATGAACCACTGCTTGGCCCAGATCGGGATCGAACATGCCGAGTACCGGGCCCGTGCAATCGACATCGGTGAACGTCTGCGGGTGCTCGAGGACTACCCGACTCCCCCGAACTGCACCTCGCCGTTTGCGCCGATCTGGATCTCGGAGATGGTGCGTCGACAGAGCGAGAAGTAGGTCAGCTAGCGCGACGTTCGAAACTGCGTCCGGTATCGCTGTGGACTGGTGCCGACCAAGTCTCGGAAGCGTTCGCGGAACGTGGTGACGGCATTGAATCCGACTTGTCCCGCAACACGTTCGATGGAGTGGTCGGTGGTCTCGAGCAGAAATTGTGCTTGACGGAGCCGCGCATGATGGAGCCACTGCAACGGCGTCGTACCGATTTGTTCCTGGAAGCGGCGGTTGAGCGTGCGGGTGCTCATCGTTGCCTTGGCTGCGATTGTCGTGATGTCGAGTTGCTCCCCGAGGTTCTCTTCCATCCAGTTCAGTAGCGGCCGAAGGGTTGTCCCGCTGGGTACGGGAGGTTCGTGGACGATGAATTGTGCTTGCCCTCCGGCACGTTCGAGCGGCATCACGCTCAGCCGCGCCGTGTCGGCGGCGACCGCAGACCCGTAGTCCTGACGGACCATGTACAGACACAGGTCGAGTGCGGCCGCGGCGCCGGCGGAAGTCAGGACGTGCCCGTTGTCTACGTAGAGAACGGCGGCATCGACGTCGATGGCCGGGTGCCGACGCGCCAACTCCGACGCAGCCGCCCAGTGCGTCGTCGCGCGAAGTCCGTCGAGCAAGCCTGTGTCGGCGAGTGTGAATGCACCGACGCACAGTGAGGCGATGCGCGTGCCGCGATCCGCGGCAGTTCTGAGGGCGTCGATGATCTCGGGGTCGATCGGCACGTCGAGATCGGCGGTGCCCGGGATGATGATCGTGCTTGCCTGGGCGAGACGTGACAGTCCGTGCGGTACTCGCATCGTGAACGTTCCGGTCTCCACCTCCTCGGTGAGCGCGCACACGGAGGTCCGGTACGCCGGTGCACCCGAGGGGAGCCTGCATCGTCCGAAGACTTCGAGGGGTGCCGCCAGGTCCATCGGCACCACCCCGGGCAACGCGAGAACTGCAACGTCATGCATGTCTGAAACGTAGCGTATGTGGCGCGAGATTCGGTGATCTCGTGTCTTGAAATATCCTCTCAACTGGTATTTCACAGAATGTGTGAGGTTGGCTGAAAGCCGTCGAAGGTTGGCTTTCAGCCGTCGCCATAGAGGTCAACTTCCTCCTACTGTCGTGGGAACAGCGACGTGCACAGGAGCGCGTCGCACAAAATCGGAGGTTGCAGTGCACGCGCAGATCGTGTTGTTCGACGGATTCGATCCCATGGATGTCGTGGGTCCGTACGAGGTGCTTTACGCCGGGGGTCTCGCCAGCGGTGGGGCGTTGAGCGTCGAACTCGTCAGCGCGGAGGGGCCTCGGACCGTCATGAGCGGCAGTGGTGAACTCGCTATGACCGCCACTGCAACCCTCGATGTCGAACACGCGGATCTGATCATCGTTCCCGGAGCATCGGGTCTCTTCGAACCCAATGCGGACCAGCCGGGTTCCAGCTTGCCGGAAAGGCTCGCGGCCACAACGGAAACCGAACTGCCTGTCATGATGCGCCGTGCACTCGACGATCCTGGTGTTCTCGTTGCGACCGTCTGTGGAGGATCATTGGCGCTGGCGATGGCGGGGCTTCTCGAAGGGCGTCGCGCCGTGACGCACCATCTTGCCGTGGACGCATTGGCGGGCGGCGGTGTAATTCCGATCCAGGCGCGAATCGTCGACGACGGTGACCTGATCACCGCCGGCGGTGTGACATCCGGTCTCGACCTGGGCCTGTATCTGCTGGAACGATGCCTCGGGCCTCGGATAAGTCTCGAGGTCGAAGCGCTCTTCGACTACGAGCGTCGAGGAACGGTGTGGTCGGCGAAGGGCGCCGAGCCTGTAATCACCTTCGCCCCGGACGCCGCGTGAATACGCTTGTGAGTACCGAAACGCGAGAAATCCCATGACCGGAATCCTGCTGTCCCTCCATGTGATTGCGGCCATTCTTGCCATCGGCCCTGTCGCTGTGGCAGCGAGTATGTTCCCGGTGGCGAGCCGCGCCGCGCTCGCCGATCCGGACAGCGCCAGTGTTGCGACGACGGGCATGCTGCATCGCATCGTTCGGGTGTATGCCACGATCGGCGTTGTCGTTCCGATGCTCGGTGTCGCCACCGCCGTCAATCTCGGAGTGCTCGGTGACCTGTGGATCCTCACCTCGATCGCACTCACCGTCGTTGCCGCCGTGATACTCACCGCGGTCGTGCTTCCCGCCCAACGGCTGACAATGGCGGCGATCGAAGGAACCGGGTCCGTTGTGGACGTCGCAACGCGGCTCACCCGTCGACTGGGCACCGCGACGGGAGTCTTCAATCTGCTCTGGGTCGTTGTCGTCGTGCTGATGATCTTTCGGCCAGGATCGACAACCGGCGTGTGATCCGAGGCGACATTTCACGTGTCGGAGGTAGTGACGCTTGACCTTGACACAGTGACAAGGGTTCCACTGGTCGGTGAAGGAGGTGGTTGTCGTGAACACAACCAACCACGGTGGGCAGCATGCTCACCTCGTCGACGCCTTGGCCGCAGCAGATCCCTCGGTTCGACTGCGCGCCGCGCTTGCGGTCGGCACACGCCCGGATCCTCAGTTGACGGATGCCATGATCGATCGGTGCGCCGTCGAGCCGGACTTCTTCGTCCGCGACATGCTGACCTGGGCGTTGTGCCGCTTGCCGGCTGAAATCACGGTGCCGAGGCTGATCCGTGAGCTCGGGTCTGACGGCTCGCAAGCCCGCAGTCAGGCGCTCCACACTTTGTCCAAGATCGGCGATCCGATCGCGTGGCCCGAGGTCTCCGCGCTCGTCCACGACCAGGACGACGAGGTTGCGCGCAGTGCGTGGCGCGCGGCTGTGGCTCTCGTGCCGGCGGGAGACGAGGGCGCACTCGCGGCCGATCTGGCCACAGAACTCGGTCGGGGTGAACTGCAGATGCAGCTCAGTCTGAGCCGCGCCCTGACCGGGCTCGGCGAGGCTGTGCTCCCGGTGCTCGACGCGGCCGGTACGAGCCCGAATCCGCGTGTCCGAGCGCATGCTGATGCTACAAAGCAACTCTGGCACGATCCCGACGGTGGATTCGCTCTCTCACACGAGTTGGCGAAGCGCGTCGCCGCAATCGGACCGGACGCGTAGGAAGGGGAGACGGATGTTGATCGGCGAGGTCTCGCGGCGTTGTGGTGTCAGCACACGGATGCTGCGTCACTACGACACTTTGGGGCTGGTGAAGCCGACGGGCCGCACGTCCGGTGGCTACCGCGAGTACTCCGCTGACGACATCCGTCGCCTCTTCCACGTCGAGAGCCTGAGGACATTGGGGCTCTCGTTGAACGAGGCCAAGCGTGCACTCGACGAATCAGACTTCGCACCGGCCGATTTGGTGGGTGAACTCATGCAACACACTCGGCAACGGATCGCGGCGGAGGAGGAATTGCTGACCAAACTCGAAAGGGTCGACGCCACCGCCCCTTCGGAGTGGGACGACGTCCTGCGCCTGGTCTCGCTGTTGCGTGCACTCGAATCCGAGTTCGCCGCCCACCGTCAGCAAGCGATCCTCTCGCAGGACGCGAATGCGGCATTGCCGGTCGACGCACTCGTCGAGGCCATCCTGTCGGAGAGGGATGCCAACGTGGCGGGAGCATTGCAGTGGGCGTTGGCGAGGACCGAAGGTGCGGGCCTTGCAGGTCTGACGAAGGGGCTCGAATCGGAGGACGTCGAGGTTCGACGCCGCGCGACGTCGGCCATATCCGGGATCAACACCGAGGAAGCAACTCGGTCTCTGAAGCGAGCTCTCGATGATTCGGACGCGATAGTCCGCGCCGACGCCGCTCTCGCCCTCGGATCTCGCGGAGAGGCTGTCTCGATGCCCGCTCTCCTCGAGATGGTCGCCGACGGGCGCCGCGACGTCGAGGCAGGCGAGGTGCTCGGTCTTCTCGCGGAGCACTCACCGACAAGCGGTGAGGTCGTCGATGCCGTGCAGGCAAGACTGGACGGCACTGACGACGCCCCGACGAGGTTGCGAATTACGCAGGCACTCGCCGAGATTCCCGGCGCTGCAGCACGCGAAGCGCTCGCCCGGATCACCCACGACGACGACAAGACGGTCGCGTCCACGGCAGCAGCGATTCTCGAGATGCGCGATCGAGGACCACGTCGGCGCGAACGACCGCGCATCGGGACTGAAAGCCGAGATCCAAGGCGCGTCTGACAGCGGCGGGGTCAGGCGGTCAACGCTGCAACGACTTCGCCGCGGCGTTGCCCTTCACTCCTGCAAAGAGCAGGAGAAGGAGCACCGCAAGAAACACGACTGTTGAGGTGACAGCCGACACCACAGATCCGAAACCTGTCACGACGCCGATGGCGACCTGCATGCACAGTCCCGCTACGGCAGTCCACATCGTCCGGCGCAGAAGCGGCTGCGCACTCTGATGTGCCAACTGCCACGCCTCTCGACTCGCGATCGTCGCCTTCGTCCGTATGCCGACAACGGGATTCGGTTCATCACCGACGAGTCGCGGCATGAGCCCAGCAACGAACGCGAGGATAAGCGTCGACGACGTCAGTGAGACCGTCAGACCCAGTAAGTCAGCCGATTCCATCCGTCCAGCCCCCAATCGGCAGATGTTGACGCAGCGGACATTCCAGTCTGGGGTGCCGCCGGGACACCCCGACTGTAAGCCAACGAATGCATGTGCAGCTATTCGGGTGACGCATTTTCACGCTTTGTCGGATGGACTGTGAGACTCGATCTCGGACTGACTTTCAGACCGGCCTAGTGCGGATCACCCACGCAGAAAAGGTTTCCCACCGGATCCGCGAGAACGTCCCAGGATGATCCACCTGCCTTATGGTGCTCGAGATCGAAGTCGAGATGAAGTGTATTCCTCACTCGCGCTGCAGAATCGGTCCGACCGCCACGTGGCAAGCGATGGTGATCAACGGATAGGGTTCTTACGTGGTGGATCAACGGCAACAGAGTTTGAGACGCAGGTACCTGAGCCTCGGCCTCGGCGAACTGGCTGCAGCGGCTGTATTTGCCGCTGTGGCGGTCGGTGTCGTGATGCCCCGGCTCGAAGGTTCGCAAGACTCCGCGGCGTTGTGGTCGGCGCTGGCCCCACTTCTTGTGATCCTCGTGCAAGCAGGTGTCTATTGGCTGCTTGCGCTGGGCTGGGTCGAGTTGGAGCCGATGCCGGCCCGCCTCGCAGCGCTTTACCGCGTGTTTCGGGTCCTCGATGTTCTCTTGTTGGCGATAGCTCTTCTCGGCGTTGTCATCTGGTTACCAGATCACTCCGGCGCGGCGGTGGGCGTCGTGGCGGTGTGGGCTTTCGGCGTCGTCGAGTACGTCAATTACTTCGTGGCTCGTCTCGCCTATCCGCTGCGGCGGTGGCCTTCCGAGGTCGGCAAGTGGCGGAGACCCCAACTTGTGCGCGACCTGAACTCGGCACGCTGACACCGGCAACCAAGTTGTCTTTGCTGTAGCGGCAAAATTTGATGCGGGATCGGAGTGAGTTCGGAAGGATCGGTTCTGCCCATCCAGGAATGAAGCCTCTTCATCGTTCTTCGCCGAGGAAGGAGAATCACCATGGCAACGTCGCGTCGCAGCCGCCGAGATGCCCCACCACCCCGGACAGGGAATAGCGAGGCAGCCACACTACGAGCGTTTCTCGACTACCTCCGTGATTCGATTGCCGCCAAGGTCGAAGGTGCTCCGGAACCTCAGGTGCGCAACACAATTGTTCCGTCGGGAACAACCTTGCTCGGGCTGGCCAATCATCTGACCTTTGTCGAACGATCGATGTTCCTTGCAGAAAACGTGACGGATTGGAAAGCGACGTTTCAACCGTCATCGGAAGACAGCGTGGACGGTGTCGTCAGTCGCTATCGCGAGACGGTCGAGCGCGCCAACGCAGTTCTCGACGGATGCACAGATCTTGCCGCGCCCATCCCGCGACCGGGGGCGAAACGACCCGCTCCCAGTGTCCGCTGGGCGCTCGTGCACATGATCGAAGAGACCGGACGCCATGCCGGGCACGCTGACATCCTCCGCGAATTGATCGACGGTTCGACCGGACGCTGACGCTGCAACGTGTTCGCCGATGCTTCCGCGCTTTCACCGAGGCGAATGTCCACGGCTGATCTCTGGGCCCACGATTACAGCGTCGACAGTTCCGTCGGGAGTCGTTACTTCCCAGGGTAGTTCGGTGGCGGTCGAGGGAATGAGCCCGTCGATCCATTTGGCCACGACACCGACGATCACTTTCTCGAGTTCCACACGTGACCACTTTCGCGGTCGATGCGGAACCGGCGGTTCCCAGCCCTCCTCGCCCCAGATCACGCCGAATAGCTCTCTCTCGTAACCGATCTGCTGATTCAGACTGAATGCGTCGGGACCCTCGTATCGTGCCCAGACGCCGAATGTTCCCTCGCCGTCTTGGTCGAGCGAGACGTCGATGACGATCCCTTCGGTGCGCGGGGTTGCCGCGTTGTGGATCGCAGCCAGTCGATCGCTCACTACCCCCGACGCGGTATCGAGGACAGATCTCAATTCGTCACGGTATTCGGTAGGTTCCACGAGCTCAGCATATCGAAGGTATCACCCTGCAGGTCTTGCATCGATGAAGCTGGTTTCCTGAATTCGTCTGTAGCGGATAAGTTTCTACCCTGAGCGTCAGAGATGTCGTGCGACGAACTTTGCCAGCTTTTCGAGTGCCGTGTCGGTGGGCTCTCTCGGCTGAAATGGCAAGTCCCGCCCCCGTCCGGAGACGGGAGCGGGACTCGGGTATCAGCGAACTCGGCAGCGCGTCAGACAGCTTCCTTTGTTGCCTGCGCTGCAAGGGTGAGTGCGATGTCGACGATCATGTCCTCCTGGCCACCCACCAGACGGCGGCGTCCGGCTTCGAGAAGCAGTGTGCGAACGTCGATTCCGTAGCGCTCCGAAGCGGCCTCGGCGTGGCGCAGGAAGCTCGAGTACACGCCGGCATAGCCGAGCGTGAGGGTCTCTCGATCGACGCGGACCGGCCGATCCTGCAGCGGACGGACGATGTCGTCGGCGGCATCCTGTAAGGCGAACAGGTCGCAGCCGTGCTCCCACTCCTCGATGTTCGCGACGGCGATGAAGGCTTCGAGGGGGCAGTTACCGGCGCCGGCACCGTGACCGGCAAGCGAAGCATCGACGCGGGTGACGCCGTTCTGCACTGCGACAACGGAATTGGCAACCGAGAGCGACAGGTTCTCATGCGCGTGGATACCGATTTCGGTGCCGTCGTCGAGGATGTCGCGGTATGCGCGAACACGATCCGCGACGTCGTTCATCACCAGACGTCCACCCGAGTCGGTGACGTAGACGCAGTGCGCGCCGTACGACTCCATCAGCTTGGCCTGCTTCGCCAGTTCTTCGGCCGGCGCCATGTGGCTCATCATCAGGAAGCCCGAGACGTCCATGCCGATCTCGCGGGCGGTTTCGATGTGCTGCGCGGAGACGTCGGCCTCGGTGCAGTGCGTGGCAACGCGAACCGAGCGAACACCGAGGTCGTAAGCATGCTTGAGTTCACTGATCGTGCCGACACCCGGAAGCAGCAGCGTGGTGAGACGAGCGTGCTCGAGTACCTCGGCCGCTGCTTCGATCCATTCCCAGTCGGTGTTCGAGCCGGGGCCGTAGTTGAGCGAGCCGCCGGCGAGGCCGTCACCGTGTGCAACTTCGATCGCGTCGACGCCGGCAGCATCGAGAGCTGTGACGATCCGCTTGACGTCGGTGGGTGAAATGCGGTGGCGGACAGCGTGCATGCCGTCGCGAAGGGTGACGTCCTGGACGAAGATCTTGCGGTTGCTCACTTGGTTGCTTCCTTCTGCTGGGCGATGCGCTCCGCGATCTGCATTCCGGCGGACGTCATGATGTCGAGATTGCCGGCGTACGCAGGCAGGTAGTGTGCAGCACCCTCGACCTCGAGGAACACCGACACCTGATGGGTGGGGCGATTGCCGTCGACGAGCAACGTCTCGACGGGCTGGTCGGCCGGGATCTCGGTGATCTGGACTTCCTGCTTGAGGCGGTAGCCCGGAACGTAGGCGGAGACGTCGCCGACCATCTTCTCGATGGACTGACGGATCTCCTCGTGAACAGCCGGGTCCGGGGCGTCGACGAGGCAGAACACCGTGTCGCGCATGATGAGCGGCGGCTCGGCGGGGTTGAGGATGATGATGGCCTTGCCGCGGCGGGCGCCGCCGACTGCCACGATCGCCTCGGATGTGGTCTCGGTGAACTCGTCGATGTTGGCGCGCGTTCCGGGACCGGCGGACTTGGAGGCGATGGACGCGACGATCTCCGCATACGCCACCGGGACGACCCGAGAAACAGCCGCAACCATCGGGATCGTGGCCTGGCCACCACACGTCACCATGTTGACGTTGGGTGCGTCCAGGTGCTCGTCGGCGTTGACGGCCGGCACGACGTACGGGCCGATGGCGGCAGGCGTCAGGTCGATCATGCGCTTGCCGAGGGGAGCCAGCCGCGCGTTGTTGGCGACGTGAGCCTTTGCCGAGGTGGCGTCGAAGACGATCTCGATCTCGTCGAAGTTCGGCAGACCGATCAAACCCTCGACACCTTCAGCCGTGATCGGCACGTTCAGACGCGCTGCGCGGGCGAGGCCGTCCGACGCTGGGTCGATGCCGACCATCGCGCCCATCTCCAGGTAGTCGGAGTTGCGCAGCACCTTGATCATCAGATCCGTGCCGATGTTGCCCGATCCGATGATCGCGACCTTGACCTTGCTCATGCGTTGTCCTCTTCGCTGGAAAAACTGGTGGTGACGGAACCGAACCCGGAGACGGTCACGGTGACTTCGTTGCCTGCGGTGACCGGTGCCATGGGGCCGAGTGCGCCGGACAGGATCACCTGGCCTGCAGTCAGCGGCTGCCCCAACTCGCGCGCCGTGCGGGCGAGCCAGACGACTGCTTCGATCGGATCGCCCAGGCAAGCGGTTCCGACGCCGGTGGACACCTCGGTGCCGTCGACGGACATCGACATGACGACGCCGGCGGGTTCCACCTCGTCGAGGGTGCGGCGTTCGGTTCCCAGGACGTACACGCCCGAGGACGCATTGTCGGCGACGGTGTCACCGAATTTGATGTCCCACGACTCGATGCGGCTGTCGCAGATCTCGATCGCTGCGACGGCGTAGTCGATCGCGCCGCGCACCTGCGCACTGTCCAGCGGTCCGTCCACGAGGTCGGCACCGAGCACGAAGGCAACTTCCGCTTCGACCTTGGGCTGGATCAAACGACTCATGGGGATGGTGCCGCCGGCGGGGAACTCCATGTCGGCGTACAGAACGCCGAGGTCGGGCTGGTCGACGCCCAGCTGTTGCTGGACTGCCACCGAGGTCAGGCCGATCTTGCGGCCTACGACGACGGCACCCGCCTGCCGACGGATTTCATCGACGCGGCGCTGGACAGCGTAGGCAGCGACGAGGTCGTCGGCGCCGATCAGATCGCGCACCGGTGCGCAGGGAGTACCGCTCGCGATGGCGGCTGCGAGGCGGTCAGCAGCAGCTGAGATGTCCGTCTCGCTCGCTGTACTGGTATTCGTGGGCTGGCTCATGGCCATTACTTTCGCCGTGGCGCCGAGATTGCGCCAGGGAACTGTCTCACTCAGCGATACGCTGGGCAGGTGACTGGCGGCGCAAACCTCGACACCGTGCTCGGCAAGGCGGTGACGATCCTGCGTGCCTTCCGGGCTGACGACCACGTGTTGCCTCTCGCCACCCTGGTCCAACGGACCGGACTGCACAAGGCAACGGTGCACCGCCTGGCCAACGAACTGGTCGCGAACCGGCTACTGGACCGTATCGACGGTGGCTACCGGCTCAGCGGCGGCCTCTTCGAACTCGGCATGCTCGCCTCCCTCGAACGCAGCCTCCTGGAAATGGCGATGCCGTTCCTCCAAGACTTGTACGAGCGGACCCACGAGACAGTCCACCTGGGGGTCCGCGACGGCCACGACGTCGTATACGTCGCGAAAATCGGCGGACACCGGCAAGCCAACTCGCCGTCCCGGACCGGTGGCCGGATACCGCTGTATTGCACCGCAATCGGCAAGGCGCTCCTGGCATTCTCCGACAACGAATTTCGTCGCGAGGTGCTGTCGGAACCGATGACCAGACGCACCCCGCACACGATCGTTGCGCCCGGCATTCTCAATACCCAACTGAACCGAGTGGTCGAGACCGGTATTGCGTTCGAGCGCGAGGAATCAGCGCCGGGTCTCGCGTGCGTTGCGGCGCCGGTATTCGGGACCAACGACAAACCCGTCGCCGCCATCAGTGTCACCGGTCCCACCAGTCGCTTCGTTCCCGAGAGCCAAGTGCCTTACGTTCGCGCCGCTGCCGAAGGCCTACACAGCACCATCGCTCGCCGCGAACGACTGCGGTGATCCGGCCGTCCCGGCCCGGACGAGCCCGGTCAAGGCCTGCGGCAACGGCCCCTCGTGCAAGACGCCGAGACGTTGGGTTGCGCGGGTGAGGGCGACATAGAGTTCCGACGCGCCGCGTGGGCCGTCGGCGATGATTCGCTCCGGTTCCACGACGAGCACGGCATCGAACTCCAGACCCTTCGTTTCCGAAACAGGCACAGCGCCCGGCACGTCCGCAGGTCCGATGACGATGCTCGTACCCTCGCGCCCGGCCTCGTCCTGATTGAATTCGTCGATGGCGGAGGCTAGTTCGTCGGCGGAGATTCGTCTGGACCACGGCGCGATCCCGCAGGCGCGGACGGACTCGGGTGGCTGCACGTCCGGCGCGAACTCGGCGAGCAGGGCGGCGGCGACGCTCATGATCTCGGCGGGGGTGCGATAGTTCACCGACAGGGATCGGTAGATCCAGCGGCCGGGAACGTACGGCTCCATCATCGTCGCCCACGAGCGGGCACCTGCGGGTGAACGGCGTTGCGCGAGATCACCTACCACCGTGAAAGACCGGTCCGGGCAACGGCGCATCAGGACTCGCCAGTCCATCTCGGACAGCTCTTGGGCCTCGTCGACCACGATATGCCGGTACGTCCAGTCTCGGTCTGCAGCAGCGCGTTCGGCGAGTTCCCGGGTATCGCGTTCGACGAAACGATCCGCCAGGTCCTCGGCGTACAGCATGTCCTGGGCGAGAAGGTGATCCTCGTCGTCCATCAGATCCTCGCGGCTGATCATCATGTCCAGCACGCCCGCTGCATACGCGGCCTCGTCGCGGCGTTCACGTTCGGCACTCTGGTCGACGGGCTTGTCCCGGCCGAGCATGTCCACCAACTCGTCGAGTAACGGAACGTCCGAGACAGTCCAGGCGTCACCGTCCTGGCGAAGCAGCTTCTCGTCCGCGCCTGCCGCGCGTAGTCGAGCGGGAGAAGTAAACAGCTGTGTCAATAGCTCTTTCGGAGTCAGGATCGGCCAGAGCGTGTCGAGCGCCGCGGTAAATGCGCTGTTCTCCACCAGCTCTGCGGTCAGGTCCGTCCGCACTTGCTCCCAGGCTTTACGGTCACTGCGTGTCAACCACCCCTTGCCGATCCGCGCTATCGCCCGTTCGGTCAGCGCCCAGGTGAGGATTTCGGTGAACACAGTGCGTGCGTCGTTGTGGGGGAGTCCGCTCGAACGGGCTTCTTCTCGGGCCCACTCCGCGGTTTCGGTGTCGATCCGCACCGTGACGTCCGCCAATTCGATCAACAGTGGGTTCTCGGGCAATTGCTGGTGATCGGCAATCGCTGCGCCGAGAACGTCCAGGATCTTCAGCGAACCTTTGAGCCCAGCGGCCTCCGGAGTGTCCTCGGAGGTGACGCGTAGACCGGGAACGAGATCACCGGTGGTCATGAACACCACGTCGGACTCTCCCAGCGAGGGCAGTACGCGGCCGATGTGGTTCAGGAACGCCGGGTTCGGCCCGACCACGAGAACGCCGTGACGTTCCATCCGCTCTCGCTGGGTGTAGAGCAGGTAGGCGACGCGGTGCAAGGCGACGACGGTTTTCCCGGTACCTGGGCCACCTTCGATCACCAGCACCCCGGGGTGTTCGAGTCGGACGATGTCGTCCTGTTCGGCCTGGATGGTTGCCACGATGTCCCGCATTCCCTCACCGCGGGGTGCGTTGACTGCCGCGAGCAGGGCGGAATCGCTGTGCGTGTCGTGTTCTACGCCGTCGGGGTGCCCGAGTACCTCGTCGGTGAAATCGACCACGCGTCGACTCCGGGTGCGGAACTGACGGCGTCGACGCATGTTCTCCGGGTTGGCAGCGGTGGCAACGTAGAACGCGCGAGACGCCGGCGCCCGCCAATCGAGAAGCGCCGGTTCGTAGTCGTTGTCCGCATCGAGAAGGCCGATCCGGCCGATGTAGGAGGTCTCGCCCGAAAGCGAGTCCAACCGGCCGAAGCACAGTCCGTTGTCGGCTACGTCCAGCCTTTTCACCTCTTTGGCAAGTGCGCGCACCTCGGCGTCGCGTTCCATGAGTGCTTCGCCATTTCCGCGCAGAGCGGTGTTGTACCTGCCTTTGACTCGGGCGCGCTCCGCATCGAGGCGTGCGTAGAGCCCCTCCACATAGTTCCGCTCGGAACGCAGTTCTTCTTCGTATCCCTGGGTTGGCACGTGCCCTCACTTCCGCTGGCTGTTCCGATCCCGTAGTCGGTCGTGCGGGATCGGAAGAGCCATTCTGCGGCACTACCCGGGCCTTGCCGCAAGGCCCCCAGTGGGATATATATTGATAGTGGAAGGGAGTGTTGATCCTCCCTCACAGTTCCTTTAACAGATCCCCCCAGACTGACGTACGGCTCCCAGCCTGGTCGATGTTTGGACCCTGAACGCCACGGGTACGAATCTAGTGGCCGGTGTTCCAAAATCGGTTGCCCTCATGAACTTACGTGGATCGAGGGATTGTGAAGGCGATACTGGCAACGGCCGCAAGCATCCTTCTGGTGGTTGCCTTGGCCGTTGCCATCTTGCTTTTCCTTTCCGGATCTCCGCGCGAAGGCACCTCACACGAGCTTGCCGATACGGTGCACACGATCGGCGGAAAGCCGACCACCTGCAGCGAGTTGTTCGGCGAAACGTGCAGCTTCGCTTTGCAGTCGGACTACAACCAGTGGGGACAAGATCTCGACAGTTTCGTCAATGCGGGAACTCTCGGTCCCTTCGCCCGCAGCATCGGCTTCGTGGCGGAGGCAAAGCTGAGCTTGCAAGCATGCGAGGTCAGCGCCGCAGCTGGTCGGACGATTCTCGATTTCTACACTCTCGCCGAGATCGACCATCCTGCGGCAACCACCACCGACCTCTTCCCCTTCTGGAACGAGTCCCGCCAATTCCTGTGCCCGGTAAACAGTTTCTGAGAACGGTTGATCGTTACTCGAGGAACGACCTCGTCGTTCGGCTACGACGAGTCATGGTCTGCGCCTGGTCGGTGCACGGATGTTTATGCGATTTTCGACGGGGTAGGGCCTTCTGTGTGGGAGTCCTGCCTGTGTGGGAGCCCTGAGCGAGAATCCGAAACGTATTGGAGGGTCAACGTGCCAGATGACAAGAGCGGTCCCAGCGAGGGAATCAAAGGCGTAGTAGAGGACGTCAAGGGTAAGGCCAAGGAAGCCGTTGGTGCGGTTTCCGGAAACGACAGTTTGACCCGAGAGGGCCGCGCCCAGCAGGACAAGGCCGAAAGCCAGCGAGAAGTCGCGAAGAAAGAGGCGGAAGCCGAGAAGGCTCGCGCCGAAGCGGCCGCAGACGAAGCGCGACAGAAGTCCGAGCAATAGCCCTGACGCACTCGTCACCCTCGGCCTGGGATTGATCCCAGCCCGAGGGTGAGTCGTGGCTCCGCGTTCAGTTTGAAATCTCTACTTACTTAGGGCGTAACAAGATTCGTGCGCCCAGCATGACGATCAAGAGGAGCTGTTCGATGCCTTCATCTCAGTCCGTCCCAGGTGCACCGGCCCCGAAAGCGCCGGACCTGAAAGAACCGGTCAAGCCTCGACAGCCGTTGCCGCCCAAGGACGACCAGCGGCAGCCGGAGGTGCGTACCGTTGCGGGTGCCGAAGAGAAGGTGAAGGGAAATGGTCGTGGCCAGCGGGGGGAGTACCTCACCACCGCCACCGGTACACGGCTTTACGAGACCGACCACTCACTGACCGCAGGCGAGCGGGGCCCGACTCTTCTGCAGGATCACCATCTGCGCGAGAAGATCACACACTTCGATCACGAGCGAATTCCGGAGCGTGTCGTCCACGCCCGCGGGGCGGCCGCGCACGGCACGTTCCTGGCGAATGGCGCAGCCGAAAACATTTGTAAAGCCTCGTTGTTCGCTTCAGGTGCCAGAACCCCGGTATTCGTACGCTTCTCGACAGTTCTGGGTTCACGCGGTTCGGCGGATACCGTCCGAGACACACGCGGCTTCGCCACCAAGTTCTACACCGACGAAGGTGTCTTCGATCTGGTGGGCAACAACATCCCGGTGTTCTTCATTCAGGACGGAATCAAGTTCCCGGACATCATTCATGCCGCGAAACCCCATCCGGACCGGGAGATTCCGCAGGCGCAGAGCGCGCACGACACGTTCTGGGATTTCGTGTCGCTGCACACCGAGGCCACGGCGCACACATTGTGGAACATGTCCGATCGAGGCATCCCGCGCTCCTATCGCATGATGGAGGGCTTCGGCATTCACACGTTCAGGCTCGTGAATGCCGACGGCGAGACGAATCTGGTGAAATTCCACTGGAAGCCGGCCGCCGGAGTGCATTCACTCGTGTGGGAGGAAGCGCAGATCGCCGGCGGTGTGGATCCGGATTTCCATCGACGCGATCTTGCCGACGCCATCGAGGCCGGCGCATATCCGTCCTGGGATTTGGGCGTGCAGGTGTTCCCTGATACCGAAGACGAAATGTTCGAAGGCATAGATCTATTGGATCCCACCAAGATCGTGCCCGAAGAACTCGCGCCGGTTCAGGTCATCGGAACGATGACACTCGACGCCAATCCGACGAACTTTTTCGCCGAGACCGAGCAGGTTGCATTCCATCCGGGCCACTTGGTTCCGGGCGTCGACATCACCAACGATCGTCTCCTGCAGGCGCGTTTGTTCTCGTACCTCGACACCCAGATCACGCGACTCGGTGGCCCCAACTTCGACCAGATTCCGATCAACCGTCCTCACGCGCCTGTCAACGACATGCTTCGCGACGGCTTCCATCAGGACGGTGTGCATACCGGAGTCGCGCCGTACCATCCCAATTCGTTGGACGGTGGGTGCCCGTTCATGGCCTCGGCGCACAGCGCGGCCTATATCGAGGTGCCCGAGGAAGTTTCAGGGCGAAAGGTGAGGCAGGCGCCGGCATCGTTCGACGATCACTTCTCGCAAGCTCGACTCTTCTATCGCAGTCTCTCCCCTGTCGAACAGGAGCACGTCGCGCAGGCGTATACCTTCGAATTGGGCAAGTGCTACGAGGAGAACATCAAGACCCGGAATCTGAGCATCTTGGCGAACATCGACGCGGGCCTCGTGTCGATCGTCGCAGGGGGGCTTGGCCTTCCGGTTCCCGAACCGACGGAGCCGTTGAGTGATCCGGAGCCCAGCCCTGCACTGTCCCAGGTGGGCGCGGAATGGCCCGTCGACGGAAGGATCATCGCGCTACTGGTCGACGAGAACTCCGATCTCGACACCGTGGTTGCCATTCGAGACAAGATCTTCGACGCCGGCATGGTGCCGCTGATCCTCGGCCCGCACGGCGGAACCATCGGGGACGGTGACGACGCGGTGACGGTGCAGCGAACGTACCTCACAGCTCGTTCGATCGAATTCGATGCAATCCTGCTGAGCGGCGACGTTTCTCGGATCGGCGAGGGCAAGTTGGATCCACGGGTGGAGACTCTGCTGAACGAAATGTATCGTCACAGCAAGGCAATTGGTGGTTGGGGTGAGAGCATGAGTGCGCTGGCTGCCGCCGGTATCGACGAGTCTGCATTGGGAGTCGTCGTCGATGCTGACGCGGAAGGAGCCCTCGCCTCACTCGCTCAGCTTCTGAAGACACACCGCGTGTGGGGGCGTTTCGAGGTGCCGCCCACATCCTGAGTGCCGGCCACACCGTCGGAGTGAAGACGAGTGAAGGGACGAAACAGTGGCTCGCAAGGACTCACAACCTCAACTCAAGGATCAAGAACTCTACGAAGAGCTACGTGAGAAGGGCGATTCCAAGGAGAAGGCGGCTCGAATCTCCAATGCGGCCGCCAATCGAGGGCGGTCGACTGTCGCCAAGTCCGGCGGACAATCTTCGCCGTACGAGGAGTGGACGGTCGACGATCTGAAGAAACGCGCCAAGGAACTCGATCTGCACGGGTACTCGAAACTGAACAAGGGTGAGCTGATCGAGAAACTCCGCGATCACTGAGCCGGATTCTGCTCGAGTTGTATTCTGCTTGTGCAGAATACAACTCGAGCGTTCGGTTCAGTGCCCTTCTTGATCGAAGAGTTCCTGACCTTCCAGTCGCTTGACCCGACGGTGTTCCATCAAGATGGCCCCTGTTCCGACGACGAAGGACACGACGCACACCGCGCCGGCGATGACTGCCCATCCGCGAAATCCGTAACCTGCTGCCACCAAAGTCAATCCGAGTGTTGCCAGACCCAGCCCGATCAGCAGGTATCCGGGATAGTTGCGCCCGTCGCTGATTGCCTCCCCGACGTGCGATCGATTGGTGTGTTCGTCATCTACCGGTGAACTCCCGCTCATGTTGGTCACGGCGCACTCCATCCTTCGCTCATGAAGACTTGCGATTCTTCGCTCGTCGTCGGTTCACAGGGCAACTACCCGATCGATGGGTGAATGAAACAGATGGAGTAGTGCCGAAGTGCGGAGAAAGCCGTACGCTCGAAGTATCGGGTGTGGAGGAAAACCGGTGCGAGGAAGGCCTATGAATGGGAAGCCGACTCCTGACCTATTCTCGGTAGGTACACCGACTCTCGGTGTCGAGGAGGAGTTTTTGCTCTGCGATCCGCAGACTGGGCGTCCCAGTCTGCGCAACTCCGAGGTTGCTGCTGCCGGGCGAGAACTCGGTATCTCGTTGCAACTCGAACTCACACGTTGTCAGGTGGAGACTTCCACTTCGATCGGCAGCCACATTCGTGACCTTCGTGACCAACTCTGTGAGTCTCGTGCCCTCACCGCCGATGCCGCTGCCCGCGTGGGATGTCAACTCATCGCTGTCGGAACGCCTTTCTACGATCCACCGGTCGACGAGATCACGCAGAAGTCGCGGTACCAACGGATGGCCGGTCAATTCGGTGCAATCACCGAAGGTGTGATGTGCGGTTGCCACATTCACGTGGGTGTCGAAGATCGAGAACGATCGGTCCAGATCATCAATCATCTGCGTCCATGGTTACCAACTTTGTTGGCATTGACGGCGAACTCCCCGATCAGCGAGGGGCGCGATACCGGTTATGCGAGTTGGCGTTACGTTCTGTTCGGCAGATGGCCCAGTTCGGGTCCGCCACCCTTCTTCGAGTCCGTGGGGCACTACGAAGATGCCGTTGCAGCGATGCTGGAGACGGGGGTCATTCTCGATCCGCACATGGTCTATTGGGACGTGCGCATGTCGGATCACCTTCCCACCGTGGAGATTCGGATCAGCGACGTGCCCGCCACCGTGGAGGAGACGATGACTCTGGCCACACTGGTGCAGGCACTCGTCGGCACCGCATCCGCTGCGATCACCAAAGGTGAGGTTGCGCCTGCCGTCGATCAGGAGCTACTCCGCGCGGCTTGCTGGCGTGCAGCACGCGACGGACTCGACGGCAGGTCGCTGGACGTGGAATCCGTGCGCTTGCTGACTGCACACCAGGCGGTTCGGCGATTGGTGGATCATGTCGAACCTGCTCTGACCGCATTCGGAGAGTTCGAGCAGGTCACGGCTTCCTTGGACAAGGTCTTCAGCAACGGAAACGGGGCGATCGTGCAGCGCCGGCAACTCGCACGCCGGTCACGGGTGGCCGATGTGATCGACGAGTGCGCCCGACGCACTTTCGAAGGGTGCAGTTCACAAGGTGGCAGTGAGCTGTAGGGCACGGTTGGAATTGGCATTCCAAGACTTCCAATTTCTTATCGAGGTCACCGATCAGACAGCAGGAGGAGCAACATATGAATGGCGATCCACGACCCGAGCTTCCGTCGGACAAGGATCTCGACGATATGTGCAGGCAGTTGGCTGCAGCAGTAGAGGAACACGGTCTGTCGGTGGCGACGGCGGAATCGTTGACCGCCGGGAACATCGCCGCACATCTAGGAAAGGCGCCGAACGCCGGTTCCTGGTTTTGTGGCGGGATCGTCGCATATACCCGAGCGGTCAAGCATTCCGTTCTTCATGTTCCTGACGGCCCAGTCGTCTGCGAGGACGCTGCTCGGGTCATGGCACACAGCACTGCCACACTGTTCGGCGCGACGTTGGCACTGGCGGTCACCGGCGAAGCCGGTCCGGATACCCAGGAGAACGTCCCACCGGGAACTGTGTGGTTCGGAGTCGTCGATCATGGGACCGCTGAAACAGAGAAGCAGGTTTTCTCAGGTGACCCCGAAGCTGTCCTGGGGGCGACCGTCGAGCATGCGATCGGTCTACTTTTGCGTCACGCGTCCGGTCGTCGCACACCAAGTTCGATAGGCGTGGTGTAGTCGAGAATTCAACTGTTCGAACGATTCTTGTGATGTCCCTTGTGTTTCGCAGGAGCCTGAGCAGTAGGAATCAGACGGCCGTCGGCCGTGTATTTCTCGACTACAAGGTGCTTGCTGACGCCTCGATTGGCATCCACGGCGCACGCGATTGCTTGCTTGTCGGAGTCGAAAGGTTCCTCGGTCGAGGAGCCGTCGGGCATCGTGATCTTGTACCGATCCATACATCGACTATTGCGGGTAGATCCGCCTCCGGCAACCGTCCTCACACAAAGGGCTAGGAAGTCCTGGCCTGATTACAGTTCGGACTGGCGTACGAAGTCGCTCTGTGCGTGGGTGCCCCAAATTTCGGAGGACTGAGTCTCGGGTTCGCTGTCCAGCTTTCGAACTTCGTGAATGAAGTCCACTCCGTTCAGTTCGTCTGACGGAACCGACAGAAGCTTGCATGTGGTGCTGACGAAAAATCGCTGGACATCTTCCAACTCGAGACGCCCACCGGGCCGGTACCAGTGCGCAACCCCGGTGCACATCTCCAGTATCGCGAGTCGGCTCAATGCCAGATCTTCGATGTCGAAGGCGCCCACGCGTTGTCCGCGTTCGAGGATCTGTCCGAAAAGAAGCTCGTACTCGTCGCGCAGCGTCTGCAACTCGATGCGGTTGTCTCCGGTCAATCCGCGCATCTCGTACTCGGCGACGCGGGCAGTCAGTTGGTTGACAGCGGTAATGCCGACGTGCGACGACACCAGGCCGGCGAGCTGGACCACGGGATCGGCGCTGCGGCGCATCGCCCGCTCTCCCGACTGTGTCAGCTCGTCGAGGCACGACCGAATGATCGAGGCCAACAGTGACTCTTTGCTGCCGACGTAGTGATAGAGCGTTGCCGAGTTGATGCCGGCTTCTGCTCCGAGTTCACGAATGCCGGTAGCGGCGAACCCTTTCGTCGCGAACAGCGTGACTGCCGCCCGTTGAACGCGCCCCAGGTCCATGATCCTCATTTCGGTTGGTTGCCCAATCATGCTAGCATCGCCGCCGAAATCGACTGACCGTCAATCAATTGATTGATAGCTGCCTGTGTACTGGCAAATTACATATCTATTCATCAATCGATCGATTGAAAAATGCTTGACTGTGCGTTGGGTCACTGCATAGTGTTCTTGTCGAGCCTCCCCTCGGTGCGCGAGCTAACAGGGCACTCCATACAAGGAGCAATGACATGAACGACGCGAATCCTCCATCTCCCGCAACTGTCGACAGGCTTGCCCTGCGGCGTGTAGCCGGATCAGTTCTGGTCGGCACCACGATCGAGTGGTACGACTTTCAGATCTACGGCGCCTCCGCCGCTTTGGTCTTTGCGCCGCTGTTCTTTTCGGGCGCAGATCCCGCGCTGGCGACGATTCTCTCCTTCGCTACCTTTGCGGTCGGCTTTCTGGCGCGGCCACTCGGCGGTGTTGTGATGGGCCACTTCGGTGACCGCATCGGACGCAAGAAGGTCTTGGTGCTTGCACTTCTCTTGATGGGAGCTGCAACATTCCTGGTCGGCGTCCTTCCGACGTCTTCCCAGATCGGTGTGTGGGCCCCGATTCTTCTCGTTGTGTTGAGGCTGATTCAAGGATTCGGCGTCGGCGGCGAGTGGGGCGGTGCAGTTTTGACTGCTGTGGAGTACGCACCCAAGAATCGCCGCGGCTTCTACGGCAGCATGCCGCAGGTGGGTGTGCCCGCCGGCCTTCTGCTGGCGACGGCCGTCATGTTCGGCACCAAGGCGCTCACCGGAGACCAATTCCTGGTGTGGGGATGGCGAATTCCGTTCCTGCTGAGTATCGCTTTGGTTGCAGTGGGGCTGTACATTCGCACGGCGTTGGAAGAGACTCCGGCATTCGCTCGCGTGAAGCAGCAGAACACCGCGGTCAAGATCCCGATGGTCGACGCGTTCAAGAACTATCCTCGCCAGATCATTCTTGCCGCAGGTTCGATGATCAGCACCGGCGCCTACTTCTACATCCTCAACACCTACAGCCTGACGTACGCCGATCAATTCGATCTGCTGTCCGGGAACCTCATGCTCGGCGCGGTCATGGTGTCCGCGCTCGTTGCCGTCATCTTCATTCCGATCTTCGGTCAACTGTCCGAAAAGTTCGGCCGACGCCGGATCCTGATGGTCGGGATCACCGGCATGGGTCTGTGGGTCTTCGTTGCATTCGCCGCGATAGATACCGGCAACTTCTGGATCACCACCGGCGCATTGGCGGTCGGCGCCTTCATGCTCAGCATCTCGTACGGGCCGCAGGCGACGTTCATCGCCGAATTGTTCGACGCCCGGGTGCGCTACAGCGCGGCCTCGATCGCTTTCCAGATCGGTGTGCTCTTGGGTGGAGCAATCGCGCCGATGGTCGCGGCCATGTTGGTCCGCGCGACAGGTGGATCGTTCGCGGTGGCTGTGTATATCGCTGCCCTGTCGGTGATTTCGCTGATCAGCGTCTACTTCGTCCGTGACACCGACCTCGACGAAGGAAGCCGCGACATGTACATCGATGACAACGGGGCCTATCTACCGCCGGTCGATCAACGCTCAACGGTTGTCAACTAGTAGAGGAAACTTCAATGATCACAAAGAGTTTCGAAGAGATCTCTGTCGGAGACATTGCGGTAACGGACCCGCGGGTCGTCACCGAAGACTATGTGCGAAGTTTCGCCGACCTCACCTGGGATCGCCATCCTCTTCACCTCGACCCCGACTACGCGCAGCAGACGCGCTTCGGTCGCCAGATCGCCCACGGCGCACTCATGCTGTCCACCTTGCTCGGCCTGGTGGAGTTGGATCCCCGTTACCTCCAGTGCTTCTACGGACTTGATCACGTCAGGTTCCACCGGCCGACCTACCTCGGCGACTCGGTGCATGCGGTGTCGGAAGTGCTGTCGGTGCGCCCTCGCTCGGACGGTGAGACCGCGATCGTGTCGTCGAAAGGCTCACTCGTCAACCAAGACGGAGACCTTGTTTTCTCCGGCGAATTCTCTTTCCTGGTAGGCGAGACCCATTCCCTCGACCTCGAAGTGGGTGCTCGGTGAGTTCTCGGCCGCATATGTCATGGTGGCAGGATCTCGAAGCAGAAGACTTCGAATGGACTGTGCCAGAGCAATTCAACATCGCGCACGCCTGTGTCGATGTGCAGAATCCCGATGATCTAGCCCTCGTCGTAGACACCGGTGGACACTGGAGTCGGTACACCTTCGGTGAAGTCGCCACGACAAGCCGAAAGTTCGCAACCGTGCTTGCGGATCTCGGCCTTGTCTCAGGGGATCGCGTCGGTGTGATGGTCCCACAGGGGATCGAGGTTCTCGCGACACATCTGGGCGCCTTCCGATCCGGAATGGTCACCGTTCCGCTTTCGGTCAAGTTCGGGTCGGATGCGGTCGTTCATCGAATGCGTGACTCGGGAGCGAAAGTGCTTGTGGTCGACAAGGACTGTTACGAACGAGTTGCCGACGGAATAGGTGAGATACCCGGCATCGAAGCCGTCATCGTTGTCGGAAAGACGGATCAGCCCTCCGATTCGACCCCCGTTCGACTTCTCGATTTCCACAGCCTCGTCGACAGTGCCGCAGAAAGCGCGGAATTGGCGGCGACGGGCCCCGATTCACACGCCATCATCATCTATACCTCGGGAACGACGGGGAATCCGAAAGGCGCCCTCCACGGGCACCGAATTCTCTTGGCGCACATGCCCGGTATGCGGACGGCATTCGACAATGCGCCGCAGCGGGGAGACGTCTTCTGGACGCCGGCAGACTGGGCCTGGATCGGCGGTCTGTTCGACGTTCTGTTTCCAGCCCTTGCGTTGGGGTGCCCCGTTGTTGCGACGCCCGACAAATTCACACCGGCGCGTGCGGTCGAGATTCTGAGCCGTCACAAAGTAACGGGTGCCTTCATTCCTCCGACTGCGCTCAAGCAGATGCGGAGTATCGGCGTCGACGGCACCGCTGCGCGTGGTATTCGGCTGCGAGCATTGGGAACTGGTGGTGAAGCCCTCGGTGACGCATTGCAGGCGTGGGTTGCAAACACACTCGGCGTAGCTGTCAACGAGTTCTACGGGCAGACGGAAATGAATCTGACCATCGGCACTTCGCGTTCGAAGTGGACGCCCGTGAGCGGCTCGATGGGTCGCGCTTTTCCTGGCTTCGACGTCACCCTCCTCGATCCGCTCGGCGAGCCGGTAGCGGTGGGGCAGGTAGGCGAGATCTGTGTGAAGGCAGGCAACCCCGGACAGTTCCTCGGCTATTGGAACCAACCGTCGAAGACTGATGAAAAGGTCTACGACGGGTGGATTCATACCGGTGATCTGGGTCGGACCGATGAAGCGGGGAACTTCTGGTACCAGGGGCGTGCCGATGACGTCATTTCGTCCGCGGGGTACCGGATCGGCCCCGGCGAGATCGAAGAGTGCCTGCTCTCGCACGACGAGGTAGCCATGGCCGGCGTCATCGGTGTTCCGGATCCGTTGCGCGGGGAAGCCGTTCACGCTTTTGTCGTTCTGTCCGAAGGAACGAACTCTTCGGAAGAGCTTCGCCAGGAGTTGCAGACCCACGTGAAAAGCCGCCTTGCTTTCTACCAGTACCCCAGGCAGATCACCTTCATCGACAGCTTGCCGCTCACCACCACGGGCAAGATCCTACGGCGGGAACTCCGAACATTGGCCACTGGCGCGAACGGCCTTGGCTAGCAGACGCCTACATGTTGGGTAGGACCACGACGAAGAACCAACCGCTCAGGGCAAGACCGATGACGCCGGTGAAGAGGCCGACTATTGCATCCCACGGCAGCTGGCGGGCATTCGAGAGCAGATGCCCGCCAGACTTCTTCGGGTGACGTCGGAGCGCAAAGATTCCTGTTGTAATCGCGCCCACACCCAGAAGGATGCCGAAGCCGAAAGCCCAGAACAGGAGTACCGACAGCGCGCCGAGCATCTCCGACCTCTCACTCCAGCGTGCGACGCGCTGTGTTTCGGTCGGGGGAGGCCACTTGTGAGAAGGCGACAGAGCTGCACCGAAACGGCGGGTGTGATGACGAATTGACTGGTCGCTGAGAAACATTGTCCACCACGCCTGGAGTCGAGTCGATGTGCCGCCGGTATCTACTCGTCTACCCCTTCTCCGCGGATATATGCCGCTGAAGTCGGGGCTAGCTGGTTGCGTCGCGCAGCGGAATCTCGATCAGAAGCTCACTGGAACCCCTTACCTCTCGGGTCGATTGATTCTCATAGGCGTGCAACAGCTCTCGCGGCTTAGAATTGCAGGAATGTCATTCGATGTGAACAAGACCTTCCAGGGCGTCGAGGACCCGGTCCAGCCCGAATTTCCACGCTGCCTCGGGGCTGTACGGGGTGTTCTTGGCTTCGCCGGCCGCTCCTCCGACTCGCTGCGCCAGCGGGAAGTTGTCGCCGAGATAGGCAGCCAGACGCTGGTTCCAGGACGACCACACCTCGGCCATGTCGGCCGCTCGGGGGTCGGGGCGCCGTGCTTGCGCCGAGGACCGGGCGAAGTCGGCGACAAACGTCAGCGCGGAATCCCGCTCGATGTCGCTCAGCCCGGTGCCGTCGAACGCGTGTAGTTCGTGGTCGTACTTCGCGATAGTTCCCGGACCCAACGCGGAGCGCTGATCGGTGATGTCCAGGAGCCACCAGTGCTCCGAGTAGAGGGCAAGTTCCTCCTCGGCTACCCGGCGCACGCGCTTGCGCCACGTCATGTTCCCGTACGACAGGCGCGGACTGTTGCTGCGCACGGTGTCGACCATGAGCACCAGGAGATCGTCACGGGACCCGACGTGGGTGTACACCGCCATGCCCGAGATTCCGAGCTCGGCGGCCAATCGGCGCACCGTCACCGCGTCCAGCCCTTCCATGTCCGCGAGGGCGAGAGCGACGTCGACCGCCTGTGAGGTGGTGACCTTCGCGCGAGGGCCGCGGGCTCCACCCTTCGGTGCGAGGGGGTGATCGCGCCACAGTAGGTCGATCAGTTCGCGTGCCATCAGCCGTCTCCAGAAATCGGGAATACCTTAACAGTGGTATACCTTATACGGTGCATACTGTATGCACTGCACAAGGTTTATGATCATGGAGGCCACGATGAAAATCACCAGCACTGCTCTGTCCTTGAACGTTGCCGACACGGACGCGTCGGCCCACTTCGCGAAAACCCATTTCGGCTTCACCGAGGCCATGTCCGACGATGGATTCGTTTCTCTGAATCATCCGGATGCCGGGGTCAACGTGGTCTTCCTGCGCACCGGTCTCGGTACGTTCAAGCCGGACTTCGTCGCAGGTTCGGCCGGGCAAGGCATGCTCATCGCATTCGTGGTCGATGACATCGACGCCGAGTTCGCCCGCATCGCTGCCGAAGGTGCCTCCGTCGTCACAGAGCCGGAGACCGAACCGTGGGGCGAGCGCTACTGCCAGTTCGTCGATCCCAACGGCATCGTGTGGCAGCTCGTTCAGTGGGTGTGAAGAACCCGAGTGCTCGGCTCGGCGGCGCGCGGCACAGAACGTAACCAGAGGGCGCGTTCGACGGACTGAGCTTGGAAGCGCTGCGGTGAGATCCCGTGCGCAGTGCGAAACGCTCGGCTGAATGCGGGCAGGTGCGCGTAACCCAGGTTCCTCGACACCGTTCCGGGTGCAACCCCGAGTTGGAGTTGGGTGCGTGCCTGGGTCATCCGTGAAAGCGATCGCCATTGCGGATACGTAGTGCCGGTCTCGATACGGAACTCCCGGCGCAGCCTGGCCGCGTCGGTACCGAACTCTTGCGCCCACTCGTCCAGAGTGCGAGGGTCGGCCGGTCGGGCGGCGATTGTCGCTGCCAGTCGTGTGGCAATCGAATCGGCGGCAGACCCGTTCGAAACCGATTGTGCGAGAGGGCCGGTGGCGATGATGTCGAATGCTGCGGCGCTGTCGTGGCCACGCGGGCGCAAGGGTGTGTAGGCGGCGACGAAAGTGTGCAGCAATGCCAATTCGTCATCGGGGGAGAACTGCACGGTCTCGAGGGCGTCGGCAGATACGGTCGACCCGTTCGAGGAGCGGAAGCCGAGCGGTAGCAGCAGTGAACCCGTCGGAACCGTGACGGTATTGAGGACGCCTGCAGGCAGAATCATGGCCTCGCCGGTGCGCAGTTCCCAGCTGCGGTCCGCGACGTCCACCCGGGCTTGGCCTCGGTAAACCCACACTGCGACGTGGGCGCCGTTGACGCGCGGCCACGTCGCGTTGGCCGGTATCGGCGGCGCAGTTTCTCCGGGCTGCCTGGGCTCTGCGAGCATGCGGACCAATGCTTGATCGTTGTCGGTGTCCACGCTGCGATCGGTTGGACCGGAGAGGGCCCGTCGACGGTAGTCGCTCGGGCTCTCTCCCATCTGGGCCCGGAACGCGCGAGTGAACCCGCTTCCTGTTTCGAATCCGACTTCGTTTGCAATCCAACCGATCTCGCGGTCCTGCTTCAGGTACTCCAACGAGGCGGCGATCCGAGCTCGAAGCCGCCAGCGCGTGAAGGTGAGGCCGGTCTCTTCCACGAAGTACCGCTGGAGCGTTCGAATGCTGATCCCGGCACGCTTCGCGAATTGTCCCTCGGTGTCGTCCGTGCCAGGTGTTCGCAAAAGGCTGTGCGCGATCTCGAACGCTTCCCGTGACTGCGGCAATCGCGGCAGCGATGTGGCCCCGTCGTCAGCCCTGGCGATCATCTCGAACAAGGACGACGGGTGTGCAGCGTCGCCGCGCAGATAGCCGAGGTTGTGAACGAACTCGTGGATCAGTCTGTCTTCCCATCCGGGCGGAACGCGCAGGCGCGTCACGGTAGCCGGCCCGGCGCTGACGCCGTTCGAGGGCGGAAGCAGGATGGGAAACGCGACGGAATCCGAGTCCGTCTCCATTGCGTATCGCGCACCCGCCGGGATCCACAGCGATTCGCCAGCTGGTATCTCGTGGACCGTCGATTCGACTCTGACGCGTCCGCTGCCTGCAAGAACCCAGAACAACAGCGGCGAGCGGGCGGTGCTGGGCTCGGTGGCGCTCGCGCGGACCGGCCCCAAACCGATCGCGTCCGGTTCTGATAGTGGTAACACGTTGGCGCTCCTGGACAACCCTTGCTACTTAAGTATGGCTAACTTTACCTCTGCTGTCTGCGTTCGCAGCGGCGCACTCTCGTACCTTCAGAAAGCCATACTCATGCGCAGATCACTTCGCCCGACGGCGGCAATACTCGCCGCGGTCGTCGCCCTCGCTCTTGCCGGCTGCTCCAGCTCGTCAGATAGCGGTACCGGAACCGAGGGCACCCAGAAAACCTCAGGTTCTGCCGAGGGATGGCCGCGCACCGTCGATCACGGCGACCGCAGTACCGAGATCACCTCGAAGCCGACCCGAATCGTGTCCACCTCGCCGTCGTTGACCGGCACGCTGCTAGCAATCGGTGCGCCGGTCGTCGCCAGCGCGGCAACAACGCCGTCGGGAATGACCGATGACCAGGGATTCTTCTCCCAGTGGTCGGAGGTGGCCGCTGATCGTGGAGTCGAGGTTCTCTACCGAAATCTCGAGCTGAACCTCGACGCGATCGAGACGTTCGAACCCGATCTGATCATCGGGTCCGCCAACGGAGGTGACTCGACGCTCGACGCCTACGCGCAGCTGAGCGACATCGCACCCACCGTTCTTCTCGACTACGGCGCCAGCTCCTGGGAGGAACTCGCTGATCAGCTCGGGACTGTCACCGGACTCGAGAGCGAGGCAGGCAAGACCGTCGACGAGTACGACAGCTGGGTGACGACGCAGGCCGGGAAGATCAAACTTCCCGAGCAGCCGGTGACGGCGCTGGTCTACATGGGTGCCGACGGTGTCTGGACGTTCCGAGCCGACAGCCCACAGGGCAATCTGCTGACCTCGCTCGGCTTTACCTATGCCGAGCCCGCTGAGCAGTTTGTCGCCCCGGACAAGCGGGGCGCCTCCGGCGTCGCGATCGTCAGCTCCGAGAACATGTCTGCCGCCCTTGACGGCTCACAGACGCTGTTTGCCGTCTCGATGGGACCCAAGGATGTTGAGAAGCAACTTGCTGCCGATCCGCTTCTCGCCAATCAACCTGCTGTCAAGGGTGATCGGGTCTACGCGATGGGAACGGCGGCTTTCCGCCTCGACTACTTCAGTGCCAAGCAGACAGTCGAGTCGCTGGTGTCCACGTTCGGTGGATGACGGCGTGAGCGCTTCTTCGCAGTCCCGGACCGAAGCACCGCTGCGGTCCGGGACAGCCGCGCGTGCGGGGTTGTTGGTCCTGGCCTCCGTGGTCGTGATCGTGCTGGCGTCCGTTGGTGGGCTGGTACTCGGCTCTCGCAACATCCCCGTCGCCACCGTGCTCGACGCGATCTTTTCCTACGACGCCGGCAACAACGAACACCTCGTTGTGATCGGATCACGCTTGCCCCGAACAATTCTCGGTCTGGTGGTCGGGGCTGCGCTCGGACTGGCCGGCGCGCTGATGCAGTCGATCACCCGCAACCCACTGGCCGATCCGGGGCTACTGGGTGTGAACGCCGGAGCATCAGCGGCAGTCGTGATTGCGATTGCCTATCTGGGGGTGACTTCGGTCGGCGGTTATCTGTGGTTCGCGCTCGCCGGCGCGGCCGTTGCCTCGGTGGGTGTGTACATGTTGGGGTCTGCGCATCGCAGCGCCGCGACCCCATCGCGCATGGCGCTCGCCGGTGCCGCTGTGGCAACGGCGATCACGGCGCTCACCAGCATGGTTCTCATCAGCAATGAGGCTGCCTTCAATCAGTTCCGATTCTGGGCAGTGGGTTCGTTGCAGGGGCGCGGCGGAGACGTGATCGTCACCGTTCTTCCCTTCATCGCGATCGGTATCGTGTTGTCGTTGTTGCTGATTCGTCCACTCAATGCGATTGCTCTTGGTGAGGACGTCGCCAAAGGGCTCGGCGCCCGCACTGGTCCCGCCCGGGCCGGATCCGCTGTAGCAGTCATCCTGCTCGCGGGGGCGGCCACCGCGGCGGCAGGCCCACTCGGATTCGTGGGGCTGGCTGCGCCGCATATCGTGCGCGGCGTGGTCGGACCGGACCTGCGTCTTCTTCTGCCGTGCGTGCTCGTCGTCGCGCCGGCGTTTCTTCTCTTGGCCGACGTTCTCGGTCGCGTTGTCACCTCGCCGGGAGATCTGCAGACGGGGATCGCGGTGGCTGTGCTCGGCGGACCGTTGTTTGTCGCGCTCGTTCGCTCACGGCGGGTGGCGTCACTGTGAACATGATTGCCGCGCAGCCGGTCCCACCGCTCTTTCGCGGTTGGGTGGTTCGAATCGGGTCGTGGTCGTGGCGAATAGTCCCACGAGTGCTGTTCGTTGCCATATCAATCAGCGCGGCATTGGCGGCGCTCTCGTTTGCCACGCTGATGTACGGAACTTTGGACCTGTCCTTGGGTGACGTGTGGCGCGCTCTGAACGGCGAAGGCACCCCAGCGGCGGTTCGGTCCGTCCAGAATCGCCGGCTTCCACGGCTGATCACCGCGATCGGGGTGGGCGGAAGCCTCGGTGTGGCCGGCGCGGTTTTCCAGACGCTTTCGCGCAATGTTCTCGGCTCGCCGGACATCATCGGTTTCACCACCGGCGCTGCGACGGCGGCGGTGGTACAGATCGTGTTCTTCGGCGGCGGGGTACTCCAGACCGCGGGCGCTGCTGTTCTCGGCGGCATGCTGACCGCATTGCTCGTGTACGCGCTGGCACGCAAAGACGGAGTCAGCGGCGGTCTTCGACTCGTCCTGGTCGGCATCGGAGTTGGGGCGATGCTGAGCGCCGTGATGTCGTTCCTGGTGGTACGCGCGGATATCGACGACGCCACCGTGGTGCAGCAGTGGACGGCCGGTTCGCTGACCGGGCGCGGTTGGCCACACGCGATCAGCGTTGCGATCGCCGTCGGTGTTCTCGTTCCTGCTCTCGTCATGGTGTCCAGGCGCGTCACCATGATGGAAATGGGCGACGACGCAGCATCTTCGCTCGGAATCTCCGTGGAGCGATACCGATTCGCCGGCATCCTGCTTGCGGTCGCGCTCACCGGAGCAGCCACTGCAGCTACCGGTCCCATCGCCTTTGTGGCGCTCGCAGCTCCCCAGATCGCACGACGGTTGGCTCGGCGCAGCGGTGTTCTTGTCGCGACCTCCTTCCTGCTCGGCGCGGTTCTGTTGGCGGGCGCCGACTTGATTGCCCAAGCGGTCGAGGTCGGTCTCCGAACTCCGGTCGGTCTTGTCACCAGTCTACTCGGCGGTGCCTATCTGATCTGGCTGCTGGCCCGTCAGGCCTGAAAACCTTGCTACGAAAGAGATTCATGACTACAGATACTCCGGTATCGCGGCTACACGCCGAGAAGATCGAGCTCCGGTACGCCGATCGAACCATCGTGGACGAGTTGAGTCTCGAGATCCCCGACGGCGGTTTCACCGTGGTCGTCGGACCGAACGGGTGCGGCAAGTCGACGTTGTTGCGTGGGCTCGGCAGAATGCTCGCGCCGCGATCGGGTCGGGTTCTGCTCGACGGTAACGACATTCGGTCCTACCGCACCAAGGAAGTGGCTCGGCGCATCGCTCTGCTGCCGCAGTCTCCGCTCTCACCCGGAGCGATCACCGTGGCAGACCTCGTGGCTCGCGGCCGATATCCGTACCAGAGCATGCTGCGCCAATGGTCACCCGAAGACGAGCGTGTTGTCGCCGAAGCGCTTGCCGAGGTCGGAATGCGCGATGCAGCAGATCAATTGGTGGACGAACTGAGCGGTGGACAACGGCAGCGGGTATGGATCGCCATGACACTCGCGCAGCGCACCCCGGTGTTGTTGCTCGACGAACCGACCACCTTTCTCGACATCGCCCACCAGATCGAGGTTCTCGACCTCTGTTCCCAACTACACCAGTCCGGCCGAACATTGGTTGCGGTCCTGCACGACCTGAATCTCGCGGCCCGATATGCCACGCACGTAGTTGCCATGCGGTCCGGAAAAATCGTCATGCAGGGCAGTGCCTCGGACGTCTTCACCCCTGAGTTACTGCGTGAAGTGTTCGACCTCGAGGCTCTGGTCCTCGAAGATCCCGAAACCGGACGGCCACTTGTTGTTCCGCGTGATCGAAGACCTGCCAGCCAGCTACCCGTCCACAACTGAACCACCGATCAGGAGATATCAATGACTACCGCATCTCGACCTGAAGAAACTGAAACCTCTGCGTCGGCAAAGGCGCCACGCGGCGAAGATCACGACCGCGGTCTCAACGACGTGGTTGCCGTCGTCGAAAGCGTCGAACGTCCGACCGAGAGCATCTTGCGCATCACCGCCCAGCTGACGTCATCGGCGGACGACCCGAATTGGTTGCGTCCCAACGTCGCATTCCGCATCCAGTTGGGCCCGCAGTACGGCGACGTCTCTCGTGTCTACACGGTGCGCACCTTCGATGCGTCGAGCGGTTTGATGACCTTCGACGTCGTGCTGCACGGTCACACCAGCCCGATGATGCGGTGGGCCGACGACCGTCGTGTGGGTGACACGTTCTCGCTCACCGGCCCTCGCCCGCACTTCCTCGTTCCCGAGATCGCTGGTCGCCGCGTCGCACTGTTTGCCGACGACACTGCGATACCTGCCCTCTATTCGATTCTGCTTCAGTGGCCCGAGGGTGTGACCGGTGTCGGTTGGGTCGCCACCGGTGACGCCGAGGCTTTCGCGGAACTGCCCGTGATCCCCGGCCTCGAATTGCATCATGTCGAAGATCGCCTCGCCGAATATGCCCTCGAGCTCGAGAACCCAGGAGACTATGCGGTGTGGGGTGCCGGGGAACGGGACGAAATGCGCTCCATCCGAGCGCATTTCCGTAAGACTGTCGGCCTGGAGAAGGACGACGTGGTTGTCTTCGGCTACTGGAAGCGCGGAGTCAGCACCACCGAGATAGATCAGAACCGACTTCGGAACTACACGAGCATTCTCGAAAGCGGCGGCACACTCGCGGATATCGACGATCTCGCCATCGGGATCTGAAACGGCGGTTGGATCCTTCAACCCGCCGCGTGTTCTTCCGGCGCCAGTGAATTGCCCGGTGCGATGTTCGAGCAGTTGTTCGGCGCCGGATTCCCATTGAAGCGGTCGTTGAGCCAGGTGATGGCGCCGGGGAGCCAAAGCGCGCCACCGGGAACGTGACTGATGGTGTCGTACTGGTCGTACTGGATGGACAAACCTGCGTCGCAATAACGAGTGGCGAGTGTGCGGACGTCCCCGGCAACCATGACTCCGTCGCCAGGGCCGACGCCGGGTCCACCTGGCTGGGTGCCCTCGAGGGCTCCGTTTGCGGCTTGAGCGATGAACATAGGGATGGTGGGTATCGGCGCGTTGCCCATGTTGATTTTGTTGGCGACGTCGACGTACTCGGGCACCGAGTTGGGGTTCGCATACTCTGGTTTGGCAAGGTCCTGCCAGGTCACCCCCGGGTACTGCAGGATGACGTTCCCGATCGAGGCATCCTCGATGCGAGGTAGGAGTTCGCGTCCGCGATCGCCGAGATACGGATCGAAATCTATGTCGTAGGCACGGGCAAGTCCGACAACTGCCATCCCGACAACGCCTGCCCAGCCGATGCTTCCGTTTGCGTACCGGAGGTTGTTCGCCGGGTTGACCAACAGTCCACCCTGGGCGGCGCCGATCAGGTCCTCGTTGATGTCCGGGGCGTAGTCCGGAGCGAGGATGGACGCCCAGTTGGTGGCGATTGCTCCGCCCGAGTATCCCATCAGGCCGATCTCGGCTGAGTCGGCAATACCTGTCTCGGGAGTGTTACGGGCGGCGCGAAGAGAGTCGAGAGTCATCATTCCGTATTCGGGTCCCGCCGCGAAGTCTGCGTTCGGCCCTTCGGTGTCGGGAATGACGACGGTGTAGCCCAGTGCCAGTAGGGGACCGAACATGGCAGCTTCGCCGGAAGCGAGAGTCCCGCCGAAGGCGACGTTCCGTCCGCTGGCGGTCAGGCTGCCGATCGGGGTGTCCCCCGCGACAGCTCGTGACGGACCGTCTTCCGGGTTCAGCGAATCGTAGGCCGACTGGAACGAGACAACTTTGTCCGGCTGGGCATTGGGTGGTCGAAGAATCGATGTGACATTCGCAGACGGCCGGCCGAGAGCGTCGGTCGACCGGTATAACACCTGCACGGCTTGCAACGGGGTAGGAATGTTGACGACGTGATAGGGCAAGGTTCTCGTTTTGAGAACGGCCCCAGGCTGATACGACGACAGCGGTGCCGAACCGTCGTACTGATAGAAGGAATCCGCCGACGGTTGCGCGGCGACAGTAGGTGCTGTGATGCCTGTGAGTGCAATGGCTGTCAGCGCCACCGCTCCCTGAAAGAGAATCCTCGATGCCACGATCGACCCTTCGGTTTCGTATGTCTCTCGGTACTTGACGGGCTGGTGTGATGACGACCACACGCTATCTTACTTTTGAGTAATAAACGAGAGGCTTGCGCTGGTTGTTTTGAATCATGCGCGGACGCAATCAGATTGAGCTCGTTGTTGTAACCAGGCTGATTCGGTCCAGGGCGTCATGTGTACGATACGACTAGTAGCTATCGCGACAAGTTGCTGCCTTGGGCTGTGCCGGGTCCTCCGATGCCGGGAAATGCTCTGTGCTGCAAGGTCTTGAAGGACTAAGGAGTGGACATGGGTAAGCGCGCTCCCGATGACGGCGTGTTTCGGGGCTCGGGTGATGCCGAGACGGGATTGCTGACTCCTCCGAGCGGTGCACGTAGTGAGGCGGCTCACGAGAAGGCCCTTAGATCAGCAGAAGCTCTTCTGAAATCCGGTGGAATGAAGGCCGCGACCATCGATGCGATCTCCGAACAATCCGGTGTCAGCAAGGTGACTCTGTATCGGCACTGGCCGTCGCGGCAAGCTATCGCTGCTGAAGCATTCGGCGTGCTCATGGCTCGTCATCTGACATTTCCCGAGACCGATAGTGCGCAAGCCGATTTGAACGACTATCTAGGTGACATCGGAAAGTTCTACCGAGGTCCACTCGGGTCGATCTTTGCCGAACTTGTCGGCGCGTGTGCCAACGATCCGACGACGGCGGCATACTTCCGCACTTTCTTCCTCGACGAACGTCGTCGGGGTTTCGCCGCACTGATTCGGCGGTGTGTGGATTCCGGCTACTTTCGCGAAGACATCGACACCGAGGAAGCGATCGATCTGTTCTTCGGGCCGTTGATCTACCGGATGTTGGTCGGGCACGCGGGTATCGATGACAACACTGTGCGCTCGATCATCGATCACGCAGTTCGTGGACTCCGCAGTGGTGCATAAACGGGTTCTCCGTTGAGAATCCGCAGCGAAGGGGAGGGCGAATTGCCCTCCCCGCACTGCGATGTGCCTCAACACTCGGGTGTCAGCTGAGCATCTTCAGTACTAGCTGGTACTCACCGTTGATCTCGGCATTGCGAAGCGGCTTGGCGGCGTCGACCACGATTTCCGTGGCGTCGTCGTGCGCCTTCAGTAGGCCGATGGTCTCGGCAATGTAGTCATCAAGTGGCAGAGCTGATTCCGAGTTCTCCTGACCCATCAGCGTGGTGCGGACTCCTGGTGGGATGAGTTCGATGCACTGGATCGAGGTATCGGCGAGTTGTACGCGCATGCTCTCGGTGAAGAGATGAACCGCCGCCTTTGTCGCGTTGTACGTGGGCGTGACGGGCAGCGGGACGAAGCCGACGGCGGATGAGACGGTGATGATGGTGGCATTGGGCTTCGTCATCAGATGCGGGATGAACTGGCCGGCCAAGCGAATTGTTCCGAGAAGGTTTGTCGTGACGGTTCTCTCGGCGACGTCGAGGAAGTCCGGGTTCTTCAAGTCTTCCGGGTACATGATTCCCGACATCGTCACGAGGACGTTCAGATCGGGAAATGCCTCGGTGACGGATTCATGCGCCGTTCGAATGGATTTCGGGTCGTCCACGTCGATAACGACCGTGCTGATGCCCGGGTACTTGTCCGAGATCTCTTGCAGCAGAGCGGATCGACGCCCTCCGACGATTACCTTGTTCCCCTCGTTCTGCAATCCCACTGCAAGTGCGAGGCCGATACCGGAAGTTCCGCCGGCAATGAAGATGGTATTTCCCGAGATTTTCAATTTGTGCTTCCTTGGTTTGTCGTGGGCGTCGACGTGGCGACAGTGATGGATTTGAGTTGGGTGTATTCGTTGAGCGTCTCGAGGCAGAACTCTCGCCCCAGACCGCTTTCCTTGAATCCCCCGAAGGGGATGCCGCCTCCCAGATTGAAGTACTGATTGATCCAGACGCAGCCCGCATCAAGACGATCCGCGGTTTCCATCGCGTTCTTCAGGTTGGAGGTATAGATCCCAGCAGCGAGACCGTACGGAGTGTCATTGGCTTCTGCGATCACGTGCTCGTAGTTGTTCCATCTGAGGACGCACAGGACAGGTCCGAATATTTCGTCCTGTGCGATTCGCATCGAGTTGGTGACCTCGAGAATCGTCGGCGCGACGAAGTTTCCGGCTTCGAATCCCGGCACTTCTACCAGATCTCCACCTGTAAGTAGTTGTGCGCCTTCGTCGATCCCGGATTTGATCATGGAGATCACACGTTCGGCGTGTTCCTGGTGGATCAATCCGCTCAGTTCGGTGTCCTCGTTCAGTGGCGGCCCGACTCGCAATGATCGGAATCCTGCGACGAGTTTTTCCACGAAGGTGTCATAGATATCCTCGTGGATGAAGAGACGTGTTCCGGCCAAGCAGGATTGGCCGTTGCACATGAGGACACCTGCGGTGGCATCGGCGACCACTGCATCGATGTCCTCGATATCAGGAAACACGATGCTGGGACTCTTGCCGCCGAGTTCGAGTGTGGTCGAGATCAGCCGTGAGGCTGCGGCGTGTGCCACGAGTCGGCCGACTTCGGTGCTTCCGGTGAAAGCGAGTTTGCTGACCTTCGGATGGTCTATCAGGGCTGCGCCGGCTTCCTCGCCAAGGCCAGGGACGACATTGAAAACGCCTGCGGGAAACACGTCGGCGGCGATCCTGGCCAGCTCCATGACGGAAACGCAAGCATTTTCATCAGGTTTGAGGACCACTGTGTTTCCCGCAGCGAGAGCAGGTGCAATCTTGAACGCCGTCATTACCACGGGATCGTTCCAGGGAATGATCTGTCCACATACGCCCAATGGCACTCGCTTCGCGACCAGGTATCCCGATGCCAACTCGCGGCCGAAGCCATGGTGGGCCAGCGAGATTGACGCAAAGTATCGCAGGTGTGAGACGGCGGCTCGATAGTCCTCGCGCATCTCCCTGATATGGCGCCCGGTATCCATACATTCGAGCTGGGCAAGCTCTTCGGCCCGATCCTCCACGAGCGCGGCAAACTGCAAGATTTTGGCGGATCGTTCTTCAGCGGTCAGGTTCGCCCATGCAGGAAATGCCCGCCTGGCGGCTTCGACCGCGTCGTCGATCTCTGTGGGCCCGCACCGAGACAGTGTGGCGAGTAGAGCGCCGGAAGCGGCGTTACGGGCCTCGAATGTGGATGTGCCCATGGCTCGGAACGCTCCGTTGATGAACGCACCGTATTCACGAACTGCTTGACCCTCCATGGAACCTCCTAGATCGGTCAATCACTGACTGACGAAGTGTACTGTACGTTTCGTACACTTGTCGATGGTCGGTTCTCGGACCGGCCTCTCGTTCGCCGCTGGTTTCCGTTGGCTACTCTCGCTTTGATCAACTCGAGAATGCGGCGGTGAGAGGTGGGGGTGGTGACGGCGAGGATCACCGAGGGCGTGTTCTTCACTACGCCGCCGGATCTGCCGCGAGGTCGGCATGAACTGAGCAGGGATGACGTACTGACTGCGCAGCGCGAGCGGCTGATGATCGCCACGACGGAACTGATGGCGGACTCGGGTTATCAGGGCGTCGGTGTGCGTCAGATCGCCAAGCGGGCAAGAATTTCGCCGGCCGCGTTCTATGAATGTTTTCCTGACAAGGATGCGTGCGTCTTTGCTGCGTACGGCAGGTTCATCGAAGTTCTGCTCACTCGTATTCGCGGGATCTTTCCGGTCGGTTCCTTTGCTTGGGACCGCCACGCCATCGCTGATATCGTCGAGGGTTATCTGACTGCGCTGAACGCAGATCCCGTTGTGGCTCGGGCATTTCAAGTAGAGATGGATGCTCTCGGGCGACGCGCGCGCGTGCAACGAAGAGCTGCACTGGTCGGGATGTCCGAAGTGCTGAAAGCGGAGCGTGAGCGAGCGCCGGGCAATCCGCGAGTCCCGCTGAGCGCTTATGTCGGAGCGGTGTATGCCATTCGGCAGCTTGCATCCGATGCGCTCGACGAGCCGGAGAAGGGGTCGATCGTAGCCCTGTCGGCCGAGGCTGGCGTGTGGATCGAGGCCATGCTTTCCGCCGTGTCGAACTGAGCCTGGCTGGCCGAGAAGTGCCTGAAGGGCACGTCCCGAACAAGTTCTGCGTGACTTGCGTCATACGAACCTGTATAAAAGAAACGTCTGTAACTTTTATAGTTCGAACAGAGAGATTCCTTCATGATCCTTCGTCGCGTGATACCCGCAATCGCGGCTTCCGCACTGCTCGCAATCTCGAGCCTCGCTCAAGCGAACGCGGAACCATTCACTGGTTCAACCGGTTCCGTGGGCTCTCTCGGCTCGACGGGTCCTGTTGCGGGATGTCCCGAGTCGATCGATCCGGCATCATTCGCCACGGCTGACGATCTGCGTGACCTCAATGCAAAGATTGCAGGCTTCGGCCTCCGATCGACGGCAAGCGCTGAGCACGAGAGCATGATCGACTGGGTCGAAGACAGCATGCGTGCACTACCTGGCGTCGCGATTGATTCGGACGACTATCAGATCAAGCGCTGGCAGCCGTCACCGTTGGCGTCAGATGGTCCTGGCCGCGACCTGGTGGCTGCCGGCAAGCTGGCTGTATTACAGCCGGATGCTGCACCGGAAGTACTACGGACAGCAGGCGCGGTCCCGTACTCACTGCCCACGGGCGAGGAAGGCCGGACGGCTCCACTGGTCTATCTTCCACCTGGAACCGCGATCACGCCGGAGAACTCGAAGGGTCGCATCGTGATTCGCGATGTCCAGAGCCCAGCAGTGCCGTATGCGACTTTTGCTGCTTTCTCGCATTACATGACTCCCGACTTCCCGCTGGCGGGTAACTACGAACGGCCGTTCACTGCGGCGCTCGAAACGGATCCATTGGCAGCAGGACTCGCGGGTGCGGCCGGGCTCATTCTCGCGTGGAACGTTCCTGCAGAACAGATTCAAGGCTACTTCGATCCTCACACCGGCACACACTTCACCGTGCCCGCGGTATGGGCAGGCGTCGACGAAGCTGTCCGACTCAAGCAGTTGGCGGAATCCGGAACCGAGGCGAAGATCTCTGTTCTCGCGGACGTCGACACGGCTCCCACTCGAAATCTGATCGCCACGATTCCCGGGCAGAGCCAGGAAAGAATTGTGATCAACACCCACACCGACGGCGCAACCTGGGTGCAGGAGAACGGCAGTGCTGCGGTTCTGGCACTCGCACAGTATCTTTCGCGTCTGCCACTCGAATGCCGTCCACGTACCTACGAGTTCGTCTTTGCCAGTGCACATCTGCATATGTCTCGAGAGGGAACAGATCGGTACGCGACGGAGCTGGACAAGGAATACGACAGCGGATCCGTCGCCTTCGACTTCTCTGTCGAGCACATGGGTACGCGGGAGATTCTGCCTGTCGATCGCACAGATGGACCCGGCCAGAGGCTTGAATTCACCGGGGTCGGTGAGCCGTACTCGTGGTTCGCCGGAAGTGAAAGTTCGTCACTGGTCGCCGCATTGGTGGCAGCGGTCAAGTCTCATCCGCTCGACCGGACGGCAGTTCTGCGGGGCTTCGACCGGCCGCAGCCTGCCCGAGTTCCCGTGTTCTGCAGCTTCGGAGGCCTCGGCACGAGCTTCCATAATCGCCTGATTCCGACCATCGGAGGAATCTCCGGTCCCTGGTCGCTGTGGGCTCCGTCGTTCGGCGCCGACGCGATCGACTTCGAACGTATGCATCAGCAGACGCTGGTCATGGGTGACACCCTGCTCGCGCTCGACAGCACTCCCCGTGAGGAACTCGCGGGTGGCTATCCGGCGGAGCGAGCAGCGCGTGCGGCCGGTGCGCAGACATGCACTCACTTGCTGCCTCCGGAAGATGCACCCATTCCGCAGTGATAACGATGGGAGCGGCTGAGCGATAGTGGTTGTCGCTCAGCCGATTTCCTAGACGACCGGCAGATTTTTCATGGCCTGTGAGACATAACCGGTGCCGATCTTGACGCCACCCAGCCACTCGGTCAGACGAACTGCCTCGGCGTCGAGCGACCGTTGCGCATCGGCGGACACGGATTCGAGTACTCGAACGTGGACCACTCCGGCGGCGTCTTGGATCCAGCAGCCCACGACACGACCGTCGACCCAAGCTGTGGTGCCGGCATTACCGCGGGTGTCGAAGAGTTGGTTGCGGTGCGGGCCGAGATAGAAGTCACGGTTCTTCCACCCCATGATCGTCGGGTCGAGCACCGGTAGGAGTGCCGCCCAAGGACCTGGATCACACACCGTGGCGACGTCATCCGGTAGTAACCAGCCGGTGTCGCCACCGTCGAGTGAGACTGCAACGGCTTCGAGTTCGGCGAGGGCTGCCCGGACGACCGTCTTGGTCGAGCCCAGCCACCAGACGATGTCGTCTTCCGTCCCCGGTCCGAAGGAGTGGAGCCAGCGTCGGACTATTTCTCGGTATCCGTCTGCAGATTCGAGATCGATGGGGGCGTCGTCGAGCCAGTGTCGAGTGAGAGTCCACAGTGGGCGTGAGACGGGGAATCGGGCGGTGTTGGCGCCGCGCATGATGTCTGCGGTCGCCCCGAGGTGCGTGAGAACCCTGGGTGCCGACCAGATTTCGCCTGCCGAACCCTCGACCTTGACGTCGATCATCGGTACTGCCTGACGGACCTCGAGTGCAGAAAGGCCTTCAGGGGCATCAGTGAGCAGTGTCAGAACCTCCGCCCGCGCGCGATCGAGCCAGTCGCTGCCGTCGACGGCGATTCCGGCCTTGACGACATCCTTGGCCATTCGTGCGCGCTCGGTGTTCGCGACGCGGGCGGACGCACTCGACCACGCGGCCGGCAGCAAGTCTCGGGGAAAGGTGAAGAGCGTGCGGCGCATTGCCAATTGCTTCACGAGACTGCGTTGGTCGTACAACGCGTTGTCGACGTCGGCGGCGTCCAATGACCGAACCCTCGCCCAGCAAGACAGATAGACAGTCGCTGATTCGGTGGCGTGCAGTACCGTCATCGCCCGCGTTGCAGCTTCCGGAGAATCGACGCGGAACGAAGGCGCCAGCGCATGACGTACTCCTATGCGTGCACGGCGTTCGTCGTCGGAAACATGGCGCATCAGGCCATCGTGCCACAGGCCAAGTGCGTCGTATCGGCTAGTTGCGCGAGAGTTCGATTGCGCCAGTAGTCGTCGTGTTGGAGATGTGTGATGGCCCCGGGCGTGGTCGCGAAGGTCGCAAACCCTGTGGCTTCGACGGGGATCTGCAGCCAAGCGGAGACGACGAATGTGTGTGCGAATCCGTGTGTTACGACGATGTGATCGTGATCGAGTTCGGTCATCAGTTCGCGAATGCACTCGCCGACCCTTGATGCGATGTCGCGGCGGGTTTCGGCACCGGCAACGGGGCCACGGTGATCGAGGCGGTTGTTGTCAGGAGCCGGAACCTGCCGCTGGGTCAGCCACGAGTTCGGGCGCCCTTCGGCTTCTCCGAAGCTGATTTCGCGCAATCGAGAGTCTGTTGTCGCCGGAACATCGAGCGTCCGGGCGATGATCGCGGATGTCTCGGCGCACCGTTCGAGGTCGGAAGAGGTGATGCGGATCGGGCGCGAAGTTCCTGTGCGTCGACGTTTCAACTCTTCGGCGATCAACTCTGCATCGCGCCTGCCGGCGGGCGTGAGAACCGAATTGTGCCAACCTCCGACGATGTCCTGTGCTGTGTGTTCGGCATGAGGATGAGTGACGACGTAAAGATCCTGCACGAGACCCCTTTCGTTACCCGACCGTTTCGGGCAACAGTATTCCAGGATTGAGGATTCCACGCGGATCCCAGGACGATTTGATCAGCTTCATGGCGGCGATGTCGGTTTCCGTGCGCCCCAGCGCTATCCACGGTGACTTCGCGCGACCGATCCCGTGCTCGGCGCTGATACTTCCGTGATGGGCGGAGACGAGTTCGAAGACCGTATCGGTCAGTTCGTGGGCGATGCTCGGTTCGGCGTCAAGAAGATTCACATGGATATTCCCGTCGGCGAAGTGTCCGAACAACATTGGACGCACATGGACGAATCGTTCGGTGAGTACTTCGCGGAGGCTCTCGATGAACATGCCCATCACGGACAAGGGGACGGAGATGTCGAGTTTGACCACCGGAGTCGTCGATGAAGCGCTGATGCTTTCGGTATGGCTTTCTCGCAGAGTCCACAGTTTTCGAGCGGGGCCAGGCTCGACTGTCGCGTCCTCGATGAGATCGGCAGAGGCGGAGAGAACTTCGAGGAGTGACTCTTCCGTCTCGCGCGGCGATGACACCTCGATCAGGGTGTACATCGGTGACGGTGTGCCGAACGGGCGACGGGCATCGGTGTGTGCGCAGACGAGGGAGATGCCGTCATCGGTCATGATTTCGGCGGCTTCGACGGTCAACCCGCTCTGGCGCACTCGATTACACAGCTGCAGCGCTTGATCGACGTCGCGCACACCCGCGAGCACGACCTGGGTGTCGGTCGCCGGGGTGACCAACTTCATCAGGACCTTGGTGACAATCGCGAGCGTTCCCTCACTGCCCGCAAGAAGCCCTGGGATGTCGTATCCGACATTGTCTTTGACGAGTGGAGTCCATCTACTCAGTACGGAACCATCGGCAAGTACTGCCTCGATCCCGAGTATCTGTGCCCGTGTATTTCCGTATCGGACCATGCGGGTACCACCGGCGTTGGTTGCGACGATGCCGCCGAGGGTCGCGGATTCCTTTGATGCCAAATCGATTCCGAATCGGAGGCCATGTGCGGAGGCCGCCAGGTCGGCGCGAGCGACGGTCACGCCCGCACCGGCCGCGATTGTCCGGCCGATGGGGTCGACGGTCTCGATCGAATCCAAACGCCTGGTGCTCAGCACCACTGATCCAGCCGATGGTATTCCGCCACCGACAAGTCCGGTATTTCCACCTTGTGGGGTGATGGGAATCCCGGCCTCGAAGCAGGTCGTGACGACGGCGGACACTTCGGCGGTGTCGGCCGGACGGACCACAGCTATTGCGTCACCGATCCAACGTCCCGTCCAGTCCCGTGTGTAACCCTCGATCAGCTCTGGATCGGTGAGAACATGCGCTTCGCCGACGATCTCTGCGAGCGCGTCGAAGAACCTCGCGTCCGTTGCAGATTCGCGTGCTTCGACGAGTGTTCGGGAGCTCATGTTCAACCTTGTGATCGTTCGGGGGACAGTTTTCGGGAGACGAGCGGTAGAGCAATCTGCACTCGATCCTCCGACCTCAGGTGATGCGCTGTCCAAGACTAAGTAGTGACACCACCATCTGTTCTTCTTATAATCGCCGTATGAACCTGCAGCGCGCCCGCTATCTGATTGCTCTGTCGGATCACGGCAGCTTCACTCGCGCCGCCGCGAACGTCCACGTGGCGCAATCTGCACTCAGTCAGCAGATCAAGGTTCTCGAGCGCGAACTCGGCGTTCCTCTGGTGGATCGCCGAGGTCCGCAGTTCACTTTCACCGACGCGGGGCGGGTAGCGGTACGAGAGGCACGCTTCTTGCTCGGGTGCGCAGACCGGGCGGTCGAACGAATTCGATTGGCTGCACGCGGTGTGGACGGGGAACTGCGCATCGCGTACACCCGTTCGTGGGCGGGTGGCACCGTCGGAGATCTGGTCAGCACTTATCGCAAGCTCTATCCAGGCGTCGAAGTTGTCGTGCACCGGGGCACTTCGGCGCAGACTGTCGACCTCGTCCGAACCGGAGCCGTCGACATCGCGGTTGTGCGACCGCCGCTCGATGACGACGATCGTGAACTTCCCCTGATCGTCCTCGACACCGAACCTATCCTGGTCGCCGTTCCCGTGGATCATCCGTTCGGGGATCGAACGACACTCGAACTCGGAGATCTGGTGGACATCCCCGTCGTATTCTGGCCCGAGGCGAATGCACCCGGGATGTATTCGCGGACGCTCGAACAGCTTTGGCCCGACAGCACTCCGAATATCGTTCGATTCGAGGCTGACGACGAGCAGGTTTTGCACGCCGTCTCGGACGGGGTGGGAATTGCGCCGATCCCGCAGGGGCGGGCCCGGATGCTCCGAATCCCGGGTATTCACCTGTGTGAGATCGCCGGCGTGCAGCCGACTCTCGAAGTTGCCGTGACCTACCGTCCGGACAACCCGAATCCCGCGCTTGCACCCTTCGTTGCGCTCGCCGAACGCGAAAGATCGTCAACCACTGTGTAGCACAAGTGATGCGCGGTGGGCCCTATCCGCCATCGAGGACCAGCATCATGGCCGTTGCGCGTACCCGGTTCTCGATGGTGTCGACGTGGAATCCGACGTGCTGGGACAGCTTTGCCAATCGGTGCGCGACGCTGCTGTGATGAAGATGCATGGAATCGGCTGCGGCCCTCAATGTTCCGGATTGCAGGTATGCCCTCAAGGTTTCGAGTAGTTCTAATCCCTGTTTGGTATCGCCGATCTCTACGGCAAGAACCAGATCCGGTATTCGCGAGTGATCGATGTGTGATCCCGGTGCCAGGAGGTTGAGGGCACCGAGATCGTCAGCGTTCACGATCGGTGTTGTTGCTGACGCCTGTGCGCGAGCGAATCGTGCAGTGCTGAGTATTGTATTCACTTCGGAAGCGGAAGCAGCCAAAGATATTCCGGCGCGAATGGATGACGACAGTGCTGACTCGGACAGCTCGGGTGTCGGTGCGAACGAACCCGCCACGAGATTCAGATACTCGCCATCAGCTTCTATCCCAACGGCTTTGCCAGGTGTGCAATCTTGCGAAATAACAAGGTGTGCAGTGCCGTCGGCCGTGTCTGAGACTGCCTTGGTTGCCATGACACGGACTGGGGTTTGGGGTTCGATACCGAGACCGGCGCAGGAGGTGAGCACCGCGAGTTCATCCATCGGGAACAACAGATTTCGAGTGTGCTCGGCTTCGGTAGGCAAGCGTCGGGGTTGCAGGATTATCGCTGCGGTCAGGGCCATTCGGTCGACGAGCATTTCGTCGAGCGGCAAGTGCGCACCAGGACGCTCGATCCATACCTTCCCGAGAACCTCGTCGTCTACAGCGATGTCCCTGGCCATGCTCGGAGGGAACTGGGGTTCGGGTGACCATCGGCCGCGTGGGTCACATCGGCGCAAATTCTTCTTGCTTCTACCGTGTTCCACGATCTCGATACCTACAACGCAGTCCGCCAACTGCGCGCTCGCGCGAAGCAGAGATGCAGTGTCGGAGCCGTGCCGCACGAGCGTGTCGAAGTAATCGATGACACGTACCAGGCCTGCCGAGTCTGCATCGAGCTCGGCAAGCCGGTACATCAGTCCTTGCATCTCGCAACGCTACGAGACAGGCGACAGCGAACGCAACCCTCTCCGGAGCGCAGTGAGGGCTTCGGCGGCACCTCTTTCGCTGACCGCTGCGGTCGCGACTAGCGCCGACCCGTGAAAGGTTCCGGGGAAGGAGTGCAATTCGACGCTGACTCCCGCTTGCAGCAGTCGAAGGGCGTATTCGATTCCTTCGTCGCGGAGCGGGTCGAGTTCCATGGTGGACAGGTAGGTCGGCGGCAGACCGGTGAGGTCGGTCGCCCGGGACGGCGCAGCGTAAATGGAGACGTCAGGATCTTCGGGACCTGAATACGACTCGCCGAGGTAGTACTTCCACGACAGGATGGCGTTGGGGCGGTGCCACAACGGTGTGTCGACGAAGTTCGTCATCGAGACCGTCGCCAGACGGTCGTCGAGTTCAGGAATTTCGAGGAATTGGAATGCCACAGGCACAACGCCCTCGTCGCGGGCTTTGAGGACAGTGCCCGCGGCCAATCCGCCGCCTGCACTCTGCCCGCCCACTGCGATGCGGCTGGGATCGATTCCCAGTTCCTCGGCATGGGCATGGATGTAGAGGAGTGCGGCGTAGCAGTCGTTGACGGGGCCGGGAAAGGAGGTTTCGGGGGCGAGGCGGTACTCCACGTTTGCAACGGCGAATCCGAGTTCGCGCGCTACCTCGACACAAAATGGATCGCTGGACTCTGCGGTGCCGATTGCGAATCCGCCGCCATGGATCCAGAGCAGAACGGGGACAGGGCCGGCGGTGTTGTCCGGGGTGAAGAAACGAATCTTGACCCCCGGATCGCCGTCCAGGCCAGGAGCGGACAGTTCACGAAGCGAGACTCCGTCGAATGACAGGTCGGCCAACATGGCGCCGATCAGAGCGTCGTAGGTGGCCCGCGCGTTGGGGAGGTCAGCGAAGTCCACCTTCGGGAGCATGGTGAGCGCTGCAGCGAGTTCGGGGTCGAGAGTGGGGAATGTTGTCATGCACTCATCATCTAGCCTGAATGTGGCCTACGTCACCAGTGGTTTGTAGGAAATCGGAGAGTCTTCTACCGACGCCCGTCGGATCTCCCTAGGATGACGCCGGTGGACAGAGTACATCTAGGGGTGGGTTCGAGCCATTCGGAAGTTGGGTCCAGGATTGGTGGACGCCCGCCGCAGGTTTTCACTGGTCAGCCGATTTTGCAGACGCATGAGTATCTCTTGACGCTCGGGGCGCACACGGCTCCGTGGCTCGGTGCGCGAGAGCTTTCCGTCTTCATCCGTCGGGGATTCTCCATCGGCGACGACGACCTCGAATACCCGGACATCGGGATCAGGGCAGTCCTGCACCCGCCGTCATCACGAAGTGCGGAATCGGCCGGCACTCACGAGGGCTTGGGGAGCGCGGCGTTGATCAATCTTCCCGCAGACGACGTAGTGATGCCGTTGGTGTTGATCGCGCCGCAACCGGTACTCATACAAAATGAACCGTCCTACGCCGATGCCGTCGAGGCGGACGGGCATCGCTTCCTGTTCCAGATCAATGAAGAGGGATGGCCGGTGGTTGCCGAGCCGCAACCCGAGTTCGTCGAGGAATACCTGTTTGGCTACGGCTCGGTGTATTTCTACGGGAGCGCTGACGCGGCCGGGCTCGCCGTTGAAGTCGTGCCGGGATTTCTCGATTTCTGAGCTGCCAGACGACCCTTCTGCCGATACCGTGGGCAACGTATTCGACCGGCGGATTTGTCCTTCGAAAATTAGTTTCGGAAGTTTGTCGATCGGCGTCTTTGCCGTTCGACGTGTAGGCAGAGGGACCGAATGAGCGGTCCACAAACGAAGGAGATTCTCATGAAGTACATGCTGATCATGCGTTCCACCGACGAAGCCATCGAAGCATCCAAGGACATGGACTTCGACGAGATCATCGCCGCGATGGGGCAATACAACGAATCCTTGATCAAGGCCGGTGTGCTGCTGGCGGGTGAGGGATTGGCGATGGAGGAGGGATTCATCGTCGATTTCGAGTCCGATCCGCCGCTGGTCTCCGACGGCCCGTACGGCGAGACGAAGGAGTTGTTCTCGGGATTCTGGATCATTCAGACGTCGACCAAAGACGAAGCCTTGGAATGGGCGAAGCGCTGCCCGCTCGGGCCGGGAAGCAAGCTCGAGGTGCGCCGTGTGAGCGAGATGTCGGACTTCGATCAGGACAACGAGTACATCCAGAAGGAAGCCGGCTGGCGCGAAGAGCTCGGTACCGATCGTCCGGTCGCAGGCTGAACCATGACCGACGAGGCGGTGCGAGAAGAAACGAGAAAGGCTGTCGACGCGGTCTGGCGAATCGAATCCGCGAAGATCGTCGCCACGTTGACTCGCACCGTCGGAGATCTTGATCTCGCCGAAGACCTGGCAGCGCAGGCTCTGCTCGAAGCTGTCGAGCAGTGGCCTGCCACCGGAGTTCCCCGAAATCCCGCTGCCTGGCTGACTTCCGTTGCGACGCGTCGAGCAATCGACGGGTGGCGACGACGTGAGAGGCTGGACGAGCGCTACGCCCACTTTGCGCGTGAACTCGAGAACGACGCTTCGCATTTCGACGACGTCAGCTGGGATCCGGATCGGATCGACGACGACGTCCTCCGGCTGATGTTCATCGCCTGTCACCCGGTGTTGAATCGAAAAGCGCAGGTGGCCTTGACTCTTCGGGTTGTGGGCGGGTTGACCACCGAAGAAATTGCGAAGGCGTTCCTGACGCCGACCGCGACAGTTCAGCAGCGGATAGTCCGTGCGAAGAAGGCGTTGACCGCTTCGAAAGCGGTTTTCGAAGTTCCAGGACGAGAAGAGTTTTCGAGCAGGTTGAGCGCCGTCCTCGGAGTCCTGTACCTGGTGTTCAACGAAGGTTATGCAGCCAGCTCGGGGGACGAGTGGATGCGGGCGGACCTGAGTGCTGAAGCTCTGCGGCTCGCGCGAATACTCGCCGAATTAGTCCCCGGGGAATCCGAGGTACACGGCCTTGTCGCGTTGATGGAGCTGACAGCCTCGAGATTCGGCGCTCGGACAACCTCGACAGGTGAGCCCATCCTGCTGGCGGACCAGGACCGGACTAGGTGGGACCGCCTACAGATCTCGCGCGGGCTTGCGGCGCTGGAACGAGCTGACGCCGTCGGGCGTGGACGTGGCCCGTACGGTTTGCAGGCAGCGATAGCCGAATGTCATGCGCGAGCAGCAACTTTCGACGACACCGATTGGAAGAAGATAGTCATCCTCTACGAGGCTCTGGCGCAACTGGCGCCATCGCCCGTGGTCGACCTCAATCATGCGGCGTCGGTATCCATGGCATACGGTCCTGGCCCTGCGCTCGAATTCGTCGACAAGCTTGTCGCTTCAGGTGAATTGACCGGCTACCACCTGCTTCCCAGTGTTCGGGGGGAGTTGCTCAGTCAGCTCGGCCGATCCGAGGAGGCTAGAACCGAACTCCTCGAAGCAGCGAGGCTGGCCGGGAACGAGCGTGAGCGTGCAGTATTGGTCGCGAAAGCAGATGCGCTGCTGTCGGATCAGTAGTCACACGATTGGTAGTCAGGGCTGAGTCGGATCATCATTCGGCACCATGGGCGGCATCCCGACCCCGTAAGGATCGAGCATGTCCGATACACGTCGACCCCACCGTTCATGCGCGGACTGACGGGTCATTCCGGCAGCGCGGCCGATGGTTGCCCATGTTGCGCCGAATCTTCGCAGGCTCATGACGCTTGCCGTCGAATCGATGCCTACGGCGAGCTGGATCCGGAAACTTGCCAACTGCCAAGCCATCTGACGCTGCGCCGGGATGTCGGTGTCCTGTTCTGCCTCCCATTCGGGGCTACCAGGTAATGGATCCGTTCCGACAATCTTGTCCGCCTGCGCGCCGGCCTCGGCGATTCCGGCGTTGACCGTCGAAGTTGCGGCGGTCTCGATCTTTGCGGTCAGGGCGGTCTCGATCAGATCTTGCATAAGAAGTTCTCCATTCGTCAGGTTTAGCCTGACAGTTTCAATCGAATGTTGTCAAGAGGTACCTGACGGATTCCATTTGATTAATGCACGATCTATTTGTGTACTATCTAAATGGCCTTCGGTTCTGTTGGCCGACGTCGAAGGGGTTGCTGGTGAAGATCGTGGTTCTGTCATTCCTGATGGCGCTGACCTTGATGACGGTCGGGATCATCGCGGCGCGCAACTGCAGCACTCGACCTGCCGTGACCGGGGCAGTTACTGCGGCGTCGACGGTTCTTGCTGCCGCCTGGACACTTTTTGCCGTGGCCTTCGTACTGACCTGATCGCACTGTTCGCCCCAAATATCCGAGCTGGAATGTGGGTATGACGGGTTGTATGCCCCGTTGGTGAGAAGTCGCACTGGAACGGCCGATGCGGAATTCCCTCCGGTTGAGTGCGTTTCATCCAAGGGAGCGTTCGCCGGGGTTCCGTGTCTCGGGGTTCCTGGCTACGACGGTTCCTGACTACGACGGTTCCTGGCTACGACGAAAGGTTGCGCGATGACAAAGCTGTTGTTTGCAGTCACTTCTGCAGATCACTGGACGCTGAACGACGGGACAGCCCACCCAACCGGATACTGGGCGGAAGAACTGGTCGAGGCGCATCGCGTTTTCGTCGAGGCCGGCTACGACATCGTGATCGCGACGCCTGGCGGTAAAGCCCCCGTTGTGGATGAGGGAAGCCTGGCGCCCGAGGTCAACGGCGGGCAAGAAGGCGCTGATCGTATGCGCAAGTACATCGCCGATCTGCAGCCGGTGCTGGATTCGCCGGAGATTCTGGAGAACGCCGATGCTGCCGACTACGACGTGGTCTTTGTGCCAGGTGGACATGGACCGATGGAAGATCTTGCAGTGTCGGCATCCTTCGGCGAGCTTCTGGTGAAGTTCTTGGACGCCGACAAGGTGGTTTCGGCGGTCTGTCACGCACCGGCGGCACTTCTGCCTGCCCAGAGATCCGATGGAAGCTGGCTGTTCGACGGCTATCAGCTGACGGCGTTCACCAATGAAGAGGAGACGCAGGCTGGTCTGGCGGACAAGGCTCCGTGGCTGCTCGAAACTCGGCTACGCGAGTTGGGCGGCAAATTCTCGAAGGCTGACGCCTGGTCGCCTTATGTCGTGGTGGACCGGAAGCTGTACACCGGCCAGAATCCGGCTTCGTCGAAGCCGCTCGCCGAGCGGATCGTCGCCGACTTGGGCTGAACGATCACCGGCTAGGCCCGAGCACGGCTTTCGGCACCGCATCGAGGACTCTTTCGATGCGGTGCTGGGCCGTGTTCTGTTGTGCCCGAGGAGTACTACCTCAGGTTTTGAAGGTGGTGTTCGCCGGCCGCGGATGCTGCCCGGGGTCGATCGAGGGCGGTGGGATGAACCAGGGTTTGTTGTCGACCCCGATGCGGATCACCCATTTCCCGACGAACCCGGATTTTCGGTGCATCAACCGGTGATGCGAACGGCACAGCAGGACAAGGTTGTTCATCACCGTCGGGCCGCCGTTCGCCCAGTGCCGAATATGGTGCGCATCCGTCCACGCCGGCACACATGTGCAGCCCGGGAAGGCGCAGCCCTTGTCTCGGGCGATCAACGCCACTCGCTGCTCCGCGGTGACCAACCGTTTCCCGGGTTTCGCATCGAGCGGCGCGCCGTGATCATCGAGCAGAACAGTCGACAGGAAACAATCACAACCGAGGAGTCTGGTCTGGGATACCGACAGCGGCCCCAGCCAGGGCATGTGCCCGACATCGAGATCCGACACAGCCACTCCACCACCATCGGGCGAGGGTGCGGCGGCGCAGTCCCGATGCTCCGCCAAATCACGCGCGTTGATGTGCACGTTCACGTGCGGACGCTGACCACCATCCGTACCGGTCTTCGCGCAGTCCAGATAGCGGCGGATCAGTTCCGTGAACCCGTCCGCGGTCCGCTTCGCCGCCGACCGGGAATCCGGGGTTCCATCGGGTGCCGGGGTGGGCATCGTCAGATTCGACAGGGCCGATAGCAGCATTTCACCGGTGAGAGCATCGAAATCACCGCGCACCACCACCCGACCGTTCAGTGTCGATGCGATCCGCAACTCGTTGCGGTCGATGTCTTCGGCGGGTGGAATCTCATCGGATTCGAAGATTCGCTCCAACGTCGCGATAACACTCCGGACTTTCGTGGTCGTCGACTCCACGCCCGAAGCAGCAGCCAACAACAAATCGATGCACTTCGGTAGCGCTTCCTCCGGCATCCCCTTCGGTGGTGATTCGCAGAACGCCACGATCAACACGGCATGCTCGAACGAGCAGTCCCCGACATCGAACCGAGCAGCCACCGCGGGAAACGGCCGTAGCGCCGCACCGAGGGCGGCGATCTTCTTCCCGTCCCGGATCTGCAGCATCGTGTTCGCCGCCAACCAGGACCCCACTCCGCGGCTGGCAATCACCTGATCATCCGGGCGCATTGAGAGTTCGTCGACCACCGCCACCCGAACAGCCTCGAGACGAAGAATCTCCGCGCTCGCCGACACCGCAGCAGCACGCAACTCAGAAGCAGGCAACCGCCACAGGCGTGCGCGCAACCCCACCGCAGAACCCGACACCACATCCGACAACAGAACACTCATTGAATCCCCCGATCCCCACCCCCAACAATACTCGAACATCAGTTCGAGTCAAGAGGTTATGTGAGGGCGCGAATGAGTGGAGTGGGGTCCGCGACTACGAACAAATGGCCGCCCCCGCTGACCTCTTCGAAGCGAGAGTGGGGGATCATCGAGTGGGCCCAGCGGGCAACTTCGATGGGTACGTTCCTGTCATTGGTTCCGTGCAGGAAAACCGTTGGTACCGAGATGGATTGAAGCAACCCTGGCATCTCGTGGCGATACCGAGCCAAGTCGACAACCCCTGCGGATCCGCCCTGTGCGATCCCTTCGGATGAATCCAATTGGAGAGCAGGGCGATGCGACTCGTCGGTCATGACGGCCTGATCGGCGGCCGGCCAGATCGAGACGGAGTCGCTGCGCAACTTGGAGAACACTCCGGTTCCCGCAAGCATTGCGCCAGCCATGCGGGGAGCCCAGTTGGCGGCAAAGTACAGCGCGGATACCAGTTTTATCCTGCGCCGCAAAGTATCTCGTGGGGCTCCGGGAATCATGGCGCACGCCAGCACCAATTTCGAGACTCGTTCGGGTACGGCCGCAGCGACTGCGAGCGCGTAACCGCCGCCTCCGGAGAAGCCCATCAGTGCGGCCGAGTCCAACTCGAGATGATCGATCAGAGTGACGTAGTCGTCGTCCCAGGAATGAAATCCCTTGTCCGTGTGTGGATCTGTGCGCCCGAAACCGGGACGATCGGGGACGATCAGCCGTAGACCCGCCGTCGCAGCCGCGTTGTCGAGTGAGAGCCCCTCGTATCGGCTGCCAGGTGATCCATGAACCACGACTACCGGCCGGCCAGTCGGATCGCCGTACTCGCAGAACGCGATACGGCGCCCCGAGGTGCCACGAATTTCGGTTGTCGCCACGCTACTTGTCATTTTGTGCTTCCTCGCTGCGCGATCGACGCCACGCCATCCAGAATGAGCGTGACTCCGAATTCGAACCTTCGGGCGGGATCGTGATGAAGCGCGAACACCGATGCCTCGCGTCGATCGGCGGGTGCATTGTCGAAAGCTCCGCGTCCCAATTGAATTGCGACGTGTCCGGTCACGAAATCATGCACGGCGCCGTATGCGTAAGTGGCCTGTTCGTCATCGAGGCCGGCCTGCGAAAGCGCTCGCACGACTCGGTGGGCGGTATCGTCGGCACCGGGTGCTTCCAGCGATGCCTGCCGATGGGCTTCCAGAACGAGGGGATGCCTCATCAGAAGGTCATGTAGACCGTAGGCGAACGTGTGGGCAACCCCGCGCCAGTCGGTCGGCCAGTCGATCGACGAGACGGCTTCTCCCACGAGGGTGGAAATCAGGTCTCGCCTCAGCGCGTCGATGCCGCCGGTAGTGCGGTGGACGGACATCGGCGATATGCCCAGTCGCTCGGCGAGCACTCGAAATGAGACCGCGTCCAGGCCGTCCGTATCGGCGATCTCGGCCGCAGCATCGAGTATCTGTCTGTGACTCAATGCTTTTGGTCGACCGGCCCTTGCAGAGCCGACGGATTCGGATACCATGCTGACAACAATAGCGATACGCGTATCGAAATTACAAGGGTCGATTGACCTACAAGGAGTGCTGCCCGATGACTGATCTCCATCAATTGTCCGCTGTCGAACTCGCCGGTGTGATCGCCGCGAAGCAGGTCTCGATCCCCGAGGTGGCCCGGTACTTCGTCGATCGTGCGACCACTTCCGATGACGTGGGTGCATTCACGACGATCGCCGGGGAACATGCGATCGAACTCGCCGAGCAGGCCCAGTGCAGGTTGGACGAGCGGGACGCCGGACCGCTTCCGCGCCTGTTCGGCGTCCCGACGGCTATCAAGGACCTCGACGCAACTCGCGGCATCCGCACGACCTTCGGATCGGCGCTCTTTCGGGACTTCGTGCCGGACGCCGATGACGAGATCGTCGAGGCGATCCGAGAAGGTGGTCTGATCGATATCGGCAAGACGACGGTGCCCGAGTTCGGGGCAGCGTGTTACACCGAGCCGGAAGTTGCTCCGCCCGCGCGCAGTCCGTTCGATCGCACACGAAGTGCTGCCGGTAGCAGTGGTGGCGCCGCGGCCGCCGTTGGCGCTGGTCTGGTGCCGTTTGCTCAGGGAAGTGACACCGCCGGGTCGTTGCGTTCACCGGCAAGTACGTGCGGAGTCGTGGGCCTCAAGCCGAGTCGCGGTCTGATCACGATGGGGGTGGCAGGTCACGACAACTTCGGTTTTGCGAGCAAGGGGCCGATCGCCCGAACGGTTCGCGATACCGCTGCACTGCTGGATGTTCTGGCGACGCGACCTGGCGCCGGGACGATTCACCCGCCCCGGCCGAAGTCGTTCGAAGAGTTTGTTGTCCAGGCAGAAGGGTCGCATTCTCGCCCCCTGACGGTCGCCCTCGCTCAGGGCTCGGTATCCGGCGGCACGGTGGACCCACGAGTCTCCGAGGCGGTATCGAGGGTGGGCGTTGTTCTCGAGAGTCTGGGACACAACGTGTTCGAACGTCCTCAGGCCCGAGACGACGCCTTCGTCGATGCCTTCACCACGATGTTCTCGTCCTTGGCCGGCACCAAGCCCATTCCAGAAGAGTACGAACACTTTCTCCGTCCGATAGTGCAGCACTTACGTGTTCGAGCAAACGAAGTGCCGTCGGGCGATCTGGCCGCGGCAATCGGAGTTGTTCAGGCATGGGCGCGGCGGTGGAGCCTGGATTACGCCGACGCCGATCTTGTTGTCACCCCGACGGTGACAACACCGCCGTTGGCAGTCGGTGAGCTACGTAATGACGAAGACCCCGCGACCGAACTGATCGACATGGTCGCTTTCACGGGAAACACCATCGTCGCCAACGCAACTGGATTCCCGTCGATCAGCTTGCCACTCGGTTGGACGGAAGACGGTGTTCCACTCGGCGTGATGATCTCGGCGAAATGGGGTTGCGACGCAGAATTGCTCTCTGCCGCTGCAATGCTGGAGAACGCGATGCCGTGGAAGGATCGATACCGATTCGACCGCGCAACCGTGCTCTAACCCGGGAGCGACGTCCGCCCGCCGGCCGATGCAAACCCCAACCACGTGTGGCGGTTACCCCACCAACACCACCCGACTTTCGGGGCGTTGCGGTTGTCTTTGCCGTCCCGGCCGGTTCCGTTGCTGATCCACACAGCCGGGGTTCTGGTGTCGAAAGTTCCGTCAGGCTTACGCAATCGGGAGCCGATGGTCATGAAGCACTTTCCGCGTTCGAGGACGTCGGGGCGCTGCAACAGCCAGTGAATGCCTTCGGTGAGGGTCAGCGGCGTACGGTCGGCATCAACGATCGCGGGAAGTGCTTCGTCCGGACTCCAATTGGCCAGGTGATCCCCGCGGTCGACTTCACCGAGCAGATACATCGCGGTATCAGGCAACGCGGCCGGCTCGGTAGGAGCGAACAGATCGACGTCGGCCATGTCGACGACAACGAAGCCCCTCTTGTTCTTGTGCTCGAGCAGGGGAGTCAAAATGGAAGCTGGAGCGAGTTTTTCGTGCACGGTAAGCAGTCCCACCTCACCTTGACCGGCTGCGGCGGCTGCCCTGACGTCGCCGGCAGAAAGCCCGGCCATCTCGTGTACCCCGAGTTCGATCAATCGCTCGGCCTGCTGATCGATGGGCGGGAGGTCGAAGTGCATACCTGCGATCCTACCGATCGTGAGCAGGCCGATCGGTGGGATCGGCGGTGAGGGAAGTCGGCCACGAGACGCCCAACGCGCGCATGATGAACGGGACGGTGGTCGCCACGACAGTGTCCACTCGGTCGCCGGCCATGAGCATCGGGCGACGGCTTTCCACGCAGGCGAGGATGAGCTGCGCCGACGCGGCAGCATCGGAATCGACAAAGACGCCGGCGTCGACGCCTTCCTGGACGAGCTGTTCTACCAGAACCGACAGCGGGACAATATGTTCGAGAAAGCTTTCGCGATCCGGCGCGGACAGCAATTCGACCAACGCGATTCCCGTGAATCGCTGCAGTGAGAACTCGACGAGCGTCAGTTTGACGAGGATTTCGATTCGGTCGACAGGATTCTCGCGATCCGCGAGTTCACGCTCGGCCAGGAGTAGGAATCTGTCCATCTCGCGGGTGGACCAGGCAAGCAGTAACGCAGATTTGTCGGGGAAGTAGTTGTACACCGCTGTCCGTGAGACACCGGCTGCCTGGGCCACAGTCTGCAGCTTCACGTTTTGCCAGCCCTGCTCGTGAAGTTCGCGAATGAACGCGTCCAACATGGCTTCTCGGGTCGCGATCTTGTGTTCTGCGGTTGTCGCGCCACCGGTCAGCTTCGGCATGGTCGATCCTCCTGTGTCTGATTCATGGTCACGGGGAGGTCGAACAGATCCGCAACAAGGCGTGGATCACCCTGCCACATCGAGACGGGTACAAGCATCATCTGCTGCGCGATCGAGCGTACGGATCGGCAGACTTCCTGCGCTTCGGCGGCGGTGAGCGTCGTGCGTTTGCGCAATCGCTCCATCTCCGCGGCAGTCAGATCGGTGATCCATTCTTCGGCCGCAAGCGAGAGGGGTGAATCCGGTGTCACGGCCGATCCAACTCGGCACTGGAGAACCTCGAAGTCATCACGGACAGCATGATGACGGCGACGACCGAAACGGCGTGTGCCGCCGCCAGCCAGAGCGACTCGGGTGCATGTTTGTGGAGGGTCGGCGCCATCAGCATGGCCATGAGGAGGGCGAGACCCGACAACATCGCGGGGCCGTTGGGTCGGCCGACAAGCAGGCTGACCAGGAGAACGAGCGCGACAACGCTGCAGGCCACGTCTACAGGCGGGTACGTGGTCGGGACGATTCCGCGGACGGTGTCGGTTAGGTTCAGCCCGATCGACACCAATTGTGCGAGGCCTGTCGCGCCGGCCAGCCAGGCCGTCCACCGCAGTCCGTGAAGACCGGCTTTCCGCACCACGGTCAGAGGCTCCTCCGAAGATCCCCATGCTGCGGACGTCGGTGTTGTCACGGGCCTTCTCCTTTTTATGACGAGGTGTCGTCATAAAGTATCAGCGCTGGAAAAGTGGGTTTCCGAGGGTAGGTAATTGGCTAGTCCTGAGGAGACAGACACGGCAATATCAACAGTTGAATATCCGACGAGGCGAACTGCGGGAGGTGGCTCGATGACGACCCCTGTCCGCACGGATCGGCCCTCGTCGAAACAGAGTTGGTTGGCGCGCGCGGCATTTGCTGCGCTGGTTCTTGCCGTCGTGGTGCTCCTGATTTTCGCCGGACTGAAAACCTTGACCATGCTGATCCTGGGGATCGGTGGGGTGGTCGTGTGCGTCGTAGCGGTGTACTGGTTTCTGACCACCCGCGGATTTCTCCGCTGGATCTCGTTGGCTGTGGCGGTTCTGACGCCGATCGTGGTGCTCGCCTTCCTGATCCGAGAACGCCTCTTGTGGGTGGTGCTGCTCTCGATCGGATTGTTCGTCATAGCCGGTATCTGCGCCCGCGCCGCTTTGGAGGGGGAGGAGAAGGAACTGCCGGTGGTCGAGCGACCGGCGCCGCCGCCCGCCAAACCGTTCTTCGTGATGAATCCGAACTCCGGCGGTGGCAAGGTCGAGAAGTTCGACTTGAAACGCAAGGCCGAGGAACGAGGGGCCACGGTCGTACTGCTCGAGGGGCCGGAGAAGATCGACGTGACAGCCTTGGCCAGGCAGGCGGTCGCGGACGGCGCCGACCTACTCGGTGTTGCCGGTGGCGACGGAACTCAGGCGTTGGTTGCCGCTGTCGCGGCCGAACACGACCTGCCCTTCCTGGTCGTCAGCGCCGGGACGCGCAATCACTTCGCCGCGGATCTGGGTCTCGACCTCGACGATCCGTCACGGTGCCTCGACGCGCTTGTCGACGGCGTCGAGGTGACGGTGGATCTGGGTAATGTCGGCGGTCGAACCTTCGTCAACAACGCATCGTTCGGGGCATACGCCGAAGTTGTCCAGAGTCCGGAGTACCGCGACGCCAAGACCAGCACCTTCCTGCAGAAACTCCCGGATCTGCTCGCCGGACGCGCCGGAGCGGTGCTGACCGCGCGCTCCCCGAGCGTGTCCGCGGTGGGTCCACAGGCGGTTCTGGTCAGCAACGGACCGTACGAGATGAACGACCTGGCGGGGCTCGGTCATCGCCCGCGATTGGACCGGGGCACTCTCGGGATCGTGGCGATCTCCGTCGGCAGCGCCCGTCAGGCCGTCGGGTTACTCCATCGGGCGCATCAACGAGGCCTGGCTCAGGGCACCGGATTCGAGGTGATCATCGACGCCGACACCGACGAGATTCCGGTCGGCGTCGACGGTGAGGCTCTGGTGATGCCGACTCCCGTCAGGTGCACGGTCAGCCCGCAGGCACTGAGAGTCAGAGTCCCCCGAGACCGTCCGGGCGTCCGTAGGCCCAGGCATGCCTGGGATCTGGTCCGATTGCGAGAGTTGGCTAAGTTCACGAAATCCGGCGCATGACCTGGCGATAGCCTTGCATGACTGCCAGCAGAGTGAATCCGGCAAACATGTCCGATTTGCACCGGATGCTGGCAGCATTGAGGGCCGGTACGGATCCTCGAGGAGCAATCGAATGACGATCACACCCAGCGAAGCGCCGGTAGTCGAGACAACGTACGGGCCGGTTCGTGGATCCACGGAAGGTGCGGTATCGAGTTGGAAGGGGATCCGCTACGCGGCACCTCCGGTCGGGTCGTTGCGTTTCCGCGCACCCGTTCCGCCACAGCCGTGGACCGAGATTCAAGACGCAACAGAATTCGGTCCGTGTGAACCGCAAAGTCGACTTGCGATGATCCCGCTCGGTGAGAACGTTCCGATGGATGAAGACTGCCTGTTTCTCAACGTATGGGCGCCGGGCCCCGTCGGCTCTGATGCGCCGGGTAAACCGGTCATGGTCTGGATTCACGGCGGTGCGTACTTTCGCGGAGCATCCAGCCAACCACTTTTCGACGCAACCACATTGGCTGAGAACGGTGACGTTGTCGTCGTCTCGATCAACTACCGCATCGGTGTGTTCGGCTTCGTCGATTTCTCGTCCTTCAACTCGGAAGAACACACCTTCGAGCCCAATGTCGCTCTCCGCGACATGATTGCAGCGCTGCAATGGGTTCAAGGCAACATCGCGGCCTTCGGTGGTGATCCGAATCGGGTGACGTTGTTCGGCGAGTCGGCAGGTGGCGGCGCTGTGACGACGCTGATGACCGTGCCGTCCGCCCGTGGCCTGTTTCATCGCGCTATCGCCGAGAGTTCCCCCGCCACTTCGGTGTACGGGAGTGAACGTGGCGAGATCGTCGCGAAGCTCTTCCTCGAGATCTTCAGCGGCGGGGGCGATCTGGGTCTATTGCGGTCCACGTCTGCCGAAGACTTGATCGGGCCGTCAGACGAACTGTTTGCTCGCGTCCCTCAGGAGACGCCCGGCACTTTGGCGTTCGCGCCGATCGTCGACGGTGATCTGCTCCCTGATTACCCGGTGCGCGCGTTCCGTCACGGCAACGCACACCCGATTCCGCTGATCATCGGAACCAACAAAGACGAATCTTCGCTCTTCCGGATGATGAAATCGCCGTTGATGCCGATCGATCCCGTCGTGATCACGTCGATGTTCGCGGAGATCGCCGACGAGCACCCTGGGCTCGAGCTACCCGATCATTCTCAGATCGAAGGTGCGTATTCGGGGCTGTCCAAGCTGGGCGCCGGTCTCGGGCTGACCCGTGACTTCGGATTTCGTTTGCCCACGCTGTGGATTGCCGAGGCGCACAGCAAGATTGCACCGACGTGGTTGTACCGCTTCGACTACGCGCCGCCGATGCTCAAGGCGCTGAAAATTGGTGCGACCCACGGGACCGAACTTGCCTACGTCTTCGGCAACATCAATCACGGAGCGCGGGACATCACCTACAAATTGGGTGGGCTGAGCGCGGCGCGTCACGTGTCAGAGCGCATGCAGGCGAGGTGGCTGGATTTCGCCAGAGCTGCAGGTGATTACGGCACCGGGGCCGATCGTGAACTGGGTGCGGACCCGGGATGGCCAACTTACGACACCGACACACGCTCGACACTGTTGATCGACAAGCACGATGCCGTCGTCGCTGATCTGGATTGCGAAATCCGGGAGGCGTGGGGCGACACGGTGATTGCGTTCACCTGATGGTTTCGGTCTAGTGCAGTGTGGCGAGATAGTGCGAGACGGGTCCCGCAGTGAGCATTCCGCTTCCGGCGCCGGCAATTTCGGCGGCGGCAGGTAAGAGCGCCGCTCGAGCACGCTCCTTGACTCGACTGTCGCCGACTGCAGTGGCCGCCGCGGCAGTCAGGCACCACAGTGCCTCGGAGAGTAGGTCTTTGGGCGGGTCCGGCAATGCCTCGACGGCCTTCGCTGCTTCGTTCGCCTGCCCCTGTGCGATGAGCAGGTGTGGCCGGGCCCAGGGTTCGTACGGGCCCCACTGCGTAGCCGGGTCGAAAATTGCCGGCAGTCCCCGCCACACGCGGAGGGCGAGAATTGCGAGAGGGAGTATGCCGTCCTCGAGACCCGGCATGCCGGAACCGGAAAGGTTCACCGCCGCAGCTTCGTACAGCTTCTCGCAGTGCGCCGCTTCTGCGCCGGTGGTGGCCGTTCGCATAGCGCGAAACCAGGTGGTGAACACCGCTGCCAACGGCCGTTCGTGACGTCCGGCCAATCGATCAACTGTCTCGGCGTGTAGCTCGGCTGCGTCGAATTGCCCCAGGGCACTGAGGGTTTGCATACGGATCAGGTGGCCGAGAATCTCGAAGGTGGACAGCCCGTGTCGAGCGGAGAGGTCGACCAGTTCACGGCCGATGCCGTCGCGCTCGGAGGCCAGACCGGTAGTCCAGAACGTCTGCATGAACAATCCGTTCAGAGTGAAAGCCAGGAGACCTGGATCGTCGAGAGCGCGACTGATCTGCACTGCAGCGCGGGCACATTCGAGCCCACGATGACCGGACAGTCCGCGCGATTCGAGTGCAATTGTCGCCAACAGTCTGGCCCGAGCGGGTTCGTTGCCGACCGGAAGTCGATCGAGGGTGCGCTGAGCGGCCGCGACGATCTGCGCAGCCTGCCGAGGGTCGTCGGATCGTGTCCAGATTCCGGGCACGTCGTAGTTGCCGATGATCCGTGCGGTGAGTTCGACATCGTCCAATTGTTCAGCGGCACCGATGATTGTCAGTCGTTGGTTTCGGGCAGTCTCGAGTCCGCTTCCGCCCGTAACTGCCAAACTTCGGAGGAGGCCGACGGTTGACTCCAATCTCGATTTCGATCCTGCCGCTACGGTCCGGTCGTACGCTGCCGAAACCTGAGTGAAGATCTGTTCTGCCGCTACAGGATCCAGGTGGTTTTCGCGGCGGAGAATGTCGGACTCGAGGTCGGTCAGTCGTGGCCCGGGGTCGATGCCCAACTCTTCGGCGAGTAGCTCGCGTGCGCGACGTAGGACTGCCAGAGCATCGCCTTGACGGTTGGACCGGTACAGCGCGAGAGCGAGTAGTCGCCAACCGTCCTCGCGCCAAGGGTGTTCCGTGACGTGGGCGTCCAGATCGGGAATCGCTTCGGCAGTTCGCCCGAGATCGAGTTGCGCGGATGCGAAGCGTTCGACGGCAGTCAGACGCAGTTCCTCGAGGCGTGACCGCTCCGATCGAGCCCACGGTTCTTCGGCGAACTCCGCGTAGGCAGGCCCTCTCCACAGTTGGAGCGCGGTTCGGAGCAGTTCGAGTGATTGCGCCGGCGTCGAATCGGCGGCTTCACGTACCAGTCTTTCGAATTCCCAAGCGTCGACCGCGTCGGGTGCAGCGCGAAAGGCGTAGCCAGGCCCTTCGGTGACAATGACTTTCGGCTTCGTTCGCGGGGCACGATCCGGTTCGAGTGCGCGCCTCAGTGCGGAAACGAACGTACGTATTGCACTGGTAGCCCCGGCCGGAGGATCGACCCAGAAGTCGTCGACAATCACGTCCACCGGAACAACACGTCCTCGGGCAATGATCAGACGAGCGAGGACCGCTCGGTGTCGTGGACCTTTCAGATCGATCTGGTGTGAAGACTCGTTCCACGCGACCACGGGTCCGAGCACTCCGAAAAATGTGTGGTCTCGCATTTCCCCACGTTATCGCGCTCATCGAATGCTCATCGACTACGGCGAGGCTGATTGGCATCACCCCAACTATTGCCATCACCCCGACGAACGAGAGCGACCGATGACGATCACCATTCCAGGCTTCGACTATCAGCAGATTTCCACAACAGACGGGGTGCGGCTCAACGTCGCGGTCGGCGGAAACGGAACACCACTCGTCCTTCTTCACGGTTTCCCCCAGACGCACCTCATGTGGCGTCACGTCGCCACTGCGTTGGCGTCGGATCACACCGTCATCTGCCCGGATCTCCGCGGATACGGAGCCAGCGACAAACCGGTCGAGGAAAACCCGGACACCTACTCCAAAAGAACAATGGCTGCCGACATTGTCGAGGTGGCGAAGAAGCTGGGACACGAGAAGTTCGCCCTCGTCGGCCACGATCGTGGTGCGCTGGTTGCCGTCAGAGCTGGGCTGGACCACCCGGATGTGATCACACAGCTCGGTTCGCTGGACGTGCTCCCGACCTTGGATATGTGGGACATCCTGCACGGATCGAATGCTGCTGTGGCGTTCCATCTCTATCTCATGGCTCAGCCACCTGGTCTTCCCGAGCAGATGATCAGCGCCAGCGCCGACGCGTTCTTCGAGTACTTTCTCGACGTGTGGACGCAGAACCGCGAAGCGATTCCGGTAGACGTGCGGGCGGAATACCTGCGCGCCTCGCGGGAGGCGGTGCCGTCGATCGTTGCCGATTACCGGGCGTCGGCAGGCATCGACATCGAACACGATCAGGTCGATCGGGAGGCGGGCAACCAACTGCACATGCCGGTCACGGTCATTCAGCAGGACTGGGGTTCGATGCTCGGTTACGACGCCGAGGCCCGGTGGAAAGCGTGGGCGCCCGATCTCGAGCACCGCACGCTGTCCGCAGGTCACTTCATGGCAGAAGATGCGCCTGCCGAAGTGGTCGAGGCGATCCGCACTCTGCTGAAAAGGTAGTTCTAGCGCTTGACCCCGGCCGCCAAGTCGTCGACCAGGACCTTGGCGGTCAAGGCGTATCCCGCGGCCTTGTAGTAGTCGAACGGAATTACGCGACCGGCCTGTGCGGCGGGCAGGCGCTGCCACGTCGGCGAGGTGTACACGCTGCCGGAGGCGCTGCGATCCAAGGCGAAGATGACGTCGGCTTCTTCGAGACGGTTGAACTGCTCCGACCCGAGCATCACGCGAAGGTCGGGGCCTTCACGGAGCACCTCGAACCCGAGGTCCTCGGCGACGGCGGTGCGGAAATCGTTCTGGAACCACGCGATCTGATCCTCTGCGGCGGCAACGAAGGCAACCTTCTTGCCGGCCATCAGCGGTTCGACGGTCGGGCGGACCTGAGCCACATGGGCGTCGTACTCGGCGAGTACTTCTTCGGCGCGATCGCTGCGCCCGATACCGGTGAGGAAGTCCGACATGACTTTGCGCCACTCCGGGGTGAAGTCCTTGCCGACGGGCAGGACCGGTGCAATCTGCTGCATCCGGTCGTTGCCGTACGACCCGGTGTCCCACCAGCCGGCGCTGAGGACGAGAAGGTCTGCGCCGAGGGTCGAGATGTATTCGAAGTTGGGATCCGAAGCACCTTCGGCGAAAATCTCGACACCGGTGGCATCCGGGACCTCGCGGCGCAGGTGTTCGGCTGCGCCGGTCGGGTAGGCGGTCACCGGGTACCCCGCAAGGATCGACAATTCGAGGCCGTCGCGTGGATCGAGGGCAACGACGTTCTGGGGGTCCGTCGGAATGATCAGCTTCTCGTCGCCGCGTGTGAACTCGAAGGTCTCCGCGTTATCGGGCGTCGAACTTTCCGTGCTGCTGCAGGCGGCGAGAAACGCGGCCGCAGCGACGCCCGCGCCGACGCCGAAGAAACCGCGCCGCGTCAGGTTGTCCACGATCGCCCAGTAGTCGCGATCGGTCGTGGAGGGAGAAAGAAGTCGAGTCATATTTGTTAGGTTAGCCTTAGGGGCTGCCTTCGGGAATGGCGAAACAGCTCCCATGAGCGCCAAGAAATACGGCGAACACGCCAGCGCGCAGAGTGTTGTCGGCGTCACCGGCCCGCCTGAATCACAACCCACTTTCGACCTTTGACGTGCATGACGTCACAACCGGCCGCCTCCTCGATCGCGATTTGGCCCTGATGGCGCCGACTATGCTGGGTGCACCAGCAGTACGATTTCGGAGGTTGCAATGCAGATCACCAGCGTCGGCCACGCAGGATTTCACATCCAGACCGAGGCCGGATCCATCCTGTGTGATCCATGGGTGACCCCGACGTATTTCGCGTCCTGGGTGCCGTTCCCCGACAACACCGAGCTGGACTGGGACGCGCTGGGCAATTGCGACTACCTCTACGTCTCGCACCTGCACAAGGACCACTTCGATCCGAAGAACCTGATCGCGCACGTCAACAAGGACGCCACCGTCCTGCTCCCCGATTACCCGGTGCCGGACCTCAAGCGTGAGCTCGAGAAGCTCGGCTTCCACAAGTTCTTCGAGACGGAAGACTCCGTCAAGCACACCGTCAGCGGTCCCAAGGGCGATCTCGACATCATGATCATCGCTTTGCGCGCTCCCGCGGACGGTCCGATCGGTGACTCAGGCCTGGTCGTCTCGGACGGGGAGACCACCTGTTTCAACATGAACGACGCCAGGCCAGTCGACCTCGACCCGCTGACCGACGCCTTCGGGAAGGTCGACATCCATCTGCTGCAGTACTCGGGCGCGATCTGGTACCCGATGGTCTACGACATCCCGAAGGGCACCAAGCGCAACTTCGGCAAGCAGAAGCGTCAGCGCGGCATGGACCGCTGCCGCAACTACATCTCCCAGGTCGACGCTGCCTGGGTTGTCCCGTCGGCCGGCCCGCCGGTCTTCCTCGACGACGACCTGCGTTACCTCAACGACGATCACGGCGACGAGGGAAACATCTTCCCCGACCAGATCACGTTCCTCGAGCAGATGCGCATCAACGGCAACGATCGTGGGCTGCTGATGATCCCCGGCTCGGCCGTCGAACTTCGGGGAAGCGAGAAGGTCGCCCTGACGCATCCCATCCCGGAAGCGGACGTCGACAAGATCTTCTCGAACAAGGCCGAGTACATCGAGAAGATGGCGCAGAAGATGGCACCGGTCATCGCCGCGCAGAAGGCTACGTGGGCTCCGGCCGAAGGCGAGCCGCTGCTCGACGGTCTGAAGGCCAAGTTCGAGCCGATCATGGCGCAGTCCGATCTGATCTGCGACGGAATCGGCTACCCCGTCGGACTCGTGATGGGAGAGGAGACGGTCGTCCTCGACTTCCCGAAGCGGATCGTTCGCGAGCCCATCGACGGAGAAGGTAAGTACCGCTACGGCTTCCGCATTGCTCCCGAACTGGTTCGCACCGTTCTGCGTGACGACGAGCCAGACTGGGTCAACACCATTTTCCTGTCGACACGCTTCACGGCGTGGCGCATCGGTGGGTACAACGAGTTCCTCTACACGTTCTTCAAGTGCCTCACCGACGAACGCATCGCATACGCCGACGGCTGGTTCGCCGAGGCGCACGACGACAGCGCGTCTATCGAGTTGGGTGGCTACGAGATTCAGCGTCGTTGCCCCCACCTCAAGGCTGACCTGTCGAAGTTCGGTGTCGTCGACGGCACCAACCTCACCTGTGATCTGCACGGCTGGCAGTGGGATCTCGAGACCGGCCGCTGCAAGACGTCCAAGGGCCACGAGCTGCGCACCAGCAAGCTGAGCTGAACCGAGCTCGTCGGGTGACGGGATACAGCAGGTCGCTGATCGGCCTGGCGACAGCGCTCGCCGGGTTGGCCGGTTACGTCGACGCGCTCGGATTCATCACGCTCGGTGGGCCTTTCGTTTCGTTCATGAGCGGCAACATGACGCAGGCGAGCGTCGCATTTGCCGACGGGGTGTGGTCGACCGCGAGGGTGGCAGGCGGCATCATCGTGCTCTTCCTCCTGGGAATCGCGCTGGGAACCGTCGTCACCCACTTCACGGAGCGGTACTCCGTCCGGACGCGCAAGGTCACGGTGCTTGCGGTTGTGGCTGGACTGCTGGCCATCGGTTCGGTGATGAGCAGCCTCGACGTCACCCCAGGCGCGATCTCGGCGATGGCCCTGGCGATGGGAGCCGTCAACTCGGTGTTCCAGCGCGACGGTGAGGTGACGATCGGTGTCACATACATGACCGGTGCGCTGGTCAAGATGGGCCAGCGTCTCACCGGAGCCTTTCTGGGCGGCCCGAAGTGGGCGTGGCTGCAGCACTTCGGGATGTGTGCAGGGTTGATCGCGGGCGCGGTAGTCGGTGCGCTGGTTCATCGGTGGATCGGCCTTCACGCTCTGTGGCCTGCTTCGGCATTCACGGTTCTTCTGATCGCCGTCGCGTGGCGGGTCTCGCCCCCGGCGCCGGCACAGGTGTAGAAAGCGCGAGGTACACAAGCCGCGTTTGCGGGTGTCTGTGGCGATGGCGTTGGATCCGAAGGGTTCGGATCATTCGGATCACGGATGGATCGCTGTTGGACGAGGACAATCTGGCGTTGATCGAGTCGATAGCTGTGGACAACGACTTTCAGGTGTGGGTGGAGGTTGTCGTTGATCGCGGCGGGCAGGCTCGCCGGAATCGGCAGTGGTCTATGTGGATTGGTTGCGGGGTGTTGGAGTGCGTTCGTTGTCTGGACTCGGATGGCGCCTTTGCGGCCCAAAAACCTCGCCTGAACTGGCAGTTCTAGGTCCTGCGCACCATAGTGGTACCTAATTACGTACTGGTTTGGTACACTAGGCGGCAACGGCGGCATGGTAACCAAAAAGTCAAAATATCATCGAAGACGCGAGCTGCTGTTCAGGAGGCCAAATGTCCAATGCCATCACCGCCACGGACGCCAGGAAGTCACTGTTCCCGCTCATCGAGCAGGTCAACGACGACCACACGACGATCGAAATCGTTTCGAAGAAGGGGAACGCGGTTCTCCTCTCGAAGGACGACTACGACTCCATCGTCGAGACCGCGCACCTGCTGTCATCGCCTGCAAACGCGATGCGCCTGATCCGTAGTCTGGAGGCAACCCGACGTGGCGAATACACCGAAAGAGAGCTTCTCGAGTGAATATCGCCTTTACGGACGACGCATGGGATGACTACACCCACTGGTCGGTCGCGGACCGCAAGGTGCTCAAAAAGATCAACGATCTCATCAAGGACATCAAGCGAGATCCCTTCACCGGGATCGGTAAACCTGAACCTCTGCGATACAGCGACTTGAACGCCTGGTCTCGTCGCATCGACCGCGAGCATCGCCTCGTCTACGTCGTCAAAGATGACATCATCGTCATCCAGCAGGCTCGGCGACATTACTGAAAGTCAAAGCCCCGGTGCATATTCGCGCGCCGGGGCTTTCTCATTCAACTCCGAGAAATTCGTATGCGTCACTTGCTTTGCTTCGCTTCGGCCGCGGTCAGCAGGTTCACGAACGCCGAGCATGTCACCAACATGTATCGCGCGAGATCCTGGTCTGGAGTCGGCGCCGAATCGCCGCCATGCCTCAGCCCGTCCTCGTCGCTTGCCCAGCCGTAAATCTTCTTCCATCCCTCGACCAGAGACGGATGCACGTACGGACCAGACTTTTTCATCTCGTCGAGGGCCTTGCCCAACGTGTGCTTGCCCGTCAGTTGACCAGTCTTCGACTCAACAGCGCTGATCGACTCTTTGATCGAATTTGGGTAGTCCGGGTTGTCCCTGTCGGACAGCAGATCGAGAGCTTGCTTCAGGTGGTGCCGGGTCCCCTCATGCTCGGTACCGATCGCGATTTCGATCTCCGACACCTCAGCCGTATCTGAAATCGGCACGGCTTGGCCGTCGAGTACGCGATAGCCGGCGTTCACATTCTCGAGAACCTTGTTGACCGCTGCCGTGAACATCGGCACTTTCCCTGCCATTGCCTCGACCAGGTCGTAGACGCGATTCCAATCCGCCTCCATCACCAAGGTCTTCACGTGCTCCTCCGTGTAGTAAGGGCCCGGGTAGGTATCGGCGGTCCTTTGGAACACATGGAGCCAGACCGGCAGGAATGTCTGATTGAACAGCTGCTGCTGCTGGTATTGCTTCCCGTTGAACATTGCCAGGTACACCAGGTTCCAGATCGAACGCCGCGACTCTTCATCCAGCTCCTCGATCTGAACGACGCTACGAACGTGTACATACCCATACCGCTCAGAGAATCCCATCGCGCCATCATGCCAAATCCGACCGACTGGTTCACTAAAGACCTTGTACGGGCCAGTTCCCCGGACCTGCGACCTACCCCCATTTCAGACTGATTGGTACGATCTGCGGACTTCGAGCGAAAGAAGACCCATGACCAGCAAAATCAAACGCTTCGCGACCCTCTCCGTCCTCGCAGCCGCAGTAGCCACTGCGGTTCCTGCGCTCGCTTCCGCAGCGCCGACGCCCGCCAGCATTTCCGTTGAGCCCGGGACCAACTCGGCCGTCGTGATCATTCACGCGCCGGACAGTCTCACCCAGAACGGCAATTGCCAGGGGCCGTGGGTGCACACAGCCCAAGACGCCAAACTGATGGACGCAAGTCCGCTGCTCGACCTGGCGAACAATCCACGGAATTGGCTAGTCGGCAATCCTGCATCCCCGACCGCAGCGGACAACCCGTCGTTCGAGTCGTACGCCTACCTTCAGCCAGGCGAGACGAAAACTCTGACGATTCCGTTCCTCAGGGACGGCGAATACGTGGCGGGGGCCCTATGCCAGGACTGGGACGGGAAAGTTGTCTACACGCTAGCTCGGACTTCCTTCACGGTTGGCGCGCCGGCCGTGGAACCCGGTAACGGAACCGGAAGCCTCAGTAGCCCATTCGGATCCTAACTCTTCCAACAGCAACGATCCGTTGAAAGCGCATGCCCCGGTATGCAATCCGCATGCCGGGGCCTTTCAATGCCCTGTCACGAACCGAAACTCAACCCGTCGAGGCCACCGCCCGGATTTGGCGGCACCGTCACCGATCGGACATCACCAAATGCATGCGACTCCCAGCATTCGGAGCGAACGTCATAGACCCGGGGAACGACATGCGCGACGCTGCAGACCTTCGTCTCGTGCGGCCGAGATTGGTCTTGTTGAGTGCGGACCCGGCTCGAGGTGATCGACGCGCAGCGAAGCGCTACTCGACGCTCGGGATGACGGCCTGTTCGACGCACGGATGCTCGGATCGGCACTGGCCGCGCTGGACGCCGATCAGATCAGCCTCGAACTCAAGGGCGGTCCGGACGGTTGATCACGTGCACAGTCTCTTTCGAGCAGACGTCATCATTGCCCGCGTGATCACGCCGTGCAGTACCTGAACTGGTGCGAAGTAGATTCGGCCCGCGCGGTTCTTCAGCTCCACGGCAGTGACGACGTGCAGGAGACCGGCGTCGTTGTCGGCCTGAACCGAGGCGACGAATCGTAGGTGTTTCTCGTCCGCCTCGATGAGGGCCTCGCCGTCGGCGATCTTGTCGACGGCAAAGGTGTCCGGGCGTCCCTTGGCGATGCCGAGCAGTCCGACTACCCGCTCCCTGAGCCAGAACATCGCGAGGACTGGTGCGGGGACATTCCTGACGTCGAAGACTGCCTGCGCCCACTCCTCGGATGTATGGGTCGGAACAGACGGGATGGTGATCGTGGTGGCTTCAGCCCAGTCCGGTGCAGGCATTGCCTTGAATACGAGTGTCATTTCATCCTCCGTACGGTGCCGTATGGAACTTACCCATACGGTACCGTACGGAGGTGACGAATGCCCGCGCCCGACTCTCCCGCGATCAGTGGATCGATGCTGCTTTCGAGGCTCTGACCAGCCACGGGCCAGGTTCCGTCGCTGTGGAGAAGGTGGCACGCACGCTGGGGTCGACCAAGGGTTCCTTCTATTGGCATTTTGCGAACCGTGACGAATTGCTGCAGGCTGCGCTCGATCGATGGGAAGTTCTGGCAACCGAGCGACTGATCTCTTCCGTCGAGGCCTCCGGCGAACCGGCAGAGGTGAGGTTGCGTCGCCTGGTCGACGCGGTCACAACTGGACTGGCCGGTCGCCGTGCGGAGTTGGAACTGCTTGCCGGGATCGACCATCCTGTGGTTTCGGCGGCGGTTCGACGTGTCACCGAGCGTCGAGTCGCCTACATCGTGACGTTGTTGGTCGATCTGGGGATGGACAGGCAGAAAGCGGAACATCGTGGCGTACTTGCCTATTCGATGTACCTGGGGCAGATGCAATTGGTGCACAGTGCGCCAGATGTGGTTCCTGGCAGCGGTGCGGACGCTCACGCGCTCGCCGACGAGTTCGTGAGCATGGTTCTGGCCGGGTAAGTCCGCCATCGAATGCAGCGTGATCTGCGCATCACCCTGCGCTTTCAGGTGAGGGACCACACATTGCGCGTAACCCATAGTTACAGATACTTTGAGGTCAGCTGAAGTGGGGTGCCGGGTATGTCGGCATTTCCCGGAGGCGCAAAACCGTTTCACGACAGGAAGAAAGGTGACTCACCATGAGCGTTGTGCTTATTTCGTTGCTGGTCGCCGCTGGACTCACCGTGCTGGCCACCAGTGACGGTGCCGGTCTGGACTTCGGGAGTCGGCAGCTGAACCGCCAGTTGAAGACCCGCACGCACCGGTAACCCCGGAAATCGGCCGGCTCCACGCGACACTTCGCGGAGCCGGCCTTTTGCGTTGTCCGGTCAGTTCACCCCGAGATCTGTCAGCCAGGCCCGCGTGCTGCGGGCAGTGATACCCAAGGCAGCAGTAGAACCCGTCGCGGAGTTGAACGCGACGCTGTCGGCAGATTCGAGTCCCGTGTAGAGCTGGGAAACCCCGGCTGCTGCACCCGCTCCGATGATCGGCGCAATCGATGCACCGAAGGCATCGGGTGTCACGGCTTCGAAAGTTACCGCGCGCGAGAAGTGTTCGGCGAATGCCTCGGCCAATTCGATACCGGTGATCGCCGGAATCTGTCCGATGTCGACCGCGTCCGGTGCTACGTCGAGAGTCAGGGCCGCGACGGCTGCATCAGCGACGTCGAGATGTGAACTCCATGCGACCGCGAGATCGGCACGCAGTGGGTAACGCAGGACGCCTTCGTCTTTCACTCCCGACAGCACAGTGGGCAGAAGAAGATTCTCGAGGAACAAACGTGGGGTCAGAACGGTCACCGCGATGCCTTCGGCGCGAAGTCCGTCGACGAGCTCGGAGAGAACGGGTGTGTTGGGACCGGCAAGCGGCGAAGTAGCGTCGCCGATCACCGTGCCGCTGGTAGAGATCACGAACCGCGAAGGGCGCGCCGCTCTCGCTGCAGCCAGAACGTTGTGGGCATAACCAGCTAGCGTCTCGGTGTCGCCGGCGAGTGGCAGGTGAAAGAACACCCCGTCCGCCCCGCGATAAGCGTCGGCGAGAGAGTCGACTGACGCATTGTCCGCGACGACGGTGTTCGCACCCTCGAACGTCTGGTCAGGGTTACGGGTGATTGCTCGGACTTCGGCCCCTGCCGATCCGGCGAGAGCCGCGACCAATCCTGCGAGAACGGGAGAGCCCTGTGCGCCGGTGGCGCCATGCACTGTGTAAGTCATGACGCCTATAGTTCAGATTGGGAACCAGTTACTTCAAGTGAACTAATGGAGAATCGATGAGTGAATCAGGTCACGTTCTTCCGGAGTGCGGCGTCGCGCGCTTCCTGCTGGTCCTGGACGGACCGTGGGCAACGCTGATCGTTCGTGAGCTCACGCACGGCCCCATGCGCTTCACGGAACTACGACGCGCTTTGCCCGGCATCAGTCCAAGGACACTGTCGGCCAGGCTCAAACGTTTCGAGGAGTTCGATCTGGTGACCCGGACTGCTTACGCCGAGGTGCCGCCGCGAGTGGAGTACGAACTCACCGCGACGGGGATGGAACTGCGCTCCGTGCTCGAAGCGATGGTCGAGTGGGCGGATCTGGCACTCCCCGTTTCCTGACGTGCCCTCAGCGCGGGCCCGAAAGTCCAACTCGCAGAGCGCCACAGGCCTCGAACATCGCGTCTTGTCCGGTGTGGCCGACGCCGGTGGTGTTGACGAAGGCATGGATCAAACCGCTGTGGCGCCTCAGTGCGACCGGGACTCCGGCCTCTCGCAGCCGGTTCGCATACGCCTCGCCCTCGTCGCGTAGTGGGTCGAAACCGGCGACCGCAACGTACGCGGGCGGTAGGCCGGCCAGGTCCGGAGTGAGCAGCGGTGAGACTCGCGGGTCGAGAGCCGAAGCGCCGCCCGACAGGTAATGGGCTGCATACCAGTCGAGTTGGGCGTCGGTGAGAAAGAAGTCGGTGCCGAACATCTTGTGCGACGGGCGCTTCGACGAAAGGTCCACCCAGGGGAAGAAGAGCAGTTGGAATACTGGCTTGACGTCGTCTTCGGTCGTGGACTGCGCGACGACGGCAGCCAGGTTCCCGCCGGCGCTGTCTCCGCCCACCGCAATGGATTTCGGATCGGCGCCCAGTTCTGCGGCATGTTCGACGCAGTACCGGAATGCGGCGACGGCGTCGTCGACCCCGGCGGGAAAGGGGAACTCCGGTGCCAGCCGGTAGTCCACCGACAGCACACTGACTTCGCCGTAGCGGGCCAGGAAGCGGCACACACTGTCGCCGCTCTCGAGGCTGCCGAGGACGAACCCGCCGCCGTGGAAGTACACCAAAAGTGGAGCGGGCGTGGAGACCCCGGCGGGGCGATACAGCCGAGCGGAAATCGCGTGGTCCCCGGCCGGGATCTCGAGGTCGCGAACCGTTTCGATCTCGATGGGCGTACCGCCGAACAGTCGCGATTCGGCGTCGATCTGAGCTCGTCCCTCTTCGACCGGAAGATGCTCGAAGCTCGTAACTTCCACTGCCGAGAGCAATCGCAGTGCAAGCTGGATCTCGGGGTGCAGAGTCTGTCCGTCGATCTCCTTCGGCTTGCCACCGAGAATGCGCTGCGCGCCGGTCGGTAAGGCGCCAACGACATCGAGCACCGCCCGCGCAACACGATCTTGGACAGACATCTTCTCCGTGGACATACTCGCCTTCCGTCGGCTGATCACCCGTCGCTTGTACGTTACGAAAGAACTGGACAAATATCCAGGAACTTCGACGCTCGCGATCAGCTTGCCGGCGTCACCGTGACTGTGACGGGGCCCGCGTCGTCCGCGGTTTCCACTGTGAGAAGCCGGCTTTGGGGGTTCCAGTTCACGATGTCGGCGCCTGCGACGTCGACGCCGCCGGGAAAGCCGCTCTCGGGTAAGTAGATCTCGGTCGGTGCCGTCACCGCGGGGTTCGGGGTGAACGTCAGCTGAAGGCGGTCGACGGTCGAGGACCATTCGGTGGGTGTGCCAGCGACGGCGCGCGGATACGGCTTGTTCAGGGTGTCGACGAGGAGTGTCTGTGTTCCGTCCGGCAGGTACGGGCCCCAAGGCCCGGGATCACTGGACCAGTACGAGACGCCCGCGCCGAGTTCTCGGGCGGTCGTGTAGACGCGGTCGATGTAGTCGGTTGCGCCGGGCAGTGTTGTGTCGAGCCCGAATTCGCCGAGAATGACCGGGACGCCGCCGAGTACGTTTCCGGCTATGTGTTCGACGCTGTCGCGCCAGGTGTCGATGGTCGCGTCGGTGAGTGTGCGTGAGAGGCCGGAGTATCCGTCACCGAGGTCGAGGGGCAGTGGGTACAGGTGTGGGCAGTAGGCGATTCGCTGTTCGCCGGCTCGTGGGTCGTTGATCTTCGTCAGTCCGCTGGGGACACCTTGGTTGACGCCGACGGCCTGCGGGGCCACGCACACCCAGCTGTCCTGATCGACTTCCCTGATGGCGTTGGTGGTTCGCTGATACAGGGCAGCGAGGGGCCCGCCTTCGAATGCGGGGCCTTGGAGGGAACCGCCCCACGGCTCGTTCATCAGGTCGTAGGCCACGACGGTGTCATTGCCTGCGAAACGTTCGGCCACCGCCTGCCATGCGTTCGCGTAGTGCTCGACCAGTTCGGGGTGTTGGCCGGTGGTGTTCCAGAAGTTGTCGAATGCGCGCATCACGCCGGGTTGGATGTAGTACAACTCCCAGCGGTCTTGAGGGCTGACCGGAAGGCCGTCCATGTATGTCGCCCAGGCCGGTGCGCCGTTGCCGATGTTGCCGGCGCCGTTGCCGCTGTTGCCCTCTGGTGTGATCGCGCCGGAATAGACGTCTTGATGCATGTCGAGCATGACCTTGTAGCCGCGCTCGGCATACCAGCTGACCCGGTCCTCGACGCGGTCGAGATACTCCTGGTCGTACTGTCCTGGTTCCGGTTCGACCGAACGCCAGGAGATCAGGAACCGCACGAAATTTGTTCCCATGTCTGCATGTTCGCGCTCGAGGTCGGCTTCGGTGAACTTCGGCATGCCGTCGGGTGCGCTTTTTGCGCTCGACGCCGTGTTGAACCCTCGCAGGATCAAGGAGCGGCCGGCGTCATCGGTCAGGTACGACGGCGACATCGAAGTGCCACCGGCGCTCCCCGACGTGGGCAGGCTACCTTCGGCAGCGGCGATTCCGCCGCCCAGTATCAGTGAGCCCGCGACTATCAGTGCTGAGAGCGGGATACGGCGCACGGAAACTCCTCCTGGATGTGTGGATGGATTGACTTGTCCGACTGGGGATTCAGACCTGGTCTTGATCACTCGGTGTCGATTCACGTCGGTTGGCTTACGCTGGTACGCCCGTTTTCGATGTGTCCGACGAGCACCCGCTTAAATTCAGGATCTTCGTCGACCGTCACAGTGGCCTGATACCAGCCGTCCACCGACGCCACCGCCCACCGGCCGCGTGCGCCGGCAGCGAGCTTCCGTCGGTCTCCGTCGACGTCGACGGAGAGTGCACGACTTCCGGAATTGTTCGCGGTCAGTACAAGCGCGCGCGACCCTGCGTCGATGGTTGTCGAGACGTCGAGCGAAGCTGCCGCACTGTCTGTAGCTCCACTGAACTCGCGCCTGAAACCATTGGGACCCAACAGGGTCAGGCTGTAGACGCGATCACTGAGCGCAACGGTGTCATCGACCTCGCCCAGGAGGTCGTAATGCCGTGGCTCGTCGAACTCACCTGCGTACGGGTACAAGGCCAGGTGAGTCGATGCGGCACCGGCATTGACCAGATGGACCGTCAACGAGCCGGTTTCCGGGTTCACCGTCGTGTAGGCGTCGGGCTGATAGGGAAGGGCCCGTGCTGGTCGAGTGCCGCTTTCCTGCAGGGGCATTCTCTGCTCGGTGGGTGGGGTCGGTGTCCACCGCGGTTCCAGAGGTGGAGTGGGCTGCGGGCGCGCCAAAGTCGGTCGGCTACGCGGGTTGGCGAAGTCGAACGCCGACGTCAGGTCGCCACTCACCGTGCGTCGCCACGGGTCGATTTCCGGCTGCGTGATTCCGAACCGCTTCTCCAGGAATTGCGTGACGGACGTGTGGTCGAACACTTGTGAACAAACGAAACCGCCAACAGTCCACGGCGAGATGATCGTCATCGGCACCCTCGGGCCGAGGCCGAGCGGCTGATTGCCGACCCATTCGGTTTCGACCGAGCGCGGCGGTCGAGGTGGCGGTACATGGTCGAAGTACCCGTCGTTCTCGTCGAAGTTGACGATCACGGCCGTCTTCGCCCACAGATCGGGATCGGAGGCGACGGCGTCGAGCACTTGATAGAGCAGTGTTGCGCTCGCCGCAGGTGACGATCCCGATGGGTGCTCCGAATCCACTTCGGACGGAACGAGATAACTGACTTGCGGCAGTCGGCCCGACTCGACGTCCTTCCTGAACTCGGCGGCCAGTGTGCCGGGCCGGGATCGGTACAGTGCGCGATCGTAGAGTTGGCGATCAGCAGGCGACAGTTGGTCTGCAGCATTCTCGAGGGCCAGTACCGCTGCGTCCTGGACCGGCGCCGGCATCGACGGCAGGGCGAGATAGAAGCCGGCCAAGGTCTGCAGTTCGTAAGGGAGCAGGCTTGGCCGACCAAGCAGCCCTGCCGCCACTTTCTTGAAGGCAGTGAAGTATTCGAGGTTGTTGTCTCCGAAGTTGTCCCACTCTTGGTAGGTCTTCCAGGAAATGCCGGCGGACTGCAACCGCTCGGGAACCGTCGTCCATCCGTAGCCGGCGTGCCAGGGGTTGTAGGCCGCATTGGTTACAGCTCTTCCCTCGGGACCGGGCGGATCCGAAGGCAGGACCGACTCGGTCGGATTCGGCGAAAGTGGCTCGTATCCGGTGTATCCAGAGACCCAATAGTTCCGGTTGGGGCTCGTCGACGTCGGAACGGAGCAGTGGTAGGCGTCGCAGATTGTGAACGAGTCCGCCAGTTCGTAATGAAAGGGAATGTCTTGCCGGTCGTAGTACGCCATCGTCGTACCGGTTTTTGCCGCAATCCAACCGTCGTGCCAGCCGTCGGCGAGTGCGGCATGTCCGCCCGCCCAGCTGTGATCCAGCCCGGTGACGTTCTGGGTGTCCATGCGTTGTGCTGCAGCGGAATCGCGGATGGGAAAGGGGAGCACAGGACCGGTAGGTCCGGGTTGTTCGAAGACGCTTTGGCCGCTGCGTAGACGCAACGCATTCGGATCCCCGAAGCCGCGAACACCCCTCAGAGCGCCGTAGTAGTGGTCGAAAGATCTGTTCTCCTGCATGACGAGGACAACATGCTCGATCGAATCGAGCCCGCCGGAGTTTGCGGGTGTCGCCAGTGCACGTTGAAGCGACGGCGGCAGAAGGGAAGCGGCGGCGACTGCAGTCGCGCCGACCCCGGCGGCGAGAAACGACCGTCGAGAAAAGGAATTCCTGGACACTTGTGCTCCATCGATCAATCAATCAGTGCTATGACTACGGCCGCGACATGCTGTTGCCGCTGCTCCGAATCGGTGCAGCGGCAACAGTGTCGAGAGAAATGCGATCAGGAACCGAAGAGACCGCCCAGCGAACCGAGGCTGCCCGAGCCGCCGTTTCCGCCATCATCAGGCGCAGCAGAAACCTTTACGACGGATTCGTCCGACGCAGACTGCGTGAATCCGCTTCGCCCGGCGTATGCCGCCTTGATCGGATGATCGCCCGTCGATGCGAAAGTGTGCGTCAGTCGCGCCACACCATCGACTCCGACGACAACGGGTTGTCCGATGGGTTGGTCACCGTCGAAGAACTGAACCGAACCCCCGCCCGGATTAGGACTGACCGTTGCGGAAAGTTCTGCCGCGACATTCTGCTTGGCCGTCGCGGGAGCTGCCAGTGAGGTCGAGGTGGTGACATCGGACGGCGCGGGATCAGACACGGTGACCGTTTGGGCCGATGCCATCGACGGCATGAATCCTGTTGCGCCGGAGTAGTAGGCCGACACTGCGTGAGATCCAGCCGAGGTGAATGCGTGTTCCAGAGTGGCTTTTCCGTCAGCGCCCACCGGGATCGGGGCACCGATATTTGCAGCGCCATCCTTGAACTGGAGAGTGCCACCAGTGGGGGTCGGCGTGACCTGCGCCCTCAGCGACACCGATACGCCCGTCTTTGCATCGGTAGGAACGTTCACGGCAGTGTCGGTCTGCTTGACGACAGGTGCGGCAGTCACCGTGACCATCGTCTCTGTCGAGTTGGAACTCTGGAATCCGTTGACTCCCTGGAACGTTGCGGAGACCCGCGCGGTTCCGGCGGTGAAGAAGGTATGCGGTAGCCGGGCAGTGCCGTCGGCACCGGGCGTGACAGGTGTACCGACGTCAGCGCCGTCCACCCTGAACTGCACGTTTCCGTTGACCGGAGCCGGATCCACCTTTGCGACAAGCTCTGTCGGTGTGCTGGCTTGGATCGAGTCGGGCATCTGGATTGTGGTGGTTGTCGGTTGGCTGACGTAGATGGTGGTCAGGGCCTGCCCACCGGCGTTGAGGCCGGAGTTCCTGTTGTCCCGCGGGGAGCAGTTGTAGCGCTCCCAGTAGTTGACTGTGAAGACATCCTTCTCGCGCTGGACGAATGTGAGCGCATTTCGGTCGTCGTCGTAGTTGGCGGAGCCGGGATCGGAAACTCGCAGCGAAGGCTTGATCTCGCTACCAGCCGCACCGGCTTTGACTGTGACGTCGACTGCGGGGAGTCGGAACTTGGTGTTGGCACCGACGATGATGCCGTCACTCGATCGAACCGCGGAGGACGGACCGTTTCCGATGGTCCGATTCGATCCGGAGATACGCAGGTGCGTACCGGATGCCGATGGATTACCGCCGTCGTCGATCTGTGTGACTGTTGGAGTGGCACTGTCGGATCCGAGGCCGTACGCACTGTCCGCCACAAGCTGGGAACTCACGAATTCGACGCCCGACGGGATGTCGAAGTCGTACTTGATCCGGGCCCAATGCACGACTCCACGGCTGGCATGGCCGCCGCCGTTTGCCTTCATCTCGTTCGGCTGCACCCGGTAGGTGATGGTCTCACCTGGTGCCGCGGTGGTCGGCGCGGTGATGGTCACCCCCGAGCCGAGTGTCTCGTTGAACGTGATCGGGCTTGCCGCACCGTCCATCTCGCGCACATGGCATGCAGTTGTGAAGGCCACGCTCTTGGTCTCGGGGGCAGCAGAGGCGATTCCGCCGCCGACGATGGAGAACAAGCCGCCGGCCAGTACCGAGACGGTTGCAATCGCAGAGCCGCGTAACAGTTTCGAGTTCATCGACGAATCCTGGTTTCTGCTCACAGTTTTCACGACCCGAATCCGGGGGTACCAAGGCTGCCGGTGCCAGGCTCGGGCTCGGACGGTTCGACCACGTTGATCGTCACGGCGCCCGATATCGACTCCATGAAGCCGGCAGATCCCGTGTAGTACGCCGTGATGTTGTGGTCGCCAGCTGTTGTCATCGTGCGGTTGGCCTTTGCGACACCGTTGACGACGGCCACCGGAGCGCCGAGGTCGACCCCTCCGTCACGGAACTGCACTGTTCCTCCCGACGGCCAAGGAGTGACCGTTGCCGTCAGCTCCACGGAGTCACCGACGACAGCTTTACCGGGTGCGTCGATTCGCGTCTGTGTCTGAGCGAGGCTGGAGTCGACATTGATCACGGCGAGCGGCTGGCCGCCTGCGTTCAATCCGGCCGAACGATTGTCGCGTGGTGAGCAATTGGTGGTCAGCCAGTATTTGACGCCACCGAGCAGTGTCTCCTGTTGCAGGAAGGTCAGGTAGTTGGCGGCACTGTCGTAGGAACCGGAGTTGGTGTCGGAAACGCGGAGCATGGGCTTGATCTGGGTTCCCACAGCCCCTGACGTGACGGTGACGTCGACTGCCGGGAGCTGGAACGTCTTTCCTCCACCGACCTCGATTCCGCCGCCGCCGTTGTCGTCGGTGTTGGGTCCGTTGCCCGCCGTGATGTTGTTGCCGGAGATACGAAGATGCGTCCCATTCGGATCGGGTGAACCGGCATCGTTCACCCGCGTGATCGTCGGGGCGACCCCACCCAGATTCGAGCTGGTGCCGGCCACGATCTGCGCCCCCACGTAGGAGGTGCCTGCAGGGATGTCGAAATCGAACTTGAGACGCGTCCAGTTCACGACGGACCTGAGGTCGTAGCCGTCATTGGGGACCGTCATCGGCTTGGGGGCGAGTCGGTAGGTGAAGGTCGAGTTCGGCGGAACCACGGTCGGGGCACTGATCGTGACGCCGGAATCACGCGTCTCGTTGTGTGTGATCGGACCGGGGAACTGCCACCCGTGACACGATGCCGTGAACGGAAGGTTCACATCAGCGGCGGATGAAATTCCCGCTCCGCCGACGACCAGGGCAACGCATCCGGTCAAGGATGCGGCCACCCCTACTCCTCGGCGCATCAACGTCGACACCATTCACATTCTCCTTGAGTAGCGCTCGAAAAGATCGAGCTCTCGGCTTGAAGCCGGGTCCGGGAACCGGCCTCGAGCTGACAGAGAAGCGAATACGTCTTCGTCGTTTGCTCACCACCAGCTCAAACCCTGGAGAGGAGTAGAACACAGAGCGAGCCGCGAAATATGCGATTCGGACAAATTGTTGGACAAACGTCCAACCGGCGAAATTTCTCCACTTCTCTGACCGCTCTGCACTGCTTTAACGTGGCGTGAAGTGCGCCCGGTAAACGGTCAGGCGATCGCGCGGCGCATCAGTTCTGCCGTCTCCTTGTTGAATGCGACCAGTGTGACCGTCTCGACCTCGGTCTTCGCCGCGCGAATCGCTGAAACGGCCTGTCGGACCGCATCTTCCTTCGGCCAGCCGTAAACCCCTGCCGAGATCAACGGAAAGGCGACGGTACGTGCGCCGATCGAGTCGGCAACGGCGAGACTGCGGGTGTACGCCGACCGAAGCAATCCGGATCGGTCCTCGGAGCGCGAATACCTCGGGCCGACGGTGTGAATCACGGCCTTGGCGTGGAGCTTTCCCGCGGTGGTGGCCACGGCCGCACCCACCGGGAGGCCGTCGGGAAGGCTGGTGTTGCGCAATACCTCGCAGGCCTTCAGGATCTCCGGTCCTCCGGCTCGGTGGATCGCGCCGTCGACACCGCCACCGCCGAGGAGCCTGGAGTTGGCCGCATTGACGATGGCGTCGACGGTCAGCGTCGTGATGTCACCTTCGACGACGGTAATAGCGGGCATGGATCCTCCTGTGTTTCCGACGGCTGTGTTTCCGACTGCCGTGTTCCAGAGTTCACGCTTCGGGCGAGCCCACGGCATAGCCGAGCGTACGTCGTAGGGATCACGTCCGATCAACATCGAGTATCGCGCCGCAACCGACGGTGTGCGACTGTGCGCCTGAACGCAATGAAGGAGTACGCGCTTTCCCTCGGCCCGCAACGCCTGGACGGTACGCGCTGCGTCGTCGAGAACGAACTCGAGGTTGGCGTTGGAATCGTGACCGTCATCGACCAACCAGAACTCGACGTGATCGGAGCTGACCCGCCGTGTTCCCATGCGGCACAGGCTGACCACGGCGTCGTAGTCTGCAGTGGACACCGCATCGACGCCGCCGAGCATGACGCCGTCGTCGTGCGGATGTGTGGTCAGGTGGTGGGTTCCGCGGAATTTCGAGTAATCGAGTTCTGCGGTCGACGGCCATCCGTTCTTGTCGTCGGTACCGCCGCGAGCAGTCTTGATCGCCAGGCGAACCAGATCGGAGGAACGGTATCCCGGCCAGCCGTGCATGATTCGGCGCCAGCGGGCGGGAACAGCCGACGCTCCCCAACGGGCGCCGAGAAGGCCACCCGCGATGGCCGCAGTCGTGTCGGTGTCCCCGCCGGCTCGTACGGCTGCTTCCAATGCGTACTGGAGGTGGCGAGCGTCGGTATTGTCCGTGGAAGTGATGGCCCACCAAGCAGTCTGAAGTGCATGCACCACCCAACCGTTCTTGGAGAAGTCCTGCGGGTTCCCGGTTTCGGCCTGATCGAGCAGCGGGCCCCAGTATTCGGCTACCTCCTGATCGGCAACGGAGAGGAAGCCTCGAACGCCGTCGAAGTTGCCGGCGACAACGGCATGGCGGATGGCATGGGTCCACAACTCACACGCCTGTCCGGCACGCGGGTCGTCGTGCGTGAGTGAACTGATCCGGTGCGCGGCCGCCATGGCACCTTCTGCATCGTCCAAGTAGGAGAGGGCGACGGGAGCAGTCCGCATGAGCGAGCCGTTGCCGGCCTTGCGGCCGCTGATCGCCCGCGCACGATCCGCCATCGCCGCTGCGCTTTCGGAGCGGACGGACAACACTGCTCGCGTCTGGTTGCCGATGTCCGCGGGCTTCGAGTCGTACCACCGGATGAACTGTGCTGCAATGGCATCGAGGCCGTCAGAGCTTCCGATGTCGATTCCGGTGGCGGCCACCTCGGCGATCGCAACTGCCATCGAGGTGTCGTCGGTCCATTCTCCCGGCGCCCAGTCGAACGGGCCGCCACCGATCATGTCGATCGTGACCTCGGCCTTCGGGTAGGTGAATTCGTAGCCGGCGCCGAGTGCGTCTCCTGCTGCGGTGCCGAGCAGAACGCCGGCCGCTCGATCGGACTGCTGTGCGGTGAGTTTCATAGCCACCTCTTCGGTTCGCGACGATCATTTGATCAACTTTGCGCTAACCATAGATCATGTTTGAGATAACATGCAAGGGTGAATAAATGGACAGACACGAGTAGCAAGGGATTGACGGACTATCCGCGTCCGTCCGTGGCAGTGGACGTCGCGGTGCTGACGTACAGCGGTGGATCTCTGAAAGTTCTGGTGGTTCGGCACCGTCTCGGTGCGCTGGCGCTACCGGGAACTTTTCTGCACGAACGCGAATTGCTCACGGCCGCAGCCGATCGTGCCCTGTCGGTCAAGGCCGAGTTGGCCCAGACGAGCTTTCACCAGTTGGCGATCTTCGACCGACCGGACCGCGACGACCGTGGATGGGTTTTGTCGGTCGCACACACGGCTTGCCTACCGGAATCGGCACTGCCCGATTCGGCGCTTCTCGTCGATGTGTACGACGACGAGGCAGTGAGCGGACTCGCGTTCGATCACGCCGACATGGTGCGACTCGCGGTCACGGACCTACGCGCGAGGTATGCGTCGTACGTGGATCCGGACGGATTGTCGGGCGGGACGTTCACCGTCGCCGAACTTCGGGGACTGTACGAGGTGATCTTCGATCGTCCGTTCCAGAAGGACAGCTTCCGCCGACAGGTGTTCGACGCGCTCGAAAGTACCGGCGAGATGAGCAGACCAGGTAACGGCCGACCCGCCGAGACGTACCGGAGGCGGGGTGACGGCGCACTGGCTGCGCAGGCAATGGCATTTTTGACCGGATGAAGTGAAACGAATTCTTGCAGTTCTGCTGACCTGACGCGCTGAGCTGGGTAATGTCCGATTGATGGGTGCAGTTTCGAATGAAGCCGAGTCCAAGATTCCGACTGTCGTGTGGGGTACCGGCAACGTCGGGCGTGCATCGATTCGCGCTGTGACAGCCAATCCTGCCCTCGAACTTGTCGGCGTCATCGTTGCCAACCCCGCAAAGGTCGGGCGAGACGCCGGTGACCTCGCCGATCTGGGAGTGCACCTGGGCGTCGCGGCTACCGACGACGCCGATGCCGTGCTCGCAGCGTCTCCCGGCGCGGTGGTCTACGCGGCGTCCGGCGACATTCGGCCCGATGACGCGGTTGCCGACATCACGCGGGCGCTGGCCGCCGGAGCTGTAGTGGTCACGCCGTCGGTATATGCGCTGTACGACCCGAAATCTGCGCCTCCCGAACTTCGTGATCCCGTCGAAGCTGCCGCCAAGGCGGGCGGCGGCGCTCTGTTCGTCTCCGGTATCGACCCAGGCTGGGGCAACGACATCCTGCCGATTCTCGTCAGCGGGCTCGCGGGGACAATCGACCAGATCCGGTGTCAGGAAATCTTCGACTACACGACCTACGAACAGCCGGATTCTGTCCGCTACCTGATCGGGATGGGTCAGCCGATGGACTACGAACCTCCGATGGTCGCGCCCAGTGTTCCCACCATGGTCTGGGGCGGGCAGATTCGGCTCATCGCCCGAGCGCTCGGGGTGGAACTCGACGAGATCCGCGAGACCTTGCTGCGCCGCCGGCTCGAGGAAACCGTGTCGACCGAACATATGGGGGAGTTCGCGGCCGGCACCCAAGGCGCACTGCGATTCGAGGTTCAGGGAATCGTCGGCGGGGAACCCCTGATCGTGATCGAACACGTCACGCGTATTCATCCGTCCTGTGCCCGCGACTGGCCGCTCCCGCCAGACGGAGGCGACGGCGCGCACAAGGTGATCGTCGAAGGACGACCACGAATCGAGATCAACGTCGAAGCCACCGATGAAGGTGGAAACCGCGCGGCCGGTGGAAATGCCACGGCCGTAGGACGTCTCGTCAACGCAATTCCGTGGCTACGTCAGGCTGAACCCGGCCTCTACGACGCGCTGGACGTTCCGCTCACACCCGGCGTCGGCAAGCTCGGTGCCCGAAACTCGGAGGTACTCACATGAATATCGACATACCCGAAGGCAAGAACCCGATCGGCTACGTGTGGGGAGAGATGGTTCCCGGCATCGGGCCCGCGGCCGCCGGGTTCTCCCAAAAGGTCTACACGGACGGCACTCTCGGACTCCGCGAGTTCGAGGCGGCCAGGCTTCGGATCGCTCAGATCAACGGGTGCATCTTCTGTCAGGACTGGCGCACCGAGCGTGACGGCGAGACTGTGGAGTCGACGTTCGATCAGGCTGTCACCGACTGGCGCACCACAGATGCCTTCGACGACAGGACGCGCCTCGCTGCCGAATACGCCGAGAGATACGCCCTCGACCACCACGGGCTCGACGACGAGTTCTGGGAACGTATGACAGCTCACTACTCCCAGCGAGAAATCGTCGAGTTGAGCATGTGCCTCGGATCGTGGTTGGCCTTCGGCCGGCTCAACCACGTCCTCGGCCTCGACACTCAATGTGTGTTGCCCGGCAACTGAACCTAGTTGCCCAGCGTCGTCAGATCCGGGTAGTTCGAGACCTCCCAGCCGCCGTCGACGACCAGGCTGGTTCCGGTGATGTACGAGGCGTCGTCGCTGGCGAGATAGAGGCAGGGGCCCGCGATCTCGTCGGGAGTTGCCGCTCGGGTCATGGGGATTCGGCTGAGAAACATGTCGCGGGCGGGTTCGTAGTTCATGACCGGCGCGACCAGTGGCGTGTCGACCAGGCCGGGTAGAACGGCATTGACCCGGATCCCCGACGCAGCGAGTTCGATCGCGGCATTCTTGCTGAACATCTCGACCCCGGCTTTGCCTGTCGCGTACGCGCTCCCGTAGGGGCTCGGCACGTGCGCGTTCAATGAGGACACGTTGACTATCGCACCACCGCGACCATGCTCTCGGATATGCCGCGCTTCATGTTTGGTGCAGAGGAAGACGCCCTTCTGCACCAGGTCGATGGTGAAGTCCCAGTCGGCCTCGTCGAGGTCGACGATCTGCCCAACCCGCGACGCCCCGGCAACGTTGAAAGCCAGATCGATACCGCCGAATTCCGCTGCCGCAGCGGCAATAGCCTCGGCAACATCGGATTCCTTGGTGACGTCAGCGGGAACGGCGAGGAAAGACGCGCTGTGCTGGGAGGCTATCTCCTTCAAACCCTCTGCATCGATGTCTATTCCGGCTACCTGTGCGCCTTCGCCGATAAGTCGTAGTGCGATGGCTGCACCGATACCTGATGCTGCGCCGGTGACAACCGCGGTTTTGCCGGCAAATCTGGACGTGTTAATGGGCACCTGCTTTCAAGAACATTCCGGTTCGGCGGTTGCCGAGAACGGGTGCTGCTTCTCCGTCGCCGAAGACGTACTCGCCGCCGACGAACACTGCGGTGACGGTCTGATCGTTGCGATTGACCATGCGGGAGAGGTTGTCGTACTCCGCGACCGGACTTTCGGCGTACGCCTCGAGTGAATCGTCGAGATGGGCGGGATCGATCACAACCAGGTCGGCGCGGTCACCTAATCGAAGGTGCCCGGCATCGACGTCGTACCACTCGGCGAGTTCGCCGGTGAGGCGATGCACCGCTGCCTCGACGGTCATGAAGGGACGGCCGACCTTTTGGGCATCGTAGACACGTCGTAGTAGTCGTAAGCCGAAGTTGTAGAACGCCATGTTGCGCAAATGCGCTCCGGCGTCGGAGAACCCGAGTTGGACGCCGTTGTCCTGGGCGAACTTGTCCAGAATCTCCGGCCGGTGGTTCGAGATGGTTGTGCGCCAACGCACTTTCGTGCCGTGTTCGAGGACCAGATCCAGGAATGCATCGACAGGGTGGAGGCCGCCTCGTTCGACGCCGACCTGCCCGAAGCTCTTGCCGACAAGGGATTCATCGGGGCAGGAAACGATTTCGGCGTCGAAGAAGTCGCGGTGCCAGACTTTGACGCCGAATTTTTGATCGTAGTCCTTGCGGAACTGTCGACGGTACTTCTCACTCTGCATCAGGACGTTGCGTTCCATCTCGTCGGTCAGATGCAGTGCTGCAGCGCCGGATCCGAACTCCTCGAAGACAACCAGGTCGATGCCGTCGGCATATACCTCGAAGGGAACTGGCAGGTGCTGCCAGCGCAGGTCGCCGCCGAGTCGATTGACCAAGTGTGCCAGTGGGCCGAGGATCACCACGGCCAACTTGTTGGACTTGATGTCGGCCGCCGAAAGCATGCTCGTCTTGAGTCGCTTACGCCAGATACCCGCGCTGGAGAACGCCATAGCTCCGGTACTCATCGGGTTCGAGAGGTCAGGTCCGGCCTGAAATACCCGTCCTCGGCGGCGCAGGATCGCATTGAGTCGGCGTCGTTCTTTCGTGGTTGCATACGTCGACGGCAGCGTGCGTGAGCGGCAGGTCTCACCGTCGAGTTTGTCGAACAACAATTGCTGACTGGACATCCCGACGAATCCTGCGTCGAGAGCTTCGGTCAACTGTGCTTCCATCGACGCGAGTTCGGTGTCGGTGGGGTGCACGTCCTTCCTGGTAGCACGATCCAGTCCCATCTCGGCGGCTCGCATGTCGGAGTGTCCGATGAAGGCTGCAATGTTGGGACCTAGCGGAAGCGCCTCGAGTGCAGCAACATACTCTCTCGCGGAGTTCCAGGTCTTGGCCCGCGTGAGTGCTTCGACGACGTGCTTGCGTGGGATAGCTTCGACGCGGCCGAAAAGGTCGCCGGCGTCCGACGGGCTGGCGTGAATGGTGGACAGGGAACACGATCCGACAAAGATCGACGTGACCCCGTGTCTGAGAGATTCGCTCAGCGCCGGGCCTTCGAGGATCTCGACGTCGTAGTGAGTGTGGATGTCCACGATGCCCGGGATCACCCACTTGCGCCGCGCGTCGATGACACGGGGACAGTCGGTTTCGTCGAGTGGATCGAGGGAGATGGCAGTGACCAGCCCACCGCTGATACCCAGATTGCGGACAGCTGGTTTCGCCCCGGTGCCGTCGAACCACAGACCGTTGTTGATCACGGCGTCGTAGGTCATGAGATAGCCACCTTTGCGCGTATCGTCTTCCCGGTTGCATTGCGAGGCAGAGGAGTTGTGCTCAGTTTCCACTTCACCGGCACCTTGAAGTAGGCCAGTCGTTCGGCGACATAGTCGCGTAGTTCTTCTTCGGTCGCCGCTCGCTCGCTGCGAAGAACGACAACGGCCGCCACTTCTTGACCGAGGTCTGCCGAATCAATGCCGATCACAGCGCATTCGAGTACCGCGGGATGCTCGTCGATGCACTGCTCGATTTCGAGAGGGTAGACGTTCTCGCCGCCGCGCAGGATCAGATCGGACCGGCGGCCCGTCAGGCGGAGTCGGCCGTCTTCGAGAACTCCGAAGTCGCCGGTTCGGAGCCATCGGTCGGGACCGATGGCGGCAGCAGTCGCAGTCTCGTCGTTCCAGTATCCCGACATCACATATGGACTGCGAGCGCAGATTTCGCCCTCCTCGCCGTCGGGAACCGCAACACCGAATGGATCACGGACCTCCACACTCACACCGATGATAGGTCGTCCGAGAGTTCCGGGGAACGCGGCGAGTTCTGGTGGCGTGGCAACCGAAATGCCGGTGGAGGATTCGGTGAGCCCGTAGCTGTCGACCAAGGTGTGCTGTGCAAAAGGCAGTCGTGCGCGCAGGCGGTCCTGCAAGGCCGGAGATGACGGCGCAGACGCGAGTGCAAAGGCGCTCAGTGAGGTCAGGTCGTACTTCTCGAGACTGCCATGTTCGAGGAGACGGGTTGCCATGGTGGGGACCACCGCCCAGTTGGTGACCTTCTCGCGTTCGACAAGGGAAAGGACTTCGTCGACGTCGAAGGCGCCCTGGTGGATGACCACCGCTCCGCCCGTTGCGAGTCGTGGGATCGCCAGGTTATGCAGGCTTGCAATGTGAAACAGCGGCGCGGTCAGCAGATACCGCAAGTCACTGGGTCGGCCGTCACTGGGTCGGCCGGTGAACGCCGCAGCGAGGCGATCGCTGTAGCGGTGGTAGTCGATGACGGCCAACACGTTTCGATGAGTATGAACAGCGCCCTTGGGGCGGCCGCTGGTTCCGCTCGTGTAAAGAATGACGGCCGGATCGTCCTCGTCGACGGACGTGCGGGGCAGTGCCGAACCCGAATACTTCTCCATCAAGGCCGGTAGATCTTCTTCCATCGTGAGCACGGGAACATCGGTGTTCACTTCGGAAAGAACTTGTGCGCGTTTGGCGTCGGCGATCACCACGGTGGGAGTGGTGTGATCGATGCCGTATTGCACTTCACGGGCCACCCACCACGAGTTGAACCCGACGGCGATGGCGCCAAGCGACTGAGCCGCCCAGAAGGTCATCACCCATTCCGGCGTATTGGCGGCGAGGATGCCCACCCGATCGCCCTTGCGAACGCCGTAACGCTCGCGCAGCGCAGTGGCCAATGCTGCTACGGCCTCGCCGTGCTCGAGGTAGCTGAAGCGTCGGTCCTTGGTCACCAGGTAGTCGCGTGATCCGTAATCGAAGGATGCGGCGAGCACGTCGCCGAGTGCCTTGTCACGGTTCTTCATGACGGGCATCGAGCTGCCGAGTACATCCTCGACTTGCATCTCGAAAGGACCACCGGGGCCGGTCAGCCCAGCCATGACGGACGCGATGAATGCTTGTGTATCAGCGGAAGTAGTCACGTGAAGTGCCTTTCGAAGATTAGGGTACGAGCACTGCGCGTCCGGTGACCTTGCCGTGTTCGAGACGGTCGAGTGCGTCGCGGGCATCAGCGAGGTCGAAGCGGGCTACTTCTACCGTTACCAGACCGGCCTGTGCCAGGGCGATGGAATCGACGAGGTCGTTTCTGGTGCCGCCATAGGACTTCCGGATCGATGCGCCCCACGGCCAGCCCGGTCCGCCGGCAGCTTCGGCTGTGATTCCCGGGTTTCCGCCTCCGAGACCCACCATGCGATACGCGCCGCTCGGCGCAACCGCTTGAACGGACATCTGTGCAGTTGCGTCGATACCGACGAAGTCGAAGATGACTTCTGCGCCTCTGGCCGACGTGAGGTCGAGGATGTGCTGCGCGGTGTCCGGTCCCGATTCGAGCGTGATGTCGGCGCCGCAACGTTTGGCGAGATCGAGTTGATCCTGTCCGACGTCGACGGCGATGATGCGCACGGCACTGATTGCCCGAAGTATCTGTACTGCAACGTGACCGAGTCCGCCGACGCCGATCACGACGGCGGTGGCACCGGGCTGGAGATGTTCGCGTGCGCCGCGAATGGCGTGGTAGCTCGTCAGTGCTGCATCGGCGAGTGGTGCGGCCTGCAGGAAGTCGAGGTCTCCGATGGGTACGAAGGAGCGAGCCGGGATCTTGACGTACTCGGCCATCCCGCCTTCGGGACCGAGCCCGGGGCAGGGCGGCATCGCGGTGCGTCCAGCGGCGAGGCACATGTTCTCGTTGCCGCTCATGCATTCTCGGCACTGTCCACACGACCAACAGAGGTAGACGACACCGCGTTCCCCGACGGACCGACCGTCCACGCCGGCCCCGACGGCTTCGATGGTGCCGGCGATCTCGTGGCCGATGGTCAGCGGTTCTTCGCGCATCTTGTACGGAAAGTGCAGGAGGTGCAGATCGGAGTGGCAGATTCCCGCTGCGCCCACCCGAATCAGCAGTTCCGATGGACTGATCTCGGGGATCGGCACGTCGTTGATCTCGAGGAGACCAGGCCCCATGAGCTGAGCTGCCTTCATGAACTGACCTCGCTGATCTCGGAGTTGTACGCAGCGCTCAGATAGGCGTTGCTGCGGTCGGACCCGATCAGACCGGGTGCCATCTTGTTCATGACGTAGGCGAAAGTCATCCGGCGGTCCAGATCGTTGACCAGCATCGAGCCGCCGACACCGGCCCACCAGCAGGCGCGTCCGTCGGGAACCAGGGGTGCGGTATCCGGGTGCGGCAGTCCGTATCCGATGCCGAACTTGAGCGGAGTCATGATCCCGAGGTCGATACCGTCGGCTTGGATCTCGAAGATCAGGTCGATGGTGCTCTGCGAGAGCAGCTTCTGGCCGTCGAGCACACCACCGTTCGAGATCACGGATTGGATCCGAGCGATAGAACGTGCGTTGCCGTGGCCGTTGACTGCGCCGATCTCGGCCTCCCGCCAGGGCGCGGTGTTGACCTCGGGGTAGTCGAGCAGTGGGCAGGTCAGGGTCTTGATGAAGATGCTGTCCTGGTCGAGCGTGGACAGGTCGAACTCCAACGCGGGCGGCGGAACCATGGTGGCTATTCGACCGAAATGCTCTGCGGACGTGCCGATGTGGAAGTCGGCTCCCAGTGGACCGGCTAGCTCTTCGGCAAAGAACCTGCCGAGGGTCCGACCGTCGATGCGACGAATGACTTCACCGACGAGATGGCCGTAGTTGATCGCGTGATAGCCCGACGCCGTACCTGGGGCCCACCAAGGCTTCTGGGTAGCGAGGCGAGCGGTGGACGTCTCGAGGTCGTAGATGTCCTTCAGCTCGATCGGGCGCTCCCAACCGGAGACGCCAGACGTATGCGACAGAAGGTGGCGAACTTCGATGTCTTCCTTGCCGTTTACCGCAAATTCGGGCCAGTAGTGAGCAACCTTCTGGTACACGTCCAATTGGCCGCGTTCGACCAGCAGGAGCGCACACAGAGCCGCCATGGTCTTGGTGATGGAGAAGGTGTTGACGATGGTGTCCGGGCCCCAAGGAGTGGTACGGGATTCGTCGGCGTATCCGCCCCAGATGTCTACTACGGCTTCTCCGTCGACGGTGATGGCGATGGAGCCACCCAACTCCTCACCGGATTCGAGTTGCGCCTCGAAGGCGGTGCGGACGGCTTCGAACTCGTTGTTGCAGTGACCGTTCACCGTGCTCATGCGCGATCCGCCTTCTCGAGTTCGTGTGCTGCTGCACGCGCCGCAACAGGTAGTTTGTTCCCCGAGGCCGCGGCACGCTTGGTGCCCTTGGCAATTTCCTTGTTCATGTTGCGGACGTACGGGTCGAACTCGAGCTGAATGGTGTGGCGCGGTGACTTGTAATAGGGGGCGAGGAAGTACGCCTCGTCGGCCTTGGTGATCTCCTGCATCTCGTTCGCGGACGGCAGCTGGTATTTACCGGTGAGGTAGGCCGCGACGAGCTTGCTCTGCTGCTCGGCGAAGTTTACGAGCGTCGGCATGGGCTGAGCGAGTCCCATGAAGAAGAGGTTGTCGATTCCGGGCTTCATCATGCGTTTGAAGAGTGGGAATCGGTTGTCTTTGTCCGGCAGCAGGTTCGGGTCGTCGAAGAAGGGGAAGCTGATGTTGTAGCCGGTGGCGCAGACGACCACGTCGACGTCCTCGGCGGTGCCGTCGGCGAAATGAACCTGCTTTCCGTCGAGTTTGGTGATCGCCGGCTTGAAGGTGATGTCGCCGGACCCGGCGCGTCCCAAGAACTCGCCACTGGCTGACGGATGTGCCTCGAAGGGGCGGTGATCTGGCTTGGGTAGTCCGTAGCCCTCCATGGTTCCCAGGTTCTTGCCGAGGAATCGACGACTCAGGAACAGGCGCAGCCCCCGAGGCATCCAGGGCGGGGTGATCAGTTTGTCTCCCGGCACGCCGCCCAGGTATTTCGGCAACACCCACACGCCGCGGCGCGCCGAGACGATGAGTTTGTCGGCGAGGTATCTCTGCCCCAGTTCGGAAGCAATGTCCAAGCCGGAGTTCCCCATTCCGACCACGACTACTTTCTTGCCGCGCATGTCGATCGGATCGAACGGGTCGTTGTAGCTGTGGCTGTGCATGAGGACGCCGTCGAACTCGCCTGGGTAATCCGGGATGTTGGGATCCCAGTGGTGACCATTGCAGACCATCAGGACGTCGTAGGTACGGACTTCGCCGTCCGAGCGCGTGACGGTCCACAGTCCGTTTGCATCACGCTCTGCGGCAACAACACTGGTGTTGAAGATGATCGACTCACGCAGGCCGAAATGCTCGACGTAGTCCTTGAAGTACTGGAAGAGTTCGGAATGGTGGGGGAAATCGGGAAGGTCGGCAGAGACCGGGAAGTCCTCGAATGCCAAGCGCCACTTCGACGTGTCGATATGCAGGCTCTGGTAGCAGGCCGACATTCCGTTGGGGTTCTTGTAGTACCAGTTTCCGCCGACCTCGTCGGACGCTTCGTAGCAGTCGAAGGGTATTCCGAATTCCTTCATTCGCTTGGCCGTCGTGATTCCGGTAGGCCCGGCGCCGATGATGCAGACGCTCGGCAAGGGGGAGGGGCTCATTCGCCATCGCTTTCTGTTCTGTCTCGGGCGTGCGCGAAGAAGAATCGAAGCCCGAGAAGTGACTTGAGTCATAGTGCGCCATTCGCTGACGATGTGTCAATGAATGACGCAATGTTTTTTGATGACGGTGAGTCGGTGATTTGCCAGGAAGTCGAAATGCGAGCAAGGTGGGCGACGTGAGCACGACTACCGATGGCCCGAAGAACAGGCGGGGAACCCTTCGCGACGAGCAGAAACGCGCGACGCGGGCCAAACTCGTGGACGCCGCACGCACTCTGTTCGAGGAACGGGGATACGCGGCTGTCACGGTCGACGACATCTCCTCGGTCGTCGGATGCAGTAGAGCCACGTTCTACGTGCATTTCGCCAGCAAGGTGGAGATGCTCAAGACGATCGGCGCGGCCGGGATGGCGGCGAGTGCGTTCGCTTTCTACATCGATCTCGATCGGGTCCTCGACACGAACTCTCGCGTGGAGTTCACCGCATGGCTGGAGCGTGCCTTCGACTGGTTCGACGAGAACAAGCGCCTGCTGCCGGCGTGGGACGAGGCCGTGGCACTCGAACCGGAGTTCCGCGAGACAGCGCGAGACGGTATGACCGAACTGCCGAATGCCATGCCCAAGTATCTGGGTCGGTGGCCGGTGGAACAGCATGACGAGGCGAGGTTGCGCGTCGAATTGCTCGTGAGCCAGCTGGAGCGATTCTTCACACGCTGGGCCGTGCAGGGGACGATCGACGTGACTCGGATGCAGGCGGCCGAGGTTCTGACCGACATCTGGTTCCCGGCCCTGTCGCCGGAATCCAAGGGCGGCGACGAGCGGTAGGGGCTAGCTCGGATCGATCTCCACGCTGATCGCACCGATGAGGAGTTCTCTTGCTCGTTCGATGGAAATCGAGCCGCTCAGCCAGCGTTCACTCAGGCCTTCGACCAGTGCAGTGAGTCGTTCGGCGGCGTCGGCCGGGCTTGCCTTCGGATCAGCGAGGCCGACGTCCTGAGCTTGCCGGATCAAGGATTCGACGTCGTCTGCCCATTTCTGCGTTGTGGTACGTAGTGATTCGCGTAGCTCGTCTGCGAAGACGGCGCTTGCCCGAAGTTCGCCCCATGCAATGCTGTTTTCGCGAATCTTCGGCGAGTTCTGAAACTCCAGCAGGAGCATCTGGTCGAGCTGCGCGCGCGGGTCTGTTTCCGTGAAGGCATCCTCGGTGTACAGCGCGGCGCGATCGTTGATGTGATCGAGGGCCCGGCGCAGCACACCGGCGCGGTTCTGGAAGTGGTAGTAGATCAGCGCGGTCGACACCCCCGCCTCGGCGGCGAGCGTTTCCACTCTCAGCCCGCGCACGCCGTGCTGGGCGATGACGCGGACTGCCGCTTCCAAGATTTCCGTTTGACGGTTCGACACGAGTCCGAATTCTACGAGGGTGGTCGGGACGGGCTTCTAGTCCGCAGGTTCCTGCTGGGTGGTGCAGTGAATGCCGCCACCACCGGCGGCAATGGCGTCGATGTTGATCTGCACGACGCGACGGTCGGGGAAGAGGCGCTCCAATTCACTTCTGGCAGCCTGGTCGGCCTCGGGATCACCGAATTCAGGGGCGATGACTGCTCCGTTGCACACGTAAAAGTTGATGTATCCGGCTGCGAAATCATCTGATTCGAACTGCGGCCTGATCGAAACAGGTGCCTCGAGAACAACCACTTCCAGCTTCCGCCCCTGGGCGTCGGTCGCGTTCTCGAGAATCTCGAGGTGGCGTGCGGTCACGTCGTGGTCGAAGGACTCCGGATCCGTGTCGAGGCCTGCGACCACGACGCCTGGTCGCGCGAAGCGGGCGTAGAAGTCCGTGTGGCCGTCCGTGATGTCCTTGCCTGCGATTCCCGGTAGCCAGATGATCTTGTCGAGGCCGAGCAGGGGACCGAGTTCGGCTTCGACGTCCGACTTCGACCATCCCGGGTTGCGGTTGTTGTTGAGGACGCAGCTTTCGGTGATGATGGCTGTTCCTTCGCCGTCGACCTCGATGCCGCCGCCTTCGAGGATCAGGTCGGTAGGCAATGATTCGACTCCCGCGCGGGCGGCGACAAACGCTGCGACTTGGCCGTCCTGATCAAAATCCTGCTTCTCGCCCCAACCGTTGAAGTTGAAATCGATACCCGCTTTGGTCCCGTTGCCTTTCACGAATACGGGGCCGGTGTCGCGCATCCAGAGGTCGTCGAGAGGGGCGGCGATCAGTTCGACCGATGGGCCGACGAGGGTTCGTGCCAAGTCCAGTTCCTCGGAACGGACAAGCATCGAGACGGGCTCGAACTGCGCGATAGTCTGCGCGATCGTCGCGAGGTTGCGCTGGACCTCGGGCAGGAGGGCGGCTCCCCAGATCGCTTCACTGGCGCCGAACGCCATCCAGGTGCGCTTGTGCGGATCGCCCTCTTCCGGCATCACCCACTCGCGAAGATCGTCGCTGCCATTGCTCCCGCCCGAGGCTGAGTCGGAATCGCCGCAACCTGCCAGGAAGAGGCCACTGAGCGCGGCTGCGCCTGCCTGTATGAACCGACGTCTGTGCATTGCGGTGACTCCTTCTGCTTCTCGCGGGCTCGTGTGGTCTTCGAGAAATCTGTTCATCGCGCGCGAGTGGGGCAACATCCAGCTACTGTTCGATCACACCAGGTGCGTCTGGCGCTCACTTGCTTGCACAGAGACTAGCTCCTGACTGAAAATTTAGTCAAGAAAGTAGTGATCATGAACGATGACATTCGGGATACCCGCCAGCCGATGGTGACTTCGCTTGGCATCATCTTGGGGTTCTTATTGAACTTTTTGGCTCAGTGGGCAATTCGCGACGACGGCAAAGCGCCAGTGGAAACCACGACGGACTGGGTCATCGTGGTCACACTGTTCACAGCCGTCGCTCTGATGCTCATAGTTCTCTTCCGAACGCTGAGTAGCTCGTATGAAGTGGAGCATGCTCGCAAGAGGTACCGCAGTATTCTGCGTCTCTACTTGTTTGCCATCTCGCTGGTTTTTGCCGGAATGGCTGCCGCACTGTTCGTGTAGTGGGAACTGAAGGAATTATCCGACGGAAGGTCACGAGTCGATGAGTCCTTCGACCGTTCCTCGCCATCCGCGGCGCTGGTAGTCCCGGGGCGACATGCCGTGAGCCGCGATGAAGACCTTGGTGAATCCGGACGCGTGCGCGTATCCGAGTCGACGGGCAGTCTCTCCGGCCGCGAGGCCCTCCTCGAGATAAGCGCGGGCGAGGGTCATCCGCAACTGACCGCGCCAGCGCGGGAAGCTCTGGCCGGTGGCCGCTACGAAGTCTTTGAGGAGCATGTCCTCGTCGACGCCGAGCCGAGCGCTCCAATCCGGCAGCGTGCGCGAATCGGCGGGGTTCTCCCGGAGTGCGGCAAGGATCGTTTCGACTGGATCGGCCTGATCGCCGCTGGGTAGGGGTGCTGCCGCGGCACTTCGAATCAGCCTCGCGATCCGGGCGGGGTCGTGGATCTCGGGGCGCAGGTGGGTGTAATTCGCGACCACCGTGTGCAGCAGATACGCCTGCGCTTCGCGCGCGAAGTGCAGCACACGTGGGGGCGGTGCGGTGACGGGAGAGGCACCCGGCTGGGATCCGAGGGGAAGTAACAAAGAGCCTTCGGCGATCTCGACGCTGTTGCGCACTCCAGCGGGAAGCCACATCGCGTCACCCCGTCTCAGATTCCAGGTTCGGTCGCCGAAAGTGACCCGGGCGGAGCCTCGGTAGATCCAGACAACGACGTGAAAGTCGTTGACCCGTGCCCACGTTCCACTTGCGGGGATCGTCGGGGGTGCTGGTGCCGATCCTGACCGGGCGCCTTCTTCGGACAGCAATGCAACGCCCTGTGCCAGGGTCTCGTCTTCACGGGGCGGCGTCGGGCGCCGGTTGGCGCGTGCGTAGTCGGTGGGTGTCATGCCGGTGTGTTCTCGGAAGGCGCGGGTGAAGCCCGCGGGTGTCGCGAAGCCGACCTGGCTACCCGTCCAGCCGATTTCGCGGCCGGCGGCCAGATATGAGGTCGCTGCCGCGATCCGGGCCGAAGTACGCCAGCGCACGAATGACAATCCCGTTTCCTCGGTGAATCGGCGCTGCAGGGTGCGGACACCGATCTTGAGTTGCTGGGCGAACCGGGAAAGTTCGGTGTCGTCGGATGGCGTCCGCAGCAGCGTGCGTGCGATCTCGAGGGTTTCGGCCGAGCGTGGCAAGCGCGGTGGCGAGTATGACGGGGAGTTGTCGTCCCCGTCGGAGTGAACACCCGCGACAAGCTCGATCAGTCCGGCTCCCGCTGCCGTCTCACCCCGAAGAAATCCCAAGTTGTGCGCGAATTGGTGGACGAGCCAGTCCTGCCAGTCTGCTGGGATCTCGAAGTCGATGACCCGGTTCAACGCGGGCGGCAGGTCGGCCGCGGGCAGTGGGATGGGAAATGCGACCGCGCCCGGATCGACCCGGATGCTGTACGCGATTCCCGCCGGTACCCAGATTGCCGCCCCCGCAGTCACACTGCGGGTACGGCCGCTGATCTGCAATTCTGCGCGCCCGGTATGTACCCAGAACAGCAGTGGCTCGCGTTCATTCGCGGTCGAGGCGAGCCGAGCAGCGGGGATCTCGGGGACTTCGCCTGCGGGGAACACCAGCCGTGGTCCCACGATGCCCTCCCGACGTCGATGCATTCTCTTCCAGCCGACCGATGAGTGTAAGAAGTCGGCACGCACGGATAACCCTAACTGATTAGGGCAGGCTAGCTTTATTTATTGGCCCTCCCGTCGTGCGAACGTGGGCCGGACCCCCGTCTGTGCGCTTCCGAGGAGACTTTCCGTGCCCCGAAACACCCGTCCGACAACGGCGTACCCCGTTACCTTGCGTGAACTCGAGGTACATCGGGTGACAGAGGTGACGCCGGGCATGCGGAGAGTGACGCTCACCGGAGCCCAACTCGACACCTTCACCAACGCCGACGGAATTGCCGAACCCGCCTTCGCGAGTACGGGCTTCGACGACGACATCCGGTTGCTGTTCACCTACCCCGGCGAAACCGACCCGGTCCTGCCGGTAATGGTCGACGGCAGTGTGACTTTCGCTGCGGGGCGCCGTCCGCTTGCCCGCGCATACACCGTGCGCCGCTACGATCCGCAAACAAGGGAACTCGACGTCGATTTCGTCGTTCACGGCGACGGAGTGGCTACCACCTGGGCGCGGGACGCCAGCCCGGGCGACCGAATGCACATCGCGGGCCCCTCTGTATCGAAGGGACTCCCGGAAGATCACGAGTATCTGCTGGCCGTCGGTGACGAGACCGCGTTGCCGGCGATCGCACGTCTGCTCGAGGAATTGCCCGCCGATGCCAGGGGGCATGTGTTCGTCGAAATTGCGGACTCGGCTCACATCCAATCGGTGCGCGAGTTGTCCGGGGTGAGTGTCACGTGGTTGCCGCGCGAGGGGGCCGAGCCCGGCGCCACTACTTTGTTGCTCGACGCGGTCAGTGCTGCCGAATGGCCTGACGGACGCGTATTCGCTTGGCTTGCAGGCGAACAGGCGACGGTTCGCTCGCTTCGGCGTCATTTGATTCGTGATCGAGGAATTGCGAAGACTGACATCGATTTCACCGGCTACTGGAAACGCGGCGGGGCCGTGCGTGCAGATTCCTGACCTGGCTCCATCGCTCACCCAACACCCTTCACCTCAGCAACACCGAAAGTGCTCGATAACACCGAAAGGCAGAAATGACAGTCCTGCGCACCAGACGATCACGGATCACCGGACTGATCGGGGCCGCGCTCGCCGCAGCGCTCCTCGTAACCGGGTGCTCGGCCTCGGCCGAAGACTCGAAAATGGCATCCTCTCCCGGTTCGGAGGGGAACGCCCTGCCCGCTGCGGAAGGAACGACCACCTACCCGCTGACCCTGGAATCGCCATACGGTACAAGTATTCTCGAGAAGCGACCGGAGCGGATCGCCGCGATCGTGCCCAATGCCGTCGACACGGAAATGCTCCTCGCGCTGGGCGTCAAACCCGTCCTCTCCTCGTCGATGGTGAAGGAATCGGCTTCCCAGTCGTACTTGTTGCCCTACGACGCAGAGAATCTCGACACCTTCGAGTTCGCGATGGGTGGAACACTTCCCGTCGAAGCGATCGCCGCGAGCGAACCGGACCTCATCGTCGCCGTCGGCTGGGCTGACGGCCTGGGTGGTTTGTCCATGGGCGATTACTACGAGCGTTTGTCCTCCATCGCACCGGTGGTGACGAGCCCCGACACGAAGTCGCGGATGCTCGTGCCGTGGAAGGAGTCGATCCGTGTTCTGGGCGAGACCCTCGATCTCTCGAATGCGGCTGAAAAGGTTGTGGCAGAGCATGATCAGTACTTCGCCAGAGTGCGTGAGGAGAACCCGCAACTCGCGGGTCTGACTGCGACTTGGGCGATCTTCTACGGCACGGGCAATGGGCTGCAGTATCTTTCAGCGCCAGGTTCGGCGCCGGCAACATTCCTGGGTGAGCTTGGTTTCGCCGAGAATCCGCGTGCGAAGGAGTTCGTCACCCAGAGCACGGTCGGAGAGGAACTTCTCGAGAACATCGATGCGGACTTCCTGCTGATCGGCCGCAGCGCCGCTGGCAGCGAAGAGGATTTCGACAAGCTGACCGGCGGGAAGCTCTTCCAAGCACTCGGCGCTGTGTCCTCCGGTCATTGGGTTGGCCTGCCTCCTCGCACCGCCGACGGCGGGGATGTTCTGTGGGCAATCACGAGCGGTGGCCCGATCGGAACGACGTGGGCGGCTGAACATATCGTGCCGCTCATCAGCGCGAAGCTGTAGACGGACAACTGGAGAACGGAAAGCACTCACCCGTCGCCACATGATTGTGTGGCGACGGGTTGTTCGTACAGCAGGTGTCCCGGGTTGGGGTCACCGATGGAACGAAAAAAGCCGCGCAACCTGGGGTGATCGGTCCGGCGGTAAAGGTGTGCGATCTCGTTCGCCGTCCGGGCTGCATTGGAGCCTCCCTGTTATAGCGCTCGATGGGGTGCGGTGTGCCCAGTCGGAGTGCGGTGGCGCGGTGTGCGACGATCCGCGGGTGGGAGAACAGGCGGATCGTCTTGCTCGTGGCGAGTGGTATCTCGATGATGACGAGCTGCGGGAACGGCGGCTTGAGTGTTGGCGTCGACTCGACTCGTTCAATGGGGCTGCGGCGGACGACGACGCTGTCCGCTCACGGGCTCTCGCTAGCCTTTTTGGTGAGGTAGGTGACGGAGCTTTGGTGGTGCCGCGGTTCCAATGCAGCTACGGACACAACGTTCGGCTTGGAGCCAACGCATTCGTCAACGCGAACGGGTTCTTCATGGATGATGCGCTGATCACGATCGGTGCGGACGTGAGGATCGGGCCTGGAGCCCAGCTGATGACAGCGTTGCACCCTGTCGATGATCATCGACGGCGCCGCGAGGGATGGGAGCGAGCCGCTCCGATCGTCATCGGCGAGAACACGTGGCTCGGTGCCTCCGTCACCGTCGGTGCAGGAGTTTCGATCGGTCATAACGCCGTGATCGGTGCCGGAAGTGTGGTTTTGCATGACATTCCCGATCACGTCGTTGCTGCTGGATCGCCTGCAAGGGTTGTCCGTCGTACACCTGCCGAAGTAGAAGGACTGCAACGCGAGCACTAGGGCTTGCGATGTCAGAGCGTTATCGTGCGGGTGGGCTCCCAGATGGCGGGGTCGCGGTGGGTGACGACGAAGACGGTAGCCGCCAATTCCCGCACGGCGCCGGCGATGCGGCGCTCGGTGCCCTCGTCGAGAGCCGAAGTAGCCTCGTCGAGTACCAGGACGGGAGCGTCTTTGAGGAAGGCACGAGCGATCGCCACCCGCTGACGTTCGCCACCGGAGAGAGCGGATCCTTGGTGACCGATGTCCTGATGAATGCCGAGCGTCGAGCGGTCGAGAACGGCGCCAAGGACAGCGCGCCTGGCGGCTTCCTCGATCTCGGTTTCGGTAGCACCCGGTCTTCCCAGTCCGATGTTCTCACCGAGCGTGCCCGAGAACACGAGTGGATCTTGTGGCACGTAGCCGATATGAGCAGCCAGGTCGTCGTATGGCAAGTCGCGCAATGAAACTCCGCCGAGAGTGACGCTGCCTTCGTCCGGGTCGTCGAAGCGCATGAGCAGTCCGAGAAGGGTGCTCTTCCCCGTACCCGAGCGCCCTGCGACGAGAACACGCTCCCCGGCGGGGATCTCCGCGTTGATGCCGCGCAGAACCGGAGCGTGGTCCACTGCGACGACCTTGATGTCAGTTCCAACAGGGCGCGCGGCGTCCTGGGACGCGGGCTCGGGTAGTGCGGGAGCCGAAGTCGCGGCGCGATAGTCGCGAACCGTTGCACGCAGTTCATTGACTCCGATTCCGGCCAGAGCGAGTTCGTCGAGCGGGGCAGCGGCGCGGGCGGTGAGGATGACGAGCGCGAGAGCGGCTGCGGGATCGTCGAATCCGGTGGCGGCGAGGAAGATCACTGCGCCTGCCAGCGGCACAATGGTGGCGATCGCCGAGATGAATGTCGCTGGTGCCGCGGCGAGATTGGTCCGTGCAAGCGCGGTTTCCTGATCCCGCCAACTTCGCTCGATACGTTCGACGGAACGTGTGGGACCGGCTGCCGTGCGCAGTAATTCGAGATGATCGGTGAGCTCGAGAGTCGACTGCGTTGCTGCGAGTTCGGCCTCGTGCCGGCGCGCGTCCGCTCGGCTGAGAGCGCGTTGGGCGAGCGTCTGAGCCGCGAGCGACACGGCGAGCAGTCCGCCGACGAGCAGCATGACGCCGGGCCCCGCGACGACCGCGACTCCAGGAAGTAGGGGCAGCGGTATCAGCGGCGTAACGAGGAAGGTCTGAAGTTGGTGCGCGGGAACGCTCATCAGTGACGGGATTCCGCGCCCGGCGACGGTGGCGAGCAGCGCCCGGTTGTCGTCGGTGAACCACGACAGCTTGGTGCGGGCGAAGGCGTCGCCGAGCGCATCGTAGAGATCGCCGACGAGTCGAGCCCCGGTGAAGTAACCACCCCGCGAGACCAGGACGGTCACGAAGAGAGCGATTGCGGCCGTGGCCAGCACGAGAACCGGCGACCGGTGATCAGCGATCGAGAGGGCGAGGGTGGTGTACGCGATCGCCTCGAGGACAGCAACGGACACCCAACCGAATCCGATGGTGATCAAGCGGCGACGGGCTGCATTGGCGCTGTTCATTATTCGGCTCCAGTCAGGGCGGCATTACGCGTGGCGGCGTTGTGCGAGTTGGGACTGTCGAGGTCGAGTCGATCGTCGGCGTCGTCTGCAAGAGCAGGGTCGTGGGTGACGATCACGATCGTCTTCCCTTCAGCGTGCGCGAAGTGGCGCAGTTCCTTCAGCAGTTCGGCCGCTGTCCGATCGTCGAGCGCACTGGTCGGCTCGTCGAGCAGCAGTACTGCTGCGGGCGAGAGGAATACCCGAGCGAGCCCGACTCGCTGACGTTCCCCTCCGGAGAGTGAAGTGGCGTCGGTGTCGAGGCTGATGTCGATCTGTGCCCGGCGTAGTGCGGCGGTGTATTCCGCGTCCGTTGCATCGGGGGCGGCCAGTGCGATGTTCTCGCGCACCGTGGCCGGCAACACGTCTGCGCCCTGGGGGGAGAGCAGAATGGACTGTGGCCGCAGGTTCTCGTCGATCGTGACGACGCTCTGGCCCGCGTAGCGGACGGTACCGAGTTCCGGGATCTCGAAGCCGGCCAGTGCTTTCAGGAGCGTCGACTTGCCCGCTCCACTCGGTCCCGTGATCGCAGTGATCGCGGCTGGGCGGAATGCATGCGTGACGCCGTCGACGACTCTGCGGTCCGCGATCATGACAGTCAGGTCGACGATCTCCAGGCGGTCGGAGGGACTCGACGCCGGAAGGGTGAGTGCTTCACCGGCAGGGAGGGTGGGTTCGTCCAGGGCAGCGGCGAGCCGGACTGCAGCAGCGCGTCCAGCCGCGACGTAGTCGAGGCCGTGCCCGAGCCGCAGGGCCGGTGTCACGATTGCGAGGCTGAAGAGAATAGTGGCGGCCAATGTCGTTGCATCCCAGCGATATCCGACGGCATAGGCGATCGCGAACGTCGCCGTCGCCTGCATGAGGGCAACCGCGACGGCCGCGGGGGTAGCCACGAGTCGAACGCGCTCCTGCATTCCCCGGGTGAACCGTGCTGTCGATTCTGCATAGTCGGCGGCAGCGCCGGTCTGCGCGCCGTAGATCCGGCAGACGTGGATACCGCGGGCATAGTCGTCCACGGCGGTCACGATGTCGCCCATGACATCCGCACTTTCGGCGCTGTGCCGAGCGGCCATTCTGGGGATTACGAACAAGTAGAACAGTGCTGCCACGATGCCGGGAGCGAGAGCGAGAAGCGCTACGGGGCCGGCTGAGGCAACCAGTACCGCGATCGTGACCGCCGGGACCACGATCAGTGTCGCGAACTCGGCCGGTAGGTGCGCAGTCATATGGTGCAGCGCCGAGATGTCATCCGAAACGAGCCTCCTCAGTGCGTCTCCGCTGTAGCGGGACAGCGTGCTTGCGGGCAGTCGAACGAGATGAGCTGCGAGCTGGCGTCGAAGCCTGGCCTCGAAGAGCGACTCGGCGTGATGCGAGAGCCACGAAGACGTGGCCGCGAGCGTTACCCCGGTGAGCCACAGCCCACATGCCCACCCGGCCCAAGTCATCGACGGTTCACCGATGAGTTGCACGACGCTCCAGAGCGCACCGAGCATCGCGACCCCCGACGCTGCCGCCGCGAGCACCCCGGCGGCCAATGCAGGCAGCGCCGGGCGCAAAGCCGGGACCAGCGACGGTTCGACGAGAGGGCGGGGCATGGATAACTCCTTGAATCAGCGTCCGAGTGCAGACACGACAAATGACCGAAACCCAAGGCTAGGCTTCGGTCGTCACGTCCAGTTATCGCGATGCGCCGATTTCTTACACCCGAATGGGTCGTACTTCGGTCTTCAGGATGCGGCCGAAATGGAACTCATGACGTCTTCCCATACGCTCATGACCGCGGATTCGGTTGGGCCAGTCTGAGTGAACACGGCTACGCACTTGCGGCGGAAGTCGTACACCTCGACAGACGTCGTCAAACCGTGCACTCCGTGGGTGCGGGTCAGCCAACACTCCGAGACGCCGTTCAGATCGATCATCGTTCGGCAGGTGTCCGAGGCTAGAGTCAATGTCCCGCCGAACATGGCTGCGGCGTCGAGATCACCGCGGTGGATCTGCAGGCAGCCGTTGCCGGCGACGACTGTCGTGACGGGCAGTTGATGGTAGGACAGGTGCTCCATCCCGGCAGCCATGAGGTGAGGATCGATTCTCCGGTAGCCGAGGGCACCCAGAGCGACCAAGCCGCTACGACGTTCGGTGCCGCTGTCCGCGAGGATGAAGTCGAGCTCAGCTGATCGGCCTCGGCCCAAAAGGCGGGAGTATTCGATGTCTGGACGGGAGTGCTTGATTCCCTCGCAGTGTTGGGCGCAGTTCGCATCGCTTCGAAGGCGAGACGATCCGAGGTCGGGGTCAAATACGTCGTGTGTGAACTCGATCCGTGGGTATCGAACATCCGAAGCGTCGGGGGCAGGTGCAGTTCTGCGTCAGTGGTCACCACCGAACCGAGGGTAGAAGGGTTCAAACGTAGAGAGACGAGTCCGGGCGTGCAGACCAACGGATCGCCGGGAACTGTTGGAACGGCGTACTTGCCCGAGTCGTTGACAGCCACCGGACCTGCAACGGTGATTGCTACGGCGTCGTCCAAGAGCGGCAACATTTTGCCGACTACCTCAGGTGCGGTGTCGATCAGTCCGCCGCGGAAACCCGGACGCGCAAGCAGTGCATCCAGGTCCGACATGCGCCCCAAAGCCGCGCAACGGCATTCGCCACGGTGCGGGCACATCTCAGTAGACATCCCGTAGATACCGCTTCGATCGTTTGAGGTTGTTGACGTAATCCTCGGCGGCGTCCGCATCCAACCCACCGTGCTCGGCGACCGCCTCGTGCAACGCGTCGTCGACGTCCTTTGCCATCCGGGTCGCGTCGCCGCAGACGTACACGTGCGCACCGTTTTCGAGCCAGTCGAACAAGTCTCGGCCCTGTTCACGCATACGAGTCTGGACGTAGATCTTCTCGGACTGATCACGCGAGAATGCGAGATCGAGACGCGTCAGGACACCGTCACGGGTCAGACCGTTCAACTCGTCCTCGTAGATGAAGTCACTCGACTGATGCTGATCGCCGAAGAAAAGCCAATTCTGCCCCGACGCGTTGCGTGCGCGACGCTCGTGCAGGAAAGCGCGGAAGGGTGCGATACCGGTGCCGGGTCCGATCATCACGACGGGAGCAGTGTCATCGGCAGGTAGGCGGAACGAATTGTTCTTGGAGACAAAAACTCCGACCCGATCTCCCTCGCCGACGCGGTCCGCCAGGTACGTCGAGCAGACGCCGCCGCGGTCCCGCTCGCCCGAGCGGTAGCGCACACTCGCTACCGTCAGATGCACGGTGCCGTCGTGGGCCAGCGGGCTGGAGGAGATCGAATAGACCCGATGTTGCAGCGGGCGCAGAAGTGCAAGCAGATCTTCGGGATTCAATCGAATGCTGTTGTCCAACTGCAGGAGATCGAGAACGTCCTTGCCCCACAGCCACGCATCGAGCGCTTCCCGATCTTCCGTGTCGAGAATGTGCTGCAGTTCGGCGTCGCCGCTGCGTCGGGCGATGTCTTCGATCAAATCGCGCGAGGGAATCGAGATCTCGTAGTCGCTGGTCAACACCTGGTCCAACGGTGCGGACGAGCCGTCCTTCGCGGTGACGACGTAGTCACTGCTCGCACCGAGCTGAAGGATGATCGCCTCGACGAGAGCGGGGTCGTTGATCGGGCGGATGCCCAATCCATCTCCGGCCTCGTAGTCCAGACCGTCCTCGCCGAGCGCAAAGGTGAAGTGGCGGACTTCCTTGGCGGAGTCCTCGCCGGACAACAGTCGGTTGGCGAGGACGGTTGCAGGATAAGGGTTCTTGCGAGTCCACTGGGACTTGGTCTTCGTCGGAGTGGACGCAACCGGCGAGGCAGCGGCCCCCGCATCACCGTCGACACCGGCTACCGCAGCGACCGCCCGAACGATCCACTCGGCCGCCGGATCCTCGTAGTCGACGTCGCAATCGGTGCGGTCGACAACCCGGGACCCGCCGAGTGCTTCGAATCGGGCGTCGATGTTCTTTCCCGACTGGCAGTACCCGTCGTAGCTGGTGTCACCGAGTGCGAGTACTCCGAAGTAGAGACCCTCCAGCCTGGGCGCACTCTCGGATTCGACTGCATCCCAGAACAGCTGCGCGTTGTCAGGCATCTCGCCCTCGCCGTAGGTGGAGGTGATGACGAGCACCCGGCGCATGGCGGAAAGTGCATTGATATCCACGGTGTCCAGACCCGCGACAAGTGGTTCGAGACCGTGGGCACGAGCAGCTGCGGCCGCGTCTTCGGCCACGGACTCCGCGTTGCCGGTCTGGCTTCCGTAGAGGATGTGCACTGCTGCGCCGGCAGTTCTCTCCACTGTCGCTGTTGCAGCACCGGTTTGACCGGGCATGACAGTTCGTGAGTGTAGACCGGCCAGGAATCCGGAAAGCCACGCGCGTTGGTCGCCGTTGAACGGTGCGTATTCGGGGATGTACGGGATTTCCATTTTGAAGCTCACCTACGTTCGGGGGAGGAGGTCAGGACACCAGGTCGGGGATCGTGCGCGAAGCGAACAGTTCGTCGAAGTTCGGCAGTGATCCGAGCTTGTCCCGATTCTTGTTGTCTTGAAACAGAATCCAGCCGTACGTCGCCGGGCTGTCCATGGCTAACACGTTGCGCAGGCTCAGCGCCTGTTTGTAGTCGTCGACGCGCTTGGCTGCAATCAACGCAGCCAACTGTTCGTCGTCGTAGCCGGCCAGAATCTCTTTCGAGTACTTGACCAAGTGCTGGACGAGGGCGAAGTCCTCGGTCAGCACCAGGTTTCGGGCCGCCTTCTGCACTGCTGGATCGTCGGGTCCGGACGCACCCGGCGTGCGGGCGGCGGCGAGTTGTTGTGCGAAGTGAAGCACGGTGTACGCACTGAGCAGCGCATACATTGTCGCGGTATCGGTCTCGCCATAGGCGGGGACTGCTCCGTTCAGTGCGGGGCGCCCATCGCGCACTGCGAGTTTGAACGTGCGGACCTGACGTGCTGCGATGGCGGACGCCAATTCTTCGAGAAGCTCTTTGTGCGACTTCGCAGCCAGGATTGCATCGCTGTCCTGGTAAAGCATCAATGCCTTGGGCATGGCGTAGACGAACGAGTGCTGTTCGACTTCCCAGTTCTCGAGCAGTCGGGTTCCGAGTGCGGATCCCGTTGCTTCCACATGCAGTTCGAGCAGGAGTTGTACCGCGTGGTTGTGGACGGCGGCCAGAGGATCGGTCGCAGCGGTGATCGAACCCAGCAGTACGGAATCGGTACTTGCTCGCAGTGCCAGTTCGCCGCGAGGGTCGTACTGGTAGAAGAACCCGCCGCTCATGCCGTTGCCGACACCCTTGCCGAACTCGCCGAGATTCACGACAGCACCGTTGGTCATGTACTCGCCGGCGAAGTCGCCGACACCTTCGACGACAGCACTGGCGCCGGAGTTGCGAACTGCAAAGCGATCGCCTGCTTCACCTTCGACGAACACTCGTCCGCCGGTGGCGCCGAAGAGCGCGAAGTTGCCGATCAACACGTTTCCGCCGGCGTCACTGGAGCCGCCGCCTGGGCTGCGCACGGCAATCACGCCGCCGCTCATGCTCTTTCCCGCACCGTCGTTACATGTCCCGGTGTGTTCCAGGTGCATGCCGTCGTTGCAGAATGCGCCGAACGACAGGCCAGCAGATCCGGTCGTCAGGACGCGCACGCTGCCCGGAGCCAGATATCGTCGCCCACGCTCGTCAGTCAGTACCCCCGGAGCGAGAAGGCCGGCCGCTCCGTAGTTGAGTTCGCGTTCGAGGTCGATCGCCAACTGCCCACCGACGCTCTTGTTCCGGTTACCCAGGTGCAGTGCACCTTCGGCGAATTCAGGTCCGGACACGGCGACCGAGGCCTCGCCACGGTTGAAGAGCACCGTGCGAACCTCGTCCATGATCTTCTCGTCGAGCGCGTACTCACGCTCGAGGTACACGGGATTGTCGACGGTGATGTTCGGGGCGGACTCGAACATCGCGTCCAGTTTCAGATTGCCGACGATGGACGGGTGATCGAGCAGATGCAGGAGATCAGTTCGACCCCGCGCTTCCTGAAGGGATCGCATTCCCAGATTCGCGAGCAGTTCCCGAGTTTCGTGAGCGATGTTGAGAAGGTACTGCGCCATGGCGCGGGGATCGCCGTCGAACAGTTCCGGGTTGGTGGTCAGACCGGCCGGACACTTGATGTTGCAGTTCTTGGCCATGACGCAGCCCATCATCATCAGCGCAGACGTACCGAACTCGAAGCTGTCTGCGCCCAGTAGCGCGGAAGTGATGATGTCGCTGCCGGTCTGATGCGCGCCCGAGCATCGCAGAACGACTTTCTGGCGAAGCCCGTTGGCACACAAAGCTTGATGGACCTCCGCGATACCGACCTCGGCCGCACGACCCGCGTACTTGAGGCTGGTCACCGAAGCGGCGCCGGTGCCACCGGTGTTTCCGGCGACGTTGATGACGTCGGCGCCGGCCTTGGCGACACCGACGGCGATGGTGCCGATTCCTTCCGAGGACACCAACTTCACGATCACCCGGATGCGCGCTGCCTTGCAGTCGTGGATGAGCTGAGCGAGGTCCTCGATGGAGTAGGTGTCGTGGTGCGGCGGCGGCGATACCAGTTCGACGCCGGGCGTTCCGCCGCGGGCAGCAGCAATGTCGACGGTGACCTTGGCGGCCGGAAGCTGCCCGCCCTCACCGGGTTTTGCGCCCTGGCCGAGTTTGATCTCGATCTCTTCGAGCATCGGGTCGGCGAGGTATCCCGCCCAGATTCCGAAGCGTCCGGATGCAAACTGCTTGATGCGCGACGCACGAATCGTGTTGTAGCGCGAAAGGTGTTCGCCGCCTTCGCCGCTGTTGGACATCGCGCCGACCATGTTCGTGCCGTGTGCGACGGCTTCGTGCGCCGGAGCGTTCAGTGCGCCATGACTCATGGCACCCGACGCCAACTTCGGGGTGATGTCGCTGGCGCTCTGTACCGCGGAGAGAGGAACACCTGCCGGTGCGACCCTCAGCTTGGACAGGAACTCTGCCCCGATGCCGGTTGCCCTCAGCGCAAGATCCGGTGTGATGGCTTCAATGGTGATATCGGCGGCAAAGGTGGCGCAGAGAGCGTCGCCGAGCGCTTTTGCTCGCGCGCTGTCACCGGCCAGTGGACCGTCCAGGCGAAGCGTGTACCGGTCGTCGGCGGCGGATTCACACTGGACTCCGCGCATCACGATCGTAGTGTTGCCGCGTACCGAGAATCGGCTGATCTGCTCGGCGAACTCGGCTGTCGTAACCGCAAACGTGACGTCGGCGGGAACAGAGATGACGTCGCGCAACGCTGCGGGCCGACGCGATCGTTCCGCAGCCATAACGGTAGAAAAGTCCCGGTACCCCGCGGTGATGTCGAAGTCGTCGATTTGTTCGGTGGTCAACCGGTCGAAGCTCGTTGCCCGGTAGGCCCCGGCGTCGAGGCGGAATGCGTCGTCGAGTCGCCCGAGTGGAAGCAAGCGAAGAGCGTCGAATTGTTCGGTGCCGGAGGGACTGTCGAACGCGATCTTCTCTTCGGTGAGCTCGACGTACTTGCGGACTGCGGTGGTACCGAACGAATGCCCTGCGCCGTCTGCGCGCTCCTTGAACAGGCCGAGCAGTGGCAGGTCCTTTTCACCCTCGACTTCGCTTGCACGCTCGTGCCACTGCTTCGAGGTCACCGCGACGGTGTCGAAACCGACGCCGCCCACCGGTGACTTCATGTTGGGGAACCACTGGCGCAGAACAGGGTCGGACGTATCGAGGAAGTTGGGTTCGAAGAACTCTCCGCCGATGTAGCTCTCGACAGTGCACAGGCCGACGCGTCCCATCGTCTTCATGAGGGATTTCTCGGCAGCCTTCGCGAAACGCCTGAACGCGGCATCCGGATCAGCGGCGAACTTCTCCTCGGCTCGTAACTGAACGGAGAGCGGGTAGACGGCGGAAGCGCCGAATCCGAGTGCAGCCGCAACGTGGTGGGAGGACTCGATCTGGCCACTCTCCACGATGAGAGAGACACGCAATCGCAGGCCTGCGTCGATGAGGCGTTGGTTCAGTGCTCCGACGACCATGATCGCGGGAAGCGTTGCGCGCTCATGAGATACGTGCCGGTCGGTCAGGACTGCGATCCCGCCCTGTTCTGCTGCGAAGGCGACAACGGCGTCGCCGAGCGCGGTCATCGCGTCAACCATCGCCTGCGCGTCACCCGCGGCGGGGTAGAGCATTTCGAATCGGCGATGCGGGGTGTGCTTCTGTTCGCGGATCTTGAGCATGTCCAGATGCCCGAGGATCGGCGACGAAATGACGATCTGCTTGCCCTGTCCGGCTGTCATCTTCGCGCCCAACGCGACCCGGAGGGTCATGCCGTCCGCTTCCCGGATGCTGTCCAGCGGAGGGTTGGTGACCTGGGCGAATCGCTGCGAGAAGTAGCGTGCCACACCGCCTTCACGATCGGAAAACGCGTTGATGGCGTTGCCGTAACCCATGGCCGATACCTTCTCGGCTCCGTGCGTGAGCATCGGATCCATCAAGAATTTGAAGCTCTCCTGATCCAGGGAGTACGCCATGTAGCGCTGATGAACCTCGAACGTTCCGTTGTAGCGCGTTGGTGAGCTGACCTTCTCCGCAGGTACAGCGGGGATGTCTTCGATCAGGATTCGTGACTGCTCCAGCAGAGACCGGTAGTCACGCTGTGCGGCAATCTTTTCCAGGGCTTCGCTGGCGGTATAGGTATGGCGATCGCGATGATCGAAGTACAGCATTCCGCCGGCCTCGACGCGTCCACGGTGAATCACCGTCTCGGGTGCGAACGCGATCTGTCCGGCTTCGGAGAATGCGCACACGTAGTCGTGTGTCTCGATCGTGCGAAGTGGACGCAGGCCGAGGCGGTCCAGGCGGGCGCCGATGATGGTGCCGTCGCCGAACACCAGCGCTGCCGGTCCGTCGTTCTTCTCCTCGTACAGCGAGAAGTACTCGAACATCGCACGCACTGCGGGGGAGAGAGTGGTGTCGTTTTCCCAGGCAGGGGGCATCATCGAGACCACAGCTGTCACCAAATCGACGCTGTCCTCGATGACGCGTGCTTCCAGAGTCTGATCGAGCCGGCAACTGTCGGACTGACCGGGCGGACGGACGATCGCACGTCGTTTTGCGCTCGCCACCGCAGCTTCGGAGAGCCGATTCTTCTTGTCCGTGTTCAGTTCTCCGTTGTGAGCCATGAACCGGAACGGCTGCGCCATCGTGGGATGCGGGTCCGTATTGGTCGAGAACCGCGTGTGGAAGTACATCGTGTGGACAGCGTGATCGGGGTCGACCAGGTCGCGGAAGTACGGGATCACTTCGTCGGAGTTCAAGCGGCCCTTGAGAACCTGAGTCCTCGCGCTGAGGGACAGTGGGTACAAACCGCGTAGTGCAGGCGTGTTGTACGCGATTGCCTCGATGGCGAGCAGGGCCTCGTGCACGAGGCGATCGACTACCGCAGGCTCGGGACGCGGAGTGGGGACCTCGAAAATCCACTGCCTGACCGGAAGTTGATGCGCGATCGCGGCCGGCCGAATCGCCGAGTTGTCGACCGGGACGTCGCGCACTGCGAGAGTGGTGAAACCGCGATCGAGAAGTTCACGTTCGACCAAGGCGGCAGCGCGTGCATGCTGGGCGTCGTCGTCCGGAAGGAAGAAGTTGCCGACGCAGAAGCGTCCGGCGCGAAGGTCGGGGCGCCCGGTTACCTTGCGGAAGAACCGGAGGGAGAGGTCCACCGAGACGCCGCCGCCGTCGCCGACGCCCTCGGAGGACATACCGCCGCGGTGCGGAACCGAGCAGAGCGCTTCGCGGCCCTTGATCAGGACATCGTGGGTCTGCACGCCGTCCTTGCGCGTGATGAACCCGACCCCGCAACTGCTCTTGTCATCTGCGGGGTCGTACAAACCGACGATGGACGTGCTCACTGCAGCAACCTTCTCCCTGTCCTGGTTGCCCGGAGATTGATCGACCGGGCAGATACGACGGCATGGTTTCCGTCAGGGCAGGGCGTCGCTGCTTCGATGAAGCGGCACCCGAATGGGATCAGACTACTGAGTAGAGGCTTACCTTAGTCAACTCTGCTGGGTGTGACTTGGATCTGAGCAGGTCAGAGGGTTGCTTTGTAGGCAAGTGCGTAGGCGATCTTGCCCGGCTTGTCGTCTGTGTACGGCTTCGACAGCTTTGCGAACTCGCCCTTTGACTCCGCTTTGCCGTCGTTCCAGGCCGGCAGGACTCCGAGATCGGTAGCCGTGAATCCGCTGTCGACGACGGCATCGCCCGCCAACGCGGTCTGTGCTTTGGTCACCGACTTCACGGTGGCCAGGTAGCTGGAGAGGTCGTCGCGATTCCAGTTGGTGAGGTCGACGGGCGCGGCGTCGCGGACCCACGCACCCCAGTAGAACTCCTGGAACGGAATCGTGCCGGCGGCGAATCCGATGTCGCGGGAGAAGTACATCAGGCTGCGGTACTTGTCGTCGGCGAAGTTGGCCAGGCCGACGCTCTTCGGCAGGGACTGGACCGGTACCTGGTTTCCGTCCACGTCACGCGACCAGACCCACTTGTTCTTTTCCATCTCGGTCCAGAAGGCGCCTTCACTCAGGTCACTGAGGTTGCCGAGAACCCGCAGTCGCACGTGCAGGTCGGGGCCTCCGTCGGCCGTCTCGATGAAGGACGTGAGGGTGTGGTGACCGTCGGTCAGGTAGAGATCGCCGCGGGGGCCGACGACCACGGTCTTCATGGGCGCGATGCTCTCGGCGGTTTCCTGACCCACTGGAAGCTGGCAGGTGAAGGACGACGGGTCCTTCAGCGTCGAGGCAGGAGTAGCGGTCGCAGCCTGGATCTGGCCGTTCGCCTCGCACCAGTCGTCGAACTTCTTGTTGATCGTGTCTTTTCCGAGCGTGTATCGCCCGAGCTTGTAGTACACCTCGTCGTAGCCGAGGGAAGGCTGCGTCGCATGAACGTCGCCGATGCGCACGTCCAGAAGGTCACCTTCTTTGGCGCACAGGTACTCCGAGCCGCCGGCGGAGCCTGAGAACGAACCGGTGGAGATTCCGTCACACGCGAGGGGAGCGGCGACAGCGGGTGTGCTGACCAGTGTTCCGGCGCCGAGCAGTACCAGTGTTGTGAGTGCCGAGATGGCGGAACGACGCATGTGGGGATCTCTCCTGAGGATGGGTTCGCACGTGAAGAAGCTTGCGTCACAATCGCTCAGGGTGGTTTCGGACTTACTGACAACAGACGTCCGCGCGGTGGATACCACGTGAATTCACGTCGTATCCACCGCGCGGTGAGCCTGTTGGTTGATCAGCTCTGTTGGTTGATCAGCCCTGCAGTTGATCAGCCCTGCAGTTGATCAGCCCGGCAGTTGATCAGCCTTTGTAGTTGTAGAAGCCCTCGCCGACAGCGACGCCGAGCTTGCCTTCGTCGATGTAGTTCTTCTTGATGTAGTCGGCGAACGCGCGCTGCTTCTCGCCGCCCTGGGAGGAGATGTTGTAGACGGTGGTCAACCCGACGACATCCATGATCTGGAAGGGGCCGAACGGGGCTCCGGTGCCGATACGCCACGTCTTGTCGACCATGTCGGGATCGGCGATGCCGTCGATCAGCAGGTCGGATGCTGCATTGAGGAGCGGGACCAGGAGCGAGTTGAGTACGTAGCCCGCCTTCTCCTTCTTGAGTTCGATCGGCACCATGCCGATGTTCTTCGCGAATTCGACGACCTCGCGGTACACGGCGGGGTCGGTGGACTCGGTGCCCATGACCTCGGCAGTGTTGTTGACCCACACGTGATTTGCGAAGTGCAGTGCGAGGAACTTCTCGGGGCGGCCGGTGAACTCCTTGAGGTCGCTCGGCAGAAGCGTAGAGGAGTTGGTTGCGAACACCGTGTGCTCCGGAGCTACTGCGGCGAGCTTCTCGTAGGTGTCGCGCTTGATGGCGATGTCCTCGGGAATTGCCTCGATGACAAGATCTGCCTTGGTCACGGCTTCGGCGAGGTCGTACGAGTACGTAATACGTTGTAGCGCTTCGTCGGCCTTGCCTTCCTTGGCGCCCTCGACGTTTTCGGCCTTGTAGGCCGCGGCCAACGAGTCGAACCGAGCCTTGGCCTTCTCGATGACCTCGGCGTTGATGTCGTACGCGACGACGTCGAATCCGTGATAGGCGGTCTGATAGGCGATCTGCGAGCCGAGAACTCCGGTACCCAGAACGGTGATCTGCTTCAGTTCAGTCATTTTCGATCCTCAATCCTTTTCGGTGGGTAGTCCGGCAAGCGTCAATCGAACTTGTGCGGCAACGATGTTCGTGAGTTCGTCAGCCGTGATCCGGTCCAATGCCGCGCGGGCTATTTCGAAGTGCAGCACGTTGGAAATCGTTCGCGCTGCAGTGATGGTTCGGGTGGTGTGGTTGGGGTGCCCCTCGAGCAAGATTTGCGCAATCCGCGTTTGCAAGCGCTGCGAGAGTTCCAGACCTTCGGCCCGGAAACATTCGCTGGGCTCGCCGAACAACACTTCGCGTTGGTAGATACCGGTGTTCTCGTCGTTTCGGCGACTCGCGATCAGCAGGGGTGAAACCAGCTCGAGTACACGATCTTCTGTGCCCGTCGATTTGGCCTCACGCTCTTCTCCCAGTTCGATCTGCTTGCGGTACTCCGCGTTGTACACCATGAGCAGTAGCTCGGCTTTGCTTGCGGCGTAACGAAAGAGGGTGCCACCGGCTACATCGGCGCGATCGGCAATTTCTTGAGTTGTGACTGCGCTGTAGCCCTTTTCCGCGAACAGTTCGGCCGCGGCGTCGAAGATGCGTGTCTGCTTCTCGAGTTTGTTGCGTTCACGACGACCCAACTCTTGGTCCGATTTCGTCATCCCGCTCACCTCGTCTCATTTCGGATCACGCTCATAAATGAGTCTACTCCGAAATATTGAGAGGGTGGGGTCTCCTCCGTCACATCACCGCAGTCCGCTGACCCAACCGGCGAACACGTCGGAGAACACGTCTGCTTCGCACGCATGCGCCGATTCGGGGTAGGCACATTCGGGGTATCCGGCGACGACGGCGGCAAGTTCGGCATTGCAACACTGCGCCAAGAGGCCGCGCAGGAGGTCCGCGGCCGACCAGCCGGCGATGGATGCTGCTGGGATCCCCTCTTCCTCGTACACCTTCACCAGATCGTCATGCCTCCAGGACAATTCCTCGGCCACCAGTGCATCGGGATTGAAAGACATGGCGCGGTCGAGTGATCCGCGCAGAAGCGAGTGTGGATCGTCCTCACCGCGCAGCCTGGTCGCGAGGTCGGCCGGTGCCTTCTGCATGACGAACATCCAGGGTTTGCCGTCGGGAAAGACTCCGCCGAAGCCTGCCACGTTGAAGGGGAGGTGGCTACTGAGAAAATCTGTCTCCACGTCGACGTGCTGATCGTCTCCGAGGTGAATGAAGTGGCCGGACGCGATCTCCTCTCCGGTTGCCGGCTCGGCCCACGTGTTGTTCCACAGGTCGGTCATCCGACTGCCGTCGGGAAAATCGAGAACCTCGAAGAGGAATCCCATGTCGTCACCACTCTCCGTCGAAGTGGGTGGTTACTCCACCGGTGAGTCGAGAAACCGTTTGAGCCGAGGTCGCGAGGACGACTCGGCTTGTCTCGAAGGTCATCTCGTCGCGTTCGGTGTCCTCCGATTCGGGATCCTCGGCGAGTGAGAAGTCGAGTTCCACCTCTCGATCGGTGCTGGAACAGACCGAGATCATCAGCCCGAGTCGTTCGTCGGTGAACGCCGGAAGCGATTTCTCGGGATGAAAGTCTGCGGCCGCGTGAAAGAAGAACGCCGCCAGCCGTTCGACGAATCCTTCGTCGGTGTGTCTGCTGAGATACTGATTGAACCGATCGGGGCTGAGCAGGCCTACGTCGAAAACGAGTGTGGGTACGTCGGATTCGAAGACAGCGGCGGGTACCGCATGACTGCGAAGGAATACCGCGGCGCCGCCGTACCCCGGCAACCTGAACCCATCACGCATCTGGTGTACTCCCGTCGCAGAGGTGTCCTGTCCACGCTAGGCCATAGCCCGGACGCGTGCTGCTTACCGGACACGTCGGTTGATGGAAGAATTACCGCCTATGAGCGCTGTCCTGTACCCGCCCGTCGAACCGTACGAGTCGGGACTGTTGGAAGTGCCCGATCGTCAGAGCCTCTACTGGGAGACCGTCGGTAACCCGGCCGGTGTCCCGGTTCTCTATCTCCACGGTGGCCCCGGTTCCGGGTGCACTGTCGGTGCCAGGCGTTTTTTCGATCCCGAAACCTTTCGCGCAGTTCTGTTCGATCAACGAGGCTGTGGGCGCAGCCTTCCTCTCGCGAGTAGCCCGGACGTCGATCTCACCGTGAACACGACGGCGCACATCCTCGACGACATCGAGCGTCTTCGTGAACATCTCGGTATCGAACGATGGATCGTTTCCGGCCTTTCTTGGGGCGTCAGTTTGGGTCTGGTGTACGCCCAAGCGTTTCCCGAGCGGGTGATCGCGATGGCTTTGGGCGCGATCACCGGCGGGACGAGAGTGGAAATCGAATGGATCACCCGTGCCATGGGCAGGATATTTCCGCGTGAATGGGAAGAGTTCGTCGCGCCGCTGCCGGTGGAAGAGCGTGACGGGAATCTCCCGGCGGCATACGCGCGACTGCTCGCCGATCCGGATCCTGTTGTGCGGGAAAATGCTGCGGTGCAGTGGTGCCGCTGGGAAGACGTACATGTGTCGCTGATGCCGGGGTGGACTCCGAGTGTTCGATACCAGAATCCGGACTTCCGTCGGGTGATGACCAGGCTGGTCACGCACTACTGGGCCAACGATTGCTTCCTCGCGCCGAATCAGATCCTGGACGGAATGGACCGTCTCGCCGAGATTCCCGCGATTCTCGTGCACGGCCGGTATGACATTTCCGGACCACTCGATACTGCCTGGGCGATCCACCAGCGTTGGCCGGGCAGTGAGTTGCTGGTGCTCGACGAAGCCGGGCATGGCGGGGGTGGATTCAACGAGGCAATTGTGGAAGCGCTGAATTCACTGGCTCATTCGGTCTGATCGAGTGCTCCGGCGTGCGCCGCAGCGAGCGCGCCGGCAGCAGCGCGATCGGCAACCGACTGGTCGACAGGTAGATCGGCGACCAACAGGCGATAGTAGATGGGCGCGGCGACGGCCGCCAGAAGATCAGCAGCTGAGACCTTCTCGGAGATTTCCCCGCGTTCGACTGCTCGGCGGACCACTATGTCGGCCAGTTCGTAACGTGCGGAATAGAACTCGCGCTTGAGTCTTGCCACTTCTGGCGTACGAACCGCGTCCGAGAACAGTGCAGCCACCAACGCGCCGCCCGACTCGCTTGTCACCAGTGCGACTATCGATCTGGCCATCTCGCGCAGGTCGGATTCGATGGAACCGGTATCCGGGATGGGGACGGTAGTTGCCGACACCTCGACAGCCGCGTCGGCCACCAGTTGGGACAGCGTGCTCCATCGCCGGTAGATGGTGGTCTTGTGGACTCCGGAACGGGCGGCTATGTCCTCGATGCTCATCGCTGCAAATCCGCGTTCGGACAGTTCGGCCGCGGTGGCAGCCAGGACGGCCTCGCGCACTCTGGCGCTACGCCCTCCGGGCCGTTGTGGTGTCGAGGTCATGGGTAAACCTTATCGCAACAAGGTGTTGTGTTAACTGGAGACACGTGGTTCACTGAGCTAATGCAACTGATCGTTGCATTAGAGATGAATTGAGGGGTGTTTTCCCATGTCATACGAATTTCCTGTCGATCACCGAGGCCTCTTCGAAGAGCGCACAGGACAGTTTCTGAGCTTCGGGCTCCCCGTCTCGGATCTCGAGGAACTGCGCGCGTCCATCAACTCGACCTGGGCCGACGCGCCGGGTGGTTGGTCGTACGAGTGGTCGGCGCTGGCGGCGAAGTACTCCGCGGCCGGCAATCATTCCCTGGCAGCGATGATCTACGGAATCGCCAAGTTCCCGGTGCTGGCCAACGAATCCCGTCGACGGGCTCTGCGCAATCAGGTGGACGAATACGTCAAGGCAGCACCAGGATTCGGGCTCGAGTTCGAGCGTCGAATCCTCTCCCTGCCCTACCGAAACGGCGAGATCGAGCTACCGGTACACATCCTCTCGGCGGACGGACGGTACGAAGACGCACCCGTCCTGTTGCTCAGCGGCGGCGTCGACGGCTGGAAGATGGACATGCATCCGTTGGCCAGCGCGTTCGCGAAGAACGCCGGGGTGACGGTTGTTGCTTTCGATCAGCCGGGAACTGGTGAATCACCCGTTCCTCTCGATGCTTTCGGTGACGAGGTGATCGACGGGCTCGTATCGACGGCTCGCGCTCTCGGCAACGGGCAGGTGGCGCACCTGGGAGTCTCCTTCGGTGGAAACTTCGCCGTGCGCTCGGGGTTGACCGGCGCCGTCGATGCGGTGATCAACATCGGCGCCCCGGTCAAGGGTGCGTTCGAGACCGCGAACGCCGAGCGCCTGGTCTACGGCATGGGCGACATCGTCGGAAACGCACTGGGTTTCGATGCCCCGGCAACCAAAGAGGCGCTGGTACAGGGTCTCCGTGCGTTCGATCGCAGTGTCTTGATGACCGCCGACGACGGCCGGACCCCGATGCTTGTGGTCAACGGGGCCGACGACGTTCACATCCCGCTCTCGGACACAACACTCTTCGAAGAGCGCCCGAACACGCAGGTACACGTCATCCCGGATGCGGGGCACTGCGCAGTGACCAAGCTGCCCGAGTTGACGCCGATGATGATCGACTGGCTACGAGATGCCCTGTCAGGAACCGCTCCACGAACCGGTAGATGATCCGCCGCCGAAGCTGGCAAAACGATACGTCGCAAGAACGGCCTTGTGATCGGTCGGCCACGGCGTCGGTGAAGCGATGAAGTTGTCCTGGGAGTTCTCCTCCACTCTTTTGTTGTGCACGATCGTCTTTCGGGGTCCGATGATTCCTACAGATCCCAGCTTCAGCTCGGAAGCGCGGTCGGCGAAGATGTAGTCGATCCGATCGCGTTCGTCTGCCTCGGGTGCCCAGGTGAGCTGTGAGGTGTCGACGTCGGGATTGTCGGACGGCCAGGTGAAGCCCGGGTGTGTAGCCGGGTTCGGGTACTTGCTGCGGTATGCATCGACAAATCCGGCATGGTCGAGCAGACGGGTGGATTCCCACGGAATGACGACACCGTTGTGGTCGAACAGATTTCGCGTGCCGTCGGTCCAGTCCAGGGCCGACGGTTCGTTGAAATCGCCGCCGAGGATGACGGATCTGCCCTTCGCCCGTTCTGCGGCCGCATCGTCGATGAACGTCGAAATTGCCAGGGGTCGTGCCGAATTGACGTTCACACGCTGAACCGTCTCGGGGTCCGTGACCGGACCGGACGGCATCTTGTTCCAGCCGAACTCGGAGAACTCTCCAGGCGTGGGAACACCCGCGCCGTATCCGCGCGGTAGATAGGTTGCGTAGGACGTGTAGGCCAGATGTGCCGAGTAAGCAGCGATTTGTTTGCCGTCGACCGTCACGACTGCCTTGATCATCGAGTTCAGGTCGGCTGTTTCCTCGATCGGAAACTTGGAGAGAATCCCCACGTCGGAGGACGCTGCTCCGTAGAAGGTGGTTCCTGATTTGGTCAGCATGTCGGCCAATACAGTTGTCGCAGTGCCGGCTTCCGACAGGAGAACTATCGACGCCTGGGTCGAGATGATCATATCGGCGATCAGCTGCAGGCCACCGTTGATCTTGGTTCCGCCGTGCCAGGTATTGAGGGAGAGCACTTTGATCTCCTGCGCGGGGTTCGCCCCCGCGACGGAGGTATTGGCACCCAAGGTAAATGCGCTTGCGGTGACTGTCCCTGCGGCTACCGCCATCGCCTTGACCATCTGACGGCGCGTCAATCCATTCATCAAATCCCGGCTCTCGTTGTCGTGTGCTCGAACCCCCGGAAGATGATTACCATCGCTACCTAAACGGACAGTTAACCAATTGCAAAATGGCAGATTTCCACAGAACACCGCGCGGGCAATAGTCTTCTGGTCGTGGTACTCAGTGAGCGTTTTCCCGGTAACAAGACCTTCGCGAAGGTTCGTGTCCTGCCGCCGGTGGTGAAGTTGCTCCTTCTTTCGATGGTGCTGTTCAACATCGGGTTCTATCTGGTTGTCCCCTTTCTCGCGGTGCACCTTTCGGAGGACCTCGGATTCGCGGCCTGGATTGTCGGCCTGGTCCTCGGACTCCGGATGTTCAGTCAGCAGGGCATGTTCTTCATCGGTGGAAGCCTCGCCGACAGGTTCGGCAAGCGTCCGATCATCCTGCTGGGCATCGCAGTTCGCGTGGTCGGTTTCCTGATGCTCGGATTGGCCGAGAGTATGGCAGCGGTGATCGTCGGTGTGCTTCTGGTCGGGTTCGCCGCGGCTCTGTTCGCACCCGCAGTGGAGTCGGCCAACGCCGAATACGGACGCGAACTCGAAACCTCAGGAGTCATGCGTCGTACGGATCTGTTTGCAGTGGAACAGATGTGCAGCCGCCTGGGAACCGTGATCGGTCCGGCATTGGGTGCTGCTCTGTTGATGTTTCCGTTCTCGTGGACGGCGTCGAGCGCGGCGTTGCTGTTCGCGATCATGTGGGTCGGGTTCTTCATCTGGTTCCCGCGGCCGGGCGATGCCCACGAGGGCCCGGTGTCGACCTATACGCTGCGCGACGTCTGGCGAAGCGTGCTGACCAACAACAACTTTCTGCTCTTCGCGACGCTCTGCAGTTTTCAGCTGGTTGCGTACAGCCAGCTGTACCTGATGCTGCCGGAACAGCTCGAGCGCGGTATCGGTTCACAGTCGGCGCTGGGATGGTTCTACGTGGGCGCAGCGGTGTTGGTGATCGTCGGGCAGGGACCGACGGTCGCGGTTGCCCACCGCATCGGGCATCGACGCGCGATCACCTTCGGGCTTGTGCTCATTTCGGTGTCGTTCCTGGTTCCGCTGGTCACCGGCGTCGACTCCGCAGTTTCGGCGTCGACGCAGATAGTCGGTCTGGCGGTGTGGATCGGGCTGCTGCACCTGGGACAGATGTTGATGGTGCCGCCGATGCGAGACACCATTGCCATCCTCGGTCGTGAAAGCAACCTCGGAGCGCACTTCGGCATGCTCAACACGATCGGCGGTCTGCTCGCGCTCCTGGGAACCGTGGGAGTCGGATTCGTGTACGACCTAGTCGACAACGGCCACGCAGCGCCGGCGTCACCATGGGTGATCGTTTCGGTCTGCGTGGCCGTGTCGGCTGTGGTGTTGTGGGTGTGGTCCGGTCGAACGAAGGTTATCGACCCGCGATCGTCTGATTGATCTTTGCTACAAAATCTTCCAGCACAAACGGAATGGTGAGCGGGTTCGGCATGGACACCGCGTCACTGACGATGGGGTCCAAGCTGATCAGGCCGCCGGTCTTGACCACGTTCAGATTGGTGAACGCCGGCTGCGTCTCCACCTCGGGGCGAGCCTTTTCGTAGTTGTCGAAGAGCAGGTAGTCGCACTCGAGGAGGTCGTAGTTCTCGGCGGAGATCTCGTAGTTCAGCTTGCCCGCGAACCGATCCTTCAGTGCGGCAGGAGCCGTGAATCCCAATTGCGTGAGCAACTGAGCGCGCGCTGCCTCAGGGCTGAACGCCCGCAGATTTCCATCGCTCCAGCGAATGACGAGAGCTGCTGTCTTGCCTTCGAACTGGGGGTTCTCCGCGCGGGTGCGAACGATGAGGTCTTCGACTTCCTGGACCTCCTGCTTTGCCTGCGCGGGAACGCCCACAGCCGTACCGATGCGGGTCGTGACTTCCTGCCAGGGCAGCACCCAATCCGTCTGATCGGCGGCGTGAAGCACAGTCGGCGCGATGGCGCTGAGCTGCTTGTACAGATCCTCGTCGATCGCGTTGTTGACGGCGATGATCAGGTCAGGCGCTGCTGCCACGATCGTTTCGATGTCGAAATCGGTGGTGGCGTTGGCCAATGGTGTCGGCTCGGCGCCCTGGACTGCCGAGTCGGCCCAGACTCCGATTCCGTCGTCGGTCGATCCCTTCCACACCGGGACCAGGACGGGCGTCAGACCGAGGGAAAGCAGAACGTCTGCGTCGCCGATGCCGACCGCTGCGATGCGGCTGGGTGCCTGCCCGATGGTGGTGGAGCCGAACTTGTGGTCGATCGTCACCGGGAAGGCGTTGGCCTCGGCGTGAGCACCTTCGGTGCCGGGAGTGGATTCGTCCTTCGCGCTGTCGCCGCAGGCAGCAAGGGCAAAACCTGCTGCTGTGGCGAAGGTGACGGACAGCATGGCACGGCGGCTCAACATTGGGTTCACAGCAACCTCGGGTTTCATGGTTATGGGACCCTAACCATAGTGGAGCGGCAGTGTCGGCAGTGTTTGTTAGTCTCCGCCCATGACGGCGGTTCTCGACTACACATCAGCAGGACCGTTCACCCGCATCGACGGAGTGGACCCGCTTGCCCTCGAGTCACTCCCCACCGACCCCGTGCAAATATGCCGGGTAGTGCCGTACCTGGTGGTCCAACCCACCGATGCACGGTCGCTGAATCTGCCCACCGACCGATTCGACGAAAACCAGATCCGGCCGGCAAGCGTTCTGCTTCAACGCTTGCTTGCGCTCGATCCGGCACCGGTGACCTCCGCCCGAGAACCCGACAAGCGGCTCGTCGGAACCTGTCGGCACTTTGCTGTTTTGAGTTGTGCGTTTCTGCGCTATCGCGGAATTGCCGCTCGCGTCCGCTGTGGTTTTGCCACCTACTTTCAACCGGGACAGGGCGTGGACCACTGGATCACCGAGTACTGGGACGACGCCGGCAAGCGGTGGATCCGCATCGACTCGGAGATCCTCGGACAGAACGTCCTTCCTCACGCCCATAACCTGCAGCCGGGAGAATTCCTCAGTGGTGGTGAGGCGTGGCTGGCGTATCGACGCGGCGAGATCGACGCGTCCCAGTTCGGGGTGTACGGCACCCAGAACTGGGGGCCGGCCGAGATCCGAGGCAACGCAGTGAAGGATCTTGCCGCGATGAACAAGGTCGAAACCCTGCCGTGGGACGAGTGGGGTCGTATGACTGACGCCTACGACGGAAAGACCGGCGCCGACTACGACCTACTGCTCGACGATATAGCCGAGGTGTGCGCCGGCGACGATCCAGTTGCCGTGCGAGCGCTGTACGAGCACGAGGATTTGTGCGTGCCGGACAACCTGATTCGTTTCTGAGATGCTGGTGCGATGAATCCGGAGCATCGCCAACTCGAGTACGGACTTCGATTCGACTGGGGCCTGCGCGGCGCCGAAGCAATTGCTGTCGGCGTCGATGTGGCAGTGGTGGTAGATGTCCTCTCGTTCACGACGACGCTGAGCGTCGCCGCCGACGCGGGAATCGACGTACTTCCCTATTCCTGGAACGACGAGAGTGCGGTCGATTACGCGCGTGATGCCGATGCGGTTCTTGCAGTGCGACGAAGTATGGCCAGGGAGGGGCAGATCAGTCTGTCTCCCAGGACGATTCGCGAGTCCGAGGTCCCGAGTCGGCTGGTACTTCCGTCGCCGAACGGGTCGACTATCGCGTTTGCGTTGGCGTCCCAGGTTGCGGTGTGTGTCGGCGCTTCATTGAGGAACGCTTCCGCCGTCGCTGATTGGATTGTGCACGAACATGGTCCGGGATCGCGGGTTGCGATAGTCGCATCCGGGGAGAAGTGGCCCGGTGGAGAGTTGCGTCCTGCAGTGGAGGATCTGTGGGGAGCCGGCGGGGTTGTCACGGCGTTGACCGCGGCTGGTTGGGAAGGTTCCCTGTCGCCCGAGGCACAGATGGCGGCGGATGCCTGGACAGCGGTGTCGGATTCGTACGAGGACCGCCTGCGGGACTGTGCCTCAGGACGCGAGTTGATCGTCATGGGGTTTCCACACGACGTCGCCATCGCCTCGGAACTCGACGGCAGCGACACCGTACCTGTTCTCGAAGATCGTGTGTTTCGAGGTCAGCGCACCGGGCGTCGATTGAACAAACTCCGCGCCCAGAGGTAGGAGAGGAAGGTGATTGCGACGCACCATCCGATCGCGAGTATGGCGTTGTTCCCGATCGCTTCGCCGAGAAGAAGTCCTCGAAGAGTCTCGATGATCGGAGTGAACGGCTGATACTCGGCAAACCATCGCAACACGGTCGGCATCGAATCGGTGGGGACAAATCCGCTTCCCAGGAAAGGTAAGAGGATCAACACCATTGGAAGATTACTGGCCGTCTCGACGCTCTTGCTGACGAGGCCGAAGGCAACGGACAACCAGATCATCGCGATGGAGACCAGGATGAGGAGAGCAAACGCGGCAACCCACTCCACGAAGCCTGCAGTAGGCCGGAAGCCGACGGCTATCGCCACGGCGATGACTACAACGAGGCTCACGATCGTCTGAAGGAGGCTGCCGAGAACGTGACCGGTCAGGACGGACGTGCGCGTGATCGCCATCGTGCGGAATCGTGCAATGATCCCCGCGGTCATATCGGTTGCGACGGAGATGGCAGTACCTTGTGCCGCTGATGCCACAGTCATCAGAATAATCGCCGGTGCAACGTAATTGACATACTCGGCTCGGCCGCCACCGCCTGGGCCGAGGCCGTTCCCGAGCGTTCCGCCGAGCACGTAGACGAACAGCAGCAGGAAGACGACTGGCATCCCGACAAGCATCACCGTCATCGACGGATATCGAAGGATGTGTCGAATGCTGCGACGCAGCATGGTTTTCGAGTCCTGATAGGCAAGCGTCATGGTGGTCATCGCGCGTCGGTCCTTTCGGTGGCGGTCAGAGTCAGGAACACGTCGTCCAGGTCCGGTGTGTGCACGGAGAGTTCCTTGACGTCGATCGAGTGAGCGTCGAGTTGGTCGAGAAGAGAGCGCAGCGAGCGGACACCGCCGTCGCTGGGAACCTGCAGAACATACGCGGCATCGTCACGGGTAGACTCGTCGAAAACAGCAGCAGCAGAGTCGAGTTGGTCTCGATCGATGAAGTGAAGACGAATGTGGCCGCCGGGGATGCGTCGTTTGAGTTCCGCTGCCGTACCTTGGGCGACTATCCGTCCCTGATCGAGGACGGCGATGTGGTCGGCCAGTTGATCGGCTTCCTCGAGGTACTGCGTCGTGAGGAAGATGGTGACACCGCCCTTGACCAACTCCCGGATGATCTGCCACATGGTGCGTCGACTCCGGGGATCGAGGCCGGTGGTGGGCTCGTCCAGGAAGATGATCTCCGGTCGTCCGATCAACGTCATTGCCAGGTCGAGCCGTCGGCGCATTCCGCCCGAGTACGTCGACGCGAGTTTGTCCGCGGAGCCCTGCAGATCGAACATCTCCAGGAGTTCGTCAGTGCGAGTGCGGCGTTCGTCCTTGCCGAGGTGGTGAAGATCGGCCATGAGGAGAAGGTTTTCCTCGCCGGACAGGTAGTCGTCTACCGCCGAGAATTGTCCGGTGACACCGATGCGCGAACGCACCGCGTCAGGATCGTCGGAAGGGTTGTACCCGGCGATGCGGATGTCGCCGCCGTCTGCGGGAACGAGGGTCGAGAGGATTTCCACGATGGTGGTCTTTCCGGCGCCGTTGGGGCCGAGGAGTGCAAAGACGGTTCCGCGGTCGACAGAGATGTCGATTCCGTCCAGTACCGTCTTGTCGTCGTAGGCCTTCTTCAGACCCGTCGCGGTGATGGCTGGTTTACGGGACATCAGCGTTCCTTTCGCTAGATCTTCTTGTTGGATTCTTCTCGGGGCTCCGAACGTCGAATGACGATGTCGCCGTAGCTGGTTTGTGCCCGGACGTCTACCCGGCGTTCGGTGGAAGCCGGACCGTGCGTGGCATTCATCTGGTTGTCGACACGGCCGAAGGACGTATGAGCGTCGAATCGTGCGGCGGTTCCGGATCGAACGCCGATATGGATTCGCCCGGCGGCCGTCTTGGCGGATACGACTCCACTCTCGATGGTCTCGAAACGGATGTCGCCGTTGGCGGTTGCGGCGCTCGCGTCGGATTCGGCGTGTTCGACGGCGACGCTTCCGTTGGCGGTCTTCGCCTTCAGCGCGCCGGTGATCGTGCCGATGTTGATGTCGCCGTTGGAATTCTTGACCTCCGCGTTGCCGTCGACGCGGCCGATGCGGATGCTTCCGGACCCGGTGCTCGTGTCGATGTCACCGGCCACACGCTCGACGATGATCGCTCCGGCGCCGGTGCTGACGTTGAGCGGTCCGGTGGTGTCCAGTGTGCAATCACCGGCCGAGACCTTCACGCGTGAGCGTCCGAGAGTGCCTTCGGCGCGAAGGCTGGCAACTGCTGCAGTGCCTTCGAGTTCCGAGCCGGAGGGAAGCTGAACGGCAATGTCGACAGATCCTGTCTTCCCGAAAATGCCGAGGCCGCGCTGTTTCGGAGTCTTGATCTGTAGCCGGCCACCTGCGAATTCGACGCGCGTTTGTTCGGCGACTCGAACGTCTACCTCGCGAGACGAGTTGCTGGGCAACACTTCCACGACAGTGTCGTTGCGGCTGCTCGCAGCGATCCGGATGTGTCCGACTGCCACGTCGAAGTTCAAGGTGATGGGGTCAGGTGTGCTGAATGTAGGCATGGTGATACTCCCGATGAGGTTGTCTCGGTTGGTGATAGAGGGTCGTGCGAAAGGTGAAGCCGGTGTCAGTGCACCCAGCCGCTGAAGCTTTCGGAGCCTTGGGACGTGCGCTGTCTCGGAGTGCTTCTGCTCATGCCGCCTTCCAGCGCAGTTGCAGCCGAGCGAACCAGCCACGCGTTCACGGAGATCCCGGCTTCCTTGGCCGCCGCCTCGATCCGGTCTTTGAGGTCTTGCCCCAGCCTCAGGTTGATTCGAGTCATCGAGGCGTCGTCGGACTCCGTGACGGGGCGCGGAGCCGGAGTCGGTTCCTCTTCGGCGGGGGCCGGAGCCGGTTCGCTGATGGCTGGTGCCACCACGAATTCGGGTTCGCGTCCCCGTAGGCGCAGGTCCACCGAGCCTGGGGCGAGGTCACGCGTGATCTCGGCGGCTGCCGCAGACAATGCGTCGAGAAGGGTGAGTCGCACTGCTGATTCCAGCGGTGCGGTCAAACGATCGGCGAGGGCCTTTGCGCCTTCTCCGCCTGCTTCGGCCGCCACCGCGAGTTCGTGGCGAAGGTTGTCTACGTACGGTGTCAAGTCCATGGCATCACTATGGCACCACTTTGGTGCCATAGCAATAGTTTGGTGGCACATTCGTGTGAGTTTGATGAGAAGTGCCAGCTCATCGGGGTGGTTGGCGTTTCGATTCTCGGCAGGCTGGCACACTCGTAAGGGTGAGTCCTGCCGAACCCAACCGTCGCCGCCGTATCTTGCTCTGGATTGCCGGGGTGCTCGGCGTCGTGATCGTGGTCGGGGCGGTTGTCGTCGCGGTCGCGCCTTCGCGGTATCTGCCCTGGGACACTGCCGAGTTCCCGACGGTCGACGCCAGTTCGGTGACTGCGGACCAGACTCGAGTGCTCGAACTGCTGCAATCCGAGCACGAGCGGGACCGTCCGGGCACTTTCTATTCCGACGGTATCGACGAAGAATGGTGCGCCGATTTTGTCAGCTGGATAATGAGGGAAGCGGGTCGACCGTTGTCGAACCCGAACTCCGGAAGCTGGCGTATCCCGGGGGTGTACACCTTGCAGGAGTACTACCAGGGGATCGGCGCGTACGCCGAGAACGGCAGCGGGTACATCCCGAGCGTGGGTGATGTGGTGATCTACGACAGTTCGAGATGGGTGGGTCAGCACACCAACATCGTTGTGGCAGTGGACGGTGACTCGGCGATCACGGTCGGCGGCAACGAGTTCGGCAAGGTGCGAGTCCATGATCTTCACTGGCAATCCGACTCCGCCGTCGTGGGGTTCGGAAAACTTCACCCCTGATCGCTGTGGTTCGAGGTCAGGGCAAACCATCGAGCGGATGCACGTGCCTCGCCGCCGGCGTCGATGTGCAGCGTGTTCGTGCCGGTTCGCACGCTCACCAGCTCACCTCTCTTGATGGGCTGGGTGTACTCGAGGATCGCGCGAAAGGGTTCGCTTCGTAATTTTTCGGGCAGTGCATCTTCCACGGGTTGCCAGTAGATTGCGTTGTTCACGTGATCGAAAGGGTCGAAATCGCTCGAGCGCAACGGGAATGGAGAATCCGCCTGATTGTCGGTGTCGGGGTCGATCCACCGACGCCAGTGAAGATGCTCGTCCACGGCCGTCGATGCCAGGGCAGCGGTGAACTTTTCACTGATGGTTGCCGGCATTCCGGTTTTCGGGTCGATGTTGATCCAGAATGCCTCGGTCTCGATCAATCCACCGCTGTCGGACCTGATCCGAACCCGCATCGAACACCACTTGCTGGAGAGTCCGGAACACCAGCGCTGCAGATGAACTCGATCCGGCCAGATGACGGGTTCGAGTACGTCGATCACCGTCCTTCGCACCATCCACAGCGGGTGTGTATCCATGGCGCCGCGGTCGACGAGATTGTCGAAGCCCGCGTCTTGGAGGTAGCGCGCGATCGCGTCGAGGCGCAGTTGCTTGTCGGTGTGGATGTCGCCCGAACGCACCGGCCAGGAGGCCTGGAAGATGCTGCCGGTTGTCGGTAGTTCGGCCATCGCTACGTGATCGTCGACTTTTGTACGGTTCATCGGATGTGGGCTCCCGGTGTTCGCTTACCCGGTCGGGTGGCTTCACGCTTGCGTTACCCGCTGGCAGGATCTTGAACCATCTGAGTTCACTGTTTTCTGAATACAGATTTCGATGTACTGTCGTATGTATGGATGTCGAGGGCGTAGATGTGGTGACCAACGTGGCGGTGCTTGCGAGGTTCGGGCATGCCTTGTCCGACGAGACTCGGACACGGATACTGCTCGAACTGACAACTGCCCCTCGGTACCCGTCCGACCTCGCTGAAACACTGGCTGTGACCAGGCAGAAGCTGTCCAATCATCTGGCTTGTCTGCGCGGTTGTGGCTTGGTAGTGGCCGTCCCGGAAGGGCGCCGGACCAGATACGAACTCGCCGACGCACATATCGGTCAGGCCCTCGACGACCTGCTCGGGGTCGTACTCGCGGTGGATCCGTCGTACTGCCCGGACAGTGAATCAGAAGGATGCTGCTGATGGTTGCGCCCGTTGACGGTGGCGGCCTCTCGACTGCCCGGCGTGCGCTCTTGTCGAGACGAATTCGCATCTTCGTGGCGATCACGATCAGCTACAACGTCGTCGAAGCGATCATCGCGCTGGCGGAGGGCACACGGGTGTCGTCCGCAGCACTGTTCGGTTTCGGCCTCGATTCGGTGATCGAAGTGTCCTCGGCGGCAGCGGTTGCCTGGCAGTTCTCGGCTCCGGATCCGACGAGCCGTGAGAAGACGGCACTGCGAGTGATGGCATTCTCGTTCTTCGGGCTCGCTGCGTACGTCTCGTTCGACGCGATTCGGTCGCTGTTCGGTCTGGGTGAAGCGCAGCACACGAGCGTCGGAATAGTATTGGCTGCAGTGAGTTTGGCGATCATGCCGGCCCTGTCCTATGCGCAACGCCGAGCAGGTCGGGAGTTGGGTTCGCTTTCGGCGGTCGCGGATTCGAAGCAGACGCTGCTCTGCACCTACCTTTCTGCGGTCTTGCTGGTCGGTTTGCTGCTCAACTCGGTGCTCGGCTGGTCGTGGGCGGACCCGATTGCGGCACTGGTGATCGCCGTCATCGCCGTGAAGGAAGGCATCAACGCGTGGAAGGGTGATCCGTGCTGCCCGGTTGTGGCGGTGCCCGAGCGCGGTGACGAGTGCGACTGCTGCTGAGTGAGCACAGGTTCAATTGAGTGAACACCGTCTGCAGCGCGTCGGAGAGGGTGCTCACTCGATGAAAGGGGTGCCACCTTCTGCGCGGGTCTTGATGTGCGCGGCGCGTTGCTCGAGAAGACGGCGCAGATACGGGCCGACAGCCAACCTCAGTGCCAGGTGTCCGAGCACGCCGAAAGGGGCCGTAACCGTGAAGCGGTCATGCATCCGCGTCCACCCACCCGGCTGATCGTCGAAGACGTGCTCGTGTTGCATCGCGGCAAACGGGCCGCGGACCTGCTCGTCTGTGAACGAGTACGGACGGTTGTACTGCGTGATTCGGCTTGTCATCGAGAATCTCCACCCGAAATGCCGAGCAGTGAACGACACCTCGTCGCCCTCTCCCAGCGTCGATCTACCCGTACTCGTGACTGCCACCTCATCTGTTGCGTGGAGCGAGGCGGAGTGTTCGTCCATGTCGAGTTCGAGATCGAAGATCACTGCCGGTGGAGCGTAGATATCGGTGATCACGACCACGGTGTGTTGCACAGTGCCAGTCTGCCAATGTTGGTTTGCGATGCCGGCAAGCGGGTACGGGTCGGTGACCTGCGGTTCATCCGCGACGGGTGATGTTTTCGCTTCCCAGCCCCTCGAGACTGAGTATGGGAAGTGCATTCTGTCGAAAGGAACGCTGATGACTGCTCCACCGCGGGAACCCGCGAATCACCCTGTCCGGCAGGGTTTCGCGGTAGGTACGACGTTTGCAGCAGCTATTCTGCTGCTCACCGCAGGCATTGTCGCTCTGCTTCAGGGCATTGCGGCGGTCGCCGACAACAATCTGTTTGTCGTGGGTATCAACTACACGTACAAGTTCGACATCACGACGTGGGGCTGGATCCACATCATCTTGGGCATCATCGGAATCGTGGTGGCTCTCGGCCTCTTCACCGGTGCAGTGTGGGCCAGGGCGGCGGCGATAGTCATTGCGTCGCTCTCGATCATCGCCAACTTCTTGTGGATGCCGTACTACCCGCTGTGGTCGATCCTGGTCATCGCGCTCGACGTCGTTGTGATCTGGGCCGTCGCGACCTGGGACACAGACAGAGTCTAGGCGCCGAACAACTCGAGAGCAGTTGGTCCCGACCGA
>NZ_VBTL01000010.1:194312-194509 GCF_013277835.1 Rhodococcus sp. MS13
TCGGATCAGTCGGCTCGGATCAGTCTGGGAGCCTTCGCAGTTCGGCTACGGTCAAGCCGAGGGAATCGAGGCGGGCCATGATGCTTCGCATAGCAGTGTGATCCGCGACGGGCCCGTACAAACTGGTGAATCCGCCGGCGGCACTGGCAACGCTGAGTTCGGGAAACGCCGCTTTGACGCGGTCCGACACTTCGCCG
>NZ_VBTL01000011.1:0-669593 GCF_013277835.1 Rhodococcus sp. MS13
ATGGGGATGCCGGCGGCGACGGAGGCTTGGCGGGCGGGCATCTGGCCGGCGCCGGCGGTGAGGACCTGTCCCATGATGACGTAGTCGACTTGTTCGGGGGCGACTCCGGACTTGTCGAGGGCGCCTTTGATGGCGATGCCGCCGAGGTCGGACCCGGAGAGGTCTTTCAACGATCCGAGGAGTCGACCCATCGGGGTACGAGCTCCCGCAACAATCACAGTGGTCGTGTCGGTCATGCCAGTTCAACTTTCAGTTCGGTGCCGGTCGCGGCAACAACGTCTTCGACGCTGACATCGGGGGCGAGTTCACGCAGGACAAGTGGGCCTTCGTCGCTCACATCGATGACGGCGAGGTTGGTGATGATCCGATTCACCACGCCCTGGCCGGTCAGGGGCAGGGTGCACGCGTCGACGATCTTGGGGTTGCCGTCGCGGTCGTTGTGCTCCATGACGACGATGACACGCCGGGCACCGTGGACGAGGTCCATTGCGCCGCCCATTCCCTTGACCATCTTGCCGGGGACCATCCAGTTTGCGAGGTCACCCGTCTTCGACACCTGCATGCCGCCGAGAACGGCGGTGTCGATGTGGCCGCCGCGGATCATCCCGAACGAGAGGGCCGAATCAAAATATGCCGCACCGGGATTGACGGTCACGGTCTCCTTGCCGGCGTTGATGAGGTCAGGATCGACGTTGTCCTCGGTGGGATACGGTCCGGTACCGAGAATTCCGTTCTCCGAGTGCAGGACCACACGAACGTCCGACCCCAGGTATCCGGGAATCAGTGTGGGAAGACCGATTCCGAGATTGACGTACTCGCCGTCGATCATCTCTGCAGCCGCCCGCGCTGCCATCTGCTGGCGCGTCCAACCCGTCACTGTCACTGGTGCGGTCATCGTGAGGTTCCTTCCGAAGCGCTGACGGTTCGCTTTTCGATTCGCTTGTTCTGAGGGCCGGTGTGCACAATTCTCTGCACGAAGACTCCGGGCAGGTGTACCGATGCCGGGTCGATTTCACCGGGCTCGACCAGACGTTCCACCTGAGCAATGGTGACCCGTCCCGCCATCGCGGCGAGCGGGTTGAAGTTCATCGCGGTCTTGTCGAACACGAGGTTGCCGTCGGTGTCACCGAGAACAGCGTGCACGAGTGCGTAGTCGGCGTTGATCGCCTCTTCCATCACGTAACGCTTGGTTCCGAAGACGCGAGTCTCCTTCGGAGGCGATGCAATAGCGATCGAGCCGTCGGCGTCGTAGCGCCAGGGCATTCCGCCGTCGGAGATGGGGCTACCCACTCCGGCCGGTGTGAAGAATGCGGGGATTCCGGTTCCGCCGGCGCGCAGACGCTCGGCGAGCGTGCCCTGCGGCGTCAGTTCCACTTCGAGTTCGCCGGCCAGGTACTGCCGGGCGAACTCCTTGTTCTCACCGACGTACGACGCGGTCACCCGTCGGATACGTCCGGCGCTCAGCAAGATTCCGAGACCGTGATCGTCGACGCCGCAGTTGTTGGAGAACACCTCGAGGTCGGTTGCACTCGTTGCTGCGATCGCGTCGATCAATACGTCGGGGATGCCGCACAAACCGAATCCGCCGACGGCCAGCGTTGCTCCGTCGACGATGTCGGCGACCGCGTCCGCCGCGGACTCGTACACCTTTGCTGTCATGTTTTCTCCCTGCCAGGCGTTCATTGAGTAGACACTCACTCACTTCGCTATCCAGTGAACTATCTCCAGTTCACAGGTTCAAGGGATCTTGAATATCAACACAGAACTGATCGACTGCTGACCATCTGAAGAAAATTCGTTCACTGAATGGACGCTAGGATGAACTCATGCCTACTCACGAGCAATCACCGGCCATGGTCGCGCGGGTGGCGGCACTTCTGCGAGCCCTCGGCGCCTCTGAGCCAACGGGCATTTCCACCACGGAATTGGGCAAGGTCACCGGCCTCGCTCGGCCCACCGCGCACCGACTGCTCACGTCTTTGGCTGCCGAAGGACTGGTCGACCGTGACGCACGAACCGGTCGGTGGTCTCTCGGCCCGGAGTTGTACCTCCTGGGCGCCGCGGCCGGAAATCGGTACGACATCACCGACCGCGCTCGCGACATCGTCGACGACCTCGCCCGGGTCACGGGGGAGAGTGCATTCCTCTCGGCACGTCGCGGCGACGAGACCGTCTGCATCTTGAGTCAGGAAGGCAGTTTTCCGCTGCGATCTCACGTGCTGCACGAGGGGAAGCGATTCCCGTTGGGGGTCGCGTCGGCGGGGCTTGCCATCTTGAGTCACCTACCGACGCGGGACGTCGACGACTATTTCGCCCGAGTGAATCTGGAGTCGGAATGGGGTGAGATCCACAGTGAGGCATCAATCCGCGAGCGAATCGAGTCGACGCGTGTCACCGGCTATGCCGTCAATCCAGCCCTCATCGTCGAGGGAAGCTGGGGGATGGGTGCCGCGGTGTTCGACCGCAACGGGCGCCCGGACTGGGCGCTGAGTCTGACCGGAGTGGAAACCCGCTTTCGGCCCACGCGTCATGCCGAGTTGGGAACGCTACTTCTCGAGTACGCTCATACACTGTCGAACCGACTGAAAACGCATGCAGTGGTCTAACTTTCGAGAACTGCGTCATGCGCAGCAGCAGTTCTTGCCTTCGTTCGCACGTGGGCCTTCTCGCCTTGCGGGCCGAACAGATGCAAGATCTCCACTATCTGGTTGTCGGCGGGCCCGAACCAATGGGGCTCGGCGGTGTCGAACTCCGCGACTTCACCGGGGTGCAGGACAACCTCGTTCGTACCCAGAATGAGACGCAGATCCCCGGCGAGGACGTAGAGCCATTCGTAGCCGGCGTGGGTGACGAGCTTCGGTGGACGTGGACCGATCACCTGTTTGAACACCTGCACGCGTCCGGGATAGCGCGTCAACGGAACGACGGCACTGCCGTTCTTGCGTCGGCTCGGGGTGAGATGGACCCGAGGATCGCCCGTGGCGGGAGCGCCGACGAGTTGGTCCAGCGCGACCCGGTGAGCACGCGCGAGCGGTAACAGCAGATCGAGGGTGGGACGACGCTTACCCGATTCGAGTCGCGACAGTGCGCTGACGGAGATTCCGGTGGCGTCGGACAGGGCCTCGAGGGTCAGATCGCGATCCCGACGAAGCGTTCGCAGTCTCGGTCCGATATCGGTAAGCAACTGCTCGAGTTCGGCGTCCATGCGCTCATCTTTGCAGTTTCTGCAAATTTCTTACCGGCTTCGCGGGCCGGGTTGCGACGATCTTTTCGACTGGCGAGCACGGCAGAACACTTCGAGAGATGGAGTCCGAGATGAAACCTTCGAGCGGGATCGACGAACCGAAAGTGATCGGACTTGACGCACGCCGCCGGTGGGGCATTCTGGCCATCTGCTGCACGAGCTTGTTCGTCGTCGGGTTGGACACGACCATCGTCAACGTCGCTCTCCCCGCGATCGGGGAGGGATTCGGCGTCGGAACCGTTGGTCTCGAATGGATCGTCAACGCGTACACACTCGTCTTGGCAAGCTTGCTGATCTCGTCCGGCGCCCTGGCCGACAGGTTCGGTAGAAGGCGGATTTTCCAGATCGGACTGGTCGTTTTCGGGGTGGCGTCGATCGTCTGCGCGCTGGCCCCGTCGGTGGGAGTTCTGATTGCGGCGAGGATCGCGCAGGGAGTCGGTGGGTCGATGCTCAGTCCGGTGGCCCTGGCGATCGTCGTCAACGTGATGACCGACCCGAAGGAGCGAGCCAAGGCGATCGGCGTGTGGGCTGCGGTCTTCGGTCTGAGCATGGCAGCAGGACCGATAGTCGGCGGAGTCCTCATCGAGAGCTTCGGCTGGAGATCCGTTTTCTGGATCAACGTGCCCGTCATCGCGGTGGTTCTTGTGCTGACCGCGGTGTTCGTACCGCAGTCCCGGGCTGAACAACCTCGACGTCTCGACTTACCGGGGCAGGTGCTTCTGATGGTCGTCGTGGGCGGATCCGTGGCTCTGCTCATCGAAGGCCCACGAATCGGGTGGCTGGCCTCCGGTGCAATCGCGGGTTACGTCGCCGTCGCCGCCGCGCTGGCAGCGTTCGTCCGGGTCGAATCGAGAAAGAGCGAGCCGCTCATGGACCCCTCGCTGTTTCGGCACCGACCGTTCACCGGGGCAGTACTCGGCGCGATCGTGGTGTTCGTGGCACTCAACGCGACGCTGCTTCTGGGCACCTTCTACCTTCAACAGGCGCGTGAAATGACTCCCGCCGCCGCGGGCGCGATGACACTACCGATGGCTGTCGCCGCAACCATCTGTGCGCCGTTGTCGGGGATTCTCGTCGGGCGCTTCGGTGCACGATTGCCGTTGCTGATCGCCGGAAGCTTCACCGCGCTCGGCGGACTGTGCCTGGTCTCTCTCGACAACAGCACAGGCACTTCGACGTTGCTCGTCGCGTACCTGTTCCTCGGTATCGGCTTCGGTTTCTCGAATGCTCCGATCACCAACACCGCCGTCAACGGACTACCGAGATCGCAGGCAGGCCTTGCCGGCGGGATCACCTCCAGTGCAAGGCAGTTCGGCGCTGCTCTCGGTGTGGCGCTGGCCGGCGGCATGATCGCAGGCAGCGCACAATCAGACATCGCCGAGGCATCGAGAGCGGGTTGGATCCTTGTTGTCGCCTGTGGGCTCGTGGTTCTTGTCATCGCCCTGGCGTCGGGAGGTTCCGAGAAGACGAAGGGGTGAGGAGCGTGAGTTCACCCTGCGCGGGTGATTCCAACGCCGCTGCCGCCGGATAGAGATTATGGGGTATCTGATCGTCGTATCCGAGCGGGGAGAGCCATGTGCCAGACACCTAAGGACGCAACACCGGCCACCGTGGCGGTGAACCGCGAAGCGGTCACGCGGTACGCCATGGATGACCGGCAAGATTTTGTCGACGCGGATCGTGGCTTGATCGCACCGTTGCCTGGCAATGTTCTCGGCGACGACGGGCATGTGGTCTTCGACCCCGAGGCATTGGCGTACATCGGTGACGACGTTCCGGCGCCGGACACCGTCAATCCCAGTTTGTGGCGCCAGAGTCAGGTAATTCGCCGGGGTGGGCTCTACCAGGTGACGGATCGCCTCTACCAGGTGAGAAACAACGACATCGCAAACCTGACGGTCGTCGAGGGTGACGAAGGCCTGATCATCATCGACTGCATGGCGGGAGTCGAATCAGCGCGCCAGGGCATGAAGATGATTCGCGAGCACGTCAGCGACAAGCCGGTTGCAGCGATCATCTACACGCACACCCATATCGACCACTACGGCGGAGTCAAAGGCATTATCGACGTCGAGGACGTTGCATCGGGAAAGGTGCCGATCATCGCGCCGGGCACGATCGCATCGTTCGACAAGTTCGCAATCGGCGAGAATGTTGTCGCCGGCAATGCCATGGCGAGGCGGTCGTTCTATGCCTTCGGCGGATTGCTCGACCTCGGTCCGAAAGGGGCGGTCTCGTGCGGGATCGGCGTGCTCAGCACCAAAGGCCCTCAGATCTCGTATATTTCCCCCACCGACGGCATCACCGAAACCGGAACGAAGCGAGAAATTGCGGGTCTGGAGTTCGAATTCCTCTATGCACCCGATACCGAGGCTCCGGAGGAGATGCACATCTGGATCCCCGAACTCGCCGCACTGACGTGTGCGGAGAACGCAAATCATTCACTCCACAACATCCAGACCCTGCGCGGTGCGCGTACCCGCGATGCCCGTAATTTCGCGCGATACCTGGACGAGACTTTGGAACGGTGGGGCGACGACGCGGCGGTTCACTACGGACCGCACACCTGGCCGGTGTGGGGCAACGAGAACCTCGTTGGCTTCATCGAATCACAAAGGGATACCTACAAATACATTCACGACCAGGCGCTCCGGCTGGCGAACAAGGGATACACGCCGCTCGAAGCTGCCGAGGTGATCGAGCTACCCGAGGAACTCGGCCGCAAGTGGCACAACCGCGGTTACCACGGAACTTTGCATCATGACGTGCGTGCCGTGTACACCAAGGAATTGGGAATGTGGGACGGCGATCCGGTGACGCTTCATCCACATCCACCGGTCGAGTCGGCGAAGAGGTTCGTCGATCTCCTTGGGGCGCAGAAGATCCTGGATGAGGGTAAGCGAGCATTCGACGCCGCAGACTACCGGTGGGCGGCAGAGATCCTGCACAAGTTGGTGTTCGCTCAACCGGAGAACACCGAGGCGAAGAACCTTCAGGCTGACGTTTACGAGCAGATGGGGTATCAAGCCGAGGGACCTCAGTGGCGAGGTATCTACCTTTCGGCAGCGTTGGAATTGCGTGAGGGCTCGCAACCCCCGCCGTACATCACTGCGAGCGAAGACAGCGTCCTCGCGATGCCCATCGATATCTTGTTCGACTTCGTAGCAGTGCATCTCATCGGAGACAAGGCAACTGACGTCGACCTCCACATCGATTTCGTGTTCACCGATCACGACGACGAGACCTGGACGGCCTGGGTCAGGCGCGGCGTCCTCAATGCCCGCCGGGGCGCGGCGTCGAACACGCAACTGACGGTGTCCGGGCCGAAAGCTGCACTGATCGGCGCACTTCTGCAACCGGGCGCGGCTGCGGAACTTGCCAAAGCCGGGAAGATTTCGCTCACCGGAGACGAATCGGCGCTGGAGACATTGGGAGGGCTGCTGGATACCTTCGATCCCAGTTTCAATATCGTCACGCCGTGAGGAAGGGATAGTTTTCGATGTGTACACGCTTGGTCTACTTGGGGCCCAACGACACTGTGATCACTGCTCGATCGATGGATTGGAAGGTCGATCTCGGAACCAATCTCTGGGCATTTCCGCGGGGCATGACGCGCGAGGGTTGCGCGGGTCCGAACTCGATTCAGTGGACGTCGAAATACGGAAGTGTTGTCGCAACGGCCTACGACATGTGCACAACCGATGGGGTCAACGAGGCAGGACTGTCTGCAAATCTCTTGTGGTTGGTCGAGTCCGAGTACCCGGCATACGACGGCTCGACTCCGGGTCTGTCCATCGCAGCGTGGGCGCAGTATGTTCTGGATTGTTTTGCGACAGTTCAGGAAGCAGTCGAGGTCTTGGCAGCGGAACCGTTCACCGTCGTGACTGCTGCTGTTCCCGGTGAAGACCGTCTCGCTACCCTTCACATGTCACTCTCGGACGCCAGGGGAGACAGTGCGATCATCGAATACGTCGGTGGACGCGCGACTATTCATCACAGCCGTGAGTACCAGGTGATGACAAATTCTCCGATCTTCGATCAGCAACTCGCGGTCAACGAGTACTGGAAGCAGATCAACGGGACTGTGATGCTGCCCGGAACGAACCGTGCCGCTGACAGATTCGCCCGCGCGTCGTTCTACGTGGATGCGATACCGCAGACGGACGATCCGCGGTCCGCGTTGGCGTCGACGTTCAGTGTCATTCGCAATGTCTCGGTGCCGCTGGGTATTTCGACTCCAGACGAGCCCAACATCTCGTCGACCCGCTGGCGTACGGTGGTCGATCACAAACGCGCGCTCTATTTCTTCGAGTCCGCGATGACCCCGAATACGTTCTGGGTGGATGTGGCGTCGATGGATCTCGGGGAGGGGACGCCCGTCCGCAAGCTCGGGCTGGGCCCGAACGAGAGCACGGTCTACTCCGGAGACTCCACCGACCAGTTCGAACGGGCGGAGGCATTCACGTTCGCAGGAGCGTAGGGATTCGGGGACCCACGAAAACCCAATTGTGAAACTTCTTGACATTTCTACTCCGTTCAGATGAAACTTTGTTGCATATTCGGGTTTCGTCAACGGAGGACGGCATGGGCATCACAGTGCAGACACGGAACGATGGTGCGCAGCTCAAACGGCGCAGGGCGCTCGTCGCCGGCTCCGTCGGAAATTTCATCGAGTGGTACGAGTTCGGTGTGTACGGGTTCTTCGCGACGATCATCGCGTCGAACTTCTTCAGCGCCGACGGCTCCGGCGACCTCGAAAGCCTGATCAAGACCTACGCGTCGTTTGCGCTGGCCTTCTTCTTCCGCCCAGTGGGGGCCGCGCTGTTCGGCCGACTCGGTGACCGCATCGGCCGACGCCCCACCTTGGTGATCGTTCTTCTGCTGATGTCGGGTGCGACGACCCTGATCGGTGTGCTCCCCACCTACGAGAGCGTCGGAATTCTGGCACCGCTGCTCTTGACGGTTCTTCGGATCCTTCAGGGACTGTCGGCCGGAGGCGAGTTCGGCGGCGCGGTGTCGGTGATGACCGAGTTTGCGCCCCCGGGACGACGCGGACTGTACGGGTCGTGGCAATCGTTCACGGTCGCGCTCGGATTGCTCGCCGGTGCCGGAATCGCGGCGCTCCTCGCGACAGTTCTCGACTCCGGTCAGCTCAACGACTGGGGCTGGCGCATCCCGTTCCTCCTTGCACTTCCGATGGGCCTGGTCGCCCTGTGGCTCAGGCTCCGACTCGAAGAAACGCCGTCGTTCGAGCGTGCCCGCGCAGTCCAGTCCGAACCGACAGTTGATGCGGCGACGCCGGTAGTGCAGCCGACCGTCGGCGAGACCGCCAGGGCGATCCTGCTCGGCATCGGTCGGTTGATGGGTTGGTCTGCGGCGGGTTACACGTTCCTCGTCGTGATGCCGACTTATCTTCAGAGTTCACTCAACGCGACATTCCATCAGGCACTGGTTGCTTCGGTACTTGCCAATGCCGGCTTCGCAGTGACGATTCCGCTTGCGGGCGGGCTCAGTGATCGCATCGGGAGACGCGCGGTCATGCTCACCGGCACCGTTTTGATCTTGGTCCTTGCGTTGCCGCTGCTCAACGTCCTGCAGAATGAGCAGACGTCTCTGACCGCCAAGGGATTTGCAGTGTTTGCCGCCGGCGCCGCAGTGGGACTTGTCGCCGGACCCGGACCCGCCATGCTCTCCGAGATGTTCCCCACCTCGGTCCGGTACACCGGATTGGGACTCGCATACTCCCTGTCCAACGCGGTCTTTTCGGGCTGCGCCGGTCTGATAATCACGTGGCTGATCAAGGAAACTTCCAATCTCGATATTCCGGCCTACTTCGTGATGGCAACGTGCGCCGTCAGCGCGATCGCTTTGAGTACCTTGCGAGGAAATGCCCACAAGCGGGCACTCGTCGACTGACCGCAGCTTGCCCGAATGCCGAAACGATCCGAGTAAGGGAAATTTCATGAGAGTCATCGGCCTGATGTCCGGTACTTCGTACGACGCTATCGATGCTGCCGCAGCAGATATCCGGATCGACGGGGACACTCTTGTGCTGACCCCACTGGGGATGGTCAGCGAACCATATTCCGGTGAGTTGCGGGCAGCGGTGGCCGCTGCGGTACCGCCTGCGTCCACCACTGTCGGTCAGATCTGCCAACTCGACACCGAGATCGGGCAGGCATTCGCGGCCGTGGCTGCGCGGGCGAACGCGGAACTGTGTGGCGGCAGTGCGGAATTGATCTCCTCACATGGGCAGACGATGTTTCACTGGGTCGAAGGAGCGCAAGTAAAGGGCACTCTCCAACTCGGGCAGCCGGCCTGGATAGCCGAGAAGACCGGATGCACCGTCGTGTCGGACCTGCGCTCTCGCGACGTGGCGACGGGTGGACAGGGTGCACCATTGGTCAGCGCGTTCGACGTATTGTGGCTCAACGGAAGAACTTCGGGTTCCGTCGCGCTCAATCTCGGTGGCATCGCGAACGTCACTGCTCCGGGTGGCGGCGGTACGACGGCAGATGGTCCCGCAGTACCGATTGCCTTCGACACCGGCCCGGCAAATGCGCTGATCGACGCGGCGGTAAGCGAATTCACTGCGGGGGAGCAGTGGTTCGACCTCGGTGGCGCGCTGGGTGCAGCCGGCACGCCGAACGTCGATCTGCTCGCACATCTACTGAGCGAACCGTATTACACGCAGCCCGCTCCCAAGAGCACGGGCAAAGAATTGTTTCATCGGGACTATCTGCTCGCCGCTCTGCGGGGCTACGAGTCGTTGTCTCTGGCAGACATCGTCGCGACTCTGACTGCACTTACGGCCCGGACCGTCGCCGATTCCGTCAAAGCACTCGCGGCCACCGAAGTGGTGGTGTCAGGTGGTGGCACCAAGAATCCGACGTTGATGGCGATGCTCCGTGACGAACTGGGCGACATCGCGCTTGTCTCTTCGGACGAACTCGGAGTCACCTCCGACATCAAGGAAGCATTGGCTTTCGCGGTTCTCGGCTTCCTCACCGCACACGGATTGCCCGGCAGTATTGCGTCGTGCACCGGTGCGCGTCACGCCAGTGTGCTCGGATCTTTGACGCCAGGAAGCCGTGGGCTGCCTAGAATCACATCGGTGCCGTCAGCTCCGAAAACGATGCGAATCGAGGCGTTATGACTTTGGACCGGAGTGCTCCGGCGTCCGTCGACCTGCTTGCTCGTATTCGCGCATCACTGAGCAGCCTCTCACCTGCCGAGCTGCGGATCGCCGAAATCATCGAAGCCGACCCCAGCCTGGCGTCCACACTGACGGTCAACGATCTTGCCGAACGAGCGTCGACAAGCACGGCGACAGTGGTCCGCACAGCCAAAAGGCTCGGTTTCGAGGGGTATCCCCAGCTTCGTCTGGCATTGGCGGCCATCAGCGGTTCCGCGTCAAGTGATTCGATTCCACTCGGTGTGGACATCGTTGCCGCCGACTCTGCCAGTGAAGTCATGGCCAAACTCGCCGAGTTCGAGTCCGAACAACTCAAGGGCACAGCACAATTGACTGACCCTGTTGCACTCGAAGAAGTGGTGTCGCGGATTCGATCCGCCCGCCGGGTCGAGGTGTACGGCATCGGCGCGTCAGGCATCGTCGCGCAAGACCTCACGTTGAAGCTCTCGCGTATCGACGTCAACTGCCGGGTTCATCTCGACCGAGACGCAGCGATGGTCAGCGCCAGTTTGCTCGGACCGGACGACATAGCAGTGGGAATCTCGCATTCCGGCGAGACTTCTGATGTGGTCGAACCGCTTGCCCTTGCCCGTCGTACCGGGGCGTCGACGGCCGCGATCACCGGCGGGGCGCGGTCGACGCTCGCTGTGCAGTCACACCACGTTCTACTCACTGCCGGTAGAGAATTCGGTTTCCGGTCGGCAGCAATGGCAAGCCGCACCGGCCAGCTATTGGTAGTCGACACAATTTTTGCGATGGTCGCGCACTCGCTGCCGAGCGCCCTGTCTGCGCTGCAACGCAGTCATGATGCCATTGCTTCGAAGCGTCACTGACGAGGAGTCGTCGCTGTGATTACTGACGAGGAGTCGTCGTAGTGAAATTTGATCGAGGAGGACTCGCCACAATGCAATTGGACATGCTGTCTACCGAGAGACCGAACCCTCTCACCCGCGATCTCGACGTCATGTCGGTGTCGGATCTGCTGACGGTGATGAACCAGCAGGACGCAATCGTGGCCGACGCGGTCGCGGCGGTGTTACCGGCCATCGAAGCCGCAGTCGATTCGATCGTCACCGCTCGGGCACAAGGTGGTCGGCTGATCTACCTGGGAGCTGGGACCAGTGGGCGTCTGGGAGTGCTCGACGCGGTGGAATGCCCTCCGACTTTCGGGACCGATCCAGGCGAGGTGATCGGAATCATCGCCGGTGGCCCGGGAGCGTTTCTGAACGCCGTCGAGGGAGCAGAGGACGATCCGCGAGCGGCTGGGGCCGACCTCGACGCAATCTCGTTGAACGCCACGGACGTCGTGGTGGGTCTGGCGGCGAGTGGTCGTACTCCCTATGTCATCGGGGGACTTGATCATGCCCGCGCACTCGGCGCCGCAACAGTGGCAGTCTCGTGCAACCGAAATGCGGCAATGAGTTCGCACGCCGGAGTGGCCATCGAAGTGGAGACCGGCCCCGAGATCCTCACCGGATCGACGAGGCTCAAGGCCGGGACTGCACAGAAGATGGTGTGCAACATGCTTTCGACGGCAAGCATGGTCCGTTCCGGCAAGGCGTTTCACAACCTGATGGTCGACCTTCGGCCTACCAACGCCAAACTGGTCGATCGTGCAAACCGGATCGTCGCGGCAGCCACCGGAGTGGATACCGAGATCGCTTCGGAGACCATCGAGAATGCCGACGGTCATGTGAAGGCAGCGGTCGTCATGTTGTTGGCCGAATGCGACTTCGCCGAAGCATCCGAATTGTTGGATCGCGCTTCGGGTTCCGTACGCGAAGCCATCGTCGGAGCCGGCAAGAGCAGAGAGGAAGCCTGAATGGAAATCGTCATAGTTCCCAGTCCGGAAGACGGCGGGCGACTCGCTGCCGACATCGTTTGCGGCGCAATCGAAAACGGAGCCCGGACGCTCGGCCTCGCGACGGGATCGTCACCGCTGCACACGTATCGGGAGCTGATCAAGCGGCATCGAGAATCGGGAGTGTCGTTCGCGGCGATGAGCGCGTATCTTCTCGACGAGTACGTAGGTCTCACGCCCGATCAGCCGCAGTCCTACGCGCACACCATCCGCACGGAACTCGTCGATCACCTCGACATCGACAATGCGCGAGTGTTCAGCCCCGATGGGGGAGCCGCCGATCCCAGTGAAGCTGCACGGCGTTACGACGCTGCCATCGTCGACAACGGTCCCATCGACGTGCAGATTCTCGGCATCGGTCTCAACGGGCACATCGGCTTCAACGAGCCGTCCTCCTCACTCACATCGCGTACCCGAGTGAAGACCTTGACCGAGAGGACCCGCGCCGACAACGCGCGGTTCTTCGCAGACCCAGCCGATGTGCCGCATCACGTGATCACGCAGGGTCTCGGAACCATCAGTGATGCAAAGCATCTTGTGCTGATTGCGGAGGGGGCGCGCAAAGCCCCCGCGGTCCGGGCTGCGATTGAAGGTCCGGTGTCGGCGTTCTGCCCGGCATCGGTACTTCAGTTGCATCCGCACGTGACAGTCGTCGTCGACGAGGCAGCGGCCGGTGAACTCCAACTAGCGGACTTCTACCGCTACACAACCGAGCACAAGCCGGCCGAGCAGGGTTACTGAAAAGCGGGTTACTGAAAAGCGGGTTTTTGAAAAGCGGACTTGATCTCCAGCGCAGTTGAGGTCCTAGCCTCGGGGCATGATCAACGCTAGAGGTTCAGCGGTATCCCCGCCGGCGGCGCCCCGGATTTTCTCACCACCGCTCAGGGTCGCGATCGTCGGAGCGGGGCCGGCGGGAATCCACGCTGCCGGCGCTCTCGCTGAACTGGCTCCTGGCACCAAGATAGACATGTTCGAGCGTCTACCGACGCCGTACGGACTCGTGCGCTACGGTCTCGCCCCAGGGCACGCCGAGTCCGAAAAGTTCGTCGATTCTCTGCACACCGTGCTGGTCGCCAGTGACTTCCGGCTGTTCTGCAACGTAGAGATCGGAAAGGACCTTTCCGTCGAGGACCTACGCTCTTCCTACGACGCGGTGATCATTGCAACCGGTGCGCCGCGGGATGCACTACTCGACATTCCAGGCGTCGAGCTTCCCGGTTCATTCGGGGCCGCCGATTTTGTCGGTTGGTACAACGATCACCCGGACAGTTCGCTGCAGTGGCCGCTGAACGCCGAATCGGTTGCGGTGATCGGAGGTGGCAACGTCGCACTCGATGTCACCCGAATGCTTCTCGCCGAGGCGAAATCGCTGCAGGCCACGGACGTATCGGCCGAAGTTCGGGAAGGGATGGCAGGCAGTCGTGTTCGCGAAGTGCACATCTTTGTCCGGCGCGGACCAGCCGACGCTCGCTTCTCCCCGAACGAGTTGCGCGCTCTCGGTGAACTACCCGGCGTAGATGTTGTCGTCGATGCTGCCGATGTCGCGCCGGACCGGCATATCGAGCGGATGACAAAACAGTTGGTGCACACCCGACTGGCAGTCGAGACACTCCGTGGTTTCGCGGGCACTGCGCCTGCCGACCGAACTGCCCAGCGTCGAGTTCACCTGCACTTCTACCGACAGCCCGTGGAGATTCTCGGTAACGGGAAAGTCGAGGCACTCCGCGTCGAGCGGACTGATCCCGACGGCTACGGTCACGTCACCGCTTCGGGTGTCTGTACCGACTATCCGGTTCAAGCTGTGTACCGGGCAATCGGATTCCTCGGCACGCCACTTGCCGGGGTGCCCTTCGATCACGGGCGCGGCATAGTTTCGCACCGGAGCGGCGCGGTGGTCGACGAGAGCGGTCTACCGATCGCGGGCTTGTTCGTGACCGGTTGGATGAAGCGCGGTGCCGCGGGGCTGATCGGTGCGGCGCGGCCCGACGCTCGCCAAACAGTCGAAACGATGCTGCGCCAACTTGATTCGTTCGGCGGGCGTCGGGTAAATCGCAGCCGGATCGAGGAGGTCCTCGCGGCCGGCGATCTGTTGCCCGTCGATTGGGAAGGATGGCTTCGTATCGACGCCGCCGAGAAGGACCTCGGTGTCGAGCACGGACGTCCACGCGTCAAGATCGGTGACCGCGAAGAACTCGTTCGTATCGGCACGAAGTCGGCAGTTCACGCCGAATAGATTCGCTGGGGTCAGAGGTACCGCCGGGGTTACGCTGAAATGAGTCGCCTCGATTCATCGTGCTCGAGGTGCGGAGCAGAACTCATGAATGAACGTGGTGCGCAGGCCAGTGACGCGACAGTCGCGAGCGGGCCCCTGACCGAACGGGGCACCGTCACCGAGTTGCGCCTGTCCGCACTGCCGGTAGTACGCGGCGAATCGAACGATGCCGACGGTCTCGGGCGCCTGGTCGGGGACTGGGAGGCGGGACGAACCCCGTCCGACCTGAGTGAATATCTGCCCGATCCAGCCAAGATTCGTCGGGGCGCGCTGATCGAACTGGTCGGAATCGACATGGAGTACCGCTGGCTGAAGAATGACGGTCCGAAACGACTCACGGAGTATTGCGCCGAGTACCCGGAATTGCTCGAAGAGCCACTACCGGCGGAGCTTCTGTACGAGGAGTTCCGGCTGCGGAAGCAGGGCGGGGAGGACGTCGTAGCGGCCGAGTACCTCAGCGAGTTCCCTTTGCAAGCAGAGGGTTTCGAGCGGTTGTTCGACCGTGATTCGATGGCCGGTCGAGAAGACGTGATGATGTTGGGGCTCTCGGGTTTCGACGAGTTCGAGATCGGGCAGCGCCTCGATGATTTCGAACTGGTGTTGGAACTCGGGCACGGTGCATTCGCCCGAGTGTTCCTGGCACGGCAACTGTCGATGCAGCGATGGGTTGCGTTGAAAATCTCGCGCAACGTCGGGGTCGAGCCGCAGACTCTCGCCCAACTCGACCATCCCAACATCGTTCGGGTCTTCGATCAACGGCTGCTCGAGGAACGCGCACTGCGAGTTCTGTTCATGGAATACGTGCCAGGCGGGACCTTGCTCGACGTGGTCAAACTTGTCCGCGTGACACCGCAGGCTCAGCGGTCCGGACAACTACTTCTCGACGCCATCGATCAGACCCTGGCGAAGAAGGGGGAGATGAAACCGAGCGAGACGAGTTTACGGAACGAGATCGCAGCGATGTCGTGGCCGGAGACCGTGGCCTGGATGGGAATGAGACTGGCCGACGCCCTCGAGTACGCGCGTGAGCACGGCGTACTACATCGGGACATCAAGCCGGCGAACGTACTTCTCAGTGTCGAAGGCATTCCCAAACTCGCTGACTTCAACGTCAGTTCGAGCGAGGAGGTTTCGACCGAGGACGCTGCCTGTTTTGTCGGAGGCTCGCTCGCCTACATGTCTCCAGAGCAGTTGGAGGCCTGTGCCGTGGGGTCTCCCGGCACACTCGACACCCGTAGCGACATCTATGCACTCGGCGTGATGCTGTGGGAACTCCTCACCGGGAGTAGGCCTTTCACGGACGACGGCACGGGGCAGAACCCACCGTCGCCCAAGAAGGCGCTCGAGGCACGCCGGCGTGGAGTGGATCCCGCGGCCGAGGCCCGGTTACCGGACGACTGCCCGCCGGCGCTGCGCCGAGTACTGGTGAAGTCTCTTTCGCCCGAGAGAGACGGACGGTGGTCTGGCGGACGAAAGCTTGCCCGTCAGTTCGCACTGTGTCTGGACCGGTCTGCCCGGAACCTGGTGGACCCACCGGAAGGGAGCCCGCGTTCGACGTTGTGGAAGTGGGCACTGCCGATTCTTCTGGCCGCGATCGGAATTCCGAATCTCCTGGCGGCGGGCTACAACTACTACTACAACAAGATGCTGATCATTTCGGGACTCTCGCCCCAGGCTCAGCAGCACCTCGAGCAGGTTCATCTGGTCATCGGGGTGGCCGCGTTCTCACTCGGTGCCGCGGCGATCCTGTATTGGTGCCGGCTTGCGCTCACTGTGCCTCACGGACTGCGTCACGGTCAGACGTACAGCGCGGAGGTCTTGAACAAAGCCCGTACCGCGACGCTGAACGTCGGACACCGCGCGGTGGTGATCGCATTCGGTCTGTGGGTCCTGGCCGGTATCGCATATCCAGTTGCGTTGCAGATTGCCGCCGGAGGTATTCCGCAACGAGCATACGTGCACCTGATGTCGTCGCTGGCAGTGTGCGGCGCCGTCGCAGTCGCGTATCCGTTCTTCATCCTGACGTACTACTCGGTTCGATGTCTGTATCCGATCTTGTTGTCACACGGCGAGTTACGAAGCGACGACGGACGCGATATTCGCTCGTTGGGTCGGAGCAGCACGCGTTACCTCGCAGTCGCGGCGTCGGTTCCACTGGTGGGAATCGCGGGACTCAGTTTTGTCGGTTCCGGGGCCGGGGAGGAACTCAACGCAACCGTCCGTGCGCTGTGTCTGGGCGGGATCGCGGGCTTCATCGTTGTGTATCAACTGTTTCGACGGATCGAAAGTGATCTCCGAGCACTGCTGCGCGTTGTGTCTCTCGAGGTGTCGGCGTCTCCGTAATTGCCTGACAACCGCACCCGGGTTGGCCTATTTGGCAGTGCTCTTGCGCGGTCGGCTGCGACGAACTGCTTTGGTGGGCGGCGGAGACTTCTCTTCTGATTCTTCCTGAGGGTCGTCGCGCCAGTGAATCTCGATTTCTATCTCGACCTCGTTGCCGTCGACTTCGATCTCGAGTTCCCACCGAACCTGTTCCGGAACACTGATTTCGATCGAGTCCCCACCCGACCCCAGTTCCACTTCCGATCCACTGGCGAGGGCCTGGCCGAGGGCGATGAGTCGGTCGGCGACTTCCTGCCGTGAGAGTTGTGACTTCCTCTTGATCTCCAATTTGGGCACGATCACTCCTGACCTCGGCGGATTCTCCCCTTCACCGTAGTTGGAACAAACGGAAGATTGTTACCTTTGGACGATGTCGACCCGCTACCACGTCACCTCCGCCTTGAACCGTGCGTCGATCCAGCGGTATGGATTGGACTGGCGCCGAATGGGCTCAGCTCGCGGAATCGCAGGAAGTCTACGAGCAGAGCAGGAGGGATGCTTCCTCGCCAGCGACGAGGGCGAACGGGACTGGTTTGTCAGAATGAACAACACCGGCGGCGCGGTTGACGTATGGGAAGTCGACGGTATCGACGCTGCATCTCTTGTTCAGTCGCCGGAGGGGCACTACTACTTCCCCGGCGTCATCGCCGCCGCTGAACTGCGACTGGCGCAACAAGACCTACCCCCAGTTCATCTCCCATGATTCCCGGGCCCGTTCGTCCTGTTCGGAGCGCTGACGAATCGGTCGGCAAATCCGCGTAGGCGAGGATTTTCGCGAAAGTCTGGGTTCAGTCCAGAAGATTGCGCAATAGTGGAAAGGTGCCTTCGACGCCGGATTATGCAGCCCAACTGCGTAACGCTGAGCTTCGCGTGACTCGTCCCAGAGTCACGGTGCTCGAGGTTGTGCATGCACGCCCACACGCAGCCACCGAGACTGTCTTCGATGCTGTGCGGGCTGTTCTGCCAGGGGTGTCGCGGCAGGCGGTCTACGACGTGTTGCACGCTCTCACCGACGCCGGGCTGATCAGGCGGATCCAACCGTCCGGATCGGTGGCGCTGTACGAGTCTCGCGTCGGTGACAACCACCATCACGTCGTCTGCCGGTCCTGTGGGGCCGTTGCAGATGTCGACTGTGCAGTCGGAGAGGCACCGTGCTTGACGCCGTCGGCGCACAACGGCTTCGTCCTCGATGAAGCCGAGGTCATCTACTGGGGCCTGTGTGCCGACTGTTCGACAACTCAGAGTTTGCGATCACACCCGTGATCGAAGTCCGTTCTACTCGCTCATGGAGGGATTACCGTGTCCGATAGTTGCCCGGTTGCTCACGATGGAAACACCGCGAGCACCAGCGAAAGTGAAAACCCCGCGATCCCGTCTCCGACACCGACCGGGAATCGTCCGAGAACCAACCGGGACTGGTGGCCGAATCAGCCGGATCTCTCTGTCTTGCATGCGCATTCGTCCAAGTCGAATCCGATGGGAGCCGACTTCGATTATGCGCAGGAATTTGCCAAGCTCGACGTCGAGGCGCTCAAACGTGACGTCATTGCCTTGATGACGGCGTCGCAGGATTGGTGGCCGGCCGACTACGGACACTACGGCGGACTCTTCGTGCGTATGAGCTGGCATGCTGCCGGCACCTATCGCATCGCAGACGGCCGCGGCGGTGGCGGTCAGGGCGCTCAGCGTTTCGCCCCGCTCAACAGTTGGCCGGACAACGCCAGCCTCGACAAGGCACGTCGCCTGCTCTGGCCGGTCAAGCAGAAGTATGGAAAGCAGGTTTCCTGGGCCGACCTGCTGGTGTTCGCAGGCAACTGCGCTCTGGAGTCGATGGGGTTCAAGACCTTCGGCTTCGGCTTCGGCCGAGAAGACATCTGGGAGCCCGAGGAGATCTACTGGGGTCCTGAGGACACCTGGCTCGGCGACGAGCGCTACAGCGGAGACCGTGAGCTGTCCGGACCGCTCGGCGCAGTTCAGATGGGCCTGATCTACGTCAATCCCGAAGGACCCAACGGACAACCGGACCCGGTAGCGGCCGCCCGCGACATCCGAGAAACCTTCGCTCGCATGGCGATGAACGACGTGGAAACGGCCGCGCTGATCGCCGGCGGCCACACCTTTGGCAAGACACACGGTGCCGGTCCGGCCGACCTCGTCGGACCCGAACCGGAAGGCGCACCCGTCGAGCAACAGGGACTGGGCTGGAAGAGCGCCTTCGGTACGGGCGTGGGTAAGGACGCGATCACCAGTGGTCTCGAGGTCGTGTGGACTCCCACTCCGACGAAGTGGGACAACACTTTCCTGGAGATTCTGTACGGATACGACTGGGAGCTGACCAAGAGCCCGGCGGGTGCGTGGCAGTGGATCCCGAAGGATGGCGCGGGGGCCGGCACGATCCCGGATCCGTTCGATTCGTCGGCCGGACGTACTCCGACGATGCTGACCACCGACCTCTCCCTACGCCTGGATCCGACGTACGAGAAAATCACACGGCGTTGGCTCGATCATCCCGAAGAATTCGCTGAAGAGTTCGCCAAGGCTTGGTACAAGCTCCTGCATCGCGACATGGGACCGGTCACGCGTTACCTGGGACCGTGGGTTCCCGAACCGCAGTTGTGGCAGGACCCGGTTCCCTCGGCCGATGATCAACTGATCGGGGACGCGGACATCGCGATCCTCAAGAGTCGACTTCTCGATTCCGGGCTGTCCGTCTCACAGTTGGTGTCGACCGCGTGGGCGTCGGCTGCGAGCTTCCGCAGCACTGACATGCGCGGCGGCGCCAACGGTGCTCGAATTCGCCTGGAGCCGCAGAAGAACTGGGAAGTCAACGAGCCCGCAGCCCTCTCCGCGGTGCTTCAGACCATCGAGCGAGTTCAGCAGGAATTCAACCAGGCTGGTGGAGCCAAGGTTTCACTTGCCGACCTGATCGTTCTGGGTGGTACAGCGGCAGTCGAGCAGGCCGCGAAGAACGCCGGACAAGACATCACGGTCTCGTTCACGCCGGGACGTACGGATGCGACTCAGGAGCAGACAGACGTCGACTCGTTCGAGGTACTCGAACCCCGGGCCGACGGATTCCGGAACTACCTCAAGGGAGGGGAGAAGATTCCGGCAGAGATTCTGTTGGTCGACCGCGCGTACATGCTGTCGCTGACCCCGCCCGAGGTGACAGTTCTGGTCGGCGGACTTCGCGCGCTGAACGCGAACTTCGGCAAGACCGGCCACGGGGTGTTCACCGACCGTCCCGAGACGTTGACCAACGATTTCTTCGTCAACCTTCTCGACATGGGTACCGAGTGGAAGCCGTCGAAGACGGAAGAGAACGTCTACGACGGGGTTGATCGGGCGACTGGAGATCCGAAGTACACGGCAACTGCGGTCGACCTTGTTTTCGGATCGAATTCGCAACTGCGCGCACTCTCCGAGGTGTACGCCAGCGAAGACGCGAAGCAGAAGTTCGCCGAGGACTTCGCTGCCGCCTGGACCAAGGTGATGGACCTCGACAGGTTCGACGTCAACTGATTCAGCAGATTAGCCGACGGCGCCCCGCGAGCTTTGTTCTCGCGGGGCGCCGCCGTTTCCCGCACGATAGCGTGGTCATGTGGCCGATCAATTTGCGCTGGTACCAGCGGTGTACGTGATGTTTCGTCGAAGCAACCCGGCGCAACGGCCGGAGGTGCTGTTGCAGTTGCGTGAGGGCACCGGTTTCATGGACGGATACTGGGCTCACGCTGCTGCGGGACACGTCGAACTGGGGGAGTCGGCACTCGATGCGGCTGTCAGGGAGGCCGCGGAAGAACTTGGCGTGGAGCTGCTTTCCTCGGAACTGAAGCCACTCACCGTATTGCATCGCCGACATGCGGAAGGGGTCGACCCGGTGGATCATCGAGTGGACTTCTTCTACGAATGCCGCACGTGGTCGGGTGAACCACGCCGGATGGAGCCGTTGAAATCTGCAGATCTGCGGTGGTGGCCGGTTGACGAACTCCCGGAGAAGTTGGTCGACCACGAGCGTTTCGTGATCGAAGCCCACCACGCCGGTCAGCTCGCACCCATCCACAGCTACGGGTTCTGACCGAGCGAGGATCCAATTCAGGCTTCGCTCGCAACGATGACCGGGCAGTGAGCTTTTCGAATCATTGCACTGCTCGTGGTGCCGAGAGCGGTGTCGTCGAACGAACCTCGGCCGCGCCGGCCCACGACGAGAAGCCGTGCCTCGGTGGAGAGTTGTTCCAGAATGGCAACCGAAGGGCCGTCGTACTCGATCTGTCGGATGGTGACGCCGGGGTAGAGCGTGGCCCAACCTGAAAGTTGCCACGTCAGCGGCGTCGAATGCTGGGGCGCGTGCCCGGCTTCGAAGTTTCGACTCAGCTCGGCCTCCGGCGGGACAGCGTGCACGACGACCAGTTCGGTGTTCGCGGCCTCGGCTTCCTTGAATGCAATGGCCAGAGCGCTTTCGCTGTAGGCGCTTCCGTCCAAACCGACGACAACGGGAAGATCAGCCGTAGCCTGGCTTTCACACGAAGTTCCGACTGTTGCGAATGAACATGCCGGGGCGGGTGCAGTGAGATCGTCCTGTTGAGTGACGATCAAGGGGTTGACGATCAAGGCGGCCTCGGACGTCAACGCGGTGAGGATTGCGGTGTTCTCCCCGGAGATCAGATCGGTCCGGATCCGAAGATCTGGCGACACCGACTCTGCGATCTGAATGGCTTCCATGAACAGGCCGGTCGGTGATGCCGAGGTATTCGGATCGCCGGTGTTCGGATCTGCGGTGTTCGGAGCTACGAAAACTATTCGCATCCAGAGACTGTGGCGATGCGCGAACTCGGCCGCCCACGTGATCACGTCGGTGCGCAGCGGGGATCCATCGATGCACACGACGACCGCTCCGTCTGCGGACCACTCCGAGGTGAAGACGTCAGTCGAAAGTTGGGAGGTCATTCCGAGCTCCTCGCGTTATGTCTGTCGAAGGTTCTGTTGAATGCGAACTGGCTTGCAGGACAGTGCCGAACAGCAATCCTGCAACCACTATCGAGCAAGCGGCAGTTGTCAGGGGCAACCACACGAGCGTCGTGACTGCGAACATGAGGACGAGCAACGGCATCAGGAGATGGCCGGGTTTCGCTCGGCGTTCAACCTGCTGACTTTCTGCCCAAGCTCGATACTTCGTGCCGTCATTCATGTCATTTCACCTCTGTGCTTACCGTGGAAACCGGCTTGTGACCAAGCAGTCCGACGTGCGCCTCGTCGCGCATCCTCTCGACCATGTGGGGGTAGTGCAGTTCGAATGCCGGCCGCTCACTGCGGATTCGGGGGAGTTCGGTGAAGTTGTGTCGTGGTGGAGGGCAGGACGTCGCCCATTCGAGTGAGTTTCCGAATCCCCAGGGATCGTCGACCGTCACGATCCGTCCGTACCGATAGCTCTTGAAAACGTTCCAGATGAACGGAATCGTCGAGGCTCCGAGCACAAACGCGCCGACGGTCGAGATCGTGTTGAGAAGAGTGAAATTGTCCGACGGCAGGTAATCCGCGTACCGCCGAGGCATACCCTGAGCGCCGAGCCAATGCTGGACGAGAAATGTCGCGTGAAAGCCGATCAGTGTCAACCAGAAGTGAATCTTGGCGAGCTTCTCGTCCAACATCCGGCCGGTCATTTTCGGGAACCAGAAATAGATTCCGGCGTATGTCGCGAACGCGATTGTTCCGAAGAGGACGTAGTGGAAATGCGCGACAACAAAGTACGAGTCGGTGACATGAAAGTCCAGGGGCGGGCTTGCGAGAATTACGCCGGAGAGTCCGCCGAACAGGAATGTGACCAGGAAGCCGACGGAGAACAGCATCGGCGACTCGAAAGTCAACTGCCCCTTCCACATCGTGCCGATCCAGTTGAAGAACTTGACTCCGGTGGGAACTGCGATGAGGAAGGTCATGAACGAGAAGTAGGGGAGGAGAACGGCGCCGGTTGCGTACATGTGGTGCGCCCACACAGCGATCGACAGAGCTGCAATTCCCAGTGTTGCGTAGACCAATCCGGTGTATCCGAAGATCGGCTTGCGGCTGAAGACAGGGAAGATCTCGGAGACTATGCCAAAGAACGGAAGCGCCAGAATGTAGACCTCGGGATGGCCGAAGAACCAGAACAGGTGCTGCCACAACATGACTCCACCTGTCGCGGGGTCGAACAAATGCGCTCCCAGGTGCCGGTCCACCCACAGCCCGATCAAGGCAGCAGCGAGCAGCGGAAAAACGAGGAGGATCAGCATGCTGGCGACCAGCGCATTCCACGTGAAGATCGGCATGCGGAACATCGTCATCCCGGGGGCCCGCAGGCAGACGATCGTCGAAACGATGTTGACTGCGCCGAGGATGGTGCCGACGCCGCCGAGAGTAAGCCCGATGATCCACAGGTCGGCACCCATACCGGGGGAGTGGAGTTCGCTGGTGAGTGGCACGTAAGCGGTCCAGCCGAAATCTGCTGCACCACCGGGTGTTACGAACCCGGCGGAGGCGATCAGGCCGCCGAAGAGATACAACCAGTAGCTGAACGCATTGAGCCGCGGGAAACACACGTCCGGCGAGCCGATCTGCAGCGGCATGAGGTAGTTGGCGAATCCGAAGAAGACCGGGGTCGCGTACAGCAAGAGCATGATCGTGCCGTGCATGGTGAACAACTGGTTGTACTGCTCGTTTGACAGGAATTGCATTCCCGGGACAGTCAATTCCATGCGCATGAGCAGCGCCATCAGTCCGCCGATCAGGAAGAAGGCAAACGATGTCACGATGTACATCAGCCCGATCATCTTGTGATCGGTGGTCCTCAGGATCTCGACCAGTTTCGAACCCTTCGGAGCGGTCCGGGGAGTTGCGCCGACGTGGATATCGACCTCGTCGACCGGCCGGGGCGCGAGATCAACCACGACGGCCGCCTGTGCGCATCGACGTGACGAAATACCGAGAATTCTTGGGACTGTGGAACATAAACGCAATGATCGCGGCGGCCACGACCTCGGACGAGGGGAAAAGGTCCCGAGGATCGGACAGGGCGGCATGGCGTAGATCACGTGGTCCGGTACGGTCGAAAGACAATTGTCCTTGCGGATGGAAAGCGAGTTGTCATGGCATGTCGTATCAGTGAATTGGTGCTCGGTTGCCGGGATCCTGAGGTTCTGGGGCGGTTCTGGTGCGAGGTCCTGGACTTCGTCGTGCTCGATCGAATGCACGACGGTTCTCTGGAGATCGGCCCGCGCGAAGGGTTCGGCGGTCCGCAGCCGACGATCATCCTCAGTCGCAGAGACGAACCGGAGAAGGGTAAGCCCCGCCTGCATATCGACGTCAACGCCACCGACCGCGATCAGGAAGCCGAACTGGAACGCCTATTGGGTCTTGGTGCGCGGCCGGCCGACATCGGCCAGACGGGGCAGGAACAATGGCATGTCCTGGCCGATCCAGAAGGTAACGAGTTCTGCCTGCTCAAGGCCCAACTGGATCCGCTCTGACGCTCAACCGTGCTGGATTGACAACGGACTTCGCCTGGGGCTCAGCGGAACTCGCCACACCAATTCGGTGACGCCGTTCTCGCTGGTGATGTTGCTCGAGCCGCCGCACTGACGAGCGCGGGTCGCCAGGTTGTCGAGACCGTGGATTCTGGTTGCCTGGTCGATTCCCACACCGTCGTCGACGATGCTGATGACAAGATCTTCCGTTGCCCGGATGGTGACGTCGATGGCGTTGGCATGGGCGTGCCGCAGAGCATTGCTCAACCCTTCGCGCACAACGGCTTCGGCGTGCGGGGCGAGTCGAGCCGGGACGGAACTGTCGATGGTCCCCTCGAAAGTGACGCTGGGAGTGATCGACGAGTGACCGGACAGACCGTTGACGGCGTCGAGTAATCGGCGTCGCAGGCTTGTGGGAGTCGACATCTCGCTCGTGTGGAGGTCGAAGACTGCGGTGCGGATTTCGCGGACCGTTCGATCGAGTTGATCAACGGAGTTGTCCAACACCGTGCGAATGGTTTCCTCGTCGCCGGGACGTTGCAATGCCCCCTGCAAACTCAATCCGGTGGCGAACAACTGCTGAATGACGTGGTCGTGAAGATCACGCGCGATTCGGTCTCGATCTTCGAGGACGTCGACCAGTCGCTCTTTTCGTTGCTGTTCGGCGAATTCGACAGTGACAGCGGCGATGTCGGCCATTGCCGTCAGCTGCTCGATCTCATCGACGCCCCACGGACGATCGCTGCGGCGTGATGCAAAGAGGACGCCGCCGCCGAACGAGGTTCCCGACAATGGGAGTGCGACGACGGATTCCTCGCTGGAAACATGCAGTGCCGGAACAGCGCTGGCACTGGGGGCGGAAATCGTTCGCCGGCTGCGGGCAGCTTCGTCGATCACGGTTCCGGAAAGATCGAGAACTGTGCCGTCCGAGACGGTCGTCCCGCGAGTCCGGGATTCTGCGACGTGAACACCCGGCCCTTCGCCGAGGTCGTAGCGAACTATGCACACCAGATTGCCGTCGGTGAGACGGCGCGTCGTGCGAACCAGTTCGGCCAGTGTCTCGTCGCGAGATCCTCCACTGAGCAGGCGTGCGTTTACGGCGGCGACGGCCTTGAGCCACGCTTCCCGCGTTTGGGATTCCTCGAACAGACGCGCATTGTCGATGGCGATGCTCGCAGCGTTTGCCAGAATCTGGAGTACGGCCTCGTCACGGTCGTCGAATGCAGTCCGTTCCGAGCTGTCCGCGAGGTAGATGCTGCCGAACACCTCGCCCCTGACGAAGATCGGAACACCGAGAAACGTGTCCATCGGTGGGTGATTGGTTGGAAACCCCGCCGAGGACGGGTGTGAGGCGATTCGGTCGGTTCGAACCGGACAAGGTTCTTGAACGACCAGGCCCAGCAGTCCGTGACCTTCGGGAAGATGCCCGATCTTGGCAACCTGCCCCTGATTCAAACCGGAATGGATGAAGCGCGACAAGCGGCCGTCGGGAGACTTCACGCCGAGCGCACCGTAGTCCGCTTCGAGCACATGTCTTGCGACATCGACTATCTGTTGCAGCGTTTCGTCGAGTTGGAGGGTGGACCCGACGGTCAGTACGGCACTGAGCAGTTTGGGAATTGCAGTCGGGTTGAGGGCAGTCAGCTCTGCGCTTCCGGCGATGTCGCCGAAAAGGCTGAGCATGAGCGCGTCGCGGCTACCTGGCATGGTGTGTGCCTGTAGTGGCGGAGAATGGTGAACCGGACGGCGTCAGTAGGTGTGTGGTCGCCTGTCCCGATGGATCCGGGTGAGCAGTGCCCGCACGAAGCTTTGTCGCCAGAACTGCAGCCTGAGTTCGACGTTCGAGACCCAGTTTTTCGAGGATGCGTGAGACGTAGTTCTTGACTGTTTTCTCCGAGAGTTCCGCGTGCGTGCTGATCTCTCGATTGCTCAGCCCCTTGCCGATCAACTCGAAGATCAACAGTTCCTGATCGGTCAACAGTGCTGCCGCAGTACCCGACTCCTGCTCGGATCGGATGCGCCGGACCAAACCGACCACCGCCTGAGTGTTCAACAGCGATTTGCCGGTGGCGACCGTACGGATCGCGGATACCAGGTCGTGGCCGCGGATGTTCTTGAGGACGAATCCGCGTGCGCCGGCGATCAGGGCGTCGAGTAGGGCGTCGTCGTCGGAGTACGACGTGAGCATCAACGTGGCCGCTTCCGGACAGGTCGACGCCAGTTCCCGGCACAGTTCCACACCGTTGCCGTCGGGAAGTCTGACGTCCATGACGACCACGTCGGGTCGGCATTCGGGTATTCCATCCGAAGCTTCGCGAACACACGACGCCTCGCCCACAACGTTGAATCCCGATACCTGATTCAACAGGTCTGCCAATCCACGACGGACGATCTCGTGGTCGTCGACCAGATAGATGCCGATCGTCACGGTGGTCACCTCTTCCAGCTCGCGCCTGCCATCGATGTTACCGGACGGTAATGTACTGGCAAGGACGGGTTGTTCGTCAAACGGTCGACAAAAAACCCGCGTCGAACGGTGCGAGACCGAGTGTCGATTGCACAGAGTCAAAGGTCCCGATCGCGACGAGATATGGATCACCGAGGTACGGCTAGGCGATCAGTGTGAAGTGAATGTGATTGCGCCGGTGCCGTTTCGATCGTTTCAGTCCGTAGGCGCGAGTTCGACCGAAACGTAAACTCCCTTGCCTTTTCGATGTGCGAGGGCTTCGCCAGGACGATCGATACCGTCCAGTTGGAGAACGATGGGGCCTTGTTCCGGATAGAAATTGCGCCACCAGCTTTTCTTGTCCGGCATGGCAACTCCGATCGTCACATGGTCGCCTTTTCTTTTGTAGGACACGGGCGCGCTGAAGGTACGTCCCGATTTGCGGCCGACGTAGGTGATGACGGTCATTGAACGGCCGAGTAATTTGCCCACGATCGGAGCGCCGATCAGTGGTTGGACCACTACGTTGACGGCGGCGGATACACGTTGGAAAGTGTTCATAAGAAGCCCTTTCGCTTCGGATGCTGCACGGATTCGAACGCTGCACGGAAATGGTGCGTGCTGTAGTTCTATCCTGCTCGACGGTGATTGTCGCGTGGCAGAAATTGGTACAAACCGGTGCGCCGAAGCGAGTAGCGTGGGGGTACGTCGAGGGTCATTCGTATATGCGCGGTCAAGCCATGTCGTCCTCGACGCCAACCCGGTCTGTGGTCGAACGGCCGAGAACTGGAGCGCCTGTATGGCGTCGAACCCGTCCGATGTGTCGAATGCACCAGGGCAAGCCGAGTCGACAGACGCGGATCAGAACACGCCGTCCATCTGCCCTGCGTGTCAGCACAGTATGGAATCCCACGATCCGCTCGGCGTTCGGTTCTGCGCAGTGACAGCCGACCGCGGTCTCGATCGAAAGTGCATCTGCGCTGCCGATCGTGAGGAGATGCAGCACTATTCGCGATACTGATCCGCCTGGGCATCACGTCAATTCCTCCGTCAAGATTCGACTGCCACCTCGACGACACTGCCCGCGCCACTGAAACGCGCCGCGGGTGAACCGCACTGAGCAATAGATTTATCCTCGTCGCGACCACTTGCCGCGCAGAAGCATCAGTGCGGTAAGGGTGAGGCCCCATCCGATCGTGGACAGTGCGACGCCCACGCCTGCCTGTCCGGTGACATCAGTACTGGCGTCGATACTGAATGCTGTGGTGAATCCCGCAGCCGTGCCGGCAGCTGCAGTCAGGCCGCCTGCCTTCATCCATCGCGAGCGATGTGCGGAAACGAAACACGCGAGGATCACCGTTAATCCGCAGGCAAACACCTGCCAGGGAGGAAACTGCGTCGGGGCAGGCAGGCCGGGGCCGCGGAATCCGCCTTTGTAGTCGGCTGACCAGCTGAGCCAGCCCACACAAGACAGAAGGCCCAGCGCAAAGGCCAACAGGCCGGTGCGCCACAGTCCGAGTGGGCCCGATCCCGTGCGCCCGGCGTCGAGGGCGGTCGTGGAGTGCTCCACGCCAGTTCGTTCCGAACGCCAGATTGTCCAGATGATGCTCGCGCCGATAGTTGTGGGCACGCCGACGAAGATGAATGCAATCCAGAGAAACTGCGGCCAGGAAAACTCGAGATCGACAGTCATGATCGGAGTATGCGCGAACTTCGAATCCTGTGCGCCCATCTACCGATCTGGCGAGTTGCGGGTCAACCTTCCTCGATCTTCTCCACATGTGTACTTGTCGGGTCCAGGTCGATATTCCGTGCGTTGATCAGTCGAAGCCTGGGCACCGGATCGCCCGTGGTGTCGTCGATCAAGATCGAGTGTGGCTCATCGTCATCGAAGGCGTGGCGCTCTCCCCATTGCCGCAGGCTCGTGATCACGATGAACAGATCCATACCGCGTCCGGTCAGGATGTACTCGTTGCGGGTACCTTGCTCGTTCGGCCGGACTTCGAAAATTCCTTGCTCGACAAGGGTTTTCAGCCTGTACGTCAAGATATTCTTTGCGATGCCCAGGTTTCGCTGAAACTGACTGAATCTCGACGATCCGTCGAAGGCGTCTCGCACGATCAACAGCGACCATCTGTCGCCGATGATGTCGGCCGCTCGGGCCGTCGGGCAGTGCGGGTCCGTCCATTGCGTGCGATCAGGCATCGGGTTCCTCATTGGTTGCGTTTTGAAACTGTATTGACATAGTCTTCAAATGGTATCAAAACGCAACCAAATTGAGGTGGAAGTGACTGCACGTCATGCTGTCGAGAACACACGGGACAAGTTCAAAATGCCTCGTGGACTTCGCCTGTTGCTCGCGGTGCTCTGCGGTGTCTCGGTAGCCAATATCTACTACGCACAGCCGCTCCTCGGGCAAATCGGTTCAGATCTTTCCATCCCTCCGGCCGGCCTCGGCTTCGTAGTCGCACTCGCCCAAATGGGTTACGTGGTGGGGTTGATCGTGTTGGTGCCACTGAGCGATCTCGTGAATCGCAAAAAATTGATCGCAATCCAGATCGTCTCTGCTGCAACAGGAACGATGCTTGTTGCTCTTGCCACCACGAATCTGCAACTGCTGATCGGGATGGCTGTCGCAGGCACGTTCTCGGTCGTCGTTCAAGTCGTAGTCGCCTACGCTGCGGCAATCAGCGACCCAGATGAGCGCGGCGCAAACATCGGTGTGATCACCAGCGGCGTTGTTGTCGGCATCATCCTCGCTCGAACTGTCGCCGGCGCAGTTGCGGATCTGGCAGGCTGGCGGGCGGTCTACGCCGGATCCACCTTGATTTCGGTCCTCATCGCGGCTGTCGCGTTGACGATGCTGCCGAAAGACCTTCGTTCGCACTCGGATCGGGGTTCGTATGCGCGTGCCATGGGATCGGTCGTGACATTGACTCTTACGAACCGACTATTTCGCACGAGGGCTCTGATCACCCTGTTCCTGTTCGCGTCCTTCGGTGCGCTCTGGAGCGGTATGGCATTACCACTGAGCGAGGAGCCATGGCGATTGTCGACCACACAGATCGGGCTCTTCGGAATCGCCGGATGCGTCGGAGCATTGGGCGCGATCGGTGCCGGACGTTGGGCCGATCAAGGCAAAGCCCAACGCGTCACCGGGGCGTCGTTGGTCGTTCTCTTGCTGTCTTGGGTTTTCAACGCGCAGGCGACGCACTCGCTGGTGTTAGTCGTAGTCGGTGTTGTTGCGTTGGACTTCGCCGTGCAGGCTGTTCATGTCTCGAGCCAGAACCTGATCGTCGCGGATGAACCGGAATCGGCCGGGCGGACCATCGGTAGTTACATGGTGTTCTATTCGTTGGGCAGCGCGGCTGGGGCGGTTTCCACCACTATGGTTTTCGACGCGGCAGGGTGGGGCGCTGCAAGTATTCTCGGCGGCGCCTACGCGTTTGCAGCCTTGATCGTGTGGACGGTCGATCGATTGCGGACCCGCAACACCCTAGGGAGTTGGGAGCCACGTCCTGGCCGCGACGACCAAGGCGTTCACACCGATGGTCAGGGTCGGCTCGATCACGGGAGCGTAGTGCGGGGAGTGGTTCGACGGCACGGTTCGCAAAGCCGGATCGGTCATGTCACCTGTCGTGAACAGTGAAGGGTCGGTACCGCCCAACAACCAGTACGACAGTGGCGCACCGGCACTGGTCGCGAGAATGCCGACGTCTTCACTACCTGCTCCTGCGCCGGGATCGAGAATCTTGTTCGTCCCCAACCATTCGGCAAACGCATCAAGTGTCTTGTCCAGCGCCGCCGGGTCATTGACGACGATCGGAAAGTGCTCCGTCTCGGTGATGATCGGTGGGGTGGGAGCGCCGGCGGTGGCCGCTTCGCCCTGGACGATGCGGTCGACGCTATCCAGGATGCGCTGACGCACAACTGCGTCGTAGCTGCGGATGTTGAGTTGCAGTTCTGCTTCGCCGGGAATGACGTTGGCGGCATCTCCAGCATGGATGGAGCCGACGGTGAGGACAGCTGTTGCAGTACTCGGGACCTCGCGTGAGATGACAGTTTGCAAACGCAACACGGTTTCGGCCGCCATGACCACGGGATCGACCGAGTTCTCCGGCATAGATCCGTGGGCGCCCTTTCCGACCAGTCTCACACGAAGTGAGTCCGATCCCGCATACGAGGGGCCGGCGTGCCCGGCGATCGTGCCTGCCGGTAGCGGCGATACGTGTTGGCCGAGAACGATGTCGGGCTTCGGGAATCGCTCGAACAGTCCGTCGTCGACCATGGCTTGCGCACCCGCGCCAAGTTCCTCCGCCGGTTGGAAGACGAGGACAAGAGTGCCGGACCAGGTCGTCGTGTCCTGCGAGAGGATCCGGGCTGCACCGAGTAAGCAGGTCGTATGCAGGTCATGGCCGCACGCGTGGCTGACCGAGACGGTCTTCCCCTGATCGTCGGTCGTTGTCACGGTGCTGGCGTAGTCCAATCCGGTTTCTTCCCGAACCGGGAGGGCGTCCATGTCCGCACGCAGCAGCGCTGTGGGGCCCGCTCCGTTCTTCAGGACTCCGACGACTCCGGTTGTCCCGACGCCGGTAGTCGTGTCGAATCCCAGTGCTGTCAAATGTCCTTCCACCAGACTGGACGTTCGATGCTCGTGAAATCCAAGTTCCGGGTTGCCGTGGAGGTCTTTGTACAGGTCGATCAAATCCAGATCCACTGCGATCGTTTCGTGCACTGACGAGGTCATGAGAGTCCTCTCGGTAGCGTCTTTTCAGGCTAACCGGGATGACGGGTCGGTAAACAGGACCTTAGGCCCCACCGCGTCCGCGATGCGGAGTTCTGGTGCTACGGCACGTAGAACGATGCGACACCTGGGGTGATGATGGATCCGGCCACAGACGTCACGGCGACAGCGACTTGACCGGTCCCGGTCTGCACGATCGCCCCTGCCGGGACTCCGTTCAGGCCGTCCGAGAGACGAGCGGAGCCGGAGGCCCCGGTCGAAAGGTTCAGCCAGCGCACTTCGGATGAGAGCAGGCATCCCCAGCGGTCTTCCTTGCCTCCGGTGATCGTCACCGTGCCGGGTAGTTCGCCGACTACAGCTACGCAGCGGACCGCCGGCGCGTCGAAGCTGCCGTTCGGGTTGCCGTACGGCGCAGGGTTGATCTGGAATGGAATGGTCACCGCAGCGGAAGCGAGCGCTACCGACGTCAGAGCCGACGTGATCACGACGGATGTGCAGACGCTCAGTCTGCGAACGAGATTCATCACGGAGGCCTCCAGCCATATCCAGGCGATTTGCTTATTCCCCGACATAACGTCTTGGTCGTAACTTTCCTTCTTGCACCGCCGCATTGAAGACGACAGCCTCACCATATCCGGTTGCACAGGAGAATTCAGGTACTCGTCGCTATTCGATACATGTAGCGGCCTCAGCTGCCGTCCGTCGAACCGCTCGAGGGGATCAGAACGCGCGGATTCAAGATGTTGTTGGGGTCGACAGCGTTGTTGATGGTCCTGTTCAGTTTGCTGACGACGGGATCGAGGAGTTCGACAAGAAATTTCGTTTATCCTGGCCTGCAACATATTCTGTTGCTGCGAATCCAGAGTGCCCACGAGTTGATAGATGATCTGGCTTCAGCCTTCCGATTCGAGATGTGAAACTCATTGTGTCCAAGGCATGTCCGTGGACCTAAGAGTTGACAGTTGGTATCTCGAGTGCGGTTGAGATCCATCGAATGTGGCGTACGTGCGTCATATGTTGCTGAGGTCGGTCAGCGCCTGATCGAAGGCGCCGGTACGTCCAGGTGTCACCACCTTCTGAAACAGTGTCAGGACGCATTCGTCAAGGCCGTCCGTCGCCGTGAGGGTTCTTCTGGTGACGATACTTCTACCGGACCATCGCCCACGTTCCATGTGAGCCAATGCGATTCCGTCACGCCGGGCCGTTGCCTTTCGGCCCGATGAATGAACGAAGAGGTATCTTCTGCCCGCGATATCGACTTCGCACAGCTTGTTCTTGCGGCGCATGGCCTTGGGTCTCTGGTCGATCAGAGTCCCGATCGTTCCGTCGGACAATCGAAGCGATGCAGGTCGGCCTTTGCGGAATGCGAGCCTTGGTCGATCCTGCTCGGCTGTTGACGATTTCCTCTTCCGCCCGCCGGAAACGCTCTCCAATTCGTCGTCGGGTGCGGGAATCAGTTCGCCTTGGACGCTCCCCGACGGATCGAATATCGATACGGCCGAACCACCTTCGGCAAGGTTCACGAACCAGCCGGTCTCTGTAGGGGTGTTCCATTTCATGCAGATGATTATTCTTCATCGGTGCCGAGGAACGTCAGCAGATAGTCCGAGACGAGGATCGCGGTTGTCGGGAAAGACCTCGACGGACTCGAGCACCAAATCGCGCAGTGCATCGATCACTTCGCCTCGTGACGGAGCTTCTTCGCTGAATTCGTTGACAATCGCTTCGACAGCCAGACGATGAAGAGCCTCGTGCTGGTCGAAGACGTGGCGTAGGCGGGGCAGCATGCCGCGTACGGCGTCAGGCTCGAGTGAGTGGGCGATAAATCCGACGGCTCGCCCGTCGAGGTTGCAGGTCAGGCTGTAGTAGTCGTCGTCCAATCGCTCACCGTCGGACAAGACGTAGTGCCCGCGGACAAGGGTGCCGAGCGCTTCGTCAACGATGCCGGAGTCTGTCGTCACGAGAGCAGCCTAAAGGTCGACGAGGGCAAGGCGTAGTTCTGCTGAGACGGCCACAACGTCCGAACCTTGGCAGGAGCTGTTTTTCGCCAATCCACTCGCAATGTCCCGCTGACTGGGCATCTGGAACCTTCTGCGCCGCGACTGCCTTAGCGTTCTACGTCGATAACCACGTGAAGGGATTTGTTCAATGGCTAAGAATCAGGCACCCCCCGCGACACAAGCCAAGGACATCGTTGTCGATCTACTGGTGATCGGGTCCGGTACCGGCATGGCTGCCGCCCTCACCGCGAACGAACTCGGCTTGTCCACGCTGATCGTGGAGAAGACGCAGTACGTCGGCGGTTCGACGGCGCGGTCCGGTGGTGCGTTCTGGATGCCTGCCAACCCGATCTTGGCGAATGCCGGTGCGGGCGACACCGTTGAGCGCGCGAAGACATACGTGCGTTCGGTGGTCGGTGACACTGCCCCTGCCCAACGAGGAGAAGCCTTCGTCGACAACGGTGCAGCCACTGTCGACATGCTCTACCGCACGACGCCCATGAAGTTCTTCTGGGCCAAGGAATACTCCGATTACCACCCCGAACTGCCGGGCGGTAGCGCCGCCGGACGTACCTGCGAGTGCCTGCCGTTCGACGCGTCGGTACTGGGAGCGGAACGCGGTCGCCTGCGCCCCGGTTTGATGGAAGCCGGACTGCCGATGCCGGTGACGGGTGCGGATTACAAGTGGATGAACCTGATGGTGAAGAAGCCGAGCAAGGCTATCCCCCGCATCATCCGCCGCCTGGCGCAAGGCGTTTACGGCAAGTACGTCCTCAAGCGTGAATACATCGCGGGCGGTCAGGCGCTCGCCGCCGGACTGTTCGCCGGTGTGGTCCAGGCCGGCATCCCGGTGTGGACGGAAACGTCGTTGGTTCGCCTCATCACCGAAGATGGCCGCGTAACGGGTGCAGTTGTGGTGCAAGACGGACGTGAAGTGACGGTGACCGCTCGGCGCGGTGTCGTCCTGGCAGCCGGCGGGTTCGACCACAACATGGAGTGGCGCCACAAGTACCAGTCGGAGAGCCTCGGTGAGCATGAGAGCCTGGGCGCAGAGGGCAACACCGGCGAAGCGATCGAGGCAGCACAAGAGCTCGGTGCAGGTATCGGATCGATGGATCAGTCCTGGTGGTTCCCCGCGGTGGCAAGCATCAAGGGCCGCCCGCCGATGGTGATGCTCGCAGAGCGTGCGCTGCCCGGCTCTTTCATCGTCGACCAGACCGGTCGTCGATTCGTGAACGAGGCGACGGACTACATGTCGTTCGGCCAGCGCGTGCTCGAACGGGAAAAGGCTGGCGATCCGGCCGAGTCGATGTGGTTTGTTTTCGACCAGGAGTACCGCAACAGCTACGTGTTCGCAGGCGGTATCTTCCCCCGCCAGCCGCTTCCGCAGGCGTTCTTCGAGTCGGGCATCGCGCACCAGGCGAGCAGTCCGGCCGAACTCGCCCGAAAGGTCGGTCTCCCCGAGGATGCGTTTGCCGAGTCCTTCCAGAAGTTCAACGAGGCCGCTGCTGCAGGTAGCGATGCGGAGTTCGGTCGCGGCGGCAGTGCATACGATCGGTACTACGGCGACCCGACAGTGTCTCCGAACCCGAATCTGCGCCAGCTCGACAAGAGCGCCCTCTATGCGGTGAAGATGACGCTCAGCGACCTGGGCACCTGCGGCGGTGTGCAGGCGGACGAGCATGCGCGCGTGCTTCGTGAGGACGGCAGCGTCATCGACGGCCTGTACGCGATCGGCAATACCGCGGCCAACGCATTCGGTCACACCTACCCAGGCGCCGGCGCGACGATCGGCCAGGGGCTGGTTTACGGATACATCGCGGCCCATCACGCAGCAGAGAAGTAGCTCAAACCGTAGATGCACTAGCTAGTAGATCGACCTGACGGGAGATCAGCGCGCGTTTCCGATGCCGGAACGTGCACTGGTCTCCCGTTCGGCGTGTAGCAGCAATGCCAGCTGTATGTCCCATCTCGGTAACGCTGACGTGCCGGGTGACCGAGGCGCGGTATCGTCTCCAGAAGTGATGTGAGGCACTGATTTTTTCACCAGATGCCGTGGAATGAAGTGGCGCCTGATATCGACCGGTCGGGTCGAAAGCGCAAAACAGGTACGTACCCAGGTAATTCAACCGTGGCGTGGAGCGTCGTGAAGCGACAGCGTATGAGGTGATTCCTCATCCGCAACGCAAGGATCTCCATGTTCCACCCCATTTCCGACCATCCGGGTAGACACCCACCCTGTCGATCTTCGAACGAAATGCCCTCAGTTCGGTCCGGCATTCGTAGTCCTCGATCAACGATCGATTCAGGCACTGCCTCGATGTAAAACCCGTATCTCCTGTGCTGTCACCAGGAGATACAGACCTGCGGGTCTATGCGCGCGATCGCGTTCGAGAGTGGTCACCGTACTTCTCTCCATGGCGCAATCCGAAAATTTCACTCCAACGGAGTCTCGGTGCGATGCACCGCGGAGCTCAGCACGTACTGAGTGCTGTCTGGCGGTAGAGCCTGCGCCGGCTCCGAGCACATCAGTCAAGGAAAATATGAGTAAGCACAGAAAACACAAGCCTTCCAGCACAAAACGATTCATCGCCGTAACTGCAGGACTGGGCGCCCTTGTGGGGGCCGGAGCAGTTGTCAATGCAGGTACCGCCGGTGCGCAGGGCTGGTCGGCGAGTTGCAGTTGGGAGTGGCCGGTAAGCGGATCACTTTCGCAGGGGTACCACGCGGGACATGACGGAGTCGACTTCGCTGTCAACGTCGGCACCGCGCTTCACGCGCCGACATCGGGCACGATTTCTGTTGCCGGACCCAATGATCCGGGTGGATACGGAACGTACATCCAGTTGGAAGCGGACAGTGGCGAGCAGATTCAGATGGGCCACCTCTCCGAAACCTGGGTCGGTGTGGGGCAGCACGTCGAGGTAGGCGACCAGATCGGGGCAACGGGTAACACCGGTAGCTCCACCGGTCCACATCTGCACCTCCGCATTCACAGTGGTGGCGCCGTCGATCCCATGTCCTTCCTGAGTTCGATCGGGGCGTGCGATACCGGGTCGAGTATCGTGCCCGCACCCGCACCCGCACCCGCACCCGCACCCGCACCCGCACCCGCACCCGTGCCGGCACCGGAAGTAGCACCCGAATCCGCACCGGAACCGGCGCCAGTTCCCGTCGTCTACTCTGAGGCAGCCGAATCTGCACCGGTAGAGAGCATTCCGGAGTCGAAGGCTCCAGTGTCTGGCGAAGAGGTAGTCGTTGCGGCCGGTGATACATTGTTCGACCTCGCTGCAGAACGAGGTCTCACCTGGCAGCAGCTGTGGGACATCAATCCACAGATCGCCGATCCCGACCAGATCTTTGTGGGCGCCGTAATCAATCTGTGAGAGTGGATAATTCGATACTGATCCTGGGATGAGTCATCGATTCGTATACGACCGGTTCCAGTACCCGAGTTAACTCCGAGTTCCAGTTGGTGCGCGTGAGCGCTGCAGCCGGGCCGTGCATTTCACGGTTCGGCTGTTTGCGCGCTCCGAGAAGTGATTCCTACCGAAGTGCTGATGCGTGGCGGTTCGCTTCTTGGGCAGCCACGGCCAATCGCGGGGGATCTTGCCGATACTATTGAGCCCGTGAACCGGTCCGCGATCACCTCCCTACGTCGACGTTGGTCAGATGAGGGCGTCGACAATTTACGGGCGCAGCTGCTCGATCAGTCGCGGATCGTCAAGCCGCCCCACACTCTCGTCTCCCCCTGGGCGGAGACCGATGACGGGCTGATCGATGTGCGTGGCCTGACAGCGGGTAGCGGTGGATTGGACATCCGGTATCTCACGTTGGAACGGATTGATCTGAGTTTCGCTCGGGGTGCGATCTCCGTCTTCGAATCCGAATTATTCGACTGTCGTTTCGATTTCGTGGCACTGACCGGACAGACCCGTTTCAATCGCCGATTCGAACGGTGCAGTTTCCGGGGTGCCACGCTCTCGCGTCTGGCGCTCGGACCGAGGGTCGTCGATTGCGATTTCACTGGAGCCAAAGCACGCGGGCTCCGCTCCGTGCCCAATACTGTGTTCGAACGATGTGCATTCGACGACACAGACCTGCCTGGTGCGCAGTTCGCCGATACCTCTTTCGTGGAGTGCACTTTCGGCGGCGCACGATTCTCGGCGGCCACGAGTTTTGTGCGGTGTTCCTTCACCCGGACCGCTGTCGAGTTCTCCGAGGCGCGAGTGTCGCGAACAACATGTGACGGCACCGCGATTCCGGATCAATGGGCAGGTGAGGCTGATTCAGCAGTCGCACTGGAGCGGTATGCCGGTCGATATGCCCGAGCACTCGGCGTGGGGGACACAGAGGGTATGGCCCTCGATCCTGAAATGGATGATTCGTAAAGGGGGCAGATCGATGACTCGCGGGGTCACGTTCAGAACAGTATTCGGTGGACCGTCGGTGCCGCTCGACTTCATTGAGGAGTTGACTCGGCTCAGACACCGGCTGAGGGGCATCGCGATGCAGTACGACTTCGATCTGTTTGTTGTCGTTGGTGGCGACATCACCGTGGTGACCGATCCGACCGGGATCCGGCTTCCACGTGTGTTTCTGGGCAGGCGTACCGCTACGGCGCAGGTTCAGATGAACACTGACGACGTGATGGGGGTGTCCGATCCCCGCACATTTCTGTACACGACGATCCATGCGGCACTGACGGAACTGATCGCGCGTGTCTCAGACCGCGACAACGTCTTCGATGCGGACGGGGAGCGGGCGAAGATCGAGTTCTTGATCCTCGATGACAGTGGCGAGTGCGAATCAAAGCTGTGAAGGCAATGACAAATGCTGCGCTCCCAAATTCGTCAGGCTGTTGTCACTTTCTGGCATCAAACACTGCGGTGGGCCCAATGAATCCGGACATTCCGGCTACACGATGTGTGTATGCGTTGTAACCGTACGTGTCACGGGTGGCCGGTGTCGGCGCGCTTCGTCCTTGTTGTGTGAGTGTTTCGTCCCGCTCCGCCCATTTCGGGCGATTCTTCATCTAGCTGAGGTTGGTGAATCTTCGGCTTTCGTCGTGGAACGATCCTCAGGTTTCGCCCGGGCTTGACGACTGAATACGGCCTTCCGTCCGCCCGAATAGACGGACGGAAGACCTCAATTCAGTTGCGGGTGAACGCACTCGGCGATCGCGGTCGGGTCTTGTCAGGGTTGAAATTCGTCGTTGGATGAATTCTCCGGCGAGCTGGCCGCGAGTATGCGCGTCCACCACCTTTGTCGCTGCGGATCTTCGTTCCAGACGACCGGTTCAGCCAGAGCTGCGGCGGGGGCCATGATTGGCGCGGGCATAGTGGACCTCCTGGATGAAAGGTTCTTGTACAGTCGATTTCGTGCCAAGCCGTTCAGGTCAGGCTTCGATCTGTCCCTGAGTTTCTGCCTCGGAGTTGGCAGTGCTGGACGGCGGCCCCGACGAGATTTCGATCCGCCGCGGTTTCGCCTTCTCTGCGATCGGCAAGCTCACGGTCAACACGCCGTTGTCGTACGAGGCGACGATCCGCTCGGAGTCGATGTCCTCACTGATGGACAGCTGCCTTCTATACGTTCCCGTGAAACGCTCACTGGCCAGCCACGCCACTCCATCTTGGGAGAGAGCACTGCGGTGCGCGGTCAAGGTCAGGGTCGAGCCATCTACCTGTACGTCCACCGATCCTGGGTCGACGCCGGGAAGATCGGCGTGAAGGACGTAGTGATCATCGATCTTGTAGAGGTCCATCGGCATGAAACGTGGACTTCGGTTGCTGCCGGTTCCGGTAGCAAGCAAGGACTTGGTGATCGCGTCGATGTCGGTGAAGGGATCGAAACGAAGCACAGCAACACACCTCCCGTATCGTCTAAGAAAGGCCACCGTCACCTCGACGGCGACCGAACTCACTGTGCGAGAACATGATAACCAACCGATCTGGCACTCTGCAACCTTGAGTGCCAGATTCTTCGACTGAACTTCGGCTAGATTTTCGGGAGCATCTGGGGGCGTGACTGTTCGGTGATCACGCGATCACTCGAGTCCTGCTGGATCAGGACACCCGGGTTGAGAAATCCGCAGATGCCTCGGTTCGATCCGACTCGAACGAGTGTGATGAAGTGCCAGTCAGCTTGTGGTGCTGGCTATTTCGTTGAGAGCTCGTTCTACGGCTTGCGCGATCTTGCTTGCCGGAGGGAGATGCTCGGCATCGGTCTGGATTCCGATCCAGAATTTGTCGTTGTAGGACGCTGCTGTGAAGCCGATTCGAACATTGCCCGCCAACGGGCCGAGCGGCCAGAGTTGGACGAGCGCTGCCCCGTCGAGCGTGAGCGGACCGCGTGGTCCGTGAACATTGGACACCACTGCACCGATCATGTGCTGTCGCTTCGCGAATTTGTCGAAGATGCCGGCTACACGCGGCGACCGAAATGTTGTTCCTGCCGCACGTGCGGACGGTTTTGCGGCCGCAGTTTGCTTCGCGACGATTGCGACGGCACGTTCCAGGTCTGTTTCTTGAAGTGGGAGGTCGATGATCATGAATCCGACGGCGTTGCGTGCGTCTCCGATCGCTGTGACTGCGACGGGGACCGATACGGCGATCGTTTTCGGAATGGACTCGCCACGATCTTCGAGGATGAATCGCAGTCCGGTGCCCGCTGCAACGAGGTAGGCATCGTTCAATGTGCCTCCCACACTTTGCGCACCGCGCACGACCGGGGCGGTCCGGGTGCTGACGGAAGCGATGGATCTAGTGGTGCCGATTGTGCCGAGGAGTACCCGTGATCGGATCGGCCGATGTAGGAACGTCCCGATTCGAAATCGGAGGAGGTCCAGGGAACTGGCCTTCTGGGGGATGTGTGGCTCGGGGGAGTGGCCGGTTTTCGCCGTTGGTGGCGCCCCTGGGTCGGGTTTTTTCGAATCAGGCGAGGCGAACAAGCGCTCGAAAAGGTCGCTGGCACCGGCGCCGTCGAGAACCGCATGATGCACTCGAATGACGATGCCGCACTGACCAGTTCGAGCTACAGGAATCAATGCGATGTGCCACAACGGTCGGGTGGTGTCAAGGGGTTGCATCACAAGTCGACCACAAACCGCTTCGAAGTCGGGTTCGGTGGGACCGCGTTCCTCCAGTGAGACATGGAGGTCGACCTCTATGTTGCTTTCCGTCCACCACCATGACCCATGCCGCACAATCGGTCGTTGCCGCAACAACGGTTCCTGCGCGATCTGCGCGGCGAGTGTTCGGTGAAGATGCGCTAGATCCGGTCGACCGTCGCTGTCGACAAAGCCGCCCGGAGAGAGCAGACCGGCAATAGTGACCAGGTACGGCTGGACATCCACACCGAGCTGGAAGCTCGCAGCGTCGACGGGTGATATCGGCACGTCGGGTGTGGTGTCGACCATCTGCTGAGCCTAATCGAGGCGACACGGTGGACGGCGCTGGTTTCGGCTAGCGGATCACCAAGTCGTGGTCGGTGGCGCTGAGCGTGATCGCGGCAATGGGGTTTCCGCGCATCCAGTCCTGCACGAACGCGTTCAGAGCGGGGTTCGATGCCCGATCCGCGTACGCGTCCGACGGGATCTCGATTGCCCCGACGAGGTGGCGCGGATCGGCATCGAGGCCGGATGCGCGGGGAGTCATCCGTAGTCCGTCGGCGGTGTGCAGGACGACCGGAAGAACCGTGCCATCCGGTGCAGTCACGGTCGCGGTCCGGGTGGTGGCGACCGGGTCGAAATGGTCCACGTCCAGTCGGTATCCGGACGGTTGTGCGTACTGGCCGATCGCGTCCAGCATGCGCGGATCCACCACAGAGTACGGAAACCCGATGTCGACCAGAGTCTGACCGTCGATGGCGCCGTCGCGGGCGGGCAAGGTCGTGGACAAGTGCCAGGGGGCAGCGGGGGACAGGGTATCCGTCGACCGGTCTGTCGGCGCGTTTTCGATCAGTGTGCCGAGGAGGGACGCGCCGGTCGGCGTGAACTCCCAGGCATCCCCGACGAGATCCTTGTGCCAGAAACCGGATTCGGCGCCGCGGCGGCCCTCGACACGCAACTCCCGCCGGTTCGGGCCGGGGCCGAGTGAGTGCACACTGATCGCGGATGTGACTTCACCGGGAATCTTGGGCTGGTGCACCCAGTCCGGTGCCGGAAGTTGGATCGCGGCGGTGCTGCGGTCCAGTGTTTCGGCCACGAGGTTGGGTGCCGACGGCTTGTCCGACTGATCTTCCCAGCTGTAGCGGAAGAAGATCGAGTCCGATCCCGAAGAATCGAAATCAAATGTGCGGGTGTACATGTCGCCGTACTTGTTCATCACGAAAGTGGTTGATCCGGCCGCCGACAGCGAGTCCGCCTGGAATCGCCCGCCGAGCGGGCCGCCGATCTCGTAGCTGTCGTCGTTGGGCAGCCACGGGTCTGCGTAGGTTATTCGGCTGCCGTCCGCGGTCAGCGTGGGGATCATCGTCATCTTGGCGAGTCCGACGAAGTGAATCCGTCCTGCGATGTCGGTGAAAGTTTGATTATCCCAAGGCGACGAGACGCTCAGTGCCCACCCGTTCGGCCGGTCTCCCGGAAGTTGTCGGCCTGTGCCGCTCCACAGGGGCGCACCCCACGCGGAAGTCCAGTTCCACACGAGCGGGTCCTGGGAGGCGTTGTCCATCGTGTAAATCCAGCCGTTGTCGTCGACTGCGACGAGTTCGTCGTCGTCCAGTGATATCCCGACCAGTCGTCCACGTAGGCATTCGGGCATCGGTACGAAACGCCATGGCTCGGTCGTTGGTTCGCCGGGCGCCCGCGGACGAGTGAGTAAGTCGTGGTCGACCAGTATAAAGTCCCAGAATCGATTGAATTGGGTTGTTGGCGTGCGAATCTCGATGGAAGAGGGGGTGGCCGTGCCGTTGAACAACGGAAGGTTTTCCAACCCGACTCGTCCGCCTCCCGAGGGTGCGCCGGGTGGCAGTTGGGCGGTTCCGAATGGTACGCAACTGGCCGGCCCGGTTTCGGTGGGCGTGGCTGCGGAGAGGGGAGTGGACCACAGCAGGCCGGCGGCGAAGAGGATGCCGACGGTCGACAGTCGCGATCGGTACGGGTGCGAAACTCCACTCGCGGTCTCGTTCACCGTCCGATTGTCGCATGATCGGCACGTTGAATCTGCGGATTGTGAGGTTTGTCCATCTGTGTCGGTTGCGGCGAGAGTGCCGATCGCGGCGTTGGTTGTTGTGGGTGGAACGAGAGTGCTTGTACTGCAAAGGTATTCGCCGTGTAGCTGAGTTTGCCATGACCTGCAGATACGGTGGGGTGATGAGAAGGCCGAAGTCGCTGGGTGAATGGTTGGTAGCTGACCCTCCGGAGTCGTCCAAGCCACCGGGGCCGATTCTTTTGGCATTCACCGTTGTTCCGCTTATTGCGTTGGTCTGCTGGCATTACGGGTGGTGGCCTTCGCCATTCGGTGACTTCAGGTGGTTCGATCCTCTCCTCGTCAGCGCTGCGGCTCTGCTCACCTTGATCGTTGTTGGTCTGGTGTGGGCGGTTCGTACGCTCTACGTTCTCGGCCAGGACCGACGGTGGTCGTGGTGGATCCTGCCCTCTCCGGTTGCCGTTATCGCCGCGGTCGCTGCGGTGTTGTTGATGCCGCCGGCAACTTTCCTCGACAAGAGCGGAGAGTTCGAGACCGTCGCGATTGCTCTCCTGGAGCAGCCTGGATCGACTGTGGAAGAGCTCGAGATCGGCCAGTTCGAGATCAGCAGTGCCCATGTCGTACGTCCCGATGAGGTCTACTTCATCGACAACGACAGCATGTTCACCACCACGAGTGGATGGGTGTACTCGCCCAGCGGCGCACCAACGGGGTTCGACGATTTCTCCGCAAAGCACCTCGGCGGACCTTGGTACGAGTTCACGGCGGTCTGGCGTGACTGATTCACCGCGCCATTTCACGCATGAAGTGCGTCGATAAATCGAGTGGCCCGTGTCGAGGACCTGTGGCTACCATCGGGGTGTGGACATCGTGATGCCCCATGGGCGTGAGGGGGTTGTCGGCGTCGTCTTCGCCGGCAGCAGATAGCGCATTTCGGACCCGACAGCACTAGGTGCTGGTCGGGCCATGAGCTGTACCCACCTTCACCGATCCACGATTGGCATACACCCATGATCATTTTGACCGATACATCTACCCGTTCCAGCCTCGTCAACGCGAGCCGTAAGGAGAAGACTGATCTCACGTTGCCGGATGGCTTCGACACCATCGACTTCGACGCTCTCGACTATCTGGGCTGGCGAGATCCCAAAATGGGCCGACGCGCCTACGCGATCGTCCCGACACTCGACGGGGAGATCATCGGAGTCTTGCTCGTTCAAGCGCAAGCCACTCCGCGGTCGCGTGCCCAGTGTTCCTGGTGCCGTGACACGCGCCTTCCCAACGAGGTCGTCTTCTACGGCGCCAAGTTGGCCGGGCCCGCTGGTCGACGTGGCAGCACAGTCGGAACACTGATCTGCCGAGACTTCCAGTGCTCGGCCAATGTTCGTAACGACCCCCCGCTCCCGTATGCCGGCTACGATGCCGGCGCTGCGCGCCAGGACCGGAAAGATGAACTGGTGCTGCGTGCTTCGAGTTTTGTCGAGCGAGTGGCTCGGCAGTAGAGGGGACCCCGGGGACGCGATATCCCTGTTGTGAAGTTCGGCCCCTCCCTGGGCTGAGGAAGGGGCCGAACTGCCTGGACGGTGTCGATCCGAGGGGCACTCGGACACGGTGCGACATCTGGCGTCGCACATGATTACTCGGTCAGGGCGTTGCTCGACGTAAAGTGACCCAGGCTCCGGCTATGCAGGCGATGGCCAGGGCCAATGGAAGTAGTGCCATCGGCACCACTCGGGAAGTATCGGCAAACCACGAACCGATCGCCGGCCACCAGCTGGCCCAGGTGATTACGATCGCTGACAGGCCGAGCACACCGAAGAGACCGGTGAGAGAGGCGAGCAGACCGGTGGTCCTCCATCGCTGGAAGATCGCACCTGTCAGCATTGCGATCGAACTGGTCAGCAGCAGCGTCGCGAACAGCGCGAGCAACTGAACGGCTGCGCTGTCGGTGAAATAGCGTGCGATGCCGAACATGCGCATGTGCACACCCCAGCCGTTGGTGGCGGACTCCACCACTGACAGCAGTTGTAGCGCGATTGCGAAGATTGCGGACTGTGCCAACGCCATTATCGTGGTGGCAGTGAAGAACTCGCGGCGAGTCACGCTGAGTCCGAGTGCGAACGGGAACGTCTGGGTCATCGACTGGAGGTAGAACGCCAGCACGAAACCGTAAACGGAGAACACACTGCCGGTGAATCCCTCACCCTCATCGTTCCGGACGATCGCGTAGATGGTGAAGCTGATGAGGAAAGAGATCAAAAGGATGCCCACCGGCCAGGCGATCAGCAACGGCCACGCGACCGTGTGCAGTTGGAGGACGGAACCGATCCTGGACCGGGTGGGCGCCTTCGGGACCGTCCGTGGCGCTGTCGTTGCGATGCTCATGCGGTGATCTCCTTGCGCTGCGTCGAAGTCGCGATGACAAGTTCCTGCAAAGATGCCGGTTCCACTTGGACTCCGGCCTCCCGCAGTCGGATTCGCTCGGTCTCGGTCACATCGGCCTGCAACATGATTCGGCTGTGGGAGCCTAGTGTCTCCCGGCGCAGGACCCTGCCGGACGCGGCAACGGCATCCACCGCATCAAAGGGGCCGGATACCACTACGGCGCGACCTCGCAGTGCGTCTGCGTCCTCGTCGACGACAATCCGGCCGCTGTCTACGACGATCACGTGCTCGAGCAGATTGGCTACCTCGTCGATAAGGTGAGTCGAAAGCACTACAGTGCGAGGATGTTCGGCGTAGTCGGCAAGCAGTCGATCGTAGAACAGTTGGCGTGCAACGGCATCGAGGCCGAGATACGGCTCGTCGAAGAGCGTGAGCGGTGCACGGGAGGCAAGTCCGATGATCACTCCCAACGCTGACCGCATGCCGCGCGAGAGCTTCTTCACCTTGCGGCACAGTGGAAGTTGGAAATCGTCGAGCAGTGTCTCGGCGAATGCGTGGTCCCAATTCGGGAGCAGATGGCCGGCGGCGACGAGTACATGCTTGACCTTGAGGTCTTCGGGGTACGTCTGGCTTTCCTTGACGAAGCACACGTTCGCCAGGACGTCGGCATTTTCGAAAGGGGCAGCGCCGAATACCTCGACGTCGCCGCTGGTGTGCAGGTCCTGTCCGGTCAGTATCTGCATGATCGTGGTCTTGCCTGCGCCGTTACGGCCGAGCAGGCCGTAGATCTTGTTCTGGCCGATCTCGAACGAGACGTCCGAGAGCGCATCGACGTCCCCGTAGCTTCTGTTCACTGCTCGCATCGAGGCGACGAGTTCAGTTTCGTCGAAACGCCTGACGTGCGACTTGGTCGTTGTCGTGCTTGAGTTCATCGGTCCGCCTTCCTGTCGTCCAGCATGGATTTGAGTTCGTCGAGGGAAATCTGAAGGCGGTCGGCCTCCATGACCAACGGCTCGATGTATTGGCGCGCGAACGCTTCTCGTCGTCTGAACCTGAGTGCGTCGCGGGCGCCGACGGTGACGAACATTCCGATTCCCCGTTTCTTGTAGAGGAGCCCCTCGCCTACGAGTTGATTGAGGCCCTTGGCTGCCGTCGCCGGATTGATTCGGTGGAACGCCGCCAGTTCGTTGGTTGAGGGCACCTGCCCGTCTTCCGGCAGTGAGCCGTCGATGATCGAGCCTTCGATCTGCTCGGCGATCTGCTGGAACAGTGGTCGTCCGTCGTCGATCACGATGATCGACGCCCGGTGTTCACTGGTTCATTACTCATGTAATGAACCATAGAACGTCGTGGGGCATGTTGGCAATGAGATCGCGGAATCTGGCACCGATGCCTTGGGTCTCCGAGCGCTACCCATCGGGATATTCATCGCAGAGGCTGATGGAACAGCTTGGATGCAGACCAGATACGACTTCCAGATCCCCGGGGCGCTGCGCACAGGCATTGAGCTTCTGCGGAACCGTGGAACCGCCGATCTAGGTGGTCGACCACGGGACGGGGCACCTTCGGGTGGCCGGTAGTTATCGCCTCAATGAATTCGGCCACCTCTTCGATGACGGCAACTATGTCGCGGGGGTCATTCTGCATGGGCGTTGTAGCTTGGGGAGTTTGCTATGCGTTGACGCAAACACCCGTCAGCATCGGCAGTTCGCCACCCAACGTGAAGCAGGCGAAACCGCAGCCTCGGCTTCGGGGCGTAACCCGGAGTCGTAGAACAGAAGCCGGACCGCACGCCGCGGTCGGGCTGTTCTTCGTCAACCCAAAGACGGAATCGCATCCACCGCAAGTAGGGACTTAGCGCCTCGTTTTGGTGTTTCTGTACTGATTCGCGATCCCGATACGTACGCTTCCGGCCAGGGAATCGGACACTCGACCAACAGGGGTATCAATGCCGAATGTGACAGTGAAGTTCGGGGGTTCAGACCCGGAAACAGCAGACCTCGCACGCCGGGCACTGCAACCAGTACTCGACAGCATCTACCGCACATACCGCAGGAAACCGCTCCCATTCGTCGAAGCCGCACTGAAACGCGCAGGCCGAGGGAGCTTCTCACAAGCAGGAATTGAGCGATTCGCCAATTGCATTTCAAGAGGCGACCGACCGATTCTCACCAAATAGTGCGACCGCCCGTGATCAGGCCGAAGACCGAAGCGCTTCCACCGGCTACCTGGTCGACGACTTAAAGTGGTCTGTGCCAACTAGATACAGGTCCATCGTGGTCAAAATCGGAGACAGCTCCCGCTCGCGTCCGAGATCGGTAGCTGCCTCACTGTGGCATGGGACCTGTCAAACACAATCTCCCCTTCCTGGACAGGTAGGGGAGATTGTGTTTGTGACCACCGCACGATCCACGCATCTGCTGATATGCAGGTTTCAGGCAGAGCTGAAACTGTCATTCACATGCGGTCGGCCGATCTTCCTACAAGTCGGGGGCGGTTAGTGGCCCTGCGCCTTCTAATGAGAAGGGGATCGTGGAACCGTTCGCCATCGCCACGATCACGTTGACGATAGCAAAGAGAACGCTATTCATTTCAAATTCACCTCCGCTCTCCGTCTAGAGCCCGGCAGCATTCGCTACTGCATACAGGGCAGAGGCCCTGCTATCGAAATTGGGACCTGCAATGTAAGCGGGCGAGCCTGGACCGAATGAGGTGACTGTCCTGATATCCGAGGCCATTCGAGGAGTTTTAGTCCACCAACCAAGGTCCACCAAAATTGCCTCCGCCTAAGTTGCCCGGTTTGGGAGTTGCGTGAGAAGCCGTAGCTCCGAACGTCATAACCAGGGAAGACGCTGCAATGCTTGCCAGTAATAAGGTTCGACTCTGGACACCTACGGCCTTCTATCGAATTGGGGCCAACCTGCCGGTTTTTTAAGATCTTCGGGAAGGTAGCGCGACGCTAATGTGACAGTCCTCCAAACTGGGGTATTTCTTCGAGATTTATCCGGCTCTTCCGGATCCGGAGTGTATGAGTCGATCCACGGATGATCCGAGCAGGCACAAGATGTAGGTTGGTGAGGGTTTTTAATGTGCAGACCGATGGTCGTGCATTGGGACTTACGGTTAGGGCTGTCCGGTACTGAGGAAGAATACGTACTTGATGCTTTTCGAAGGTGATTTTTGACGGACTTGAGTATTTTCACAGTTGTGATTGTGAGAAGACCTGCATTCTTGCGTGAGTTGTGGTCCCCGGTGTCCGGGTGCGCTACGGCAGATCGGTTTTAAAAACTGATAAGCGCGCGGTGCCCGAGCAGAGACAGTTTCCAACCCCATCGGTTGGTAGTCGCGCTCGAATCACTGATGGACGGCAAACGAACCGAGGTACCGGCGACCATCGGCTTCGAGGTCGACAGCACTCTCCTGACAGTGCGCGCAATGGACACCGATTTAGGCCGGGGCACGACCAGTCGGACGGCATCGATGAACTGCAGAATTCCGAGATCCGGTCCTCTAGCACCCCCATTTGCGTTGGATACACGTTAACTGATCACTGAATGGAGGAGGTTGTGTACCTGCCGTGTACCTGTCACAGGATTTGGGACCCAAACAAGCGAAGTTCGTCTGCCCCAAAAAGGACTCTGAACTGCGGAGAATCTGTGGAGCCGATGACGGGAATCGAACCCGCGTATTCAGCTTGGGAACCTTTTGTGCACGTCGAGAGTAGTCGCCGGTAGACGCCCTATTTTGGTGTCTACCTGCGCAAATTTACCACGACGGTATACAGCGGTTTACAGCGCTACGCATGGTCAGCGTGGGCACGCAGTGGGCATGAAATCCGCATTCGAAGGGTGCGTGCGGCCGCTAGTGTCCGGAGGGGGCCGGACTACTAGCGGCCGCGTTCTCGTGGCGATCCGCGCAGCGCGGACGTGCCCAATGGCGACGAGGATTTACGCGGAGAAGTGGGTTCGCGGACCAGCAGCGTTGACGGCCCTGAAGCCGAGCATGATCTCGAACCGTGTGGCCAAATCACCCAGCTCAAGTAATCCCGGCAGTGCGGACAGGAAGAGTGCATTGCCCGCCTTGTCCATCGAACCGATTCGACCGATGACGGGCAGGGCTGCTAATTCCGCTGTGTCACATGACGCGAGGACTGTCCCCAAGAACGGTTCGGTCATCTCGACTGGACCCGACGCCAACTCGACAACCGCTCCGCCAGTCGGGGCGAATAGTTCGTCTTGCGGGTTCGCGGGAGTTGTGTCCGCCGATACTGCAGCGATCATTTCGGAAAGGACGGTCTCTGCCAGCATCTGGAATCCCCCAAGCATGAGGCCTCCGGACATGTGCCCTACTCCGAGGTGCTTCTCGATCAATTGGCTGACGTAGAGCCACAGGTTGTTGAGTGACTCCTGCAACTGATGGCGACTCTGCTCATCCTGTGGAAGGTGGTATGGCTGTCCCTGCTTCGCGTGCATAAGGCCGGAGCGCGCATCGCCATACATGTTCGTATAGACCCAGTCGACCGGAGAGGCTTCTCCCTTCGGCGCCAGTGACGCAACGGGAACCAAGGTGTCGGCGACTCCCAGTGCAGCCTTAAACCACACGCCCTCGCCCTCGTACCGTCCCTTCGCTGTCGTCTGTCGGGGGCGAATATCGCTCAGCAGCGCCTCGAACGCGAGAAACATGTTTCGATACGAATCGAATAGATACTCTGAGGTACGGGACATTCGAATGAACCGGAATGCGTCATGCTTCGTCGCTGACGGGAGATTCGGGGGGACTACGTTGCCGGCAGCGTCTTTCACCACCACAGTTGCCGAAGAATGCGAAAGAGTCGTCGAGACCGCGTTGGCTCGAACGACGACACCCGCATCGTCAGACCACCACACCAGGCAATCGTCTTGGGCATCTCGGATCGCGACGTCGCACAGGCCTCGGGCGGACATATAGTCCAGGCCACGATTCGCCGCCGTCAGTGCGGCATCGTATGTCTCGTTGAAGCTCTGCCCAGCAGACCCGTACGCGACAACCGCACTCACCCCTCTAGTTACTCTCACTGTCCAGCCGTCGAGTTCGATCTCCGCATTTTGAACTGGTCCAGTGCGAAGGACGAACACAGCGCCGTTGCGCTCAGTGTTGCTTTGAAGGGGCATTCCAGCGAATCTGCCTACGGTCATCACACGCACGTTACGGTGTCGCAGGTTATCGTGAGTGGCTTCCGGCCGCTGAGATCTTGGCCGTGCAGCACGTCGACGGCCTTGTGTGCACGGTGCAGGAATTCACACGCTAATGGTTCGAAGGCGCGGGGCCGACATGCGCTGTCCCCGCACGACTGTCGGCCAACGGGATGGCAAGCTCCCTGAATCTGGTGGCATGCCCGGTCCGAGCGCGGCGAGCTAGCTGTTCACGGTGGCCGTAGACGGTCCGGGGCGGACTGCTCGCGGGGTCGACCTTGCCTGTTGGAGTCGATCTTGCCGACTGTCGGCCAGGATTCAGCCAGGATAGGATCGGTCGCCATTCGACAGGGTGTGACGCCGCGCGGCGGGTCATAGGGCGGCGCGCAGTCGCTGGCATGCCGTGACGACGTCCCTGCCGCCCTTGCCGATCGTCTGATAGTCGGTCCACGCGCGGGCGATCGGTGTGGGCGGATCGGTTGGCCGGCCGGCCCGGCGTGCGGCGTGTTCGAAGCGTTCGGCGTGGATCGCGTACAGGGTTCGCAGTGGTTCGACGTCGCGAACCAGGTTCGATGCGGACCGCTCGACGTCGGTCGCCCAGGCGGCGACGGCGGCCCGGTAGGCGTCGGCAGCCCGGCCGCTGGACTCGACGACCCGGCGGGCGGCGTCGAGCGTGGCCGGTAGCTTCGCGGGTCCGAGCGGCGGGGCGGCGGGTTGGCGACGCAGTTTGCGGTCGATCCGGGCGGCACGGAACAGGATCGCGGCCAGGGCGCGGCGTTCGTCGGCTGGAATCGTCGTCAGATCCGCCGGGGCGATCGTCGGCCGGGACAGGCCGACGTCGCGCAGCAAACCCACCAGACGCGGCCCGTCGTGGACCGGCCCGACGGCGTCGTGCGCGGACCGGCGGGCAGCGGCGATTGTGGCGTTCCTGGCCGGTCGCGCGGCGATCGTGGCGAATGCGTGGACTGCGGCCCGGTCGGTCGTGAGTTGGCCCGTGGCGGCGTCGAGTGCCGCCGTGAGGGCGGCGGCGATCTGGGATGCGGACCAGCTCGCGCGGATCGGGTACAGGGCGGCGTGCCAATCATTCATCGTGGTGTTCCTGTCTTCTCGGCGGATTGTTGTCGGTAGCGTGTGGTAGTGATCGCCGTATGACGACCAGGGGCGGCGGAACACCTCGACGCAGTGCGGCGGACCCCGTTTGGCGTGGTCCGGGCGGCCGGAACCGGAACGTCGACATTGCGAACAACTACGACCCGAAGATCGACGCGGCGCGGGCAGCAGCGCGCGCAGCGGCCCGGCCGACGCCGGAACAGGCGGCGATCCTGGCCGCGAAGCGTCGACACTGGGATCGAATCTCTCGACGCCTGCGGCCGATTGTCCTGGCGGAGTACGGCGAACTGTGCTGGTTGTGCCAGGGTGCGCCGGGAACGACGATCGACCACGTCACGCCCTTGTCGAAGGGTGGCGCGGTGGACGATTTGGCGAATCTGCGGCCGTGTTGCTCGAATTGCAACTACCGACGCGGCGACATGGACGCCGACGCGTTCCGGTCGATCCTCCGTGCCGAACGTCCGAAGGTGAGACCGTCCCGAAACTGGTTCGGATAGAGAGGTTCCAGCGGCCCCGCTCCATATCCATCCGAGTCCATCAAACCTGTTGTATATCAGTGTATTTTGCTGGATCGACCTCGGAGTTTGACCCCCCTTGTGGAGTATCCCCCGGGAAAATTTAGATCGGCGGCGCGGGGCGGACTGGCCGTATGTGTCAAAAAGAAACCCGCAGGTCAGAGCGCCCTTCGGTTCATCGACTGTTGTTGGGTCAGTTGACCTCTCGTCCTGTCGTTCCATCGTTCGAACACTGACTCTGGTTGCACCACAGTATGTTTCGGCATTGTTTGTCGTGCTCGGGAGGTGTGTGCAGGCAGGGCGGCGCGGCGAAGTGTCCGCAGTCGTCCCGTTCGTGTGGCCGATCACCAGCAATCACCCGGCCTGGGGGATCGGCCGGCCGCGCACGCCGGGCACGGCGTGCGGTACGGCGGCGTGCTGGCGTAGGTGGTCCACCAGTCGAGCGGGTCGACGATCGGCAATGTGCGTTTGCACGTCGAGCACCCGAACATGGTTGGGACGTCTGGCCAGTGGCGGCGGCAGGCGACGCATACGCCGTTGGTGATGAACGCGGCTCTGTTGCCGCACCAGCGGCACAGGTCCGCGCGTGGCGGCAGCACCACGCCACTCACAGCGACACCCGGCGTTCGTTGCCCTCGGCCCCGGAATCGGCCCTCTTGTCGCCGTCAGCGTCCGGGCGGGCGTCGGTGGCGATCCGGGCAGGGGATTGCCGTTCTCGTCGAGCGTGGCCGGATCAGGCAGCGGGACACCTTGCCTGAGCAATCGCCAGTTCTTCGCCTGCCACCTACGCAAGCGCGGATCGGGCAGCGCATCGCCGCCGATGCCGACCATCGCCCCGGAGTCGTCCACGGTCGCCCGGCCGGGACCGGTCGAACCCGGCCCGGACGTAGCCACACCCCCCGAAGGGGTGTATCTACGCGCGGGAAGCTTTCGCGGTTGTCGCTGGTCCGCGCGTTGAGTGTCCGCCATTTCTGGCGGACAACTATCCGCCGTTTCTGGCGGATAGTTGCACCAGTCGAGAACGCCGTTCGACGCCTGTATACGGCTGTTCCGGGCTGCGCGGACACGGGCAAGTTCCGCCGTGTGTTCGGTGTCGTCGACGGGCCGCGTCCCGGACGGGCGGGGCGGGTGCCGACGCGTCCCGGTTCGGGTGTCGGCGTCGTCGCGGCGGTGCCGTTGGCGAAGCCATGCCGCTATCTGTGTCAGGAACGCGTCGGCGTCGTCGCGATAGCCGTTCCCGACGATTGCCGCGAACATGCGACCAGGGGACGACCACACAGCGCGTTCGCCGGCCGCCATGTCGGGCAGCAACCGGCGGACGGCGGTATTCCGGTTCGCGACACCCGCGCGGGACACGGCGAATCGGCGTTCGACGCCGGGCCGGCCGTGGGGCGTGTTGTGCGCAAGTACGAACGTACGGGCGGTGCGGTCGTCGAGCACGCCTAACCGGGTGAGTTCAGCGATCGCCCGTTCGGCCACGCGTCGCGACTGGTGGCCAGCCGGTCGGCCAGCGTCGTCGGTCGTCGCGGTGATCCTGTCGACTGACAACGCGACCAACACCGCCCCTGTGCCGGCTTCGACGTTGCCGGGATCGGCGGCCAGCAGGAACGCTTGCAACACGTCTTCGGTCCACGCGGGTGCACCTGCCGCCCGCCGAATCCACCTGTTGAGGTGCACGGCGTCGAGTCGACGCGGCAGGAGATCCACCAACCGCCGCACGGTCGCGTGATAGTCGGCGTCGAGCTTCTTGCGTTCGGCGGCAGTCCACCGCCTCGGTCGAGTCATGACAGGCCGTCACGGGTCGATGTGTCGGTGTGGTGGAAGGCGTCGAGCCGCGATCGTTCCCGACGCCATTTCAGTTGGCCCCTTTCGTCCAAGCGGGGGCTCGGGCGTCGCGTTCCGGATTGCGGGTGCCCTTCTTTCGGGTGGCGTGGTTGGCCGGGTCGCGTGGGTGCACGGTCGTCCCTTCGGACGTGTCGACCGGGATCATCATTGCTTCGATATCCGACAGGCGAACGCGATTGGTATTGCGGCCATTAGCAATTCGATAGATCGTGAGGTCACCCGACAGGGCGAGCTTGTGCAGTGTCGCGCGTGTGATGTTGAGGTACTCGCAGGCTTCCGCGATCGTCAGCCAGCGATCGGCGATCAGACGTGGGTCGATGGGTTCGGTCGTTGCGGGGTCGATGGTCGGTGCGGTCATCGGTCGTTCTCAGGGCGCGGCCAGGCGCACGTAGACGGGTAATTCGTCCTGTCGGATCGTTCGCGGTGCGGGCCGCGCCCGTTGCTTTCATCTCGTCGGCGGATCGCGACGCGGCGGGTCGATCAGCAGGCGACGGGCAGGGTTACGGACCCACTCGGACATGCAAATACGCCCGGCGGCGCGATCCGCCGGGGAGTAATCCGGGCGGAATCAGCGAGCCGACAGGGCGAACGCGGGCGGCGCGGCCGGGGCGCGGGTGAGGGTGGAAACGAACATGACGGCGGTCGGCGGCGGTCCGTCGTCGAGTGTGGTGGGGGCCGCTGTCACGGCGGACGCGGCGGCCTCCGTGGGCGCGGCGGCAAGTGCGCGCAGAACGGAGGCAAGCGCGCACAGGGTGGCCGTGATTCGGCGGGCGAGCGCGGCGAAGTAGGCGACGGCCGGGTGAGAGGTGATGCGCGCGTAGACATTGACGAACCGCCGGAGCCTGGCGAGCGAGCCCCAATCGGCGGCGGCACGCTCGAATCTGGCAGCCAGGGCAGCGGCGTCGGCCGCCCCGACTGCAGATACGTGTAGGTCGGCGGCGGCGAGTGCTTGGGGCGATCCGAGGCCGTAGCGACGACGCGCCGCACTCAGTTCGGCGCGTGCCGTCCGAGTCGTCGCGGCGGCGTGGACATGACGCATGTCGGCCGGGTGCACCGACAATCGCACGCCCGACCGTCGGGCCGCCCGATGAAGGGCGGCCCGATCGCGTTCGGACGCAACGGAGTTCATCTTGACTTGTATACCACTGCCCGGCGACAGAGCGGAGTGGTTCACTGACTGGGGCTGAATACGCACCGGTCATCCGGTGCGCTAGTTCGCGGTCGCGTTGTGCGTCGGCGTGCTGGTAGATCATCGACGCCTGCGCGGTCGCGTGCCCGAACCGATGTTGCAGTTCGCGCGGCGTCGCCCCGGCGCGGGCGGCCAGCGTCGCGCCCGTGTGCCGTAGATCGTGCCAGCGCAGTTCGGGGCGGTCGATCGTGCGGCGTGCCTTGTCGAACGCACGAGTCCGGGTGGCGTCGAGAATCGGGCCGCCGGTGTCGGGCCGGGCGAAGATCAGCGCGGCGGGGTCGGCGGCGGTGTGGTCGCGCATGTGCTCGCGCAGGATCGCTACAACGTGCGGCGGTAGGTGCACGGTCCGCCGGCCGGCGTCGGACTTCGGCGGACCGAACTCGACGAACTTTCCGCGGAGCACGATCAGCGATCGGTCGACGCGCACGGAACCGGCGTCGAGGTCGATGCGGGAGCGGTCGAGGCCGAACAGCTCGGAGGCACACAGCCCGGACCACACGGCTAGGTGCACGGCCGCGGCCAGGTGGTCGGGCATGGCCGCGGCGAGTTCGTGCACGTCGGACGTGTTCGCGATCGGTCGTTCGGCGGCGCGGGTCGATCCGGCGCGCGGCAGTCGGCACGGGTTCGCAGTCAACAGTCCGTCGTCGACGGCGGTCGTGCAGATCGCTCGGACGATCCGGTATGCCTGGCTTGCTTGTGTGGCCGGTGCCACGGGCGCGGCCGGGTACAGGCGGCGATCCGGCACGCTTCCACGCGTCGACGACGGCAGGGGACAGGCGGCCGGATTGCTTGGGGGCAGCGATCTTCGCGGTGGCCAGCGCGGCGCGTCCGTCGTCGGAGTCGGCCCAAACGCGGGCCGGGGTGCGGCGATCGCGCGGTCCGGACTTCGTGGCGGCCAGCGCGGCGGCGTCACTCACGGCGGCGAACCATCGGCGGATCGTTGGCAGATCAAGGCGGCCGACTTCGATCGCGGCCAGGGTGATCGTGCCGCCGGTGGGGTCGGGTAGCTCGACGTCGACCCACCTCGACAGCTGGTAGCGGTACAGGTCTTCGGTGCGCGGGGACAGGTCGCGTGTGGCGATCCAGTCGGCGGCATACCGGCCGAAGGTGATCGACGCCCCGGCCGGGTCGACCCATCGGCCGCGCAACATGTCGGCGCGGGTGTCCGACAGCCAGTCGTCGGCGGCCCGGCGGGAGTCGAAGGTGTGAGGGGCGGTGTGGCGTGCGCCGTCAGGTGTCGAGTATCTGGCTTGCCACTTCCCGGAGGGCAGGCGGCGGACGGAACCGAACGAGCGAGGGCGTCGCGTGGGCATGGAATCGGGGTCTTTCCGGTCGGCGTGGGCACATAGTGGGCACGACGACGCATTCGCGACGTGCCTTGTACCCGCTGCCGTAACGTCAACCGCGTATGAAATGCGGTGTGACCAGCGGTGTTCCGTGAGAGCCGATGACGGGAATCGAACCCGCGTATTCAGCTTGGGAAGCTGATGTTCTACCATTGAACTACATCGGCGTCGCAGCCGACCGGACGTGTTTTCACCGCCGACCAACATGCTTTCCGAACATTATCAGACGAGCTTTCAAGCAGCGGTGTCCCCGGCCGTCATTGATCAACACAGGCGTGTGGAAGTCGGCGCCATCGGTGAATGATTTGCCCACAAGTTCTGCGCGGGAAAGCCTTTCGGCATGGAGAACTTGAGACAGGTGGGGCTGGGCTCTGCCGTGGGAGTCCAGAACCCGCGCATCGTGTTCGGTAACCACGGTGTGATCGCACCCATCGATGGGTCGGCACTGCCCGCAGAACCGGTAACCTCTACCTGTGCTGCTCTCCGATCGTGACATCCGTGCCGAAATCTCCGTTGGACGTCTGGGTATCGACCCTTTCGACGATTCCATGGTGCAACCGTCGAGCGTCGACGTGCGCCTGGATGGTCTGTTTCGGGTGTTCAACAACACGCGGTACACGCACATCGACCCGGCACTGCGCCAGGACGAGCTGACCAGCCTGGTCGAACCAGCAGAGGGCGAGCCGTTTGTGCTTCATCCCGGCGAGTTCGTTCTCGGTTCGACTCTCGAAGTGTGCTCACTGCCGAACGACCTGGCCGGCCGCCTCGAAGGTAAGTCGAGCCTCGGGCGCCTGGGCCTTTTGACGCACTCCACTGCCGGCTTCATCGACCCGGGTTTCAGTGGCCACATCACACTGGAGCTGTCCAACGTCGCAAACCTGCCGATCACGCTGTGGCCGGGAATGAAGATCGGGCAGCTCTGCCTGCTCAAGCTGTCGAGCGCTGCAGAGTTCCCCTACGGAAGCTCCGAGGCCGGATCCAAGTACCAGGGTCAGCGCGGCCCGACTCCGTCGAAGGCGTACCTGAACTTCAACCGCAGCTGAACGAACCAACTTCGGGGGGAGTCGCATGATCGGAATTTTCTACGGTCTGGTGTTCATGAACTTGTTGTTCGTGACCAGCACCGTGTGCTTGATGAAGCCGTCGAAGGCCAGTGTTGTTGCGACCGTCTGCGCAGGAGTGGCGTGGCTCTTCTTCAACGGCCCGCTGGAAGGTCAGGTCTTGTGGTCGTTGAATCGAGAACACGGTCTGACGGTCTCGGATCTGATGTCGCTTGTTGCCTTCGGCATCGCCGCTCGTGGTTGGAATCAGGTCCGTAAGGTCCGCGAAACCGTCGACGCCGATCGTTACTGACCTGCGAGCTCACCTCAATTGAACGCCACGATTCGGGCAGAAGTTTCGACCTGGAGCACAACGGTCGGCGAATCGGGCACAATTACTGAGTATGTGGTGGATTGTCGGAGGCGTACTACTCGTATGGGTCGTGTGTTCCATTCCGATTGCCATCCTGGTCGGACGCGGTATCGCGCGCCGGGACCGCGCAGAATTCGACGGCCGAAATCAACAGTGGGCCGACGAGGTGGTCAGGTCGATAGAGAAGCAATCGGATCAGGACAATGCCGATCGGCGTAAGCCACCACTGATCAGCTGACCAGCTGGACTTTCCGGAGGTGAGTGGGCGTGGAACTTCCATCCGATACTCCCGACGACGTCGTGGCCGCAGCCGCCGGAGGACCCAGGATTCCGCAGTTCGATCCCACAGTCGGGATTCCGGTAGTTCCGCCTGCGGGAGATGCTCCACACCGGTTGGTGGTCATCGGCGACTCGCTGTCGCAGGGATTTCAGAGCGGGGCGGTCTTCAATACCGAGCTGTCGTATCCGTCGATCATTGCTCACCAGTTGGGCTGGCTCGATCGGTTCCGCTTTCCCCGATACGGCGGTCCGGGCGGGCTCCCACTCAACATCGAACTGCTGCTCCGCACCCTCGAAGAGCGCTTCGGCCCACGGCTCGACCTCTGGGAGGTTCCGCTCGCACTCTTTGCTGCACGCGAGTTCATGGACCAGGTGGAGGACTACTGGGAGCGTGGGCCGGGCAGCGAAGCGCCGACGTTCTCGGCGATCAATCACAGCCTTTCGGTCTACGGGTGGGATCTTCGTGACGCTCTGACCAAGACCGCACATGGGTGTGAGGCAGCCCTGCACGAACCGCACGACGACCTGATCAGCCAGATCGTCGAGAACAACGGCGAACGCGCCGCACTGAGAGTTCTGCCGCGAGGCTCCGAGGCAGAGAAGCGCATGACGGCGTTCGACGCGGCAGCGGAACTGGGCAAGGAAGGCATCGAAACTCTGATCGTCTTTCTCGGGGCCAACAATGCGCTCCGCACCGTCACCGAACTCCGAGTCGAGTGGAGCGGCAACAACTTCCGTGACCCGGACGGCAAGCGCGAATACACGGTGTGGCAGCCCGAGCACTTCGCGTCGGAGTACGCCGAGGTGCTGGCCGCGATCCGCAAGATCAACGCCCAGCACGTCATCCTCTGCACCGTCCCACACGTGACCATCGCACCGATCGCCCACGGGCTCGGCGGCAAGATCGAAATCGGATCCCGCTATTTCCCGTACTACGCGCGACCGTGGGTGCGCGACACAGACTTCGACCCACAGCGCGATCAACACATCACCGGCGCGCAGGCGTGGGCCGTCGATACCGCAATCGATGTGTACAACGACGGAATCGAGCAAGCCGTCGCGAATGCCCGTCGGGTGGGGAAGGACTGGTACCTCTGCGATATTGCCGGGTTGCTCGAGCGCGTGGCCTCACGGCGCTACGTCACCGACGTCAATGCGCGGCCGTCATGGTGGACGCCGTACCCCCTCCCCAAAGCACTGACCGACTTGCAACCCGTGCCGGACTCGCTGTTCCTCTCCGCCGACGGTCGCGGCGGCCGCGCGTCGGGCGGCCTCTTCTCGCTCGACGGCGTTCATCCCACGACAGTCGCGTACGGGGTGATGGCGCAAGAACTGGCGAACATCATGGTCACGGCCGGGGTCCAGTTCGACCGCGCTCAGGTCGATTTCGACCGACTCGTCCGACGCGACACCTTGGTGCGCACTCCGCCGCAGAATCTCGATTCCACGCTCGGCGTCATCGGCTGGGCTGACGAGCATCTCGGCTTTGCCAAACGTGTGTTCGGCCTCTGATTTTCAGCTTGCCTTCGACATCGTCGGTGCGACGATGCGTTCCGCGTACTCCCGCAACAGTGCCACCAGGTCTACGTCGTCGACGGAAAGTCTGCCGGTCGGACCTATCGCAGCCAAGGCACCGACGACACACCTTTCCGCGTCGTGGATCGGGACGGCGACGGCGGAGCGTCCGACACGAATCTCGTCGACCTCACGGGCGGGCTCGCCGCGCCGGATCCGAGAGAGTTCGAGTTCCAACTGGTCGCCGTCGGTGATGGTGTGTGCGGTGACCTTTCGCAATGGGGCCTCGGCCAATTCGGGTCGGCTGGCGAGGAGCAGCTTCCCGATAGCCGACGCGTGAACGGCTGTGACCAGCGTCCGTTCGCCGCTGAGCTCGTGGTCTGGATCGCGATCGACCAGTCGAATTCTGTTCTCTGCAAACGACGCGAGGTAGACGCCGAACCGTAGCTGTTCGCGGAGTTCTTCGAGGAGCACCGAATTGTCGACGGGGGTGGGTTCGGCGGCAGCCCCGGCCAATTCACGGGTGCGTCGGCCCAGCGCGAAGCCGGAGAGGTCGGCGATCCGAACCAGGTAACCGTCGGCGACAAGGATGTTGAGCAACCGATACGCAGTGGCAGGTGGGATGTCGGCAAGGGCAGCAATGTCCTTGGCGGTGGCTCCCGATCCGAGCCTGGCCGCCGACTCGAGGAGGGCAAGGGCGCGCTGAACCGCTCGGGGTTCGTGCCCACCGAGGTCGCGTGGTCGGCCCACCATCAGCGGGCGCCGGCAGTCGGCTCGCCCACCAGCACGATGTTTCCGGCTGCGTCGGTGGCGAACACCCCAGCTCCTGGTAGTACGTCCTCGGTTTCGGGACTGTCGAACGCGCCGACGTGCAGCAGGCTCTTGGGGCTTCGGCGTCGCAGGTAGAACTGCCAGAGCGTGCCCGAGGTCAGGATCACGAGCACAGCGATCGGTGCAACGTACGCATGGTCGATCGTGTTGGCGTAAACGAGGTAACCGAGAACTATCGCACCGGCACCACTTCCACACGACGCGGCTGCGAGAACGCTGGGAGTGTGCTCTCCGATACGCGTCAGGAAGACAACCGATGCGATCGCCACCAGTGCATAGGCAACGATGACGGCACCGCGAACCGTCAGTCGAACGTCGTCGAAAATCTCTCCGCGTCCAAGGATGGCAAAGGCTCCGCCGCCCACCAGAACTGTGCAGACGACGACGGTCAGCGCGAAGTAGGGCGTGCGAAATGCGCTGTGAACCGAGGCGAACCGGCGGGGGAGTAGGCGTTCGACGCCGAACGAGTAGACCAGACGCGACGCAGCGTTGGACGACGCCATCGACGACGCCAGCCACGAGCACCCCAGACCGACGTTGAGCGCGATGACGACACCTGGACTCACACCCGTCGCTGTTCCGTGGAGATAGGCGTTGACGAGGGTGTCGCTACGTCCCGACCAAGCGGCCCAGCCCGCAAAGATGAAGAGCGATCCACAGATGATCGGGGTGAGAAGGACTGTGCGGGTGACGGTTACCAGCGGACGACGAGCTTCGGGGCCGAAAAAGGCCGCGCTCTCGAATCCGGCGAGAGCGAACACGGCAGCCAGGGCGGTGAGTAACAGCCCGTGGCCGGAGGTGGGCGGAACGATCTGTGCTTGTTGGCTTCCGGAACCGCCCAGAATCATGAGCCCGACGATGAACAGAAGTGAACAGCTTTCGACGACGAGGATCGCGAGAGCAGCAAATCTGACACTTCGAACGAGGGCACCGAGAATCAGCAGGGCTATCCCCAGATAGAGCGCGATGACGTGAAAAGTCTTGTCCACGTGCACACCCGCGAAGCCGAGCAATGCGATTGCGACCTGTCCTCCGTGATAGAGCGTCATCACCGCGCTGCCGACGTACTTGACCAGCATGGCGATGCCGGTGGTCAATGCTGCCCGGGTGCCCAGGCCACGAAAGACGAAGCTGTGCAGCCCGCCCGATGCTGCCATTCGGCGCGTGAACTGCGAAACGCAGAAGGCGATGAGCGTCACCAGCACGGTGGCCGCGATGATGGTGATCATCCCGCTCAACAATCTGCCGTGTGTCAGCATGGTGACGGGCAGAACGACCATCGACACAGCAGGGGCGGTGGTTGCCACCGACTGGGCCAGCACTTCGGCGCCCGAGAGTTGCCGACGGCCCAACGCGCGCAGCGGTGATCGCGCCGGGGGCTGCTTCTCGCGCGTGGTGAAGGACCGCGCGATAGCTTCGGTGAGAGCGGACATGTCGCGTCACGCTAGTCCGGTTCTGTAACGCGGATATTGCGGACATGCTTCCGCTGATCGCACTCGGGTGAGAGAGCCCGATGCTGATGCTCGCAGGTTTCTCACTCGGTCCCCACTGACTGTTTCCTGCGCGTCAAGTTCCGGACCCAACGCTCCTGAAGTCTGTGTTCAACACCAACCACCCGGGTCACCGGGAGCACACTGGGGAGCTCGAATGCCATACACACGTAGATCTTTCATGCGCAGTCTGGGAATCACCGGCGGCGCCGGCCTGGCACTCGGTGCTATGTCGTCCATCGGCCTGGCGCCGGCGGTGGCGTCGACGCCGAGGCGATTTCAGGCACCTGCCGCGGGTGACCTGATCGGAAAGGTCAAGGGAAATCACTCCGTCGTGATCCTCGGCGGTGGACCGTCCGGTCTGTGCTCCGCCTACGAACTGCAGAAGGCCGGATACAAGGTCACTGTCCTCGAAGCGCGCAACCGGCCGGGTGGTCGGGTGTGGTCGATCCGCAACGGCACCGAAGAAACCGACCTGAACGGTGAGACACAGACCTGTACGTTCTCCGAGGGGCACTTCTACAACCTCGGCGCGACGCGTATTCCGCAAAATCACAACACCATCGACTACTGCCGCGAACTGGGCGTCGAACTGCAGATGTTCGGAAACCAGAATGCGAACACCTTCGTCAACTACACCGGCAACAAGCCGCTGGCGAATCAGTCGATCACCTACCGAGCAGCCAAAGCCGACACCTACGGATACATGTCCGAGCTGCTGCAGAAGGCCACCAATCAGGGCGCTCTCGACCAGGTCTTGAGCAAGGAAGACAAAGAAGCACTCTCGTCCTTCCTCACCGACTTCGGTGATCTCTCCAGCGACGGCCGCTACGTCGGATCCTCGCGTCGAGGACACTCCGCGGAGCCGGGCGCCGGCCTCAACTTCGGAACCGAGATCGAACCATTCGGGATGAGCGATGTCATCCAGGGCGGCATCGGACGTGCATTTTCCTTCGAGTTCGGTTACGACCAGGCCATGACGATGATGACCCCCGTCGGCGGCATGGACCGGATCTACTACAAGTTCCAGGACGCGATCGGGATGGACAACATCGAGTTCGGCGCCGAGGTCAGCGGCATGAAGAACGTGCCGGAAGGCGTCACCGTCGACTACGTCGTCGACGGCAAAACCAAGTCGATCACCGCCGACTACGCAATCTGCACGATCCCACCGCACCTGATCAAGCGGCTGAACAACAACCTGCCCTCCGACATCCTGCTCGCATTGGATGCAGCCAAGCCGTCGTCGTCGGGCAAGCTCGGTATCGAATACTCGCGTCGGTGGTGGGAGACGGAGGACCGCATCTACGGCGGCGCGTCGAACACCGACCGCGACATCTCCCAGATCATGTTCCCCTACGACCACTACAACTCCGACCGCGGAGTCGTGGTCGCGTACTACAGCTCGGGTAAGCGTCAACAGGCTTTCGAATCGCTCACCCACCGTCAGCGGCTGGCAAAGGCCATCGCCGAAGGCGCAGAAATCCACGGCGACAAATACACTCGCGACATCTCGTCGTCCTTCTCCGGAAGCTGGCGTCGCACCAAGTATTCGGAATCCGCCTGGGCATCATGGGCCGGCGCGGGAGATTCCCACGGCGGCATGGCAACTCCCGAGTACACCAAGCTGCTCGAACCCGTCGACCGGATCTACTTCGCCGGCGATCACCTCTCCAACGCCATCGCCTGGCAGCACGGGGCCTTCACGTCCGCGCAGGACGTCGTCACCCATCTGCATCAGCGTGTTGCGCAAACTGCCTGACGTGCTTCGTTTTCCATCACTTTCTCTGGAGGTCACATCATGAAATCTCGCAGCACCAAGGTTCTTGCAGCGGCATTTGCCGCCACCGCGCTACTGGGCTTCGCCACGGCCTGCTCGTCCGATGAGGCGGACGCCGAGACCACATCGAGTTCGTTCGTCTCCAAATCGATTCTCGAAGCGGGGCAGGCAAACCCGATGATCGCTCAGGGTGTCGCGATCGGCGGCGACACCGCGATCTACAAGACCAGCGGCATCGGCCCGTCGGCAGGAAACAAGGCGGCGCCGGAAGGTTCGCCGGAGTCATACATCGACGGCCAGTTCTCCGGCGGAGTTCTGCCTGCCGGGGTCACCGTCACCGAGGCGCAGGGCATCAACGTACTCAAGAAGATCCGCGACAACCTCGAAGCCCAGGGATTGAGTCTCGAAGACGTCGTGACGATGCGCGTCTTCCTGGACAACGCACCGGGGTCGGACAAGGCCGACTACACAGGATGGAATCGCGCGTACCGCCAGTTCTTCGCCAATACCAATCTCGACACCGGTGATACGGAGCTGGTGCCGATGGGCACTGCCGAGCCGATCGCTCCGATCGAGCGCAACAGCGCTCGGCCCACCCGCTTCGCCCTCGAGGTTGCCGGACTGCCCGTTGCCGGTTGGCTCGTCGAGGTAGAGGTCGACGCGGTGTACCCCGATGGCAAGGAACCCGCCTGATGGGCGCGCTCAGCCCGACCCACTGGGCAATCGTCGCAGTAGTGCTCGTGGTGCTGTTCGGTTCGAAGAAGCTGCCCGACGCGGCCCGCGGCCTTGGCAGGTCGATGCGGATCCTCAAGACCGAAGTCGGTGAACTGCACTCGGATACGGACCTCGCGTTGGAGAAGCGAGACTGACCCCTGTGCGCGGTTGAGGAGTCCCCACACTCCTCAACCGCGCACAGGTCTTCTAGATCAGACCTTCGGAACGCGCTACCGATGGTGGTGACGGCGGACCCTTCACGAAGACATCGATCAGCACGTCCTCGTCCTGGTACGACGCGAACTGCGCCAACCCCGGTGTCTGGCGCACAGCCGAATGAACGGCGTCACCGTTCTGCGGATACTCCGGTACGACGTGACGCCAATGGGCGCACAGCAGCGTTCCACCAGGCTCGAGATGCTCGACGACGTGCAGCATTGCCTCGATCAGCTTTTCGAAGGTCAGGTAGTAGCCGACCTCGCTGATGACGACGAGGTCGAAAGTCTCGTCGGGCCAGTCGTCACCCAACGCCCACAGACGAAATTCGGCATCACGTCCGGTAAGCCGCGCACGGGCGCTCTCGAGTGCGGCCGGGACGATGTCGGTGGCGAGAACGCTGTCGCAGCGCTCTGCCAACTTCTCGGTGAGAACCCCGATCGAGCATCCCGGTTCGAATGCGCGACGGTATCGAGGTTTGGGGAGCATCGCGGCGCTGAGCGCGTACTTTCGCTGCTCGTACCACCGGGATTCGAAGTCCCACGGATCGGATTGCGCCGCATACATCTTGGCGAAGTAGTCCGCGGGAAGCTCACGATCGGTCATACGAACACCGTTTCGTACGGTCGCAGTAGTCGTTCCATCGCATGTCGGGGGAGGATGGGGGCATCCGCGGGATGGTCGGAAAGCGGGGCGATCTGTGAAGTGAACTCATTGGCAGCAGCGGATTTTGCAGCCTGAACGTCGGAGGGCAAGGCCACTCTTCTGGCCCTTTCCCACGGGACTGCTGCATGATCCGGCTCAGCCCAATGCCACGCCCAGATGGGGTACTCGATCAATCGTGATCCAGTGTCCGCGCAGGCCTTCGCCGCTGCCTCCCCGGTGGCTTCATGGTCGGGGTGGCCGTCCCCGCGCCATGTCGAGGCGCACCAGGTACCCGTCGAGGAATCACCGAGAATCGAGCTGAGACGGTCGGTCAACTCCTGTCGGTTCTCCCTGATCTTCCCGTCTGGAAGGCTCAATCGAACCGGTGCGGGAATTCCGAGTACACGCGCTGCTCGATCCGACTCGGACCGCCTGAGATGTTCCATCTCAGGCTGAGTCACTGTTGGTGAATCGGGATGTGAGGCTCCACCGTCGGTGACAGACACCACGTGAACGTCGATGCCGGAAAGCGTTGCGAGAAGAGCAGTTCCACCCAGTCCGAGTATTTCGTCGTCGGGATGGGGAGCGACGACGATCAATCGCGAGCACCCGGTGAGATCCAGTTCAGGAAAGCTGCGTCCCCACTCCTGCCATGTCGATTCGGGAGTGCCGCCATCGTCGACAGGCTTCTGCGCGAACAGTTTCGAGTTCACCACGGCCGTTTCCCCTTGGCCGCAATCCGGCCCAGTTCGGCGAGATCCTTCTCGGCGTGGCTCTGCCGCAAGTAGACGGTGAGGTCGGCTACCCGCGCGGCATGCTCGGCGTCCATGCAGAGCGGTGCGGCGCCGAGAGCGCGTCCCACCCGATCCAGGGTCTCGGTGGCGGCGCGCTCGACAATTGCCCGCACACGGAGTGCCCGCTGCATGGCCTCGGCATTTTCGTCGAAAGGATCGGCGTCGATCTCCGCCGCCGCGACTGCGAGCGCGTTGCGCGCTGCGGCCAGCGCCGCATCGACCGCGCCGAGGTGGGGGAGTAGGTAGGGATCGTCGCTGCTTGCAGCCTTGTCGTACAACGGATCTGCAACGCCGCAGGCACCGCCGTACCAACATGCAGCCACGCCTATCGCGCCGTGCCAGAACCCCGGCCTGCTCAGGTAGTCGCCTGCCGTCCCGACCGGTATCGCCGGAACCATGTCGAAGTCGACCGCGCTGGAGTCGCTTTCGGCCATACCGACGGCCTTCCACGAATCGGGAACGGGATGCACCCCAGGTAGTCCGAGCTCAACTGCGAAGAGTGAGGGTACTCCGTCGACCAAGGCGGTGATCAGTGCATGCGTGCAGGTGTTGGCACCGGAACACCACAATTTGCGGCCGGTGAGCGTCCAGATCCCTACGTGCTCAGACGCATTCACCACAGGTTCGGGTGGCTCGGCCGCCCACACTCCCCACAGCTGCCCGGGTTCGGGATCCGGCCCGTCGAGTTCGGTGAGTATCGCGACGGCATCGGTGTGAGCCTCAGCCATCCGCCCGAGAACCACATTCTCGCGCGTGAGCTCTGCCAGGGAGGTCCACCGCGCGGCTGTCGCGCCGCCGCCGGGAAGCGGCAAGTACAGTCCACCTGCGTCCAGGAGTGTGTGTAGTCGTTTCATCGTGCCAGCTCCGCTTCTTCGTTATCGGCGGTCGTACAACCCAGGTTACGGATATGTCCGGCAAAGCCGCCCGGAGTTCGGCCGTCGAGACGCGCAGACGTGGTGACCGCAATGTCTTCTGCCCACGCGATACAGGCACCAGCCTCGCTCAACCGCCGGACGAGATCGACGTCCTCGTCTTCTTCGAGATCGGAGAATCCTCCGACGCTCCAGTACATATCCGCGCGGACACCGAGGTTGGCCCCGTGGACGTGACCGTGTCGGCCATATGGATGTGCGTGGTACATACGTTCGTATCGTTCACGAACGGAGTGTGGATGGCCTTCCCAATCCGCGATGCGTACGGTTCCCGCGACGACGTCCGCAGTACGCGCATACTCCAATTGGCGCGCAATCCAGGTGGGGCCGACCACCGAATCTGCATCGGTGGTGGTGAACCACGCCGAAGCTCCCAACTCTCGGCCGAACTCGGAAAAGCCCGTCGCTCGCGAACGTCCGACGTTCTGGTGCTCGACGCGAAGTACTTCGACCCCGTCGGGGATGACACCGGCGGTTCCGTCCGAACAGTTGTCGAGGACGGCAACCAGTCGGACGGGGACAACGCAAGCCGACGCCGCTGTTGCGAGTGCGCGAAGGCAATTGGGGAGGTCTTCGGCTTCGTTGTGGGCGGGAACTACGACAAGAACCTGGTCGATTGGCACAGTGACGATCCTTTCCTCACCCTGGTACGGTCGGGTCTTCTTTCGTCCCGGTTCTCAACAGATAACCACATTTCGGACGAGGGCCGCCGCTCGACCGCCAGCAGTCACGCAGGTCGAAAACTGTTTCGGTGAAACATCTCTGGATGCGTTTGGGAACTGTGACTTCGGGGTACAAGACGGGGTTTTGCGACTGTGCTTTCGGGTGCAAAACGGGGTTTTGCGACTGTGCTTTAAGGTGCAAAACGGGGTTTTGCACCGAAGAATCTTCAAAACCGGCGGTGGCGCACCGAATCGATGAGCATCCGGGCAACCTCGTGCAGTTTCACGTTGGTGTTCTGCGATTGCTGCACAAGACGGCTGAATGCTTCCTCGGCGTCGATGCCGTGGACGGCGATCAGGACACCTTTGGCTTGTTCGATCTCGGCCCGAGATTCCATGGCGCAGTGCAACTGTTCGATGTGCTCGTGTGCTTGACGCCAGCGTCGCGAATCTGCGATCGCCGCGCCCGCACCGGCGGTGAACAATTTCATCAACTCTTCGTCGAAGGCCTTGAACTCCGTCGAGGCGAATCCGTAGACGTTGAAAGCGCCGAGCAGTTCGGTGTTCCCTTCGCCCATGGTGATCGGCACGGACAAGTAGGACCGGACGCCTTGTTTGCGGGCTTCGTCGGTGAATTCCGGCCATTCGTCGACGTGATCACCCACCTTTGCCCGAACCGAGGACACCGTGCGCGCGGCGTCAACGCACGGACCACGATCAGCGGAGTGCTGGGCGTCATCTATCTCGGAAAGGTAGTCCGCGGTGGACGCAGCAGTTCGTGGGCCATCGGTGGACAACACAGTCACGCTGACAGCATCGGCGTCAGGCAGTGCTTTGACCGCGGTCTCGGCCAGACGTTGGAGCATGGAGTCGAGATGCTCGTCCGTGTTCAGATTGGACCGGAGTCCGGCAATCGCTTCGGCGAGTGTGTCGAGCGAATCTGCTGCGGAAGCAAACGCCGCGGCTACCTGAGGAGCGTCCGCATTGCCTGTCATGACTCAGGTCTACTCCGCAATCTGCGACGATGTAACCGTTCCGGGCAGTCGATGCTGCGATGTTCGCATGAAATCCGAGGTTCCTGGGTAGCCGCACGCAGCGATGTGCGATGTCGCCTGAAAAAGAGGAGCCGATGATGATCCTGCGTCTACCTGGTGTGTATCGACCGCAACACGACACGTCGTTACTGGCGGATGCGTTGCTGTTCGAGCACCTCACCGCTCGCAGCCGGGTCCTGGATCTGTGCACGGGGACCGGCGCCCTCGCCGTCGCGGCATCGGCGGCTGGTGCAGGCCACGTCGTCGCGGTCGACATATCTCGCCGAGCGTGCGCCAATGCTCGTCTCAACGGAATCCTCAACGGAACCTTGATCGATTCCCGTCGCGGCGACCTCACCGAGGCGGTACACGGCGAACTCTTCGATCTGGTGATCTCCAACCCGCCGTACGTCCCTGCGCTGGCAGACGATCTACCTACCGCTGGAATCGAACGGGCTTGGGACGCAGGCAAGGACGGACGCGCCCTCATCGACAGGATCGCGGCCACCGTTCACGAAGTGCTCGTCCCCGGCGGCACACTACTTCTTCTGCAGTCGGTACTGTGTGGGGTCGACAAGACCGAGGCGATACTCGAGGAACACGGTATGGCCGTGGAGATCTCGGCCCGGAAGTACATTCCCTTCGGGCCCGTGATGCGCGAGAGGCGCACCATGCTCGAGGCACGAGGGTTGATCACCACCGGTCAGGAAATCGAACAACTCGTGATCATTCGCGCAACGAAGTCTCGCCCTTCTCCCAACTCGATGTGAGGTGATCGCCGAGAAGGTCGTCGAACGCGAGGCACGTTGCAGCGCCGAACAAGATGTCATCAGTGCGGTGCGGCTGCGAAGAAGCAAGACCGCCGGCAAGTTCCCGAACGGCGATCTGTTCGTGAACGGAATCCGCTTCCACGTGCTCGTCGTAGAACAGCGTCGCGTCCGAACCGAATCCGAGTCGGCGCAAGCCGGCACTGTACCGTTTGCTCGGCAGCGCCGACGTGGTCTCGACGGCGCACAGGTGCCCGACCAGCGCTCCGAGATGTCGGCGATGAAAGCCGAAGAGCGAGAGAGCATTCAACGACGCCAAGGTTACCGCGGGAACAGCATCGATGTAGTGGCCGTAGCGGTCCGAAAGGCCGACAGCCCGCATGGTGTCGGCAAAAAGACGCGAATGCATTCGTTCTGCGCTGCCCCCTCCGTACTCGTCGCTCTGCACTTCGACGAGGGCTGCTTTGACGGCACCGGAGAGGCGCGAAATTCCAAGGGTGTGCACATCCGCTTCACGCAGCTGATTGAGCGAACGGTGAATCAGCACCTCCGCGAACTGATCGATTGTGGCGTCCTTCGCCATAAAGGACGCCAGACCGGGGCCTGCACTGGGAGCCGTCATCGCCCACAAATCGGCTACGACGTCACCGGACGACGGAACCTTTCCCACGAGTTCCACGATGGCGGCCTCGAAATGCGTCTCGAGACGCGACCTCGCCGCGAGCAGGTCCAGATTCCACTCCCACGCGTCCGAGACGTTCTCGATTCCCTGCAAATGAAGCTCGTAGAGGAGCGTCAGAGTCAACTGAGCGTCGTCGTCTCGAAGAATGTCGTAGGTGGGGTCGATGGACCGTGCAACCTCGTACGCGTCAGCGGCAGCCGTAAGCTCCCTCGGATCGGCCGAGGAGCGCAGAATGGAAACGAGAGTGGCGCTCAGTGGGCCGCGAGCCTGTGGAACAGGCATGGAAGTGGGCACGCCAGTGGCCGAATCGAGAAGTGAAGAGGACATATGACCGCGTTTCCCGAATCGTCATCTGCCGAAACACCGAGTGTTGCCGGTAACAACACCACCATAACCGCCTGCTCGGACGGCCCGCTGCTGGTGCGTGGTGACTTCGAGTTGCTCCGTGACGACGGCACTCCGATAGAGAACAAGCGCTCTACGGTTGCTTTGTGTCGATGCGGGCGGACCGGCATTGCGCCGTTCTGCGACAGCTCCCACAAGAAGAAGCGGGCGCGAGCGACGTAACCGGGGCCAACTCGGAACGAGCCCGACCCGTAAACCAAGACGGCCCTGAAACCAAGAAAAGGCTGGATGCCGGCACCGTGCGGTGCAGCGTCCAGCCTTTTCAGTCTGAAGTCAGACTGGGATCGAACTCAGATGGCGCGAACGTTCTGAGCCTGGGGGCCCTTCTGGCCCTGTCCGATCTCGAACTCGACCTTCTGGCCCTCGTCGAGGGACTTGTAGCCGCTGCCCTGGATCTCCGAGTAGTGAACGAACACATCCGGTCCGCCACCTTCCTGCTCGATGAATCCGAAGCCCTTTTCACCGTTGAACCACTTGACACTGCCCTGAGCCATAACCAAATTCTCCTGGATCCATCGAGCCGAGCCCTCCCATCGAGAGTCCGGTCTCACACCTGATCCTGCCATGCTCTTCTTTTTCTGTCTCCAATTACATGCATGGCGAGTTGCAGTATTTGACGGGTTTGTCCCGTTCCGGGACCACGTCGGAAGCAGGTGATTGTTCAACTATGCGCGTTTACCTGCTGTGATGTATTCGTCGCTTCGATGTAGCGCGAAATGACAACACCTGTGTTAAATCTGGATTCGCGGCGCAGAATGCCACCCCGATACCCAGGAGGGGACCAAATACCCAACTCGATCGGGGTCGAGATCAGTCCGAATCGTCGGGTTTGGTGTGCCCGTCGAACGTCACATGGATGTTCTCGTGGGGAACCGCGCGTTGGGCTTTTGCTTGATCGGCGAAGGTGCGCCGATCGCCTTCGATGAGTTCGGTGTTGTCGGTAAACGGAGCCAACAACGCCCGCGGATGGAGTTTGTCGACTCGCACGACGTTGATTTCCGCGCACATGACGATCGAGGCGGCAGCGAGGAACAAGAAGGCCAACAAACCCAGAACGATGGCAAAGACGCCATTGGTGGTGGAGGCACCCCGCACCACGGAGGTCACGTAGAGGGCACCGAAGGACTGAAGTGCTTGCCAGAGAACAGCAGCGGCGATCGCTCCAGGCGCCACATCGGCTACCGAGAGCGGGCGGGCGCAGGTGAGCCGGAAAGCGACGATGAAGATGCCTGCATTCAAGACGACTACCGCAAGGGTCAACAGGAAGCTGAACGAACCGCCCAGATGAAGCGCTCCGCCGATGTTGGAGACAGCGGTGGTCCCCAAGATCGCGAGACCGATGGTGCCCAGGAGCAGTAACCCTTGAAGACGCCCGCGGATGGGATCCGGTCGCATGTTTCGGGGCACCGACCACACCGTGTTCATCGCATTCTGGCAAGCCAGAGCGACACCGAGGCCACCGTAGAGACCACCGACGATTCCGATCACCAGCCCTGTGACACCGCCGCCGATCTGTTGCGCATTGCCCAGATCGTCACCGATCACCGGAAACTGATGCAGAGCGGAGTCCAAGATTTGTTGCTGAAGCTCGGGGTTGCCAGAGAGCACGAAGCCGAGAATGGTCGAGAGCAACAGAAGAAGAGGGAAGAGTGAGACGAAGCCGTAGTACGCGATCAGCGCGGCGAGATAAACACCTTGATCGTCGAGGAACTTGTAGAGGACCGCTATCGGGAACCCCAGGGCCGGATGCTTCTGTTGCAAGGCATCGAGGCGCTTGGCGATTGTCATTCTCGGTCTCTCTCAGCTCGTCGGACAGCCCGACGAACCTTAGTCGCTGCGAGCGCGCGGCGCTCGACGCCGGTGCAGGCTTGGCGTCAGGAGGCTTCGAGTGACTTTTCTGCTTCGGCGAGCGCGCGCATTGCTCCCTCGACAGAGTTGGTGACCGGAAATTCCTCTTCCGCCCGTGCGGCCCGAAGCAAGCGTCGAAGCGGGTGTGACCCGATGACGGACCACTGGAAGTCGTGCGCTCGTGAACGGGAGTTCAGTTCGGCGAACAGTTCGAGGCAGACCGCACCGACGAACAGTGAGTTGGACAGGTCGAGAATGACGCGGGACCACTCCGCAGCGTACGAGTTGAGAAGTTCTCTCAGTTCTGGGGCGGACAGTTTATCGAGGTCGACGTCGACCTGGATCAGGATTGTCGAGGGTGCTATCCGCCAGGCCGCGAAGCCTTGTGTGTCCACGATCGGACCCAATTGTGTTGAGGGATCGACGAAATCGATCGCTGTGTGGTCGAGTTCATTCAGATTCATGGCAGATCCGGTCTGTGTGCTTTTCGTCGAAAGGCTGACGACCGACCTGGCGGCACGGAAAGTGGAATAGTCCAGGTGTGGAAAGCATTGAGCCCAATGGATGTACGCAGGAAGTTGTGACCTGAATCCAGAGTCCTGATGCGAACCGAGCGCCAGCGGCTTCAGCCCCGGCTGTATTCTCAACCTCGGTATCGCTCAGTGTAGCTCGAGGGCTTGGATCGGTCCAGGCTTGTAGTCGAACATTAAGCGGTGCAATGTTTTTGGCTCGACACTTCGGTGTGGTTGGGGATCAGCGCCACCTGACGAAGGGATTTCAGATGAACGACCGCGATGCACTCACGGCCATCTCGACCAAGCTCGACACACTGATCGGCGCGGAGACCAACGGTCTGCAGGACGAGGTTCCGCCCGGTTCCAGTGTTCAGCGCACCGAGCAGGACGGCGAGCACGGCCGGTGGGGGCACGATTACCGTCTCGCCAACAAGTATCTCGAGGCTCTCGACATCGGCCAGCCCGGGCTCATTGACCGAGACGAGATGGAACGTCTTGCGCAGGAATACATCTGATCCTGGGGACCTACTTCAGAAGATTTCACCCATCTCGGTGCGCAGCTGCTTCAGTGTCTGAGTGAGGATTCTGGATACATGCATCTGAGAGATGCCGATCTTTTCGGCAATCTGGGACTGGGTGAGATGACCGAAGAATCTGAGAACCACGATCGTGCGCTCGCGCTCCGGTAGTGCAAGGAGCGCGGGTCGCAGGGTTTCGTGATTGTCGATCCGACTGATCGCTTCGTCGTACTGTCCCAAAGTATCGATCAGAGTCAGTCCGCTCCCGTCGCCGGCTGACGCGGTGTCGAGCGGTGTGGTTCGATACGAATTTCCGGCGGTCAACCCCTGTTCGACCTCGTCCGGCTCGATGTCGAGCTCCGTGGCAAGTTCCGCTACCGTCGGTGCACGGCCGAGCGTCTGCGACAACGACGTGAGCGCCCGGTTGAGGGCAAGATGTCGTTCCTGAAGGCTGCGAGGTACGCGTACGGACCAGCCGTGATCGCGAAAATGCTTGCGCACCTCACCCATTACGGTGGGGACTGCGAACGACAGGAAATCCGATCCTTTGTCTACGTCGAATCGCTGCACAGCCTGTACCAACCCCACGCGCGCAACTTGTTCCAAGTCCTCGAAAGGCTGGCCGCGCCCCTGGTAGCGACGTGCAACGTGGGTGGCGAGCGGTAGGCACAGTTCGATGATCGAGTTGGTGATCTTTTCCCGGGTCGGATCATCCGGCGGAAGCGAAGCCATCGAGACGAACAATTCGACAGCTAGTTCGTACTGGTCCTTCTTGTCCGGTGGTACAGCCTTGCCCGGTGGGACAGTATCGTCCGGTGGGACAGCGGTCACGCACGCTCCTGGAGCAAGCCCTTTTCAAGCGTCATCGTCAGCGTGATGTGACCGTCCGCGTCGATTTCCGATTGCTCCAAACGGACCGAGTCGACCAGTGCTTCGAGAACGAACCATCCGAAGCTGTGGGACTTGTCGGGTATTTCGGAGTGCGCGATCACCGACACGACGATCCGAAGAGTGCGACCGTAGGTCTCGAATCGGCAGGTCAAGTCGCTGGACGGTATCGCATGGCCGATGAGGATGCTCGCGACTTCGTCCATCGCCAGAGCAAGGTCGGCTGTCCCGTCGACGTCCAATCCGGTGTTGTTGGCAACCGTGCGGGTGATTCCGCGCAGAGTCGGCAATTGGGAGTACGACGCTCGGACGCGGAGCGAGGCAATGGAGTCGTGAGTAAGTTCGGCTTCGGTCGGACTCGACAGAGGAATCAAGGGGCTTCCTGTAGGTAGATGTGGCGTAATTCCGGCGGACCGAGGCAAGGAACGGTACCGGCCATGCGTGCCAGCCATCTCTACCCCGGAAGTATTCATGGCCTTCGATTACCCTTCGCCCGGCGAAGTAATCCTCTTTACCCGAACTAGAGGATGAATTGTGAGACACATCACCTGTGGTGCGCTCGTACCGAATCCCATCTTTCATTTGTGACCCGTTCGGGTACGTCCGTTTCATGGGCACTCAGGCGGACAGGCAGATCCCCGTACACGCACGACCGGAATGCGTCACGGACGACGAGGTGAAGGCAGCGGGGGTGTTGTCGAACGCCCTCGAAACGGTGGAGCGGGCGCGAGGCGCTCTGTACGACTTCCATCAGCTGATCGGACATGCAGATCTGATGCTCGACGAGGTCGTAGAGCTACTGCGAACCAGCGGTAACGACGAGCTGGCCGATCAGGTCGAGAAAGAGTTGATGGGCCGGAACGTGGTCGAAGGGCGCTGGACCTTCCAGCTGGTCGAGGAGTTCGACGAGAACTACTGGTCCTTCTTTCGGGAATGCGAACAGGTGGTGCGTGACAAGCTGGCCGGCGGAGTGCCGCACCTCTTCGAAGCCGAGATGAAGGAGCGACGCCGCACGCACGGTTTACGACATCACGAGGCCAGGCCTTGAGGTTGCCACCTACTCCGGTGAGTTCGCAGCGGCACTGATCAGTGGTTCAGTTCGACCTTTACGCAACGATTCTCGTTCGGTCGCGGTCATGCCGCCCCAGATACCGTGGGGTTCCCCGGTCTGGATGGCGTGCACGAGGCATCTCTGCACGACAGGACACCTGGCGCACACCAGCTTCGCCGAACTCTCGCGTTTCGCTCGCCTGGAGCCGCGCTCGTTCGTGTCGTCGTAGAACAGGGCGGGGTCGGTGTCGCGGCAGGTGCCGGACAGCTGCCAATCCCACTCGTCGGCAAGGGGCCTGGGAGATGTGTAGGAGCGCATGAACATGGACGTTCCCTTCGCTGCGTGACGAACTCGACTCGGATCGGGGATCCAGGTCGGGTGTTAAGGCAAAGCTCGGTCCCGCCGGCCTGAACCGGCGGGACCTTCGAGGCTCCTCCCTCGAGGGGAAGATTTCGGGGGTACCTCTGGTCGGTCATTACCCAGCCGTACAACCTTTGAATCCCGGTCGTCAGGAATTCTTTTGATCGACGGCACGTCTCTCTGCTGCGGCGACAAGACCACCGGCGATGTCGCGCACCTTGACGTTCCATTCCTGCGACATCTCGACCAGAAGGTCGAAGGCTTGGTCGGCCGAGCACTCGCGCTCGGCCATCAGTAATCCCTTGGCCTGCTCGATCACGGGCCGAGAATCCAAAGCTCTTCTCAGTTCGTCGTTTTCCGCGCGAAGGCGGGTGAGGACGTCTGACGCTGAACTGGACTGCTGAGCCTGGGGTCGTTGAACCTCGTACACACGATGAAGCACTCCGATCACCCTGCCGTCATCATCGGTGACGGCGGAATTGACCGTATTCCAATAGCGCGTGACAAACAGCCCACTACCTCGCTCATCGCGCACGTCGTAACGCTGAGTCGGCAGTGCGTCCCGAGTTCTGGAGTGCATCGTGCGCTCGAATGACGCTGTCAACGAGAAGATTCCGTCGGCAAACGAGTCGTCGGGATTGTCGGGGAAGGCTTCGAACACTTCCACTCCGTGCAACTGATCGAGGCTGCGGCCGGACACGGCAAGGTATTCGTCGTTTGCGCCCTGGATACGGAAATCGCTGTCCACGAGCAGAAGAGAAGAAGTGCTTGCCGCAAATCGATCGCTTCGAACGATCGAGCGGAGAGTGCTCGAACTCATGATTGTGTCGTTTCTGTCCTGTCTTCGACGGCTGCGGCCCCTGATATTTCAGAAGTAATTGATCGCGAGAACTCCAAGGGCGGTGCCTGCCACGATCGATCCGAACAACAAACGCTGTTGCAACACGAACATCTGATACTCGCGACGCGTTTGTGCCGACGTGCCGCGCGAGTCCGCAGACATGCTCTTGCCCTTTCCTGTTGTGGGGATCGCGATTTCGGCCGACCCCCGATCGGCCGAAATCGCGGACGGAGCGTCAGTTCTGACGCGCCTCGTTTGCGGCATCCTGCTCGGTGGACGCGCCTTCGTGTACGAGGCTGCCGCCGGAGTTCTCGAGGTGCGCACGAACGAACCACTGGAACTTCTCCAACTGTGCCGTTTGGCCGATCAGCATGTCTTCTGTGATCGGATCGATCTTGCCGACGTTGTCGATTGCAGTGCGGCTGTCGGTGATGACCCCGGTGTAGACGAGGTCGAGCGCAGCCAGATGGGCGCGAGCGTCGTCGCGGCCGACGGAGTAGTCGTCCCAAGTCCGATCGCGCTCGATCGCTCCCGCTGTGCCCTTGGGGGAGTTGCCCAGTGCCGCGATACGTTCCGCCACATCATCGGCGTAGCCGCGAACCAGCTCCACCTGTGGGTCGATCATCTCGTGCACGCCAATGAAGTTGGGTCCGACGACGTTCCAGTGGACGTGCTTGAGCGTCAGATGAAGGTCGTTGTAGGCGCTGAGGCGTTCCTGCAGAATATCGGCGACGGACGAACCGTCTGCGCTGCTCAGTCCCGGTACGGTGAACTCGGACATATGTTTTCCTCTCGTCTTGATGGGGATCGCCCGCGAACGGGGCGGTCTCGCGCCATCGTCAATCGGATCGCGTGTCGGTCAGGTTCAGTGCGCGAGTGCTACTGGCTCCTCTGTCACCGGGTCGCCGTACATCATCGCGATTCGGCGCTTGACCTCTTCGGTTGTCAAAGTCGCGCTTGCAACAGTGATTCCGATGCCGGTGGTGCTCTCGCCCTGTGTGGGCGGGATGTCGATCGTCGTCATCTTGCTCCCGGTGAAGAGTGTGCCGTGAGGGAGTCGGCTGAACCACCGACTCCGACGTCTGGGTGTTCTACACCTTCGAGTGCCGGTTATGGCGCTTTCAAGTGCTACAAAATCTATATCAGCCGATGTAGATAATTGGCAAGGCTACTTCGATTCGACGGCTAAGGGAAGCTCCCTGTGCGATCTTGCCGAAATCGGCTTTGATCTGCCATTACATGCCTTCTCGGCTCGACGATTTTTGTCATGAGTGGCCCTGGACACGCTTGAATCTATGTCCTGGGCGTCAGATTCACTGCGTGATGATGCTAAGGTCGGATGACGCCGATTGAGACAGCCGACACCGAACTAGGAGGTTCCAGTGACGTCGGAATCCCAGACCCGGGCGCTGCGCGGCGTATACGGGATCTCAGTGATGTCAGAACTCTCCGGGGTTGGACCTCAGACGCTGCGCCTTTACGAGCGAAGGGGCCTGCTCACACCAACCCGCACGGATGGCGGTACACGCCGGTACAGCGAGGCCGACCTGGATACGCTCGGACGAATCACCGCGCTGATCGACGACGGAGTCAATCTTGTCGGTATCCGTCTGATTCTGTCCCTGGAGGCCGAGAATGCAGTCTTAGCGGCTCGAATCAGCCAGTTGACCGACGAGGGTGACTAGTAGCGTTGCTCCATACGATGCCGTTCAGGATGGAGTTTCGGTGCGGGTAGGGTCGCCGAAGTCCGCGTCGGCGGAGATCTTGTTGCCTGCCGCTTCGATCTGTTCGAGCACGGCGTCCAAAGCATCGACCAACCATTGATGCGACGCTTCCGCGAGGAGGCGATCCGGTGTGTCGGTGTTTTCGGATTGGAAGAACCGCACCAGCCACGATTCTCCGTTGTCGGGTCGGTCGGAGAGTCCGGCCGCGGTATTGGTCGCCAGAAGATAACGGTTGTATTCGAGATCGACACGAATGGCGTACTCGCCGAACAGGTTCACCACATTGGCCGGCCGATGAGTTGCAGCGGCGAGCGCGATGAGAGCGTCGTTGTAGGTTTCGGAGTACTTCACCGTGAGGGGCATGGTCGGCCTGTCTTTCTGGGCCGATGCAGCATTGCACGGCTATGTTGAGGAGATCAGTTCGCAGCCGCTGCTTGACGATGAACTGAAACCAATCCTAGCTCGAGTCTCCGCTCACCCTTGACGCAAGCCCACGGGGTCAGTTGTTGCGTGCAAAGTCAGACTCGCGCTCCGTGACGAACTGATTGTCCGGGCGCGGTTCGGGCGGCGAAAGTGCAGTCAGGAACGACTCGGCCCACTGATGCACATCATGCGTCATGACCTGGCGATGCAGCGCAGCCATACGGCGACGGCCCTCTTTCGGATCCTGATGAACTGCGGTCAGGATTGTATTTTTCACGCCGTCCAAATCGTGCGGGTTGACCAGGTATGACTGTCGTAATTCCATTGCAGCACCGGTGAACTCGCTGAGAACGAGAGCGCCTCCGAGGTCGCCTCGGCAGGCCACGTACTCCTTGGCCACCAGATTCATCCCGTCACGCATCGGCGTCACGAGCATGACGTCGGCAGCGACGAACAGTGCGATCAGTTCTTCGCGGTCGACCGGCTGATACAGGTAGTGAACTACGGGGCGGCCGATCTGACTGTGGTCGCCGTTGATGCGGCCCACCTGTTCCTCGATGACACTGCGAAGGTCGATATAGTGTTGCACGCGTTCACGACTGGGCGTGGCGAGCTGCACCATCGTGTACTTCTCCGGATCCAAGCGGCCCTCGTCGAGGAGTTCCTTGAGGGCTTGCAGCCGCAGGTCGATGCCCTTGGTGTAGTCCAGGCGGTCGACTCCCAGCAGGATTTTTTCGGGATTTCCGAGCTCTTCCTTCAATTCGCGTGCGCGGCGCAGGACCGATTCGCTCTTCGACTGGCGCTCCAGCTCGGCCGAATCGACGGAGATGGGAAATGCCCCCACCTTGACGACGCGAGAGTCGAAATCCACATGCCCGAGCGCACTTCGAACACCGACGCCCGCGGTCGTTGTCTTGAGTCCGAGTAGTTTTCGGGCCAAAAACAGGAAATTGTTTGCGCCACCAGGCAAGTGGAAGCCGATCAGATCGGCGCCCAGCATTCCCTTGACGATCTCCTTGCGCCACGGAAGCTGCATGAAGAGCTCGACCGGAGGAAACGGAATGTGAAGGAAGAACCCGATCGTCAGGTCCGGGCGCAGTTCGCGCAGCATTGCCGGCACGAGTTGCAATTGATAGTCCTGCACCCAGACGGTGGCTCCGTCCGCGGCGCAACGGGCGGTTTCCTCGGCGAACCGCTGGTTGACCGCGACGTACGTGTGCCACCACGACCGTTCGAACGTCGGTGCCACCAGGACGTCGTGGTAGAGCGGCCACAGCGTGTCGTTGGAGAACCCCTCGTAGTACTCGGCGAGGTCCTGAGAGGTCAGCTCGACGGGAAACAGACGAAGGCCGTCAACCACTATGGGATCTACCTTCTCGTCCGCGACGCCCGGCCAGCCGACCCAAGCGCCGTCTCGCTGTCGCAGGATGGGTTCGAGAGCAGTGACGAGTCCACCCGGACTTCGCTTCCAGTTCTTGCCACCGTCCTCGTCGGTTTCGAGATCGACGGGTAGTCGGTTTGCGACGACGACGAATTCGGAGAGCTTTTCGAGATCGGTACTCACGCCGACATCGGCTCCGCCAGGGTCTCGTCCAGCACGGTGGTCGAGGACAGGTATGTGACCGCCTCGGCTGTCGAGTCGGTGAACACGATGTCTGCGTCCATCTTCAGAAGAGACAGCGGGCGCCTGACGGGGTGCGCTGCGACGAGCGTCCAAGGAACGCCGAGCCTTCGTGCCTTGGCCGACAGAGTCTCGATGATGGAAAGACCTCCGACGGAGATGAACTGGACGTCCGAGCAGTCGAGTACGAACGGGTGACGCTCACCGATCAGGTCGTCGACGCAGGCAGCGAAGTCAGCTCGGGACCGGACGTCGATCTCGCCGCTGACCACGAGTGATTGAATGTTTTCCGCACACGTCGTGGTGAATGTGGGGGGACTGTCCGTACGCTCATCTGTAGTTCTCGAAAACTCGTTCATCGAAACTCCTGACGGATTGCTCGAAACGGTTCGTTCGAACGGTCTGGTTCGAAACGGTTTCGTTCGAAACCGGGAAACGGCACGGGAAGCAACGCACGAACCGTGCTCGTCTTCAACGGCTGGGTACTCAACCGTGCTGAGTGCCTACCTTACCGCATCGCGAAAACCCAGGTGAAAAGCGTTAGATCCGTAAGGATTTCAAGGACCCGTGAGCGTCGGCCCACGGGACCTTGGTCCCGATGACTGAGCTCTTGCGCGATCAGTCGGTGTCGGTTGCCGGGCCGGTACTCGAGGCTCCACCCTCGTCGGCCCACGTACGCTCGCCCGACGGATCGGTCTGAACGTCCTTGTGTGCGGCATCGGCCCCGGTTCCGGGACCGTGGTCGGTGCCGGTGGTCTGCGGCTCGTCCGTCTGATCAGTGCGGTCGGTGGAATTTCGTTCACTCATGGTGGCTGCGTCTCTCTGAAGGTTGGTGTTCATGTACTTGTCGTTTCTTGCTCACCCGCGAGGGGTACTCAATAGGGGTAGTACGTCACGTCGAGTCAGTACGTCACGTCGAGTCAGTACGTCACGTCGAGCCAGTACGTCACGTCGAGCCATACCAGCAAAGTCAGCTGTCACCGAAGCAGGAGATTTCACGTGAACCATATGACCGTGACGACCGAACACCTGCGTGCACTGCTGGGCAGCGGGCCCCATTCGGAATTGGTAGCGGTTGGGGGTGAGATCGAGATCTACGTCCCCGATGAAGAAGGGTTCGGCCTCGATGGTATCTCGCTTGTCACTCGCGAGCAGTTGGCCGAGCGCCTACCATCCTCGCCCGACAACCCCGACGAAGGTGAACTACGTATCGCCGCAGAATCGTTGAGCGAGATGATCGCCGAACTCGGCGGCTGAAGTCTGAAGTTCGGGGCAGCTGACTTCAGATCTGCGGGATCGGATCCGGGGGATACGGGTTCGGTGGCGTCGGAGTCGGTGGCACGGGCGGGGGATTCAGCGGATCGGGTGGTGCCGGCGCGGGTGGTGTCGGCGACCCCGGGTCGGGGACGGGGCCCGGATCCGGTGGTGGGGGAGTGGTCATGAGTGCCGGGTTCCCAAACACTTGCCGAACAAACACCTAGTGCTCGGAGTGGCTTTTGGTGTTCTCCTCGGCAGGTAGATCATCCACGATGTCGACTACGGCGATGTGGACGTTCTCTGCAGAGACGGGTGGGTCCATGTCGCCGAGGATCAGGTGAACGACATCGACGACGGTGAATCGAACCCGGTCCGACAGTTCGGCCAGATCCACTCCGTATGGCGCTGCCAGTTCGATACGTAGTGAACGTATTTCGTGGCCGTCGACGAAGAACTCGATACTGCTCGGCGAGCAGTGGTGTCGAGAACGTATCTCGGCGGCCAAATGGGTGCGGAGTACGTGATCGCTCACCGACACCGTGCCTAGACGTGGACCTTCGGACGCGTGTGCGTCGAGCGGCCAACCGGACGCCGAGGTCGACCGTAGCGCCCGGATCACCTTGTCGCTGATTCGATCCCAGCCTGGCTCGGGAGCGTTCCGCAGGACGTCGGATGCGTGCGCCATCAATGCGTCGGTTCGTGATTCAGTCATCGCCACCTCGTCATTCGTTCACTCAGGTTAGCCCGTGCACGATGGTGATGCCCTCGCACTGCATCCGGAGTGAGTCTCAGAATCTTGCCGATTTGAACGAACGTGAGCATCTCCACCTCTCGCAGCGTCCAGGCCGCACGCTGGCGATAAGGCAATTCACCCAACGCTTCTTCCAGTGCCTCCAGGAACGCGGCGTTCGAGGTCGTGTCGAACGGGCCGGCCTCGGGAGACGGCACGAGAGGATCCAGCAGCTTGTCGTCGATCGGTTGCGCTCTCTTGATTCGATAGCTGTCCACGATCTTTCGGGAACAGATCGCGAAAAGCCATGTTCGCATCGACGATTCGCCACGAAATGAATCGAGTCGGCGCCACGCGGCCACGAAGGTGTCCTGGACTACCTCGAGAATGTCGCCTTCATCTGCGAGCATTCGACGCGCATAGCGGTGAAGTGCAGGTCCGTAGTAGTGCACCAGTGACTCGAATGCTTCTCGGTCGCCGAGTATCGCAGCGTCCACCGTTGCGGTGTCCAAGCCGTCAGGTGCTTCGGTGAGCCCCTGTGTGTGCGGTAACGCCACAGTCGCTCCTCTCGCGGAAATGCGGAAAACTCGGCTGCGTTCGAAGATTGTTCGCCCGGCCGGGGCGTTTAATGTTACGGACAGTAACTAACAAGTGTCAGTGATGCACGTCACCTGACTGGGGCATTCGGTTTTGCCTTCGAGTGACGACTACACAGGTAGATCGATCAACAGGAGGAGATGACAATGGTCAGCACACAGGTTGCGACAGCATCTACGAAGGATGTTGCATCATCGAACGACTCGGCTCTCGTGAGCTCTCAAGGAAAGACGTCGATCGCCGACACCGTTGTCTCGAAGATTGCCGGTATCGCCACGCGAGAGGTGAGCGGTGTGTACGACGTCGGCGGCGGAGCGTCCCGGGTTGTCGGGGCACTGCGCGAGCGGATCCCCGGCGCGAGTGTCAACCACTCCCAGGGAGTATCGGTCGAGGTCGGCGAAAAGCAGGCAGCGGTCGACATCGACATCGTGGCCGAGTACGGCGTATCGCTCGCCGATCTGGCCACCGGCATTCGCCGCAACGTCATTGCGGCGCTCGAACGGATGACGGGTCTCGAAGTGACCGAGGTGAACATCACAGTTCACGACGTCCACCTCGACGAGGGCAGCGACGACGAAACCGGCGAGCCCAAGACTGCACGGGTGCAGTGAGTTCCGAAATCGCTGACACCATCGCGGCGGCTGTGACGGGGGTACCTGGGGTCGCCTCGCTTCATGCCGGCATGTTCGGCGAGGTTGGCACGTACCTCCCCGGTCGCCGCGTCGTCGGCGTGCGGGTGACGGAGTCGTCGACAGACATCCATGTGTGCATCTTCGCCGACGCCGCCGTTCGAGACACGGCTTTACGTATCCGCCAAGCGGTTTCAGGACTCGTCACAGGCCCCGTGAACGTGACAGTGGAAGACGTAGTCGGTCGTGGACGCGATGCCTGAGCACTCTCGGGGTTCAGTTCCCGATCGACGATCCGCACGCCGAGAGGCGATCAGGAACTACCACCCCGACGTGGGCGGATCTGCCGACGCGCTCAATCGAGCACTCGAACGCGTCGACCGGGACTTCGCATCCCCGATCGGTGTGGTTGTGCGCACGTCGCTGCGCGGCACGATGCGACAGATAGCCAAACCCGTTCGGGCCCAGTACACGCGGGTGCGCGCTCGGTTTCCGGGTGCAAAGACCTACACCGAGATCTGACAGGCACCATCGAACATCATCCACAACGGAGGATTCACATGACCACCTCGACTGTCGGCCTACTGGCAGGACTACTTCTCGGAGTCGCAGCTGCTGCAGGCGGTTTCACCGGATTCCTCATCGCTCTGGTTCTCGGTGTGATCGGATACCTCGTCGGTGGTCAGCGTGACGGCGAGTTCGATCTCGGTGTGATGCTGAAGGGTCGCGGACGTGGCTGAGACAGCTCGACCGGAGTCGTCTGTGCTTGGTGAGCCGGGCGATCGCGGAACGCTGACGATTCGAGACAGAGTCGCGCAGAAGTTGGTTCTCGAGGCGACGCGCGGAACCCCGGGGGTGCGCCATCACGCCGCCGGCATGGACAAACTGACCGGGCGCGAATTGCCGAGGGCGCGAGTGCTGGTATCCGGCAAGCGGGTACGGGCCAAGGTGGATATCGCGATCGAGTGGCCCGGATCCTTGTCGGTCATCGGTACCGCGGTGCGAGAGAACGTGACAACCCAGTTGCAGTCTGTATCGGGCCTGGACGTAGACGGCGTGGACGTGGCGATCGTGAGCGTTCTCCCGGCATCGACCAAGCGTGACGCGGGAAGGAAAGTGCGATGACCGCCGACAAGGTCGCACCACCCACTGCCTCGAGGGCTGCTGCTCCTGTTCCCCTTGCGGCGCCCGGATCGGCCGTCACGGGATTCCTCATCGCCGCGGCGCTACTCGCGCTCGGCGTGGTCGGCGTCCGCGACGCGCTGGTGGATACCGGCGTGATCACCGGGTCGCAGTGGATACCAAGTGCTGCCGCATATGTGGACGGGCTCGCGTACCAGGGTTGGATGTTGCCGGCGGGGATCGCAGCCGTCGTTCTCGGCCTGGGGTTCGTCTTCCTCGGACTCAAACCGCGCCGAAAGACTGCCAATGCCTTGGTCGGAGTCGCGAATACGTGGATCGATCCCGCCGATGTAGCGGCGATAGCGTCTGTTCGCGTCGAGTCTCTTGCCCAGGTTCGATCCGCTTCGTCACACGCGACCCGGCGCAAGCTGGAAGTGAAGGCCTCGGTCACGCCCGATGGAGCCGCCGCCGCTGAATCGGAAATCCGTGCGGTGCTGGGGGACTTGGCCGGGTCGCTGTCACCATCGCCGCGAATCAAGGTTCGTATCCAGACGGGATCGCTGTCATGACTCGGACGGCGACGGCGATGGATCGCGTGGCGACATGCGTCGTGGGGATGCTCGCGGTAGCGCTGGGAGTTGCAGCGATCCTGTGGAATCTCGACGCGATCAAGGATTTCCCGGCGCGTATCGAGATCCCGTGGGCTGAAGATCTTGTCGATCACTCGTGGTGGCCATGGGCTGTCGGAGCTGGGGGAGTATTGCTAGTCCTCCTCGCGTTGCGGTGGTTGATCGCGCATGTGCCGCTGCGTCGGGTGAAGGAGATCACGGTCCCTGGGTCGAACTCACACAATTCCATCACCGCGGATCTGGGTGCGGTGGCGGAAGGGGCGAGCGCATCACTGGAGGACTTCGACGAAGTGTCGCGTGTCCGAGGAAAAGCGTTGCTCGATCGTGGAGTTCGCACGATCGATTTGCGAGTGACGTTGAGACGTAGCGTCGTATCCGGATCGGAAACGTTGTCCGAGTTGATTTCTCGCGTCACTAACACGGGGGGTCAAGTCGAGTCGATGGTCGGTGATCCATCCGTCGCGACCAGAACTCATATCGCCGTGGAAAGCGCGAAACGCGATGAGCCGAGAACTCTCTGATCAATCGAGGTTTGAGCCTCCCGGTGACCGGGTATTGGTAGACCTCCCGATCGTGCACAGAGTCATGGATGTTGCTGTGGCACTGTGTGTCACGGTGCTCCTTGCGACCGTCACTTCGATGGCGATCGCGATCGTAGTGACGCTGATCATGTGCGCGTCGGTGAGTGTCGTTTCTCGTATGTGGTGAATCGCCAGTCATTTTGGTTCTGTCGTGAACACCTGATAGAAAGGTAAGCAGACAATGTGGCTGCTACTGAGTGCACGATCCCCCGCGTCGTGCGGCGGAGAGTCCGGTTGTGTGCAAACACAACCCGCGATCACGGTCTAGTTGCGCGGGCCGATCGCTCGGAACTCTCCCTTCACCGGCAGTCTCTCATTGCGCCGTCCCTTACCTCAAGGAGTCACAATGCTCTCACTCGGAATCATCGCCTGGATCATCATCGGTGGACTAGCGGGTTGGATCGGCAGCAAGATCATGAAAACCGATGCGCAGCAGGGGATCTTCCTCAACATCGTTGTCGGTGTGATCGGCGGCCTGATCGGTGGTTTCCTGCTTCGAGTTTTCGGCGTCGATGTCGAGGGTGCAGGCTGGATCTTCAGCTTCCTCACTTGCCTCCTCGGCGCCGTCATCTTGCTGTTCCTGGTCAAGGCAGTCACCGGAAAACGCTGACACATTTGTCCACGCAGTTCGAGTTCGACTGAATCCCACGGCCGAATCCCACGGCCGAACGCACGACCGAATCCACACCGAATTCAAGAAGGAGAAACACATGTCTGACTTCATCGACAAGGCAAAGCACCGCGCTGAGGATCTCATCGGCGAAGCCAAGGAAAAGATCGGAAATGCCACGGGCAATGACGATCTGGCTGCCGAAGGTGTTGCCGATCAGGGTGAGGCAAAGGTCAAGAAGGCCGGAGACACTGTCAGTGACAAGGTCTCGGATATCAAGGACAAGTTCACAAGCTGAATGAGTTTCGGCGCGGTTGACCGGCATGTCCGGTCAACCGCGCTTTTGTGTGTCTCCTCGGCCGTTGCGGCTACCGCGATACGCGAACTTGCGCGTTTCTGCGAGCCACTCCGGAAGCATGCGCATGTGGGCCGGCCTGTTCAGAACCGGATCGAAGGACGGCTGGAGGCAATCCGGGTGGTCCTCGACCTCGTCGACACAGAGATGCCCGATCGGTATTAACTGAAGTTGAATTCTCGCGAGGTACACGGAGAAGTGCAGAGGGGAATGATCGACCGCCGTTTTCAATGCCGACAAAGAAGTGCCGGTCGGGTGGACGCCGCGCGGTGTCACGATCAGCCACGCCGCGGCCCCGCCCGCGCGTGAGTAAGGGACCAGTGTGCTGTATCTCGCGCCGTTCCACGAGAAAGCCGGAGCTGGAAACATTTTCGAGAAGGTAGAAAGTCCTGATGTTGCGAGAAGAATGTCCCACGGGTTTTCATCTGCGCCGACATCGTGCAACCGAAGCGCCAGGCCAAGTATGTCGGGTAGGTCTCCCGGAATTCCGAGTGCCTTCGACATTCGAGCGGTGACGGTAATCGTCGACGACTCCGTTACCGGCCACCATGGGGTGGCCGGCTTCAATGTTCCCTTCAGCTCGATCCCGTGCGGGTGAAAAACCCTGGCCATGCGCAGCGATGATGCGAAGTGGAATGGTGCGCCGACCAGCTTTCCGATCGCGCTCTTGCCGGCGGGGATGATCGAATTGAGCGTCACAGCTTCCTTATCTGAGAATTCTCCGCCCCCCGAAGCGCCCAGACTGGACGGACGTTCAGGCGTGTTGACGGGCTTGCGGACGGTTTCTTTCGGCTTCCCAGCGGCAGCGATTGCTAATCATGTGACGCGCCGTAACAAAAGTCTCGCCGGTCGGGATAATTAGCCAAACGCACAAATTGGTCGTTATGGTTCGTTTGTCCGTAACGGTGCGATCGGACCTGCGACCGTCGCGAACTGGCGAGATTGCTACTCGTGATTTGTGTTTGGTGATTGCGCGGAAACAAGAAATGTCGAGGAGACACGCTGATGGGCCACTCTCGAACCTGGCTGACGCGCGCGCTGGCAATGCCGGTGGCTGTCGCGGTGACTTTGTTGCTTCCTCTCGGCAGTGTCGCGTCGGCCCAGGATTTCGAGGACGACGCAGATACTTCGGTGGTCGCCGCAGCCACAACTCCGATCTCCTTCACCGAACTCGGCCGAGGAACGGACATCGTGTTCTCTTCCGATGACGCACCAGTGTTGGTGACCGTGCCGGTGCCGGACGGACTCACCGCAACAGCCGTGACCGGAATCCTGACCGCCCCGACCGACTTCAGTAGGGGCTGGCTCGAAGTGACTTCGGACGGCAGATTGGTGAGCCGCGTCGACTTCGACGCCGGGCAGGCCGGGACCGGGTTACCGATTTCGGTTCCCTTGCAAGGTCTCGAAGTGGTCGACCGTAGTGTGACCGTGTCGATGATCGCTCACCTAGTTCCCGTCGACGACGGCTGCTACGACCGAACGAGATACCAGCCCCTCGCGCTCCGGGATGCCTTTGTCGCCTACGACGGTGCAGAGCGGCAGCCCACAACTGTTGCAACCTTCTTCCCGCCGATTTTGAGGAAGGCAACCATCTACGTCACGGATGGTTCGTCAGGGGCGCAGCAGAGTGCGGCTTTGCAACTGAGTGCAGCGATTGTCAACAAGTACGGAAGTCAGCCTGACGCCGTGGTGGTGGAGCAGCTGCCGAACGGCCAGAGTCTGCCCTCCGCTGAGCCGGGACTGTTCGAGAGAGCTGTAGTGCTCGGTAACAGCGGGGACGCCGGCATCGATCTCGCGACGGCGCCGAATGGTTCACCCGTGCTGCGAATTTCAGGGGATGACAAGACGCTCGTTCCTCAGGTCAGTCTCTTGGCGGCGAACTTCGACGGCTACTGGGCGGCGAGCAGAGCGCTGGCGTCACCGGACAACACGGTTGCCCAGATTTCCCAGGACGCCATCACCGTCGGTGAGCTGAAGCTCGGAACGCTGACGACTTCCGGTCTCAATCACATCGAGGTCGACGTCCCGTTCAGTCAGTCGCAACTGGGGCGTCCGATGAAGGATGTCTCGGTGCGAATGATTGGTTCCTATGTCCCGCTACCGAATTCGCGTAATGGAGAACTGTCGATCTCACTCGGGGATAGACGACTCGCCTCGCAGACGGTTAACGAGACAGGGCGCTTCGACATCGGCGTCGATGTTCCGAACGAACTCCTGCGTCGCGACTTGACGTTCGAGGTCTCGATGGATGTGACCGGCGACTTCCAGTGCGGCACCAGTAGCCCTTCTTCGCTCACTGTCGATCCGGCCAGCACCATCACGTCCACTACCGGATTCCCGCCGACGCCTGGAGGATTCCAGTCATTGCCTCAGTCGATGCTGCCCACACTCGATGTCGGTTTGAGTCACGGTGATTTTGCAGATCTCGTTCGAGCCCAGCGCCTCGTTGTCGCGATGCAGCGGTTGAGCTATCTGCCGCTGCAACCGCGTGTGCTCCCGTTCGGCGACGCGGCGACCAGTTCGCTGCCTGCGTTGTTGATCGCGGCGGACGGGACGCTGCCCACTCCGGTGGCTCTACCCATGGACACGGCAGATCAAGGACTCCTGCGCTTGCAGGGTCTGGAATTCGGTGGACAATACGGTGCCTTGCAGGTGGTTTCGGGTTCGCACAACGAAGTAGTGGCGCTGACGTCTGAGGGTGATGCGGCCGATGCCGACGGTCTGCTCAACTGGTTGGAAGGTGGGAAAGACCGGTTCGCAGAACTGACCGGCGATCTACTGGTCGCACCTCGCGGAGGTGAGCCGTTCGACGTCGGAGTCGACGTCGCCCCGTTGGGCACTGCGACCTCGGCCGAAGAAGAGACCGGACTGAGCGCGGTCACGATCGGCTGGATCGGATTCGGGACCGTGGTTCTGATCGCTGTTGCCGTCGGTGGTGTGCTCGTGGCTCGGCGTCGCGGACAGTGACCGTCACCGATCGCCCGGCCCTGTCCGTCGCGGTCCACGACCTACCGGGCCGGAAGCCATGGCGGATGTTCGTCGTGCTCTTCGCGATCTACACCGCGTTGGGCGTATGGATGAACGCGGGTATCGGGTTCATCTTCACCGATTCGCTCAGTCGTGTCGCCGCGGTGTCGGCGATGCTGCTCAGCCGTGATCCGCACTTCGCGGCGATCGGATTCGTGTTCACCCCGTTGACGGCGGCAGTCCAGATTCCGATGGGCCTGATGGGTCATTGGTGGCCGGATCTGCTGCGGTGGAACATCACTGCGGTCGTGATGTCCGCGGCCTTCATGGCTGGCGCGGTGATTCAGATACGCGGGATCAGCCGCGACCGTGGGTGTCCGCGATGGGTCACCGTCGTCCTTACCGTGCTGTTCGCTGTCAATCCGATGATCGTCATGTACGCGGCGAGCGGAATGAGCGAAGCTCCGTTCCTCTTCTTCGTTCTGTGGGCGACACGTCGACTGATTCGGTGGATGCGCAGCGACGACGTACACGACCTCATCGGTGCGGGCCTCGCGTTCGCTCTGGCGTACCTCACTCGATACGACGCATTGGCACCCCTGTTTGTCGCGGTGGTGCTGGTGACCGTGGTGAGTTGGCTTCGTTTTCAACCGACAGCGGAGGAGCGGGGCGAGGGCGCAGGACCTGGCTTGCGGCTCTGGGCAGCAGCGCTCGACGGCGCCGTCGTGCTGATGCCGGGTTTCCTGGCCTTCGCCTTGTGGTCGTTTGCCAGTTGGCTCATCACGGGTCAAGCGTTCCAACAGTTCTCGTCGGTGTACGGGAACAGTTCCATCCTGGAACAGGCTGGTGCCGGAACCGACTCACCGGTTGCCCGCCTTGCGTTCTCGATCACCGAAATGGCGGTACTCGGGCCGGCGCTCCCGGTGTTCGTGGTCCTGGCAGTCATCTACGCACTTCGGCGGCGCGACACCGAAGTGGTGGTGCCTCTTGTGCTGTTCGGCGCCATCCTCGGAGCGCAGACGTTGCTCTACCTGATGGGATCGACGTTTCCTCTTCTGCGCTTCTACATTTCGATCATTCCGCTGTGTTTCGTATTGGTCGTCCTGATTGCTCCTCGCGGAGCGCCGGTCATCACGCGTCGACCAGGGGCTGCTGCGTCGCGCTCGGTGTCGACGTACCCCGAGCAGGCGGGACCGTCTCTACCTCTTGTGATCTCCCTGTGCTTGCTGGTCGGGTCGACGCTGGTCACGTTTGTCGCGATGGGTAGTGCGCGGATCGCAGTGCTCGAGCATTCCATTGCCAGCGCTATCATTCCGGGCCGCCAGAACCTGGAGGAGCAGACGAATCTACGCACGTTTGCGGCCGAGCGTCGCATCGCCAGGTACCTGGACGACTTGGCTCTGCCGGAGGGGTCGGTTCTGCTCGACACCGTGCAGAGCTATGCCGTCGTGGCGTCGTCGAACAACCCTCGGCAATTCGTCGTGCCTTCCGATGCGGACTTCGTGCGCGTACTGAACAACCCGGCCGAACATCACGTCGAGTACATCCTGTCGGTTCCGAACACCGGTCGCGGTGTGTCGGACGCGGTCAATCGGCGTTATCCGACGATGTACGACACTGGTGCCGGCGGTGTGGGAGCACTGGTGCTCGAGGTGCCCAACGACGGCGGCATGGACCCTTCGGCCTGGCGTTTGTATCGCGTGACCGGTGAACGTCAAACGGGTCGATGAGCGAATTCGTGTGGGAGGATTGTCCGTATGACGTGGATGGTTGTAGATGTCTTCTGAAGAAGCGCGTCCGCGTGTGCGTGGCACAGTGCGTCGCCGTATCGCTGCCGCTGTAGTCAGCTTTGCAACCGTCGCGGTCGTGACAGGAATGTTCACGACGCCGGTGGTTGCCGATTCGCCCAAGACGGTTCGGGTCGGAGCGTCGTCGAGCGGACTGACACTCGACGGACAGCCGTGGTGGCCCACCGGGCTCAATGCTTATCAACTGGCCACTGATTGGTCGGTGAACTTCGGCTGTGGCGCGATGGTCGATCTCGATGCCTACTTCGGTTCTCTGCCACCGAATTCCGTCACGCGTTTCAACGCCTTCCAAGCGCTCGCGGTGAACAAGGTGTCCGGGGAGATGGATTTCGGACCGATGGACGCGGTGTTCGACGCTGCGGCGCGACACAACCAGTTCACGATTCCGGTGCTCTCACCACAGGACAGCGGGTGTGATGACGGGCTGTTCAAATCCAGGGACTGGTACACCGACGACTGGAAGGTTGCGAACCTGATCCCAGGTCGAGCCACCATGAGCTTTCAGGATTGGATGCACACCGCCGTCGACCGTTGGAAGAACGAGCCTTCCGTCGCGGCGTGGGAATTGGTGGGGGAGCCGGAACCGAGCCTGTGTACCGACGCCGCCTGCAATTGGTGGACAAGAACGTGCCCGTCTGATTCCGCGCAGGTGTTGCGGGAGTTCTTCGACACGGCAGGCGCCGAACTTCGGGCGATCGATCCGAACACCCTGATCACGGCCGGATACGTCGGGGGCGGTCAGTGCGGCACTGCTGGTGACGACTACCAATACGTGAGCGAGTCCGACTTCGTCGACATTCTGCAGTATCACGACTACGGAGCAGACGGGGTTCCGCTTCCGGGCGACCAGTGGAACGGACTGGCGCGTCGCATCGAACAGGCCAAGAACGTCTCGAAGCCGTTGTTGGTCGCTGAGACAGGCGAATTGGCGGGCAGTTGTGAATCATTGGCAACCCGAGCCACGAATATCGAGACGAAGCTGACGGGGCAGAAGGCGGCCGGCACGGCCGGAGCTCTCCTGTGGGCCTTCGTACCGGATCCGCGGCCGAACGAGTGCACAATGGACATCGGGCCCGACGATCCACTCTTCGACGTGATCGCTTCACTGGCAAGTTAGGACACTGCTGGTAGTCCACTAGGAGTTCCGCCCAGTGGGAGTATGGTCACGATCTGATAACAACCTGAACCTGGCGTTGTGACGTGATGACCGTATTTCGTTTGCATCCAATGGTATTCAGTGGCATTCACCTGCGGATAACCGAACTTGAAGGCCCGCGGGACCAAGCAGGACTATCGACGTGGCACCCGCAGGACCTACGTCCGGTTGTGCGAGGACGGTCCAATCGAGACGCCGGCAACGGAAGTTGCGCTGTACCTGCCCCTTTGGTTGACAGAGCAGTCCCTTTCCGATTGACGTCGAAATGCGGGCACGACCGTTCGCCGCGGTAACGGGTAGTGAGCGGAGTTCGGTGCGGCCCTCGCGGAAGTGACAATGTGGGGTGGTGTGTAGCTCTCGCGCGCAACGAATTCCGAGTTCGAGTCGACTTGCGACGGCATCGGCTGCCCGGTAGACCTTGTGCGCAGGCTGTACATGCGATGTGAGCTTTCGGTCGTCGAAATGAGGGGACGACCGCTGCATGCGCGTAACGGTAAGTGTGTGGAGCATCGCGTGAGCGGAGAGGTGAACGATGACTGGATACTCTGAACGGCCTTTCAGGACTGCGGTGGTACCGGCTGCCGGGATGGGGACCCGCTTCCTTCCGGCCACCAAGACGATCCCGAAAGAGCTACTCCCCGTCGTGGATACGCCCGGGATAGAACTGGTTGCCAGCGAAGCGGCTCAGGCCGGTGCAGAACGCTTGGTGATCGTCACCGCGCCAGGCAAGGCATCGGTGATCGGTCACTTCGTCGAGGACCTGGTGCTCGAGGGCAAGCTCGCCGCGAGTGGAAAGCACCATCTGCTCGAGCGTGTGCGTCGAGCACCTGGCCTCATATCGGTGAAGCCTGTCGTCCAAGAAACCCCGCTCGGCTTGGGTCATGCCGTCGGTCTTGTCGAGTCGGTGTTGGATGCCGACGAGGACTCGTTCGCGGTGCTGCTTCCCGACGACCTGGTTCACCCCTGCGGCGTTCTCGACGCTATGGCGAAGGTCCGTGCCGAGCGTGGTGGTTCTGTGCTGTGCGCGTTCGACGTCGCGCCCGATCGTGTGGGTGCGTACGGAGTATTCGACGTCCAAGCGCCTGAGGAAGGCGATGACCCCGATGTGCTCTCGGTCGTCGGCATGGTGGAGAAGCCGGACCCGGCGGATGCTCCGTCCACCCTCGCCGCAGCCGGACGCTATCTGCTCGATCGCGCCGTGTTCGATGCGCTCCGGCGAATCTTGCCTGGGCAAGGTGGTGAGCTGCAGCTGACGGATGCGATAGCGCTGTTGATCGCGGAGGGGCATCCGGTTCACGTCGTCGTCCATCACGGAACCCGCCACGATCTGGGTAACCCGGGAGGCTTTCTGCGAGCATCTCTCGACCATGCGCTCAGTCGCACCGAGTACGGTCCGGAGTTGCGAGTCTGGCTCAAGGAACGATTGGATCAGCCGGATCCGCAGTTGACGTACTGAAGAATGCCGTCCATGACAGCTGAGATCGGAATATGTTTTGGTGCAAGAGAATCCGCACCATTTTCGGTTAGTGCGTATGTGAATGTCGGTAGCCCGGATTCATTCGCTGCGTTTGTCGATACCGCGTCGGGTGAGTTCGTCCACCAGGGACTGTGTCGCAATCGTCGCGACGACCGACGGTGGAGTCGTTCCAGGCTCCGCCTCCTCAGAGGTCAGATAACCGGCGGCTACGAGGACCTCCATGATCGGAGCGTCGAAGACCTGACATGCCGTCCGCATCGTGTCCTGCGTGGGAGGGCGCTTGGCCGACAGCCATCGACTCAGCTCGGAAGGTCGAATCTTCAGCGCACGCGCAGCTTCCTGGATGTCGCCGAACGAGCGAAGTTCCAGTTGATTCTCGACCCATGCGGAGAAACCACTCATAGCGGTCATATTGCCTGAGCCGAGAGGTATATGCCACTTCCTTTCGGCCACGAGTCGAGGACAATTGGATATCTGCCATGTCGTGGCAAAGTTTTACGTCGACGATTCGCTTATTTGCAGTTACGCGACGTCGCCGACTGAGGCTGACTTCTGCGCTGAGCGGGGATTATTCAGCCCGGCGTTGGCGAAGGGTGAAATTGAGGGTGAAATGCATAAAATTCGATTGTCGGAAGCAGGAACTCAATGACAACGCCGAGTCAAATCAGACCTGAAGGCCTTCGGGATGATGCCGCTCCGACGGCAGGGCGAACAGGCAGAATTCCTTTGTCGCCGACTACCGCCGTCTGGATGGCGATCGCGGTCGTAGTTCCGATATACCGCTCGTTGCCCGGCGCCGTCACGCAGTTGTGGGCGATGGCAGTGCTTGCGGTCATCGTGGCGTCAGTAGCACTGGGACGAGTTGCTCGGCCGCAGTTTGTCGGCGTCTGGTTGATCGCCGGCTACGCCGCTCTTGTCGCCACGGTAACAGCAACGCGTGGCAGTGACGTCACCGGAAATCTCTACGTTGGAATCCAACTCTTCATTGTTCTCGGGCTCGGAATATTTGTGATGGTCGCCAATGTCCGGCGCGATCCGGAATTTGTCAGGCGTGTATGTATTGCGTTCATAGCAAGCCAATCGGTTTCTGCTCTGGTCGCCGCTATCCAATTGGCAGGTTCATCCGTCTTCGGTTTCGGTGTTGTGAACGGTCGTGCTCCAGGTCTGGCAGGTCACCCGAACGTTCTGGGCATCATGTCCTCACTTGCGCTGATTCTGTGCCTGGGGGCTGCAGTGCAAAAGGTCGGAAATCGGGTCGTTCTGGTGCTGATCTCGATTGTGAACGCGGTGGGACTGCTGGCAACCGGTAGCTTGAGTTCGTTGTCGGCGTGCGCGATCGGATTGATCGTGGTGGCGATTTCTTCGCGAGTGAAGATCGCCACCATCGTCAAGAGTTTTGTCGGTGCCTCCGTCCTCTTCTGGATCGCAATCACCTACACCGAGTTCGGAAAGCACCTTGAGACGCCGGCCGATCGATACCTTCAGGTCACAGGGCAGACCAAGGCCGTCAGCACTCTAGAGATCCGTAACGATACTTACGGATTCGCTTGGGACGCTATTCGTGCGCATCCGCTGTCCGGGGTGGGTTTGAACGCGGCCAATGCGGCCTCGTTCGACAACGTCACAGTCGTCCACAATGTGTTTCTACGATCCTGGTACCAAGGCGGGGTGGTGCTTGCCCTGGCTGTGGCACTGATCATCTGCGCGTCGGCATTGGTTGCGTTCAGATCGATGAAGTCCGGCAAGAACGCCGCCGCGGCCGGCGTTCTGGTCTCGATGATGACGTTCGCTCTGACATCGGCATTTTTCGAGCAGGCATACTACTGGCTACCGGTCGTACTCGCGTTTGCGTGTCTTTCGACCGACAGCGATCGGACCGCGAGCTCCAAAGCTCAACCGGCGCAACAATCTCCGATCGGGAACTGAGGCTACGTGTTCAGTCCGTGGAAGGTTTTCTCCCAGTACGACGGATTGCGTATCAACTGATAGGTGCCCTTTATGGCTGCGATGCTCATCAGTACCCAGTAGAGCGGAGCGGTGAGGCAGGCAATCAGCAGCATGGGATTCCGCGTCTCGCGGCACGCCACCAAGTTCATGTAAAGGACTGCAGCGTTACCGAAGACGAGTGACACGAGTGCCGGAAAGTAGACGTAGTTGGGAAATACGTCGTGGATGACCTCAGGCTGGCCGAGGATCCATCCGAGACTGATCAGCCAGAATGCCATGTTCAGCGTCGCCACGACGGGTGTACCCGCCATCAAGATCGTGAAGCGTAGAAATCCGACCGTGCCGAGTCCGCGCCACAGTTTCACGGGTTGACGCATGTGAACCAGCCAAGTCTGCAGGTAGCCCTTGTACCAGCGTGAGCGTTGTCGGATCCAGTTGATCGTGTCGCTGTTGGCCTCCTCCAGCGTCGTCGAGTTCAGAACAGCGGTCCGGTAGCCGCTCTCGGCGATGCGAACTCCGAGATCTGCGTCCTCCGTGACGTTGAAGGGATCCCAGGCGCCGATCTCGTCGAGCACACTTCGCCGAAGGTGATTGGACGTGCCCCCCAAAGGAATCGGTGACTGACTGCGCATCAGCCCAGGGAGGATGAAATTGAACCAGAGGGCGTAGTCGGCCGTGAACCATGCGGTCAACAAATTCTGAGTTCCGTTGTGAAATGCGAGTTTCGCCTGAACGCACGCAGTATTCGATGGAAGTTTTGCGAAAGTTGCTACCACACGACGTAACTGGAGCGGATCCGGAGAGTCCTCGGCGTCGTAGATGGTGATTATCTCGCCCGTAGAGAAGTGCAATCCGTAGTTACAGGCTTTGGGTTTGGTGCGCGGATCTGCAGCAGGGACCTTCAAGATACTCACCACAGCATCGACTCCGGCGGCAGTCGCAGCTTCGATAGTGACAGTGTCATCCTCTTCGAGGAGCAAGAGCACCTGCAATTTGTCCGAGGGGTAGTCGATCGCGCGCATAGCGGAAATCAGGTCTCCGACTACTTCCGGCTCGTTGTATGCCGGAACAAGGATTGTGTAGTGCGGGAGTTCTTCGTCCGAAAGCGAGCTTGCCTCTTGATCGCTGATCGTCATGATCGAGGAAGCATCCAAACCTCTTGTGAACAGCACGAGTCGATCAACCATCGCCCACACGTAACCGAGAGTGCACGCCAATGTGAGAACGATCAGCGTGGGAGTAAGGAAGAAGACCAGACACACCATGGTGATCACGAGAATCAGGAGCAGGATGTTGCGCTGCCACGGATAGAACGCAACTGATGCCGATGAAATCGGTTTGCGTTCACGCAGTCCGTTCACAGCGTCGTGGAGTGCGGCTCGTTTGAATTCTTCGGAGCTTTCGCCCTCAACCGAGAGATCGGGATCTACCACTTCTGTGCCTCCACGACGAGCCTTCCGAGTGACTGGAGCATACCTAGATCCTTGTACTGAGATTCGCTGTCCACAGTCGATATCCGGCCTCTGAGTAGAACGGCCAAGGTGTTGCTTCCATTCGAAGCCATTGATGGTTTCGGTTCGGGGAACAAGGCATTCGGTTCATGATTGTCCACTGTCAAGAGTGTGACGCGTTGTGCGGCACCGTCGCCGCGTGTCCACACGAAATTGAGGTTGCTCCAGGTGAGTAGGAGGGAGTCGTCGACAACTGTGTACATTTCCGCGACGACTCCACGACTCAACTCGACTCGTACGGTGGGGCTGACACGTGCGTTCTGGAGATCATAAGTTGTATTGCTCGGATAGACAGACAGAGTAGACGGGCGACGCACTTGAACAACGTCCATTTGGACAGTGCGTGGGCGCATCTGGGTGTCCCAGGCAGGATTGGGCGTATCAGCACGAATCGTCTGGCGAGTGAGTGCCGAAGTGGAACCGAAGTATTTTCTCGGCCAATCGTATTCGTTGGTCGAGATTTCACGCCAACCAGCGGGGACGATGAGGCGTGGATCAGCAGTCGCCGGCGGGCCTACCGAGACCGGAACGCCCTGAGCGGTGGGCACCGGCGTAAAGAACATCACGATCGCCGCGGCGAACACCACCAGGATCGTCCAGTTGCTGGTCGACGTCGAAGGATTCCGGAGCGGGCGCTCGAACGGCTTCCATGACCTTCCACGTCGCTCGTACAGGTAGAAGAACCCGCCTACCAGTAAAGCGCTACCTAGTGCTGGTAGCAGCTGGATGCTGAACAAGGGTGCAGTCGGGTACTGACGGGAGAGATAGTAGACCAAGGCGGCACCCAGGACGGACGAGCCGACGAACCCGGCGAATCCTCGTCTCCAGGTCCTACTGACGGCGATCGTCGTTGCGGCCGAAGCGACCAGCACCATGATGATGCTGTAGTCGAATCGAGTGCCGCCGAGTTCAGTCGCCAGCGTGCGGTAGATGAGCGGCGCCAGGACGATCGGAACAACCCAGATTGCCCAGTAGCGGTTCACCGGACGCAGCCCGAACATGAGAACCGCTGCGCTCCAGACGAATACCCAAGCCGCGATTACATCGATATGCATCAGTTCATAGTTCTCGGCAAAACGTGGCATGAGGAGTGCCTGTAAACCCAGAGAGACAAGTAAGCCGATACCGCCGACAATCTTGTCCGTCTCGCGGTCGTGGATCGGAAGGTCCGGGCCTCGCCGCAAATCTGTTCCGACGGCGGCTATCAGGCAGAGCAAGGGGAGGACAAAAACGTATCCGATGGCGGTACCGCTCGCGGTGCTCCTCCACAAATTGGTCCAGGTAGGCCAGAAAGCAAAGATTGTCGCGGCTGCAATCATCAGCCAACGTACTGTGAGGCGGGGGATAATTCCCGACTGCGTGCGTAGGTCGCGAATCTTCAAGATATGTAGTCCTATTCGAACTGGTCGTCTACTCCGGCCGTGTCGGCTGCAGCGAGGTTGTGTCAGCGAACCCGACTTTTGTCGACCTTACGTGATCGATCGCAAGGTGCGAATCCGCACACCGGCCGATGCGGAATGGCCGAAGCCGGGTAAGAATCTCACATATTGAGACGAAGGAAAAATTTCTTTTCGGGGCCGGTTAGTTGCGAACTGGACGAGCGACCTGTTCTTGTTCTGATGTTGATGCCTGTATCAGCAAGGGCTGTAGTGCTATTCGCCTTCGAATTGCACATCGAAACGGCAATAGGGACCAAGATCCCTGTCGGGGACGTAGGTCCCCAACGGCGCAGGCACCTTCTGTCGGCGAAAGTCATAGCGTTGGTTACCAATGGAAATGATCCTCTGTTCAGGCGGTATCGGTAATGCGGTGCCCTTTGGCAACCGCCTACTGGCGAGTAAGGTCCTCCCGTTTGCCGCACTTTCGTTGAAGTAACGCGATAGTTGCTTCTGAATCGATCTCTCGTCCAGTTGTTCCAGTCGATCCGCCGCGGAAGGGCGAGAGGCAAAGCGCTTGCGCTGCGGCCATATTGGAATAGGTGGGGGTGTGGGCGGCTACAGGCCTGAACTGGGATGACTTTGCGTTTGATCCTGCGCTCGGACAGTGCTGCAATGTAATCCAATCGGAGCGTGAGAGCGTTCCGATTCTCGAACAATTGCACTCCTCGGATCGAAGCGAGCAATTTGCTGTTCCAGTGGATTGCTCAAATCTGGTGAATCACGCTCAACACCTGTCAACGACACACGGATTCAACGACACACGGATTCCACGAATGAGGAAGGGACTGATCACGTGACGGCGCTCGACGTGTCCACACTGGGCAAGACCAAGCACACGCTTCCCCGCGCAGTGCCCGACCTCCGCCGCGGATCGACTTCTCGGAGGGAATGGGAAACGGCATACCGCAGAAGGCTGTTCCTGGGCGATTCGGTGATCATCGTGGCGACGGTTTTTCTGGCTCAATGGCTACGATTCGGCGGAGACGGCCGTGCGGTAAGCCCCGGAATCCTCGGGCAACTCAGCTACACCGGTGTGTCAATTGCATTGGCGGCGATGTGGTTATCGTCTTTGGGGATCTTCCGCACTCGCTCGATTCGTGTGATCGGCAGCGGCCCCGAGGAGTACAGACGAATCTTCGTCGCGACAGTTCGCCTCTTCGGTCTCATTGCGATTGTCAGCTTGCTGTTGCAGTTGGACATCGCACGGCTCTATCTGGCCTTCGCATTTCCGGTCGGTCTGACCGCACTGATGGCGAGCCGCTGGATCTGGCGAAAGGTGATCGCGCGGAAGCGGTCTCGCGGCGATTTTCAGACGTCCGTCTTGGTCGTGGGAAGCCCGGTTGCAGTCAAGAAAATGGCCCAGACCTTCGAACGAGCTCCCGGTGACGGGTACCGGGTAGTGGGCGTCTGCCAACCCAGTCAACTAGGACGTCGCGACAGAGTCATAGTGGTCGACGGCAACGAAATACCGGTCCTAGGCGACGAGCACGACGTGACCGACGCACTCGATTTGGTCGGTGCCGATGCGGTGGCGGTTACGGCGACGGAACACCTCGGCTACGACGGTATGCGGAAACTGGCCTGGGATCTGGAGTGTAAGGACGTCGATCTTGTTGTGGCACCGGGAATCCTGGATGTTTCCGGTCCGCGACTGTCGATGCGGCCGGTGGCGGGCCTTCCACTGATTCACGTCGAACGTCCGCGATACCATGGTGCTCAACGGTTCGCCAAGACAGCCTTCGACGTCGTTTTCGCATCTGTCATTCTCATTTTGATCAGTCCCGTTTTGATCGTGACGGCCTTGGCAGTCAAGTTCACCAGTCGGGGTCCTGTGCTCTATCGGTCGGAGCGAATGGGATTGGACGGGGTTCCCTTTCCGATGCTGAAGTTCCGATCGATGGTTCAGAACGCAGATACGCAGGTCGACAGCCTGCTGTCGGATAACGAGGGCGCCGGCGTCCTGTTCAAGATGCGTGACGATCCTCGGGTTACCAAGGTGGGGCGCGTCATTCGAAAGTTTTCGATTGACGAGTTGCCTCAGTTCGTCAATGTGCTCCGTCGCGAGATGAGCGTAGTTGGCCCGAGACCGCCGTTGAGGCGTGAGGTAGAGGCATACGACGGGGCCGTCAAAAGGCGACTGCTGGTCAAACCGGGTATCACCGGTTTGTGGCAGGTGAGCGGGCGCTCGGATCTTTCGTGGGAAGAAACCGTTCGGCTGGATCTGTCCTATGTCGACAACTGGTCGATGGTCGGGGACGTGATGATCGTCGTGAAGACGCTCAAAGCCGTAATGGCTAGTGACGGCGCATACTGATCCGTTCAGTCAGTCTTTCGTATTCGTATCGCGAATCCGATTCGCCATTCCCGGCGAACTCTGCCTGGGATCCGAAGTAAGGGAACTGCGCAATGCACACTGGCCAATCGGTGGTGCTCGATGAGAACTTTGGGGGAGCAGGCTCGATGTCATCAACAAAATACTCGATGTATTTGGCGGTGATTCCAACCTATCGGAATCCGTGCATCGAGGTGTTGCGTGAGATGGAAGAAGGAAATCTCGATATTCTCGCTTCGGACTACGGGCTGGATTCCACGGTGCGAACTGGCATCGACAAGGATTTCTACGACCGCGTTCGACGGATCGGAATCTTCGGTGACAAGGTTCTTCTTCAGGTGGGTTCTTGGAAAAATCCGCTTTCCGCGTCCGTGACTATCCTGGATTTGAATCCCCGTAGTCTCACATCGTGGAGTATTTTGGTCCTTCGACGAATAGCGCGTCGACGTACTCTTCTTTGGGGCCATTTGCATCCCAGGCAAGGTTCTTCGTCGAAGACGGCTTTCCTTCGGCGAACGATGCGCCGCTTGTCTCAGGGGACCATTCTTTACGGGTACGCCAGTGTGGTCCCAGCCAAGCTCGAGGTTCCAGGCCAACCAGTTTGGGTTGCACCCAATTCTTTGTACAAACGCGCTGACATCAACGCTGGTAACATCGGCGAATCGCGTAGATCAATTGTCTATGTCGGCCGATTGGTTGCCGAGAAGAACGTCGATCAATTGGTTCCAGCTTTCCACCGATCGGGCCTCGTAGACGAGGGTGCCGTGTTGGAAATCGTGGGTTTCGGCAATGCGGTGGAAACGATAGAACGGCAAATTCTCGATTTAGGTCTGGAAGAGTCCGTTGTGGTACACGGTCGCATTGAAAGTCCGATCGAACTTGCTGAAATCTACGCACGCTCAATCATGTCGATCTCTCCCGGATACGTCGGGTTGAGTGTCACTCAGAGTTTGGGATTCGGAGTCCCGATGCTGTACCCCGAGGACGCCCCGCACGCCCCCGAGATCGAACTTGCTGCTGTCGGTCCTATGCAGAGTTACTCACCGACAACCGAGGAGTCGCTGGCTGCGGCGCTGCGAGACTACTTCCTGCATCTTGTCTCCAATCCCGTTCCAGCGGAGGAAGTTTCAGCGAAGGTCGGGGATCTCTATTCCGCCGAAACCATGGCATCGGGGATCTCTGCTGCGTTGCGAGGTCAGGTCGTCGAATTCGACAATGAGGGATGGCCCAAGGAGATGGTCGTACGATGAGCAACCGATCACGCCTACCGTCAGGTGTCAGGCGAGCCCTTCGCGGAATTATGAATGGACTCGCAATATCGAACGGGAATGTTTCAGTAGGGCGCGACTTCAACGCCGGCCGTGGAGCTATCATCAGTGCGCCTCACCGACTGAATATCGGCGATAATGTCAGTGTCGGACCCCGAACCGTTATTCAGGTAGACGGCTCCATCGGATCCCACGTCATGATCGGAATGAACGTCTACATCGTGGGGCGCGAAGACCACGCGATCGACGAGGTGGGTATTCCGATGCTCGCGTCGACGTGGGTGGGGGACCGTCAGCCTGGTGCCCGCGATTCTGTCGAAATTGGAACAGACGTATGGATAGGCGCCTGTTCGGTGATATTGAGCGGTGTGAAGATCGGTGACGGTGCGGTTATCGGAGCCGGTTCGGTCGTGACGAACGACGTCGAGAGTTTCTCGGTGAATGTCGGAGTTCCGGCACGGAAAGTCGCCGAACGATTCGAGAGTGACACGCAGAGAAGTGCACACCTGCAAGCTGTGCACGGACTGCCGTCCTGAGTTAGCTGAAAAGGGAAATGAGCACGATGGATAATCAGGGAAATAAAATCCTGATCGTGGGAATCAACTATTCTCCTGAGCCAACCGGTATCGCTCCGTACACGGAGGGTTTGGCAAATGCGATAGCGGATGCCGGTGCTGACGTCAGGGTAGTGACAGGGTATCCGCACTATCCATACTGGCGAAAGATGGATGGCTTCTCAGGTCTGTCCTCCGTAGAGCAGTCGGAAAATCTGACGGTTCAAAGACTTCGTCATTACATCCCTCGGAATCCCAGCTTCCTGCGAAGAATTCTGATGGAGGCAAGTTTCGCTTTGAGAGCGACCTGGGCGACTCTTTTCCATCGAGCAGACCTCATACTGTGTTTAAGTCCTACACTTTTGTCCTCGGCGGCATTTGTCATCAGGACCAGGCTCCTTCGGTCGCGCACACCCGTGGTGCTGTGGGTGCAGGACTTCTACGGACTGGGCGCGTCCGAGACCGGTCAGCTGAGCGGAGGCCTGTCGTCTCTCGTCGATCGAGCCGAATCCTGGATCTTGCGAAAGTCCGATCACGTCGTCGTGATCCATCCGCGGTTCGCGAAGCATGCTCAGGACAACCTCGGAGTCGACTCGAGCAGCGTCACAGTCATCAGGAACTGGACCCACCTGGATCTCTCCCAGTCTGCCTGCACCCGAGAAGATTCGCGAAATCGATTGGGCTGGGGGCCGGAACAGAAGATAGTTCTGCATGCCGGCAATATGGGTGCCAAGCAAGGGCTCGAGAACGTGGTGGACGCCGCGCGTTTACTTGGGCCGCGGCAGTCCGACATCAAATTCGTGCTGATGGGGGATGGGAATCAGCGGGCCCATCTCGAAGCGCTGTCCGAGGGATGCACCGGGATCGAATTCATGGATCCTGTTGGCGGCGAGGACTTCACCGATGTGCTGCGAGCAGCGGACGCATTACTTCTCAACGAGTTGGCCGATCTTCGCAGTATGGCCGTTCCGAGCAAACTCACATCGTATTTCGCATCAGGGGTACCCGTCGTCGCGGCTACGTCTTCGGACAGTGCCTCCGGCGAGGAGATCGCCCTGTCCGGGGCGGGAGTACGTGTTGACGCCGGAAATCCGGAAGCATTGGTACGTGAAATAGAGATGCTGGTATCCGACCCCGTCCGTGCCGCTCAACTCGCGCGAAACGGGGGGGAGTACGTGCACGAAACCTTGTCTCCCGGCTCTGCCACCACGGCGTTCGGTGACCTCTTCGACGGACTCATCAATCGAGACAGTTTGCCGACTCGACCGACGCAAGCCCGAGCGCGATGACACACCCGCAGCTCTCCCTCGGTGAATTCACCGGGGCAGGATACGACAAGGGACGTCCGGCATCAGTGCAGGTCGCCTGGCTCGCGGTGGCACCACTGTTCCGGGCCTGGTTCGTGCCGGCGCGCATACGAGTTGCCATTCTCAGACTGTTCGGCGCTCAGATCGGTGATGCAGTCCTGATTCGGCACGGCGTGAAGATCCATTGGCCGTGGAAACTGTCGATCGGTGATAACACTTGGGTGGGTGAGGGAGCATGGATCCTCAATCTCGAACCGGTGAGTATCGGGTCGAACAGTTGTGTCTCGCAGGACGTCTTTCTGTGCGCGGGCAGTCACAGCAGAAAGTCACGGACTTTCGAGTTCGACAACGGACCGATCGTCATCGGCGACGGAGTGTGGATTGCGGCCAGGTCCACAATTCTCCGTGGCACGTCGGTCGGTGACCACTCGGTTATCGGCGCAAATTGCCTTGTTACATCTGATGTTCCGGCGAGTTCGATCGTCCGCGCCCCGGCTTCGTCGATCGGACGACCATGAAGGGCGCACGACCGCGCTGCGCCGGGGTTCCGCACTCGTTCGAGTGCCCGGGTGGTGGAACATGAAGGTGATGACGAACCCCCTGGTGGTTCAGTTCACGGGAATCGCCGGCGGACGTCTTGTCGGTGCGTTGATTCAGGCACTGAGTATGGTCCTACTCGCGCGTATCTCTGGTCCGTCCGGCTTTGGAATCTTCGCTGCGGCTTATGGTGTCGGACTGGTGCTTCAGACCATTCTGAACTTCGGGTTCACCCCATTTCTGGTTCGGATCCGTGCGTTGGGTGACCAGGACCCCCTCATCGCGTCGACCTTGGAGTTCTCGCGCCGCGCCAACCTGGCCGTTGGTGCATTGCTGGCATTTACCGCGGCGGTAGCCGCGGTCTTCGAGCCGAAGCTTTGGTTCGTAGTGCCGTTGACAGCTTGGGTTGTTCTGGACAATTACGTCGAGACGCTGCTCTCGCTACCACTCGCTGACGGGAATACCTGGCAGAACGCGGTGTCGTTGCTCCTCCGGCGAGCACTTGCTCTCGTTTTTGTTGCGGCGGCTTGGCTCGCAGGAGTCGACGCAGTGTTCTGGTATTCCGTGGGCCTCGCGTTCTCTTCGATGATCGCTGTCTTCGTGGCCATTCGGCTCGGACCGGCGATCACTCGTGTGAGATCGAGACGCTCGTACAAGTCGATCATCGGCAAGTCTTCGCACTTCTGGTTGAATTCCGTTGCTACTCAGACGCGCAACTTCGACGTACTGCTGGTTGGACTTGTCACGTCGCCGGCCGTCTCCGGAATCTACGGCGTGACGAGTCGTATCACCACGCCGTTGCGGCTGATTCCCACATCATTTGCGGCAGTTCTCATGCCGGCGGCGGCGCGCTCGACGACCGGGCGAATCACCCAGGGTATTCTGCGACCCGCGATGTACGTATGCATCGCAAGCGCGGTGATCTTCGGTGTGATCGCAGCTGCCATACCTGTGCTCGTTCCACCGATTTTGGGCGATGCGTACGTAGACGCGGTACCGGTAATGCAGGTCGTCTGCTTCAGTTTGATCTTCGCAGCGATCTCGTCCCAATTGAATGCGATTCTGCAAGGTACGGGCAGAGTTGAAATTGTCTCCTACATAACGGTTGTGAGCACCTTGATCTGCCTCGTCGGAATCGTGCTTGCTGCCCCCCGTTACGGGGCGTTCGGAGCGGGGTGGTCGCTCTCGCTCAGCTATGTACTTCAAACCGCATTGCTGACCTGTGTCGTTGTCGTTGCAATGAGGAGGGATCCCCATGCGTAGGTTCTTCATGAGTATCGCAGCAGCTCAGGGCAATCTGGGTGACATCGAGATACGGCGAACAGCACTCGACTACATGCGTGAACTGGGGTTCAAACCCGTTGTCTTTTCCGGCAGTATGAGCGCGGAGTACGTCGATGCCTTCGATTGGGAACCAACCGACGAGGTCATGGATTCGGGTATCAGCTTCTGGCGAGCGATTTTGTCCGATACGGTGCGCCGAAAGCGGGCAGTGATCGTGATGGCACCTGGGCCGGCGGTTCTGGGGGCTTCAGCAGCAAGCGTCGTCAAGCACTCGTTGTTGGTGACAGTCTTTGCGGTGCTGCGCATTTTCGGTACACGAGTCCTCGTTTTGGGACGGTCGATCGAGGTGCGAAGCTCGATGGCGGCAGTACCCGAGAAGATCCTCGTCGGCGTAGCCGACATCTACGCGGCACGTGACAAAAGGACGTGTGAGTACCTGCGAGGCAAGAGTCGGTTCTATCCCGATCTCGCGTTCCGGGCCGGCGTATCCGACGGAGCGAAGTCTGCAGGCCGAGAATCTGCGAGCCGAGAAATAGCCTTGCTTTCACTTCGGCATGACCGACCGGTGAACTACGCGGTTCTTCGGTCGATCCACAGTCAGGTCGAGGCAATCGGCTTGAATCTGGTGGCCTGCTGCCAAGTTGCCGAGGACGACAACCACAATCGTGAAGTTGCTGCAACGCTGGGTATTCAGTACGTGGGATGGGACGATGACGTGACCCATCGGCAACAGGAGTCCGCTGTCCGCGCCCTGTACGAGCGCGCTGCCGTAACCATCAGTGACCGCCTCCATGTTTTGATCCTGAGCGCTCGAGGCGGATCGATACCGGTGATGGCGGGCAGCAGTTCGGTACCGAAGCTGAGGGATTCGCTGGAACCGGTACTCGCGCCGCAGGCCTCCTGGATGGACGATGCGACGGGTGGCAGCTTGAATCTCGGGCACGACGAATCTACCCGTATCTCTCGCGGAATGGATTCCGCTGCCGCGGAACTGGAGGATTTGAGATCGCGGATCAAGGGGGCAGTAATGCCGTGAGGGTTTCTCAGTTCTGGTTGTGGGTTCGTTACTCCCACACAACACAATTCGGCCGATGACTACTCGCAGACAAGTATCTGCTTCGAGGACGGAGTTTCAAGTGAAACGTGCACTGATTACCGGAATTACAGGCCAAGACGGTTCATACCTGGCCGAGCTGTTGTTGAGCAAGGGATACGAGGTCCACGGACTTATTCGTAGGTCGTCCACGTTCAATACAGCTCGAATCGATCACATGTATGTGGATCCCCACACGCCGGATGCAAAACTGTTCCTTCACTACGGAGATCTCAGCGACGGGGCGCGTTTGGTCACTCTTCTCGCACAGATACGCCCGGACGAGGTCTACAACCTCGCAGCGCAGTCCCACGTGCGGGTGAGCTTCGACGAGCCAGAACATACCGGTGACACCACGGGAATCGGGTCGATCAGGTTGCTCGAAGCAGTCCGGATGGCTGGTCTCGAATGCAGGTTCTACCAGGCGTCCAGTTCCGAGATGTTCGGTGCGACACCGCCTCCGCAAGACGAGCAGACTCCCTTCTACCCGCGATCGCCGTACGGTGCGGCGAAGGTGTACTCGTACTGGATCACCAAGAACTACCGCGAGGCGTACGGGATCTTTGCCGTGAACGGAATTCTGTTCAACCACGAATCTCCCCGGCGAGGCGAAACATTCGTCACTCGCAAGATCACGCGAGCGGTGGCGCGGATCAAGGCCGGTCTGGAAAGCCATTTGTACATGGGCAATCTCGATGCAATCCGCGACTGGGGCTATGCGCCGGAGTACGTGGAGGGTATGTGGAGAATGCTTCAGGTCGACGAACCGGACGATTACGTGCTCGCGACAGGCGGTAACTACTCGGTCAAGGATTTCCTGACGGTGGCCTTCGAGCACGCCGGCCTGAACTGGGAAGATCACGTGCGCTTCGACGAGCGCTATCTGCGGCCGACGGAAGTAGATGCGTTGATCGGAGATGCCGGTAAGGCGGAGCAGAAGCTCGGTTGGAAGGCGACTGTGCATACCCCGGAGCTGGCTCGAATCATGGTCGATGCGGACATCGAGGCTCTGACGTGTGAGGGCAAGCCCTGGATCGACCGTCCGAATCTGGTGGATTGGGAGCACGCTCGATGACGGGGGAGTACACGCAGAAGTCCCTCGATCGGAGCGACGCGGTATACGTTGCGGGCCATCGTGGACTCGTTGGTTCAGCGATTTGGCGTCGTTTGGAAGCCGACGGTTTCAATCGCCTTGTCGGTCGCACGTCCGCCGAACTCGATCTTCGCGACCGCGGTGCCGTGTTCGAATTCTTCGCCGCTGAGAGGCCGAAGAACGTGGTCCTCGCGGCGGCCAGAGTGGGCGGGATACTGGCGAACAGCACACTGCCGGTGGACTTCATCTCCGACAACCTTCGCATCCAGGTGAACGTGATGGACGCGGCGGCCGAATTCGACGTAGATCGCCTTCTATTCCTCGGATCATCCTGCATCTACCCGAAATTCGCGCCTCAACCGATTCGCGAAGAGTATCTACTGACCGGTCATCTGGAACCGACGAACGATGCCTATGCCATCGCAAAGATCGCGGGAATCCTGCAGGTACAGGCTGTTCGCAAGCAGTTCGGGCGACCGTGGATCTCCGCGATGCCGACGAACCTCTACGGCCCGGGTGACAACTTCTCTGCCAAGGGCTCTCATGTGCTGCCGGCCCTCATCAGGCGCTTCGACGACGCGCGCCGTGATGGAGCTGCGTCAGTCGTGAACTGGGGCAGCGGGACGCCGAGGCGCGAGTTTCTCCACGTCGACGACATGGCGGATGCCTGCCTTCATTTGCTCGACCACTATGACGGAGCAGAACACGTCAATGTTGGTACGGGCGAGGACCAGAGTATCGCGGAGATTTCCGCGATCGTGGCGGACGAGATCGGGTTCGACGGCGAGATCGAATGGGATCACTCGAAACCTGACGGGACGCCGCGGAAGTTGCTTGACATCGGGAAGCTTCGAGATTTGGGGTGGCAGCCCAGGATTGATCTTCGTGCGGGGATCGCATCGACCGTGGAGTGGTATCGACAGAATGTCGATTCGATCAGGACATGAAGTACTACAGCATTATTCGACGTAAACCCGACTTCGACAGGCAGACATCGTTATGACTTCTCGTATTGCGGTATTCGGCACCGGCTACCTCGGGGCGACACATGCAGCTTGCATGGCCGAGTTGGGTCACGAGGTTCTCGGGGTGGATGTTGATCCGAACAAGCTCGCTATGCTCGAAGCTGGGGAGGTTCCCTTCTACGAACCGGGCCTCGAGGAAGTGCTGCGCCGCAACATAGCCGCGGGACGTCTTCGATTCACGGCTTCCTACGAGGAGGCCGCAGAGTTCGCCGACATCCATTTCCTCGGCGTCGGTACGCCGCAGAAGAAGGGGGAGTTCGCGGCCGACATGCGTTTTGTCGATTCGGTGATCGAGACGCTTGCACCCCTTTTGACCAGGCCGACCGTCATTTTCGGGAAATCAACTGTGCCAGTGGGTACAGCAGAGCGATTGGGTTCGCGGGCACGGGAACTGGCGCCTGCCGGACAAGACGTCGAGGTGGCGTGGAACCCGGAATTTCTCCGGGAAGGCTACGCGGTGAAAGACACGCTTCACCCGGACCGGCTTGTGCTCGGGGTCGACCGTAATCGACCCGGACGTGCGGAATCGGTTGCGCGTGAAGTGTACGAGCAGCTCTTGAACGAAGGTATTCCCTTCGTTGTGACCGACCTTGCGACTTCGGAGTTGGTCAAAGCGTCAGCCAATGCATTTCTGGCGACGAAGATCTCGTTCATCAATGCGATCTCGGAGGTGTGCGAGGCGTCGGGCGCGGATGTGACCGTTCTTGCCGATGCCATCGGCCACGACGAGAGAATTGGTAGGCGATTCCTCAACGCCGGAATCGGTTTCGGTGGTGGCTGCCTACCTAAGGACATCCGTGCTTTCATGGCACGTGCGGGTGAGCTGGGAGCAGATCAAGCACTCACTTTCCTACGCGAAGTCGACAATATCAACATGCGTCGTCGTACTCGGATGGTCGAACTGGCTCGAGAAGCGTGTGGTTCTCTACTCGGAGCCAATGTGGCGGTTCTCGGTGCAGCCTTCAAGCCTGACTCCGACGATGTGCGCGACTCACCTGCGCTGAACGTTGCCGGCCAGATTCAGCTCCAAGGCGCTGCCGTCAATGTCTATGACCCGAAGGCCATGGGAAACTCGAAGGCGTTGTTCCCCACCCTCACTTACACTTCGAGTGCACTTGACGCGTGTGCAGGGGCTGATGTCGTCTTGGTTCTGACCGAGTGGACCGAGTTTCGAAAGTTGTTGCCGTCGGATCTCGAAGCGGTCGTCCGCAAGAAGGTCATCATCGACGGACGTAACTGCCTGGAACCGAGCACCTGGCGCGACGCAGGGTGGACCTATCGAGGTCTTGGAAGGCCGTAGATCGGTGAAACCATCAGTGAGGGATGGTTATTGCACGGCGTCGAGGGGAGTGCCCGCGTGTCTGGGACGAAGGTCCGTCAGTAGATGAACTGTTCCGGTGTGGAAACTTCGATCGCCGCCCGTCGATTTCGGGGCGAGTGGTGTTTGCCCTGTTCGATTGGTGTGCACCGGCTTCCGGTGGCGGCGGGCGTTGTTGGATGTTCGCGGACTTTGGTCCTACGGCCGGCTGAGGGTGTGTGATCTTCGCGTGGTCAGCACATTCGGCTGGCGAAATCGAGGGGTTTCGATGCTGCGTTGCGGTGGTGAAAAGAACCACGACACAGTAGAGTTCAGCCTGGCTGCACGTTACGTCCGCTCTCTTCGATGTGCAGTGAACTCCAGGTGGCGGTGTCGGCCGATGAGGCTGACGAAGAGAACTGGACCCGATGTCCGTGTCGCAGGTTCGCCGCTGCGTCAACATGTAGTCGTGCCGTCAAGTGTGGACCACGAACTGAGATGCGTGAGATGCCACGAAGGTTTCTTGTCCCTGCCTGTTTCGGGATCGACCTCTCTGTGACGCAGGGACGCGCGATAAAAAGATTGGCTGCCTCGTTCAGCCTGGATTGAGTGCAGCGGCTCGACAAGCGGCTGTCGATTACTACTCGAATACGTACTACGTGCTCGAGCCGAAGGAGATTCGACGATGGATGTACGGGACTACCTGAAGATCTTGCAGGCACGGTGGAAAATAGTCGTTGTCGTCACCGTGGTTGTGATCTTGGGCGCTTTGGGTGCCTCGTTGATTGCGACACCGGTCTACCAGGCTTCCACGCGCCTGTTCGTGTCGACTTCCACTGGAACGACCGTGAACGAGGCTTACCAAGGCAACCAGCTTTCACAGCAGTTGGTCACCTCCTACGCCAAGCTCCTCACTGGGGAGACGCTCGCGCAGCGAACAATCGATGCAGTGGGGTCAGATCGATTGGGTGGGCTGTCCGCGGCGGAGATCTCGTCGAAGGTGACCGCCACATCGGCGCCGGATACTGTACTTCTCGATTTGAGCGTGCAAGATGCGTCGCCTGAACTGGCACGCGAAATCGCAAATGCGCTGTCGGACGAGTTTGTCGTGATGGTCAAAGATCTGGGTACGCCCGCGAATGGTGGCACAGCGCCGGCGCGCGTCGTTGTCGAGCAGCGAGCACAAACTCCTGCGGAACCGGTGTCGCCGAAGACTTCGCGGAACGTGGCGCTCGGTGCCGCGATCGGGCTTCTGCTGGGGATCGGATTGGCTGTCGTGCGTGATCGCCTGGACAACACCGTCAAAGAGCGCAAGGTGGTCGAAGACATCGCCGGCGCGGCGATGGTGGGAACAATTCCGTTCGACAAGGAACGTGAAGTTCATCAAGCGATCAACTTCCACGAGGGCAACTCCGCAAGTGCCGAGGCGTACCGCGAACTGCGAACCAATCTGCAGTTCCTGGCCGTGGATCGTCCACCGAGTGTCATCGTCGTCACGAGTTCTCTTCCCTCCGAGGGAAAGACCACGACTGCGGTGAACATCGCACTCGTGCTGGCCGAGGCAGGCAAGAAGGTGTGTCTCGTCGAAGGTGACCTCCGTAAGCCTCGCGTTTCGAAGTACCTTGGACTTATCGGAAGCGTCGGTCTGAGCTCGGTCTTGGCTGGGCAAGCAGATCTCGACGACGTACTTCAAGTCACGAGCAATGCTGACCTGACGGTCCTTGCTTCAGGTCCGATTCCCCCGAACCCGAGCGAACTGCTGGGGACTGACACTGCCCATGCAGTCTTTACCGATCTCCGCAGAAGGTTCGACTACGTCATCATCGACGCCTCGCCGTTGCTTCCGGTTACGGATGCTGCAGTGCTTTCAGCGCTGGCGGACGGTGCGCTCGTGATTGCTCGTCACGGCTCGACGAAGAGGGATCAGCTGAGCAGGGCGGTCGGCAATCTCCACAGTGTGGGCGCGACAATTCTCGGCACTGTCATCACGATGACCCCGCTGAACGGTCGTGGTGTCTACGAGTACAAGTACTACTACGATTCCGATCCGGTTGTCGCTGACGTGGCCGTGGGAGGTTCCGTGGACAGCAATCCAGTCGGCGAACGAAGGGTAACGTCGACAGTCAACTGATCTGGTCGTACGTTAAATCCCGACGCCTCACAGGGCCCTCGAGCAATGCTCGAGGGCCCTTCTGCGTGTGGTGAATCGGACGCAATTCTTTAGTCGGGTCCTCTGAGTCTGCGACGCTGCGGTCTGACCTGTCCTACTTGACCGGTGCCGCTACGGCTTTCGATCTGGTTGCGCCTGACGAGCCGTTGTGGGCTTCCTGTTGGAGTCGTGTGACGAGTGTGGCTGACCGCAGGCGGACCAGCACGGTTCGGCGATTGGAGTTGCGCAACGTCTAGATCTCGGTTTGGCATCCCGTGCTGGATTCAGGCAGTGGGTGCAGTAGCTGTTGGCGCAGCCAGAGTCGTGGACGGGGCCCGACATTGTCCCGGCAACCAACTGGTGGATCGCTCGCGGCGGCCGGTATCTCGGTGCTATCCAGATGCGGCACAGCATGAACGAGATGTTGGCCGATTTCGGTGGTCATATCGGCTATGGAGTCCGGCCGCCGGAACGCCGGCAAGGTATCGCGTCGATGGCGCTGCAGGAGATGCTCACGTATGCCACACAACCGGTGGGCCTCGGTCGAGTCCTGATTGCCCGCAACGAGATGAACGTGGGTTCACGCAAGGCCATCGAGGTTTGCGGGGGTCTACTCGCGAGCGTGCGCCCAGCTGATCAGTCGACCGCAACCTCGGCTGTTCGAGAGACACGATCCGCTACTGGGCGCCAACGAGCATGTCGAGCGTCAGTTGACCTATACGCGGCCACGCACTCTTGCCATGGCCGTGCATGCTTGCCATGGACATAGCCGTCGTAGCGGTCGCCCCGCTTTGTAGTCGAACGGCTGCACAATTCACTCTTCTCGAATTGGATTGTGCTGCAGATCTTTCTGCGCCGCATAGACGGTCAGTGGCGGTCCAGGCTCCTCCTTTCGCATGTCTAAATTCTCGGTGTCGCCCGATCGTAGGTTCGCGCATTGCCGGCCAGTCGTAAGTAAGGCGCCCAGAGGCCAAGTGCCGGACAATCGTCCAGGTTTGAGGCGACGCTGAACGCTTCAAAGTATGGTTTGCAGAGCGATTACCAACTGCGTGCGGGTTTCCGTCCAAACGCGGAGTCCAATTGGCCAAGTCAATGAAAACTATAGGTACGCAATGGTAATGGTGAGGAATGTTCGCACCCTCCTGCTTAGAGGGTGAATAACTGACCTCACTGCTGGCGTTCGGAAGAAGTTCGGAAAGCGCTATTGCCACACTGTCCGGAATGTGGCAAACTCCTCACTGGTACTGACCAGCTAGCCGAAAAATTGCCAAGACGTGAGTCCTGACAATATCGAGGCTGGCGACGTCAGCGGGCGATGAGAAATCGCCGATCGTCCTGTGTTTGGGTCGTTAGTGGACTCTGCTTCAATCATGGGGTGTGAGCTGCGGCAATGCCGCAATAATCGACAGTTGGGCCGAGGCCTGACAACAGTCGCCGGGTTAACTGCAAGGCGCACGTAATGCGACCATTCGCACTGAACGCAGCAATGCGGAGCAGTTGCTTCGCTGTCGAAGTTTCGGGATTCGGCAAGGCGGTCCGATGGACCTCGGCCGGCGAACAGCTTCAGGCCGAATTTTGTGCATGGGGAAAGGTTTCTGAACACATGACGGTTCTCGAGATGGCCGCGCCCACGAAAGAACGGCCACAACAACACCGACGAGTAGCGCCGGAGAGGGCTGGTGGAGTTTCCGCACGCAGGAAATGGCAATCTGCGTATCTTCGTCGTCTGGCGATCACCGACACGATCATTGTTGCGGCAGTTGTGTTTCTGGCTCAATGGTGGCGATTCGGTAGCGACGCGGATGTCGTAGACGGTGAAGCATTCGGCCATTTCAGCTACACCGCACTGTCTTTCGCCCTGATTATCGGCTGGTTCGCCGTATTGAGAGTATTTCGCACCAGATCCCCTCGCGTGATCGGAAGCGGCCCTGAAGAGTACCGATTGATCGCCGTCGGAACGCTCCGCCTGTTCGGACTGATTGCGATCGCCAGCCTTCTCCTTCACCTGGAGATCGCGCGCCTGTACCTCGCCGTGGCGTTTCCGATGGGATTGACCGCCTTGATCGCGAGTCGTTGGATCTGGCGACGGGTGATTGCTCGTGAGCGAGCCCGAGGTGAATTTCGAACTGCCGTACTCGTGGTCGGTGTGCGAGGGGCGGTTGTCGATCTTGCACGCAACCTCGAGCGAGACGATGCCCATGGATACCGAGTCGTCGGAGTCTGCGTACCTGGCTACGGAGGAGACGTGGGCGAAGTTGTCACAGTGAACGGTCGGGACATTCCGGTGCTCGGAGATGAGCACAGTGTCACGGACGCAATCGAACAGGTCGGTGCCGACACGGTGGCAGTGACGGCGTCGGAGCGATTCGGACCGGAAAGGCTGCGCACGTTGGCCTGGGCTCTCGAGCGCGATCATGTGGACCTTGTTGTTGCACCAGGGATTCTGGATGTGTCCGGACCGAGGCTGTCGATGCGCCCGGTCGCAGGATTTCCGCTGATCCATGTCGAGCGTCCGCGCTATCACGGCGCGCAGAAGTTCACGAAGACGACCTTCGACATCGTCTTCTCGACCGTGGTACTCGCCGTGATCAGTCCGGTGCTTCTGGCGGCTGCGATCGCAGTCAAGCTCACGAGCAAGGGGCCGGTTCTGTACAAGTCCGAGCGGATGGGGTTGGACGGGCAGCCGTTCCCCATGCTCAAGTTCCGCTCGATGGTCCAGAATGCGGATTCTCAAGTCACGGCGCTGATGAAGGAGAACGAAGGCGCCGGAGTGCTTTTCAAGATGCGAGATGATCCGCGTGTGACGACGGTCGGTCGCTTCATGCGTCGGTACTCGATCGACGAGTTGCCCCAGTTCGTCAATGTTCTTCGGCGCGAGATGAGCGTCGTCGGACCGCGGCCACCGCTTCGGCGCGAGGTCGAGATGTACGACGGTGCGGTCAGTCGCCGGCTACTGGTCAAGCCCGGTGTCACCGGTCTGTGGCAAGTCAGCGGACGTTCTGATCTGTCGTGGGAAGACACTGTCCGCCTTGATCTTTCCTACGTCGACAACTGGTCGATGATGGGTGACGTCATGATCGTCGCGAAGACGCTCAAGGCGGTGGTGGGAAGTGATGGCGCCTACTGACAAGAATGCGGCACCGGCGCCTTGCGAAAATGAGGCACCGAACAATCCGCTGATCTTGCGAACGGCATTGGTGATCGCGGTCATCGGCGCGAGCGGAGCCTTTCAGGCCTACACGCAGAAGACAGCGCTCGGATCGTTGCTCGTACACGGTTCGGCTGTTCTCTCGGCGACACTCGCGTTGGTCTACTTCCTCGACCGGCGATACTCACGCAACGCGTCCTGGCCTGTCTTCACGCTTCTGATCGCGGCCGGCGTTCCGGCAACCAGCTGGTACTGGTCGACGTTGCCCCGGAACTCCGTCGTCGCCGGCATCGTCATCGTGTGCCTGGCGATCACGGGAATCATGGTCGCCCGCGAGTTGACCTTCCCGGTGCGAGTGCGGACTGTGGCCGTCACCTTGCTGGTACTACTCGTGCTGTCGCTGATGGTCGTGGTCCTCGATCCTTCGACCGGCATCGATGTGGACACCCGCACTGTTGCCTATCGCGGAATCTTCACGCACAAGAATACTTTGGGCCGAATGGCTGCGATCGAAGTTGTCCTTGTTGCTGTCATGCTCATGCTTCCCGACGTCAAGCGTATTCCGTGGGTGGCGGCGTTGGCTGTCGCCGGCATCGTGTTGTTCGAAGCCCGGAGCCAGACCAGTCTCGTCGCTGCAGGGATTGCGCTGGCGACAGTGCTTGCTCTGAAGTGCCTTCGACGGACACCTAACGCTCGCCTCGCCTCGACGGTGATCATCGGGCTGTACATCGGGGTGTCCGGCGCGATGAAGGTGCTCGGACCCGATGTCGCAGCGCTACTCTCGCGAGATGTCACGTTGACCGGCCGGCTGCATCTCTGGACGGTATCCGAGTACTACGCCGAACAGCGGCCCCTGCTCGGATGGGGCTTCGGCTCGGTCTGGGCACCTGACAGCGTTGTCGGACAGATGATCCGGTCCAAGCTGTCCTTTCCGGCGACCAGCGCGCACAACGGAATGCTCGACATTCGTCTCCAGATCGGTTGGATCGGATTCCTGCTGCTGTTGGCCGGCTATTACCTGCTTCTGAACACGGCGCTCGGGCGAGCTCGCAGCAGAACGGAGTACATCGCCGTCGTCGCGATCATGGTTCTCGTCTTCTCGATGGACTTGACGGAGTCGACGCTCTTCTTCGGCGCCATGTGGCTGATCGCATGGGTCTTCCTGGCGCCGTACGGACCCTCGACGCACCGCTCTCACAGTGCAGGCAACGCCGAATTGTCGATCCGTAGGGGTCGTGCGTACGGGTTCGCTCCGGAGCGAAGAGGAGGTCAGTGAGATGTACAAGTCGTTCGATGTGGCGCGTTCGAAGCCTGAAGTGAACCCGACGTCCGCCGGTGGATCCACGCCGCCGAAAGCCTTGATGTTCCATGCGATCTATCGGAATCCGGGTGGTGAGGAGCAGAGCTTCGCGAACGAATCCAAGCTCCTCGAGTCGATCGGATACGAGACGGTTCAGTGCACCACCGAGAATTCCAAGATCTCCCGGGGACCGTGGGCGGCAGTCACCGCAGTGTTCAGTCCTCGAGTACTCGTCGATGCGTTGCGCATCATTCGTTCGGAGCGACCGGACATCGTCTACGTGAACAATCTCTGGCCGGCGTTCTCGGCTTCGTTGCTCGTGGCCGCACGAACCGCCGCAATTCCTACGTTGCAGGCGGTTCGGAACTATCGCCTGGCCACACCGTCAGCCAAGTTGCGCGCAGATGGCACGTGCACCGAATGCGGTTCCACCAATTACTTCACGAGTTGTGTCCGCAACGGATGCTACGGAAACAGCCGACTGCAGAGCCTTGTCTGCTACCTGAGCGCTGCGGCGGTCAAGCTGAGCGTCTTGGGGTGGAAGCAGCACAGGTTCGTCGCAACGAGCGCAATGACAGCACGTCTGGTCGAGGGACGACTGATCGATTCTGGTCGCGTCGTGGTTCGTCCGAACTTCGGATTCGAAGAAAATGAACCCGAGTTCCGGAGCACTGATTCGGTTGTGTGCGTCAGCCGACTGACACCGGAGAAGGGCGTCCTGGACTTGGTGCGCAACTGGCCGCAGGGCGCTGGAAGTCCCTCGCTCACAGTTCTCGGTGACGGACCGCAGTACGGCGAGATCTCCAGCATAAGCGCAGCTCTCGACAACGTCACGCTGGCCGGATTCACTTCACACGAAGATGTGATCGAGATACTCCGCGACAGTGCGGCGTCCGTGGTGCCGTCTCAATGGGCAGAACCGTTCGGGCGGGTTGCGATCGAGTCGATGTCGGTTGGCACCCCGGTCATCTACGCAACCAGCGGTGCACTCGCGGACATCGTCGGACCGGGCGGAACGCCTCTCCATACCTTGGAAGAGTCGTCGATACGCGAGGCCCTCGACCGAATCTTCGGAGCGGACGACCGATCGGCGATACGCAGATCCGCTTATCGTCACTACTCGAATCGCTTCACATCGAGCAAAGCGGCGACGTCGATGCGTGAGCTCATCAACGAGGTGAGATCGTGAACGATCGCACTCGGCATGTGACATTCATGGCCGATCAAGGGCTTTCGAGCGTCCTCACTTTTGTCGTTCTCACCTCGGTGGCACGACTCGGTGGTCCGATCGAAGTCGGCCAGGTTGCCGTGATTCAATCGGCGGGTCTGTTGGCACTGGCACTGGGGAGAGCGATCGGCGTCGACGTCTGGCTGTCGCGAGGGGCGGGGTCCGACGAGCGTGGACCGGCGTTGGCACCCACGATCGTGCTGGCGGCGGTATCGGTGACATCGGTGTGGGCACTGTTCCTGATCGCCGGCTCGGACTCGATGAATCTCACGGTATACGCCTTGGCTGCAGCTGGTTTCGTGGTTTTGGACGTGATACGCACGATGCTGATGCACGACGGAGCGAGTTGGATCTCTGCGTCGATACAGATCGTGACACTCTCGTTCGTCCTTATTGCAGCTTTCCTGGTCGAGAATCTGACACTTGCACTCGTGACCTATACGGTCGGTGTCTTCGTCGCGCTCGCTCTCGGTCACGCATCCATGCGTCTGGTACCGCCGGTGCCGTCGATCAGCTACTCGCGCACTCACCGATATAGATCCGTGCCGTTTGCGATCGAGATATTGATGGGATCAGCTGCGCAGCAGGCGATGTTCTTGATACTCACCGTGGTGGCGTCGATATCGATGATCGGTGAGATCAGAACTGCCCAGACACTGCTCGGTCCACTGTCCTTGATGTTCGCGGGCATCTCGCCAATTCTGATGCGTAAGTTCGGCAGTGGTGTCGAAGCGATGAGCCCGAGCGAGTGCATGGCACTCGGCCGCCGAGTGGGCTTGCAGATCTTCTGGGTTTCGATCATCTGCGTTTCGCTGATCTGTCTCACGCTCGAGATTCGACTCTCGGGAGTGCGATTGATGGATCATCTGGTCGGGCCGCACTTTCCGAACTTGATACCGGTCATTCTGCTGTGCGGGTTGGCGGTGGCGTTCAACGGGATTCTGCTGGGAGTCGGCACGTCGATCCGCGTCGTGGACAAGACGGGAAACCTCAACAGATTTCGAGCCTTGCTGTTGCCTCTACAGTTTCTGATCGTTCTCGGGGCAGGACTGACCGACAGCGCCGTGCACGTCGCAGGAGCATTGGCCGCGTCGGCGTGCGTCAGCGCGAGCGTCGCACTCCTGGTCTCGATGAACCGTGGCGCCCGACCGAAAGTTGACCTCTCATGAAGAATCCCAGCGGCGTCATAGTGGCGATTCTGACCTTCCGTCGCGAATCGGAACTGGCTGTGTGCATCGACAGCGTCCGGGCATCGATCCAGGCTTCCGGTGTCTCCGCCCAGGTCGTAGTAGGCGACAATGATCCGGAATCCACCACACCGACGTATGTTGCCGACGGGATCGAACGACTGCATCTCGGATTTGGCGGGGTATCTCCGGCGCGACGTGCGCTGGTCGATCTCGCCCGTGCACGAGATCGTCGTTACATCGTCTTCGTCGACGACGACGAGTACGTCGATGTCGACTGGCTGTCGAATCTCCTCACCTGCGCCGCAGATTTCGACGCAGGTGCTGTGGCCGGTCCTGTGATTCCGGCGGGTCTGCCTGCCTCAGAACTTCCATTGCACACTCGCGTTCGCCATTCGACCGGCACCCCGGTTGCGTCTGCAGGCGCTGGAAATCTGTTGTTGGACCTGAAGACTTTGAACGGCTTGAACTTCAGTGACGACTGGGATCTACCTGGCGGCGAGGACACCGAGTTCACGCTCAGGATGAGCGCCGGCGGTGTCCGGTTGTTGTGGTGCGACGAGGCGCTTGCGTACGAACCCGTCGACGAGGATCGGCGTCGGGACTCCTGGCTCTTCGCCCGGTATGTCAACAACGGACGAATCCTCGCGGTCTGTCAGGGACAGCTCGACCTGCCACTGTTGACGGCTCAGAGTGCCAAACGCGCTCTGCTCGTACTCGCGTCGGCGACGTTGATCCCCGTTGCCCTGATCAGTCCACGGATCAAACGCGTGGTTCTCGACCACGGTGCACGCAACATCGGTTGGTTCTCAGAGCGATTCAGCCGCCGCGATTCTCGGAAGCCGCGCGCACAGAGGCTGGTGGTAGCGCGATGACACGGTTGTTGATGACGGCATACGCCTGCGATCCGAATCAAGGGAGTGAATCCGGTGCGGGTTGGGCGCTTCTCTCGGCGGCTTCCGAACTGTGTGAGTCGATCACGGTGGTGACTCGCTCCGGTGAGGCTCCCGCATTGGAATCGGAGTGTGAAAAGCTCGGTTGCGAAGTTCGTGTCGTGCGAATAGCGACTTTGACCGCGGAAGAAGCCGGATCGTACGGTCGATACCTCCGATGGCTCTGGCACACTTCACTGTTCGTTCGGCGTGAAGCGGCAAACTTCGACGTCCTGCACCATGCAACTTTCGCCTCCGACTGGCTGCCACCACCGGTGCTGTTCGGTGGAGCCGGCGGCGCACGACTCGTATGGGGGCCTGCCGGGGGCAACACCTACCCGCCGATGCCGCTCGCCAAGCGCATCGGTATGCGGTATCTGGCAACCACGGCAGTTCGAACCTGCTCGACGAAAGCCGTTCGGTCACTGACACATGTCTTCATGGCCGGACGAGTCGACACTTTCATCGCGATGAACTCCGACAGCGGGCGTGGCGCACCGCGGGCACGCAACGTCGTCATCCAACCCAATTGTGTTCTGGACTACGACGGAATCGAGAAGCAAGCGGTACCCCGGCCGAAACGAAGGCTCTTGTTCGTAGGAAGACTGTTGCAGTACAAAGGAATCGACCTGATTCTGGACGCGCTCGAGCATTTGGGCGCCGAGTGGTCCATGACCTTTGTCGGGGAGGGAACCGCCCGCGGGCGGATCGAGAAGTCGCTTCCGTATCGGCGCGGTCAGGTCACGCTTCGCGGGTGGCTCGACAGATCGGAAGTGGTGGGCGAGATGGGGGCCTCCTCCGTTCTGCTCTTCCCGAGCATGCACGATTCGGGCGGCTGGGTGGCGGCCGAAGCGGCTGCGGTGGGCCTCCCGGTGGTCTGTTTGGATCTCGGCGGTGTGCCGACACTGGCCGGTAGTAACGCCGTGGCGATCCCGGTTGCTCCGGCCTCGACTCTCGCCTCTCGTATCGCTCGATCGGTTGTCGAGACAGAACTTTCTTTCTTTGAACCGCAGCGTGATTGGACTCGATCTCGGTTGACATCGGTCTTGTCGCGCAGTTACGGCCAGTGCAATGAACGTCAACAAACGAACTCGAAGAAGTGGTGAGACAGATGAGCAGTCCGTTCGAGGTCATCGAGGTGGGTGGCATTCCGTTTGCCGCGACCAATCTCGAGGGAGCTACCGATTGGGTAGTCAACGACAGACGAGAGGGAGCGGGAACCGGAGTCTCCGTGAGGTTGTCGAATTCCTACTGCGTGTCGGCGGCGCACAGCGATCGCGACTACTCAGCGGTTTTGAAGGGTCCCGGTGTGAACTTCGCAGACGGAACCCCGGTCAACTGGGTGATGCGCCTGATCGGCGGCACCGCTTCCGATCACGTCGGTGTTCGACCAGTCCGGGGTCCGTCGTTCTTCGAGGCCACCCTGGACAAGGGGCGCCGCTACGGCCTCCGTCACCACTTTGTCGGCACGACAGAAGAGACGTTGAGCCTCTTGACGGATCGAGTCGAGGAGTTATACCCGGGCATCGAGGTGGCTGGCACTTATGCCCCGCCGTTTGCCGCGTTCAGCAAGGAGTTCGTCGATGACATCATCACGAAGGTCGGTCCGTCGGCCCCGGACATCGTGTGGGTCGGCTTGGGAGCTCCGAAGCAGGATTTTGTCACGAAGGCGATAGCGGATCGAACCGACTACGTGGCCGTCGGTGTCGGCGCGGCCTTCGACTTCTTGGCCGGAACTGTTTCGGAGGCACCATCTTTCGTCCAGAACTCGGGTTTCGAGTGGCTGTATCGACTTGCATCGGAACCCAAACGTCTGTGGCGGCGCTACCTGTTCGGTAACTCGACATTCGTTCGGTTGGCATCGCGTGACATTCGAAAGTTCCGCGGCCGTTCGGGGGGACGCACATGAGCGAGATCAAGACTGCCGGGCGATTCGGAGGAATACGGACCACAACCGTGGTTTCGCAACTATCAGGCGGGCTGTCCCGCAACGGAAGGAACGCAGGATGAAACGCGCACTGATTACCGGAATCACGGGACAGGACGGCTCTTACCTCGCCGAGTTGCTGCTCTCCAAAGGCTACGAGGTTCACGGACTGATCCGTCGATCGTCGACGTTCAATACTTCGAGGATCAACCACATCTATGTGGACCCCCACCATGCGGATGCACGGCTTTTCCTTCACTACGGTGACCTCAGTGACGGAGCGCGCCTGGTGACGCTGCTCGCGCAGATCAAACCGGACGAGGTATACAACCTCGCTGCGCAGTCTCACGTCAGAGTCAGCTTCGACGAACCCGAACACACGGGGAACACGACAGGTGTCGGGTCGATCCGACTACTGGAGGCGGTTCGGATGGCCGGACTCGACTGCCGGTTCTACCAGGCGTCGAGCTCTGAGATGTTCGGTGCCACACCACCACCGCAGAACGAGGAGACGCCGTTCTATCCACGCTCGCCCTACGGTGCGGCGAAGGTGTACTCGTACTGGATCACCAAGAACTACCGTGAGGCGTACGGAATCTTCGCGGTGAACGGAATTCTGTTCAATCACGAGTCCCCCAGGCGCGGTGAGACGTTCGTGACGCGCAAGATCACGCGGGCAGTCGCACGTATCAAGGCCGGGATCGAGGATCATCTGTACATGGGTAATCTCGATGCGATACGCGATTGGGGGTACGCGCCGGAGTATGTCGAGGGAATGTGGCGCATGCTGCAGGTCGACGAGCCTGAGGATTTTGTGCTGGCCACCGGTGGCAACTACTCGGTGCGCGACTTCCTCACAGTCGCTTTCGAACACGCAGGTCTGAACTGGGAGAACCACGTTCGATTCGACGAACGGTATCTTCGGCCGACCGAGGTGGACGCACTGATCGGGGATCCGAGCCATGCCGAGCGCAAACTCGGTTGGAAGGCCGGCGTGCACACACCCGAACTGGCCCGGATCATGGTCGAGGCAGACATCGAAGCGCTCGAACATGAAGGGCGCCCGTGGATCGACACTCCGGCACTTCCCGACTGGTTGGCGACGCGATGAGTGATTCATTCGCAGCGCGGCCACTCGATCGAGGCGCACCGTTCTACGTGGCTGGACACCGAGGTCTGGTCGGCTCTTCGGTGTGGCGAAAATTGGAATCTGCCGGCTTCTCCCGGTTGCTCGGACAGACCTCCGCCGAACTCGATCTGCGTGACCGGGAAGCTGTTTTCGATTTTTTCGCCCGCGAAAAGCCGACCAACGTGATCCTTGCAGCAGCAAAAGTTGGTGGGATTGCGGCGAACAGCACGTTCCTCGTCGACTTCCTGTCGGAGAATCTCCGTATCCAGGTGAACGTGCTCGACGCTGCCCTTGCACACGGCGTCGAGCGTCTCCTGTTCCTCGGATCATCGTGCATCTACCCGAAATTGGCGCCGCAGCCGATCAAGGAGGAATACCTGCTCACCGGGCATCTCGAGCCGACCAACGACGCCTATGCAATAGCAAAGATTGCGGGAATACTCCATGTTCAAGCTGCCAGGCGGCAGCATGGTCGATCGTGGATCTCGGCGATGCCCACCAACCTGTACGGTCCGGGCGACAATTTCTCGCCGCGCGGATCGCATGTACTTCCCGCCCTCGTTCGGCGTTACGACGAGGCGCAGTCATCCGCAGTGCCGTTGGTTGTCAACTGGGGGAGTGGCAATCCTCGACGTGAATTTCTGCATGTCGACGATCTGGCGTCGGCGTGTCTGCATCTGCTCGACAACTACGACGGTGCATCGCACGTCAACGTGGGAACCGGCGAGGACCACACAATTCGTGAGATCGCTTCGATGGTCGCCGACGAGGTCGGATACACCGGCGAGACGCGGTGGGACACCTCGAAGCCTGACGGAACAATGCAGAAACTCTTGGACGTGAGCATGATTCGTGAACTCGGATGGCGGCCGACAATCGGATTGCGCGAGGGAATCGCGTCGACGGTCTCGTGGTACCGAGACAACATCGGTGCCGTACGCACCTGAATTACCCATCCCATCAACACTTCACACACTGTCGAGAAAGCAGATCGAGCAACATGAGCACTCGCATAGCAGTTTTCGGCACGGGATACCTGGGCGCGACACACGCGGCGTGTATGGCCGAACTCGGTCACGAGGTCCTCGGAGTGGATGTCGACGCGGCCAAGCTGGAGAAGCTGGCAGCAGGGGAAGTTCCTTTCTACGAGCCAGGTTTGGGCGAGGTCCTACGACGAAACATCGATCGGGGAAGGCTGAAGTTCACGTCGTCTTACGAGGAAGCCGCTGAATTTTCGGACGTGTTCTTCCTCGGGGTCGGTACGCCGCAGAAGAAGGGTGAGTTCGCCGCTGACATGGGTTACGTGGATGCCGTGATCGAAACTCTGGCACCGCTGCTCACCAAACCCGCGGTCATCTTCGGGAAGTCCACGGTGCCGGTGGGAACCGCGGAACGGCTCGGTAAGCGCGCGCGGGAACTGGCACCGGTTGGTGACGGCGTCGAAGTCGCATGGAATCCCGAGTTTCTGCGCGAGGGGTTTGCCGTCCAGGACACATTGCATCCAGATCGTCTGGTGCTCGGGGTCGACCGCGGTGGACACGGTCGCGCGGAATCCGCTGCGCGCGAGGTTTATGCAGACCTCCTCGATGAGGGAATTCCCTTTCTCGTCACGGACCTCGCTACGGCCGAGTTGGTCAAAGCGTCAGCGAATGCATTCCTGGCCACGAAGATCTCGTTCATCAACGCGATTTCCGAAGTGTGCGAGGCTGCTGGCGCCGACGTCACAGTGCTCGCCGACGCGATCGGGTACGACGTTCGGATCGGACGTCGATTCCTCAACGCGGGAATTGGTTTCGGCGGCGGTTGCCTACCCAAGGACATCCGTGCCTTCATGGCTCGCGCCGGTGAACTCGGTGCCGACCAAGCACTGACGTTCCTACGCGAAGTCGACAACATCAACATGCGCAGACGGACACGCATGGTCGAACTGGCGCGGGAGGCATGCGGATCGCTTCTCGGTGCGAGAGTCGCAGTTCTGGGTGCCGCGTTCAAACCGGACTCGGACGACGTTCGTGATTCGCCGGCGCTCAACGTCGCGGGTCAGATTCAGCTTCAAGGCGCAGCAGTGAACGTGTACGACCCGAAGGCCATGGACAATTCGCGCGCGCTGTTCCCGACGTTGACCTATTCGGCAAATGCGTTGGAGGCGTGCGAAGGCGCCGATGTCGTCCTGGTGTTGACCGAGTGGCCCGAATTTTTGAAGTTGCAGCCGTCCGATCTCGATGCAGTCGTTCGCAAGAAGGTGATCGTCGACGGGCGCAATTGCCTTTCCCCCGACGAGTGGCGAGGCGCAGGTTGGAACTACCGCGGACTGGGACGCCCGTGAGCACAGGACGTTTCGTCCGTCGCAGCTGATCGATATCGAAATTGAGAAAGCCCGGTTCGCCCTCGCGGTCTGACCGGCAAAGACCGCTCAGACCCGCAGTGGACATGCGTGAGCCGAAGGAGACATCAAGATGGAAATTGTCGACTACCTGAAGATATTGCAAGCCAGATGGCGAATAGTCGCTGCTGTAACCGTGCTCGGAATCCTGGGAGCCCTTTGCGCTTCTCTTCTTTCGACGCCCGTTTACCAGGCCTCGACGAGGCTGTTCGTTTCGACGTCGGCGGGTACCTCGGTCAACGAGGCACTGCAGGGCAGTCAACTTTCACAGCAGCGAGTTCTGTCCTATACAAAACTCCTGACCGGCCGGACACTTGCGCAGCGGACGATCGACGAACTGGGACCGAGGGTGGTCGGCGGGATGTCGGCTGAAGAGTTGGCCTCCAAGGTCACTGCGACGTCGGCGCCCGACACTGTGTTGATCGACCTCGGAGTCAAGGATCCTTCACCGGAGCTCGCGCGAGAGATCGCAAATACTCTGTCGTCCGAATTCGTCGCACTGGCAAAGGAACTGGAGACACCCGAGAACGGCGGAACGCCGCCTGCACGTGTGGTCGTCGAGCAACAGGCCCAAGAGCCGTCTGTTCCCGTTTCGCCCAAGACTTCGCGCAATCTCGCTCTCGGAGCAGTGGTGGGACTGGTGTCGGGAATCGCGCTTGCGTTGATTCGCGATCGACTCGACAACACGGTGAAGGATCGTCGAACGGTGGAAGAGATTGCGGGTGTGGCGATGGTGGGCACGATCCCGTTCGACAAAGTCGTCGAAGTCAACCATGCGATCACTTTCAGTGACGGAAATTCCGTGAGTGCCGAAGCCTTCCGTGAATTGCGCACCAACCTTCAGTTCCTCGAGGTGGATCATCCACCGCGTGTCATCGTCGTCACGAGTTCGCTTCCCTCCGAGGGTAAGACGACGACCGCCGTGAACATCGCTCTTGTCTTGGCGGAGGCCGGTAAGTCAGTGTGCCTGATGGAAGGCGACCTCCGGAAGCCGCGAGTGTCGAAGTATCTGGGGTTGATCGGAAGCGTCGGCGTCAGTTCGGTGCTCTCCGGTCAAGCGACGCTGGACGATGTGCTTCAGCCGACCGAATTCGACGGGCTGACAGTGCTCGCCTCCGGACCGATCCCGCCGAACCCGAGCGAACTACTCGGCACGGACACGGCCAAACATGTTCTCGATGAACTGCGGGCGCGATACGACTACGTCATCATCGACGCCTCGCCGTTGCTACCCGTCACGGATGCCGCGGTCCTGGCCGCGATGTCGGACGGTGCCCTGGTGATCGCCCGACACGGCTCCACGAAGCGCGATCAACTGGCGCGCGCGGTCGGAAACCTACAGAGTGTGGGTGCACACGTCCTGGGCACTGTCATCACGATGACGCCGTCTCGCGGACGCAATGCGTACGAGTACAGCTACTACTACGAGTCGGACAAGTCGCTACCGCAGTTGACCGCGGTGCCCGCTCTCAGCGCTCACCGAAGCGAAGTCGGCTGAGCAGCGGGCCGAGGAGATCGGCGATCTCAAGTCCGATCTCGTGAAACACGTTCTCTTCCTTACCCATCGGATCCATGACGTCCTCGGGTTCGGCGGCACGAAATCGGGGTCTGGCGGCGGCGAGGTCCTCGACAGTTCGTGCATCTGCGAGCGAGCCCAACCGTGCGGCTTCTCGAAGTGTGAACGTGCGCTTGAGCCGCGCCGGAGCCATCGCCAGGACTTTGTCTCGCTGACTTTCGGTCATCGTGAGAATGAGGTCGGCGTCCGAGGCCAGCGCTGTTGTCATGCGTCGGGCTTGAAACTCCGTGGGGTCGCCGCCGAGCCCCGCGAGAACCCTCGCAGCAGTCGGCTCGATCGGGTGTCCGACCATCGCCCGGGTTCCGGCACTCGACGCGGTGAATCCGGAAACTCCGGCTTCGGCGGCATAAGCACGTGCAAGGCGTTCGCCAGTGGGTGATCGGCAGATGTTTCCCGTACAAACGAAGAGAACGTGCATGGCAGAAGCATAGGTTGCACGCGCGACGCACTCGTCGTACGCCCGATGTTGGTTTCGCGCCCACCTGGCGTACGCGTTTCGGAAAGTTCGGACGCATACCAACTACACATGAAGATGACCGTGTTCGGAACGGGATACCTGGGGGCGACCCACGCAGTGTGTATGGCCGAACTTGGTCACGACGTGCTGGGAGTCGACATCGACCAGTCCAAGGTCGACAAGTTGTCTCGTGGGGAGGTCCCGTTCTTCGAGCCGGGTCTGACCGACATGCTCGAGAAGAATCTGGCGTCGGGTCGGCTGCAGTTCACGACTTCCTACGCCGATGCCGCGGATTTTGCCGACATCCATTTTGTCGGTGTGGGGACGCCCCAGAAGAAGGGGGAGTACGCCGCAGATCTCAGTCATGTTCATTCGGTGATCGACATGTTGGCGCCGTTGTTGCGAAAGCCTTCGCTGATAGTCGGGAAGTCGACGGTGCCGGTAGGCACGGCAGCGGCGCTCGGCGAGCGACTCCGAGCGAATTCGCCGGCGGGTGGCTCGGTAGAGGTGGCCTGGAATCCGGAGTTCCTGCGTGAAGGACACGCGATCGCGGATACCTTGAGCCCTGACCGGTTGGTTCTGGGGATCGATCGTGACCGGCCGGGAAACGCCGAAGGCGTTCTTCGCGAGGTGTATGCCGAGATACTGGGCGCGGGGGTGCCGTTCCTCGTGACCGATCTGGCGACGTCCGAGTTGGTCAAGGGATCTGCGAACGCGTTTCTCGCGACCAAGGTGTCCTTCATCAATGCGATTGCGGAGGTGTGCGAGGCGACCGGCGCCGACGTCACGATGTTGGCCGACGCTCTCGGGTACGACGCTCGGATCGGTAGACGGTTCCTCAATGCGGGCTTGGGGTTCGGCGGTGGTTGCCTGCCGAAGGACATTCGGGCGTTCATGGCACGCGCCGGGGAATTGGGTGTCGACCAGGCCCTGTACTTCCTCCGCGAGGTAGACAGCATCAACATGCGACGACGCACAAAAGCTGTGGAACTGGTGACGGCAGCCTGCGATGGCAGTTTGCTGGGAGCTAACGTCTCGGTTCTGGGGGCCGCGTTCAAGCCCGAATCCGACGATGTGCGCGATTCGCCTGCGCTCAACGTTGCAGGAATGATGCAGTTGCACGGGGCAGCGGTCACCGTTTTCGATCCGAAGGCCATGGACAATTCTCGCCGACTGTTTCCCACCCTTCACTATGCAACCTCCACGTCAGAAGCTTGCAGAAATGCTGATGTGGTCTTGATCGCCACGGAATGGGACGAGTTCGCCTCACTCGTGCCCGGCGATTTGGAACCACTCGTTCGGCGGCGGGTGATCGTTGACGCCAGAAATTGCCTCGATCCGGACCTGTGGCGCGGCGCCGGTTGGAACTACCGCGGATTGGGGCGGTAGGTCGACCGTCCAGGTTGCGAAAAAATAGCTGCGAGAAGGCCTTAGGTGAGATGCGCGAACCTCGCAGACCATGCCCAGTGGGTAGACTTCCGGCCGGGGAATGACGGGGTCTGCTGACGGAACCCGTCGCCGGTCGACGAAGGTGGATCATGAACTTGGTTTTGGGTGTGACGGTGGGAGCCAGCGCTGTGCGTTTGGCGCGCCCGGGGACGCCCGACCACAGTGGTCCGGTGTTCCGATCCAGAGCGGTCGATCGCGGTCGTGAGATTCCGGAGGAAGTCGCAGCGGAGGCAACCGGCGTGGCCTTGACCGAGAATGCCGATCTCGGCAGCAATACGGTCGTCGCCTACCGGGATCAAGCGCAGGCCGGAGCACTCCAAACAGCGTTCGAACAGAAAGGCATCGACAACTTCGAGCTGGTTCCCGAAGTAGTCGCGACGCTTCGAATGCTCGAGGTGTCCGGTGCGCTGACCGACCAGAGCACACTCGTCGTCGTCGACATCGGTAGTTCTGGATCGACGATCAGCATTGTGGACAGGCAGATGCGGTCTACCGTCGTCACCGCCCGGTCGACGCGGGTCAGCGGAGATCACTTCGACGAGCTCGTCTACTCGGATCAGACCGTGCGTCGCCGTATAGCTACGCCGGCCGACCCGGGTGGCGATGCCGAACTGCAGGCGCGATGCCGACTCGCGAAGGAACAGCTGTCCTCACGAAGTGCGGTGTGCCTGCCCGGGCCCGGCGGGCTTCTCCTGCTGTCGCGGGAAGTTTTCGATTCGTTGGTCGTCACGTCGGTGGAGGCCTTCGCACGCGAGATTCGAGAGGTCATCGCAACGTCCGGCCGTAACCCCGACGCGATTCTCCTGATCGGTGGCGGTGCACGCATTCCGATCGTGCGGGCGACCCTCGCCGCGTGGCTGGAGTGCCCCCTCATCGCGCCCGAGCAGCCGGAACTCGTGACTGCGCAAGGCGCTGCGCTGATCGCGGAGTCGTCGATGACGCCATCGGCGCGCGCGGTATCTGCCCCGGTTCAGGTTCCGGCTGTAGCGCCGATCTTTGCGCCGTATCCGATCCACACCCCGGCGGAGGTACCCGTTCCGGTTCAGGCGTTCAGCCACGGAGGGGTGGCAACGCTCGCGGAATCGGAGCGGCCGAATGCCTTGTCCGAAGCCGCTTCCGGCACGAAGTCCGTTCCGCAGGAACAGGTGCCGAGCCCTTACGCGGCGGAACTGCCTCAGCCGCGACCGAACCGACACGAGCAACGATTCGATCCGGCCGCAGATCTCGCGGTCGCCGACAGCGACCAGGCCACGGACGGATTCGGCACAGAACATGACGCCGACACCGAGGCTGTGATGGTTGACGCCCAGGCGTACTCGGCGATGTACGAAGGCGAGGCACCCGGGGCAGGAACCGCACACCCGTCCTGGCTCGCCGGGACACAACCCGTCGAATCGACATCCAAAGAGCCGAGAAACCCGCTACGGTTCGCTGGCCTCGGCGCCGGTGTGATCGCGGCGATCGTGATCGTGGGGTTGGGATTGGGCTACGGAGGAAAGGTCTTCGATTCCGAGGATGCCGGACCTGTGGCAACCGAGGTGACTACGCCGCCGCCGACGACCACGACTACCCCGCCGCCTACGACCACAACGACCCCGCCCCCGACGACGACGGAGGAAGCCCCTCCGGTCGTCGAGGCTCCGCCAGTCGTGCAGGACACTTACGTGCCGCCCGCGCCCGCTCCCGCGCCGCCACCGCCCGCGATCTACATTCCGGGGCTTCCGCCGATTCTGTTACCGGTTCTCCCACCGATTCCCGGACTCTGAGGCTCGCTTTCAGCGTTTGGAGTGTCGGCCGCCTGACGTGGGGCCGGCCTTGACCGCACTACCGGGTGGGCGAGCCAGAATCACGGCGATAGCAGTAGTGAGCGGAACAGATAGCGCCAGAGCAATCCCGCCGACCGCGGACCGTACGATTTCGATCGCTACAGCGTCACCGACCAGGACGTCCTGAAGAGGGCGACCGCTGACGCTGAAAAGCAGAAGCAGTGGCAACGCCCCGCCGGCGTACGCGAGAACCAAGGTGTAGACCGTGCTGGCGATGTGATCGCGTCCGACCCGCATCGCCCCGCTGAACACCTTTCGGCGGGGTGCGTGCTTGTCGAGTTCGGCCAACTCGAACGCCGAAGATGCCTGGGTGATGGTGACGTCGTTGAGAACACCGAGCGATCCGATGATGAAGCCCGCCAGCAGCAGGCCCGTGATGTCGATGTGCTCGATGTAGGTCTGCACATTGGTGTTCTGCTCTTCGGACAGTCCGGTGAGGTGCGTCAGTTCGATACAGAGGTAGGAGAGAACGGCAGCGAGCACCATCGCGGCAAGGGTGCCGAGCAAAGCCGAACTGGTCTTGAGTGAGACACCGTGCGCCAGATAGAGAACCGCGTACAAGATCACCGCGCCGGCGACCAGTGCAACCGGTATCGCAGGCTTACCGTCGAGCAATGCGGGCAGGAGAAACCCGACGACGACGCCGAAGGCGATCACCAGACCGACGAGTGCGCGCAGTCCGCGCCACCGCGCAACGGCGATGATGACGACGGCAAACGCGATGACGATCAGCGCCAGTGGGAGTCCACGCGAATAGTCTTCGAAGGAGTACTGCGTGTTTCCGTTCGGGTCGGTCTGACGCACCAGGCGAATGTGGTCACCGACCCGTAGATCCGGTTGTCCGGCACCCGGGATGATCTCGAGGAGTGTCTTCGTTCCGGCATTCGGCCCGGACTCGATATCGACGATACTGCGCTGGCACTGATAGGCGGAGGTGGGTGGCGGTTGCGGTGCACCGACGAATACCCTTCCGGCGGAGGAACTTCCGCAGTCGCCGAGATCCTGCATCGTGACGGTGCCCGCCTCGGTCTCCACCGAACTGCCGTCGGCATTCTGAAAGGGGAGCGGGACGGGAATGGTGTTCTTGTCCGGCCACAGCGCGATAGCTGCCGCGACGACAACCATGCCGATGACGACGAGCAAGCCTATGACGACGCGTGATGCGGTGGGGCCGATCTGAATGGGGCCACCGTGGCCGTGGCCGTGACTCATCGGAAACTGAGTGTCGGACTGGGGATTTGCACCGGTGCAATGTTATCGGCTCCGAAGCGAATGGTCAGCTTCTGCGGATAGTGTCGATCGACGACAGCGTCGGCACAGGTGATTTCCGGGAAAGAGGCGAAACTGGGATTGGTCGAGCTGGGTGGCGGGGAACAGGGGGGGTTGTCCCCGCCACCAACCTGGTATCCACAGGGGGGGGAGGGATACCAGGTGCTCGCGGCACCGAAGTGCTGATAACCAATGTACCCAATTTCAATCGGGTTTGGCGCGTTGTCCAACTACCAATTTCACGACGAATCACGTACCGGTTGGACCGTTTTCGCATCAGGGCAGGTCACTAAATAGTTAAAGTGTCAATCAAACCGCCTGGTATGCGAATGTTGTGACGAAGGTCTCACAAATACCCCGCACTTTTACGTTTACGGGGTATTTGTACAACGAATTGTTTACCTGATTTTGCCCGATTCGACGGGCCGAAATCACTGCTTGTAACTGGTGAGGAAGTTGCCGAATCGCTCGATGGCCACGGCGAGATCCCGGGCCCACGGAAGGGTGACGATCCGAAGGTGATCGTGGTTCGGCCAGTTGAACCCGGTGCCTTGAACCATCAGGATCTTCTCCTGGAGAAGCAGGTCCTGAACCAACTTCTCGTCGTCGTGGATCTCGTAGACGTTCGGATCCAGACGAGGGAACGCGTAGAGCGCACCGCGGGGTTTCACACACGAAACACCCGGAATCATGTTCAATCGCTCCCACGCGACGTCGCGCTGCTCGAGCAGGCGACCGCCGGGCAGGATCAGGTCTTCGATGCTCTGGTGTCCGCCGAGGGCGACCTGAATGGCGTGCTGTCCGGGGACGTTGGGGCACAGGCGGGTCGACGCCAAGAGGTCGAGTCCCTCGAGGAAGCCGGCGGCGTGATCCTTCGGGCCCGTGATCGCCACCCAGCCGGAGCGGTAGCCGGCGACGCGGTAGGCCTTCGAGAGGCCGTTGAACGTCAGGCACAGCAGATCAGGGGCAAGCGTTGCCAGCGAGATGTGCTTTGCGTCGTCGTAGAGGATCTTGTCGTAGATCTCGTCGGCGAGCAGCAGAAGCTGATGCTTGCGTGCCAGATCGACCAACTGCTGCAGAACCTCCATGGAGTACACCGCACCCGTGGGGTTGTTCGGGTTGATGACGAGGAGAGCCTTGGTCTTGTCGGTGATCTTGGATTCGATATCGGCGATATCGGGATTCCAGTCGTTGGCCTCGTCGCAGAGATAGTGGACGGGCGTGCCTCCGGACAGGCTCGTCATCGCAGTCCACAGCGGGTAGTCCGGCGCTGGGATCAGAACCTCGTCCCCGTTGTTGAGGAGGGCCTGCATGGTCATCGTGATCAGCTCGGAAACACCGTTACCGAGGTAGATGTTGTCGACGTCGAGCTCGGGGAAGCCGGGAACCAGCTCGTAACGCGTCACGATTGCGCGCCGCGCCGACAGAATTCCCTTCGACTCCGAATAGCCCTGCGCATAGGGCAGGGCGGCGATCATGTCGCGCATGATCACATCGGGAGCATCGAATCCGAACGGTGCCGGGTTGCCGATGTTGAGCTTGAGGATCCGGTGTCCTTCCGCCTCCAACCGGGCGGCATGCGCGTGCACCGGCCCACGGATTTCGTACAGGACGTTCTGGAGCTTCGACGACTGCTCCAGCTCGCGCTGCGGCTGACGATGGCGGACGGGTTCTGGTGTGCTCACGAGTTACATGATTCCACCACTGTGCAAGTGCATTGTCGGGGACCGTGTCGCGCGACCAGTTGGCTATTGTCGAGCGATGACCCCCAGCGAGCAGATTGCAGCCCCGTACGGATCGTGGACTTCTCCGATCGGAGCAGCGGATCTGGCTGCAGGTGGCCACCCTGTCGAGGGTGGACGATACGTCGGTGACGAGATCTGGTGGGCTGAACTTCGTCCGACCGAGGGTGGTCGGACATCGATCCGTCGATCCGGTCTCGACAACCAACCCGTCGACATCCTCCCTGCGCCGTGGAACGCGCGGACCAGGGTTCACGAGTACGGCGGTGGCGCCTGGACCGTCACCGAGTCCGGAAAACTGGTCTTCAGTGAATTCTCCGATCAACGGGTGTACATCCTCGAAGGAGTCACTCCGCGGGCTCTGACGCCTGAACCCGCGTCGCCGGCCGCGTTGCGATACGCAGACCTGCAGATCGTGAACGGTGAGGTGTGGGCGGTTCGGGAAGCGCACGCGGAGGGCGGGGCGATCACTCGCGATATCTGCGCGATTCCGCTGGACGGTTCCGGCAAGGTTCGCTCGATCGTCGGCGGCTCGGACTTCCTCTCGTCACCGAGGCTTTCGCCGAGTGGAACCAAAATAGCCTGGATCGCGTGGAACCATCCGCAAATGCCCTGGGACGGTACCGAACTGCGGGTAGCTCCACTCGTCGACGGCGTCGCTCAGAACTACTCCGTGCTGATCGGCGGACTTGAAGAGTCCGTCCTGCAACCGGAGTGGATCACCGACGACGAACTCTACGCAAGCAGTGATCGCAGCGGCTGGTGGAACATCTATCGCGTCGGCGGCAAGATCACCCCGATCTGCCCGGTGGATGCGGATTTCGGTGGCCCACAGTGGCGCTTCGGTGCGCGCTGGTTCGTCGAACTCGACAACGGGCACCTTCTCACCGCACGCACGGTGGGAACCGACACGCTGGCGGTACTCGATCCGGCGTCGGGGGAACTGCGCGACATCGCGATCCCGGGTGTCACCAGCATCGGCCTCATGCAGGTTCGCGGCGATCGGTTGCTGCTCACCTCGGGAGGCGCGAAACTGGCGGGCGCGCTACGCGAGTTCGACCTCGGTACCGGCGAACTCACCGAAATCCGTTCGTCGGTCGAAGAATTGCCCGAGTCTGCATACCTTCCGGAAGCGCGAGCTGTCGTGGCTCACGGACACGGGCGAGAAGTTCACGCCGTTGCGTATCCGCCGCGCAGTCCGCGATACAAAGGACTCGACGGCGAACTGCCGCCATACGTTGCGTTTGTTCACGGTGGGCCGACGGCGCACGTCGCCCCGGCCCTCAACCTCGTCTACGCCTTCTTCACCAGCCGCGGAATCGGCGTCGTCGATGTGAATTACGGCGGGTCGACCGGTTACGGACGTGAGTACCGCAACCGGCTGCGCGGACAGTGGGGTGTCGTCGACGTGCAGGACGTAGTCACCGCCGTCACCGGGTTGGCCGAGCAAGGGCTTGCCGATCCGGCCCGCCTTGCCATCGAAGGCGGATCTGCCGGTGGATGGACCGTTCTGGCCGCACTGACGACGTCCGACGTGTTCGCTTGTGGTGCTTCCTATTTCGGCGTGGCCGAACTGGACCTGTTCGTGCAGGAAACTCACGATTTCGAATCGCGCTATGTCGACGGTTTGATCGGCCCGCTGCCGGAATCTGCCGACCTGTACGCGGAACGTGCTCCGCTCAACAACGTCGACGGGTTGAACTGCCCGGTGTTGCTGCTCCAGGGTCTCGACGATCCGATCGTGCCACCTTCGCAGGCGGAGCGATTCCGGGATGCTCTGGTGACCAAGGGTATTCCGCATGCCTACCTGGCCTACGAGGGTGAATCTCACGGATTCCGCAAGCAGTCGACCATCATCAGCTCACGCAACGCCGAGCTGTCCTTCTACGGGCAGGTGCTCGGATTCACCCCACCCGGCATTGCGACACTCGAGCTGTGGAAGCCTGCGATCAGTAGCTGACGGCCCCGCGGCTGCGCGCAAAGGCCGCGAGGATCCGACCTGCCACCAGTGACGGGGTCGACAGGTCGACCCACGTCCACCTCGCGACTTCCCACCCCGCGTCACGGAGTCGGTCTTCGCGGAGCTTCTCGTTCCAGAGCACGTCCTCGGCGCTGCGCCCGGCGGGCACCAGTCGGCCGTATTTGATGCGGCCGTCGAACTCTCCGATGGTGCGCTGCTCACGCCACAGGAAGTCGACGCGGCCGGCCAACCCTCGGGCGTCGTGGATTTCGACCTGGGGTTCGGGGAGTGGTAAGTGTTCCTGCAGGAACAATGCGAGGCTCCGTGATTCACCGACGCTTTCGATGCGCGAGTCCATCGCGGTGAGCGCGTGGAGCGCATGTCGATGGCGCGGATGGTTCGGGCTGAGTGCAAGCGAGGCCGCAACTGCATCTTTGGTCAACGCTGAACGGTGCAATGCTGAATTGCCCACCACGAGAGCCGGTTCGAAAGGGAGCGTCCTCGCGAGATCCGCAACAGTTCGTGCCGGAGTCGTGACGCGCAGGCCGTCGACGTGGGTGACCTCGTCGTCGGTGAACGATACCGAGTGCACGTGTCGTCGAGCGGATTTACGGCCACCGCCTCGTCGGTCCCGAGAGAGGTGCACAACTTCGAGCGGAGTGTTCCAGAGTTCGAAGCCGTGCACCACCGCTGCCGAGATGTGGCTGACCGCTGCATGTGCCGAAGCGGTACCGGCCACAGCCTCGACGCGCAATCGATGTAGCCCGTAGGCGTCGAGGCGGGACAGGTGGTCGCTGGGTACGTAGGCACCGCGATGGATTCTGGACCAGTTTCCACTCGCGCAGGCCTGCCGGATCTCGGAATCGGTACGACCTGTCGACAGCTGCTCTGGCCGACGGATGATGCGTATTTGTTCCCCCATACCGATCGATCTTGCTGCGCCCGGCGCTGGAAAGGAAGCCGTGAACCCGGGGCTGTGGATAGCCGTGAGTGAACACCACTTGTCCACAGTTCGAACCGGTTTCGCGTCGCTGGAGAGGGTGTTGGGTGTGGGGAAACGGTGGCAGGTTCTCGACGCCGCACTCTAGGCAACCCTTGCGTCCGGAGCGTTTGCGTGCCAGGCTGTTGAACTATGACTACAGGAAAGGCGGACACCGCCACCCTCGCGTGAGCGCCGCACCGTTTCGCTCGTCGACGTCACGTCGAGCGACATCGACCGAGAACATCGATATCTTCGATGAAGACAATCAGGCCTTGGAAGCAGTCCGCGACGTGTGGCTCGAACGCGGTCTGTGTACACGTCCGGCCGATCGATCCACTGCAGAATCTGCTGTCGCGCAACTATACCGACGATCCAGGCTCCCGAAACCGGAGTTCGTCTGGGTTCAGTCGCCCTCTGCTGGATCGGATCTGATCGCCGCCGAAGGTCTGTCGAACAAGATATCCTTCGACGGCACTGGACTCGACTGCGCTTGCGGGCACATCGCGAGCATGTTTTCGGCGTCGCGCCGACGTATGAACGCGCGTATCGAACGTCGGAGCATTGACTGGCAGATAGAACGCTGGGAGATGGAACGTCGCGCGTTCGGGGGCGTTGGTGCCAGCGTGTCCGAGGGGTCGGATCAGCGGGGGTCGACTCAGCGGGGTTCGACTCAGCGCCGCGTCAATCCAGCGCGGATCATCAGATCCGCAATCTGGGAATCGTTGCACACCACACTGTTCGACGGCGTGGCAGCTGCGATACGAACGATGTCGACCCCGGTGGCGGGTGGAGTGACCTGGTACGGGCAGCAGGACGCCCATCGAATCGCATACTACGACACATGCCATCGATACGGTCTTGCGACCTTCCGCTCGGAAGACCGTGAACTTCTCGATGTGCAGACCGCACTGGCTGACTCGACCGGGTGGTGGTGGGCGTTCGACGACGTGTGCATCATGGCGGAACGACCCAGGGTCTTGCACTCGGAGCGGATACCGGGCAGTGCGCGGGGAGAACGCCGACTCCACCACTCTGATTCCCCGGCACTCGAATTCGCAGACGGAACAAAGGCGTTCGTTCTGCACGGAGCGATCGTTCCCGACTGGGTAGTGCTCGACCCGACCGCCGAACGCATCGCACACGAGCGCAATGTAGAGATCCGTCGATGTGCAATCGAGCGGATCGGGTGGGATTCCTACATCGAGCTGGCCGGCCTGACACTGGTCGACCAAGCCGACGATCCCGGTAATGCCGGTTGCCTGCTGCAGCTCTACGCGTCCCCGGAGGGCTGGGGCCGAAGTGGACGCATTCTCCTCGCGGTCAACGGTTCTTTCGAACGCGACGGGCATCGGCGTCGATACGGCCTTCACGTACCCGGATGGTTTACCTCCGCGTTGGATGCCGCCGGTTGGACTTACGGCATCACCGGCGCCGATTACTCCCGTCTCGTTCGTCGAACCTGAATCTCGACCCCTCAAGCCCCAATCCTCAAACCCTCAATCCTCAAACCCTTGGTGATACTTATGAACTCGAACATGACCTTGTCCGCTCTCACCACCCTCACCGGCCTCGATGTCTTCGACTACCTGGACCAGGAAGTGTCCATTCCTGTGATCGACGGACTTCAGGCGCAGGGCGATCTCATCGTGATCCCGTTTTCGCTGCTCGCAAATATCGTGGCGCCTCTGCCGTGGACACGCTCTGTGAGAGTGCCGCTCTCGGGAGTGGAGCTGCTGCGAAGCGCGGCGGGCGGTAACCCCCACAGTCTGGTTGCAGACGAAGGGGAGTGCACGTGGTCGACGCCGGTGAAAGATGCTCGGGGCCTTGCGCTCGGCGTGCTCGACACCCGAGTGACCGCGTACCTGATCCATCCGGAGCACGGCGCGACCGGAATCGCTCCGGGGCGATACGTTATCGGACGGCAGCAGGAAAGGGGTGTCGGGCGTGCGCGCGGTGCGGTGATGCTTGTCGCAGATTGACCGGGCGACCTCGATTTGACAGCGGGGGAGTGAGCACCACTTGTCCACGGCGAGCACCGCTTTCCGCGTAGAGCAAGGGGTGTTGAGTCGAGGGAAAGGGTGCTCGGTCGGGAGTGGCTCCCCATACAAACACGAATGCCCTCACCGTGACGGTGAGGGCATTCGCGTGTGGAGCGGTTACTTCTTGCGGCCGGGAGCCTTTGCGCCGGCCTTGAATCCGAGCCCACCTGCTTTGGGGGCGGGCGGCGCGGCAGCAGGAGCCGGAGCTTCCGCGGGTGCGGACGCTTCAGCAGGTGCTTCGGCGGCGGGTTCTACCTTCACGGGTTCGGCGGCGGGAGCCGGTGCCGCAGCTGGCGCCGGGGCTGCAGCAGGAGCTGCCTTCCGAGCGCCGGGAGCCTTTGCGCCCGACTTGAATCCGAGTCCGCCGGCCTTGGCGACCGGTGGAGCCTTCGGGGCTTCCGCCTCGGCGGCCGGAGCCTCTGCGGGTGCCTCGGCGGGTGCAGCCGGAGCAGCCGCAGGTGCTTCAGCAGCAGGTGCAGCCTTCGCGCCAGGAGCCTTGGCGGCGCCCTTCATCTGCAGTCCCTTGCCGCCGGGAGCCTTGGCGCCGGACGCCAGGCCCAGACCCTTCGGCTTGGCGACGGGTGCAGCAGCTTCGGGTGCAGCAGCCTCAGCTGCCGGTGCTTCCGCTGCCGGTGCGGCAGCGGCCTTTGCTCCGGGTGCCTTGGCGGCGCCCTTCATCTGCAGTCCCTTGCCGCCGGGAGCCTTGGCTCCGCCCGCAAGACCGAGCCCCTTGGGCTTTGCCACAGGTGTGGCCGGTGCAGCAGCGTCGGCGGCGGGAGCTTCCGCGCTTGCGGCGGGAGCTGCCTTCTTGGCGCCGGGAGCCTTTGCCCCGCCGGCCATTCCGAGGCCCTTGCCTGGTGCCTTGGCTCCGGGAGCTTTTGCGCCTGGTGCTTTGGCGAGGCCCTTCATGGCCAGACCCTTGCCTGCCGGTGCAGCCTTGGCTTCCGGAGTCGCGGCGGCTTCCTCGACTTCGGCGACCCGATCCTGCTCGACGGTCTCAGCCTTTGCCTCAGCAGCGACCGGGGCCTTCTCACGCGGGATCACCTTGATGTTCTCGCCGAGTTGGGCGGGATCGAGGCGGGTGACGGAGTTCAGCATCAACTGCGCGACGTCGACGACCTCGACGCCTTCGCCCTGGCCTTGCTCCTGGCGGGCAGTGACGCCGTCGGTGAGCATGACGCGGCAGAACGGGCAACCCGTGGCGATCTTCTTGGGGTTGGTGGAGAGCGCTTCGTCGACGCGGTCGACGTTGATGCGCTTACCGATGTTCTCTTCCATCCACATGCGAGCACCACCGGCACCACAGCACATGGAACGTTCGCCGTGACGCGGCATTTCGACCAGCTTGGAGCCTGAGGCTTCCATGAGTTCACGGGGAGCGTCGTAAACCTTGTTGTGGCGTCCGAGGAAGCACGGGTCGTGGTAGGTGACGTCTTCGCTCACGGATGCAACCGGGATCAGCTTCTTCTGGCGCACCAGACGGTTGAGCAGCTGAGTGTGGTGCACGACCTCGTAGTCGCCGCCCACCTCCGGGTACTCGTTGCCGAGGGCGTTGAAGCAGTGCGCACAGGTGACGACGATCTTGCGCTTCTTCTGCTCGATACCGTCGAAGACCGAGTTGAGCATCTCGATGTTCTGCATTGCGAGCTGCTGGAACAAGAACTCGTTGCCGGCACGACGTGCGGAGTCGCCGGTGCAGGTTTCGTCGGCGCCGAGGACCATGAACTTCACTCCCGCGGTGGCGAGGAGTTCGGCGACGGCCTTGGTGGTCTTCTTGGCACGGTCTTCGTAGGCGCCGGCGCAGCCGACCCAGAAGAGGTACTCGTAGTCCTCGAAGCTGTCGGCGTCCTTGCCGAAGACGGGGATCTCGAAGTCCATCTCGTTGATCCAGTTGAGGCGATCCTTGGAGTTCTGGCCCCAGGGGTTGCCCTTGTTCTCGAGGTTCTTGAACAGGCCGGCGAGCTCGGAGGGGAACTCCGATTCGATCAGGACCTGGTAGCGACGCATGTCGATGATGTGGTCGACGTGTTCGATGTCGACGGGGCACTGTTCGACGCAGGCGCCGCAGTTGGTGCAGCTCCACAAGGTTTCGGCGTCGATGACCGGGGCCATCTCACCTTCGACGGTTTCACCGACGAGCTTGCGGTCGGCCTCGAGGCGTGCGGCCTCGGGGATGGCTGCGAGTGCGGCTTCCTTGACGTTGCCTTCGCTGTCGACGAGTCCGATCTCGTCGCCGCCCATGTCCTTGCGTCCACCAGCGAGCAGGTACGGGGCCTTGGCGTAGCCGTGGTCACGCAGCGACATGATGAGCAGCTTGGGGGAGAGCGGCTTTCCGGTGTTCCAAGCAGGGCACTGGGACTGGCAACGCCCGCACTCGGTGCAGGTGGTGAAGTCCAGCCAGCCCTTCCAGGAGAAGTCTTCGATGTTTCCGGCGCCGAGAGTGTCGGTGTCGGGGTCGACGTTCTCCATCGTCAGGACTTTGCCCTTGGACATCATGGGCTTTGCCGCGCCGAGCGCGACGGTGCCGTCGTCTTCACGCTTGAAGTAGATGTTGAAGAACGCGGAGAAGCGGTGCCAGGCGACGCCCCAGGTGATGTTGCGGCCCACGATCGCGAGCCAGATCATGCCGGTCATCAGCTTGACGAACGCGAACACCGAGATCATGACGGGGCTGGCGGGAAGCAGTTTGGCGACCTGCATGGTGAAGAAGTCGGTCCACGGGTTGGCGTGACCGTAGGTCGCGATCTTGCCGGCCTTGACCATGATCATGCCCAGGCCCTCGAGCAGGACGATGCCCTCGATGACGTAGGCGGCCTTGAAGTTGGAGCCGCCGAACCGGGACAGGCGTGCAGGCAGACGCGGGTGGTTGAGCTGACGGATCACGATCAGCGTGGTGATACCGATGACGGTGCCGAGGCCCAGGATCTCGTCCCACAGGTGCCACGCCCACGTGTTACCGAAGATGGGCCAGTGGAACTCGGGGTTGAACGTCTGGCCGTAAGCCTCGAACCAGAGCAGGAATCCGCCGAGGAAGCCGACCATGACGAGCCAGTGGGCCCAGCCGACGCTGCGGAACTTGTTCATGCGCGTGTGCGCGATGAACTCGATGATCATCTGCTTGAAGCGAGGGAAGAACGGGCGCCATCGATCGGGTGCCGACTGGCCGATGCGCACGGTGTTGAACATCCTCAGCGCGCCTGAGAGGAAGATGTACCAACACACCAAGCTCAGCAGAGCACCAATCGTGCCCAACGTAATCGTCAGGGCATTCATGTCGCGGCCTTTCGTTTCAGGGCGACGCGTCGGCCACCTCGGGACAGCCCACTGATACTAACCTGCGTTATGTTACCCGCCAGTAACTAGCATTACCAGCCTGTAGATACCGACTGGTAACCGCTCGTGGCCTGGAGAGATCAATCTTCTGCGTCGGACGGGCTTGGTCAAACGCAGACATGTCTGGTCGTCACGTTAGGCGGTGGCCGTCGGGCTCCTTTCTGTCAGGCAGCCCTAACTCGGTTTCCGGGCAGGTGAGGACAACCGACCGGCTGTTATCGTTACGCCCGTCACGCACAGGGGAAACGGGTGGTGTGAGTCATCGACTTGCGCCCGCTCGCTCCCGGGGAGGATCAAAAATGTTCATTCGTAAAGCTGCGGCCATCGCAGCGATGACCATTGCCGCTACGGGCATCGCTGCAGGTACTTCTTACGCAGCTCCGGAGACGTCACCCGACGTTTCGTACACCGCCGAGGTCGTCGACCAGGCTGTTGTCACCACCATCGATGCCGGGGCATTCCGGGTATCGGGTGACGGCACACACGTCGACTTGCAGAACAGCCAGGGCGCAACTCTCGTGAGCCTGCCGCTCGCGTTCAACCTCGGGGACGTTCAGTTCCCGTTCGACGAGACCATCAGTGAGGACGGCAAGACCCTCACCCTCAAGCCGAACCTGGACCCGGCCAGCTCCAAGCCGAAGCCGGTCGCTGCCGAGTTCACCCCGGTTGCTTCGCCTGACGAGGATCAGAAGGCAATCGAGAAGTTCCAGTCACAGCTCGGGCTTGCCACGCAGATCGGTAGCCTCACCGGCACGATCGTCGGTGCAGTCATCGGTTGCATCGTGGGTCTGCCCGGCCTGGTTATCGGCTGCCTCCCCGGCATGGTCACCGGTGCCGGTATCGGTGGAGTCGCCGGTACGATCCTCGCCGGCGGCGGAACCGCAATCGTCGCGGGGATGGACCTGATCCAGGTCCTGAACGCTCCGGCCGGAACAACTCTCTTCCAGTAAGCAGCGCTTCCGGTTAGACGTCACGAACGCCGAAACGGGCGCCACACCTTCGAAAGGTGTGGCGCCCGTTTTGCTGTCTCGGGGAATGCGTGCGATCAGTAGTCGCGAACCTTCAGGCCTGGATTGGCGGCGAGGATGTCGTTGATCGGCGTCGCGTACTGCGTCGGTGCTTCTTGTCCGAACAACGTCTCGGCCTGAGCGATCTCGCACAGGGGAGAGGTGGCGACGTTGGACGCACTCGTGATGCCCACTGCCAACGTTCCGGAGACGATGGGGCCACCGCTGTCACCCTGCAGGACGCAGATGTTGGTGGTGAAGCCGTTGTCGAGGGTGTGATCCAAGACCTTGGCGACGCGGTTGACGCCGGTGACGACGCCGCAGCTGAAGCCGGTGGTCGATCCCGCCTTGCAGACCGGGGCGCCCACAATGGGATCGGCGGTACCGGTGATGTTGACCGAACGGTTGAACGGGACCCGCACGCTGTTGTTCTCGAAGCGGTACTTCGCGTTGTCGTCGATGTTGATGATCGAGTAGTCACGCCCGTCGAAGCTGCTCTTGGCGAAGTATCCGACGCGGGGCCCGGTCTGGTTGTTCACCATCGGGAAGACCTGGCTGGAGTTCGAGGTGCCGGCAGCGGCACGGTTGGGATCGCAGTGACCGGCGCTGATGTTGACCGTGCGTCCTGAACCGTCGGTGCCGTTGAAGCCGAATGAACAACGCAGTCCGGTGTTACCGGAGGTTGCGCCGAAGGCGTCTCCGCCCAGTGCAGCGTCGCCGGTTGCGGATCCGGTTGCGGGAATGAGGTCCGCGACGATCGGGGGAACCAGTAGCGGAGCAGCGGTGTGGACGACGGTCCGCTTCAGGAACTCAGGCAATTCGATGCCGGCGGCAGGATCGGCGGTGAGGGCGACTCCGTTGCCGACCACGTCGACGGCGATGCCACGCACGAGGTCTGCGACTTCGGCAGGCTGCGAATCGAGCCAGGTGTTGAGTGCCGAGAGTTGACCTTGCAGAGCCTGCTCGCTCTGCGCGACGTCCTTGACCTCGAAGCCGGCCTTCTCGGCGGCCTCGCGGGCAGCATCCTTGTCGCGACCGTCAGCGAGAGCGACGATGCCCTTGCCGAGGTCGTCGAGCCACACGCCGGCAAAAGAGTCGGGAAACTGGACGCGCGCGATGGCGGCGAACTCTGCGAGCTTCTGCGCGAGTTCGGAACGCGAGACGAACTGGTCGGGCGTCAGCGCCAAGTCGTGCTGTAGGGCTTCGGCGAGTTCGACGGGCAGATGGGCTGCCTGATCGGATACACCGGGTTCATTCGGTTCTGCGTTCGCGACCGCGGTAATCGGTCCGAGGAGCAGCAGCGCGGCCGAACCGAACACTGCGGCGCGACGTGCGATGGAGCTTCGCATGTGGGCCTTTCCACTTCGTTGACCGCGTACCACCCCCCTGGGAGCACACGGATACGGCTCACGGACTTGTGGTGAGCCGATCACAGTCGACCATGACTATATGGGTTCGAACGCGCTATTCCCACCCGTTACATGAGCAAACAGCGCTGACCCCGACCGACAACAGCACTGTGCCCGCCGATCAGAACAGATCGGCGGGCACAGTGCGTGAATCAGGCGTTGGTCAACCCGCAGTGCGAACGCGGATTCCGGAACCGACACCGCCGCCGGATGCGCGATCTGCAGCGTCGAGGATGTCTCCGACCGGGATACCCAGATTCGAGGTTCCACCGGAGGTCGCGAGTACCAGGTTCGCTTCGTTGCAACTGGGTGCGCCGCTGCTGTTGGAACCGCTGGTGATGCCCAGCGCCAGGGTTCCGGAGACGATGGCGCCGCCACTGTCCCCGGCGAGGGTGCACGCGGTACCGGCGAACCCGCGGACGGTTCGTGAATCGCCGTCAGCCATGACCAGTTGTGTTTCGACGCGATCGGCTGCCACGACGCCACAGGTGAAGGACGACGTCTGACCCGACTTGCAGATGGGAGCGCCGATCACGGGACGTGCTGTTCCGGTGATCGCGAGGGTGGTCCCGTTGGCGCCGCGGACGGCAGCGCGGTCGAGGCCCGCGTCGATGCCCGACTGGTCGAACTTGATGACCGAGTAATCGAGATCACCGGCGTTGTTGCCGACGGAAGACTGTGAGAAGGCGCCGATCAACTGACTGTCGTCGACGTTCGCGTGATTCGGCAGGTAGACCGGCGACTTCGAGCCCTCGGCCGGATTGCAGTGTCCGGCACTGATATTGAGTGCATTGTTCTGATCGTCGACGGCGTTGAACCCGAACGAGCAGACCGAGATGTTCTCGGTCGGCGTCTCGCGAATGGGTCCCGTCGACGTGATGTAGGTGTCGCCGCCGAGCGCTCCGGGATCAACCGATCCGCCACCGTCCGGGCTGAGAACGATCTTGGTGTTCTCGAGCAGGGTCGGAAGATTGAGTGCCTGCCCGACGGGGCTGTTCGCAACGTCGATGACGACCTGATTGTTCAAGACGTCGATGGTCGCCGAATTGACTGCGCGTGATATTTCCTTGGGCAGCCCGGCGATCCATCCGTTGACGTCGGCCAGCGTCTTCTCGAGGGTGTCGGCGGAGACGGGGGCGACGTGGGTGCGGTATCCGTCGTCGGCCGCGATTCGAGCAGCTTCGGTGGTGGTGACGGCTACGACGGGTTGACCGTCGAGTCCCATCCACGATCCGGCGTAGTCGCCGGGGCGCTCGGACTTGAATTCCTGGGCGTACGCGCCGAGTTCCTGAGCTTTGGCAGCGCGGTCGAGATACTCCTGTGGGGAGATCTTCAGATCGCGTGTGATCGCCTCGACCAGCTCAGCCGGAAGCTGGTCGGCTTCGAGCTGTTCGACATGCGTGTCGGAGGCGGGCTCTGCCGATGCCGTCGTGGTGAATGGAGCTGCGAGCAGTAGTGCCGAGGCGCCGACCACAGCGGTGCGGATCGCCAACGAGTTACGCATGAAATCCCTTCAAGTCCCCGGCACCGAGCCGGTAGGTACCGCACCCACCATAGGGGAAAAGTTTCGACGAGGAATATGCGCCTCCTGTCTGGCTGTTCAATCTTTCTGTCTAACTTGGCATTCCGGGTCTCGGGGCCAATGGCATGACGGGCATGTCGGGATTCGGCACCACCGGATCGGTTGTGTCGGTCGGGTTGGAGGGCTGCGTCGGCGTTGTCTGTGTATCAGTGGGGTCGGTCACGGCGGGAGTGTCCGGGGTAGCCGGATCGACCGGATTCAGCGGTCCGACGACCGGCGGCAGGTTCTCGATCCGAAGGGGGTCGAGCTGGATGGTGATCGGCGATCCCTGTTGCGCGGGGACGTTCGCCGTAGTGGATTTCTCGGTACCGGTGCCCGGACTCGCCGGGATGGGCTGGGATTCGGATGAGGTCGATTCCGCGTCGGATGACCACGACTGCGCCGTCGGCTGCGCGCCGAGAGCGGGTACTTCCGACGGGAGCGAGGTCGCTGAGTGCGAAACCGTGCCGGGCTGACTCGCCGCAGTGGCGGGCGTGGTGCCGGTGGGCAGGGGAGATTGTGCGTCGAGAATCCCGGGCGCTGAAATGGTCGGAGTGTGTCCGATGATGACCGCGGCCGCGCACCCCGACACCGTCAGAAAGACTGCGGCGGCGGCTGCGGCGATGATCGGTCGGCGCTCCGATCGCCACTGACGATTCAGCCAACCGTCGACGCTCGGTGCTTTCGTGCCCGGTACTTCCACGCCGGATTCCGGCTCAGGTTCGATCAGGACGAACGGCGGAAACTCCTCGATGGTGTCCTCTGGCTCGGCAAGATCGGTTGGCTCGGGTTCGGAACAGGTAGAGGTGATCGAGTAAGGCGCGGCCAACGCTGCGGCTCCGCGGGCTGCACTGTCGTCGGCATCCGGATCCGCGAGCCAGGCCGCAGAGGCTTTCTCTTCCGGAATCAGTTCGACGCCGTCGAGATCCATGCTGTCGAGTGCGCCGCGCAGTGCGTCGACGGAATCGCTCGACCAACCTGCCGGGATCACCGCAGAGATGTTCAGGTTCTGATCAGTGAGTGTTCGGACCTCCTTGACCAGGCAATACATTGCTGTCGCTACGAGTTCCTCTCCTCGCGTCATGTGCTCGGAGAAGTTGTCGGTATCGTCAGTTCCGACCCTGTCGAGGAACCCGCGCAAGCCGGTTGACCCCAACGCGGTTTCACCTAGCTGCACGGTGCCGTCAGGAGCGTGGTGCAGCACCGATTCGCGTTCGAGGATCACTGGTTCCGAGTCGGGTTTCGCGATCGCAGCAATGCTTCGTTTATTGCCGACGGCGAGTTCGACTCCCCACTTCATAGCGATCCCCGTTTCACAGTTACCGAACTTTGCTCGGCATGCATGTCCTGATTCCTGTGAAAACTATCACTTAAACGGATATACGCAACCCTCCGGACAATATGCAGCTAACTATTTGTTCGGCGGTGTCATGCTGCGAAGGATGGTGAGTAGTTCCGAACGAGACTGCGCCCCGACGCGCCGCTTGATGCGTGCGACATGGTGCTCGACGGTTTTTGCGGAGATGTAGAGGCGTTCGCCGATTTCCCGATAGGTCAGGCCGACGACGACGAGTTCGGCAACTTCTTGTTCGCGCTCGGTCAGTACCGACGGTGGTGCCGCGCTGTCGGTCGAATCGGTTGCATTGGTCTCGGCCGTCGACGTTGTGCGTAGCGAGCGCGCAACGTGGAGCAATGCGGTGGCCGATTTGGTGTCCGGTGTGCGCAATGCTGCTTCGCCCGCCAAGCGGGCCGCGTCCCAGGGCAGCCCGATGCGGTTGAGCGTTCGCGCTGCAGCTTCCACGTCGTCTGCGTCGACGCTGCCCTGCATGAGTAGAAGCCACTGGCGTCCGGCGGTCGCCAAACCGGCTGCGTAAGTGTGGGTTTTGGCTGATTCCGCGAGTGTATGGGCGTGTGGAAGGAGATCGGCCGGTGACTGCGAGAGGATCGACGCCTGGACGCCGTACCAATGCAGCGGCGAAGACCACAGCGGAGGCTCGCCGAGTGCTCGGAGGAGCGTGCGTGCGTCGTCGACCAGATGCTCGACCTGCTCGGCCTCGTCGAGTCGTACTGCCGCAAGCCACAGTTCGCCGATGGGAAGCAAATTGAAGAGATCCACGCTGCAGGACGAGAGGGTGCCGGCTGCGCCCGACCAGGCGCGCCGCAGCTGGGCGAGATCGCCGGAGCGTCGAGCGAGACCCACGATCATGGCATGCAGAAACAGTGCGTCACGCTCACGGAGGGGGCCGCGGACTACCTCCTCCGGTAGATCTTCGACAGCAGTGTCGTGCCCACGGGTCATCGCGATCCACGCGTCGAGAAGGTGAAGCCGCGCCCACGTGTGACTGCTTGCGTCGTCGGCGGCGATCGCGGCCGCGACGACAGCGGCGGCCCGTTCATGGGCGCCGTTGTGCAGGAGTGCAAGAGCTACCAGTGCCGGGGCGGAATCAGGCTGGAATTCAGATGTGCCGGAGCCGCCGGGGAGCGAAAGTGCGCGCGACATCGTGTTGAGCGCACTCGGTGCACTCCCCGTGACCGATTGCATCAGTCCATTGGCCAGTGTGGCAGCGCCGACCGTGGAGCTCGACGGTGATCCAGTATGCCCGGCGAGCGCCGCGTTCGCGTCATCGACGTTGCCGATGCCGAGGAAGGTGATTGCGGCGAAGGGGGATTCGGTTTCGGTGCGCCCTGGCCCGAGCCAGGTGTAGAGATCTGCGGCGGCGCGGAGTTGGCCGCATGCTGCGGACGAAGCTGCGCGGATTCGCACCGCCGCAGCCAGTCTCGCGTTGTCGAGATCGGGTTCGGCGATGACGGAATCGGCCAGGCGGCAGGCAGTGTCGAGGTCACCACTCCGAGCCGAGACCTGGGCGTACAGCAGCGTGTCCGCCACGCCGAGAGGCTCGATCGAATTCACACGACGAAAAAGATCTGCCGCGACCGTCGGCGTGCTCGCGTCGACTGCGTCTCGTAGTACAGCCGTGAGATCGCGGTGGCGGATGCCGGAGTCGAAAAGTCTTCGTGCTGTATCGATATCGAGGGTTCTCGCGTTCGCTCGTGATTCGACGATTCTGATCAGCTCGCTGCGGATACGTCCTGTGCTGGTCGACTCTGCCACAACGCTCGCGACGAGAGGTGATCGCGAACCGAACAGTCCGGTAGCCAGTGCTCGGTCGAATGCCGCTGTGAGGCTGAACTTCTCCTGTCCCAGATCGAGCTCGAAAGCGTCGATGTCCGGGACGGCGAATGAAACCTCGAGGATCTCACGCTCGATCGGATGCAGAGCGGTGACCTGATGGAGGATGTGTGTGCGTACGGCTGTCGCCATTTCCGGGCGGCCCGCCGAGGCGGCGGTGAAATACGCTTCGACGGCCCCGAAGGAACCACCGGCCAGATGCTCGAGCGTCAGCACGGCACGATCGTCGAGCGGAACTCTTCGCTCCGCGGCGATCTTCCGAATATCTGACCGGTTCAACGGGTTCAGATGTAGGACGGTACCGAAACTCGAGATGTTCGAGTAGATCGGTGCGAGTGGAGGATCGATCCGATCGGAGGCGATGACAACTCCGAGGTCGTCACGTTGAACCAGTTCGTTCAGGGCACGGATTTCATCGGAGGTCAGAGCCTGTGCGTCTGCGATCACCACAATCGCATCGGCCGGGGCGTCATGCGTGACGACGGTGACCACAGTTCTGTCACCAGATTCGATCCTCTTGCGCACCGCCCTCGTCACTTGGGGCCGAGCGCTGGCGTCGGTCCCGGTGACGAACAGGCGCAGTGGCGATGCAGTCAGGTCGATGCCGCGCAAAAGTCCTGCAATGTAAGACGATTCGGTGCCGCTGTCACGGTTCATCGAAAGCCCGCCGGTCAGCGGATCGGCGCGGTGACGCCGCCGACGACACCACCGACCACGTTTCCGACACCACCGACGACGTTACCGAGACCTCCGACCACGCCGCCGACACCGTCCCCGACGCCGTCGACCAAACCGCCGACACCGTTGCCGATGCCGGTCGCAGCATCACCGATACCGGTTCCGACGCCTGCTCCGGGCGCGGGCGCCGGTGCCGGGGCGGGAGCCGGTGCGGGCGCCGGGGCGCCGGGTGCGGCAGGTGCAGGCGCCGACTGGGCGGTCTCACCTGGTGCGGGAGCAGATCCAGCTGGTGCGCCGGCAACCGGAACTGCCCCTGGTACCGTCGTCGAACCGCCTGCGGCAGCAGGAGAGCCGGGCTGATTGTTCTGAGTAACGTTGTTCGCAGTCGTGGATCCGGTGCCTGCTGCTTCGGCTGCCGTGGTGCTGCCGGGGGTAGAGCCCGGCGTGGTCGAAGCGGTGGACGAGGTGGACTCACTGGTGGTGTCCGCCGAACTGGACGGAACGTTGATCTTGTCCATGGCCGTTCCGATTCCGAGTCCGCCTGCGGCGAGCACGATGAACGCTCCTACCACCGCAGCAACGACGCCCACCCTCGACGAGCGTCGAGTCGCCGTGTTCTCTTCCTCTGTCGGCTCGGCAAGCAACGGAGTCGAGAAGGCAGGAACCGGTGCGGGCTTGCGCGACGGCTCGGCGGGAATCACTGCAGTGGCGGCGGCCGGCACGTGCGAGTCTCGGGCGTCGAGGGCGAGTGCCGCGGCGCCGGACGCCGCGCACGACGCGGGATCGGCGTCGGCGATTACCGGAACACGAAGCTCCGCGGACAGTAGTTCGGCGACAAGGGGAATGGACGAGCTTCCGCCGGCCAGAACAACCTGATTGACATCACTGGACTCGACGCCGGCAGATCGCAGGCTTTCGCGAACCAAGGCCACCGATTCGGTGAGGGCGGGCCTGATCAGATCCTCGAGCTCGGAACGAACCAGTCGAATGTCGCTGACGGCGCCGGGAAGCGTCACGCGAGCAACGGTTTCCGTCTCGGTGGAAAGTTCCTCCTTGGCTGCGCGGGCTTGCTCGCGCAGAGTTTCCAGCGCTGCAATCGTCTCGGGAGCAAAGGGATCAAGGGTTGCGAAGTGGTCGGAAACCGCATCGAGCAGGTGCACGGTGACGAGGTGATCGAATTCGTCGCCGCCGATGTCCTCGCTGCGCAGTGGCTTTCCGAAGATCTCGCTTCGTCCGCCGGTCGTGGACATCATCGTGACGTCGAGCGAGCGAGCGCCGAGGTCGTAGACGACGGTCAGACCGTCGTTGGCAGCGTTTCCGGAAGCGGCGAGCCACGCCATGACGGCCGCGGGTTCGGCGACGAGAGTAGCCCCGTGAACCCCGGCGTCGTCCAGCGCGGACTCCATGGTGCGTGCTGTGTGACGATTCCACCCCACCGGGTGAGCCAGGACAACAGCTGGACCTTCTTCGCCGCCAGCCTGGCCGACGAGCGCGCCTACCGCTGTCGCTGCGAGAGACTCGCCGCGGTACTCGGTACCGTCGGCGGCAAGTATCGGGATCGGGTCTCCGACGCGCTCGACAAATCCGGTGATGACGGTTCCGTCGTCCAATTGCAGCGCACTGGGTAAGCGGACCTGTTGCGTTTCACCGGTCGAGCCGTCGGTGACAGCTACGAGAGTGGCCGAACCGATGCTGATGCCGAGCCCTGCCGCCATGAACGAACTCCCCTGGTCGTGGGCGACAGAAGGACTGTCGCGGTTGTCTGCGATGTCGGTTTCAGGACCTAGATCGTTACCGGATCGGAGGCGTCGCGGCGAAGTAGGGGACCGATCCCCTAATCGGAGCAAATCCCCCTATTCCGAGCGGGCGTACCCCGTAGGGGGCTTCCCCGTCTGTCCACGCAGAAGAGGGGGGTGCTCCCCGTTGGCCCCAGTCGCAAAAGTTCTTAGCGTTGATTCCACTCGCTACCTCTGGCAGCGCACCAGTTTCCGGATCACCGGCAACAACCCACCGGCAACAACCCGGTCAACGACCTTCAGGAGAACCCGCCATGGCAACGAACGCCGTACTCGAATTCATCCTCGGGCTACTTCGTGACGACGAGGCAGCTGCCAACTACTGCGCCAACCCGACCGCGGCACTCAACGCTGCCGGTCTGTGCGACGTCAGCCCCGCCGACATCGTCGCCGTCGCTCCGCTGGTTGCCGAGTCCGGACTGTTTGCCGGTGGCGGCGCCGACCTGTCCGCGATCGTCAACGCCGGCGCGTCCGCTGCGGGTGCCATCGGCGGCGGTCTCGGAATCGGTGGTGGTCTCACCGGTGGACTGGGTGGCGGCCTCGGCGGCAGCCTGGGTCTCGGTGCCGGTGCAGGCCTCGGAGTCGGAGGCGCCCTCGGCGGCCAGTTCGACCTGGTCGGCGACTTCGCAGCAGCCCTCAGCGCTGCGCTTGCCATCGGCGGCGAGATCAGTGCCGACCTCGGCGCAGCCTTCGGCGCCGTCATCGAAGCCGGCCTGGGCCTCGGCGGTGCACTCGATCTCGAAGGAGCTCTCGATCTGGGCGCACAGCTCAGCGCGGCTCTGGGCGGCGCCCTCGGAGTGACCGGCGGTCTGACCGCGGAACTGGGCGCAGCCCTCGACGCCGCCATCGGCGCGGTCGGCGGACTCGACCTGACGGCGGGGCTCAGCGGAGCCCTCGCACCCGTCTTTGCCATCGGTGGCGACCTCGGAGCCGACCTCGGACTGGCTCTCGGTGGACTCCTCGGCGGCGCAGCAGACCTCAGCGGTCTCCTCGACATCGGCGGCGAACTGGGCGCGAGCCTGACCGGCGCACTGGAATCCGCCCTTGCACTGGGCGGCGGCCTCGATCTGGCCGGCGCTCTGACGGGCGACCTCAGCACGGCGTTGTCCGGCGCGCTCTCCGGTGTCCTGGGAGCCGGCGGCACGATCGGCGCTGATCTGGGTGCATCACTCGGCGGCGTCCTCGGAGCGATCACGGATGTCAGCGTTCTCACCGATATCGCGGGCGGCCTCGATCTCGGTGCAGCCCTGAGCGGCGCACTCGGAGGAGCGCTCGGCGTCGGCGGCGGCTTGGAAACTGCACTCGGCGGCGCACTCGACGCAGCACTGGGCCTCGGCGGAGGACTCGACCTCGACGCCGTACTCGGCGGGGGTGCAGACCTGGGCGCGCAGCTCAGCGCGGCACTCTCCGGCGCCCTCGGTGCCGGCGGAACGGTCGGAGCCGACCTGGGCGGCGCACTCGGTGGACTGCTCGGGGGAGCACTCGACCTCGAAGGCGGTCTCGGCGCAGACCTCGCAGCGGCTCTGGGCGGCGGTGCGAATCTGTCGACGGCTCTCGAAGGTGTCCTCGGTTCGGCACTCGGCGTCGATGCCGGGCTGGCGGGCGGTCTCGGCGGCGCACTCGACGCAGCGCTGGGCGCAGGCGGACTTACCGGAATCGACCTCGGTGGTGCACTCGGCCTGGGCGGCGAAGCAGGCTTGGCAGCCGGTGTGGCTGCGGCTCTCGACACCGCTCTCGCAGGTGCAGGCGGCTTGGGTGCTGTCGGTTCCGTGGGCACGGACCTCACCGGCGCGCTGGATGGTGCGCTGGGCGCCGGCCTCGGGCTGGGGGGCTCTCTCGACAGCGTTCTCGGTGCCGAAGGCGCACTCGGTGGAGCGCTGGACACGGCACTGAACCTCGGCGGAATCGACACCGGTTCGATCGGCGCCGACCTGCCCTCCGTCGACCTCGGCGCAGTGAACCTTGGCCCGATCTCCGCTGAACTGCCTTCCGTCGACCTCGGAAGCATCGCGGCAGACGGCCTGAACCTCGGTGGTGTGACCGGCGACCTCGGAGCAACGGTGGGCGGTGCTCTGGACGCAACAGCAGGTCTCGACGCAACAGCAGGTCTCGACGCCGCCACGAACGCTGCGGCTGGTTTGGGTGGGTCGCTCGGCGGAGCACTGAACGGCGTCACCGATCTCGGTGGATCGCTCGGCGGGGCTGTCGGAGCAGTCACCGACGTGACAGGTTCGATCGGTGCCGACGCAGCCGCGGCTGCCGGTGGCACCGTCGACGGTGGCGGTACCGTTGGCGGCGGCGGAGTCGCTGACCTGGGTGGATCCCTCGGTGGAGCAGTCAGCGGCGTGTCCGACCTGACAAGTTCCTTGACCGGTGCGCTGAACCCGTGGTCGTCGATCGATGCGACCGACGCTTTCGGTGCGGGCTCCGATTCGGGACTGAGCGCCGATACCGGACACTCGCTCTTCGCCGAGGATTCGGTTGCAGCACCGGTCGATCACATCGACCCGGTTGCGGTTGTCGACCACCTGCATCCCTGATCTGCTGACGCAGGAACTGAAATCGGTCAAAATGACCTGATGTAACAAATCCGGCCCTGCGTGCGCTATGCGTTCGCAGGGCCGGATATTCGAGTCGGGAAGAATTGCGGGTCAACGTAGCTCATGAGTGATTCAGCGAGTCAGGTAAGCAGTCGGAAGGCGCGCGTCGCGTCGTCGACGGCGTCGTTGCTCGAACGAACAGCCGTCGTGGCGAAGGATTTCGGGCGCACGGATCTGGTGCGCCGACTCGAGAATGCTCAGGTCAGAGTCAATGATCCACGTATTCGTATCGTGGTGGTCGGTCCCCTCAAACAGGGCAAGAGCCAGTTCGTCAATTCTCTGCTCGGCATCGACGTGTGTTCGGTCGGTGACGACGAGACCACTGCCGTGGCGACGGTCGTGCAGTACGCGGAGACCGCGGTCGCCGAATTGATTCTCGCCGATCCGGGTGCGGCGCCCATCCGGGTGCCCCTCCCGCTCGAAGAACTGATGGGGATCACCCCGGCCACGCCTCGCGCCGAAGGGCGTGAAGTTCTGCGTGTGGAAGTGGGTGTTCCCAGTCCGCTGTTGGCCGACGGTTTGGTTCTGATCGACACCCCCGGTGTCGGTGGTCATGGAAATCCGCATGCTGCAGGAACATTGGGATTGATCACTGCGGCCGATGCCGTGTTGGTTCTGTCGGACTCCAGTCAGGAGTTCACCGAACCCGAGCTGGGATTCATCCGCCAGGTCGTCAATCTGTGTCCTGCGGTGGCCGGTCTGATCAGCAAGACCGATCTGTACCCGCACTGGCGACAGATCCTCGACGCCGATCGCGGACATCTCCAGCGCGCCGGGTTGGACCTGCCGCTCATTCCGATCTCCTCGGTACTGCGGTCGCACGCACTGAGGCTGGGGGACAAGGAACTCGAGACGGAATCCGGATTTCTGGACCTCTATCAGTTCCTGCGGGACAACGTGGTTGCGCGTGCCGAGTCGAACACGCGACGCGCAGTTGCGATGGACGTGCGTTCCTCGGCAGCACATCTGACGTTGGAGATGGGCAGTGAGCTTGCGGCGCTGAAGGATCCGTCCACCGCTCAAGCGGCGGTCGCCGGCCTGCAGCGTGCCCGGGCAGCGGCCGAGGAACTGCACAAGAAGACCTCGCTCTGGCAACAGAGCCTCGGCGACGGCATTGCAGACCTTGCCGCCGACATCGATCACGACCTCCGGGACCGGTTGCGCCGGGTCACCCGCCAGGCCGAAGAGACGGTCGACGAAGGCGATCCAGGTAAGGACTGGGACGTAGTGGGGGAGTGGCTCGAACAGGAGATCGCCACCGCTATCGGTGACAACTTCGTGTGGGCTCACGATCGAGCTCAATGGTTGGCAGAAGTTGTGGCGCAGCACTTCGCGGAGACCGGCGACGTCGCGCTCCCGCATCTCGACGTCGCCGACACCGACGGTTTCCTGGAACCGGTTGGCGCGTTGTCGGACCTCGAATCCGGCCGTATCGGCATCACTCAGAAGGTCCTGGTCGGCATGCGCGGCTCGTACGGCGGCGTATTGATGTTCGGCTTGATCACCACGATGATGGGCATGGCACTGGTCAACCCGATCTCCATCGGAGCCGGGGTTCTGCTGGGTACCAAGGCTTATCGCGAAGACAAACAAGCACAGGTGCTCAAGCGTCGGGCCGAGGCGAAAGCGGCTATCCGACGGTTCGCCGACGACGTCAGCTTCCAGGTGGGCAAGGAGTCGAAGGACCGCCTCCGCCTGGTGCAGCGGCTTCTGCGGGATCATTTCACCGACATCGCCGAGCAGGCGCTGCGCTCGATCAACGAATCCCTCCGCGCCACGCAGGAAGCTGCGCAGTTGGAGTCGAGCGAACACGCCGCTCGTATCAAGCGTCTGGAGACCGACATGCGCGTCGTCTCAGAGCTTGACGCCGTTGCCGGAACGCTGATCGGCGAAACTCCCGCTCCTGCTCCGGCAAAGGTGACCAACGCATGAGTGCCACGACCGCCGTGACCGCTGTGGAGTCGGCACATGCTCTGATCGACCAGGCCAGACGGGTCTACGCGGACCAGCCGCAGACGCGAGCCCAGTTGGACGAATGCGCTGCCCGACTCGGCGAGCCACTCCGAGTGGCGCTCGCCGGCTCCCTCAAGGCGGGGAAGTCGACGCTGCTCAATTCGCTTGTCGGACAGGATATAGCGCCTACCGACGCGACGGAGTGCACGCGCGTCGTCACCTGGTATCGGAACGGGACAACGCCCCAGGTGACTGCGACGGCTGAGAACGGTGCCGAGTTCAACGTACCGGTGACGCGCCGCGACGGCAGGCTCACGTTCGATCTGGGGGAGTACACCGCAGACTCGGTGGACCGCATCGACGTCGACTGGCCGTCTTCGGCATTGGCTCGTACGACGATCATCGACACCCCAGGTACGTCGTCGCTCTCGACCGAGGTTTCGGCCCGAACCTGGGACATGCTGGTTCCCGATGGTGGTGCGCCCGGCGCGGACGCGGTGGTCTACCTGCTGCGCGCCCTGAACGCCAGTGACATGCAGTTCCTCGGGAAGATCGCTGATCATGTCGGCGGAGAATCCGGCCCGCTCGGAGTGATCGGTGTTCTCTCGCGTGCCGACGAGGTCGGCGCAGGCAGGCTCGATGCGTTGTCTTCGGCGAAGGACGTCGCGGCACGATTTGCCGAGGAATTGGAGCGAACCGGCCTGTGCCAGTCGGTGGTTCCCGTGGCAGGTCTGCTGGCACTCGCCGCACGGACGATGCGGCAGAGCGAGTTCGCTGCCTTCTCGGCGCTCGCGCAGGTTTCATCCGAGGATCTGAGCCTGGCCTTGCTCTCCGCGGATCGTTTTGCCAGGCAGGACAGTCCGCTCCCGGTCGACGCGGCGATGCGGGCGCAATTGGCCGATCGGTTCGGGCTCTTCGGAATTCGCCTCGCCGTGACGTCGATAAAGCTGGGTGCCACTGATTCGCCGAGTCTGGCAGCCGAATTGCTGGAGCGAAGCGGACTGGACGACCTTCGTCAGGTGATCGACGTTCAGTTCGGGCAGCGCGCGGATCAACTGAAATCGCACACCGCGCTGGTGACGTTGGGCCGAATCCTCGAAGCCGATCCGAGTGAGGAAGGCGATCTGATCGCGGCGGAGGCACAACGGTTGCTTGCCGATGTTCACGGTTTCCACGAACTTCGCCTGCTCGGGCGACTTCGTTCGGTACACACAGATCTGCCACCCGACGACCTGGCACAACTACAAAGGCTGATCGGTGGCTACGGAATCCGGGCCAGTGACCGGTTGGGCTGCGAACCGGAAGAATCGCCGGAGGTCCAGCGTGCGCGGGCTACCGCGGCTGTCCGGCGATGGCGGGAGTTGTCCAGGCATCCGCTCTTCGACAGGTTCACCTCCCGCGCCTGCCTGGTTGCTGCCCGCAGCGCCGAGGGCGTCTTGGCTGAAATTGTGCCCGAATAGGGACCCGTTCACTGTGCGAGCGCTTGGAGAGGGTTCTATCTTGAGTTCGGGATGACCCGGACATAACTCCCAGGTTCGGGTCCCACCTCGATGGGAGCACGCGCATGGCGAGTGACATCAAGTCCGCTTCACCGGATCGAGCCACCCTCGTCCTGGGGACGCTCATCCTGGTCGCTGCGGTCGCGAATCTCAATCTCTCGGTCGCGAATGTCGCGCTGCCGGACATCGGGCGGGCCTTCGACGCCAGCCAGACGCAACTGAACCTGATCGCGGTCGGGTACTCGTTGGGCCTGGCCGGAACGGTGCTCTACCTTGGGGCGTTGGGAGACCGATACGGCCGCAAGATGCTGCTGGTCACCGGCATGGCGCTGTCTATTCCGGCGTCGATCGTGGCTGGATTCGCCGGGAACTTCGAAGTGCTGTTCCTTGCTCGGATAGTCGGAGGCGTCTCGGCAGGTCTTGCATTCCCGACCACGCTGGCGATCATCACGGCGCTGTGGGCCGGACCGGCACGGACCAAGGCGATTGCCATGTGGTCCGCAATCGGTGGCGCGATTTCAGCACTCGGTCCGATCGTCTCGGGGGCGCTGCTCGAGCAGTTTCACTGGGGTTCGGTCTTCTTCGTCACCCTTCCGTTGGCTCTCGTGGCACTGATCTGTTCGCTGGTGTTGGTGCCCGCGCACGTCAACGAGACGACCGAGCGAGTTGATCACCTCGGAGGCATAGTGTCGATCGTCTTCATCGGGGCGCTGGTGCTGTCCATCAACTTTGCGCCGGTGAAGGGTTCGGGCACGTTGGCTCTGGTGCTCGGGGCGATAGCGGTCGTCGCGGGTATCGGGTTCTTCCTGCAACAGCGACGCGCGGTCAATCCGCTGTTCGATCTTCACGTAGCTGCGCGCCCGACCTTCTGGGTCGCGGCGGTGGGCGGGTTGGTCGTGTTCGGTTCGCTCATGGGCGCGATGTTCATCGGCCAGCAGTTCCTGCAGAACGTCCTCGGCTACTCGACGCTGGCAGCCGGTGCGGCGATCATTCCGGCTGCGCTGGCGATGGTGATCGTTGCGCCGCGCTCGGCGACCATGATCGAAAGGTACGGCGCCCGCGTCACGCTGCTCTCCGGCTACCTGTTCGTGGTTCTCGGGTTGTTTGTCGCGCTTTTCCTGTGGAACGAAAGCACACAGTATTGGCAGGTCGCGCTGGCCTATGCGCTTGTCGGGATCGGGGTCGGCCTGGCAGGCACACCGGCATCGCGTTCGCTGACCGGATCCGTTCCCGTGCACCGCGCTGGTATGGCGTCGGGAACCTCGGACCTGCAACGCGACCTGGGCGGCGCCATCATGCAGTCGATTCTCGGCGGAATACTCACGGCCGGGTACGCAAAATCGTTGGGGAATGCGATCTCGTCCTCGCCGAACGCATCCGAGGTGACTCCCGAAACTCAGGCCGCGCTCACCAAATCTTTCTCCAGCGCCGAAGTTCTCGCGGAACGCTACCCGCAATACGCGGACCAAATCATGACCGCCGCCAAAAACGCCTTCCTGGACGGGGATACAAACGCCTACATCGCGGCGATCATCATCGTGTGTGCCGGTGCCGCGGTGGTGACGTTCTTCTATCCGCGCCGCGAGCGCGAACGTGTCCTGCTGGCGCAGTACGCGGCAGAATCCGATCTCGCCGCGGAGAAGAGTTGAGCGCGCTCTGGTACTGATGAAGGATGCCACAGCTACTTCACATCGATTCGTCTGCCGAACTCCACAACTCGACCTCTCGTGATCTCACCGCCCTGTTCGCTCAGCAGTGGTCGAACAACAGTCCGGATCACACGACGGTGACGGTGGACCTGCACCGGGATCCCTTGCCGCACCTCGCGGACGCGGCTCTGCACTATGCACCACGTTTGCGGGTCGAGGGAGAGATTCCGGATCCCGCCGCGGAAGCACTACAGGCTCGGGTCATCGAGCAACTTACCGCTGCAGACGTAGTCGTGATCGGCGCGCCGATGTACAACTGGTCGATCCCGTCGACGTTGAAGGCGTGGATAGATTACGTGCACGTCCTGGGGACTACGGTGCCTTTCGACACGCGCACTCAGCCGCTCGCAGGTAAGCCCGTGGTGATCGTGTCCAGCCGTGGGAACACCTATGCGCCGGGCTCGGGGAACGAGGCCAACGATCACACCGTCCCGCCACTCGTTCAGGTGCTCGGGGTGTCGATGGGAATGGATGTCTCCGTCATCACCGCGGAACTGACTTTGGCGCAGCGTATTCCGGCGATGGCACCGCTGATCGAGCAGGGTGACGCGAGCCTGCGTGCTGCCCGGGAGTCGTTGACCGAGCTGGCCCGTACCTTGGGGGCCTGATCAGGAAGTTCGACCAGGTTCAGGTGAGAAGCGAGATCATCGACGCCACGTCAGCCGGCTCTACGTCGTAACCCGGGAAGTAGCAGCACACTTCGTCGGCATGCTCGCCGAACCGCCGCCGAATCTCGGCAGCACACTCTTCGGGGGTGCCGACGACGGCGAGTGTGGTCAGCATCGGATCGGTGATCAGTGATGCCATGTCGGCGTAACCACCTCGCTTCGACAGGGCATTGAGTTCCGGTTGGACCTCGCCCCACCCTTCGACGTCGAGCACCGGACGGTATGCGGGCGTCGAACCGTAGAACGAGAGCAGGGCTCGGACGCCTCGGGCGGCCGCGGCAAGTTGATCGTCGCCGCGGCCGACGCCGACGATGACCTGCGGGATGATCGTGAATTCGTCTCGGGTGCGGCCGGATTCACGGAGGCCGGCATCGACGGCCGGAAGTGTTCGTTCGAGGAAATGGCGTTGCGTGTGGAACGGCATGACCAGGAGTCCGTCGGCCACCTCCGCCGCCGTCCGGGTCATCACCGGTCCGAGCGCACCCATCAGGATGGGCGGCGGTCCATAGGGATTGGGGCCTGGATCGAACGTCGGGGGCATCAGAGTGTGGGTGAAGAACTCGCCGCGGAAGTTCAGCGTCGAGGTGTTCTCCCACGCCGTGAAGATCGCCTTGACCGCTGCGACCGTCTCCTTCATGCGGGCCGCTGGACGCGACCACGTTGCGCTGTAGCGTTTTTCGATGTGCGGTTTGATCTGCGATCCGAGACCGAGGCGAAAGTGGCCGCGACTGAGCAACTGTAGGTCGTTGGCCGAATGCGCCAGATGCATGGGACTGCGGGGGAATGCGATGGCGACGTTGGTCATCAGGTCGAGGTCGACGGCCGATGCCGCTTCGACGAGCGGGAAGAACACGTCGTGTGGTCCCTCGAAGGTGAACAGGCCACCGGCGCCGGTGTCCGCGAGTTCACGGCTGCGAGCAGCGCCCGCGCCCGGCGCGGAGTCGAGTTGTACGTGAACCTTCATCGGCGTACTCGCAGCCAGGTGCTGACACCGGGAGCAAACGGAGCGATCGCCGCCACTGCTACAAGGACGCAGTAGAGAATCGGACCCCATCTCAGAACTCCGGCGCCGATATCCGCGGCGCCGTCGACCAGAGACATGAAGCCGAGTCCGGCCGCGATGCTGAGGGCTCCGACGATCGCCGTCATCACCCGCCCGGCGTTCTTGCGGGCACGGAGGAGTTGAAGGCTCATGAGTGCGAGCAGGATCAGGACGAGAGCGCCGCCGCCACTGCCGGCCAGGACGACCGTCACGGCATCGGAGATGTCGGTGGACGAGTATCCGGGATTGTCGCGCGCAGTCGATTCTTCGAGGGCTGACCGGACGTCGTCGAGGCTGGTGACTACCACTCCGGCGATACCGGCCAGGACGACGAACGAGCCGATCCAGGCAGAGGTGGACAAGGTCACGGCCTTGGGCATCTCGTCGTTCGCTGCAGGTCGGAGCGGCCGAACCGAGACGTCGGGTCGCTCGGGTGCCGGGCGCGCCGGCGCCGGTCGAGCAGGTCGAACGGGAGAATTGTCGGGATCGGTCACCGGCCGATCGTAGCCATTCGGAGAGATTCGGACGTGATGTGGCGCACTTTTTCGGCTTTTCGGGGAAGGCGGGAACAAATCTACGTGGGCTGTAGTTGACCATTTCGACAAGCTTGAGCGCCCTCGGCTCAACTTCAAGTTGACTCCCGGCCACGGTCGGAGGCAAACTTGAGCGGAGGACGCTCACCAAGCGAAAAACTCGCGGTCATGTTCGAGATCAACCACTCGGGCAGAGAACCGCAGAACGAAAGGTAGGAACACTATGGCTCGTGCAGTCGGTATCGATCTCGGTACGACCAACTCGGTAGTTGCAGTGCTGGAGGGCGGCGAGCCCGTAGTGGTCGCCAACGCCGAAGGCTCACGTACCACCCCCTCGGTGGTCGCATTTGCCAAGAACGGCGAGGTTCTCGTCGGTCAGCCCGCGAAGAACCAGGCAGTCACGAACGTCGACCGCACCCTCCGCTCCGTCAAGCGCCACATCGGCACTGACTGGAACGTGGAAATCGACGGCAAGAAGTACACGCCGCAGGAAATCAGCGCCCGCACGCTCATGAAGCTCAAGCGTGACGCGGAGGCTTACCTCGGCGAAGACATCACCGACGCCGTCATCACCGTCCCCGCATACTTCGAGGACGCACAGCGTCAGGCAACCAAGGAAGCCGGCCAGATCGCCGGCCTCAACGTCCTTCGTATCGTCAACGAGCCCACCGCGGCTGCACTGGCATACGGACTGGACAAGGGTGACACCGAGCAGACCATTCTGGTCTTCGACCTCGGTGGCGGCACCTTCGACGTCTCCCTGCTCGAAATCGGCGACGGCGTCGTCGAGGTTCGCGCAACCTCCGGTGACAACCACCTCGGTGGCGACGACTGGGACGAGCGCGTCGTCGCTTGGCTGGTCGACAAGTTCAAGGCTCAGAACGGCATCGATCTGACCAAGGACAAGATGGCCCTGCAGCGTCTGCGTGAGGCTGCGGAGAAGGCGAAGATCGAGCTCTCCAGCTCGCAGAGCACCTCCATCAACCTCCCGTACATCACGGTCGACGCGGACAAGAACCCGCTCTTCCTGGACGAGCAGCTCTCCCGCAGCGAGTTCCAGAAGATCACCTCGGACCTGCTCGATCGCACCCGTGCGCCGTTCCAGGCAGTGATCAAGGACAGCGGAATCGCTGTCAAGGACATCGACCATGTCGTGCTCGTCGGTGGCTCCACCCGTATGCCGGCAGTCTCCGATCTGGTTCGTGAACTGACTGGTGGCCGTGAGCCCAACAAGGGTGTCAACCCGGACGAGGTCGTCGCCGTCGGCGCCGCACTCCAGGCCGGCGTGCTCAAGGGCGAGGTCAAGGACGTTCTGCTCCTCGACGTCACGCCGCTTTCCCTCGGTATCGAAACCAAGGGTGGCGTGATGACCAAGCTCATCGAGCGCAACACCACCATCCCCACGAAGCGTTCCGAGACCTTCACCACCGCTGACGACAATCAGCCTTCGGTGCAGATCCAGGTCTTCCAGGGTGAGCGCGAAATCGCTTCGCACAACAAGCTGCTCGGCTCCTTCGAGCTCACCGATCTGCCGCCCGCCCCGCGTGGCGTTCCGCAGATCGAGGTCACCTTCGACATCGACGCCAACGGCATCGTGCACGTGACGGCGAAGGACAAGGGCACCGGCAAGGAAAACACGATCAAGATCCAGGACGGCTCCGGTCTGTCCAAGGAAGAGATCGAGCGCATGGTCAAGGACGCCGAGGCTCACGCCGAGGAAGACAAGGCACGTCGCGAAGAGGCAGAGGTCCGCAACCAGGCCGAGTCGCTGGTCCACCAGACGGAGAAGTTCGTCAAGGAGCAGCGTGAAGGTGAGAACGCGGGCAAGGTCTCCGAGGAGATCCTGACCAAGGTCGAGGCAGCGGTCAAGGATGTCAACGACGCCCTGGCAGGCACCGACATCGCTGCAGTGAAGACCGCAGTGGAGAAGCTGGGCACCGAGTCGCAGGCTCTGGGCCAGGCCATCTACGAGGCTTCCGCTGCAAACGAGGCCGGAAACACCGACGGCGCAGGCAATGACGACGACGTCGTCGACGCCGAGGTTGTCGACGAGCCCACCGACTCGGACAAGAAGTGACCTCGGACAACTCCGAGAACAACCCGGTCGACCCCGAGACCGGTGCACAGGGAGAGGCGGCGGGGGAATCCCTGCCGCCGCTCGACTCGGAAGACACAGGGGTAGTTCAGGAAGCAGAGTCGATCGTGGAGGAAGCATCCGCCACCGATCAGCTCGCCGAACGAACTGCGGATCTGCAGCGACTTCAGGCGGAGTTCACCAACTACCGTCGTCGCGTCGAGCGTGACAAGCAGGTCATCAAGGAAACCGCGCGCGCTTCGGTCATCACCGAACTCATCGGAATCCTCGACGACCTGGATCGCGCTCGGGCACACGGTGACCTCGAATCAGGTCCACTGCGTGCACTCGCGGACAAGCTCAACACGACCCTGACGGGTCTGGGTTTGACCGACTTCGGTAACGAGGGCGACGATTTCGATCCCGCACTCCACGAAGCGGTGCAGCATGAAGGCGAAGGCCACGACCCCGTACTCGGGACGGTCATGCGCAAGGGTTACAAGCTCGGCGACCGGGTCCTTCGGACCGCAATGGTGGCCGTGACGGACCGGGTAGGCGACAAGCCTGCAGACGGTTCAGAACAAGAAGCGAAGTAAGAGTGAGAGGAGGAGACGCCCAGTGAGTCAACGGGAGTGGATCGAGAAGGACTTCTACAAGGAGCTGGGCGTCTCGTCCACCGCGACGGCCGACGAAATCAAGAAGGCGTATCGCAAGCTGGCCCGGGATCTTCATCCCGACGCCAACCCTGACGATGCGAAGGCCGAAGAGCGTTTCAAGTCCGTCAGTGAAGCTCATGCCGTTCTGTCTGATCCGGACAAGCGCAAGGAGTACGACGAGGCCAGGCGCCTCTTTGCCAGCGGAGGCTTCGGTCCCCGTGCGCAAGGTAGCGGTGGATTCAACCCCGGCGCTGGTGGTTTCGACATCAACGACCTGTTCGGCGGCGGTGCCGGCGGGCAGGACTCGGGTCTCGGAGACATCTTCGGCGGATTGTTCAATCGTGGGGGAGCGGGCCAGCGCACAGCTGCGCCCAACCGCCCGCGTCGAGGCAAGGACCTCGAGACCGAGACGACGCTCGCCTTCCGCGAAGCGGCGCTCGGTGTCACGGTCCCACTTCGTCTGACCAGCCCGACGTCGTGCACCACGTGTCACGGCAGCGGCGCAAAGCCGGGCACCAGCCCGCGAGTGTGCCCGCATTGCAACGGAACCGGCGTGGTCAGCCGCAACCAGGGCGCATTCGGATTCAGTGAGCCGTGTGACGACTGCCGGGGAACCGGCTCGATCATCGACTCGCCTTGCGAGGACTGCCACGGTAGCGGCGTCACCAACCGGACACGGACCATCACGGTTCGCGTGCCGGCAGGCGTGAGCGACGGTCAGAAAATCAGACTCAAGGGCAAGGGCGAAGCGGGTCTCCGCGGAGCTCCGGCGGGTGACCTGTTCGTCAACATCCGCGTCAAGCCGGACAATGTCTTCGGCCGTAACGGCGACGATCTGACGCTGACGGTTCCGGTGAGCTACGGCGAACTGGTGCTCGGGACGACACTGTCCGTGCCGACCCTGGACGGCCGTGTCGGAGTGAAGGTTCCGGCCGGAACGGTGGACGGACGCATTCTGCGAGTTCGCGGACGCGGCATCCCCAAGCGTCCCGAGGGGGCCGGCGACCTTCTGGTCACCGTCAAGGTATCCGTCCCGCAGAAGTTGGACGACCCGGCGATCGAAGCGCTGAAGACCTATCTCGAAGCCGAGAAGGCGAGCGGGTTCGATCCACGGGCCGGGTGGGCCGGTGCATGATGACCGAACGACCGCAGAATCAATGGGATGCGACGGTCGATCCTGACGCCCAGATCTTCGTGATCTCGGTGGCAGCCGAGTTGGCCGGAATGCATGCGCAGACCTTGCGTAACTACGATCGACTCGGTTTGGTCACCCCTCACCGAACCACTGGTGGCGGACGACGCTACTCCCCGCGTGATGTTGCGCTTCTGCGTGAAGTGCAACGGCTTTCGCAGGACGAGGGCGTCAACCTCGCCGGAATCAAACGGATCATCGAACTGACCAACCAGGTCGAGGCTCTGCAGCATCGCGTCCGCGAACTGGCCGAGGAAATCGCGAAAGTCCATGCGGGCTATCGCCGGGACCTCGTTCCGATTCCACGCAACAACGCGTTGGTGGTTTGGAAGCCACGAAACCAGCGATAGTTCAGACCTTTACGCAAACGGCTCCACGCCCTGCTCGGATTCACCTCATCGAATCCCGCAGGGCGTGGGGCCGTTTTGGCGTTTCCACCCAGCGGGAATCGGTCTGTCGAGGCCGCCCGAATATGCATAGCGTCCGCTTCCATGACTCCTCTTTTGTGCGTTTGACGTTATCCAGATCACATTCTATGCTCCAACCCAAGCAACTGCTTGCTAGATCATCAAGCGGGTGCTTGGTTGGCTGGTGCTCGAAATCAGGCGTTCCCACCGGCCGATCCTTCTTTCGTCAGGTATTCGCCTGACGTTCGGTGCATACATGTGTTCTAGGAGTGCAGACATGAATCGTCGGCCCATTCTTGTTGCGGCAGTTGCCGTGACGGCTCTGGCTCTCGCGGGGTGTAGTGGTTCTTCGGAGTCCGAAGGTGGCGCGGATTCGCCGTACCGCGTCCTGCTGACCGGCGGGATCAGTGCGCAGGGTGTTCTCGCGGCGAACTCGCAGACTTCCCTGCTGGCCACGAAGGCCGGCGTTCAGGTCCAGAACGAGGCCGGGGGCATCGGCGGCCGTCAGATCGAGCTCACCACTGTCGATGACGCGGGTGATGCAACCATCGCTGTCACCAAGCTGCGCGAAGCCATCAACTCGGGGAACAAGCCTGACCTCTACCTCAACTCGGGTCCTTCGTCGATCGCGGCTGCGGTTCTCCCGATCCTCAAGCAGAACAACATCCTCTCGCTGAGCATGGCGCCTTCTCCCGATTCCACGGACCCCTCGAAGTTCCCGCTGAACTTCGACCTGGCTCCGGGCGCGACCGACACCGCTCGCGGCATCTCCGAGTATGCAAAGACCAAGGGCTACAGCAGCGTCGGAGTCCTGCACGGTAGTACCGCTTACGGTGAACTCTTCGGCGAGGAGATGACCGGTGCGCTCGAGAAGGTCGGTCTGAAGGCTGCCGGCAACGAAGAATACGACGCCGCTGCTCTGGACATGACGGCGCAGTTGCAGTCCCTCAAGAATGCCGGTGCAACGGCAATCGCGTTGGACGCGTACGGCGCCCCGCTCGGATACGTGTTGCAGAGCCTGGAGCGACTCGGCTGGGACGTGCCGTTGATCGGCAACACGTCGGTCTCTGCCACCAACCTCATCGCCAATGATCCGCCCGCCGGCGTGCTCGGCACCCCGCAGGTGAAGAACCTGGTGACGCAGGTGTTCACCAGCACGGTGTTCGATCCGAACAACGCGCTCGTCAACACGATGGTGGACACGATGGCGTCGCTGGGCTCGATCCCGTCGACGCTGATCCTCGCGGACAACTACGACGCATTCCCCCTCGTCGCGGCAGCAGCGGAGAAGGTCGGCAGTTCGACCGATCCGAAGAAGCTCGCCGAAGCACTGGAAACCGCAGAGGTTCAGGAGAATGCCAAGACCGCATTCCTCTCGCGCTACAACTTCAGCTCTGACAACCACGGCCCGAACCCGGATACCAGTGAGCTGAAGTTCATCAGCCCGACGAAGATCCTCAACGGTCAGTTCGGAAACCCGGCTGCGTCATGACCATTCTGTGGTCCGGATTGGCGCTCGGCGCGGTCTACGTGCTGGTTGCCATCGGGTACAACATCGTTTTCGTTTCCTCCAACACTTTCAACTTCGCTCAAGCTCAGCTGATGATGGTGGGCACTTTCGTCGCCTACACGGGTCTCGTAACCCTGAAACTTCCCGTTCTCGTGGTGGCCGTCATGGCAACCGTGACCGTGATGCTCCTCGCCTCGGTCGAGGAGATCGTCGCGATCAGACCGGTGGCCGATCACCAGAACCAGCTGGTCACCACGCTTGGCGTTGCCACGCTGCTCAATGGTGCAACTCAATTGATTTGGGGTAGTGAACCTCTCACGGTTCCGTTCTTCGGATCGAACGAACCGATCACCCTACTCGGCGGCCGTACCTACCCGGTCGAGATCGCTCTGCTTGTTGCGGCGATCGCACTGGTCATCGGGTTGAGTTACGTCTCGAAGAAGACCATGACGGGTCTGGCTCTGATCGGCATCTCCGAGGATCGTGAAGCGGCGATGCTGCGAGGAGTCAACGTACGACGGTTGGCGCTGGGTGCGTTTGCCTTCTCGGGTGCATTGGCCGGTGTCCTCGGACTCCTTGTCGGCCCCAAGACGTTTGCAGTTGCGACGTTGGGTGCCGCGCTGGCCCTCAAGGGATTCGTGGCGTTGGCGATCGGCGGGTTCGGCTCTCTGCCAGGCGCTTTGATCGGCGGCCTGACCGTCGGCCTGGTGGAATCGTTCACCGCCCTGTGGGCGGGAAGTCAGTACAGCAATATCGCCGTCTTCACGGTGCTGATCATCATCTTGATGGTCAAACCTGCCGGCTTGTTCGGCAACGTCCGAGAACGGGTGGTGTGAAATGGTTAGCGCGTGGCGGACTTTCCGTTCCCTTCCGAGCTGGATCATCCCGCTGGTCCTGGCGGTAGTGATCTTGCTGCTGCCCGTGATGGGGCTCGACCTGTCGACATCACGGCAGATTCAATTGGCCTGCATCCTGGCACTTGTGGTCAGCGGCCTGAACCTGAGCCTCGGCTTTGCCGGTGAACTGGCGCTCGGCCAGGCCGCGATGTACGCGGCGGGTGCATACACCGCGGGTCTGATGTCCCAGGCCGGTCACACCGACATCCTGGTCCAGCTCGCTGCGGCCGGTGCGGTGGCATTGGGCGTCGGCATCTTGACCGGCGTTCCCGGTCTGCGACTGGGCAACTGGTCCCTGGCGATGACGTCGTTCTTCCTGGTCCTGCTCGTGCCGGACGTACTGGCGATCTTCGGCGGCAAGACCGGCGGCCGAAACGGCCTCACCGGTATGGAGCCGCCGACGCTCTTCGGCTCCGAACTCGACACCCAGCAGTACTACATGGTGGTTGTCGTGGTGACCGTCCTCTGGTTCGCGGTGATGCGCAACCTGGTGGTCTCGCGCCACGGCATCGCGTTCCGCACGCTCAAGCAGTCGCCGGTGCTGGCGTCGTCGCAGGGTGTGTCGGTGTTCCGGATGAAACTGCTCGGCTATGCGATCGGTGCGTTCCCGGCCGGTCTGGCGGGTGCGTTGTTCGCCAATACCGACCTGTTCATCTCGCCGGAAGCCTTCGGGTTCACCTTTGCGACAGCGGTTCTGGCGGCATCCATCCTGGGCGGTGCGGCAAGTGTGTACGGCGCCGTAGTCGGTGCCGCGATCATGCAGCTCGGTCCCAACCAGTCGACGGCATTTCAGGAATACTCGCTGATCTTCTACGGAGGCTTCCTGATCATCGGCGGTGTGCTGCTCTCCGGTGGGCTGACCAAGGTCGGGCGAGCGATCGTCTCGAAACTCGATCGCAGGGCCGGCCTGGGCGTAGTCGTCGCAAAGGAAAACAGCGGCGGAACACCGGAACTGGCGCCGATCAATGGCGCTCGGTTGGTGGTCGACGGAGTGTCCAAGGCATTCGGTGGTAACCAGGCACTCAATGCGGCAACCCTGACCGCAGAGGCCGGTAAGGTCACCGCGTTGATCGGGCCCAACGGTTCGGGTAAGACGACCATGCTCAACATGATCTGCGGCTTCTACACCGCGGACGCCGGCGTGATCACAATCGGTGACACGGTGGTCTCGCAGTCGTCGCCGCACAAGGTGGCGCGCGTGGGGGTGGCGCGCACGTTCCAAACTCCGACGATTCCGGAGAACATCACGGTTCTGGAAGCTGTTGCATCCGGACGGTATTCGGTGCACCGCGCGTCGATGGCGTCGGCTGTGCTTCGCCTGCCCAGCTTCCGCAGGATCGCGAAGGCCGACATCGTCGAGGCCGAGCGTGTTCTCGAGCTCGTGGGGATGTCGCACCTGCGCAACGAGATCGCGACGTCGCTGCCCCTGGGGATGCGTCGCATGCTCGAAGTTGCTCGCGCCGTCATCGCCGAGCCGAGGGTCGTACTCTTCGACGAGGTTGCGTCCGGACTCGACGAGGACGAACTCGAACGCCTGGCAGATCTGATCCGGGTACTGCGTGATGCCGGGGCCACAGTGGTGTTGGTGGAGCACAACTTCCGCCTCGTGCTCTCGCTGGCCGACGAGATCGTGGTACTGGCGCAGGGGCAGGTGATCGCCACCGGCGATGCGGCGACGATCGAACATCACCCGCGCGTGTTGAGCGAATACCTCGGAGTCAAGTCCGGTGATGAGGATGCGCTGCTCGAAGAAATCGGCGCGGTAGACCATCAGACCAGCGAGGTGAAGTGATGGAACCGATTCTGAAGGTCCGTAACCTGCAGACCGGGTACGGCGATCTGCGCGTCGTCTGGGATGTCTCGTTCGACGTCTATCCCGGTCAGGTGACAGCCCTGCTCGGACGCAACGGTGCAGGCAAGACGAGCACGCTCCGTGCTCTGTCCGGTCTCAACAAGGTGGCCTCTGGAACCGTCGAAATGGACGGTGCCGACATCACCGGAGTTCCCGCGCACAAGCGGGTGCGGCAGGGCATGGCGTACGTGCAGGAGGGTAAGCGGGTCTTTCACAAGCAGACCGTCGAGCAGAACCTTCTGCTGGGCGGGTACACCCGCAAGGCAAAGCGCGGCGAGCTGATGGAATCCGTCGAGTCCATGTACGAGATGTTCCCGATCCTGGGGGAGAAGCGTGCGCTTCCCGCCGGTTCCATGTCGGGCGGTCAGCAGCAGATGCTCGCGATCGGCGCAGCGCTGATGGCGCAGCCGCGGTTGCTCCTTCTCGACGAACCGTCGGGCGGGCTGGCTCCGGTGATCGTCGGTGAGGTGATGGACCGCGTCCAGCAGCTCAAGGAAACCGGCCTGGCTGTTCTGCTGGTGGAGCAGGCAGTGGAGGCCGCGATGAGCGTCGCCGATCACGTGACGGTCCTCGACATCGGCAAGGTGGTCCTCGACGCCGACGCCAAGGACATCGACGACCTGGCAGTGCTCAAGGACGCGTACTTCGGACGCATCTGATCTGCAGCGACGTCACTTCAGCCCGGCCACCTCGGCCGGGCTGAAGTTGTTCTCCCGCTCCGTGGCACGGGGGCTGGCCAGCTCTGGACCATCGATCTACCGTCCAGCAAACAACCCCTGTGAGAGGCAAACTTGATGACTGCTCCCGACGTGCTCGCCCCGGCAAAGCTGGGCCCGGTGACCTTGCGAAATCGAATCATCAAGTCCGCGACATTCGAAGGCAAAACTCCCGACGCCCTGGTCACCGATGAGCTGATCGAGTTCCATCGCCGCCCGGCAGCCGGCGGAGTCGGGATGTCCACCGTCGCGTATTGCGCCGTGGCACCGGAAGGGCGCACCGAATACGGCCAGCTGTGGATGCGGCCCGATGCCCTCCCCGGACTGCGACGACTCACCGATGCCATTCACGCCGAAGGGGCAGCAGCATCGGCGCAGCTCGGGCACGCCGGCCCCGTCGCGAATCAGAAGTCGACCGGACTGCCTGCGCTGGCACCGTCGAGTTCGTTCAATCCGTTGAGCATGAGGATGATTCGCACTGCCACCACAGCGGACATCACCAGAATTGCGGCGGCGCACGGGAGCGCTGCGCGACTTGCCGTCGAGGCAGGATTCGACGCCGTCGAGATCCACTTCGGCCACAACTATTTCGCGAGCTCGTTCCTGAGTCCGAAATTGAACCGGCGTAAGGATTCTTACGGCGGATCGCTCGAGAATCGGGCTCGCGTCGTACTCGAAACTGCGCGCAGTGTGCGCGATGCAGTCGGCGACAAGATCGCGATCTTGGCCAAGCTGAACATGGACGACGGTGTGCCAGGCGGATTCTGGGTGGACGAAGCAATCCAGGTGGCGCAGTGGCTCGAGGCATCCGGAAGTGTCGATGCGCTCGAGTTGACGATGGGTAGCTCACTGCTCAACCCGATGTACCTGTTCAAGGGCGATGCGCCGATCCGCGAGTTTGCCGCCGCGATGCCCCAGCCTGTTCGACTCGGTGTGCAGTTGGTGGGCAAGAGCATGTTGCATGCCTATCCGTACAAGCCGCTGTTCATGCTGGAAGAGGCTCGGCAGATCCGTGCTGCGGTGAAGTTGCCGCTCGTGCTGCTCGGCGGTGTCACGGACAAAGCGGGCATGGATACCGCAATGGCGGAAGGGTTCGAGTTCGTCGCCATGGCACGGGCACTGCTCAGAGAACCGGATCTGATCAATCGGATCGCAGCCGAATCCGATACCCAATCACTGTGCATCCACTGCAACAAGTGCATGCCTACGATCTTCAGTGGTGCCCGCTGCGTGTTGGTCGAACGCGTCTGAGCTGGTCAGCGCACACCACGTCCCGACATCCATGCGGATACCGGGTCGTGGGCCGTAGCGGATCAAGTTCGTGGTTGCTTCAACGCTCGGTTCAGTTCTGCGTGAAGACGTCGTAGGAGGCGTTCATCGTGGGGTAGCCGGTGGCCATGTAGTCGGTGAGGATGACGTGCGTCGGGTCACCGATGATGCGGGTCCCGTCGAGGGTGGGGTTGCCGGCGTAGTTGTTGGCCGCCATGACGGTCTGGACTCCGTCGGCCACGTTGTAGGTGACGTCGACACCGATGCCGCGCGGATCGCTGCTGTAGGCGGTGACGATTTCGGTCGTGTGCGGAGCCAGGTAGGAGCGGGGGCCGTTGATCCACTGTCCGTAGGGGTTGGACGCGCTCTCCAGCAGCATCGGGTTGTCGGTGTTGTTGGTGATGGTCATGGCAACCGTCGGGCCGTCGGTCGGCATGGTGCCGGCGTTGGCGACCGCCGCGGTTCCCAGTGCGGTTCCGCCGAGAGCGAGGGCGATCGCGGTGACTGCTACGAAGCGAGTGGTGTTGGTACGCATGATGTCTGCTCCTGGGCTGGTGTGTGGTTGCCGTTCTCGGCGATGAATCAATCTTGTCGCGAATCAGGGCTGCTGTATGTCCGCCGACGGGGCCGTGGCGGGGTTGAATCGCGTGTCCCCCGATCGGGGGAGGCGCAAGTGCTCGCATTGCTGGTACGGGCGTGAGAAAGTGAGCAATGCGAGAAGGCACGAAGCCGGTGGTCGGCAAGGTTTCCGTGGTGGTCGGCGACGATCACCCGTTGTTTCGTGAGGGAGTGGTTCGGGCCCTGACCGGCAGTGACCGCATCGACGTTCTGGGCGAGGCCGACGACGGCGCAGCTGCGCTCGCAATGATTCGGGAATTACGCCCGAAGGTGGCGCTGATCGATTTCCGGATGCCGCACCTGGACGGGACCCAGGTGGCAGCAGCAGTGGTTCGAGACGAGTTGCCGACCAGGGTGCTCCTGCTCAGTGCTCACGACGAATCGTCCGTCGTGTATCAGGCTCTGCAGGCGGGTGCTGCCGGATTCCTGCCGAAGGAATCCACCCGGGCCGAGATCGTGAGCGCCGTGCTCGACTGCGCCGCGGGCCGAGATGTGTTGCCGCCCAGCATCGCTGCCGGACTGGTGGGGGAGGTGCGTCGCCGTAGCGAGCCGTCCGGCCCGACTCTCAGCGCCCGTGAGCGTGAAGTTCTCGGATTGATCGCACAGGGCGCCAGTATCCCCACCATCGCCTCCCAGCTCTTTCTTGCGCCTTCGACCGTCAAAACCCACGTGCAGCGCCTCTACGAGAAACTCGGAGTCAACGATCGAGGTGCCGCCGTCGCCGCCGCGATGCGGCAGGGTCTGTTGGAGTGAACGGGAGTCACCGCAGTACGTATGTGACGTTCATGGCCGGGTAACCCGAGGTCATCGTCACCGTGACGTCGTGGCCGTCGGGGGCGTACGTTCCGCCGGCATCTGCCCTGGTCTTCGAGTTGGTGGCGCTGAAGACAAACACTCCACCGTCGTCGGAGCGGTACGTCAGCACGACGGGAAAGTCGTTCTGATTCTTGCTCGTGGCGACCACGTTGACGTTCATGTTCGGCAGGATGTAGTCGGCCGGCGGGACGATCCAGTCACCGTTCGGATTGGATGCGTCGACCAGATACAGGGCCCCGAAGCCCGAATTGCTGATCATCGCCGTCGTGACGGAAGTGTCGGTTATCGACTTCACCGCGTTCGCACCGGCGGCGCGGGCAACCAGAGCTGCCATGCTGAGGCCGGAGAAGGAAATTGCTTCGGGTCGAATTGTGTTGGTAGCCATGATGTTTCTCCTCGATTTGTCGGTCTCGGTGACCGTGTGTTTCGGTGATGAGACAACTATGGCCCCGAAATCCCTTCGGGTCTGTCCACCTACGGGTCCGAGTGCTGGATGACATCGGTGTCCCCCGATCGGTGGACACCAACGCTCTCCACTGCCGTAGCCCACCCAGCGGGAGAACCCGTTCCTCTACCAACCAGTCCACTCGTAGCGTGACCACCATGACCGATCCTGACTTCTCCACCGCACCACTCGACGTCGTAGTCATCGGCGCCGGCGTCGCTGGCATGTACGCCATGCACCGACTTCGCGAGCAGGGGCTGCGTGTCCACGGCTTCGAGGCGGGCTCCGGAGTGGGCGGCACGTGGTATTTCAACCGCTACCCCGGCGCACGCTGCGACGTCGAGAGTTTCGACTACTCCTACTCGTTCTCCGAAGAGCTGCAACAGGATTGGGACTGGAGCGAGAAGTACGCCGCGCAACCGGAGATCCTCTCGTACCTCGATCACGTGGCTGATCGCTTCGACCTACGCACTGGCTTCACCTTCGACACACGCGTTCTGAGCGCACAGTTCGACGAGGGTACTGCCACGTGGCGAGTACAGACCGACGGCGGTCACGACGTCACCTCACGCTTCGTCGTGTGCGCCACGGGCAGCCTCTCGACCGCAAACGTTCCGAACATTGCGGGCCGTGAGACCTTCGGTGGCGATGTGTTCCACACCGGTTTCTGGCCGCACGAGGGCGTCGACTTCACCGGCAAACGCGTCGGCGTGATCGGCACCGGATCCTCGGGCATCCAATCCATTCCGCTGATCGCCGAGCAGGCCGATCATCTCTACGTGTTCCAGCGGTCCGCGAATTACAGTGTGCCGGCAGGAAACACGCCTCTCGATGACAAGCGCCGCGCCGAGATCAAGGCCGGCTACGCAGAGCGTCGAGCGCTGTCCAAGCGCAGTGGCGGTGGATCGCCGTTCGTTTCGGATCCTCGCAGCGCCCTCGAAGTCTCGGAGGCCGAGAGAAACGCGGCATACGAGGAGCGGTGGAAGCTCGGCGGTGTCCTGTTCGCCAAGACCTTCGCAGACCAGACGAGCAACATCGAGGCCAACGGGACAGCGGCAGCGTTTGCCGAACGCAAGATCCGCTCGGAAGTCCAGGATCAGGCGATCGCCGACCTGCTCATTCCGAACGACCACCCCATCGGAACCAAGCGGATAGTCACGGACACGAACTACTACCAGAGCTACAACCGTGACAACGTCAGCCTGGTGAATCTCAAGTCCGCACCGATCGAGGCGATCGACGAGGCTGGAATCAAGACGGCCGATGCGCACTACGAACTGGATGCGCTGGTGTTTGCCACCGGGTTCGACGCGATGACGGGAGCGCTCGATCGCATCGAGATCCGCGGTCGCAATGGCGAGACGTTGCGCGAGAACTGGACTGCGGGTCCAAGGACGTATCTAGGCCTCGGAGTACACGGGTTCCCCAACCTGTTCATCGTCACCGGGCCGGGTAGCCCGAGTGTGCTGTCCAACATGATTCTCGCTGCCGAGCAGCACGTGGACTGGATCGCGGGCGCGATCAACCACCTCGATTCGGCGGGCATCGACACCATCGAACCGAGTGCCGAAGCCGTGGACAACTGGCTCGACGAATGCTCACGCCGGGCGTCGGCGACGCTGTTTCCATCCGCGAACTCCTGGTACATGGGAGCCAACATTCCGGGAAAGCCGAGGATATTCATGCCATTCATCGGAGGATTCGGTGTCTACTCTGACATCTGTGCAGACGTGGCAGCCGCGGGATACCGAGGCTTCGAACTGAACAGTGCGGTGCACGCATGAGTCGCCTCGAGGGTATCCGCATACTCGTGACAGGTGCGGCCGGCGGGATGGGCCGCTCACACTGCGAGCGTCTCGCCGACGAAGGCGCGTCCGTGATCGCGTTGGATGTCGTGCAGGCAAAGTCCGAGCTGGAGGAGACCGCCCAGGCGGTACGCGAGCGTGGAGGCGTGGCGGTCACCGGCGTCGCGGACATTCGTGACTTCGAAGATCTCGCCGCGGTAGTCGCCGATTGTGTCGCCGAGCTCGGCGGGTTGGACGTCGTGGTCGCGAATGCGGGCGTGTACGACACGCCGGGACCGTCGTGGACCGTCGATCCTGCGGTGTGGAACCGCTCGCTCGACGTCAATCTGACCGGGGCGTGGCACACCGTCAAGGCCTGTGTTCCGCACTTCGGCGACGGTGGATCGGTCGTTCTGGTCAGCTCGACAGCGGGAATCAAAGGTATTGCCGGAGCGAGTCATTACAGCGCCGCCAAGCACGCCGTGGTGGGCCTGGCCAGAACGCTGGCCAACGAGTTGGGCGCGGAGGGTATTCGCGTCAACTCCGTGCATCCGGGTTCGGTACGTACCCCGATGATCATCAACGAGCGAGTGTTCGCGAACCTGTGCCCGGACATCGAGAATCCCACGGAAGCAGACGCCGCTGCAGTACTGAGCGCACGCAACCTGTTACCTGTTCCCTGGGTCGATCCGGTGGATGTCAGCAATGCCGTCCTGTTTCTCGCATCCGCGGAGTCCCGCTTCATGACCGGCTGTCAGTTGGTGGTCGACGCCGGCCTGACCCAGAAAGTGTGAATTGATGACTTCTCGATTGGAAGGCAAGATCGCGCTGATCACGGGTGCGGCACGAGGAATCGGCCGGGCTCAGGCCGTGCGATTCGCCGAAGAAGGTGCGGACATCATCGCGATCGACGTGTGCGCGTCGGTGGAAACGACAGTCACCCCGCCCGCGTCGGAATCCGATCTCGCCGAGACGGTAGCCCAGATCGAGGCACTGGGGCGAAAGGTCGAATCTGCGGTAGTGGACGTTCGGGATCTCGAGGCACTACGCAGCGCGGTGGACTCGGGGGTCGAAGCGCTCGGTGGACTCGACATCGTGTGCGCTACAGCTGGTATCACGTCCTCCGACGGGGCTCTGACGATGTCGGAAACGATGTGGCAGACCATGTTGGACGTGAACCTGACCGGGGTGTGGCACACCACGACGGTTGCGGCGCCGCACTTGATCGCGCGAGGTGGGGGATCGATGACACTCACCAGTTCCATCGCCGGATTGCGGGGGCTGGTCGGAGTTGCGCACTACACCGCAGCCAAGCATGGAGTCGTTGGTCTGATGCGTTCGCTGGCAAAGGAATTGGCGCCGCACAACGTGCGGGTCAACACTGTCCATCCCACCAACGTCGACACCCCGATGATTCAGAACCCGTTGGTGCGCGGCAAGTTCCGCCCCGATCTCGAGAACCCGACGCGCGAGGAATTCGCTGCGGCGGCGATGACGATGAACATGCTTGCCATTCCGTGGATCGATCCGGTGGACGTAGCGAATGCGGCACTGTTCCTGTCCTCCGACGAGGCCCGCTACATCACGTCGGTCGCCCTGCCGGTGGATGCGGGGAGTTCGTCCCGCTGAAGTTTTGAATAGCTGAGGTTTGTCGCGCTGGGTTCCGCCACGGTGTGTAGCGTCGGTTTCACCTAACCGAAAGGCGCACACCGTGGCGGAACGACGCTATCTGGAAGTCACCGTCGGGACCAACATCGTCATGGTCCTCGACCACCGCACGGTGGAGGTCTTCGACCGCACCGCCGCGAGCACGAGCGAAGTGGCTCGCTGGCATGTCGAACACATTGCGGTGAAGGCGAAACCGTCGAAATCGGGATTGAAGCTCACCATTGGAAACCGGCTCGCCGACGACTCCATCGCGGTAGCGGGTCCACGGGCATCGCTCACCGTTCCGCCGGAGAACGAAGCCGCCGTCGTCGCGTTCTTCGACGAGGTCAAGGCCGCTCGTACGTGACTCAGTCGCCCGCTGTCGCGCGCGCGGCAGCATGGGCGCCGGCAACACGACCGAACGCGAAGGCGTCGGCAATATGGAATCCACCGTCCTTCGCCGCGCTGTAGGTGGAACTCACTGCGCCCGCCGCATACAGCCCCGGAATCGGGCTACCGGCGGTGTCGAGGACGCGGGAATGACCGTCGCGGCGCGGCCCACCGCTACTCCATCCCAGCAGCGGTGGCCCGGAGACGGCGTAGAACGGAGCGGTTGCCACCGGGGCCAAAGTTTCCGGATTGCGGCCGAAGGAATGGTCTACGCCGTCCGCGCACGCCTCGTTGTAGCGGTGCACGCTCGTTTCCACGACGGTGGGGTCCAAGCCGAGCTTCCCGGCGAGTGGAGTTGCCGCCAACCCAAATCCGCTGTGTCGGTGCCGAACGGTGCGCCAGTGACGTCCATTGGTACCAGAACTGTTGTAATAACTAGCCGTGCGTTCGAGTGCCAGCCAGTTCCGAGTTTTTTCCGAAGACCTTGCACGATTCTTCACAATCGCGAGCTCGTCGACTGACATGGTGTCGGGATGGTGATGCGTCGGATTCGAAATCGGGTCTTCGCAGACTTCTACTCAGACCGAAGAACCCCTCGCTAACGTCGACGGGGTCGATGGTTAGGTGGACTGAGCTGACCGGTGAGTTTTTGACGGCGATGATGGATCTGTTAGTGCGGTTGCGGCAGGACGCCGTCGCCCGAGTTGAGTAGGGTGAATTACGAAGTGGACGATACTGAGATCGTACCCGTTGAGCGACTGTGGCTTCCCCGTGGTGGGACATACTATGCGGACTCGGGGTGGCTATCGCCTCCGAATTACGAAGGGATTTTTGCGCGCAACTCCGACGCAGTCTCCCTCTCATCACTCGTTTCTGCACGGTGCTTGGTGCTGCTCGGGGAGCCAGGTATGGGTAAATCGAGCGTACTGAAATCCCAAGCCTTCCTGACGGAATCGAGTGAGTCAGCTGAGGATCTCAGAGTCGATTTAGCGAGTTTCTCAAGCGAGAGCCGTTTAATCAGGAAGATCCTTGAAGGGCCTGAGGTGAAGCGCTGGAAGGATGGCGAAGGGGTCCTTTGTCTGACACTCGACAGTTTCGACGAGGCGCACAGCAGGATTGACAATCTCCATCGCTTGCTGGGTGATTATCTCGATGAATGGGCTTGTGAACGCCTCTTTCTCAGAGTCTTTTGTAGAACAGCACAGTGGCCGACATCCATGACAGAGATCCTCAGAAAAAGAATGGGCGAGGTTGAGTCGTACGAACTGCTTCCACTTCGTCGAAGCGATGCAGCCGCGATTGTGTCGCCGGACCTGAACGCAAACGAATTTCTGGACGCAGTCGAGACTGCTCTGGTAGTTCCACTCGCTGCGCGACCGCTGACTTTGAAGCTCCTCTCCGCCAACTACAAACAGTCGAATACACTTCCGGACCGCACGACTGAGTTGTACGAGACCGGACTCCTCACGCTCTGCGATGAGATGAACGCCGAACGCCGAGATGCCAACGCAATACCCGACCCCGAGAGGTTGCTGCAGACTGCAGGCCGCTTGGCTACCTTCTCAATACTTGGTGGACGCCCGACTGTGTGGACTGGCCCAGCTGCTGAGGCGACGCCAGCAGACCTGACCGTTGGGGACTGCATCACCTCCGGGGCAGGGGCTCAGCACGCGGCAATAACTTCCGAACTCGTTCTCGACACGCTGCACACGGGGATTTTCACGGGTGCAGGTCCGCAGCGTTTGAGCTGGTCGCATGCGACGTTCACTGACTTTCTGGCTGCCCGCTGGATGGTTCAGAGTGGCCTGAATGCAGACCAATTTCGTTCGATCCTCATCTCCCCTGACGGAAAATTGCACCCACGTGTCCACCAACTCGCAGCATGGTTGCTCGCATTGCAACCCACGGGTTTTTCATGGCTCGTTACGGTAGATCCCGAAGCCTTTCTTCGGGGAGTCGAAATTCCAACTGCAGATCTTCGCGCTCAGGTTGTGGCGGAGCTTCTCGCAGAAGCCGCAAGGGGAAGTTTTTATCACAACTACACTCACCGTTTCGATGGTCTAAAGCATGATTCGCTAGCCGACCAGCTGCGGGTCGCGTTGAGCAGCCTGAACGGCGAGGAGCGCCGGATCGCGATCGATATTGCACGCCAGTGCAATGAACGCGCGCTTTCTCCGGACCTTGCTGCAATTGCACTTAACGACAACGCGGACATCAATCTGAGGATCTCCGCTGCGATGGCGGTACGAATTCTCGCGGAGGATTCACCGACTGACGCCCTCGTGCCTTTACTAAATTTCAGGGTCGCCGTCGATGGGTGCACTGATCAAGACCAGGAGCAGGAACTAGAAGCAGTTGCATTGATGGCGTCATGGCCCCATGCGTTTTCCACAGCAGAAGTATTCGATCGACTCGATCCTCGCCAACCACGCAACTTTGTTGGACTGTTCTCGTCATTTGTCAGATTTTTCGCGCAATCTTTGACCGATGGAGACCTTGAGTCTGCGTGCCATTGGATAACTAGTACGGGAGCCTGGACCGACGATTCGCGGATCACTGAACTTATTGACGCCATCCTGTGTATGGCAATAAAGCATCTAGATAAGCCGGCAGCGGCGGCGGCGGCGGTTCGAATCGGTCTGGAACGGGTCGATAACTATGAGCCGATCTACACCCATTGTCCAAATATAGAAATCATCCCGCCGAGCGTCGAGGAGTGCCGCGCCCTTGTTTTGGCTCTACTTACCGAGGCTTCGGAGGAACAGGCTTTCGGTATGACCCATTCAGGGATGGTCGACTCCGGACTGCTTAGCGCGAATGATTTCGTGTGGCTGATTGATCAGTACGCCGTATCGGAAGGCGTCCTCCGCGCGAATCTGGCCAAGGTGATCGGTTGGACCTTCAGCCCAACGGACCGGGTGCATATCGACGCCGTACTGGGATTAGGTGATGGCGATCCGGCGGTGATTCTCTTCGCACACTGGCGCGATTCGGTCCTTCTTGGCTCACCTGCGGCGGAGGCTGGCCGCGATGGAGTTCGAATTCAACACGAATATATGGCGAACAGGCGAAATCGACGTGAGAACCCGGATAAATGGGTAAATCCCCGAATCGCTGAACTGGCTGAAAAGGCTCTCGATGGGGACATCGATGCATTCTGGTTAAGCTGCCGCTTGATTACGGTTCGGCCTGGGACCGAACACTACATGGACGAGTTTCAGCCAGATCTGTCTGGACATCCACGTTGGAATACGCTTACCGAGCAGACTCGCACAAATCTGACTGCATCGGCTGCAATCTACCTCCGTAACGGAGACTGCAGTCCGGAAAGGTGGCTACTGTCCGAAACGCGTTACTATCCTGCAGAGGCAGGATATCGGGCCCTTCTACTCCTTCTCAGGAATCGACCCCACGAACTCGGCTCGTTTGATTCTGATATCTGGAATAATTGGGCGCCCATCCTGATTAGCTGGGGTGTATCGTTGAACGGAGCGCGCTCGGCGGACAAGAAGATCCTTTTCCAGTTTGCGATTCCTCACGCGCGTGAGCAGTTGACAAATGTTCTTCTCCAGCTCATAGATGTTGCTATCGCAGCGGGAAGTAGGACTTTTCGAAGTGAAGAACTCGCACTTCTTCAGTCCAAATTGTTGTCTGACCAGCTAATTAAAAGACTGGAGGGCGGTATTTGCCTTGCGTCTCAAACCGATATTCTCGACAGTGTGTTGTCGTTCCACCCAGAAATTGCGCGACCACTGCTCTTGGAATGGCTCCAGCCTCTAAATCGTGAGACTGAACCAGAACGCGCTCGCGACGCTGCTGTGCGACTTCTCCAAATCGCTGACCTTCCGTGGTCGACCTTCCGTGAGTTGATGTCGACAGATCCCGAATTCATGAAAGGAGTCTTTCTTGCTGGAAGCCAGATTTACGAACGTCGGCCTCCCAGTATTTCAGAGAAAGAGATCGGTGACCTTTACGGGTGGCTAATTCTGCATTTCCCTCCCGAAGATGACCCTCAGCACGATGGCGTGTACGCCGTGGGTCCCCGCGACTCATTGGGTTCATGGCGCGATTCGCTTTTGAATCACCTGACGCATCTCGGTACTGTCGAATCAGTCTCGGCGATCGCCACTCTCGCAGAGGAATTGCCAAATCGAGAGTTCCTCAAACGAGCACTTACAACAGCACAACGGGTAAGTCGCGAAAATTCTTGGGAGCCGGTGACTTTCCAACAACTGGATGAATTGGCGTCAGAGCCAACCGCGCGGCTCGTGCGGTCCGAGGCGGATTTGTTCGCGGCCACACTGGCAGCCTTTGATGAGATCCAGAAGCGATTGATCGGGGATACGCCGACTTCGCCGTTGCTTTGGGACACCTATTCATCGCGGCCTAAGTCAGAAGACGAGGTGTCCGACTTCCTTCGGAACGAACTTCAGACATTTTTGCGGGTGCGTGGCGCAATCATCAACCGGGAAGTTCAAGTACGCAGGATCAAGAAATCGGGAATGCCTGAGCGTACTGATCTCCGGGTTGAAGCGATTACCCCAGCTGGACGATCCATTCCGGGCGAAATTGTAGTTATTATCGGTGAAGTCAAAGGGTGTTGGAACAAGGACATCGAGACCTCAATCCAGTCGCAGCTTGTTGAGCGCTACATGGCCGATCTGCACACAAGTGTTGGTATCTACATCGCGGTGTGGTTCGACCTTGATTCGTGGACGATCACGGACCGCCGTCGACGAAATGCGGCTAAATATGCCACTGCGGAAGGACTACGCAAGGTCCTCGAAGCTAAGGCCGCCGATCAGAAGCGCGCTGGCAACAACGTCGCGGTTGTAGTCTTGGACGCGTCGCTGGGGAGGGTGGCTTCGAAATGATCTTTCTGACGGGCTTGCCGAGCAGGATGTTACGTTCGATTAATGCTCCACTTTTGCCATTGAAACTGCATCGAAGTCGTCTTCGACATCGCCGGGTTAAGCTGGATGGATTGCCTTTCCGGGTCTGAGATGGGTAAGCAACCTGGAAGCTAAGGTGCCCAAAGCACCAGTGGTCCGACTTAGAAATATCACGGTCTACGGTAGGTGCTCTTGACGCTCGTCAACTCGGAGCATATCTGACCTGACACCCGTAGATTGCACCTCAACTGCGCGTTGAACGTGCAAGGGGTGGTAGTTGCGACATGGTCGCGATTCCCTTGGTTCGAATTGTCGATGACGAGGTCCGCTCGAGTCCAGGGGGAGACGTCTGCAAAATAGAGGCGTCGGCCTCCGACATACCTGTTCATCGAAGGATGATCCGGATCCGCGTTCGTTCCGTCGCGAAGGTTCATTCGCCGCGCGGTCTCCTCGAAGGGCGCATCGAGGAAGATCGAATAGTCCCATCGTTCGGCGAGTTCGTCTCGATGCAGGAAGAGTCCTTCGACAAGGACTATCGCTCCATCGGCTGCATGCAGGTACGCGTCGCTGTCGGTACCTTCTGCTCCCGCCCGGCCCCAACGAATCGAGAACATGTCGTTCGAGGGCGTCGTAGTCGTAGCTGTCGAGCCAGAAGCCTTCCGGCGATTGCCGACCTCTGCGATGACGAATCTCCGGCGGATTCAGAAAGTCATCGACGTGAATCACGATGACGGGGCGTGCATTCAGCTGCGCTGTAAGGCTTTTAGCGAATATCGTCTTGCCGCTCCCATCGACACCGTCGATCGAGACGAGAGGCGAGCCGCGCAACGCGGATATTTCGGCGGCTAAGGTTTCGAAGACCGACGCAGTGCTCATCGATCAATTCCTACAGCACTCGCAGCGACACGAAGAGGCCCAGTGTCGTACAGGATTCGGTGACCGTCTTCGAGAACACGTCGAGTACCCGCGTCGAGCGGAACGTCCGCCCAGCTCTCGCTCGCGAAATTCAGCTCGACGAGGAGGCCGGACCGTAGGCGGAAGCGTCGTTCTCGAACTGGCCCCCAGTTTGCGGCTCTGATGAATCGCGCGTCGGGGCGGAGCCGCACGAACCAGTCTTCATTTGCGAGCGCGTTCGCGTCGTCGGCCAGGATCATCAGATCAAGATCACTCGCCATACGCTCCGCGCCGCGCGCGTAGGACCCGACCAGCGCTACAGCCTTGACTCCGTCGTGTTCACCGGCCCATTGTTCGACGTCGACGAGCAAAGCGTTGACCGCGCGCCTGCGTCCTTTCAATCGTGCTGACATACCGGCATCATTCCCCACCGTCACGGCTGTCGGTTGCATCGCCAGGACCTCTATCCTGGAACTGTCAGTGACAAACCAGGCGAAGGGATGACTATGTTCAAGATGAGGAAAGTCAGCCGATGAAGGCGATCATCGTGTGTACCTCTGTCTCCCATGGCAATACGAAGCGTATCGCCGACGTCATCGGAGAAGTTCTCGATGCTCGCGTGGTCGAGCCCGGTGACATCGACGCCGCGCAGCTCGCTGACTACGACCTGGTGGGCTTCGGCTCCGGCATCTACCTACGCTCGTACCACGAAGATCTACGCTCGTTCATCGAGGCACTCCCCGAAGAACGGCGATCCAAGGCTTTTGTCTTCGCCACCAGTGGTTTTCCCGACAAGGGGATTCATCGCTTTTCGCGTCCACTGGTTCAGCTGCTCGAGCAGAAGGGCTTCGATGTGGTCGCAGCCTTCTCGTCCCGTGCGTGGGATACGTATTTTCCGTTCAAGCCGTTCGGCGGTATCCGGAAGGGGCGGCCGAACGCCGACGACTTGGAATCGGCGCGCACGTTCGCCGAAGTCCTACGCGGTAGCGTTCAGGACAGCTTGCCCGGCACCGGGTAGCTGCGCAGGCTCATCTCCAGCTCACCGGCGTCGGCAAGGTCGTTGATCGTCTGACGCAGAGCGCCACACGTCCGCTGAGCGTTGGCTCGACCGTTCTCACGCCCCAGTTCCGGGCACACCACTTGCGACTCTTCGAGCCATTGAACGCTGGTGTGCGCTTCGCTGTATTTCTCGACCAGAACGCGGTTTCCGCAGTTCCGACAGCTGACCTGACGCATCAGCGTGCAATCAGATCGGCCGGTGACCAGAACGCGCGCATGCTCGTGATCTTGGCGTCCGCGTCGAAAGTCATGACGTCGATCGGTTCGACCTCGTAGACCTGATCGCCCACCGGTGTGACGACGCGGAAGTGGAAGGCCGCGCTGGATCCGCTCACCCGCAAGGTGAGAAGCTCCGTCTCTTGCGAACCGCCCTCGAGAGCGCCGTAGAACTCGGTGATCGCAGCTTTGCCGACACGGGGTTCGCTGCCGACCGGGTCTTCGAGTGTCGCGTTCTCGGCGTAGAGGGCGGCGATGTCCGCTGACGATCCGCGAGCCACGGCGTCGAGGTAGGTGGTAACCGTCGCCGTGATCGCGGCCGTGGTGTCTGGTTCGAGAGTGGTCATCGAGTTAGTCCGATCAGTCGAGAAGTTCAGGGTCTGACAACTACTTCGGACGCTATCGGTGCCGTCTCGATTCGGCGTCGCAATCTCCCACGCAGCGGGACGGCCCGCAAGAAATTCAGGCGTCGAAGCGTCCGAAGCCGCCGCGGTAGAACAGAAGCGGACCGTCGTGGCGCAGCACGTTCAGATCGGTGATGCGTGCGACGACGATGGTGTGATCACCGGCGTCGTGCTCCTGCTCGACGGTGGCCTCGATGCGAGCGAGTGCGCCGCTGAGCGCCGGAGCACCGTTGCCGGCCGCGTCCCACTCGACGCCGAGGAACTTGTCGGTCCCGCCGCGAGCGAACGCCGAACACATGTCCTGCTGATCGTGGGCGAGAACATTGATGCAGAGAGTTCCGGATTCGCGAAGCTTCGGCCAACTTGTCGACGTCTTCGCCGGGCAGAACGAAAGCAACGGGGGATCGAGCGATACCGAGACCAGAGACTGGCAGGTGAAGCCGAGGGGTGAATCTCCATCGTGGGCGGTGATGACGGTGACGCCAGTGCAGAAATTGCTCATCACGTTGCGAAGTGTGCGTCCGTCCAGAACTGGCGGCTCGGCGTTTTCCACGGTCATGTCGTCTCCTTGTTCAAATCTCTGTTCAAAACTCTGCAAACAGCTTCAGAAGCAACGATGTGTGGCGCCGCGGTCGTAATCCAGCGGCAGTCCCACTCAATGGCAGCAATGGCTTCTCGCCACGGGTTCGGACCGACCGAGTGTCAGGTGGAGGGGTCTCGGGCAAATTTGATCCCGCTCAGCGGTCCGTTCGGATTCTACGAAACCAGCAAATCACCAGTGATTGTTAGACTTCGGGCATGTCCGAACCTGATGACGTGTCCCGAGGACTTCCCGCTACCAGCTGGGCAGTGCTCGGGATGCTGACGTTCGGGGAGGAACTGACCGGAAACGATTTGAAGAAGTGGGCCGACTGGAGTGTCGGCTTCTTCTACTGGAGCCCGTCCATCAGCCAGGTCTACGCAGAGCTGAAGAAGCTCGAAAGCATCGGATTCGTGGAGTCCCGGGTCGTCTCCGAGCCCGGGGTACGGGGCAAGCGCCTCTACTCGATCACCCAATCAGGAACCGACGCCGTCCGGACGTGGTCACGGGAGGCGCCGGTGGAAGTCCCGGTGCTCAAGCACGGCGTCATGTTGCGTCTGTGGATGGGACACCTCAACGAACCCGAGCGACTCAAGGCACTGGTCGAAGCCCATATCGCCAACGTCGAAGAGCAGATTCGACGCGCGAAACTCCACGCAGATCATGCCGAGAACGAGCCGGCCTGGTCGTTCCCGGTCATGACGTTGCGATGGTCGGAACGGTACTTCCGAGCCGAGATCGAACTTGCTCGCGAACTACTCGAAGACATCGATCGTGCGTCCGCCGAGTTCGCGAACGTCGCCGAGCACGACCGACTGGGATCGCCGTTGCCCTCGACGCCTGGCAGATGGAAGAACGTCGAGGAGTACGTGTTGGCGCTCGAGCAAGCCGGTCTCACCGGCAACGGCTCGAATATCTGAGTCAGGCCCCGGCTGCGGTCGGCATGTTGCGCAGCAGGTGACGACGCTGCAACGTCGGAGTGACGCTCAGCGATCCGCCGTCGATGCCACGCCAAATGGCAGCGGCCGCCATCCGAACCGGCGCTGCGCTGACGTGGTCGAGTCGGAGAGCCTTCGACGGCGCGCAGATGGATACCGCGGCAACAGCGCGGCCGATGGGGCCGATCGGTGCCGCAAGACAGCTGAATCCCGGTAGGCCGTTTCCGGTTTCGAATGCAACCCCTGATTCGCGAATCCTGGCGAGGTGGGGCAGTGCGTAGCCCGAGGACTTCGGCGAACCGAATGCAAGCAGTGCCTGACCGATCGCGGTGGTCTCGGCCCGGCGTCGACCACCCACACGCGTCGGCACCGCGGCAGCGAGGCGTCCGCCGATCTTCTCCATGTAGACCACATCGGGCCCGTCGAGGATGCCGAGGTGAACCACGAAGCCGGTAACGCGGTAGAGCTCGTGGAGGAGCGGCATGGCTGCAGCGTGGAGGCGGTCTTGATGAACCGCGAGCGATCCCAGTTCGACGAGGCGCATACCGAGTTCGTAGTCGCGGCCGTCGCGGCGCAGCCAACGCATCGAGACGAGACGTTCGAGCATGCGGTGGGCAGACGAGCGTGGCAGGCCCGTGCTCCGAACGACCTGAGCGAGCGTCAACCTGCCGGGACCGTCGAAGGCGTCGAGAACCAGCGAGACGCGATCGAGAATTGCTGTCGGGGCCGAATCGGCGCCTAAAGCATCCACAGCCTGCAGTGTCATCGTGTACCTCACTTCTCTTAGAGCTCCACAACCAGTGAACTGGCTATTTCAATTAGAAATAGTGTCATAGAGTTCCGGATTTGTGAAGTGGATCACCGGTCTGTTTTCGGGCGCGTCACGGTGGAAACGACGAAGGGGCTTGCGCGAATGCTCGCGCAAGCCCCTTCGTCTGTTTACTACCGGCGGGTACTACATCGTCACCGGCAGGTACTACATAGCTGCCAGCGGTTCGCTTCCGGACCAGTCGTGGCCCCAGTAGCTGTCAGCGGTGATCTCCTCGGAGGAGTACGAGTCCTGATCCACCTTCGCGCCCTCGGTGCCGAACTCGATGTCCCAGCCGCCGGGTGCGCGGACGTAGAAGGAGATCATCTTGTCGTTGGTGTGGCGACCCAAGGTCGACGACACGGAGAATCCGTCCTTCATCACTCGGTCGAGAGCCTGGCCGACAGCGTCGAGGGTGTCGACCTCGACCATGATGTGAATCAGGCCGGGTGCGCCGCCGTGCGGTGCCGGGCACAGGGCCAAGCTGTGGTGACGCTCGTTGACGCCCATGAAACGGATTCGCAGCGGCCCGAATTCGGGCGGGGCCGGCAGGCGGAAGGCGCCGCGCGGGTAGAAGCCGAGCACCTCGGTGTAGAAGTCGAAGCTCGCAGCACTGTCCATCACCGGGAGCACGACGTGGCCGAGACCCTGTGCGCCGGTGACGAATCGAGCGCCGAAGGGCGTCACCACGGGGCTGTGGTCGAGGATCGCTCCGTGGAAGACCTCGATGGCTGCTCCACCGGGATCGGTGAAGGCGATGACCTCTTCGACCCGTCGAGCGTCCGCTTCGGCGAGCGAAAGCTGCTCCACCTCGGTGCCGTTCTTTTCGAGGGCCTCCTGAACGCGGCGCAGTGCGGCGTGATCGGCGACCTCCCAACCGATGTTGACGATCTCGTCGCGCTCACCCTCGACGACGACGATGCGAGCAGCACGCTCGTCGAGCCGTAGGTAGAGAGCGTTCTCGTCCGGCCCACTGCCCTTGGCGAATCCGAGAACATCGAAAGCGAAAGTGCGCCAACGTGCCATGTCGTTGGTCGAGATCTTGACGTAGCCAAGTCCCTTGATGTCGGTGTGTGTCATCGTGTTCTGTTCCTGTCGATTTCTTGTGTCGAAGTCTGATCAGATCATCGCCCGCAGCGGACCCTGCGGATCTGCGCCGAGACGGCTCAGCGAGGCGGCGTGGAATACGGTGCCCGGCACGTGAATTGCGTGGTGCTGTCCCGCGTGAGCGTCGCGCCAGAATCGCTGAAGCGGCTTGTCCATCCGCAGTGCGTTGCCGCCGCAGCGCGGGTAGACCTGATCGATCGCGTTGATTGCGCGCCACGCTGCCTGCACCTGAGTCTGACGTCCCTCGGCGCGCTGCTCGAAGGTCACTTCCTTGCCGGCATCCACTCGATCCCACATGCGGTCGACGTTGGCCAGCAGGGTGTCGCGGGCTGCCCGGATGTCGGCAGTTGCCTGACCGATGGCGAACAAGGTGTACGGGTCGTCCTTGACCGCCGTGCCCTGTGCGTTGATGCGATCGGCCTGGTACTCGTTGGCGTGGAAGAGCATTCCCTCGCAGATGCCGATCGTGGCGGCGGTGATACCGAGGGGGAACATGTTCGACCACGGCATCAGGTACAGCGTCTCGGTGCGCCCGTACTTGCGCACCGCCGTTCCGTCGATGACCTCGTCGCAGTCCATGACGCGGTAATCGGGGACGTACGCATCCTTGACCACGAGGTCCTTGGAGCCGGTGCCGCGAAGTCCCATGACATCCCACGAGTCTTCGATGATCTCGTAGTCGGTGCGCGGAATGATCACATGGAGCATGCGCGGCGGCATCTCCATGTTGCCGTCCTTGTCGCACGCCATCGCACCGAGGAAAGCCCAGTCGCAATGGTCGGTGCCGGAAGAGAACTGCCAGCGGCCGGAGAACTTGTAGCCGCCGTCGGTGGGGATACACATTCCGCCGGGCATGTACGGCGATGCCATCCAGGTGTCGGGATCCGATCCCCAGATCTCCTGCTGCACCTTGGGATCCGCGAACGCGAGCTGCCACGGGTGAACTCCGACGATCCCGTGTACCCAGCCGGCCGAGGGATTGAGCGAAGCCATGCGCATCACGGTCTCGGCGAACTCGCGAGGATGCGCCTCCATTCCGCCGTGTTCCTTGGGTTGGAGCATGCGGATGGAACCGATTGCCTTCATCTTCTTGGCGGTGTCGTCGGCCACCCGGCCGATCCGCTCGGCCTCGATGCCTTCGGCGAAGATGTCGTCGGCCATCGCGTTGATCTGTTCGAGCACTTCGTACGTCATGTTGTTCCTTGCGTTCAGTCAGGTTGTCTCAGCAGTGTTTTCGACTGCGAATCAGGAGGTTGTCTCGAGCGCCTGGGCGTCACGTGCGGCAACGTTTTCGGCGACTTCCCGCTTCCAGCTCTCCACTGCACGGGTAGTGTCGATCTCGAATTCGAAGCGCTTCGTCATGTCTTCCGTGACGTTCTCGACATCGGTGTAGAACTGGTTGTACCAGCGCCGCAACTGGTAAACCGGGCCGTCCTCCTCCGAGAGCAGCGGGTTGTCGATCGGGGCCTTGTTCTTCCAGATCTCCACGTCCTGAAGGAATCCCATCTCGACGCCCTCGGTGAACTGCGCGGCCATCGCGGCAGTGGACTCGTCGTCCATACCGGGAAGCTTCTTGACCATCGCGCCGTACTGCAACACGAAGGCATTGTTCGAGATGGGGTAGTGGCAGTTGATCAATACAGTTTCGATGATCTGCCCGTTGGCTTCGCTCTTGATCCAGTCGATCATGTACGACGGACCGAAATACGAAGCATCCGAACGAAGAACAGCGTTGGGATCGCCGTAGTTGGTGCCGCTGATGATGTCCTCGCGTCCCACCGATTCCATGTACTGGCTCGCTACGTGACCTTCGAAGATGTTCTTGAAGTATTTGGGGAAGGAGTAGTGAACGTAGAAGAAGTGGGCCATGTCCACGACGTTGTCCACGATCTCGCGGCAATGAGAGCCTTCGATGGTGAGCGTGTTCCAGCTCCAGTCGCTCCACTCATCGCTTCCGAAGCCCTCGATGTCGGGAATTGTGACCTCGGCGGGCGGGGGATTCCCCTGGGGATCGTGCCAGACGAACAGCTGACCGTTCTTCTCGAGTGTGGTCCACGCCCGCGTCTTGGCCAGCGGCGGAACGCGTCGTGCGTAGGGGATCGCCGTACATTTTCCGTTACCGCCCCAACGCCAGTCGTGGAACGGGCAGGCGATCGAATCGCCCTTGACGGTTCCGTGAGCGAGGTTGCCACCCATGTGGCGGCAGTAGGCGTCGAGAATCTTGATGTCGCCCTTGCTGTCGGCGAAGACGACAAGGCTGGTGCCGAATGCCTCGATCTGGTGGGGCTGACCGTCGCGATAGGTATTGCTCAGTCCGAGGCAGTGCCATCCACGCGCGAACCGCGCCGGGGGCGCTGCCGCTTCGATTTCTCGAATTTCCTCGCCGGCGCCCGACTGCGTCGAGGCGTCCGTAGTGGTGAGTGGGCCGGTTCCGAGTGCCATGTCTTCCTCCGAGCCGCGTCTTGCGACGCTCCAGTGATGTGATCCGTCTCATACAACGACGAAGCGTCCTCTGGAGATACGGCAGTTCCCGCTGGATGGAACACCCGCTCGGTGACCTGCAGAGATTCAGCTCGCGAGTGTCGCCACATCGTCGATCGCGTAAGTCGCCCAGGCCCGAGCGGTGACGACCCCGGTGGGATCGGTGGCGACCAGAGCTACGTCGGCGACGCTCTCGTGGTCCTTCTCGTACGTAGCGAGCACCGTCACGGAGCAGTTCAGATCTGCTCCCGCGGAAGTTGCGGTGCAACGTCCGCGGAACCGTCGTAGCGACGCCGAGCCGTAACGACGAGCGGCGAAATCGGCAAGGGCAGCAACGGAATCGGTTCCGGTGCCCGCTGTCGGGGCTTCCCGGACGAAGACCTCGGCAACCAGATGCCCGGTCTGGTCGTGGTATTCGGTGATCCGCTCGAGAGTCGAGCCCAGCGGCCTCACGGATCCGGTGAGCAGCGCGCCCGGATCAGGGCGCCCGAAGAACACGACGTCCTGTTCGACGACGGACCCGTCGGGTGCCGAGCGCACGGTGCCGTACAGCGAGTCGAAATCCGAGAGGAGCGTGGTGGACGTACGGGGAGCAGATGCCGTGAAGTGGGCGGTACCGAGGTTGGTAGTCATGACACTCTCCGTTGGACGCGACCGAGACGCTGTCGTCTCGGTGGGTACATCGACGCTAACCACCGCTCTCGCGGGTGACGACGGGCTTCCCGCTGATCGGGAGCATTCTCGGATTCGATCGAAGAGGTGGAACCTGTTCCAGTTTTGTGCAATTCTGGATATCGTATCCGTGACCGGGAGCACATCTCGATGACTGCACGCGCCGAGCAGAAGGAAGACCAGATGACAGACGAGTTCGCTGACCTGCACCGACCGGTATACGGTCCGGACCTGCTCATCACCGCTCTGGAACGCAATCACGACAAGCCTGCGCTGTACCTCGGAGACGTGATCCTCACCGGAGGGCAGATGCGCGATCAGATCAGCTGCTTCGCCCAGGCTCTCGCGTCGTTGGGAATCACTCAGGGCACCAGCACCGCGATGCTGTCGAAGAACCGCCCCGAGGTGCTGATCAGCATGGGCGCGACCATGATCACCGGCTGCCGGGCGAGTGCCTTGAACCCGATGGGATCGCTCGACGACCACAAGTACATCGTCGACGACGCCGAGATCGAGACCCTCATCTTCGATCCCAACGCCTTCGAAGAGCGCGCCGCCGAGTTGAAGGCGTCGTCGCCTTCGCTGACCAACGTGCTCTCGATGGGCCCGTCCGAAGTGGGGATCGACATCCTTGCTCTGGCCGCGACATTCGAGCCTGCGCCGCTGAAGGCAGCGCACGTCGATGCCGAAGACGCCAGCAGCATGGTCTACACCGGTGGAACGACCGGCAAGCCCAAAGGTGTTGTGGGATCGTTCCGTTCGGGTGCAGCGCTCAATCAGATCCAGATGTCGGAGTGGCAGTGGCCCGAGGACAACCGCTTTCTCATCTGCACGCCACTCTCACATGCAGGCGCGGCGTTCTTCATCCCGACTTTGCTGCGCGGCGGCGCTCTGATCGTCCTGCCCGCCTTCGAACCGGGGGCCGTGCTCGAGGCGATCGAGAAGCACAAGATCACGGCAACCATGTTGGTGCCCACCATGATCTACATGCTCATGGACCACCCCGATCTGCCCAAGCGTGACGTATCGAGTCTGCAAACGCTGTTCTACGGAGCGTCCGCGATGTCCCCGGCCAGATTGCAAGAGGGCATCAAGAAGTTCGGGCAGATCTTCTTCCAGTTCTACGGTCAGACCGAGTGCGGCATGACAATCTCGGTGCTGCGCAAGGAAGAACACGTCGCCGACGATCCGGCCCGCCTCGCGACCTGTGGGCGGCCGGTGCCATGGCTCGACGTCCGGTTGCTCGACGACGACCTCAACGAGGTGCCGCAGGGAGAGCTCGGTGAGATCTGCGTGCGCGGCCCGCTGATCATGAAGGGCTACTGGAAGAAGCCGGCCGAAACCGCCGAGGCGTTCCGTGGGGGTTGGCTGCACACCGGAGACATCGCACGTAAGGACAAGGACGGGTTCATGTCCATCGTCGATCGCAAGAAGGACATGATCGTGACCGGTGGTTTCAACGTGTTCCCGCGCGAGATCGAAGACGTGATCTCGGCGCACCCGTCCGTCGCATCGGTGGCGGTAGTCGGTGTACCGGACGACAAGTGGGGCGAAGCCGTCAAGGCCTGCGTGGTGCTTCGTGCCGGACTGACCGTGGACACCGAGGAACTGGTCGACAAGGTGAAGGCAGCCAAGGGTTCGGTTCACGCTCCCAAGAGCATCGACTTCGTGGATTCACTCCCGTTGACACCGCTGGGCAAGCTGGACAAGAAGGCACTGCGCGCGCGGTACTGGGAGACCAGCGCCCGCGCAGTCTAGGAACCAGCGTCGTGTAGCGAAGGGTCAGCGTTTCCAGACGTAACGACGCTCCGGGCGGCCCACCACTCCGTATTTCAGCGAGGTGGTGGACCGCCCGGACTCGTAGAGGTACTCGAGGTAGCGCCTCGCGCTCGCGCGCGAGATACCGACTCTCTCGGAAATGTCTGTTGCCGAGGCGGGTTCGGTGTCGTCTCGCAGAGCTGTCTCGACCAACAGAAGAGTCTCGGGACTGAGTCCCTTGGGCAAACCTTTGTGGGACGACGCCCCGGGCGCGCCACCTGCCACACCGAAGGCCTCGTCCACTGCTGTCTGTTCTGCTTCGCCGGGGCTGTCGAGATTCGCGTATGTCGATCGGTAACGCTCGAGACGCTCACGGAGAACCTCGAACGTGAATGGCTTCATCAGGTAATGCACGACGCCGCTGCGCAGCGCCTTCTTGACCGAGCCGGCCTCGCGCTCACTCGTGATGACAAGAACATCCAGCTCCGGTGCCAGCTCGCGAAACGGGGCGATCAGATCGAGTCCGGTGGTGCCAGGCAGGTGGACGTCGAGAAGCACCAGGTCGGGTTGCAACTCACCGACTGCGGCCAGCGCGGCATCGGCCGAATGGGCAACGCCACACACTTCGAAACCGTCTATCCGCGAGACGAATCCGCTGTGCACCTTCGCCACCATGAAGTCGTCGTCGACCACCAGTACCCGGATCATGCGCCCTCTCCGTCGTGTAGGACTGCGGTGAAGACAGTCCATTCGATGCCCTCTGTCGAACGACTGCTCACGGTGACGTCGCCACCGCGTCGACGACACGTCAGGCGTACCAGTGCCAAGCCGAAACCGTGTCCGTCGCTCGATTGTCCCTTGGTGCTCCAGCCCTGGCCGAAAACCCTGTCGCGATTCTCCGGCGCGATACCGGGGCCGGCGTCCTCGACCCGCACTTCGACGGCGGTGCCACGGCCCCGAATCGACAATCGAACCTTGCGGCGCGACGCTTCCGGCATCTCACCGACAGCGTCGACGGCATTGTCGACGAGGTTTCCGACCACCGTCACGAGGTCTCGGCCGAGTCGGCGATCAACCGAGTCCAGGTGCGCGTCCGAGGTCAGTTCCACGGTGACCAATCCCTGTGCAGCGGCACCTATCTTGGCGATCACGAGTGCGGCAGTGCCGACGTCGGCGATCTTGTCGGTCACGGCCGCACTGACCTGTGCGCGCTCCATGGTCAGGCCCTCGACGTAGCCGACCACCTCGTCGTACTCGCCGAGCTGGATGAGGCCGGAAATGGTGTGCAACTGATTGTCGAACTCGTGGATGTGGGCGCGTAGCGCGTCCGTGCTGGTTTTGGTCACGTCGAGTTCTTCTTCCACGGAGCGCAATTCGGTGCGGTCGCGGAAGGTGGTGACCGACCCGATGGTGCGGCCTTTCGATTCGATCAAGACGGTGTTGAGGACGAGTAGTCGATCTCCGACAAGAACCAACTGATCGGATTCGGTTGTGCCGGAGGTCAGTACACTCTGGAGTCGGTCGTCGAGACCGAGGTCTCGCACAGATCTACCGGCACTCCCGCGTGGGATGTCGAGGAGTTGGTGGGCACTGTCGCTCATCAGCACCACCTTTCCCTGCGCGTCGAATGCGATGACACCTTCCTTGAGGCCACGCAGCATCGCCTCACGTTGGCGAACCAGGTCCAGGATCTCGCGGGCCTCCATGCCGAGGGTCTGCCGTTTGACCCTGCGGGCCAACAGGATCGAACCGACGCCCCCGAGAAGCGAGGCCACCGCGAGGTATACCAGGAGGTTCGGTGCAGATTGCAGCAGTCGCGTCCAGATCGAGGGGTACTCGATGCCGACGATCGCGGTTCCGGTGATCCCTCCTTCACTGCCGAGAATCGGAACGTGCGCTTCCACTGCCTTGCCGGAGGAGGTGTCGACCAAACCCGTCCATGACCGATCCTGTGTCTGACGTGCGTCGACGCCGACATCGCCGGGACGCGTCGAAATGACGACACTGCCGTCGGCGTCGGCAAGCGAGACGTAGGTGACGCCCGAGATGGCGCGCACCGAGTCGACCGAACCTTGTAGTCCGGAGCGGAGACGAGTCTGCGCCTGGGGGAGTAGTTCACGTACCGCTGGATTGGCTGCGAGTGATTCCGCTGCCGAGAGTGCGCGACGTCCCTCCTCGCGTTGGAAACTCGCAGACGACTGAGCGAGAGAGAGGGCGGTGACACACACGAGAACTGCGACGACGATCAGAAGTTGCAGTTCGAGAAGTTGGGTCGCCAGAGTGTGCCGGCGCCGGAACAGGCGCTCACGCAGAGGCGACTTGCGCTCTCGCTCGGCCTGCTCGTTTCCTGAGGACACCAGCCAGACCCTAGCCTTCGGTTCGATGCCGGGAAAGCAGCTGTTCGTGAGCACAATGAGCACAAATCAATTTGCTTTCCCAATGGTGACCCCAGTCACAAAGTGCGTCAGTATGAAACCTGTTCACACAGCGGTACCAGCAGACAGCCAGCAGACAGCCAGCAGACAAGGACAAGGCCATGAGGACATCGAAGCGACTGAGCAGGCATATCGCCCTGCTCGGTGCTTGCGCGATGGCTCTTGTGCTCTCGACCGGATGCACTCCGGTCGAGTCCTTCTTCGCCGGTGGTCGAGCGGGTGAGAGTTCCGAAGAACTGCGTGTACTGGTGCCCTCGGTGGCCGGTGGTGGTTACGACCTGACCGCCCGGACCATGGTGCAGGCACTGGCCGACGAAGGGACCGTCGACGCCGACGTCGTTGTTCTGCCCGGATCGGGTGGCATCGTCGGACTCAACCGGTTGGCTCTCGAACGCGGAAATCCCGATCTACTCATGGTCATGGGACTCGGCGTTCTCGGTTCGCTCGAGATACTGCCGTCCGAGCACACCCTTTCCGACGTGACACCGATCGCGAGACTGGTCGAAGAGCCGGAAGCTGTACTGGTCCCAGCAGATTCGCCGTACAAAACTCTGGCAGATCTGACGCAGGCCTGGGTGGCGGATCCGTCGTCGATCTCGATCGGTGGTGGTTCGAGTGAAGGCGGACCGGACGGGCTGTTCCGCCTTCTGTTCGCACGGGCGGTCGGCGTCGATCCGTCGCTGTCCCCTTACCGAATCTACGACGGCGGCGGAGAGCTGCTTCCGGCGCTGCTGACCAGGCAGGTCGACGTCGCCGCCACCGGTATCGGGGAGTACCTGGATCAGATTGCGGCAGGCACGGTTCGGGTCCTTGCGGTCAGTTCGCCGGAGCGCACTCCGGCGGTGGATGCACCGACCATGGCGGAGTCGGGCGTCGACGTCACGTTCACCAACTGGCGGGGTCTCATGGCGCCCCCCGGATTGAGTGACGACCAGCGTCAGCATTTACAGAATTTAGTGCGGGATCTTGCGGCAAGTCCACGGTGGAACGAGCTGTCCGACCGAAATGGTTGGAACAGCGCAGTTCTCACCGAACCCGAGTTCTCTGCCTTCCTCGCCGAACAATCCCGGTTCGTCGACGCGACACTCGTTCCGCCCGGCACCAACTGAGCACAACCGAAGTTTCGTTTCATCTCCACGAAGGCCACCGGCTCGATTTGCCGTGCCGTTTTTCTCGGCAACTCAGCACAAAAGGAGTTCATCATGCTCGTCACACTCGGCTTCCTCATGGTTGCGGTGTTCATGTTCCTGATCCTCACCAAACGCGCGACCCCGGTGGTGGGACTGACCCTGGTGCCGGTGGCCTTCGGACTACTCGCCGGAGCGGGCCTCGGCATCGGCGACATGATCACCGACGGCATCAAGTCGCTCGCACCCACCGCGGCGCTGTTGTTCTTCGCGATCATCTTCTTCGGAATCATGATCGACGTCGGCCTCTTCGATCCGCTGGTCAAACTCATCTTGCGGATGGTGCGAGACGATCCGATGCGGCTCGTGGTCGGCACCGCGGTGCTCGCGATGGTGGTTTCGCTGGACGGAGACGGTTCGACGACCTTCATCATCGTGACCTCCGCGCTACTGCCGCTCTACCTCAAACTCGGTGTCAGTCCCGTTGTACTGACGGTGATCGCCGGCTTGTCCAACGCGACGATGAACATCATTCCGTGGGGTGGCCCGACCGTGCGGGCGGCTAGCGCGCTGGGACTCTCGCCCTCCGACGTGTTCGTCCCGATGGTGCCGTCGCTGATCGTCGGCCTGATCATGGTGCTCGGATTCGCGATTCACCTCGGGATCATGGAGCGTCGCAGGATCGGGACTTTGGTCCTGACTTCTGAGCGCATCCTCGAAAAGGTCGGAAACGGTGGAAGTTCCAGCACCGGTAGCGCCGGCACCGGCGGCTCGAACGACTCCGAAGACGACGGCGGCGACACCGGACGATTCATCGACGGCCTCGACCCCAAGCGGGACACCTTGCGACCGAAGCTGCTCTGGTTCAACGCCGCGCTGACGACGATCCTTCTCGTCGTGCTCGTGATGGACATCCTGCCCATCCCGGTGCTGTTCATGATTGCGTCGTCGATCGCTCTCGCGGTCAACTTCCCGGCGGTCAAGGATCAGGGCGAAGCAATCGCACGCCATTCGTCGAGCATCGTCTCCGTTGTCGCGATGGTGCTGGCAGCAGCGGTGCTGACCGGCGTTTTCCAGGGAACCGGCATGGTCGAGGCGATGGCAGAGTGGCTGCTGCAGGTAATCCCCGACGCGATGGGCCCGCACCTGGCCGTCATCACGGGCGTCCTGAGCATTCCGCTCACGTTCTTCATGACCAACGACGCGTTCTACTTCGGTGTGCTCCCGGTGCTGTCCGAGACGGCAGCCCAGTACGGCATCGAGCCGGTGGAGATGGCGCGCGCATCGATCACCGGGCAGGCCGTGCACATGCAGAGTCCGCTGGTCCCGGCGATCCTGCTGCTGGTCACGCTCGCCGGTGTTTCTCTGGCGGATCACCACAAGAAGGTCCTGTGGCGAGCAGGCCTGATCTCGATCACGATGCTCGTGGTCGGTGTCGGATTGGGGCAGATCCCCTTCTGAGTGCGATCAGTTGTGGAAGGGGCACCGGCCTTGGTCGGTGCCCTTCTTCTTTTTTGTCACGAAGTTGGGCCGGATGTCGAGATCGGGCTCGTCGTACAGGCGGTGGAACGTCGGCGTGAGCGAGCTGGACATGGGCGGGTTCACCCATGACCAGTCGGTCGGGCACTTGCGCCCGGCCTTGTCCTCACGCGCGATGTGATCGATGAATTGCTTTGCGACAGTGTGATGGTCGACCATGATGACGCCGGCCTTGCGGTAGCTGTGGATAACTGCACGGTTCAGTTCGACCAGTGCACGGTCCTTCCAGAGCGTGCGGTCGTGGCTCATGTCGAGCTCCATCATCGCCCCGATGGTCGGCAACATGTTGTAGCGATCGGTGTCGCTGAAGTTGCGTGCACCGACCTCGGTGCTGACGTACCAACCGCTGAACGGTGTGCAGGGATAAACGATTCCGCCGATGTCGAGGTTCATGTCCGATACCGCGGGAACGGCATGCCATTTAAGCCCCAGATCAGCGAACCAGCTGTATTCGGGATGCTCGATCTCGACCTCGAGAACGAGGTCGGTCGGGACGTCGAAGTACTGCAGGGGTTCGTCGGGAACCGAAATCAGCACGGGGAGAACGTCGAACGCCGTACCGGCGCCCTTCCATCCCATCGCGGTGACCTGAGCGGTGAGATCGACGTGCCACGGGTCGCCCAGGATGGTGCCGTCCGGTTGCCGGTAGCCGGCGTAGCGGATCAGTTGCGGGCTGAGGATGCGGTACTCCTGGCCGTCCTCGCGGGGAAGCGGCCCGACCGTCACGACGGACTGCAGAGCGCCGCCGTTGGTCGACAGTCGCAGGTGCTCCCAGCACGCTTCTGCGAGAGCGGAAGCCGTGACGGCATCGCGCGCGTCGATGAGTTTGAGGGTCCGCCAATGCGCGCGACCGACGCACCTGGCGTGGTTTCGCCAGGCGAGTTTGGCGCCGACGAGCAATTCCTCCGCTGTGTGCGTGTAGGTACCGGTCCGGTGGAGCTCACGCAAGGCCTCGCGCCGCCGAGACGTCGGGAGGTGGCCCAGTTCCGGAGAGTCGAAAAATTCGACGCACTCGAGTTCCCGACGTTGAAGCTCGGTCAGCGTCGGGGTGGTGGAGGCGATCTGGGACGTAAGCCCGCTATCGGTGGGCAATTCGTCCTGTCGAACAAAATCCACGGCACGACTCCTGTTTGGCTGGTTGAGATTTCGCTGAACGTTAGCTCGGCGATTGAGAGTGTCGAAGCTCTTGTTTATCTTGCACGCAAGAATAAGAAAGGGACGGTCACACCGCGAAATGGGGTCGCATTGTGACACTTGTCCAGAATGATTTACGAGTCAGACATTTGTGACATAAGCTGCAGACGAAATTCCGCGGCGGGTCTTGCCGCGTCTAGTCGGGACGAGGATGAGCGTGGATTCGCAAGCAATCTCTCTGGTCCGGTCGAGCTTCAAATCCGTCGCTGCGGTAGAAGATGGTCCGGAACGGCTCGCCCGTACCTTCTATTCGATCCTGTTCGCTCGATCGCCCGAAACCAGGGAGTTCTTTCCGGCAGCGATGGATGTGCAGCGGGACCGGCTTGTCGGCGCTATCGCTCACGTCGTCGAACGCCTCGACGAGTCCGACGCGATACTCGAGTACCTCGCGCAGCTCGGCCGCGATCACCGCAAGTACGGCGTCACCGACGAGCACTACACGGCAGTCGGCAATGCCCTGATCGAAGCACTCGAGACTTTCGGTGGCGCCGAAATGTGGACCGACGAGGTCGACAGCGCATGGCGCAACGCGCTCGCGATCATCTCGGCAGCGATGATGGACGCCGCCAACGCGGAGGACGGCCCGCCCGCCTGGAGTGCCACCGTCATCGAATGCCGCCCGGTCATCAAGGGCGTCGCCGTCGTCAGGCTGCAACTCGACCAGACTATGCAATACCGCGCCGGTCAGTACGTCAGCGTGCAGGTCGCCGCGAGGCCGCGGATGTGGCGCTACCTCTCACCGGCCACGCCGTACGACGGGACTGGAGTCCTCGAGTTCCACGTTCGTCAGGTCACCGGCGGGTGGGTCAGCCCGGTCATGGTGAACCAAACCGCTGTCGGTGACACCTGGGTGGTCGGTTCGCCCATCGGCGCCCTGGGGATTCCGGAGAACTCCAAGGACCTTTTGATGATCGCGTCGGGAACAGGTGTCGCGCCTCTTCGCGCTCAGATCCTCGAACTGATCCGACGCGGCAACACTCGCAAGGTCCAACTGTTCTACTCCGGACAGCATCCGTGCGATCTCTACGACCTTCCGCATCTGTGGAAGCTGGCCGAGAAGCACCCGTGGCTCACGATCATCCCGGTCTCGGAAGAAGACGAGAATCCGTGGTGGCACACCGAGCCGGAACCGCTGCCGCCGATCGGCATGGCAAGGCGCATCGTCGGCAAGGTCGGAAAGGTCGTGACCTCGTTCGGGGACTGGGCGGGCTACGACATCCAGGTCGTCGGCAGCGAATCCATGGTCAACAGCACCAAATTCAGGCTTCGCGCGGTGGGCATCGACGTCGACACCGTTCGCAATGATCCGACGTACTGACCGTCAGTACGGATCGAACTGAATGACCTCGGCCGGCGTTCCGGCCTCGATCAATCGATCACGCGTCGATCGAACCATGGCCGCTGATCCGCACACCAAGACCTGATGTTCGGTGAACGCACCGTACGACGCGACGACGTCGGCGAGCGTGCCTTCGATGAGATGATCGTCGCCGAATCCGATGTCGACGTTCAAACGGTCGAACCACCCGTCGGGCGGGCCGCCGTCGGAGAGATCTTCGACGACGGGAATGGGCTGCAACCACGGAAACTGATCGGCGAGCAGCCACAACATGTCCGCTGCGTAAAGATCGCGAAGCGTTCGGCCACCGAAGAAGAGGTACACCTGCGGCGGGTTCGGGGTCTGAGCCAGATCGAGAATGATCGACCGGAGTGGGGCCAAGCCGGTTCCGCCCGCGACCATGATGACGGTGGGGCCGTTCTCGTCGACGGACAGGTTGCCGCGCGGGTCGAGGATCTGCCAGACGTCACCAGGCTGGGTGTCCTTGACTATCGAACCGCTGACCCAACCGCCGGGAACCGTCTTGACGTGAAACTCCAACTTCCCGTCGTGTGAGGGAGGCAGTGCGGGGGAGAGTCGACGGAGCAACCGCGAATTCTGCGGGACGCTGACGTCGACGTACTGGCCGGGTCGGAACGGGACGACGTCGCCGACAAGACGAACAACCGCCAGATCCTCACGGAGACGGTGATGTTCGACGACTGTGCTCGACCAGGTTCGCTGGGCCATGAAAGTTCTCCTGTAGTCAGTAGAGCGGGTCGTGCCGGATCTGGTCGAGCGGAGTTCCGCCGGCACGCAAGGCGTAGACGGTGGTCTTGATCATCGACGGTGACCCCGAGATCTGCACCTGACGGTCGGCCCACGAGCCGAACTGCGAGACCACTTTTCCGATCGGTCCGATCAGTCGGCTGTGCATTCCGAAGGGTGGCTCAAGCACCGGTCCGTTGTGCCACCAAGGGTTTTCGGGTTCTTCGGAAACCGGCACGACGGTCAACCACGGATTACTGAGTGAGATGTGCCAGAGCGTTTCGAGGTCGTAGAGGTCGCACGGATACCGGCCGCCGACGAACAGGTGCACGCGCGGGTTGTGCGCGCGTTGGGACATTTCCATCACCTGTGCCCGCAGTGGGGCGATGCCGGTGCCGGATCCGATCATGAGAACGTCACGGTCGCTGGTGAAGTCGACCTCGAGACCGCCGAGGGGAGTGGACATGACCCAGCGGTCACCGACGTTGGTCTCGCTGACGATCGCGGGGCTGACCCATCCTCCCGACACCTTGCGGATGTGGAACTCGAGCTGACCGAAAGGGTTGGTCGGAATCGCCGGTGAGTAGTACCGCCACATTTTCGGGCGCTGGGGAATCTGAACGCCGACGTACTGTCCCGCCCCGTACGGAATGGGTGGGTCGGCTTCGAGGCGCACTATCGCCAGATCGTCGAGGACTCGTTCGTGGCTGACCACGGTTGCGCCCCAGAGCGCCGGGGTCGTATCGGATTCGGCGCCGTCGGCCATCGTGCTCACGACGAGGTCGGTGAACTGAGACCAGGCGTCCTCCAGTTCCGGCGTCCACTTGTAGCGACTGTGCGCGCTGGTCCCGTACATCGAGCGAACTGCGCGCTCGAGTGCAACACCGGCAGCCTCGTAGTGCTCACGCTCGACGCCGTAGCGGCGATGATCGCGGCCGAGTTGGGTGAGGAACTTCCGGATCCGACGATGCTGGGGAAGGTTCTTGACGACGAACTCGATCGCTCTGAAGAAACGGTGCCCCTGCGATTCCATCCCGGCCGGGAACAATGAGCGGTACAGAGGATGTTCCGCAAAGAGGCCGGTGTAGAACACAGCCGAGAAGTGCGCACGGCTCTCTTCGTCGTCGGTCAGAGAATCGAGGCTGGATTGCAGACGGGCGATCACTGTCGGATCCAATCCATCCCCCTTTCGCACCAGCTGCAACTCTCGCCACAATTCTAGTACGGCTCAAAATGTGACCTACGAAACCAACTCGGCCTGGCGAAAACAAACTTGAGCGGAATAGACTCAAGTTTGTCCGCGTTGAGCATATTGACACAGTCGCAATACCAACCGGTCGCGGCTCTTCCCGTTCGACTTCGCCAGAAAGGTGACAAGTGGACTCGTTCACACCAACAACCAAGACCCAGGCTGCGATGACGGCTGCACTGCAGTCGGCGTCGTCGGCGGGTAATCCCGATATCCGGCCTGCCCATCTGCTGGTCGCATTGCTCGACCAGACCGACGGCATCGCTGCCCCACTACTCAAAGCTGTAGGCGTCGACCCCACGGTCGTACACCGTGAAGCACAGGCAATCGTCGATCGCCTGCCCAAGACAACCGGCGCAAGCTCCACCCCGCAACTCGGGCGTGAGGCACTCGCGGCACTCACTGCTGCTCAGCACCTCGCCACCGAGATGGACGACGAATACGTCTCCACCGAGCACGTCCTCTACGGACTGGCCGGCGGCGACTCCGACGTCGCGCAGTTGCTCGTACGTCATGGCGCTACCCAGGACGCATTGCGGGAAGCCTTCACCACCGTCCGCGGCAGCGCTCGCGTCACCAGCCCGGAGCCCGAAGGCACCTACCAAGCGCTGGAAAAGTACTCCACCGACCTCACCGAAGCTGCACGTAGCGGCAAGCTCGACCCGGTGATCGGTCGCGACACCGAGATTCGCCGTGTCGTGCAGGTGCTCTCGCGTCGTACCAAGAACAACCCGGTACTCATCGGTGAGCCCGGCGTCGGCAAGACCGCGATCGTGGAGGGCCTTGCCCAACGCATCGTCGCGGGTGACGTCCCGGAATCGCTTCGAGGCAAGACCGTCGTGTCCCTGGACCTCGGGTCCATGGTCGCCGGTGCCAAGTTCCGCGGTGAATTCGAGGAACGCCTCAAGGCAGTTCTCGACGACATCAAGAACAGTGCCGGACAGGTCATCACCTTCATCGACGAGTTGCACACCATCGTCGGCGCCGGCGCCACCGGTGAATCCGCGATGGACGCAGGCAACATGATCAAGCCGATGCTCGCCCGCGGTGAGCTGCGGCTGGTCGGTGCCACCACGCTCGAGGAGTACCGCAAGTACATCGAGAAGGATGCAGCACTCGAGCGTCGTTTCCAGCAGGTGCTCGTCGGTGAGCCCTCGGTCGAGGACACCATCGGCATCCTGCGCGGTCTCAAGGAGCGCTACGAGGTTCACCACGGCGTACGCATCACCGACTCCGCGTTGGTGGCTGCTGCCGCGCTGTCGGACCGGTACATCACCTCGCGGTTCCTGCCGGACAAGGCCATCGACCTCGTGGACGAAGCCGCATCGCGACTTCGTATGGAGATCGACTCGCGACCCGTCGAGATCGACGAGGTGGAACGCACTGTTCGCCGACTCGAAATCGAAGAAGTGGCACTCGAGAAGGAGACAGACGACGCGTCCAAGGCTCGGCTCGAGAAGCTGCGTCAGGAACTCGCAGACGATCGCGAAAAGCTCAATCAGCTCAGCACCCGCTGGCAGAACGAAAAGCAGGCCATCGACTCGGTGCGCGTGCTGAAGGAACAGCTCGAAACCCTGCGAGGAGAGTCCGAACGCGCTGAGCGTGACGGCGATCTGGGCAAGGCAGCCGAGTTGCGCTACGGCCGCATCCCGGCGCTGGAGAAGGAACTGGAAGAGGCAGCAGTCGCTTCCGGAGCCGCCTCCGACGGTGACGTGATGCTCAAGGAAGAGGTCGGGCCGGACGACGTCGCAGACGTGGTCGCAGCCTGGACCGGCATTCCGGCCGGCCGGATGATGGAAGGCGAGACCGAGAAGTTGCTCCGCATGGAGTCCGAACTCGGCAAGCGCGTCGTCGGCCAGACCGACGCCGTCGTCGCCGTCTCGGATGCGGTTCGCCGCGCCCGAGCAGGTGTCGCCGACCCCAATCGGCCCACCGGTTCCTTCCTGTTCCTCGGCCCGACCGGCGTCGGTAAGACGGAGCTCGCCAAAGCCTTGGCGGACTTCCTCTTCGACGACGAGCGCGCGATGATCCGTATCGACATGAGCGAATACGGTGAGAAGCACTCGGTGGCCCGACTCGTCGGTGCCCCTCCGGGCTACGTCGGCTACGAAGCCGGCGGCCAGCTCACCGAAGCAGTTCGGAGACGCCCGTACTCGGTGGTCCTCTTCGACGAGGTCGAGAAGGCACACCCGGACGTGTTCGACGTCCTGCTCGCCGTGCTCGACGAAGGCCGACTCACCGACGGTCAAGGCCGCACGGTGGACTTCCGCAACACCATCCTGATCCTGACCTCCAACCTGGGATCCGGTGGCACGCGGGAGCAGGTCATGGACGCGGTACGCCACGCGTTCAAACCGGAGTTCATCAACCGTCTCGACGACGTGGTCGTCTTCGACTCGCTCTCCGAAGAGCAGTTGGAGCACATCGTGGACATCCAGCTCGAGCAGCTGCAGAAGCGTCTGGCTGCGCGTCGTCTCACCCTCGAGGTGAACGGTGCGGCCCGGATGTGGCTCGCGGTGCGCGGCTACGACCCGCTGTACGGCGCTCGGCCATTGCGTCGACTCGTTCAGCAGTCGATCGGCGACCAGCTCGCCAAGCTGCTCCTGGCCGGCAAGGTCCAGGACGGCGACACCGTGCACGTCGGTGTCAGCGAGGACGCGGATCAGTTGGTTCTGTCCTGATTCGGTAAGTGGAATGCCCCGTCGATCCAAGTGGATCGGCGGGGCATTCGCATTTTGTTCTACCCTGGATGGCTGGATGCTCGAACTGGGGATGTCTGCACCCGCGCCTCTCCGAACGACTTCGACGCTCTTTCGTCCCAACCGAAGGTGAGCCAGGCATGACCGATCAGAACGATCCGCGTAACTCGGGTGGGCCGCGCCGTGAGGATCCCGAGGCCACCGAGGCCTGGGGGCGTACACCCGACCAGCCGACAGAGCAGTACGGGACGGTGTCCGGCCAGAATCCGAACCAGCCGACGGAGTACTTCGGTCAGCAGCCGGGGGCGGGGCAGTTCCCGGGGGCACAGCAGTATCCCTACGGTGGCCCGGATCAGAACACGGAGTACTTGGGGCAGCAGGGGCAGCAGCCGAATCCCACGCAGGCCTTCCCCGCCTACAACCCGCAGTTCGATCCGCAGGCCCCGCCGCCGGGTGCGACGCAGGCATATCCGCCGTACACGGCCCAGCAGCACGGGAACCCGGATCAGTACGGGAATACACAGCAGTACGGAAATACACAGCAGTATCCGGTTGCCGGTGGTGGCGGGGGAGTTCCGCCGGAACAGCCGTTCATCGAAGACGGGTCGTCGGGCGGCGGCAAGAAGCGCAAGCTCGCGACGTGGGTGGCTGCCGGTGTGGTCGGGATCCTGGTCGCCGTGATCGCGATCGTCGCGTTCTCGGCGTTCGGTTCGAACGACAAGGGAACCCAGACCGCTTTCGTTCCGCCGACCACCACGACGCAGGCGCCGACCACCACACCGCCGAAGGCGAGCACCACGGCGCCGACTCCGACGACGGATTCCCCGCTCAGCCAGCTCCCGGGCGGGCTCGGCGAAGTCATCGGCGACGCCGGGGGAGCCGTCGGCACCGTCAAGTCGAACGACGGCGGCACGTTGGTCATCGATTCGATCGGTGGATCGCAGGTGACGGTTCTGACCACAGCCGACACCACCCTCATCGCGCTCAACCGCGCCACGATTGCCGATCTGCAACCGGGAGACAACATTGTCGTCGACGGAACTCCGGTGGAGAACGGCACGATGACCGCCAACACGATTCTGAGTACGTCGTTGCCGAAGTTCGGCAACTGAGTCGTTCACGACACATCAGGCGAGTCCACCAGGGTGTCGCGGGAGGTTGAGGCCGCGAGTCGCTACCCTGGAGGGTGATGACTGGAATGTGGTTCGGACTGGCAGCAATTGCACTCGCAGGCGCGGGTGCGCTCCTGTACGTCGACAGGACGAGGCGAGATCAATCCGGGCGAGTGCGTCAGATCTGGGCCAAGGCGCAGGGATACACGTACACGGCCACTGACGATCAGCTGGCAGGCGAATGGCATCGCGCGGTCATGGCGAAGCAGGACTACCTGACTGCCACCGACGTCGTCCGAGGCCGTCGTCGCGGAGAGCAGTTCGTGCTGTTCGACCTGGAAGAGACCGCAACCATCGTCGCCGTTCGCCGCGAGATCGGGTCGGACGTCGACATCGATCTTCGGTTGAAATCGACGGCTCCGCCCAAGGACGGCGACCTGAACCTGCTGGGTGCGATCGGTTCACGAGTCGTCTTCGCGACCGATCTCGAGATCGCACGTCGTGTCTGTGATCAGCGCATGGTGGCGTTCACCGAATCGGTTCCGCCGTCGATCAGCATGCTGTGGAGCGAAGGGCAGTGGACGCTCGGTTCGCTTCCGGTGACCAGTAACGGCCGGGATTGGGACGCTGCAATCGAGTCGGTTGCGCGCCTGTCCGGCATTCTGCATGTCCTGCCTCCCGTCACTGATCCCAACGAACTCGAGGTCGATCACGATCCGAGCCGCCCGCGGCCGGGCGCCGAGAAGTCTCGCCCAACTCCGGATCCGGTAGAACAGCCCCGTTCGCGTCAAGAGCAGCCGCCCCGTGAAGCTCCGCCGCGTGAATTTGCCCCGCGTGAGTCCGCACCGCGTGAGCCTGCACCGCGGGAATCTGCGCCACGTCCGGATCAATCGCTGCGCAAGCCCGAGGCGGCTGACAAGCCGGCTCAGCGTCCGGCGTCGCAGCGCTCGGGCACAATTCGCCCGGTCGACTGACCTTTAAGGTTCCCGTCCAGCCGCGATAACCACTAGCGTGGCCGGTATGTCGACTTCCCACTCGGATCGCCCTGTGCGTCCCGTTGCCCTGGTGACCGGACCTACCTCTGGTCTCGGCGCCGGTTTCGCCAAGAAATACGCCTCCCTCGGATACGACCTGGTTCTCGTCGCACGTGACGAGGTCAGATTGCACGACCTCGCGTCCGAGTTGAAGACGATGTTCGGCACCGAGTCGGAGATTCTGGTCGCCGATCTCGCATCGGAGGCTGGACGCGACAACGTCGCGCTTCGTCTGGAGAAGGGCGTCGAGGTGTTGGTGAACAACGCCGGATTCGGTACCTCCGGCGAGTTCTGGACTGCAGATCCGGCGCTTCTTCAGTCTCAACTCGACGTCAACGTCACCGCCGTGATGCGGCTGACCCGTGCGGCGCTGCCCAGCATGATCGCGTCGGCGCACGGAACGATTGTCAATGTGGCGAGCGTCGCGGGCCTGCTGTCCGGGCGGGGTTCGACGTATTCGGCAAGCAAGGCCTATGTCATCTCGTTCACCGAAGGGCTTTCCGGCGGGTTGGCCGGGACGGGAGTGCGCGTTCAGGCGCTGTGCCCGGGCTTCATCCGCACCGAGTTCCACGAGCGTGCGGGCATCGAGATGTCCACGATCCCCAAGCCGATGTGGTTGAGCGTCGACCAGGTGGTTGCGGCGTCGATGAAGGATCTCGGTGACGACAAGGTCATCAGCATTCCGGGAATTCAGTACAAGGTCCTCACGACGGCTGGGCGTCTGGTTCCCAAGGGGCTGGTTCGCCGGTTGACCAACATCGTTGGACGAGGCCGCGGGCGAACGTAGTCCAGAGGCAGTAGCCGAACGTAGCCCAGAGGCAGAAGCCGAGCATAAGCCGGTGGTCGGTAGGCTGAGCACTCATGAGCGATCGTGAGGATTTGGCTGCGCTGGTGCGCGAATTGGCTGTTGTACACGGAAAGGTGACGCTGTCTTCGGGCAAGGAAGCCGACTACTACGTCGACCTTCGCCGCGCGACACTTCACCACAAGGCGGCGCCGCTGATCGGCTCGCTGCTGCGTGAACTGGTCGCGGACTGGGATTTCGACGCCGTCGGAGGTTTGACGATGGGCGCCGATCCGGTTGCGATGGCGGTGATGCACGCTCCCGGACGCCCGATCGACGCGTTTGTCGTTCGCAAGGCTGCGAAGGCTCATGGGATGCAGCGTCAGATAGAGGGCCCGGACATCGTGGGCAAGCGTGTCCTGGTTGTCGAGGACACGACCACGACGGGCAATTCTCCGTTGACAGCAGTGAAGGCTCTGCGCGAGGCAGGGGCAACAGTGGTCGGAGTCGCTACCGTCGTCGATCGCGCGACGGGTGCGGACGCGATTATCGGCGCCGAGGGCGTCGAGTACCGATCGCTGCTGGGCCTGGAAGATCTGAACCTGAGCTGATGCCCCGTGAGTGGTAAAGGAGTCCCTGCACTCCTCAACCACTCACAGGGGTCAGTCGCCTACGGTGACGGCGAGTGCTTCGTCGACGCTGTGCGGCGCGGGATCGTGGTCGTCGACGTGTGCGAGGACCTTGCGTCCGCTCGACAGGACGAACACGGCGGCGAGGGTGAGCACCGCGCCGACCCAGAACGGCATGTGGACGTTGGACTCACCGAGCTTGCCGGCTACCCACGGAGCTGCGGCGCCGCCGACGAATCGAACGAAGCTGTAAGCAGCCGAGGCGGTCGACCGTTCCACGGGAGCCGAGATCATGACGGTTTCGGTGATGAGTGTGTTGTTCACGCCGAGGAACAACCCGGCGAGGACGACACCCACGATCAAGACGATCTTGTTCTCGGTGAAGAGCGCCATCATGCCGAGGTCGAGTGCGAACAGTGTCAGCGCCAGCATCATCATCGGTAGTGTGCCGAAGCGTCGTTGCAGTCGAGGGGCGAGGAAGACCGACGAGATCGCCAGCATCAGGCCCCATCCGAAGAAGATGAAACCGATCGGGTACGCCCCCATGTCGAGGGGGAACGGTGTGTACGCGAGCAGTGTGAAGAATCCGTAGTTGTAGAGCAGCGCGGTGATGGCAACGGTGAGTAGCCCGCGGTGTCGCAGCGCCTGGAAGGGCGCAGCGATGGATGTGTGGTGTTCGGGCTTGGGTGCGCTCGGAAGCATCACGACGATGAGAATGAAGGCAACCGCCATCAGGGCTGCGACGCCGAAGAACGGTGCGCGCCAGCTGATGTCACCGAGAACGCCGCCGACCAGCGGTCCGACCGCGATACCGATGCCCAGTGCAGCCTCGTAGAGGATGATCGCCCGTGCGACGCCGCCGCTGGCCGCGCCGACGATGGCCGCCAATGCCGTTGCGATGAAGAGTGCATTGCCCAGTCCCCAGCCGGCACGGAATCCGACAATCTGGCCGATGGTGCTGGAAGCGCCTGCCAGAGAGGCGAACACGATGATGATGGCAAGGCCTACAAGAAGTGTTTTCTTGGCGCCGATGCGGCTGGACACCACACCGGTGATGAGCATGGCCACGCCGGTGACGAGCATGTAGCTGGTGAACAGGAGCGAAACCTGCGACGGTGTGGCGTCGAGTTGTTCGCCGATCGGCTTGAGGATCGGATCGACCAATCCGATGCCCATGAAGGCGATGACGCTGGCAAAGGCTACCGCCCACACCGCTTTCGGTTGTTTCAGGAGGCTCGGCGGAGCCTCGTTCTGGTGCGTTGATGTCGCGGTCGTGTTGCTCACGGCCACCTCCTTTTTCAGTGGTGGGTATTTCAGCTGGGGTCGGAAGTCTTGATGATGGACCGCAATTCGGCCAATCCGTCGGCCAGTTTCTTGATCTGCTCGGGCCCGAGTTCGACGAAGTGGGGGACTAGAGCGTCGGCGATCTCGTTTCGGCCGTCGTTCAGGATCTTTCGACCCTTCTCGGTCATGGCGACGCGCACTGCGCGGGCGTCCTCCGGGTCGGCGCGGCGTTCGACGTAACCGTTCTCGCCGAGTTTGCGCAGTAGGGCAGTGGCAGAGGGCTGCGAGCTTCTGTCGAGTCGAGCGAAATCGCTGATCCGCATTTCGCCGTATTCCTCGAGGAGTGAGAGCGCGCGCAGCCAGGCGCGTGGGTACTGATCGGACGCGAAAGAACCTGCCAGCTTCGCGAAGCGGTGCGTGTTGCTCACGAGGTCGACGAGTAGTTCGTGCAGTTGCTGCTCTTCATCTGTCACGAAAAATATTATTACATAGGGTAACTATGTAAATCAACGAGTCCGTAAAAGGTGGTCCGTCACACTTGTGGTGACCAGTGCCGCGATGTCGAGGCCGGGTGCAACGAGCGCGAGGCTTCGATTCGCCGCCAGCACTGCGATGCCGTGGGTTCCGGTCCAGATGTTCACCGCAGAAGTGGTGGGATCGGACGCGTCGGCCTCTTTGGTCAAGGCTTGCAGGGCGGCGAAGAGCGGGAGTGACGACTCTCGGAGGTTGCTGCCGGCGGCTTCGAGGAGGTCGTGGCGAAATATCAACTCGAACATCGCCGGCCGCTCCTGGGCGAATGACACGTATTCGATTGCTGCCGAGATCAATCGGCTACGAGCGGGTTGTTTGCCGACAAGTGCCGGTTGGAGTCTTTCGGTGAGATCGCGCAGGCCGTGTGAGGCAATTGCGGCAAGCAGGCTGTTGTGGGTCGGAAAGTATCTCCGCGGGGCGCCGTGCGACACGCCCGCCCGACGCGCGATCTCCCGTAGCGTCAGTTCTGTGGCGCCGTCGGCATCGAGAATCTCGACGCCGGTGGCGACGAGTGTTTCGCGAAGGCTGCTGACAGTCATGGAAGACAGTGTCTACTATTCTCGTCGTAGACACTGTCTACTAGACGGAAAAGGTGATGCCCTGTGCTCTATTGGCTGTTCAAATACGTTCTGATCGGCCCGGTCCTCTGGCTGTTCGGGCGGCCGACGATCGAGGGGCAGCACCACATCCCCAAGAAAGGGCCGGTGATTCTCGCCGGAAACCATCGGGCAGTCGTCGACTCGTTCTTCCTGGTCCTCATGGTGCGCCGACGCATCACCTTCGTCGCGAAGAGTGAATATTTCACCGGGACCGGTGCGAAGGGCGCGATGCAGCGCTGGTTCTTCGGTGGGGCGGGTCAGGTGCCGATCGACCGTAGTGGCGCCGATGCCTCCCGTGCGGCATTGGACACGGCCATCGGAATTCTCGACAAAGGCGGCGTCTGGGGGATCTATCCCGAGGGAACGCGATCGCCCGACGGATGCCTGTACAAGGGAAAGACCGGAGCGATTCGTGTCGCCTTGGAAACCGGGGCGCCGGTCATTCCCGTCGTCGTGCACGGCGGCGACGCAGTCAACCCGCCGGGTACGCGGATGTGGCGCTTCAGCAAGGTCCGGATCACGGTAGGGGAGCCGATCGACTTCTCTCGGTACCGCGAACTTCGTGGCTACCAGGCCGTCGTGCGCGCGGCGACGGACGAATTGATGTCAGTGCTCTGTGACCAGTCGGGGCAGGAATACGTCGATGTCTACGGCGCGGACGTCAAATCCGGCGATGCTGCCTGAGTGACCCAGTACGGTCGCTGTTGGACGTGTAACCAACAGGAGGATTGTGATGGCGGGCAAGTGGGGCATCGAGCACGCAGTTTTTGCGGCGGCGACGGCAGCGACGGTGGTCGGGGCAGTGGTCGGTAACGAGCGGGTTCAGCAGATCGCGAAGCCGTTGATCGCACCCGCCCTGGCCGCCCGAGTGCTGCGCAAGCGCTCGGAGACGGAAACTGCCGATACCGCACTGCTTCTCGCCGGCCTCGCCGCTGCGACCGTCGGCGACGTGTTCATGATCGACCCGGACAACGATGCTCGTCTGATCAAGGGCGCGTCCTCGTTCGCGGTGATGCAGGCCAGTTACTCGGCTCTTCTCCTGCGCCGCGGGGCACGGCCGACCCGTGCTGCCCTCAAACCCCGCATGAGCGGTTGGTCGACGGCGTCCGGTCTGCTCCGTGCCAAGGCACCGAGCGTGTCGACGCCGCTCACCGGATACGGATTGATGTTGGGAACCACCTCGACGTTGTCGGCGGACCCCGCTCTGGCACCGCAGTCCAAGGCCGTGCTCGACGTTGTCGTCCCGAACAAGGATCGACGCTCCTGGCTCGGATTGGGCGGAGTGCTCTTCACCGCGTCCGACGGGCTGATCGTGGTGCGTCGACTGTTCATCCGCGGGACCGCCGGCCGTGCCGCTGCCGAGGGTGTGATCCTGGCGTCGTACGCGGGAGCGCAACTGATGCTGGTGGAGGGCATGTTGGCGCTGGGACGCAAGAAGAGCGTCTAGTTTTTCACGGGCACAGCATGATTCGGTCTCGGTTCTTCGGGTCCACCATGACGGTGACCGTGGATCCGGGAGTGATCTTGTCTTTGAACTCGGGTCGGATCTCGTACTCGATCCGGCCCGAGTACGAATCGGAACCTGGAACCGTGAGGCGGAGTGCGAGCTTGGCCAACTCGCCGTCGACGGTTCGACGCAGGGGTGTGACTTTGTCGATTCGTGCCCACCCTTCGAGGCCGTGCTTTTCGAGCTTGCGCTCGGCGCGGGTCGGGCGATTGGCCCAGGCCATTCCGAATCCGAGTACGGAGCCGAAAGCAGCGAGTAGCCCGCCGATCTGATAGGGCAGAGTGCCAGGTGGGGTGTGCTCGACCAGCCATCCGAGCCACACCGCGAGCACGATCAGATATCCCACCGCGATGAAACATACGGTGTGTACGACGCGACGGTGATTCATCAGATTTCCTCCATATCCAGGATAGCCTGACCGGATGAGCGAACCGAACGTCTTCATCACCGGTGCTGCGGCTGGAATCGGGCGGGAGACGTCGCTGTTGTTCGCGCGCAACGGATACCGCGTCGGCGCGTTCGACATCGACGACGCCGGCCTTGCCTCCTTGAAGGCCGCGATCGACGGTTTCGGTGGGAGCGTCGTGACGGGTGTCCTGGATGTCACCGATCCTGCCGGATGGGCGCAGTGTCTGGCCGATTTTGCCGGGGAGTCCGGGCGTCTGGACATCCTGATCAACAATGCGGGCGTGCTCTCCTCGGGACGGTTCGAGGATATTTCTCTTGCGGCGCATCGCCGAATGGTCGACATCAACATCACCGGCACCCTCAACGGCACGCACACGGCTTTCCCGTACCTCCGCGATACCGTCGGCGCTCAGGTGGTCAATCTGTGCTCCGCTTCGGCGATCTACGGCCAGCCCGAACTGGCGACGTACGGTGCAACCAAGTTCGCGATCCGCGGCCTGACCGAGGCGCTCGATCTGGAATGGGCACATCACGACATCCGTGTTCTCGCGCTCTGGCCGTTGTTCGTCCAGACCGCGATGGTCACTGGAATGGACACCGGAGCCACCAGATCGTTGGGTATCAAGCTGACTGCCACCGACGTCGCGAAGGAACTGTGGGCGGCCACACGCGGCGCCGGACGCGTACACAAGGTTCACTACCCGGTCGGAACGCAGGCGAAGCTCTTTCTCAGTGCGTCGCGGTTCTCGCCCGCGTGGCTCTCACGGCTGATGAACAAGCGCGTCACCAGCACTTAGTCGACCACACGATAGAGTGCACTGTCGGCTGTTGCTGGGCCAAGATGACGTGTGTGGAGGTAGTCGGGTGGTTCGTGTTCGGGTGGGGTTCGTCTTGTTGGGCGTCGGGTCGGCGCTCGTGCTCGCAGGGTGCGGCGGGGAGGCGGATTCAGCGCCGACCGTAGCGGCGCAGCCAAGTTCGACCACCACTACCGCAGTGCCGACGACAACCACCACCGTCGCGCCCGTCGTCCCCACGACCACCGAACCACCGACCACGACGCTGCCACCGACGACGACGCTCACGGACGTGCAGTTCGAGCGCAACGAGTCGTACTACTTCACCACTCCCGACGGGAACTTCCAGTGCGGCATCATCAAGTTGCCCACCAGAATCGAAGCCGGGTGCGAGGGAACGACCACTCCGGTTCCGCCGCGGCCGGAGAGCTGCATGGTCAACTGGGGCAACGGTATTCGCGTCACCGACGAGGGTGAGGGTGCTTTCATGTGTTCGGGCGGAGAGGTGTACACCTCGGGCGGTCCCGACGCCGATCCGGTGTTGGCGGCCGGTCAACCGCTGAGCAAACTGGGTTTCACCTGTACGACCACCGCGACAGACGTCTCGTGTGTCAACGATCAGACCACGCACGGCTTCACGGTGGCTGCAGATTCCAACGAGGTGTACTGATGACCGAAGTCGCAGCCGACGACGTCTCCGGTGGGGCCGGTGAACCGGGACCCACCGAGTGGGGCGAGAACCCCAACGGCGTCGGGCCGTGGGCCGAGGAGCACGACACGGAACCGCCGACAGACGAGCGCTACGACCCCGTACTCCTCGCCGAGGGTGATCGTCGAAACGTCTTGGACGAGTACCGGTACTGGACGCGGGAAGCGATAGTCGAGGACATCGACTCGCGCCGTCACACGATGCATGTCGCCATCGAGAACTTCGCGCACGACGCCAATATCGGCACGGTGGTTCGCACGGCAAACGCGTTTGCTGCGGCCGCGGTCCACATCGTGGGGCGTCGGCGCTGGAATCGGCGGGGCGCCATGGTGACCGATCGATACCAACACATCGTTCACCACGCCGACATCAGCGAGCTCGTCGAGTACGCCCGTGAGAATTCACTCACGATCGTGGCCGTCGACAACACCCCGGGGTCGGTGCCGCTGGAAACGGCAAGCCTGCCGCGAGAGTGCATCCTGCTGTTCGGTCAGGAAGGGCCCGGAGTGACCGATCATGCGAAAGAGGTTGCGTCCATGACGGTCTCGATCGCGCAATTCGGGTCGACTCGCAGCATCAACGCCGGTGTCGCGGCCGGCATTGCGATGCACGCGTGGGTACGTGAGCATGCCGATCTCGCCGATTCCCGCTGATCTCGCTCGCGAATTCCGGCTAGCGCGTAGCGCCTCGACCAGACAGGATAGGTAGTTATGCAGGAAGTGTGGGCAGAGCGAGCCGATGCGGCTGAGGGCGCGATAGTCAGTCGTCACCTTCGGCGCCTGTGGGGACTGCCCCGGACAGCACTCGGCGTGGTTGCCTGGCCTGCTGTTCGGCGCGAGCGGATGTTCAAGCCGTGGCACTACTGGTGGCAAGCACACCTGCTCGACACTGCAATCGACGCGCTCGAACGTGACCCGACGCCCAAGCGTCGTCGCCGGGTGGCGAAGGTTGCCCGCAGTGTGCGGGTCCGCAACGTCTCGGCGTGGACCAACAACTATTACGACGACATGGCGTGGCTGGGCCTCTCGCTCGAACGTGCTCAACGTATGTTCTCGGTCGATCACCGGACCGCGGTCCAGGCGCTCGAATCGCAACTCTTCGATTCGTGGTCCCCGGCCGACGGCGGCGGTATTCCGTGGTGTAAAGGTTCCGATTTCTACAACACCCCGGCAAACGGACCCGCCGGAATCATGCTGGCGCGCACCGGAAAACTCTGGCGCGCGCAGGCAACGGCCGACTGGATCGACGAGACGCTGCGGGATCCGGACTCCGGACTGATCTTCGACGGCATCCGCCGCGATGGCACCCTCGAGCGCGCGATCTATTCGTACTGTCAGGGCGTCACGCTGGGGTTGGAAACCGAGTTGTCGACGCGATTGGGCGAGCCGCGTCACCGCGAGCGAGTCCACAAACTCGTCGACGCGGTGTACGACGGAATGACCGAGTACGGAGTCATCACGGGAGGTGGCGGAGGCGACGGCGGGCTGTTCAACGCAATCCTGGCTCGCTACCTGGCGTTCGTGGTGGTGAACCTGTCCTGGGAGACTCACGAGGACCTGCGAGCGCGCGAACTCGCAGCGCAGATCGTTCTGTCCTCCGCGGAAGCGGCCTGGAACAACAGACTGCAGATCGAAGGTCTGCCGCTGTTCGGGCACGACTGGACCAAGGATGCTCAGTTGCCGAGTCTGTCCGGCGACATCGCCACCTTCGCCGCCGGAACGGTGCGCTCGTCGAGCGTGCCCGAGCGAGACCTCTCGGTGCAGGTAGGTGGGTGGATGCTCATGGAGGCGGCATTTGTCGTCTCGGCGGCTGGATACCCGCGTAAGCGTTAGGCTTTTCCCTCATGGAATCCCGGCACGTGGTCGACACGGACGGCGTACGTCTTCACATCGATGTCGGTGGGGCAGGCGCGGACGTTCTGGTTCTCTCCGGCGGCCCGGGATGCGTTCACTATCTTGCTCACGACGAGCTGGTTCCGGAAGGAATGCGCGCGTGGTGCCCTGAGCCACGCGGAGTCGGCCGGTCCGGTGGCGGCGCTCATACGATGGCGCAGGCGGTTGCGGACCTCGAACTCGTCCGACGCACGTTCGAGATCGACAGCTGGGTCGTGTTGGGGCACTCGTGGGGATCCGACTTGGCGGTGCGGTACGCACTCGACTGTCCGGAATCGGTGTCCGGCGTCGTCGGCATCGCGGGGCACGGCCTCCACAAGGACCGGACCTGGTCGAAGCAGTACGAAGCGGGAATCGAGCCGGACCCGCAGATACCTTGGGAACCTGTTGTCTGGCAATCGCTTCAAGAATCGTTCATCGAATGGATCCATGAACCACAGCTGTTTCGGCAGTTGGCCGACTCACCCGTGCCCATGACATTTCTCGCGGCGGCCGACGATATTCGCCCGTCGTGGCCGTTGCAGCAACTGGCCGAGCTCGTGCCTAACGGTAGTTTCGAGGTCGTCGACGGTGTCGCGCACAACTTCTGGCAGTCTCACCCGCTCCTGTGGAGGAAGATCGTCACCGAGGCTTGTGCAACGCACTCTCGACTCTCCTGATCTCCACCAGGATCCGCTCCGCAACGGTCTGGTATCCCAGGCTCCGATTGACGGTCAGCATCGGGTGATTTTCCGCGTTCACCGTTGTGTAAATTCTTCGCAGCGAGGGAAATTCAGCTGCCAACACAGACGCTTGTTGCTCCTTGACCCACCGAGCGAGACCGTGTCCGCGGTGCTGGGGAAGTACCACGGTGTCGTGCTGTGATGCGTGGGTGCTGTCATGTTCGTCCACCGTCACCACTGTCGCTGCGGCTACTTCGCCGACGCTGTCGTCGACCGCGCAGCACACCAGGAGTACTTGAGAGCCACCCGTCATCTTCTGTTCCCACGATCTGACCTCGTCGGCTCCCCAATTACGTTCGGGCATCTGCAATTCGGCGCCCGGCGCGTCGAGGAGTCGGTTCAATGCCTCCGAGAAGGAGTGGACCAGCTCGTCCGGGGTTCGGTTGCGCCAACTGACGATTCGATAGCCGGGGCGGGCGCTGTGTGCGGTGGGAGGGCTGAGGTGCTGAACCTGGTTGGCCAACCGAAGCAGCACGCGGTGGCCGTCGAACGATCCCAGGAAATGCTCGGCTGCGCTTCCGACGAGCGCCGTCACTCTGATTCTTCGCACGCCGAACCCGGCGATGTCGACTTCGGCGAGTTCGGCAAGCGCTCGTCCTACCCCTCGTCGCTGCGCGTGGGGTGTCACGTACATCCGAAACTCTGCGAGATCAGGTTCCGCCGAGTTGCGTCGCGCCTGGGCGATACCGAGGACCTCGTCCGTTCCGCCGTCGCGTGCGATCCAACGCCATACATCGGCCGAACCGTCCTCGGCCTCGATCATTTCCATCAGCGCCGTCGCTGTCGGCGCAGTTCCGGACAGGTGACGCTGGCCTTCGGCGAAGACCTCACACCACTGGTGAAGAACCGATGCTGTCGATCCGGACGGTACGAACTCGGCTACAACTACGCGGCTCACCCATGTGACGATACCGAGCTGCCAACCCCGAGTTGGAATCACGCGAACCCTAACCCTGTCGGACTGCGGCGGCAGTTGCCAGCATTCAGGCATGTCTGATTCTCCGCGCCAACTGAGCCTCAACGCGTTCATCCACCCCGCCGGTCATCACGAAGCGGCGTGGCGTCATCCGTGGACAACACCGGAACGTCTGTTCGACGTCACGTATTTCCAGGAGATCGCTCGCACTGCTGAGGCGGCGAAGTTCGACGGAATCTTCTTCGCCGACGGTCCCGCGTTGCGCAGCGACGTCGAGCACGGTCCCGCAGGGACGTTGGAGCCGATCACCTTGTTGACGGCCATTGCAGTGGCAACCGAGCGGATCGGATTGATCGCGACGGCGTCGACCACGTACTACGAGCCGTACAACCTGGCTCGCCTGTTCGCCTCACTCGACCACATCTCGAACGGACGCGCTGGGTGGAACATCGTCACCACGGGTACGGATCTGGCTGCCGCCAACTTCGGGCTGGCCAAGCATCCGGACCACGGCGACCGGTATTCGCGTGCAAGGGAATTCGTCGACGCGGTGGTGCGGTTGTGGGACAGCTGGGAGGACGACGCGATCAGTCTGGACCGGGGGAACGGAATCTACGCGGACAGAAACAAGATTCACGAGATCAACTACGTCGGCCGGCATCTTCGGGTGCGGGGGCCGTTCAACGCACCGCGAACGCCGCAGGGATACCCGGTGCTGGTGCAGGCCGGGGCGTCCAACGACGGTCGCGCGTTTGCCGGTCAGTATGCGGAGGCGATTTTCACAGCGCACCAGAGACTTTCCGATGCGCAGGCGTTCTACACCGACATCAAGTCGAGGGCTGCTCAGTTCGGGCGCAACCCCGATCATGTCAAGATTCTGCCGGGAATCAGCCCGTTCATCGGTGACACCGAGGAACAAGCCAAGGCGCTGGAGCGAGAATTCAACGAGTTGACTTCGCCGGAGTACGGGCTCGCGCAACTCGGTGCACTCACCGGGACCGATGTTCGGAATCTGGAACTGGATGCACCGGTTCCTGTCGAATTGTTCGCGGCGGCAGGTGATGTCACCGACAACAAGCAAAGCAGATTGCAGGTGATCGCCGGCATAGTCGAGCGTGAGCGTCCGACGGTTCGGGGACTGCTTCATCGTTTGGCGGGTGCGCGCGGACACCGGGTGTTCGCCGGAACCGCCGAGCAGGTGGCCGACACGATCGAGGAATGGTTCACCAGCGGTGCTGCTGACGGATTCAACGTCATGCCGCCGTACTACCCGGGTGGACTCGAAATCTTCACCGAGCGTGTGGTCCCGATCCTGCAGGATCGCGGTCTGTTCCGCACCGAATACACGGGTACGACGCTTCGTGATCATTTCGGGTTGCCGAGGCCCGAGAGCCAGTTCTCGGGTAGTGCGTCTGCAGTGCAGTAGGCCCGCCTCCCGTTGTCGATAATGACAATGGTTACCATTAAGGAATGAAGCAGCTACCGGTAACCGTGCTGTCCGGATTTCTGGGCGCAGGCAAGACCACACTCCTCAACCACATCCTCGCCAATCGAGACGGCCGTCGGGTCGCCGTCATCGTCAACGACATGAGCGAGATCAACATCGACGCGGCGCTCGTCGCGGGCCAGGGCCACCTCGATCGCACGGAGGAGAAGTTGGTCGAGCTGACCAACGGATGCATCTGCTGCACGCTGCGCGAGGATCTGATCGACGCCGTCGGCGCGCTGGCCCGCGAGGGGCGGTTCGATCAGTTGGTGATCGAATCCACCGGCATCTCCGAACCGATGCCGGTGGCGGCCACCTTCGACTGGGAATTCGAGGACGGCTTCAGCCTCGGCTCGCTCGCGAAGCTCGACACCATGGTGACCGTGGTGGACGCGTCGACTTTTCTCGGCGAACTGGCAAAAGGCGAACGACTGGACGAGCGCAACCTCGAAGCCGGGGAGGGGGACGGACGCAGCATCTCCGATCTCCTGGTTGATCAGGTGGAGTTCGCCGACGTCATCTTGCTGAACAAAACCGACCTGGTGAGCCCGCGGGCGGCGGGAACCGTCGAGGCGACGCTTCGTAGGCTCAACCCCACTGCTCAACTGATTCGGACCGACCACGGAAAAGTCACCCTCGATCGCGTCCTCGAAACCGGTCTCTACAACCCGGAACTGGCTGCGCAAGTACCCGGTTGGGACGAGGAGCTGGCCGGCGGGCACACCCCGGAAACCGAGGAATACGGAATACGCAGCGTCACGTATCGAGCCTCGCGACCCTTCCATCCGGCGCGACTCGAGGCTGCGCTCGGTCAGTTCGCGGGACTCTTGCGAAGCAAAGGCTTCTGCTGGATCGCCAGTAGGCCCGAGTTCGCCGCTATCTGGTCGCAGGCAGGCCCCAACCTCGTCATCGAACCGGCGCAACTGTGGGCGTCGGCAGCGGAGGTGCCAGGGCAGGAGATCGTGTTCATCGGAGTGAAACTCGACCCGGCGACGCCGTCGCGAATCCTCGATCCGGCTCTGCTGACCGATGACGAACTACGCGAAGGACCGCGGGCCTGGACTCGCTACGAGGACCCGCTTCCGGCGTGGGACCAGAGCCACCTGCACTGAGCAGACAGCTTCTAGTCGAGAACCTCTTCGACCTCGACGTCTTCGGCCGGTCGGGCCATTTCCTTGCGGTACTGCCAGATTCCCAAAGCGGTGCCGATGACCAAGCTGACCATCATCACGATCAGCACGGCGGGCAGCAACCACGGAACGCGATCGAGGAACGAGCCACCGTAGAAACCGAGCAGCAGGAGCACCGGTGCCCAGATGATCGCGCCGATGGTGCTCGCGATGGTGTAGCGCGTGTGGTTCATCTTGGCTGCGCCTGCGACCATCGGGCACAAGGTGCGAACCCACGGAACCCAGCGGGCGATCAGGACGGCCCAGAACCCGTGTCTCTCCAACAGGATGTTGACGCGGTGCAGATTTTTCTCGGTGAAGTACTTGCCGCCCTTACGGGCTTTGATGTGGTTGCCCGTCCGGTGGCCGATGACGTACCCGACCTGGTTGCCGGCAATGGCAGCGATCATCGCGCCCACCGACAGCGCCCACACGTGGCCTGCACCGGATTCGTGACCGGCAAGCACGATTCCGGCTGTGATCAGCAGTGAGTCGCCGGGGAGAAACAACCCGAGGATGATCGCGCACTCGATGAAGACGAACGTGACGACGATAATCCAGACCAACAGGGGCCCGGCAGTCTCGAGTGGGGAGAAACTGCCGGATGCGAGCGTCATCGTGGTCAGTTCTTCGCCTCGTTCTGCAATCAGGGGGTGGGGTCTTCGGGGACTGTCACCGTCGAATTGTCCGTAGTGGAAGTATTCGCCGATTCACCACGTCTCGACGCCAGAATTCGCTTTCCGATTTCGAAGACGATCGGCAGAACCGACACCAGGACGATCAAGATGAAGATGTAGTCGACATTGTCGCGGATGAATTCGATCTGCCCCAGGAGGTAGCCGAGCAAAGTCACACCGGCACCCCACAGGATGCCGCCGACGATGTTGTAGGTCAGGAACAGTGAGTACTTCATCTTCGAGGCGCCCGCGACAACCGGTGCAAAAGTACGCACGATCGGCACGAACCTCGCCAGGATAATGGTGATCGGGCCGTGCTTTTCGAAGAAGGCATGCGACTCGTCGATGTACTTCTTCTTGAAGAACCGCGCGTCGTCCGTCTTGAACAGGGCAGTTCCGCCCTTGGCGCCGATGTAGAACCCGACTTGGTCACCCAGAATCGCGGCGATCGGAATCGTCACCAGGAGCACCCACAGCGGCGCGAACGGTTCGATCTCGGTGGACTTGGAAGCCGCGATCAGCCCTGCGGTGAAGAGCAGAGAATCGCCGGGCAAGAGCGGAAACAGCAGCCCTGATTCGATGAAGACCACCAGAAGCAGTCCCACCAGAACCCACGTTCCGAAGGAATTCAAGAGGTTCACGGGATCGAGGAAGCCGGGCAGCAAGGCCAGGTTCGTCACGGATTCAGTTGCTGCCTGCACATTCACGGGGGCCAGAGTACCGGCCGAATCTGAGTGTTTCCCACCACCGCAGGTCATCGCGTCGGTGGCGGCGGCCGAGACCGCAAAGAGACGTGACGAGTCGGACTTGCCATACTGCTAGGACCACACGAAGCGCTTTCACATCGCCGAGCGCTCCGAACGACACGTATATGGAGGACTCCCGCCGTGCCTATCGCAACTCCCGAGGTCTATGCCGAGATGCTTGGTCGGGCCAAGGAGCATTCCTTTGCCTTCCCCGCCATCAACTGTGTCGGCTCCGAATCCATCAACGCAGCCATCAAGGGCTTCGCGGACGCCGGCAGTGACGGCATCATCCAGTTCTCGACGGGCGGCGCCGAGTTCGGTTCCGGTTTGGGCGTCAAGGACATGGTCACCGGCGCTGTTGCGCTCGCCGAGTTCGCACACGTGATCGCGGCAAAGTACGACGTCACCATCGCGCTGCACACCGACCACTGCCCGAAGGACAAGCTGGACACCTACGTGCGTCCGCTGCTCGCGATCTCGCAGGAGCGCGTCGACGCCGGTCGTAACCCGCTGTTCCAGTCGCACATGTGGGACGGCTCGGCTATCCCGATCGACGAGAACCTGGCAATCGCCAAGGAACTGCTCGCCCTCTCCAAGGCTGCACGCATCATCCTCGAGGTCGAGATCGGTGTCGTCGGCGGCGAAGAAGACGGCGTCGAGGCCGAGATCAACGACAAGCTCTACACCTCGAGTGAAGACTTCGAGAAGACGGTCGATGCTCTGGGCATCGGCGAACAGGGCAAGTACCTGCTCGCAGCCACCTTCGGCAACGTCCACGGCGTCTACAAGCCGGGCAACGTCAAGCTCAAGCCCGAGGTTCTCGAAGAGGGCCAGAAGGTCGCCGCTGCCAAGCTCGGCCTGGCCGCAGGCTCGCAGCCCTTCGATTTCGTCTTCCACGGTGGATCGGGATCGCTGAAGTCCGAGATCGAGGATTCGCTGAACTTCGGCGTCGTCAAGATGAACGTCGACACCGACACCCAGTACGCGTTCTCCCGTCCGATCGCCGGACACTTCTTCTCCAACTACGACGGCGTCCTCAAGGTCGACGGCGAGGTCGGAAACAAGAAGGCGTACGACCCGCGCAGCTACCTCAAGAAGGCCGAAGCAGGCATGACGGCTCGCGTCGTCGAGGCGTGCAACGACCTGAAGTCGGCCGGACGCTCGGTGTCCGCAGGCTGATCGGCTTCACAACTGCGCTTCACAGAACAAAATGCGCGCCGACGAATTTCTCGTCGACGCGCATTTTCTGTTCAGGTGCTTACTTGCTGGGATCGCAGACCTTCCACGTGCCGTCCTGGCGTTCGAGGTCGAACGTGCGCCACGACTGTTCGCCGGTGCTCGGCAAACTTGCCTGGACCTGAGCGATCGCGGTGTCGTCGGTGATGCGCACCGCATCGACGGCTCCGACCTGCGGGATCGTCTTCTGAGCGACGGCATTGTCGTGGACCTGAGCGAACGCCGCGTCCGGAATAGTGCGGTAGTACTCGCCCAGCGCCCCACACGTCGACGTACGCAGGGTCGCCAGATCACCGGTCTGAAGAGCATCGACGTACGTCGAGATGGCGGTCTGAACCTGGGCTTCAGGTGAGCTTTCGCCGCTACCGCTGTTGGACGAGACGAAGACTGCGATGCCGATTGCCGCGAGGACGGCGACGCCGGCCGCTGCTGCCGCGATGTACCAGCCCTTGCCACTGCGCTTGGTTTTTTCCGGCGCGGCAGGCTCGATGCGAGTCGGCATCGGCTGGGCCGGCGGTGGGGTCGCTGCGACACCCACACGTTGAGGCGCGGCGCGCTGCTGCGGTTGAGGCGCGGAGCGCTGTGGCGGTTGAGGCGCGGAGCGCTGTGGCGGTTGAGGCGCGGAGCGCTGTGGCGGTGGCGGCGGGGTTGGAGCTTGCCGGGGTGGCGGTGTCGGCTGCGCGGCTTTCGGAATCGCGACGGTGGCGGGCTCCGGCTTGGGCTGGGGTGTCGGGGCCGCTGCCGGTGTTGCTGCTGGTGTTGCTGTGGGTGCCTGAGTTGCCTTGGGGATCGCGACGGTTGGCGCGCTGGCGGCTTTGGCGTCGCCGCCCGCCTTCGAGTTCTTGTCCGCCTTCGAGTTCTTGTCTGCCTTCTGGATCGCCACAGTCGCAGGTTCGGTCGGGGCCGACTTCTCGGGCGCACCCTTCGGGGCTGCGCTCTTTTTCGAGTTGTCGTCTTTCGAGTCCGGCACGGGTAACCCTTCGGTCTTATGCGGCAATGACCATGTCAGGGTAACGACCGGTATGTACCGGGCATAACTCCGACCGTCGGCGAGGCGGTCCTGTGGCAGAAAGGCGTAGCGGGCACAATGAGCGCATGACCCAATTCGGTGACCTGCTCGGACCCAAGCCCACTCTGCTTCCCGGCGACGACGAGGCGGAATCGGCACTGCTCAACCACGCTGACCCGGCCCAGGTCGCGGCCGACCATCCCACTGCCTCCATCGCGTGGGCCTACCTCGCCGAGGCTGCCCTGGACAAGGGCGAAACCATCACTGCCTACGCCTACGCGCGTACCGGCTACCACCGCGGACTCGACCAACTGCGTCGTAACGGTTGGAAGGGTTTCGGTCCTGTGCCCTACAGCCATGAGCCGAACCGCGGATTCCTCCGTTGCGTCGCTGTCTTGGCCAAGGCCGCGAAGACGATCGGTGAGGCCGACGAGTACGCGCGTTGCCTAGATCTGCTCGAAGACTGCGATCCCAACGCCGCCGAAGCGCTTGGCCTCGGTTAGCAGTTTCCGTCCGAGCCGGGCCGGTATCAAGGACCGTGCTCGCAAATCGGTGCGTCGGCTTCAGACGTCGGCGCTACCGATCATTCAATGTGCCTTGGCGGCCGGATTGGCGTGGTGGGTTGCCACCACGGTGATCGGGCACCATGCGCCGTTCTTCGCGCCGATTGCCGCCGTGGTCTCGCTCGGTCTGTCGTTGGGCGCCCGACTACGACGTTCGTTCGAGTTGGTTGCGGGTGTCACGGTCGGTATCGGAATCGGTGACCTGATCATCTCCGGCATCGGGAGCGGACCTTGGCAGATCAGTTTGGTTGTCGTGCTGGCGATGTCCGTCGCGGTACTACTGAACAGCGGGCCGATCTTCTCCATGCAGGCCGGAAACTCGGCCGTGCTGGTGGCGACGCTGATCCCACCGGGCGGCAGCGGCGGGCCCGATCGCATGATCGACGCCCTTGTCGGTGGTTTGGTGGGCATCGCGGTGGTCGCGATCATCCCCACGCACCCGGTACGACGCGCACGCAAGGACGCTGCATCGATTCTCGGAACAGCGTCAGAGGTACTGCAATTGGTGGCAGACGGCCTCGTCGCGAACGACCCGGACCCGATCGTGAAGGCGCTGCAGAAGGCGCGCGCAACTCAGGGTGCCATCGACGGATTGCGCAGCAACCTCCTCGGCGGGCGCGAGATCAGCCGAATCTCCCCGCTGTACTGGAACAGTCGACCGCGCCTCGAAAGGCTCATGGCGACAGCCGATCCCATCGACAACGCGATGCGCAACATTCGAGTGCTCGCGCGTCGTTCGTTGACGTTGGTCAGGGACGACGAGATCCTCGATCCTCGTCTGGTGGCTCAGGTCGAGCGCTTGTCGAAAGCCGTCGAAGTTCTCAAGGACATGATCCTGGCGGAGCCGGGGGAGCAGCCTGATCAGGCCGAGGCAGCGCGCGTCCTGCGCTCGGTGGCGAAGGAACTGAAACCGGCGATAGTCGAGAACGCGGGCCTGTCCTCGACGGTGGTGTTTGCCCAGATTCGATCGCTGGTAGTCGACCTCTTGCAGGTAGCAGGCATGAAGCGCATCTCGTCGATCGCCACTCTGCCGCCCACTGTGCCGCACCCGGCGTACGAGCCGGATCGCTGACCTCTGCCTTTTCCCGCTCACTGAGCAACTCATTGTATGTATGCGAATGTATGCATATGCTCTGAGAAGGACTTGGGAGGGAACAGGACAAATGGGAGCAGGGCACGGCCATTCACACGGCCACTCGGCAGCAGATTCGGTCGGAGTAGGGCCGTCACCGCAACGCATCAAGAAAATGGCGATCGCGCTTGCGATCCTCGTTGCATTTCTCGTACTCGAAGCCACGGTCGGCATTCTGATCAACTCGCTGGCGTTGCTTGCCGACGCCGGCCACATGCTCACCGACGTGGTGGGCATGGCCATGGGATTGACGGCTTTGCTGCTCGCGAAGAAGGGCAGCACCACCGCGGCCAGGACCTTCGGTTGGCACCGCGCCGAAGTGCTGACCGCCATGGCCAACGCCGTGATGCTGCTGGCCGTCGCCGCCTGGGTCTTCTACGAGGCAATCGGCCGCATCGGTAACGAACCCGAGATCCCGGGCGGCGCCCTGATCATCACTGCGGCCGCCGGTCTGGCCGCGAACATCGTCGTGATGCTGATGCTGCGCGGCGATTCCAAGGACAGCCTCGCGGTGCGTGGCGCCTACCTCGAAGTGCTTGCAGACGCCGTCGGTAGCGTCGGAGTTCTGATTGCCGGTGGCCTTGTCCTGCTGTTCAACTGGACGTGGGCGGACGTCGTCGTCGGTGTTCTCATCTCGCTGTGGGTGGTGCCGCGTGCGATCAAACTGGCCGCAGCATCGCTGCGCATTCTGACGCAGGCGTCGCCGGCCGACGTCGACGTCGAAGCGGTCGAGGCCGACCTGGCGGCGCTGCCGAGCGTGATGGGTGTTCACGACCTACACGTCTGGACGCTCACCACCGGCATGGATGTCGCGACGGTCCACCTGACCAGTGACGCGAATTCGTCGAACGTTCTGGAATCCGCGCGCACCGTCCTCGAGAGTCACGGTCTTTCCCACGCCACCGTTCAGGTGGAATCGTGTGCCAACGGCGAGCATTGCGAGAAGAACGTCACTTGGTGAAGCGGGTGATCTCCTTGCCCGGCTTCCAGAGATCGACGTACATGTGCTCGTCGTCGACCGTCGTGTGCACCACCTCGTCGATGTCGAGGACAAAGAGGTGCAGGGGTTTCGGAACCTCGTAGGTGTAGCTTGCGAGCACGGCTTCGAACTCGTCGCCGGTCACCTCGCGTGCGATTCCGGCGATCTTCGCATCGCCGCCCTCCATGGTGTGCTCACCGGGATTGCTGTGTAGGGCGTAGCGCCCGTCACGGATGAGATCCTTCGCCTTGAGTGCGCCGAACATCGAACCGAGCACCAGACGCCCGTCGAGGATTTCGACTTCGGTGCCGCTCACGCGCGGTGAACCGTCCTTGCGCAGCGTTGCGAGGACGTGATGCTTGTGGGCTTTGAATCGTGCTTGGACCGCGTCGGCAAGAGCGGGTACTTCTTCGGAGAACTGCTTCCAAGTGACCATGACGGTCATTGTGCACCCCTATTCCTGACAACTTCTGTCAGTTATTCTCGGTAATGTTCGGTCCATGAGATCCGCGCGGTTGCTCCAACTCATGCTGCGTTTGCAGGGGAGTCGCGGCGTTATCGCCGATCAGTTGGCCGAAGAGTTCGGCGTTTCGGTGCGGACGATCTACCGCGACGTGGCCTCGTTGTCGGCTGCCGGCGTGCCGATCTGGACCGAGAGCGGCCCCGGTGGTGGCATCCGTCTGCTCGACGGTTGGCAGTCCAAGCTGTCCGGCATGACGGACGACGAGACGTCCGCACTCATGCTGTTGGGCGTGCCGTCCATCGCTGCAGATCTCGGGCGATCCGACGCCGTCGGTTCGGCGGGGGCAAAACTGCTCCGCTCCCTGCCCGGTCCCCTGCGCGAGAGTGCACGACTGTGGCAGGCCCGCATTCTCGTGGACGTTCCGGGTTGGTTCGGCGGCGTCGATGACATCTCTGCGCTTCCGATCGTCACATCCGCTGTGCTGGACTCGCGTCGACTGCGCTTCGTCTATCGCGATCGCGATCGGACGGTCGATCCGCTGGGTCTGGTCATCAAAGCCGGTGTTTGGTATCTGGTGGCGGGGATGAACGGTCGAACGCTGTCGTTTCGAGTCGGGCGCATCAAAAATGCCGTGGTAGAAGATGATTCGTTCACTCGGCCGGTGGATTTCGATCTGCCGTCGTGGTGGGCGGCGTCGATGGCCGAGTTCGACCGTTCGCTGCTTCGCTTCGAGTGTCGCGTGCGGTTGTCACCAGAGGGCAGGCGCCGGCTCCCCGATGTGGTGGGCGAGCTTGCCGCTGCCGTCGAAGTGGGGCCGGAGGACAACGACGGATGGGTGAGTGCGGAGCTGAAACTCGAGAGCGAAGCTGTCGCGCTCTCGCAGTTGATCGGTCTGGGAGCGGACGTCGAAGCGCTCGAGCCACGGTCGTTGCGTGAAGGACTGCGCGCCGTGGCGGAGCAGATGGTGCTCCGCCACAACTCGCAGTGACTAGGCCGTTGCAGAACGCTTTGCGAGCAGGCGGGTGATACCCAGTTGAGCTGCGACGATGATGGCGCCGACCACCAGACCCAGTGCCGCCGACGCAAGGGTGTTGACGATCCACGCCAGTACCCCGCCGACTCCGGCGATGTCACTGACTGCTTCTTCGCCGTGATGAACGGCGTCGTAGAGCGGGTGGAAGCCCAGTTCGTCGATGCCGACCAACAGGATGTGGCCACCGACCCACAGCATCGCGGCGGTACCCACGACCGAGAGCACCGACATCACGTGAGGCATGCCGCGAACGAGGCCTCGGCCGACCTTGTGGGTGAAGCCAGACGACGTCTCGGCGATCTTCAATCCGATGTCGTCCATCTTCACGATCAGTCCGACGACGCCGTAGACGACCACGGTGATGACGACCGCCACGACGGCAAGGATCACCAACCGGCTCCAGAAACCTTCGCCCGCGATGGTGTTGAGTGCGATCACCATGATCTCGGCGGACAGGATCAGGTCGGTGCGGACGGCGCCGGAAACCACTGCTTCTTCGTCGCGAGGATGCTCGTCAGCGGCCTCGTGGTGGTCACCGTGGCCGAAAATTGCACCCCAGATCTTGTGAACCGCTTCGTAGCTGAGGTAACAGCCGCCGACCATCAACAGTGGCGTCAGCAGCCAGGGGAGGAACTGACTCAGCAGCAGAGCGATCGGAAGAATGATCAGCAGCTTGTTGCGCAGCGACCCGATGGCGATGCGCTTGATGATGGGCAACTCGCGTTCGGCCGCGAGCCCACGGACGTACTGCGGCGTGACGGCTGCGTCGTCGATGACGACGCCTGCAGCTTTGGCGGTCGCCTTACCGGTTGCGGCGGCAACGTCGTCGATCGAGGCGGCAGCCATACGAGCCAGGGCTGCGACGTCGTCGAGCAGGGCGAAGAGTCCTCCGGCCATCACAGACCTCCAGTGGAATCAGTGGAAAAAGGTGGCCGGACCGATCCGGTGACGCAGTTACTTGATCGCACGAGGTCTCTATCCATGATGGTCGTTGGTGAGGTCAGGTCACCTGGAACGATACCGGGGTCATCCGTCAGGGACTGCGTCGCGCGGCCGGTCGCTCTTCGTCACGAAAGGTCTTCCCGACCCGGTGCTCGCGTGTAAGACTGCACAGAAGATCGATCGAAACGGGGCACTATGCGTGAACCAGACACTGCACAGGTCGCCAAGACTTTCGACGCAATGGCGGCGCACTACGACCGACAGATCGGGCGCTTCGAGCGCTTTGTGCTCGGTGACGCCCGGAAATGGGCAGTAGATCAGGCGCATGGGCGCGTGGTCGAAATTGCCGTGGGCACCGGGCTGAACCTGCCGCTCTACGGGGACGACGTCGACTACGTCATCGGCGTGGACATCTCGACTGCGATGCTCGATCAGGCCAGGGTCAAGGTCTCCGAGGGAGTGAAGACCGAAGTCGACCTACGACTCGGAGACGTGCAAGCACTCGATGTTCCTGACGAATGCGTGGACACATTGGTCTCCACCTACGCGTTCTGCACGATCCCCGATCCGGACCGAGTTGCCAGCGAAGCATTTCGAGTGCTGGTGCCTGGTGGTCGATTCGTGCTCGCTGAGCACGGGCCGAGCACCAACACGGTTGTACGGGCGCTGATGAAGGCCGTCGAACCGCTTTCTGTACGGTTCGGTGCCGATCACCTCACCCGCGAACCGGTCGGATACCTCGAAAACGCAGGCTTCCTGATCGACGAGGTGCAGCGCAGTGGACGGGGTGGAATCGTGTTCCGGGTCGTTGCGCGCAAGCCGGATCCCGAATGGACGGCACTCGGTCACTAGTGTCCGAGTGCCGTCCAGCGGTGATTGCTCAGCCCAAGCGCTCCAGGATGGTTGCGTTGGCCAGCCCACCTGCCTCACACATGGTTTGGAGTCCGTAGCGCGCGCCGCGCTGCTCCATCGCGTTGACCAGGGTGGTCATGATCCGCGTTCCGCTGCCACCTAGTGGGTGGCCGAGCGCGATGGCGCCGCCGTGGACGTTCACCTTGGACAGGTCGACGCCGGTGTCCGCTGCCCACGAGAGGACGACGGGGGCAAAGGCCTCGTTGACCTCGAACAGATCGATGTCCGAGATCGTCAAACCCGCACGGGCCAAGACCTTCTCGGTGGCCGGGGTGACCGCCGTGAGCATGTACAGCGGATCGTCGCCGGCGACAGCGAAGCTGTGCAGCCGTGCCTTCGGGGTGAGGCCGAGTTTCGCGGCGATCTCACTGGTCGTGATCATCACCGCCGAACTGCCGTCCGAAAGCGGGCTGCTGTTGCCCGCGGTGATGGACCAGTCGATCTGTGGGAATCGCTGGGCGTAGTAGTCGGATTCGAAGGCGGTCCGTAGGCCGGCAAGGGTCTCGACCGTGGTACCGGGGCGGATGGCCTCGTCGACCGACAGCTGCGGGAGCGTGGCGAGTTCCTTGGTGAAGTAACCACTCTCGGTTGCCAGCGCGGCTTTCCGATGACTCGACGCCGAGAATTCGTCGAGTTGGGTGCGGCTCAGTCCCCACTTGGCAGCGATCAATTCGGCGCTGATGCCCTGCGGTACCAGACCGTCTGGATAGCGCTCTTCGAAACCTACACCGAGTGACTCGCGCCCGACGCTACTCGAGCCCATCGGCACTCGGCTCATCGACTCGACTCCGGCAGCAACAACGATGTCGTACGCACCGGCAATAACGCCCTGAGCAGCAAAATGAACTGCTTGTTGGCTACTTCCACACTGTCGGTCGACGGTGGTTCCCGGTACCGACTCGGGGTAGCCGGCGGCGAGAAGGGCAGTGCGAGTGACATTCTGGCTCTGTTCACCGACTTGACTGACCGCGCCGCCGATGACGTCGTCGATCAGCGCGGCATCGATCCCGGTGCGCTCGACTACCGCTTTGAGGCTGTGGGCGAGGAGGTCGACGGCGTTGATGCCGTGCAGGGCGCCGTTCGCCTTTCCCTTGCCGATCGGAGTGCGAACGGCTTCGACGATAACTGCGTCTCTCATGACAAATTCCTTTCAGGGATGGCGGATTCAGCAGGGACAACTGGGGTGGGTGTGGTCGCAGGCGTCATTCCCAGCGATGCCAGGGCAGACACAAGCGCGACGGCAAAGATCACCCACCAGGCCTGGCGGAAGGTGTCGGGGTCGACGGAGGAGCCGAGAACCGCGATCAGAACACTCACGCCGAGAACGGTTCCGATCTGTCGGCTCATGCTGACGATTGCGCTACCGGTGGCCGATCTGGCAGGTGCAAGATCCGCCGTGGCCTGCGACAGAATGGTCGGCAGGGCAAGGCCGACACCGATTCCGGCGATGATCCAGCCCGGCAGGAGCCCGGTCGCGTAGTTGGGCGTCGAATCAACCGAGACGAGGACCAATACCGTTCCGACGGCCCACAGAAGGCTGCCGAGTGCGGCGACGCGTCCCGCCGAGTACTTGCGCGAAAGCGATCCACCGGCGATCGCGAACAGCGGAACCAGAAGCGGACCCGGCGAGACGGCGAAGCCGGTGCGCAATGCCGAGTATCCCCAAACTTCTTGCAGCCAGAGGATGTTCGAGAGCAGTCCGGCAGCAAATGCCGCGCTGAACAGGATGGCGGTGACGTTGGACCAGGCAAAGGAGCGGATCTTCAGAAGGTCGGGAGCAATCAACGGAGTGCGATGGCGAGAGTTGCTCCACCAGAACGAAAGTAGCGTCGCGACGGCGACGGCGAAGGCGATCAGAACGCGGTTGTCGGTCCATCCCCAATCAGGTCCCTGGACGAGTGCCAGCGCGAGAGAGCCGATTCCGACGGTGAGGAGGGCGGCGCCGACGAAGTCGATCCCGGCATCGGAGTCCTTGTGTGTTGTATCCGGGACGAGTCGGATTGCGAAGTAGAGCAATACGATCCCGACTGGCACATTGATCAGGAAGACCCAGCGCCACGACGCCTCGACGAGAATGCCGCCTACAACGGGGCCGAATGCCGCAGCGGCCGCGCCGGCTGCCGCCCAGATGCGTACGCCGGATTGACGTTTCGCAGCCGGGAGTGCACTGATCAGGAGGCCGAGGCTGGCCGGGGTGAGCGCTGCGGCGCCGACTGCCTGAACGATGCGGAATGCCACCAGTGCCCACAATGACGGACTGAAAGCGCAGGCGGCGCTGGCGAGGGTGAACAGTGCGAGGCCGGCGATGAAGGCGCGCTTGTGCCCGATCCGGTCCGCCCAGCGTCCGAGGGGGATCAAAAGCGCGGCGTAGACGATCGCGTAGCTGTTGAGGATCCAACTGAACTCGCCGAGTGAGTGGCCCGGGTAGCTCTTGGCGATGTCGCCGAAGGCCACGTTGACCACAAAAAGATCGAGGCTGGCGACAAACGGTGCTCCCGACAGAATTGCGAGGAGCGGCCCAGTCCGCACCGGCTGGCTATGAAGTTCCATAGTCAGCAATGTAGACTCTGGCTATGGTTATGGCAAGCCAGGGGGTATGGTGAATTGCATGGACGCTGTACGACTGACCGGAGTGCTCGAAGATCGCGACGCCTGGCGGGCCACACACTGTTCGATCGGGCGGGCGATGGAAGTGGTCGGCACCCGGTCCGCGATGCTCATTCTGCGAGAGGCCTATTACGGCACAACGCGTTTCGACGACTTCGCGTCGCGAGTCGGCATCACCGAGGCGGTTGCGTCGGCAAGGCTGAAAGAGCTCACTGAGGCGGGACTGTTCGAGCGTGTGCCGTACAAGGAGCCTGGAAAGCGGACGCGGCACGAGTACGTGCTCACCGAGAAGGGTCGTGACCTGCTGCCGGCGGTTCTTGCGCTGATGCAGTGGGGAGACAAGTATCTGCACGGCGGAAAAGGCGGACCGTTGGAGGTGGCGGACGACGCCACTGGCGAGCGTGTTCGCGTCGAGGTGCGCAGTGAGTCGGGCCGTGAAGTGCCTTTGGGGGAGTTGCGAGTCTCTGTCAATGAATCGCGTCGGCGGTTGCGCGAATAGCAATGCATCTCAACAGCTCTCGAGTGTAGGTCTTCTTGAAGTTGTCCGTTTTGTCTCTGGTTATCGAAAGTATGTTCGATTAAGCTTTCGGTATGAACAGTCGGGAAGCGTGGCAGCTGGATGGTGAGGACCTCAAGGGTGAGGTTCTGGATCTGGTGCGTGTCCGGCACGAGTTGCAGTCGCGGATGGTGTTGTTGATCGTGGAGATGTTTTCCCGTGAGGTTCTCGGTGGGAAGGGTTTTCGGTCGATCGCGCAGTGGTTGCATGGTTCGACGAATTTGGAGATCGGTGAGTGCAGTCTGCTGGTCGGGTTGGCGCGGTTGTTGATGCTCGAACCTGTGGTGGGCGATGCGTTTCACCGGGGTGATGTTGATGCGTTGAAGGCGCGTCAGGTGGCGTCGTTTTGTCAGCATCCGCCGAAGAACATGACCCTGGCGGATGTGGACAAGGCTCGCGGGATTCTGCTTCGGTTGGCGTCGAAGAACATTGCCGATTGTGATGCGGTGCGGGCGGCGATCCGGCGGATCGAGAAGCAGTACGGCAAGCGTGAGGACGGTGTTCCGGTCGGCGAGGATTCGGAGCGCAACGAGTTCTACGCTTCGAAAGGCTTGTACGGGAGGGTCACGGTGAAGGGTGATCTGGATGCGGTCAACGGGGCGCGGTTGATCACGTTGTTGTCGAGCCTGTCCGCTCCGACACCGGAGAAGGACGGCGTGAAAGACACGCGTACTCCTGCATTACGGCGTGCGGACGGGTTTTGCGAGTTGTTGCGCCGGTATGAGCGGGCGGGGTTGGGTCCGATCGAGGGTGGAGTGAAACCGCACATCACGGTCACAGCATCGGCCAAGGACATGACGGACCTGCAAGCGTTGAAAGACCTCCTGCCGTCGACGGAGGAACTCGGGTTCGCGTGGACGGATTGGGTGGGGCCGATCAGTCTCGATACCGCCCGGATGTTGGCCTGCGACTGCACCGTGACGCGAATTTTGTTGGATGAGAATGGTGTTCCGCTCGATTGCGGCAAGGAAGTAAGAACGGCGACAGTTCCGCAGCGAAGTGCTCTTGCGGTTCGGGATGGCGGGTGCGCATTTCCGGGGTGCGGGACGCCGTCGGGGTGGTGCGATGCTCACCATATTGTTCATTGGAATGACGGTGGCCCAACGGATCTCGACAATCTGATCTTGTTGTGCGGTCATCACCATCGGACGATGCACCACACGGAGTGGCGGGTGGAGATCGGCCCGGATCGGAGGACGGTGTTCTATCCGCCGATGTCGGTTGATCCGCACCAGCATCCCATCGGCGGGAACAGCCCACCCACAGCAGCCTGAAGTGAAACAACTCGAGACGCGAGCACCGGGGCACAACCATGCCCCGGCGCTCGAGCCCGCGTTTGGGAGTCTGGGTGGTTGGCTGGGTGGCTGTGTGTCAGCTCAGCGACTTCTTGAACCCGACGTGGGAGGCGACAAATCCGAGTCGCTCGTAGAAGTCGTGAGCTTCCTTGCGAGTTTGATCCGAGGTGAGCTGCGCCAGGAACGCGCCGCGCCGGGCACCTTCTTCGCAGGCCCAACGGATCATCGAACTGCCGATGCCCTTGCTCCGGTAATCCTCGTGGACGCGAACAGCTTCGATCTGCAGTCGTGTCGCCCCCATTCGGCTCATACCCGGAATGAAGGTCAATTGCATGGTGCCGATCACTGCGTCACCGACCAGAACGGTGACGAGTAGTTGCGCCGGATCCTCGTCGATTCGCTTGAATGCGTCCTCGTAGATCGTTCGGGCCTCGGGGTTGGTCGTCTCCCGGGTGCTCCCGATCGGGTCGTCGGCGAGCAAGTCGATCAGTGCTTCCACGTGTCGAATCTCGGCCCGCGTGAGGGTGTACTCCACTCCGCCGGACTGAAATGACGTCGCAATCATCGATGCTCTCCTGAAGAAGAATGAATGTCTGAAATGTCAGACTCTCACGAGTCTCCTCCAGTGCACTCGATCACGTCCAAAAACGCATGAGGGCGTTACCGAGCATGGCGTAGTAGTCGGACACACCGCTCAATTCGAAGATCCAGTAGATCGCATCGAAGAAGACGACATTGATCTGCGGGACGAACAGGAGCGCAACCAGCAGGAGCAGTCCGTACGGCTTGAACTGGTCGAGTTGGTGTCGTGTGTTGGGCGCGAGGTAGGGCTCCAGCGCGTTGTATCCGTCCAGACCGGGGACTGGGAGCAGGTTCAAAACTGTTGCCATGACCTGCAAGAAGGCCAGGAAACTGAGGCCGGCCCAGAACGTCAGATGCTCGGCCGATGAGCCGTACGTACGTATGACGACGAGGAGGATCACCGCGGCGACGGCGTTCGTGAACGGACCGGCGAGCGATATTCGCGCCTGCACCTTGGGCGGGAACATCCCGGTTCGCAGGTACACGGCGCCGCCGGGAAGCCCGATGCCGCCCAAGGCGATGAACAGCACCGGCAGACCGATCGAGAGCATCGGATGGCTGTACTTGAGCGGGTTGAGCGTCAGATAACCACGAGCCTCGACGTCGGTGTCTCCGTGACGCCACGCCAGATATGCATGGGCGAACTCGTGCAAGCACAGCGTGACCACCCAGCCGGCGACCACGAGGACAAAAACACCCGCACGGCCCGCGATGGAACCCCACGTCGAGTTCCAGGCGACAACTCCGGCGATGACGGTGATCGCAACGACGCCCAGGAAGACAGGGCTCGGACGAACCGCCGACCGTGCTGCTCCGGTTCTCACCTGACCAACAACCAAGTCTTGTCGTGCCGGTAGAAGGTCGAACGCTTGAGATCGCGTGGGTTGGCCACCCCGTCGCGAACCAGACGCGCTGCCGGCGAGCCCAGCTGAATGGCTCGGCCTTCCAGCCAGCGTCGCCCGCCCCAGCGGCTCTTGCGGTCGACCGATGCCTTGATCCCGGGGAGCTTGGGGCTCGGCACTATCCGGATGCCGGGGACTGTGCCGGAGAACAGCTTGTTGTCGTCGACGTACGCCTCGCCGATCAATTCGGCGGCATCGGCCGGACCCGTGACAGTTGCCGCACCGACCAGCGCGATTCCGGCGTCGTCGCGAATGAGCGGCACGGTGTGGACTGTGCCCTTCAACGCCGTGCGCGCAGCCCGGGCACCCGTTGCGAGTTTGTACGCGTCGGTTGCGTCGGACCTGTTCTCGGTGACGTAGGCGAGTTCGACGTTGAGTCGCTCCAGCCGCATCAACCGTGTCAATGCCGCGGCAAACGCGCCGTCGTTACCCACGACGATCAAGCGAGGCTCCGTGACGACCTGCAGTTGGGACAGGGCCTCGTCGAAGTCCTGCTTCTCCGGAAGTTCAGGGACAGTGAACGACGTGAGTTCACCCAGGGGGAGTGGAACCGGCGAATCGCCACATTTGAGCACCACAGGGGTCAAAGCCACTCCTAGCTCGATCAAGACTTCTTCTCGGGTAGTGGGACCTCGCCACCCTTCCCCGAAATGGCCGTCCGAATCACTGCCGACGATCTTAGTGCGAGTCTCTGTGTCGACTCGCAATCGTGATGGTCACCGGCCAAATTCTGGACCGTCAGGTCTGGTCTGGTGCTCTGGGCTAGACTGCTCCTTCGGTCACTGCAACAGTTCGGCGCTGCATCATGTGCGCGGAAGCCAGGCAGTACCAATGCGGCGGGACAACTGCTGCACGTCGACCGTAGGAGACAACGTCATGCCGGCAATCGTCCTGATCGGCGCCCAGTGGGGCGACGAAGGTAAGGGCAAAGCTACAGATCTACTGGGCGAGCAGCTTCAGTGGGTCGTGCGATACCAGGGCGGTAACAACGCCGGACACACCGTGGTTCTGCCGAACGGTGACAAGTTCGCACTGCACCTCATCCCGTCCGGAATCCTCACCCCCGCCGTCAACAACGTCATCGGTAACGGTGTCGTCGTCGACCCGGGTGTGTTGCTGACCGAATTGGCAGGCTTGGAAGAGCGCGGTGTGGACACGTCCCGCCTGCTGCTCTCTGCTGATGCGCACCTGATCATGCCGTACCACGTGGCCATCGACAAGGTCACCGAACGCTTCCTGGGAGCGAAGAAGATCGGCACGACCGGCCGCGGTATCGGCCCGTGCTACCAGGACAAGATCGCCCGTGTCGGTGTCCGTGCTGCGGACGTCCTGGACGAGAAGATCCTGACCCAGAAGGTCGAAGCGGCACTCGAATTCAAGAACCAGGTGCTGGTCAAGATCTACAACCGCAAGGCACTCGACCCGCAGCAGGTCGTCGAAGAGGTACTGACGCAGGCCGAGGGTTTCAAGCACCGCATCTCGGACACGCGCCTGGAGCTCAACCTCGCCCTCGAGCGCGGCGAGACCGTCTTGCTCGAAGGTTCGCAGGGCACTCTGCTGGACGTCGACCACGGCACGTACCCGTACGTGACCTCGTCCAACCCCACCTCAGGTGGTGCGGCGGTCGGTTCGGGCATCGGTCCCACCAAGATCACCACGGTGCTCGGAATCCTTAAGGCGTACACGACGCGTGTCGGTTCCGGTCCGTTCCCGACGGAGCTGTTCGACGATCACGGCGCATACCTGGCGAAGCAGGGCGGCGAGGTCGGTGTCACCACCGGACGCGCTCGTCGTACGGGATGGTTCGACGCTGTCATCGCGCGTTACGCGACGCGCGTCAACGGCATCACCGACTACTTCCTCACCAAGCTGGACGTGCTGAGCAGTCTCGACACCGTGCCGATCTGTGTCGCGTACGAGGTGGACGGTGTCCGCCACGACGAAATGCCGATGTCGCAGAGCGACATTCACCACGCCAAGCCCATCTACGAAGAGATGCCAGGCTGGTGGGAAGACATCTCGGAGGCTCGCACCTTCGAGGAACTGCCGCAGAATGCGCAGAACTACGTGCTTCGGCTCGAAGAGCTTTCGGGTGCGTTCATCTCCTGCATCGGTGTCGGTCCCGGCCGCGACGAGACGATCGTCCGGCGCGAGATCGTCCGCTAGTTCGTTCCCTCGAAATCCCCGCTCCTGCAAGCAGGAGCGGGGACTTCGTGTTTCAAGCCAGCTTCGACAAGTGCGCGGTGACGGTCTTCCAGTCGGGAAACTCGGTGCTGCCGAACTTGATCCACTCGCCCTCGAATCGATCTGCGCCGTTTGCTCCGCGGTCGTCGACGAGGTACTCGCCTCGATTGAGGTGCTTGTGGTGCGAGAGGATCAGACGTTTGTACGCGACGCTGCCCTCCTCCATGCCGAGGTGCTCTTGGACCCACAGAACCTTGTCGTGCCAGGCTGTGGCGTTCTTCCACGGCGCTGTCGAGAGGATGTAGGTGTCGAACTGCTGCGCCAGTTGGTGGTAGGCGTCGATAGCACCGTCGAGAGGATCCATGCGAGAGAAGATGTGCGGCGCTTCGTCGAGGTCGTTCTTGTACTTCTCCCGGACGCCGTCGGTCAGGCGATCGATGCCCGACTGGAAGTTGACCAAGGTGTTGTCGAGATCGATGTAGAGAATCTTTTTGGAAGCCGGCATGCAATCCCTCTCTGGAGACTTTCTGAGTGCGAAAAGAGTCCAGTTTTACGCAACTGGACTGAGATCAGTGAATTCTTCCCCCTGATCACAATCGCACGGAGGTCTGACAGCGTCGTTTTCGCGGCCTGAAGTCTTGTCGTGGAAGTTGCCGCCGAGGGGTGCTGCCAGGCGAAACTGCTCCAAACGAATGTATGTACCTTCACCTTCAGCGGGCGCGAAGAAGTAGACGAGCGCCACGAAGAGTCCGATGCCGATCAGGGTTGCGAAGGTAGTCATGGACATATGATCAACTCGACTGGTATTGAGTTACATAGCCAAGTTGTCGATACTGGACTGCATGATGACTCGAGTTCTCGGTGCCCGTTCGCTTGCGCGCGATCTGGGGTCCTGGCAGGAAGAGTCTGGGCGCAGGCCCGCGTACCGTGCGCTTGCCGACGGTATCCGCCTGCTCGTGCACGACGGTCGCGTTCCGCTGGGGGTCGCACTGCCGAGTGAGCGTGAACTCGCGGCGGTGCTCGAACTCAGTCGGACCACGATCACGTCGTCGTACTCGGTGCTGCGAGACGAGGGGTATCTGATCAGCCGGCAGGGTTCGCGAAGCACCGTGGCTTTGCCCGCCGGCGCGCGGCCGAACGGGTTGATGTTCCGCTCCCATCAACCGGGGCCGAGTGGGCCCGTCGTCGACCTCAGTTACGCGGCGATGGCAGCTCCCGCCGCTCAGGTCGAACTGGCGTATGCGTCTGCGCTGCAGGAACTTCCGAACTTCCTGCCCACGCACGGGATGGAACCGGTCGGGATCGCCGACTTGCGTGACGTGATCGCGCAGCGCTACACGGCGCGGGGTCTTCCCACCACCGCCGAACAGATCATGGTGACCTCGGGTGCGCAGCACGCGCTTCGATTGTTGCTGTCGGTGCTCACCTCACCCGGCGAGCGAGTGCTGGTCGATCATCCGACGTACCCCAATGCGCTGGAAGCGATTCGGCGAAACGGCGCTCGGCCCGTACCGGTTCCGGTCCGACCGGAGTTCGCGGCGGCCGGAGCCTGGGATCTCGACGGGATTCGAAGTGCAGCAAGGCAAACCGCTGCCAGAATGGCATACCTGATTCCCGACTTTCACAACCCGACCGGCCTCTGCATGGACTCTTCCGGCCGCGCCGAGCTTGCGAAGATTGCGCACGAAACGCGAATGACTCTGGTCGTCGACGAGACGATGGTGGACCTGTGGCTCGACGCACCGCCGCCGGCACCGGTCGCTTCACATGGGCGAGGCGCGGCGAAAACCGAAGTGGTGACGCTCGGTTCGACCGCGAAGTCGCTGTGGGGCGGGCTACGTGTCGGTTGGATTCGCGCCGATGCCGCGCTCATCACCCAGTTGGTGGGGGCGCGCGCCGCGGTCGACCTCGGTACTCCCGTCATGGATCAGTTGGCAGCCGCGTACTTGCTCGCCGACGACCGCTCGTTGCTCGAACAGCGTCGCGAAGTTCTGCGAGAACAGCGTGCGGTACTCCTCGGCGCAGTGGCAGAGCATCTGCCCGACTGGCGTCCCACCATCGGCTCCGGCGGAATGTCGGTCTGGATGCGAATGTCCGCGCCAGTCTCGACGGCGTTGGCGGCGGTGGCACCCAACTTCGGCGTACTCCTTGCCGCCGGCCCCCGTTTCGGCGTCGAAGGTGCGTTCGAACGATTCATCCGCGTGCCGTACGCACGTTCTCCCGAGGACCTCATTCGCGGCGTCGCGTCCATCGCCGCTGCGTACGACACCCTCGCGACGGATCGCGACACGGCAGACCAACGAATGGTCGTCGTCTGAGAACTGGGTACACACCCTGAAAGTGGTGTGAAACCGGGAGGTAGGGCATGACGGCGGTAGACGGTACAGGCGCAGCGGGAACAAGTGCGGCGGACGCGCTCGCAGAACGATTGTTCGCGGCCACGCTCGGGGCGTCGGAGCTGCAGGCTGTGTATCTGGGCGACCGGCTGGGCTGGTACCGCGCGCTGAGCGATCACGGCCCGCTCACGTCGACGGAGCTGGCGGACCGGACCGGGACCGTCGAAAGGTATGCGCGGGAGTGGCTCGAGCAGCAGGCCGTCGCCGGTTATGTGGAGGTCAATTCGGATGCCGATCGCCGGTACAGCCTGCCGCAGGCCCACGCCGATGTTCTGGTCGACGACGAGAACCTGCTTTTCCTGGCGCCGTTGGCGAGGCTGTTCGTCGCGACAACGTCGTCGATGCCGCGTCTACTCGACGCTTATCGTCACGGCGGGGGAGTCACGTGGGAATCGATGGGCCCCGATGCTCGCGAGGGCCAGGCGCTGCTGAACCGGCCGATGTATCTCCAGCAGCTCTGTCAGCAGTTCCTGCCGGTAGTCACCGACCTGCACGCCATACTTGTCGGCGGCGGGCAGGTCGCTGATCTCGGGATGGGGGAGGGCTGGTCGTCGATCGCGCTCGCCCTCGGATACCCGAAGATCGAAGTGCACGGCTTCGACGTCGACGCGGCATCGGTGAACGCTGCCCGTCGTAACGCCCACGATCGTGGGGTGGACGACCGAGTACATTTCTCGTTGGTCGACGTCGCCGGACAGGCTCCTGAGGCCGGGCGAGTCGATGCCGGGACCTACGATGCCGTCTTCGCTTTCGAATGCCTTCACGACGTTCCGGATCCGGTGGGATTTCTGTCCACGGCTCGGGCGATTGCCCAGCCGGGCGCTCCGGTGATCGTCATGGACGAACGAACGGCAGATGCGTTCGATCCCGAGGCGGGTCCGATCGAGCAATTGCTGTACGGATTTTCGCTGACGTGCTGCCTGCCCGACAGCCTGTCGCATCCGGGGAGCGTTGCCACCGGGACGGTGATGAGGCACTCGACACTCGAAAGCTATGCCAAGGCGGCCGGTTTCGAGCGGGTGGACGTGCTGCCGATCGAGCACGAGATGTTCAGGTTCTACAGGTTGGGCTGACGCCCCGTGCGTGGTTAGAGAGTCCCGAGGCTCCTTAACCGCGCACAGGGCCGAAGGCCCTAGGTCCAGACCGTGTCGATATCCGTCGCCTCACGCGCCGGCGCAGCGGGCGTCGCGGTGGGCGTGCGCGAGAAGCGCGGTGCGGGAGCATGCTGAGTGACGCCGTCGAGTTCGATGAGCGAACCGCGGGCCGCGATGTGTTCGTTGGACGGAGCCTCGGCGAAAGTCAGGACAGGGGAGACGCAGGCGTCGGTGCCGAGGAAGATCTTGGCCCACTCGTCGCGAGTCTTGGACAAGAACTTTTCGGTGAAGAGCGTCTTCATGTCGTCCCACTTGGACGTGTCCATCTGGTGAGGGAGCGTCGCGGGATCGAGTTCGAGGCCCTCGAGCAACAATGCGTAGAACTGCGGTTCGATGGATCCGACGGCCATGTACTTGCCGTCGGAGGTCTCGTAGGTGTCGTAGAACGGAGCGCCGGTGTCGAGGAGGTTGACGCCGCGCTCGTCGGACCAGACGCCGCGACCGCGGAATGCCCACATCATGTGCGAGAGCGCGAGGGTTCCGTCGACCATCGCCGCGTCGACGACCTGGCCCTTACCGGACGTCGAGCGCTCGACGAGAGCCGACAGAATGCCGAAGATCAGGAACATGGAACCGCCGCCGAAATCGCCGACCATGTTGAGCGGCGGGACGGGGCGTTCACCCTTGCGTCCGATGGCGTTGAGGACACCGGTCAGTGAGATGTAGTTGATGTCGTGACCGGCGGCGTTGGCGAGCGGTCCTTCCTGTCCCCAGCCCGTCATACGGGCGTAAACGAGGCGCGGATTGCGCTCCGACACCACGTCGGGTCCGAGTCCCATTCGTTCCATGACGCCGGGGCGGAAGCCCTCGATGAGGACGTCGGCGCGGCCCAGGAGATCGAGAACCTTGGCGACGTCGGCCGGATCCTTCAGGTTGGCCTCGACGATGCGGCGGCCGCGCTTGATCTGGTCGGTTGCGTTCGAGTCCTGCGGAATCTGCCCTGCGCGCTGCACGATGACGATGTCGGCGCCCATGTCCGCCAAAAGCGTCGCGGCGTGCGGGCCCGGTCCCAATCCAGCGAATTCCACGATCCGAATGCCCGCGAGCGGGCCCTTCTTCTCCACAGCTTCTGCAGACACACGCACTCCCAATTCAGACGGTGACAACACTCCTGACTCGACGGTAACGTGTCGAATCGGTCAGGTGTGCTCCGGGGCACTGTGTCCGCCGAGGGAGGCGCCGATCACTAGACGGCGGCACCCTCGAACTGAGCGTTGTAGAGACGGAAGTACGCGCCCGCAGCTGCGATGAGTTCGTCGTGTGTGCCCTGCTCGACGATCTTGCCCGCCTCCATCACGACGATCAGATCGGCGTTACGGATGGTGGAGAGCCGGTGCGCGATGATGAAGCTGGTGCGCCCGACGCGCAACGCGGACATTGCTTGCTGCACAAGCTGTTCCGTACGTGTGTCGACCGAGCTGGTCGCCTCGTCGAGAATCAGCAGCGACGGCTCCGACAGGAATGCTCGGGCAATCGTGATGAGCTGCTTCTCGCCGGAGCTGATGTTCGATGCCTCCTCGTCCAGCACGGTGTCGTACCCGTCCGGGAGCGTGTGGATGAAGCGGTCGACGAAGGCAGCGCGTGCGGCTTCGTGGATCTCGTATTCACTGGCGTCGAGCCGGCCGTACGCGATGTTGTCGCGGATCGTTCCGCCGAAGAGCCAGGTGTCCTGCAGGACCATGCCGACGTGCTTGCGCAAGTCGGAGCGGCGCATCTGCGAGATGTCGACGTCGTCGAGAGTGATTCGGCCCGAGTCGACTTCGTAGAAGCGCATGAGCAGGTTGACCAAGGTGGTCTTGCCGGCACCGGTGGGTCCGACGATGGCGACCATCTGCCCGGGCCGAGCCGTCAGGTACACGTTCTCGATCAACGGCTTGTCCGGCTCGTAGCGGAACGAGACGTTCTCGAACTCGATGTGTCCGACGTTGCGATGGCGTCCGGCAGGCTCGGGCATTAGTGGCACGTCGATGTCGGGCGACTGCTCGGGTTCGTCGAGAAGCTCGAAGACCCGCTCGGCCGACGCTGCTCCGGACTGCAGGCTCGTCGACATGGACGCGATCTGCGTGAGTGGTTGGCTGAACTGGCGCGAATAGACGATGAACGCCTGAACGTCACCGAGTGACATGTTGCCGCTGGCGACCTTGAGTGCGCCGACCACAGCGAGCAGCACGTAGGTGATGTTTCCGACGAAGTTCATGACCGGCATGATCAGGCTGGAGAGGAACTGTGCGCCGAAGGACGCGTCGAGGAGTTTCTTGTTCTGCTCGGCGAATTCACGCTCGGCTTCGGCCTGATGCCCGTACACGCGTACCAGGTCGCGCCCGCTGTAGTTCTCCTCGATCTGTGCGTTGATCTTGCCCGTCTCGGTCCACTGAGCCTTGTACAACACCTGTGCACGCTTGGCGACCCTGGCAACGAGGAGCACCGATACCGGCACCGCGATCAGTGCGATCAGGGCGAGCATCGGAGAGATGACGAACATCATCGTCAGGACGCCGAGGACGGTGAGCACCGACGTCAGGAGCGAGGTCAACGTCGACGACAACGTCGACGAGATGTTGTCGATGTCGTTGGTGACGCGGCTGAGGATCTCGCCGCGCGGCGTCTTGTCGAAGTATGGAAGGGGGAGACGGTGAAGCTTCGCCTCGACCGATGCACGCAGGTTGTAGATGGTCTTCTGGACGATGATGTTGAGGAGGAATGCTTCCAACCAGGCAAGTAGCGACGAGAGCAAGTACACGACGATCGCGAGCATGACGACTTTGCCGATGGCGTCGAAGTTCAGACCTACACCGGGAACGACGTCGGTCGAGTTGGCGACGAGGTCGGCGAACGTCGAATTTCCTGATGCGCGGATCGCCTCTGCTGCCTGATCGCGGGTCAGTCCGGCGGGCAGGCTCTTGCCGATGAACCCGGCGAAGATGAGGTCTGTCGCGTGACCGAGGATCTTCGGCACCGCGACGGAGAGCGCGATGCTGGCGATCGTCGCAACGACGACACAGACGACCGCAAACTTGTGTGGCTGCAGAAGCGAGAGAAGCCGCTTCATCGTCGCCTTGAAGTGGCGAGGTTTGGTGTCCGTCGCGGTCAGCGCGGGCTTCGGCTCTTTGTCGGGGTTCTCGGGGTTACTCGACTTCGCATCCCCGTCCGCGGATTCAGGTTCGCTCGGGATCTTGGCGAACACCACCGTCGGGGCATCGTCGAAGTACTGGCTGTTGGGGCTGCCCCACGTCGGGTCCTGCGGGCTGGTCATGCGCTCATCTCCGCGGGAATCTGGGAAGCCACGATCTCTTGGTACGTAGGACAGTTGGCCAGGAGGAACTGATGGTCGCCGAGACCGACCGGAGCGCCGTCTTCGAGGACCATGATCTGGTCGGCATCGATGATGGACGCGACGCGCTGCGCGACGATGATGACCGTCGAATGAGTCGAGACCGTGCTGAGTTCGCGTCGGACTGCGGCGTCGGTGTGCATGTCGAGTGCGGAGAACGAATCGTCGAAGACGAAGATCCTGGGTCTGCGGACCACAGCTCTGGCGATGGCGAGACGTTGTTTCTGTCCGCCCGAGAGATTGCCGCCGCCCTGGGCGATCGGAGACTCGAGACCGTCGGAGAGTTCACGGACGAAGTTGTCAGCCTGGGCGATGGTGAGGGCTGCCCAGATGTCGTCGTCGGTGGCGGTCGGGTTTCCGTAGCGGATATTGCTCGCGATCGTGCCGGCGAACAGGTAGGCCTTCTGGGGCACGTATCCGAAGTTGGCGAAGAGTTCGTCCTGATCCCAGCCACGGACGTCCAAGCCGTCGACCAGGACGGCGCCGGCCGTGACGTCGAAGAGTCGGGGGATGAGTGAGACGAGGGTCGATTTGCCACTACCGGTACTGCCCACGATCGCGGTGACCGTTCCTGGCATGCATCGCATCGAGACATTCGACAGGACCGGCGTTTCTGCTCCCGGATACGTGAATCCGGCTCCACCGAACTCGACAACGCCGTAGGGGCTGGTCGGGCGAAGGGGCTGGGCCGGTGCGGGCACGGTCGGCTCGGTGTCGAGTACCTCGGTGATGCGGTCGGCACACACGGCCGCGCGGGGGATCACGACGGCCAACATGGTCGCCATGACCACGGACATCAGGATCTGCATGACGTAGGCGAGGAAGGCGCTGATCTGGCCGATCTGCATGTCTCCGGTATCGACCAGATGCGCACCGAACCACAGCACCGCGACGCTCGACAGGTTGGCGATCAACATGACGGTGGGCAGCAGAACCGCCTGGTAGCGACCGATGAGGAGCGAGGTGTCGGTCAGTTCCTTGTTGGCTTTGTCGAAGCGGATCGTCTCGTCGGGTTCTCGAACGAAGGCGCGGATGACACGCATACCGGTGAGCTGTTCGCGCAGTGATCGATTGATGTTGTCGATCCGCGTCTGCATCGTCCGGAAATGCGGGATCAGCTTGGCCACCACGACCGAGACGGTGATGCCGAGCAGTGGTACCGAAATCGTCAGGAGCCAGGACATCTGCAGGTTCTCGCGCAGCGCCATGATGATGCCGCCGATACACATCAGTGGGGCGCTGACGAGCATCGAGGAGGTCAGCATGACCAGGGCCTGGATCTGCAGGACGTCGTTGGTGTTCCGTGTGATCAGCGTCGGCGCACCGAAACTGTTGAATTCGCGATCAGAGAAGCTGCCGACGGCCTTGTAAAAGGCGCCTCGAACGTCGTGGCCGAAGCCCATCGACGATTTTGCCGCGAGATAGGTCGATGCGACCGACGCGATGATCGACGCAAGCGAGACCAGCAGCATGATCCCGCCGGTGGACATGATGAATCCGGTGTCGCCTCGGGCTACACCGTCGTCGATGATCCGAGCGTTGAGCGTGGGGAGGACTAACGACGCGATGGCCCCGAAGAGTTGAAGTGCGAGGACCCCGGCAAGCAACCAGCGGTACGGCGGCAGGTACGCCTTGAGGAGTTTTGCTAGCACGACGGTTCCCGGTGAGTTGCTTCGGTTGCCGCTCGTTCGCGATTGATCACAAGCACACGGTATGACAGATCGTGGTCGAGGTTGGCACCGACTCTGACGATTGCAACCATTTGTCCAAATCGAATGTGATGTCCAACACACTTGAATTCGATATTGGTTTCAGGTCACAGGGCCTGAACTGCCGGTTTACACATTGCTCCAATATGTCACGGTTTTACTTGGATCGAAACAAACTGGACGTACGTATTTAGCTTGGCTACAAAGGGGCGGAGCGAACAAAACGTGCGCCGCGTCATAGATATTCATGCAAGGAGTCACACATGGGATCCCTCGGAAACCTTCTCAAGGCCAACGGCATGGGCTGGGGCATTCTCCAGCTTCTTCCCCTGGTCAACATGCTCAAGACCCTTCAGGGGCTGGACACCGCGAGCTCGAACTCCTGACGTTCGACCACAACAATTCTTCCGAAACAACACAGGAGTAGTCGCATGACCTCGATTCAGAATCTCGACGCCTTCCTCAAGAGCGTTCTCGCATTCGTGACCAAGTTGAACGCGGGATCGGCAGACGGCTCGGGTTCGGCCGGTTCCACTGCCGAGTAGTTCTCGGTCCCCAATTCATTTCAACTGCATCCCGACATAAGGAGGCCCGACATGGGTTCGTTCGAAGACTTCAGCGGCGTCGTCAAGACGTTCATTCCGGTACTCAAGGACCTGTTCACGGCACTCGGTGGTGGCTCGCTCACCCCGGGTACCGGATCGGCGGCTGACAAGTAAGTCCCGTTTGTCCGAAAGTGTGGCTCGCGGTTGTCTGCGGGCCACACTTTCTGCCTTTCAATTGTGAGCTAAATCACATTGTCGGATATTTCTAACTGTCTATTTGGGCTCTGAACTGCAATTATGCCAGAAGGTGTTACCGACAGTTCACGTTGGTAGCTATTCGGTAGCTAGACAAGTGTGAGCAGTCGGTCTATAAATGCAGGCAGCGCCAAGGTAGTGCGCTACATCACAGCTCGGGATGTTGTTCGGGGGGCGGTTCAGCCATCCGCGCGGCAGAAGTTCCCGAACCATCTCGGCCACCGCCTGCGGCCGGAATGGCGCTGGAACATCACACCACCTCACAAACAGGAGAACCTCCTATGTTCGGATCACTCAGCACCCTCGGACCCCTGCTCACCGCGCTCGGAGCTTTCCTCAAGTCCGTTCCCACCGAATCGCTGTCCGGCGAGGGCGAGGGCTCGTCCACCGGTTCACTCTCGGGTCTGTCCAGCGGATCCGCCGAGTAGGCATCCCTTCCGGCAGGTCCATTCGGCTCTGCCAATCGGATTGCATGCAGGTGCCCTCTGTCCACTGCCGTGGCCGGAGGGCACCCGCGTTTGCGGAGATTTTCGTAGTTGCCGTTTTGGCAAGTGAACACAGAACTGTGAGTGGCAGCACCTGCGTACGATGGTTCGACGACATCGGCATACGGTCACCGCGACGTCCGGTGCTCCCGAATTCAGAGGTAGCCGACCGCGAGGTGACGCATGGTAGGGACGAGTCGCTTTCTGCGCCTTCTCCTAGTGCTGGCCGTTGTACTTGCGGCTTCGTTGATCGGCATCCTCACGCGCCCACCAGGTTTGCTCGCGACATTCTGGTGTGCCAACGCCATTCTGCTGGGAATGATGGTCAGATGGCCGGTCCTGATCGAGTGGCCGACGTGGATCGCTGCGGCTGTCGGATACGTCTGCGCTGACCTGATCACCGGCAACTCGCTCTCGCTTGCGGTGCAGTTGAACGGGGCGAACCTCGCCGGAGTCACAGTCGGTGTTCTTGTTCTGTACTACTTGAAGCGCACACCGTTCCGATTGGTCGATTCGCAGTCGCTGGTGTGGATGGTCTTCGTCTCGTTCGTCGCGGCGACTGGTACCGCGGCCACTGCCGGCGCCTTGGACCGGCTCTTACGCGGTCAGTCATTTACCGACACGTTTTTCCACTGGGGTGCCACCGAGGTCATGGCGTACCTGCTCGTCCTTCCTCTCATTCTCACTCTCACCATCCCGTCGAGCCTTGCCGAGTTCCGCAGCAAACTGACTGCCAAAACTGTCGCCGCTATGAGCGTTCCGCTACTCGCCACTGCAGCCTGCGTGCCGATCGCCCTGAGTATCGAAGGGCCGATCGCGCTGGTCCTTCCGATTCCGGCTCTCCTCTGGTGCGCCACTCGCATCTCGGTTCCGAGCACTGCCTTCGTTTCCGTGGTCTGGTCGGTGTGGTCGCTCATGATGGCGGGTAGCGGTCGACTCGATATCGGGGATCAAGCCGCCTCGACGTGGAACGAGGACGTCATCACGTCCATTGCCGTCACGCTGATCGCGTTGGGGCCGATCGCGGTTGCCTGTGCGACCGAGGAACGTCGCGCTGCCGAGCGTGAGCTCTTCCTTGCTGTCGAATTCGACCATCTGACCGGGGTCCTCTCGCGTGGTGCGTTTCTCGGGCATGCGGAATCGGAGCTTGCCGCCGCGGCCCGCACACAATCCCCGGTCGGCCTGCTGATGCTCGACCTGGACCACTTCAAGAGCATCAACGACACGCATGGACATATGACCGGTGACAGCGTTCTCGCGAACTTCGCCGAACGGGCCGCTGACCGATTGTCGGACGGCGATTTGATCGGAAGGCTCGGCGGCGAGGAGTTCGCCATTCTGCTTCCGGACTGCAGCTACGCGCGAGCAGTCGATGTGGCCGAGGCGGTCCGCGGCGCGCAAGTCGAGTGCTCGGCCGAATCAGAAGTGACGAGCACCGTCAGTGTCGGCGTCGCGTGGGTCGATCATGCGACGCCGACGTTGACCACCCTCATGAGCGTCGCGGACGAGGCTCTGTACGAAGCCAAGCGCGCCGGGCGCAACCTCGTGAAAGTGCGCCGGCTCGGCAACGATGCATTGCCGCAACGGAATTCCGAGCCGGATATGGCCACCCGCACCTATCGCAAACCTGACATACCACGAACGATCAGGCGAGGATTTGGCCGCGAAGGTGTGGTGGACGGCCGATAACTGCGCTGACCTGCATCGGGATTGGCATATAGTCGCACCCATGCAGCTTGATTCGACGCCTTCGCCCCTGCCGACGCTTCCGCTCCGATTCGGAACTCCCCTGACCGAGAACTCCATCCGCGTGATGATGTTGGGATCAGGCGAGTTGGGTAAGGAAGTTGTCATCGCGTTGCAGCGTCTGGGCGTCGAAGTGATTGCGGTGGATCGGTATCCCGATGCCCCTGGACACCAGGTGGCTCATCGTGCGCATACCGTCGACATGACCGATCCGGAAGCGCTGCTTGCCGTCATCGAGTTGGAAAAGCCTCACTTCGTGGTTCCCGAGATCGAGGCCATTGCGACGGATGCGCTTGCACTCGTTGAAGAACGCGGGGCCGCGGTGGTCATTCCCACCGCCCGCGCCACCCAGCTCACGATGAACCGTGAGGGGATCCGTCGGCTCGCGGCCGAGGAGTTGGGCCTGCCCACTTCGCCGTACGCTTTCGCGGACTCGCTTGCCGAAGTGCAGGCAGCGACAGACCGAATCGGTTTCCCGTGCGTCATCAAGCCCGTCATGTCCTCGTCGGGGAAGGGACAGTCGACGGTTCGATCCGCCGAAGATCTCGACGCCGCATGGGATTACGCGATGGCCGGAGGTCGTGTGAATCACGGCCGGGTGATCGTCGAGGGTTTTGTCGATTTCGATTACGAGATAACACAATTGACGGTTCGCGCCGTCGGTGAGAGCGGTCAGGTCGAGACGTCGTTCTGCGAGCCGATCGGGCACCTGCAGGAAGCCGGTGACTACATCGAATCGTGGCAGCCGCAGCAGATGTCCGCAGTTGCCCTCGCCTCGGCCCGAGACGTCGCCGAGAAGGTGACCACGGCTCTGGGCGGGCGAGGCATCTTCGGCGTCGAGCTATTCGTGAAGGGTGACGACGTCTTCTTCTCCGAAGTGAGCCCACGGCCGCACGACACCGGATTGGTGACTCTGCGGACGCAGCGACTTTCGGAGTTCGAGCTGCATGCCCGCGCGATCCTGGGATTGCCGGTCGACACGACGCTCACGGTTCCGGGAGCATCGGCGGTGATCTACGGCGGAGTGGAGGCTAAGGGGATCGGATTCGACGGCGTCGCCGAGGCACTCTCGGTTCCCGAGACGGACCTGCGGCTCTTCGGCAAGCCCGAGAGCTTCACGCGTCGTCGCATGGGTGTTGCAGTGTCGACGGCCGCCGATGTGCCGACTGCACGCGCCCGTGCTCGCGAGGCCGCGTCGAAGGTGCGTCCCGTCGGATGAGTCCTGTGGCCGAGGTCCTCGTCGGGCTGGTCATCCTCGTCGGTCTGATCGGTGTCGTCGTTCCGATTCTCCCGGGGACACTTCTCGTTTTCGGTGCAATTCTGGTGTGGGCGATCATGACCGGCGGCGCGACGGCGTGGACGGTGTTCGCGCTGTCCACGCTGTCACTGGTGGTCACCGGGATCGTGAAGTACACCTGGCCAGGCAAGCGGATGAAGTCCGGGGGAGTGCCCAACCTGTCGGTGGTGGTCGGCGGCGTCGTCGGCATCATCGGGTTCTTCGTGATTCCGGTCGTGGGCTTGTTCCTCGGATTCATCGTCGGAACGTATTTCGCCGAACTAGCGCGGCTGCGCCGTTACGACATCGCCTGGTCGTCGACGCTTCACGCGGTGAAGGCAGTCGGATTGTCCATGCTGGTGGAACTGTTCGGAGCGCTGATCGCGGCGGGGCTGTGGCTGGGAGCCGTCGCGTTCACTTGAGCGCAGCGGTACCAGGAGCGGGCGTTGTCGCACATGACCGCGGACAGGTCGTCGCCGACAGCTTCGGCGATCACGTCCAGGTCGTGGACCTCGAACGCTCGACGTGCCCGTGTGCCGGGTAGATCGGTGCCGAACATCAGCGCAGCGGGGTTGACCGCGTGGATCTGGCGAAGCACGTCGCCGACGTCGGAGATGGTGGTGCGGCCGAACCCGGTGGCTTTGACGCGTACCCCGCGGTCGACGAGGTTCAGGAGATACGGCAGTCCGCGGGTGGACATTCCCAAGTGGTCGATGCTCACCGCCGGCAATTTGGCGAAGACGGGTTCCAACGACAGCAACAGCGTGGCATCGACGTAGAACTCGGCGTGCCAGCCGACCAGATCGAATGCGCGGTTGGCGAGATCGGCGAGTAGACGCAGGTCGGTGGCGCCTCGGCGCAGATTGAATCGGACGGCGCGCACTCCCAGCGCGTCCAGCGCAACGATGTCTTCATCCGTCGCATCGAGCGGCAAAGCAGTGACGCCCACCCAGCCTTCGCCGAGCTCGGACAAGGCGGCTTTCAGGTATTCCTGGTCATTGCCCTGGTACGACGCGGTCACCACAGCGCCGCCGTCAACACTCAGGCCCTTCAGTGAGGCAAGCCGGGCCCGGTAATCGGCCACGGTGAAGGGCTCAGGCAGGTACCCGTGATTCTCGACCAGCGGGAAGCGCGGGTCGATGATATGCACGTGGGCGTCAAACACGGGGTCTATTTTGCCCTGTTGCCCTGGGTCCCCGCACACACCACCGGCCCGATGTGACCTGGGTCGCGTCGGGCCGGTGGAGGGCTTCTGTTCAGTTACTTCTGCGCACTCAGTTCGTGCGGTCGGGCTCGGACGCCTTCAGCATGTCGTGACGCTCGACGACCTTGATGCGCTCACGGCCTTCGGGCTCGCCCAGGCTGCGCTCGTGCGCGTCGAGGCGGTACCAGCCCTGCCAGGTCGTGTACGGCACCTGCTTGCCTTCGAGGAACTCGATGACGGCGTTCTCGTCGGGGTTCGCGGCGCCGGCGAAGCCGACGGAATCCTCGAGAAGATTCGCGACGGTTTCGTTGGCGTCACCCTTCGTGTGGCCGATGAGGCCGACGGGGCCGCGCTTGATCCAGCCGGTGACGTAGGTGGCCGGCATGAACCGGGCTGCGCCCTCGGCGTTGTCGTCGGCGACGACACGTCCGGCGTCGTTGGGGACGGTGCCCGCCTGGTCGTCGAACGGCAGCTGCGTGACGTTCTGCGAGAGGTAACCGACGGCGCGGTACACGGCCTGGACATCCCAGTCCTTGTACGTGCCGGTGCCCTTGACGTTGCCGGTGCCGTCGAGCTGAGTGCGCTCGGTGCGCAGGCCGACGACCTTGCCGTCTTCACCGAGGATCTCCGTGGGAGATTCGAAGAAGTGCAGGAACAGCTTGTGGGGGCGGGCTCCGACGTCGCGAATTGCCCAGTCCTGCAGCGTATTCGCGACCATGTCGACCTGCTTGGAGTTGCGGCGAGCCTGCTCCGAGCCCTCGTCGTAGTCGATGTCCTCGGGGTCGACGATGACCTCGATGGTCGGGGAATGGTCGAGCTCACGCAGTTCGAGAGGCGTGAACTTGGCCTGGGCCGGGCCACGGCGTCCGAAGACGTGAACCTCGACGGCCTTGTTGTTCTTGAGGCCCTCGTAGACGTTGGCGGGGATCTCGGTCGGCAGCAGTTCGTCGCCGGTCTTGGCGAGGACGCGGGCGATGTCGAGCGCAACGTTGCCCACGCCGAGGACGGCGACCTTCTCGGCTTCGAGCGGCCACGTACGCGGTACGTCGGGGTGGCCGTCGTACCAGGAGACGAAGTCGGCCGCGCCGTAGCTGCCGTCGAGTTCGATACCCGGGATGCCGAGCGCGCGGTCGGCGTTGGCGCCGGTCGAGAAGATGACCGCGTCGTAGAACGACTGCAGGTCGTCGAGGGTGATGTCGGTGCCGTAGTCGATGTTGCCGAGCAGGCGGACCTGAGGCTTGTCGAGCACCTTGTGCAGAGCGGTGATGATGCCCTTGATGCGCGGATGATCAGGCGCGACGCCGTAACGAATCAGGCCGAAGGGCGCGGGCATGCGCTCGAAGAGGTCGATGCTGACGCCGCGGCCGGAGACTGCGGTGTCGGATTTCATGAGGGCGTCGGCGGCGTAGATGCCGGCGGGGCCGGCGCCGACGATCGCGACCCGGAGTGGGCGGTTGGAGTCAGTCATCGTGAGGACAGCTACCTTCTTCGAAGTTCGGACAACATATCGACAAGTATCCAATTTAGCCGAACCTAAGCACAGTGCCTCGGTTGCGGCCGAACGGATCCACACTCTCACTCGATCGGTTGTGGGTAAACCTATTCTTTCTTCCCATTCTCCCGTTGTCTCGGGTATTCGGGGTAGGGGCCTGGTCCTTGACGGGCCACAATTTCAAGTTGTGGGGGAGTATTGGCGTTATGAGTGACGAGCTTCGCGAATCCGACAACATCGATGGCAAGAAGGCGTCTGCGGGGCCGTTCCTCTTGGCTGTTGCCATCGTCGCCTTGATTCTGGGTGGAATCTTCGTCGCGTCGTGGATCTCGCCGGCCGAGGAGAACGTCACCGAGTCGGACCGCGTGAGCCGCTCCGTCACCGACTACGTCGATGCCGAGAATCGAAATGACGCGGAGACGGTCAAGACCCTGACCTGCGCGAGCTTCAATTCGAGCACTGGTCCGATGGCCGGAGTCGACGGGACGGTCGAACTGAAGGGTGTGGACGGGGTCGTGGTCAACGGGGATCGCGCCAGGGCCGACGTGACGATCACCGGCGGCGGAGCGGGCGAGCGGGTCTCGACCTGGGCCCTGACCCGCGACGGCAACCGTTGGGTCGTCTGTAACTGACGGCCCGCTCAGGCGCTCACGGCAGTCTTGTGAAAACATGGACTACGTGAGTTACGCAGGCGATCTGACGCCGGAGCAAGCCTGGGAGCTGCTCCGCGAAAACCCCGACGCCGTGCTGGTCGACGTGCGGACCGATGCGGAGTGGAAGTACGTCGGTGTCCCCGATGTTTCCTCCCTCGGCAAGCAGGCCGCACTGATCGAATGGGTGAGCCACCCGACCGGCGCGCGCAATGACAACTTCGTCGACCAGTTGAAGGAAGCCGGCATCACCGCCGATTCCTCCGGGTCGGAGCGTCCGGTGATCTTCCTGTGTCGATCCGGACAACGTTCCATCGGTGCGGCGGAAGCTGCGACTGCGGCGGGCATCGGCCCGTCGTACAACGTGCTCGACGGGTTCGAAGGCGCATTGGGTGCCGACGGACATCGCGGACTTGTAGGTTGGCGGGCCATCGGCTTGCCATGGAGGCAGCAGTGAGCGGAATTCCCCAGGGTGGCGCATTTCAACGAGCGCTGCCGGACGACGTCGGTCTCGGCACTCTCGGTGTTCGCGGTGGACTGATGCGTACCGGGTTCGAGGAGACTTCCGAAGCGTTGTTCCTCAACTCCGGATTCGTCTACGAGAGTGCAGAAGCCGCCGAACAAGCCTTCACCGGCGAGGTGGATCATTTTGTCTACTCCCGCTACGGCAATCCGACGGTCAAGATGTTCGAAGAGCGTCTGCGTCTCATCGAAGGCGCGGAAGCCTGCTTTGCGACTGCCAGCGGAATGTCGGCTGTCTTCACCGCGTTGGGCGCGCTGTTGGGCAACGGCGACCGATTGGTGGCTGCGCGCAGCCTGTTCGGATCCTGCTTTGTCGTGTGCAACGAGATCCTTCCGCGCTGGGGAGTCGAGGTCGTCTTCGTCGACGGTGAAGACAACGCGCAGTGGGAAGAAGCGCTGTCGGTGCCGACCACTGCGGTGTTCTTCGAGACGCCGTCCAACCCGATGCAGTCCCTCGTCGACGTTCGGCGGGTGTCGGAGCTTGCTCATGCTGCCGGTGCAAAGGTAGTGCTGGACAACGTCTTCGCGACGCCGCTTCTGCAGCGCAGCCTCGATCTGGGTGCCGACGTCGTGGTGTACTCCGGTACCAAGCACATCGACGGTCAGGGCCGCGTGCTCGGCGGCGCGATCCTCGGAACCGAGGAATACATCAGCGGTCCCGTCCGAGAACTGATGCGGCACACCGGTCCTGCGCTCAGCCCGTTCAATGCGTGGACTCTGCTCAAGGGTCTCGAGACCATGCCGGTCCGAATTCGGCATTCCGTGGCTTCGGCACTCGAGATCGCCGAATTCCTCGAAGGGCACTCCGGCGTCAAGTGGGTCAAGTATCCGTACCTGACTTCGCACCCGCAGCACGAACTCGCGAAGTCTCAAATGAGCGGCGGCGGAACTGTAGTCACATTCGAGCTCAATGCGCCTGACGGCGAGGGCAAGAAGCGGGCGTTCGAGGTTCTCAACGGCCTGCGCGTCATTGACATCTCCAACAACTTGGGAGATTCCAAGTCTTTGATCACCCACCCCGCAACCACAACGCACCGGGCGATGGGTCCGGAAGGCCGTGCAGCGGTGGGTCTTACAGACGGCGTTGTGCGTTTGTCGGTGGGGCTGGAAGATACCGCCGATCTCTTGGCTGATCTGAAGCGAGCCCTCGGCTGATCCGGTAGAACGCCTTGCCCTCGAACTTCGTTTGGCGAGGCGTTCTACGGCGCAGGTGTCAGACCCAGTTGTTTGACGTCGATCGTCAACGCCGTCGTATTCAGTGTGAGGCCTGAGCTTGTCGTGTCGGCGGGGTAGATCGTGAACAGCACCTGCGCGGTCAGGTTGGTGTTGTTCAACGCCGATGTGACCGGGATGAGGTTCGGCGTCGGTGCCGTGCTGTCGTACAGCAGATTGTTGCTCTGATCCGTGACGTACGTGCGAAGGTCGATGTTGGCGGCTGCGAGCCCGCCGCTCAACTTGGTCTTGTCGACTGTCACGTTCGCTTTCAGACGAGGGCCGGTGGACATCACCTTCGAATCGCAGAAATACGTGTAGTTGAATCCGGGCTTGAGTCGGTAGGTAGTGATGTCCGGGATATATACGAGTGGATTCGGATTGGTGGGCGCGTTGACGTAGACCTGCGAATACCAGCCCCCGCCGCTCGTGGTCACGCATGCTCCCAGATCCAGGGTCCCGGACTGGACAGCGGCGCTCGTCAGGGTCGTACTGTCCGTCCATTTCGCCAATGTGCCCGAGCCGCCGAGCAATACAGCTCCGGCCGCGGCGACTGCCATGGCGGCTTTCGTCGTCTTTTTCATCACGGCACCAGGGCCTTGATCTCGTCCGGAAGTTCGCTCGGGGCAGGAGATTCGGCCCAGACTCCCGCTGACGTGTCGATGACGGTGACGCCGCCACTGGTGATCACATACAACTGATCGGTTCCGGTGAGCCAGTGGAGGACAGCGTCGGCGTCGACGGTACCTCGATACACCTCAGTTCCTGATGAATTCGACACGGACACAACGGGTCCACTGGCAGTCGAGAGCTTCTGGGCGCTGAGACCGGTCGTGGTCACCGGGGCGTCGATGGGAACCTCGCTCGGGGTGGTCGTAGTTGTTGTGGGCGCCGTTGTCATGGTCGTTGTTGTTGTCGTTGTGGACGGAGTAGTTGTAGCCGGTGACGAGGTGGTTGTCGAAGGTGTAGTTGTGCTGGTGGACGTCGGGGCCTGCGAGGTTGTTGATGCGCTCGGAGTAGTCGTGGGTGAAGGTATGGTCGAACTGACCGCTGCGGTGGAGGTGGTGGTCGTCGCACTCGGAGCTTGTGCAACCAGCGCCGAACGAGCGGCCGGAGCTGAGGCTGCCGTGGTTCCGCTCGTGGGTCCGGATACACACGCCATGTCATTGAGGATGATGAGCAGTGTCGAACTGCTGATGCGGTACCCGGTGTATTCCGGTGTCACGTAAGTTCCAACGAGTCCGTGTAATTCGACGTCGTAGTTCGTGTTCGACAGGAGAATCCCGCCGCTCGGCAGATCGGACAACGTCAGGGTCGTCGAGAGGCCGGTCACGTCTCTGATCAGCGGAGGTTGGGTGGTGTTGGTTGCGTTTCGGACGATGATTCGAAATGTATCCGTGGCAACGCCAGGCCAAGCGAGCACGACGGAAGTTCCCTTGTCCGAGCAGGTCATTGACGCGGGAGGTTTCGGAAAGCTCGCAGCAGTGGTGAACGAAATGCTTCCCGCTGTCGCCATGCCCGTGAAGGCGGCCTGGGTTCCGCCGATGTTCGCAATGCCCGCCACGCTGAGACCGACCGTTGTCAATGCGATGATTGCCTTGAAGGCGTGGGAATCGCCGTGCGCGTCCTGACGATCCAGCCTGGGTTCCCCTTCATCCGGTCTTTTCCGTGGGCGAAATGCGATGTACAGCAGTCCTCCGACAGCAATCGCACCAAGCACAAGCCCACTCGGTCCGGACAGCCAGACGGCCACGTAGCCGAGGCGGTTGATGCTGAAGAAAACTCGATCCGCTTCGGTGATGACGTAAGGATCTGGGTCTGTGACGGGATTCGCGTCGCCGCGCAGCTGTGCAATTGCAAGATTGTTGCCTTGCTGCTCGACCGTCTCGACACGATGGGTGATTCGAACGCCTTGGTTGTCGTAGACACTGACGATGTCACCGACCTGAACTTCCGAAGCAGGCACGGTGCGCGCGAATGCCAGAGCACCGGTCTCGATCGTGGGAGACATCGATCCGCTCTTGAAGATCAGCGGAGTGATACCGAAAGCGAAGCCGGCAATGAACAATCCGATGGATGCCAGACCGGCGAGGGCACCGAGGGTGAGCAGAAGTTCGTGAATCCGACGTGGCGTCGAGGCTTTCGGTGACATCTTCGTGTGTCGTGACACGGCGCTCACACCTTTGCCGAGAAGTTCAGGACGATGCTCGACGAGCTGCTCGTCGGTGGGGTCGGACTCGTCGGAAGCGTCACCGAGACACAAAGATTGTCGGTTGCCCCGATAGCCAGAGAACGGTCGGGCGCACCGACCGCCTGATTTGTGGTGAGTGTCAGCGGTAAGGACAACACCACATTGCTGCCATCTGTGCATTTGTTGGCCACAGTTCCGTTCAACGACACAGTCATCCGCAAGTAGGTCGTCAGCGCGCCGCCGCTGGTGGAAGTAATCGTGTATTTCAGAGGAAGATTCACGCCTGCCCCCACGTTGTTGACTTTGACGATGGCGGAGTTCGAGTCGCCGGGAATCATCCCGGTTTTGCCGAGTTGGCTGAAGTTCAGTGTCGTGGTCAGCGTGGGTTGGATTGTGGTATTCAACTGCAGATTGATCGACCCGGTCGTGATGTTTCCCGAAGTCGCAGTCGCGGAAGACGTCCAGGCCGCGAGCGTGGTCACACCGCCGACGCCAAGCACCATCCCCAGTGCGAGCAGCGCGCGAAAACGCGTGCTGGTCAACAGGTGACGAATCCGGTGGACCGGACGGTCAGGGCGCGAGGGCATCGTGCTGGCCTTTCTCGTTCTGGTCGGAGTTGGGGAGGTTGGAAGCTGAAGGGTCAGGAGCCAATCGTGCTCGAGCTCGCTCCTTCCGGTCGTCACGGATGCCGCTGATCATCATGTAGGCCGCGTACAGCAGTAGTGCTGTCACGACTATCACCACGATCACGGTGCGCTGCTCTCCGGTGAGCCAAGTGTTGACGTAGCCGAGATACGGAAGGCTGTACCAGACCTTTCCCCGGATCTGTACTGGCCGTACTTCTTTCTCGTCGCGTTCACCATTCGCGTCGCCCTGAGTGATGAAAGTTCGTTCACCCTTTTGGTTTTCACTTGTGGCGATGATCCGGTGCGTGACGACGGTCGGCTGACCCGATTCCAGCTGGTACGTAATAGGTGTACCGATCCCCAGTTCGGACGGATCGACAGGTTTGACGACGACCAGTGATCCAGGGTTGTACGTCGGGCGCATCGAACCGGTCAGAATCGTGAAGCGCTGCGCTCCCGCGAAGAAGGGGATGACAATGGTTGCGACGATGACTGCCGAAATCGCCAGCAGCAGTGTCCAACTGACGATAGAGGTGACCCACCACAGAGGGCCGGTACGTTCACCGCGTTTGGTCGAGTGTTTCGTCATGCCGCCCCTGCCTGGAACGTGAAGGTGGCGTTGGTCGTCTGACCGGAAACCGCACCAACACCCACCGTGAGCCGCAGACACAGGATGTAGGTGCCACCGGCTGCGAGCGGAGTCGGCATGTACGCGGGGGAAACCGGGTACTGCAGCGATGCATTCATCGATCCGGACGTCACTGGGGTCACTGCCGGAGCCGCGGTGTTGACGCCGGTCGGGCAGGCGCCTTCGTTGTCGACTCCGTACGTGGTCAACGTGAATCCCGGAAGTGCGCTCGTCGACTGCATTCGCCACTGCAGAGGATCAGACCCCGAATTCTTGACGGTGAGCGGAGCTTGCACCGTGTTTCCCGGGACCACAGGCGTCGTGGCCGTCGTCAAATTCGCCAGGGTGTACGCCGCACTGGTTCCGGCCGATGTACCAACGGTGAGGTTGACGCTGGCAGCGGTTGCGGTCCCACCACTCGCGCTCGCCGAATCGGACCACAGCGCGAGCGACTGCTGTGACGATGCGAACACCGCTACAGCAGCCACCGCGACTGCGATCGCTCCCCAGACCTTTTTCCTCATGAAATTACGGAGCCGGAGTCAGCGCTGTCTGAGTGACGACCAGCTTCATCGCCGCCAAGTTCAGCGACTGATTCTGCGCGACCTGGTTGGCCACCTCGGTGAAGTTCAGACGGACTCCGACGTGCACGATCGTGCCGTTCTGTACCTTGGTGATCTGTGAAATCGGGTTGCCACCAGCGTCCTTGATGGTCGTAACCGGCTGTACAGCGGCGGCAAGTTCGGCGCTGTTGGCACCTGGAACGATGCCGGCCGTATCAGCGGTCAGAACAGCCGCGAGACGATCGCCCACTGCGGTCACTGTGACGTCGCAGGTGTATTCGATGCTCTCGGTCGTGACGATGCGGTAAGCCGAGATGTTGGTGATCGCGGTCTTCGTCGGGTTGAGGGAGTTCCAACCGCCGCCGACCGGTGCGCAGGCGCTCAGGTCGAGTGCACCGGAAGTGACGGGTCCGCCGCCACTGACGTCGGCCGAGTCGCTCCACACAGCGAGCGAGCCCGCACCGCCGAGGAGGAGGGCGCCGGCCGCCGCAGCAGCGATCGCGCCCTTGGTCTGCTTCTTCATGAAAATCTCATTTCATGTCTGGGACCCGAAATGGGTCGTTCAGACATGAGTATCAGCCACGGCAAACGATTCGTTACTACTTCTTCTCAAATTTCTTTTTGGACTGTGATCCACCTATTGTCGGGGGTGTATTCGCCTCTGACCTGCGAATAACTATCAGTACGCAATCTTCCTTCGAAAGAAACCGCTTGTTTGTCCAGCTGGACAAAGTGGACGAGTCGGATCCTGGCAAATCTAGTGTTTTTTACCAGTTAATTACCGACTCGCGGTTTTGTTTTGCAATTGAATCAATTGTTTGCGGTGCTACGGAATGGATCGGTTGTCATTCCTACAAGATCGGCGACCGACTCGAGAACGACTGTGGGTCGGTACGGGAAGAGCTCCACCGACGCGCGGGTCGAGATCCCGGTCATCACCAGAATCGTCTGCAGTCCGGCTTCGAGGCCACAGACGATGTCGGTGTCCATCCGGTCGCCGATCATCAATGTGTTGGCCGAATGAGCGCCGATGGACCGCAGGGCAGAGCGCATCATCAAGGCGTTGGGCTTGCCGACGTAGTAGGGATCGCGTCCGGTTGCCTTGGTGATGAGAGCGGCGACCGAGCCGGTGGCCGGCAGCGAGCCGTCACGCGACGGCCCAGTGGCGTCGGGGTTGGTGGCGATGAACCGCGAACCACGCTCGACCAGGCGAATGGCGGTGGTGATCGCCTCGAACGAGTACGTGCGCGTCTCGCCGAGTACGACGTAGTCGGGGTCACTGTCCGTCAGGACGTAACCGATGTCGTGCAGGGCAGTGGTCAGGCCCGATTCGCCGACCACGTAGGCGCTGCCGCCTGGCCGCTGGTTGGCCAGGAACGTCGCGGTAGCGAGCGCTGACGTCCAGATCGACTTCTCCGGGATGTCGAGTCCCGAATTGAGCAGGCGTGCTCGCAGGTCACGCGGGGTTCGGATGGAGTTGTTGGTGAGCACCATGTACGGGATGTCGTTCGACGCCAGCTCTGCCAGGAACGTGTCCGCTCCAGGTATCAAGTGCTCCTCGTGGACGAGAACCCCGTCCATGTCCATGAGGTAGGTCCAACCGGTCTGATCTTCTGTACTGGTCATGACTCCAGTATGTGCGGGTGCCGCCCGATGTGGGCGATCAAGCGAGAAGGCGCCACAGCCCGATCAGGCCGACGACGACAATCGTGTAGCGCAATGCAGTGGGGGACAGGCGCCGTCCGTAGCGGGCGCCCAGGACGCCACCGCCGAGCGAGCCGACAGCGATCAAACCGGCTGCTGCCCAATTGATCTGATCGAACGCCAGAGTGATGTACATGCCCGCTGCAACGATGTTGACGAGCAGTGAGAGCAGGTTCTTCGCGCCGTTCATGCGTTGGAGGGTTTCAGGGAGGATGGCACCCATCACACCGATGAGAAGGATGCCCTGCGCGGCAGTGAAGTATCCGCCGTAGATGCCGACCGCAAAGGTGCCGGCGGTCAGGAGCATCAGCCTCTTGGTGGACAGCGTCGTTTCTTCGGTTGAACGCTTCTTGGCCCACGCCTGGATGCGTGGTTGGAGGAGGACGAGCGCGAGAGCGAGGACCAACAGCACCGGAACGATGGTTTCGAACAGTTTCTCGGGTAGATGCATGAGCAACCAGGAACCGAGTAGTGCCCCGGCGAGTGACGCCGGAATCTGCCACTTCAGTCGATCCCACTGTCCGGACAGCTCGCGTCGGTAGCCCCAGGTGCCGGAAACTCCGCCGGCGACGAGCCCGACCGCGTTGGACATGGTCGCGGTCACGGGCGGCATGCCGAAGGCGACCAGCGTCGGGAACGTGATCAGCGTTCCACTGCCGACCACGGCGTTGATCGCGCCCGCACCGATGCCGGCCAGCAATATGAAGAAAGCGTCGAGTCCACTCACTCCGCAGACGGTACGGCAGAGGAAAAGTCGGTCCAGACGGCGGTCCCGGTCTTCGTTCGAACACTCTATTGAACACGTCGAACGCGGCTTCTGACACCGTTGAAATCAGTGCGATTTCAACCTGGTTGATCTTTCATTTCCCTTGCAGTGCAGGGAAATACAACATTTGACGACTAGACATTTCGGGTCTAGTCTTTGCTCACCATCCAGAGCGACCGAGAGACCTGGCTCGTCGACGTCGCAGCAACCCCCCGAGCGATCGGGAGCGGGTGCTACCGCCAGGACCGATGGAAGGCATCACATGGGTTCCACTTCGCACGCTCCGCACAGGCGCCGCCACATCGATCTGTGCCGCACCGCTTCGTGTCACTGTCGCTGACCGAACCGTCGTCTTCGCAACTCGAGCTCACCAACTCGAGACCACAGCTGCGTTCCCATTCCCCGAAAGGTCTATTCGTCATGTCCACTCCGTCAGGTAGCGCGCCGTGAGCGCGCCCACCGATGTCCGCCCCGAAAAGTCGGTGTCCGAGCCGCAACTTCCGGACTCGGAGCTTGTCGTTGCTCGCACCTGGCACCCGCTGCGCTGGGTGATCAGTGCGGTCGTGCTGGTACTGCTTGCTCAGTTCATCCACGGACTCGTCGTCAACCCCGGCTGGGACTGGCCGACCTTCGCGCAATACTTCACCGCGAAATCAGTGCTCGCCGCGCTGTGGATGACGATCAAACTGACGCTGTGGGGGACGATCCTCGGATTCGGTCTCGGTGTTTTCCTGGCACTCGGTCGGTTGTCGAAAAACCCGGTCCTGCAGGTGATCGCTTGGACCTACATCTGGGCCTTCCGCTCGATTCCACTCATCGTGCAGCTGCTCTTCTGGTTCAACATCACATACCTGTACCAGACGCTTTCTCTCGGAATACCTTTCGGGCCCGAGTTCTTCACCTTCCAGGTCAGCGGTGTGATCGGCGGATTCACCGCGGCAGTCATCGGTTTGGCGCTGCACCAGGCTGCATACTCGGCCGAGATCATTCGCTCCGGAATCATTTCGGTGGATCACGGCCAGATCGAAGCTGCTCACTCGCTCGGTATTCCGCGCAGTCGCCAGTTCTTCAAGATCGTTCTCCCGCAGGCAATGCGAGCGATCCTCCCCAATGCCGCCAACGAGGTCATCGGACTCTTCAAGGGAACGTCGATCGTCTCCACCATGGCAATCGCCGAACTGTTCTACCAGGTGCAGGTCATCTTCGGCCGCAACGGACGAGTCGTGCCCCTGTTGATGGTCGCCACGATCTGGTACATCATCCTCACGACGTTGCTCTCGATCGGTCAGTACTACGTGGAGCGCCACTATGCACGAGGATCCGCCCGTGCGCTTCCGTTGACTCCGGTACAGAAGGCGCGCAAGAAGTTCGAAGAGATTCGCGATGCGCGTCTCGATATTCCGAGAGGTGCGACCCGATGACCGTAGAACTGACCGAAGAGACGGTGTATGCCGTCGAAGCGCGCGGAATTCACAAGTCGTTCGGCACGCTGGAAGTACTTGCAGGCGTTGATCTCCTGGTCCGCAAGGGTGAAGTGACCGTCATTCTCGGTCCGTCTGGTTCCGGTAAGTCCACCTTGCTGCGCACCCTCAATCACCTCGAGAAGGTCGACCGCGGGACCGTGCGGATCGACGGAGAACTGATCGGGTACCGGCGCAAGGGAAATCGGCTCCACGAACTGCGTGACCGCGAGATCCTGAAACAGCGTTCGCACATCGGATTCGTGTTCCAGAACTTCAATCTGTTTCCGCACCTGACCGCGCTGGAAAACGTGGTGGAAGCGCCGCTCTCGGCCCAGAAGCGTGATCGTGACGAGGTGTACCGCGAGGCCCGCGCACTGCTCGAGCGAGTGGGAGTGGGGGACAAGGCGGACGAGTATCCCCGCCAACTCTCCGGTGGCCAGCAACAGCGCGTCGCGATAGCGCGAGCGCTGGCACTGCGGCCGGCGGTCATTCTCTTCGACGAGCCGACGTCGGCGCTCGACCCGGAACTGGTCGGCGAGGTTCTCGAGGTCCTCGCTCAGCTGGCCCGTGACGGCGCCACCTTGGTGATCGTCACACACGAGGTCGGATTTGCTCGGGAAGTGGCGGACACTGCGGTCTTCATGGACGGCGGCGTCATCGTCGAACAGGGCCCACCTTCGCAGGTGATCGACAATCCGGTCCACGAACGGACCAAAGCTTTTCTCTCCCGCGTCCTCTGACGCGACCCAGACTCATTCCCGGAAGGAAAAATTGATGTTCTCCCCATCCCGTCGCGCGACTTTTCTGATCTCGGCTCTTGCCACAGTCGGATTGCTCAGCGCTGCGTGCAGCAGCGCGGACGCGGAGTCCGACGGCGCCCAGGTCACCGCTGCTGCGGGTTACAACCTCACTGCCGATCAGAACCGCATCACCACCGACAAAGTCGATTCCATTGCCGCCGAGCTACCTCAGGACATTCGCGATCGTGGCACGCTGCGCGTCACCGGTAGTGCCGGTGCCGCTCCGCCGCTCCGCTTCTACGCCGACGACGACACCACTCTCATCGGTTCCGAGACCGACTTCGCCTACTTGATCGGTGACGTTCTCGGTTTGAAGGTCGACCTGCAGACCGCAGACTGGGCACAGAACTTCGTTCGCGTCGACTCCGGCGAGGCTGATGCATTCCTGTCCAATGTGACTGTGACGGAAGAGCGTAAAGAGAAGTACGACTTCGCCACCTACCGACTCGACACCCTGGCCTTCGAAGCCAAGAAGGGCTCCGGGATCTCCATCAAGGAACCCAAGGATGTCGCAGGCAAGAAGATCGCGGTAGGTTCCGGCACCAATCAGGAAGCGCTGCTGGTCAAATGGAGTGAGCAGAACGTCGCGGCCGGCCTCGCCCCCACCGACATCTCCTACTACCAGAACACCACCGACTACTACCTGCCGCTGCAGTCCGGCCGGATCGACGCCTACTTCGGACCGAACCCGTCGTCGCAGTTCCATGCCAAGCAGTCGGGTGAAACCGAAGTTGTCGGTGAGTTCTCCGGTGCAGGCGACACGCTGCAGGGTCAGATCGCGGTTCTGGTGAAGAAGGACAATGGCCTGATCAAGGCAATCAACGACGCGATCAACCACACGATCGAGAACGGCACGTACCAGCAGATCCTCGAGCGCTGGAACATCACGAATGAAGCCGTCGACACGTCCCTGATCAACCCGCCCGGCCTTCCGAAGACCAAGTGAGCTCTCGTCCATGAGTGAGATTCTCGATGTGATCGTCATCGGCGGAGGACTCGTCGGGTCCTCCGCCGCCTGGCGGCTCGCGGCGCGCGGACGTAGCGTCGTTCAGCTGGAACAGTTCGGGCCGGGGCACAAGCACGGTGCGTCGCACGGTACTTCGCGCATCTACCGTCAGGCGTACGACAATCACCTGTACACCGGGTTGGCGGCCGACGCGCTGCCGCTGTGGCGAGAGTTGGAGACCACGACGGACATCGGGTTCCTGGAACTCACCGGTGCCGTTGATCACGGCCTGCCGCAGGCAGTGCAGTCCAAGGCGAAGATACTTCTCGAGGCGGGCATCAAGGGCGAGATCCTCACCCCTGCCGAGGCGTCCGCCCGTTGGCCGGGGCTGCGATTCGACACCACGGTGCTCCATCATCCCGATGCAGGCCGGTTGCACGCGGACCGCGCCGTGACCGCTCTGAAGGCGGGAGCGGTGTTTGCCGGCGCCGAGGTCCGTCACGACGTTCGGGTGTTGGCACTCGCGCGGGCGTCCTACGGCGTGGACGTGGTGACGGACAGTGGAACGCTCGCAGCTCGTCAGGTAGTGATCGCGGCCGGTGCGTGGACTGCAGATCTGATCGCAGACAGCGGTCTCGGCTCCGAGATCGTACTGCCGACACTGCGCACGACACAGGAACAACCGGCACACTTCGCACCGCTCGATCCCGGAGTCGAGTGGCCGAGTTTCGTTCACCACACCGGCGCAGAATTGGAGACCGCGGGGATCTACGGGCTCGGTTCCGAGGACGGGATCAAGATCGGCGAACACGCGACCGGGCCGGTGGTGACTCCGCAGACCCGTGACTACACCCCTGGTGTCGACGGAGAGCAGCGATTGGTGGAGTACGCCGAGTCGTGGTTGCCCGGTGTCGATTCCATCCGTGTCGAGTCGCTCACCTGCCTGTACACGAGCACGCCGGACAGTAACTTCGTCATCGACCGAGTCGGCGCCGTCACAGTGGCGGCGGGGTTCTCGGGGCATGGGTTCAAGTTCGGTCCGGCCTTGGGTGAACTTGTGGCGGATCTCGTCGACGGAACCACCCTCGCTCCGGAAGTTTTCAGGCTGGGGGAGCGTTGACCAGATTCATGGAGGAAAGTGTTGTGGCACTGGAGCTCGGAACTCGACAGCTCGAGGGTGTCGGAGCGGTAGAGGTCTATTCGGTATCGCAGGACGATCCCTTGGCAGCTCCACTGATCGCGGAGTTGGCACTCGAATACAGTTCGCGTTACGGCGGGACTCGCGAAGCGATGCTCGAGGATCTCACGACGTATCCGGCAGAAGAATTTGCCTACCCGCAGGGTGCACTTCTGGTGCTCACCCACGACGGTCTGCCGATCGCCGGTGGTGCGTTTCGTCAATTCGATTCCACCACTGCCGAACTGAAGAGAATCTGGACATCGGTCGACTATCGGAAGCGCGGCCTCGGCAAGGCCGTCGTTCGCGAGTTGGAACGAGAGATCGAACTTCGTGGATACAACCGGGTGTTTCTCACGACGGGTCCTCGGCAACCCGAGGCCGTCGCGCTGTATCTGTCCAGTGGATACACACCGCTTTACGACGCGTCACTCTCGCCCGAAGAGGTGGGCATCCACCCGTTCGAGAAACAACTTCGGGTCCTCGAAAATGTGACTCGAGCAGCAATTCCTACCGACCGGGTTGACAACACCCGGGTTTAACCTCGTACACTTGCGAACGACCATCCAGAGCGACCGAGAGACCTGGCTCATTGAAGTCGCAGCAACCCCCCGAGTGATCGGGTGCGGGTGCTACCGCCAGGACCGATGGAGGAACACGAAATGAAGGCAGTCGAAGGCGGTTTCGATACCGCCTGGTCGCGTCGTCACGTAGACCTGTGCCGCACCGCGGGATCTTTCTGTACCAACTGACCTCGGTCAGTCATTCACACTCAGGCGAGTCGTCGACAAGTCTGTTTTCTCTTCTCTCACAAGTGATTCGTGCTCGATCGCCTTTCTCGTCTCAGGCGACGGGTGCGCTCTTCGGCATGCCTCTTTAGGAGTTCTTGGTGTCTTCGCCCTCATTCGGTGCCCGCAAACGCGCGACCGTAATCGCCGGTATCGGTGCTGTCTCGGTTCTCGGCACCGTCCTCGCCGGCTGCAGCAGCGGGAGTGACAGTGCTGCCGACGCAGGCCCCGCCCAGTCCGGCGGAACCCTTCGCTACGGTCTGTCGCAGGCGCCGACGTGCGCCGATCCGGCCCAGGCCGGCAGTAACCAGACCGTGTATGTCACTCGGACCGTGGTGGATTCGCTGACCGATCAAAATCCTGACACCGGAGAGATCACCCCGTGGCTCGCCAAGAGCTGGGAGATCAGCCCCGACGCCGCTAGCTTCACGTTCGTCCTTCGCGACGACGCCACCTTCAGCGACGGCACACCGGTGACGGCGGATTCGGTGAAGAAGACCTTCGACTCGGTCAAGAACCTCGGACCGAACGCGTCGTTGGCGAAGAGTTACCTGTCCTCGTACACCGGTACCGACGTCGTAGATGCTCACACGGCGAAGATCAATTTCTCCGGACCCAATGTTCAGTTCCTGCAGGCAACTTCGACGCCACAGCTCGGAATCCTCGCCGATTCCACCACCGCGCTGGCATCCGAGCAGCGCTGCCCCGGTGCAGCGGTGATCGCCTCCGGACCGTTCGTGTACACCGACTGGCAGCAGGACAAGAGCGTCAAGATCGCCAAGCGTGCGGGATACAACTGGGCGTCGGACGCGGTCGCGCATCAGGGTGAGGCCTACCTCGACGGCGTCGACTTCACGGTGGTCCCCGAATCCGGTGTGCGGGCAGGCAGCGTGGCCTCCGGCCAGCTCGATGCGGTCAGCGATGCGCTTCCGCAGGATGCGCCGCAGATCGAGGGCGCAGGCGGACGAATCCTCACAAGGCCGAACCCGGGTGTGAGCTTCTTCTTCCAGCCAAACGTCAGTCGCGGCGTTCTCGCCGATCAGGCTGTTCGCCAGGCCATCATTCCCGCGATCAACCGCCAAGAACTCGTCGACACTGTTCTGGATCCGTCGTTCTTCCCGGCCACGAGCCCGTTGGCTCACACCACTCCGCTCTACAGCGACGAATCCAGTGTCGTGACGTACGACGCCGACAAGTCGGCGAAGCTTCTCGACGCGGCTGGTTGGAAGGCCGGCAGCGACGGTATCCGCGAGAAGGACGGGCAGAAGCTCACTTTCAGCGTCACCTTCAGTCCGGTGTTCTCGGGTAACCAGGCCATCCTCGAGCTCGTACAGCAGCAGCTCAAGAAGGTCGGCGTCGACTTGCAGCTCAACCTGGTCTCGAACGGTGAATGGACCGAGAAGGGAGTATCGGGTGATTACGATTCGCTGTATTACAACAGCACTCGCGCGGACGCCGACATCCTGCGGGCATCGTTCAGCACCGAGGGCCGCAACCTGAACCGTCGCGGCGCAGATCCGGAGCTCGACAAGGTACTCACAGACCAGCTTGCAGCCACGGACAACGGCCAACGCGGCGAACTGGTATCCACTGCACAGGAATTGATCCTCGACCGTGGACTCTCCATCCCCACCATCGAGCTCTCACAGGCCATCGGCGCCGGATCGAGTGTGCAGGACCTGAACTTCGAAGCCTCCTCACGCCTGCAGTTCTACGACGCATGGTTGTCGGGTAAGTAATCATGACTCGATACGTACTCACCCGACTGGGTCAGGCCGCAGTGGTCCTGTGGGCCGCCTTCACCATCTCGTTCGTGATTCTGTTCCTCCTGCCGAGTGATCCCGTCAGCATGGCTGCCGACTCGTCCGGTCAGGGTGTCGCAGTGGATCAGGCTGCGCTCGATCAGCTTCGGGCGCGGTACGGCTTGGACCAGTCGGTGTGGGTGCAGTACTGGACGTCGCTGACGAATGCTCTTCGCGGCGATTTCGGTACATCGATCTCCACCGGTCAGCCGGTGACGGATGCCATCTTCTCGGCGCTGCCCAGCACTCTGGTGCTGGCAACCACCGCTTTGGTTCTGGCCGTGTTGTTCGGAGTGGCGATCGCGTTCTTCGCTACCTACACCCGCAAGCGGTGGCTCGCGAACCTGTTGTTCTCTTTGCCGCCGCTGGGTGTGGCAGTGCCTACTTTCTGGGTGGGCCTGATTCTTCTGCAACTCTTCTCGTTCCGCCTGCACATCTTCCCGGCATTCGGAGACAAGGGATTCGCAACGGTGATTCTTCCGGCGATCACCTTGGCGATCCCGACCGGCGCGGTGATCGCGCAGGTGCTCACGACCAGCCTGCAGTCGACGCTACGTTCGCCGCATGTGGAGACTGCGTACGCCAAGGGCGCAAGCCGTTGGCGCGTGCAGACCCGTCACGCGTTGCGACTGGCGAGCATTCCGGCATTCACCATTGCCGGTGTGCTGGTCGGTACGCTGCTGGCGGGCTCGGTGGTTGTGGAAACGGTGTTCTCTCGCGCGGGCGTCGGCCGTCTGACACAGACGTCGGTGATGGCGCAGGACATCCCGGTGGTGCAGGGAGTCGTTGTGTTCGCCTCTCTCGTGTTCGTGCTCGTCAACCTCGCGGTCGACCTCTTCTACCCCTTGATAGATCCACGGATCATCCAGACGAAGAAGAGTCACACCGAAAAGTCGAATACCGAAAGCTCGACCGATCTGGAGCCGGCTCATGTCTGACACATTGATCGAACCCCTACTCCTCGATCCGAGCGTCGAGGCGAAGGCACCTGTTGTTTCGCGCCGAAAGTCCACGGCCATCGGCTGGATCCGAAAGCCCGGCTTGGTGATTCCGGTGTTGATCGTGTTGCTTGCCATCGGCTTTGCCGTCGCACCCGGATTCTTTGCCAGCGGCGATCCGTTGTCCGGTGTCCCGGCGGACAAACTGCAGGGCCCGAGCCTGGCTCACTGGTTCGGAACCGACAATCTCGGACGTGACCTGTACACACGGTTCGTGCACGGCGCCGCGCTGTCCCTGACCGCAACCTTGGTGGCGGTCGGAATCGCATTGGTGGCGGGATCGATAATCGGATTGCTCGCGGGCTTTGTCGGTGGCGTCGTCGACGCCGTGCTGATGCGCATCGTCGACGTGCTGCTGTCCATTCCGGCACTGCTGCTCTCGTTGGCCCTTGTCACCGCACTCGGCTTCGGCACCATCAACGTCGCCATTGCTGTCGGCGTCAGTATGGTCGCCAATTTCGCGCGAGTGATGCGTGCCGAAGTGATGCGGGTGCGCGGAGCTCAGTACGTCGAGGCTGCGTTCAGTTCAGGTGTGCAGTGGCTCGGTGTCCTGCGTCGGCACGTGCTTCCCAACTCCTACGCGCCGGTGGTCGCGCTGTCCGCTGTCGAGTTCGGGCAGGCAGTACTGGCCGTGTCGGCTCTGAGCTTCTTGGGATTCGGCGCCGTTCCGCCTACCCCGGAATGGGGATCGCTGGTATCCGAGGGACGCAATTTCCTCGCCAATGCCTGGTGGATGACAACACTTCCCGGTCTCGCGATTGTCGCCGTGGTCATCTCGGCACACCGTATCGGCCACGAGATCGAAAGGAACAACCGGCGATGAGCACGACCGAGGAACAGTTGCTTTCCGTCACCGACTTACAGATCGCCTACGGCGCCGAACCCGCGGTAGCCGGCGTGAGCTTCACCGTCGGTCGGGGCGAAGTAGTTGCGGTGGTCGGGGAATCGGGTTCCGGTAAGTCGACCACGGCACACGCGATATTGGGTCTGCTCGCCGGCAGTGGCCACGTCACCGGCGGGACCGTCGAGTTCGAGGGTGAACAGATCGACTCGTATTCCGACCGTGCGTGGCAGCGAATCCGCGGCGCGCGTATCGGTTTGGTGCCGCAGGATCCGACGACCTCGCTCAACCCGGTGACGCGGATCGGCGACCAGGTTGCAGAAGTCCTCCGGATCCACGGCCTCGCGGACCGTCGCAAAGCCCGGTTGGACGCCGTCGAGGTGCTCGAGCGCGCGGGTATCGACCGGCCGGAAATCCGAGCACGCCAGTACCCACACGAGCTCTCCGGCGGTATGCGGCAACGAGTTCTGATCGGTATCGCGCTTGTCGCGAACCCCGCCCTCATCATCGCCGACGAGCCGACCAGTGCTCTGGACGTCACGGTTCAACGACGCATCCTCGACCACTTGGACGAGCGAATCGCCGAATCCGGTGCCGCCGTGCTCCTGATCACGCACGACCTGGGAGTGGCCGCAGACCGCGCGGACCGGATCCTGGTGATGCAGGGCGGCAGGATCGTCGAATCCGGCCGCACCGCAGATATTCTGGACAACCCGCGACACGAGTACACGAAGAAGCTGCTCGACTCGGCTCCGAGCCTGTCCTCGGGACCGGTCGATCGGCCGGTCCGTCAGGATACGAGCCCGCTGCTGACGTTGACCGGAATCACCAAGCGTTTCAACGTCGGACGCGGGAGTTCGATCACCGCGGTGAACGAGGTATCGCTGACTGTTCCGCGTGGTCAGACGGTGTCATTGGTGGGGGAGTCCGGCTCCGGCAAGTCGACCACGGCGCGCATCGCCGTGCGGTTGGAGCAGGCGGATGCCGGCACCATCTCCTTCGACGGACACGACATCACGAAGGTCAAGGGCAGCGATCTGCGCGAGCTGCGCCGAAAGATCCAGCTCGTGTACCAGAACCCCTATGCATCACTCGACCCGAAATTGTCCGTCCAGGACATCGTTGCGGAGCCGCTGCGGGCCTTCAAGGTTGGTGGACGCAGCCAGCAGCAGAGTCGTGCAGCAGAGTTGCTCGATCAGGTTGCACTTCCCGAGCAGTTCCTGAGCCGCAAACCGGCCGAACTCTCGGGCGGCCAGCGTCAACGGGTGGCGATCGCTCGTGCGCTCGCTTTGAAGCCGGACCTGCTCGTTCTCGACGAACCTGTGTCCGCTCTCGACGTCTCGGTGCAAGCGCAGATTCTGGCGCTACTCGACGAGTTGCAGCGCGAACTGGGCCTGACCTATCTCTTCATCTCCCACGATCTTGCGGTTGTTCGCCAGATCAGCGACGTGGTCGGCGTCATGCAGGCCGGGCGATTGCTCGAAATCGGTACTACCACCGAGATTTTCGACAATCCCCGAAACGAGTACACACGCACACTTCTCGACGCGATCCCCGGGCGGGATCATTCGACACGAAAGGCCGAACATGTCCGAGCGTAGTTCCGGAGCATTCCTGGTCGGCCTCGAATTCGAGGGAACCGGAGCTCATCCGTACTCCTGGCGACGCGAGGATTCGCGCGCCGAAGATCTGTTCACGCCCTCGTACTGGGTGGACCTGGTGACCGCCGCGGATCGGGGTGGGGTGGATCTGGCGTTCCTCCCTGACTCGTTCGGACTGCAATCCGAGGGCCAGCACGCAGTGCGGGGCAGATTGGAGGCGGTTGCAACTGCGGCGCGGCTGAGTGCTGTGACCTCGCGTATCGGCCTGATCCCCACTGCGACAGTCACGCACACCGAGCCGTTCCACATCTCCAAGGCCGTCGCGAGTATCGACTACTCCTCAGCGGGGCGGGCCGGCTGGCAGGTCGCGGTGTCCGACACCGCTGAGCAGGCGTCGTTGTTCGGCCGAAAGGCAGTGCAGGGCCCCGAGTCCGCGTGGGAGGAAGCGTCCGAGGCTGTCGAGGTGGTCAGTCGGCTGTGGGACAGCTGGGAGGACGACGCCGAGATACGGGACGCTGCGAGCGGGCGATTCATTGATCGAGACAAGCTGCACTACATCGACTTCGAGGGAAAGAACTTTTCCGTCAAAGGGCCGTCCATCACGCCGCGCTCCCCGCAGGGGCAGCCGCTGATCGCCGTCGACGCGAGCAGGCCGGAGGCACGCGAGCTCGCTGTTGCGCGCGGAGATCTGATTCGGATCTCGGCAACCGACCTCGGCGAGGCCAACGCCACGGCCAAGTTGGTCCACGCGAATGCCGCTGCCCTCGGGCGCAGCGTCAGGGTTCTCCTCGACGTCGACGTGCTTCTCGGCGCTGATCGCGGAGCCGCCGACGACGCTCTGGCCGAACTCGAGGAATGGGCGGGAGCGCCGTACGCCCCGCACTCGCTGTTCTATCGCGGTGACAGCGCCGGCCTGACTGTCCTCCTTCGCGAGATCGGTGGGCTGGCCGGGGTCGACGGTGTTGTCCTGCGTCCCTTGGCTTTGGCTGCCGCAGTGGAGAAGATCGCGGCGGACGTGGTGCCGACTCTCAATCCGCGACCGACTACCGGCCCGACGCTGCGCGAGCGGTTGGGTTTCGAGTTGCCCGTCAATCAGTTCGCGTAACGCGAGCAAAGAACAGGAACACCGATGACACAGAACAGGATTCGCAAGCAAGTTCACCTGGGCGCTCACTTCCCCGGCGTGAACAACACCACGGTGTGGACCGATCCGGCGTCCAAGAGCCAGATCGAGTTCAGCTCGTTCGAGCATCTCGCACGCAGTGCCGAACGCGGATTGTTCGACTTCTTCTTCCTCGCAGAGGGTTTGCGCCTGCGCGAGCATCAGGGCAAGATTCACGACCTCGACGTGGTCGGTCGCCCGGACACCTTCAGTATCCTCAACGCGGTTGCCGGTGTGACAACGCATCTCGGCCTGGCCGGGACGATCAACACCACGTTCAACGAGCCATACGAGTTGGCCAAGCAGTTCTCGACGCTCGATCATCTCTCCGACGGCCGCGCCGCGTGGAACCTGGTCACCTCTTCGGATGCCTTTACCGGTGAGAACTTTCGCCGCGGTGGGTATCTGGAGCATTCCGAGCGGTACGCACGCGCAAACGAGTTGGTCGACGCAGTACGGACTCTGTGGGACAGTTGGAGCATCGATCGTCCGATCGTCGACCGTGAGCGCGGCGTTTTTGCCACCGACCAGCAGGTCGGTCAGTTCCAACACTCCGGTAAGCAGTTCGACATCTCCGGACGCTTCGAAGTACCTCGGAGTCCCCAAGGACACCCAGTCCTGCTGCAGGCAGGTGACTCCGACGAAGGACGCGAGTTCGGCGCCGCCAAGGCAGACGCCATCTTCACCGGGCACGGAACGCTCGAAGCAGGCAAGACGTTCTACGCCGACGTAAAGGGACGCTTGGCCAAGTACGGACGCACGCACGCAGACCTCAAGATTCTCCCCGCCGCCACCTTCGTGCTCGGTGACAACGCCGCGGACGCACAGGAGAAGGCGTATCACATCCGGCGGCAGCAGGTCGGACCCCAGACTGCCATCGCTTTTCTCGAACAAGTCTGGGGCAGAGACCTTTCCCAGTACGACGCCGACGGCCCGTTGCCGAAGGAAGATCCGTCGGACGACGTCAACATCACCCGCGGACGCGTCCGCCACGTCAAGGATCCGCGAGCGGTCGCAGATCAGTGGCGCGCCAAGGCCGAGGCCGAAAACCTCAGCATCCGTGAACTCATCATCGAAGTGACTGCCCGCCAACAGTTCGTGGGTAGTGCAGCGGAGGTGGCTGCCGAGATCGACACCTACGTCCAGGGCGACGCGAGCGACGGATTCATCCTCGTTCCCCACATCACCCCCGCGGGCCTCGACGAGTTCATCGATACCGTCGTACCAGAACTACAGGACCGCGGCAGTTTCCGGACCGAATACTCAGGAACCACCCTGCGCAGCCATCTCGGGCTGCGCCACCCGTACGAGCAGGCTGAAGGAGTCCGCGCATCATGACCGTTACCGACACTTCCACCAGCACCTTCACCGGCGAGTGGAATGCTTGGCATGCCTCGCGCGACGCCACCTTCAGTGAACCACTCGGCTGGCTGAGCCTGACTGCGTTGCATTGGCTGGTTGACACCGATTCCACCTTCACAGACCTGCCCGGTGCGTGGCGCGCCGACGCGAATGCCGTTGTCGTCACAGCGACGCCGGCCGACGACCTCTCGATCGACGGCGTCGCAGTGGACGGTTCACTCACTCTGAATCCGATCGAGGGGGCGCCGGGACTGATCGTCAAGCAGGGCGCGCGGTTGGTGGAGGTCATCCGCCGCACCGGCGAGGTAGCTCTGCGGATCCACGATTCGTCGGCCCCGGCATTGGCGCAGTTCAGTGGTATCCCGACCTTCGAGCCGAACCCGCAGTGGCGCATCGACGGTGTTTTCACCGCTTTCGAGGAGGCTCGCACGGTGACGACGGGTGCGGTCGTCGAGCGCCTCGAGCATCATCACGACGCCCGCGGAACCATCAGCTTCGAACACGACGGAGAAACCCAGACTCTGATTGCGTTCGCGGGCAAGGACAACGGCTTTCACATCCTGTTCACCGACGCGACCAGTGGTGTGTCCACGTACCCGGCCGCACGCTCGCTGCACGTTAGTGCACCGGAGCCCGGTGGCGCGGTAGTCCTCGATTTCAATCGGGCGTCGAACCTGCCCTGCGCCTTCACCGATTACGCGACGTGCCCCGTCGCCCCCGCCGAGAATCGTTTGCCGTTCGCGGTGGAAGCCGGCGAGAAGACCCCGAATACCCGCGACGGAAGCGCACCGAGGTGAGCGCGCCCCTGTCCGTACTCGACCTCTCGCCGATCAGTGAGGGTGAAACGGCCCGCCAGGCCTTGCGGAACTCGCTGGACCTCGCTCGTTCTGCCGAAGCGTGGGGATACAAGAGGTACTGGGTCGCCGAACACCACTTCGTCGGCGTAGCCAGCTCGTCACCGGCCGTTCTGGTCGGACTGATTGCGGCCGCGACCAACACCATTCGCGTCGGCTCGGCCGCAGTGCTGCTGGGCAACAACACGGCAGCTCAGGTGGTCGAGGCCTTCGGTACCGTCGAAGCGTTGTATCCGGGTCGTATCGATCTCGGTATCGGGCGCAGCGGGCAGCGTCGGGTGGAGGCACTTCGTGCCGTCGCTGCCGGAACGCCTGCCCCGGCAGAATCGAAGCGGGAGACCGTCGTACGCGACGGCGTCGTGATCCCGGCGCCCTTCGATCCAACCGGTCTTCTCACGTCACCGAGATTGCAGGCGTCGTTCGAGGCATTGGCGTTTCCGGGCGCACAGGCGCCCGATTTCGAGCAGCAGGTCGACGACATACTCTCGCTCCTGAACGGCACCCACCGCACCCGCGACGGCATCGAATTGCACGCCAGTCCCGGTGAGGACGCCGACGTCGAATTGTGGGTTTTCGGAAGCAGCGCAGGCCCCAGTGCCGAACTCGCCGGACGACTCGGATTGCCGTTCGGCGCGAATTACCATGTGGCGCCCTCGAGTACGCTTGATGCCGTCGAGGCATACCGTGCAGCATTCCGGCCGTCGGCAGTTCTGTCGGAGCCGTATGTCGTCGTCTCCGCGGATGTTGTTGCCGCAGAGGACGATGCGACGGCGAGAGAGTTGGCGTCGACGTTCGCGCACTGGACGCACAGCATTCGCAGCGGGCACGGCGCCATCCCGTACCCCGATCCGGCCACAGCGCTCCCACTTTCCGATGCCGACAAAGCAGTAGTGGAGGATCGGCTGATCACGCAGTTCGTCGGTTCACCCACCACCGTCGCCGACAGGCTCGACAGTTTGCAGAAGCTCACCGGAGCGGACGAATTGGTGATCACCGGGGTGACCCATCGGCACGAGGATCGCCTGCGCTCGTACGAGCTGCTTGCCAAGGAATGGGGACTACCCGCACTACTGGCAGCATGAGCTTGCCTTTGTCCATTAGTGTCGAGTGATGTTTTCGCCCCGAGATGCGCTTTCGCTTGCTCTTGACGTAGCGCGTGAGGGCATGGAACTCGGGGAGATGCCGATCGGGGCAGTCGTGTTCGACGACGACCGTGTGCTCGGGCGGGCGTATACGCAAGAACGGGCACTCGGCCGACGGGTAGTGCATGCGGACCTTCAAGCGCTCTTGCAGGCCGACGAGGCTCTCGGGTTCACTCGAGCGTCAGGAGAATTGACATTGGCGGTCAATCTCGAACCATGCCTGATGTGCATGGGTGCCGCGATCACACTCGGTGTGTCCCGGGTGTGGTTCGCTCTCGAATCCCCGAACGACGGTGCAAGGGAACTCGTGCAGCTGTGGGCGCCGCCTGAGGAACTTCCGTTTTTCCGTAAGCCGCGTGAAGTCCTCGGCGGCATTCGCCGTGACGAATCGCGAAATCTGTTCGCTGAATACGCCACTGGCACTGGACCCGCCGGGATGCGGGACTGGGCGCGCAGTCTCACCTGACGCCATGGCTTGAAAGGCGGGCCGTGAGGCTTACGCCCCGATCGCGCCCGCGATCATCGGCCACGACGCACGCATGTCGGCTTCGAAGAGTCCCCAGGTATGGGTGCCTTCAGGTCGGAAGCTGAACGTCGCGGGAATGCCGAGCTGACCGAATCGACCCTGTAGGGCAGCGGTGCACATGTTGGTGATGCCTTCGAGGACAGCACCGGGAACGACGCCGGCAGCCATCGCCAATGAGTTGATTCCGTCCACCGGACCGGGAAGGCCGTTGCCGGTGGAGATGAACAGCGCTGTGCCGCGCAGTTTCTCGGCATTGATCAGCGGGTCGTGAGCAGCCCACTGCGGGCTACCCCACGGCCCCCACATGTTGGCCGCGTTTCCTCCGCCGAGTATCTCGACCATCGAGCGCACCGCAGCCTGGCCGAGCGGGTCGCCGGCGCGCGGGCAGCCGCTGTACGAGCCGACGGCGCGGTAGGTGCCAGGCGACTGGATCGCGAGGTCCAGAACCGGTCCACCGGCCATCGACACGCCGCCGAGTGCGTTTACGCCGGTCGTGTTGTATCGAGCGTTGACCGCTGCCGGTAGTTCCTTGGTGAGGTACGTCTGCCATTTGTTGCGGCCGAGCACCGGATCGTCGGCGTTCCAGTCGGTGTACATGCTGAACTTGCCGCCGACCGGCATGACCACGTTGACGTGCTTGTCGTCGAAGAAGTCACGAACTCCGGTGTTGTTGAACCAAGAGATCCCGTCCTCACCGCCGCCGACGCCGGTCAAAAGGTAGAAGGTCGGGGCGGGGCCATCGCCGGCCGGGGAAATCACGTCGTTGGCGATCCAGCGGTCCATGGAGGGGGAGTAGACATCGATGCGGCTGACCACTGAATCCGCGCTCGCGGTCGGCGCGCTGAGGCCGAGAAAGCCGGCAACCATGGCCACCGCCATCGTCAATCGGACCGTGAATCGACGTGCCTTCATTATTTCCCCCTGGCGCAAGCCGGACAGCGTATTTGTGCCTACCAACAGTGGCACAATGCGAAGGAGAGTGACGAATGTCCGGATAACAGTCCGGTAAGAAGATGGAGACAATTGCGTGGGATCGCAGTCGCATCACCCCGAATCCGACGTGATTCGGCTGGCCTTCGGGCTGGCCGCGATCACGGCTGGTGCGGCGCGCAGAACCGCTGGTCTCGCCATTGATTCGGTGCAGCGGATCCCCGTTGTCGGTGACGCACTCGACGATGCGATCACCCAGGTCGCCACCCGCGGCACGGAAGCGATTCGCTCGACAGCGGAGTTTGCCGATTCCACGTTGAGAACGGTGATCAAAGCTGTCGTCGACGCTGCTCTTGCCGAAGTCGACATCACGAAGATCGTCGTGGACCACGTGGACATCGACAAGATCGCCGAGAACATCGACGTGGACAAGATTGCCGAACGGGTCTCGCTCGAACCGATCATCGATCGCGTCGACATCGATGCGATCGCAAGCCGACTCGACGTCAAAGCAGTGATCGATCGCCTCGACCTCGACGGCATCGTCGACAGCGTCGACCTCGAGCGCCAGATCGACCGCGTCGACCTCCTCAAGATCGCCGACCAGGTCATCGAGGGTGTCGACCTCCCACAGATGATTCGTGAATCGACCGGTTCACTCTCCACCGAAGCCGTGCACGGGGCGCGCGTGCAGGGGATGCAGGCGGACGACGCTGTCGCCGGGTTCGTCGGACGATTGTTCGGCCGCGACAACGCACCACCCTCACACGAGCCGCATCCGGACACGAACGCAGGTGAACGCTAGTGGCCCAGGAGAATTCCGGCCCGGCCGGAATCGTCACCCGCGGCCTCGCCGGACTGATCGACCTGGGCGTCGTGCTGATCCTGATGGGTTCCGTGTACGTGGCCTTGGCCTTTGTTCGATTGCTCTTCTCGCCGCAGAGTTTCACGTTCTCGGAACCGGGAATCTTCCTGTCCACGACGGCATTTCTCGGCGTCTCGGTGGCCTACCTGACTGCCTGCTGGGCGACCACCGGCCGAACTGTCGGTTCCCTCGTGATGGGGTTGCGGGTGATCACGTCGGGTCACCGGTTGGTCCGTTGGCCGCTCGCCTTCATCCGTGCGGTGCTCTGTGTGCTCTTCGCCTTCGGATTGCTGTGGTCGGCGGTCGATCGACGGCGACGATCGTTGCAGGACATCGTTCTGCGCACCGAGGTCGTCTACGACTGGCGTCAGGACCCGGATCTGGTGGCACCCCACGGAGGCGAGCACGCATGAGTGAACCGAACCGCCCGGACGAGCGATTCACCCTTGCCAGCGAGCGCACCTTCCTCGCGTGGATGCGTAGCTCGCTTGCCCTGCTGGCGGGCGGCATCGCCGTCGTCCAGTTGGTCCCCGAGTGGAGTACAGGGTGGGTTCGCACGGCGCTCGGCCTGACGTTGATCGCACTCTCGGCAGCAGCCGCCCTCGTCGGTATGCGACGCTGGCTACAGGTGAAGAAGGCGCTCGAGGACGGAGCGGCGATGCCGGAACCGCATGCGCTGTGGCTGTTCGCACTGGCATTGGCCGGAGTTGCCGTCGCGGCCGGCGTGGCAACGGTGGTTACCAGCCTCGCTCGCTGAGATACCTCGTGAGATACGCAGAGAAGTCCGAGCGGTGTCTGGATAGTCTGCAAAGAACGAGAAGCAAGTCAGAGAAGTAAACGAAACAGACGACAAGGGAGTGCACGGTGGCGCAGGAACTCAAGCTCGGATACAAGGCATCGGCTGAGCAATTCGGCCCTCGCGAACTGGTAGAGCTGGCAGTTCTGGCAGAGCAGCACGGCATGGATTCCGTTGCGGTGAGCGATCATTTCCAGCCGTGGCGCCACAACGGTGGACACGCGCCGTTCTCGCTCGCCTGGATGACGGCCGTCGGTGAGCGCACCGAGCGCGTGCAGATCGGCACGTCCGTGATGACGCCGACGTTCCGCTACAACCCGGCGGTCATCGCTCAGGCGTTCGCGACGATGGGATGTCTCTACCCGGGGCGCATCATGCTCGGCGTCGGCAGCGGTGAGGCTCTCAACGAGATCGCCACCGGCTTCCAGGGCGAGTGGCCCGAGTTCAAGGAACGCTTCGCGCGCCTGCGTGAGTCGGTGCGGCTGATGCGTGAGCTGTGGCTGGGCGATCGTGTCGACTTCGAAGGCGAGTACTTCACCACTCGTGGCGCGTCGATCTACGACGTTCCCGAGGGTGGGATTCCCGTGTACATCGCGGCCGGTGGACCCGTTGTCGCCCGGTACGCGGGACGTGCCGGTGACGGCTTCATCTGCACTTCCGGCAAGGGCATGGAGCTCTACACCGAGAAGTTGCTTCCGGCAGTTGCCGAGGGCGCGGCCAAGGCCGAGCGCGACGTCGCCGACATCGACAAGATGATCGAGATCAAGATCAGCTACGACACCGATCCGGAGGCTGCACTCGAGAACACGCGTTTCTGGGCGCCGCTTTCCCTGACGCCGGAGCAGAAGCACAGCATCGAGGATCCGATCGAAATGGAAGCAGCTGCCGACGCTCTGCCCATCGAGCAGGTGGCCAAGCGCTGGATCGTCGCTTCCGATCCCGACGACGCCGTCGAGCAGGTCAAGGCCTACGTCGACGCCGGTCTCAATCACCTGGTGTTCCACGCACCGGGCCACGATCAGCGCCGCTTCCTCGAACTGTTCGAGCGTGACCTCGCGCCCCGCCTGCGTGCTCTGGGCTGATCCTCGAGATCAACTGAACGGTGTCTGCCACTCGACGTGTGGCAGGCACCGTTCGTCTTTCTCGTAGCGGCCGGTTGTCGGCTGCACCGTGAGCGTGACCACGATCAGTGGCAAGGTGGGCGGCGGCCCACACTAGGCTGTTGGGCATGCCAGAAGCGCCCGCTGCCGTGTCGAGTGTCTACGTCGCCTCTCCTGAAGGTGACACCGGAAAATCCACCATCGCGCTTGGCGTGCTGCAGATGTTGTGCGCGACTGTCGCCCGGGTCGGTGTCTTCCGCCCGATCGCCCGCTCGACCGAGGAAACCGACTACATCCTCGAACTGCTGCTAGAGCACACCACTGCCGATCTCTCCTACGCCGACGCACTCGGCGTCACCTACGAGCAAGTTCACGCCGATCCGGAAGCCGCACTGGCCGACATCGTCGCGAAGTACCACACCGTGGCCGAGCAGTGCGACGCCGTCGTGATCATCGGAAGTGACTACACCGACGTCGCAAGCCCCAGTGAACTGAGCTTCAACGCCCGCATCGCCGTGAACCTGGGAGCGCCGGTCCTGTTGGCGGTTCGAGGCGCTCGGCGCAGCGTCGAGGAGGTTGCTCAGCTCGCGCACCTGTGCGCCGCCGAGTTGGCTGCCAACCACGCTCACCTGCTCGCGGTCGTCGCCAATCGCTGCGATCCCGACAAGCTCGACGAGGTCACCGCAGCCCTGTCCGACATCGGTGTTCCGACGTGGAGCCTGCCGGAGATTCCGTTGCTCGTCTCACCCACGATGGCCGAGTTGATGGAAGCCACCGGCGGCGAGTTGTACTCGGGTGACCCGGAACTGCTGCACCGCGAGGCACTGAAGGTGATGGTGGGAGGCATGACCGCCGAGCACATCCTCGAGCGTCTGGTCGAGGGCATGGTCGTCATCGCGCCGGGTGACCGCTCGGACGTGCTGCTCGCGTTGCTCAATGCGCATGAGGCGGAGGGATTTCCGTCGCTCGCGGGCATCATCATGAATGGCGGGATCACGCCGCACCCGGCCATCGCGGCGTTGATGGCCGGCCTCAAACAGCGTCTTCCGATCCTCACAACAACCCTCGGCACTTTCGACACCGCAAGCGCTGCAGCCCAAACCCGCGGACGCGTGGCAGTCGGTTCGCAGCGAAAGGTCGACACTGCGCTGAGCTTGATGGAACAGCGCGTCGACGCCGACGTCCTGATGGACCGACTGGCACTGCCGATTCCGTCGGTCGTGACCCCACAGATGTTCGAGTACAAGCTCATCGACCGCGCTCGACGCGATCGCAAGCACATCGTCCTCCCGGAGGGTGACGACGACCGGATCCTGCGCGCGGCCGGCCGGCTGCTGCAGCGCCAGGTTGCCGACCTGACGATCCTCGGCGACGAACCCAGTGTGCGTCGACGCGCAGCGGAACTCGGCGTGGACATCAGCGGCGCGCAGGTCCTCGCGCCCGCGCAGTCCGAGTACACCGAGCGCTTCGCTCAGGAATACACCGCGCTGCGGGCGCACAAGGGCATGACCATCGAGCGGGCCCGCGAGGTGATCGCCGACATCTCGTACTTCGGAACGATGATGGTGCACTTGGGTATTGCCGACGGCATGGTCTCCGGTGCCGCCCATACCACCGCTCACACGATCCGGCCCTCGTTCGAGATCATCAAGACGGCTCCCGGAGTTTCGACGGTTTCGAGCATCTTCCTGATGTGCCTGGCCGACCGCGTTCTCTCCTACGGTGACTGCGCCGTGGTTCCGGACCCGACGTCGGAGCAGTTGGCGGACATCGCGATCTCGTCCGCACAGACGGCGTCGCAGTTCGGTATCGATCCGCGCATTGCGATGCTCTCGTACTCCACCGGCGATTCGGGCAGTGGAGCCGACGTCGACAAGGTTCGCACCGCGACCGCTTTGGTGCGCGAGCGCCGACCGGACCTGTTGGTGGAAGGGCCCATTCAGTACGACGCGGCCGTCGAGCAGAGTGTCGCTGACAAGAAGATGCCGGATTCTCTGGTGGCGGGCAAGGCCACGGTGTTCGTGTTCCCGGACTTGAACACCGGCAACAACACCTACAAGGCAGTGCAGCGTAGCGCCGGCGCTATCGCCGTCGGCCCGGTTCTGCAGGGACTGAACAAGCCGGTCAACGATCTCTCGCGTGGAGCGTTGGTCCAGGACATCGTCAACACCGTGGCTATCACGGCAATACAGGCACAGGGAGCGTAAGCGTGAGCGACGGCACCGTACTGGTCATCAATTCCGGCTCGTCATCGATCAAATTTCAACTCGTGCATCCGGATACAGCGGAATCGGTAGCGCACGGCCTCATCGAGCGGATCGGTGAACCCGACGGCCACATCGTCTACAACCACCGCACCGGAGTCGAAGACCGCAGCCTCCCCATCGCCGATCACCGTGCGGGACTGAAGATGGTGCTCGACATCGTCGCCGAGGTCGGACGGCCGCTGAGCGAGGCAGGAATCATCGCCGTCGGTCACCGAGTCGTGCACGGTGGTGACATCTTCTATTCGCCGACGCTCATCGACGACGGCGTCGTGAAAGCCATCGAGGATTTGTCGAACCTTGCGCCGCTGCACAATCCGGCCAACGTGATCGGTATCGAGGTGGCGCGCGAAGAACTGCCAGACGTTCCGCACGTAGCAGTATTCGACACTGCCTTCTTTCACACGCTGCCCGCCGCAGCGTCGACCTACGCGATCGATCGGGATGTGGCCAAGGCCAACCAGATTCGTCGATACGGCTTCCACGGGACCTCACACGAATACGTGTCGGGACGAGTCGCGGACTTCCTCGGCAAGGATCCGGCCGAGCTGAATCAGATTGTTCTGCACCTCGGAAACGGCGCTTCGGCCTCGGCAATCAAGGGCGGCAAGGCTATCGACACCACGATGGGCCTCACCCCGCTCGAGGGTCTTGTCATGGGCACCCGCAGCGGCGACATCGACCCAGGCATCATCTTGCACCTCAATCGCAACTCGGGAATGAAGGTCGACGAGATCGACGACCTCCTCAACCGTCGTTCCGGTTTGAAGGGACTGTCGGGAGTCAACGATTTCCGTGCCCTGCTCGCACTGATCGAGGGCGGCGACGAAGACGCACAACTTGCCTACGACGTCTACGTACACATGCTCCGTAAGTACATCGGCGCCTTCATCGTTCAACTCGGTGGCGTCGACGTCATCACCTTCACCGGCGGTGTTGGCGAGAACAACATCGACGTACGACGCGACAGCCTGGCCGGCCTCTCCCGTCTCGGAATCGAGGTCGACCCGGCTCTCAACGAGGCGAAGAGCCGCGACGAGCGTCGTATCTCCGCATCCACGTCGGCCGTCGAGGTGCTGGTGGTCCCCACCAACGAGGAGTTGGCGATCGCCCGCGCGGCGAAGGCTTTGGTGGCCGCGCTGTAAATCTCGGGGAGCGCGTCAGAAATTGCTGCGCGGACGCACCGCGTTCGCCCGGTCCACGAGGGCGTAGCGGTGCGTGCGGGAGGTCGTGGCGCGGGCGAGGGCGCGAAGGCAGGCTTCGGCTCCGGTGCGCAGACCCTGCTCGGTGAATGGCAGGTCGAGGATGGGTTCGAGTTCGGTGTGCGAGCGGTTTCCGTAGCGAATCCAATCGAGTGCCGTGCCCAACACCAGGGTTCGCATCTGCAGACTTCGGCTCTCCTCGGCCGGTAGCGCGCGAACGCGACGGGCGGCTTCCCTCAGAGTCGATTCGTCGAGTTCGGCGATCGGAACGCCGGACAGCATCGTCAGAGCGCTCGACATCCGTGCGACGTTGTAGTGCCGGGAAGACGTGGGAACTTCGTCGAGGGCGGCGATGGCTGCCTTCTTGTTGCCGTGATCGGCGAGTTGCCTGGCGAGCCCGAATGCTGCGCTGACGTAGTTCCGTTCGGTCCGCCAGACGGTGCGGTAGTACTTCTCCGAGAAGCGGCACCATTGGTCCGGGTCGTCGCTCTCCCAATGCTGGAGGATCAGTTCTGCTGTCGCCGCCAACGCGAGTTTGGGTGCAGCCTCGCCCGGCAGAGCCGTCAGGACGGTCTCGAAATGACTGAAGGCGGGCTCAAATCGGTCCAGTTGCAACGCTGCAAGCCCTCGATACCACTCGATCTTCCAGTGATCACCGATGCTCTGCTGGAGTTCGTCCAGAACACTCAGCGCGGTCTCCGGATCGCCGAGATCGAGATGAGCCTTGGCCTCGGCCAGTCGGACCTCGCCGGAGATGGCGGCCGCCGGTGTGCCTGACGTTCGGTCGATTCCGTTCTCGCGGGCGTGTTTCAACGCATCGAGAGTCTGAGACGGTTCGCTGTGCACCGCTGCCGCCAGCAACGGCGCGCTGGGATCGGTGGGGTCGACCAACGGGATGGGAAGTGCGTGCGCAACTTCGCGCGGATCGAGAGCAGCGTCGTGGCTGACACCGTCGACGTACACATCGGTTTGCCCGACCAATTCATCGGTGCCGAAAGACGTTCGCTGCCTGCTGAACACGAGCGAGAGCCCGGGATTCTCCTGCCCGGTCTGCTCCGCGAGGATTTCTCGCAGAACGCCGGTGAGTTGGCCCGCGATCTCCTCGGCCGACTGGAAACGCTTCTTCGGATCCGGGTCGGTGGCGCGCAGCAGCAGGCGGTGGAAGAACTCGTTGTCGCGCAGTAGTGGCTCGTCCTCGGGTTCGGGAAGGCCGTCGAGGTACCGTCCGTGCTTCGAGGGCATGTCGAGGGTGAGAACCGCGAGTGTTCTTCCGACGGTGAAGATGTCGGAGGCGATGGTCGGGCCGGTCTCGATGATCTCCGGCGCTTGATAGCCGGCAGTGCCGTACAGGTATCCGTAGTCTTCGATCCCGGATACGGCGCCGAGGTCGATCAGCTTCAGTTGGTCCTCGGTGACCATCACGTTCTCGGGTTTGAGGTCGTTGTAAGCCAGGCCGGTGGAATGCAGATAGCTCAACGCCGGAAGGATTTCCAGTACGTAGCCGATTGCCTGCTCGATCGGCATGTGCTTGCCGTCCGGGAATTCGGCCAGCACCTCGCGCAATGATCGCCCGCCCACATACTCCATGACGATGTACCCCATGGGTGTCCCGTCCGGGCGCGGATGCTCGACGAAGTTGAAGATCTTGACGATGCTGGGGTTGGCGACCTCGGCGAGGAACTGACGCTCGGCCACCGCAACGGCTTGCGCTTCGGAATCACCGAAATGCAAGAGTCCCTTGAGAACTACCCACCTGTCGCTGACATTGCGATCGATCGCGAGGTAGATCCATCCGAGGCCGCCGTGCGCGATGGGCCCTTGAACCTCGTATTGACCTGATACCAATTCGCCCTCTTCGAGGAGTGGGCGGAAGTCGAAAGTGGAACCGCACTTGGGGCAGGTGCCGTGCTGAGTTGCCTTGGTGCTTGCGCTCTTACGGCCGACCGGTTCGTTGCATTTCCAACAGAACCGTTTGCGCTCGGGGACCGTCGGGTCACTCATCACCGCAGATGCGGGGTCGATCTGCGGGACGGGGGGAACTTCGACCAGGCCGCCGCCGAGGCGCAGCTTTCGTCCCGACCGGCTGCGGCGGGATCGAGTGGAGCGGCCGGTAGGGGAGGAGGATGCGGACGGCGTGGTTCCTCGTATCTGGGCCGAGGTCGGTTCGAGGCGCTCGTAGGCGCCGGTGGCTTCGGGTTCGGAGCGTAGGGATGCCTGCGTGGAGTCAGGCTCGCGGTGAACTGCCTGCGTGGAGTCAGGCTCGCGGTGAACTGCCTGCGTGGAGTCAGGCTCGGGGCGTACGGAGGCTTGCGTGGCGTCGGGCTCGGGGCCGGATTCTTCGGTCATGTCAGCCTCAATCCCGGTAGACGGCCGGCGGGGGACCGGGTGACGGACCGAGGACGCTGAGCCAACGGTCGTAGATACGGTTCCAGGTCCCGTCACCCCGGATCCGCTCGAGGGTTCCGTTGACGAATCGGACCAAGTCGGGGTTGTCCTTGTTCACTCCGATTCCGTAGGGTTCGACGCCCAGTGAACCACCGACCATCATGAGATACGGGTCTTGCGAGGCGAGGCCCGCGAGGATCGTGTCGTCGGTGCTGATCGCGTCCACCTGCCCCTGCTGGAGGACGACGAGGCAGTCGGACCACATCGGGACGGTCACGACGGTGGCTTCGGGTTGGAGCTCCTGGATTCGCGTGGCCGACGTCGTTCCCCGGGCAGCGCAGACTCGCTTGCCTGCGAGATCGGCGATGCCGCGTACCGGTGAACCCTGCAGGACCTGAATTCGTTGCTCGGCGGAGAAGTACTGCGTCGAGAAGTCGACCTTCTCGCGCCGCTCGCACGTGATGGTCATGGTTTTGACGACCACGTCGACCATGGATTCCTGGAGTGCGGCGATCCGATCGTCCGAGGTCAGGATTCGGTACTCGATCTTCTCCGGGTCGCCGAGCAGATCGCGGGCGATCTCGCGGGCGATGTCCACGTCGAAGCCTTCGAGGCGTCCGGTCGCCGGATCGCGAAAGCTCATGAGGTTGGAACCGGTGTCCAGGCCCACGATCAGCCGCCCGCGGGCGCGGATGGCGTCGAGGCTCGGCGTGGGTGGCTGCGGAGATGCGTCTGCGGGTGTGGGGCGCAGGCTTGCAGTGAGGTTGGTGCACGACGCGGTAGTCGTCGGTGTCGGACTGGGCGCGATGGTGGCCTCGGCCGGCAGCGGCGGTTCCGTGTACGACGTGGCGGCCGCGTTGTTCAGGTCTTCGGCTCGATCTGCACCGCAACCGGCGAGCGCCAGCACGGACGCTGCCAGAACCGCGACGCACACGGCCGGGAGCTTCCTCCGCATCTCCGGTACTCCCGTCACTGATACTCCCGCAGTCGGGGCCAGAACCCGATGAAGATTCCGGCAACTCCGAGAACTGCCAATACAGTCATGCCCGGTGCAGAGGCAGCCAACACACGTGAGGCGTACGAGACGTCGGACCGAAGATTTGTGCGCGAATCCACGATTCCTTGCCAGAGTTCGTGATCGAGCTTTCCGTATTCCGCGGCCGAATCCTGTTCTCCGGAGCCGATGGTGATGGCGGCAGCGGAAGTGAAGTCGCCGGTCCCGAGACGGTCGTACATGCGCGTGTGCGCAGCCACCCATTGCTCGCGCGAATCCAGTGCGGCGGTCAGCACCTCGTTGTTCACTCGGGCGCGTTCGTCGCTGCGTAGGCCCTCGAGGATGTCGCGCAGGGCGTCGACCTTGCGAGTGAACGTCACGTTGTCCTCGGCAGTTGAATCCCGTCTCGCCAACGTGAGGGTTTCGACGGTACGTGCCTGCTGTGCCATGATCCGGGCCTCGGTCAGTTCGTGCAGTGGCTCGGCGCCCGCGTCGAGTGCACGTCCGGTGGCAAGTGCGGACACCAGTCCGACGGTGAGCAGCCACAGCAGCGCAGCCGCGACGGCGAGCGAGGCAAGGATCAACCCGAGATTGAAGCGTCGGCGACTCTTGCGGGAGAAGTACACCTGTGTTGCCACCAGCGCGCACAGCACGAGGACGAATGCCACGATCGGCCACCACGGTGGAGTCTCGAAATCGCGCTGTACCTGCGAGACCAGGGTCTCCTGCGAGGCGTGCAGTTGCTGAGCCATCGGCAGCAGCGAGGTCTGCATCAACTGCGAGGCCTCGCTCAAATATGCTGCCCCGACCGGGTTTCCGACGCGATTGTTCGCCCGTGCAGTTTCGACCAGCCCGGTGTAGACGGAGAGGTCGGTCGAGATGGTGGTCAACGCGCTGTGCCCGGCAAGATCAGTCGAGTCGAGACCGGCCGACGCCTGGACGATCTCCGCCGACGCCTCACCGATCGACTGCGTGTATCGGTCGCGTACTTCGGCGGGTTCGAGGCCGCCGGAGATGAAGGCGGTGGCCGCGGCGGCGTCTGCCAAAGACAACGCGCTGTAGAGGTTCTGGGCCGAGTTGGCGAGAGGTTCGGTTTCGACGAGGAGGAGGTCGAGGTTCGCCTGTCGGTTCTCGATCGCTGCGGTGGCGAGGAGTCCGGCGATCAAGGTGATCGCAATCAAGATCACTCCGACGACGGTCAACCGGCCGGGCGTCGAGGACATGAATGCCTGGAGTTCGCGCCGCAGAAGTGCTCGCTCGTCCTCCGCCGATACCGAAGTGCCCTCGGAGGGCGGCAGCGACCGGGGTTCGATGGACGGGACGACACGGTCGACCATCGAGCACCTCACTTCGCTGTAGGCGGGCTACCGAGAAATGATGCCGCCGAGAAATGATTCAGGGCATCTTCGCGAGCATATAAGCATCACCTACACCTGGAGCAGTTTGAAACGGTTAGTGTGGGACAACGGCGAGAGCAGGCGGAGCGAGGTAGTCGATGCGTGGTGACGGTGACGGTTGGTCGATCGGACCGGACGGTACTCGGCATTGGGGTAAACACGGAGCCGCTGGACTGCTTCTGCGCGCCCCCGATTCGGACGGATCGCCCCTGGTCTTGCTGCAGCATCGTGCGGCGTGGAGCCATCAAGGTGGTACCTGGGCATTGCCCGGTGGAGCACGGGACTCACACGAAAGCACGACGCACGCCGCTGTCCGGGAGGCACACGAAGAAGCCGGAATCGCCGAAGACGCCGTTCGCGTCCGCGGTGAGGTAGTGACGATGCACGCGGAGAGCGGGTGGACCTACACCACCGTCGTGGCTGATGCGGCACATCCACTGTCGACGGTTGCCAACGGTGAGAGCACCGAGTTGCGGTGGGTGCGTGAAGCCGACGTCGATTCGCTGCCATTGCATCCGGGATTCGGTTCCTCGTGGCCCGAGCTCCGAACTGCGCCTGTACCAGCCGAGACCGAAGACCTACAGGCCGGCGACCCACACACCGTCGTACTCGAAGGCGGTGGCTTCGGATGGTTGTCGGGCAGCTCGCACCAAGGCAGTTCCCACCAAGGCAGTTCCCACCAAGGCAGTGAGCAGTCAGGCAGTGACCAGAACCTGTCCGAGGCGTCGAGTACGCAGTCTTAACAGGGCATATACAGCAGAAGGGCCGGACTCCTCAGGAGTCCGGCCCTTCTGTGTTTCGGTCGTCGACCGAAACGAGGCTCAGCTGAGCGAGTTCAGCGCCGTGATGAAGCTGACCGCGGTGATACCGAGCTTGAGCAGCTCGCTGATCTTGCCGAGGTTCAGGTCTTCGAGCGATTCGGTGCTGAGCGAGCCGGTGTCGAGGGATCCCATTTAGTGCTCCTAGGTTCAGTTAGTAACTGGAGGTAAACTACAACAAACCGAATGGGATGTGACACGCAATCGAAACAACTGTGATCAAGATCACGTAATCCGACTTTTCGGACATCCAATCGCACCTAGGAACTGGGGGTTTGTTGTCTGATCGGACAACTTCCGTTCATGTTTCGAGTCAGGCGTGCTGACCCGTAACTGTGTGGAAATCGCCCGGCAAACAGTTGACGGTCGCCAGTTACCGGTTTTCAGCGTCCAGCGACGGCGGCGGCGAGGCGCTGCGCAGCCGCCTGCGGATCCGACGCCTGCGTGATTGCACGCACGACGACGATGCGCGTGGCACCGGCATCGAGCAGCTCCGGCAGGCGTTCCTCGTCGATGCCGCCGATTGCGAACCAGGGGCGCGGCGGTGCGGCGTCGGCGGTCGATCGAACCAGTTCCAGACCGGACGCACTTCGATTCGGTTTGGTCGGTGTCGCCCAGACCGGCCCGGTGCAGAAGTAGTCGACGCCCTCTTCGATTGCGGCCAGACTCGCCTGCGCGCGACTACTCGTCGAACGCCCGATGACGACGTCTTCACCGACAACGGTTCGTGCGTAGGGGACGGGAATGTCGTTCTGCCCGAGGTGGAGGATGTCGGCACCGGAAGCCATCGCGAGATCCGCGCGATCGTTCACGGCCAACAATGCGCCGTGGCGTCGCGCTGCGGCCGCGAGAATGCCCAGTGCTACCAGTTCGTCCTTGGCCTCGAGCGGGCCGAACTCGCGCTCACCGGCAGAGCCCTTGTCACGCAATTGGATGATGTCGACTCCGCCGGACAATGCTGCCTCGGCGAACTGCGCGAGGTCGCCTTTCTCGCGGCGCGCGTCGGTGCACAGGTACAGCCGTGCTGCTGCCAGGCGCTCGCGCCGGTCGATGACGTTACTGGGATGTGTGGGGTGCACGGAGCAAACGGTAGCCTCTAGGGAGCAAGGTTCGACACGGGAGTCCTGAAACGTCGCCGTCACTTTTTGTCGTGACTGCGAGGTTCGTGGGGCTGAGAGGGGATCGCGACCAGATCCCGACCGTCAGACCTGACCCGGATCATGCCGGCGCAGGAAGTGGAGGTGGAGTTTCGTGAGTACACACGCTCGTACGGTGTCGGTTGTCGGCGGCGGTGTCATCGGTCTCGCCATTGCGTGGCGAGCAGCCCGCGACGGGTGGTCCGTTCGGTTGTACGACCCGTCCATTGGATCAGGTGCTTCGTGGGTGGCGGGCGGAATGCTCGCCCCGCTTTCCGAAGGCTGGCCGGGTGAAGAGACAGCGTTGACGGTTGGTGCAGCGTCCCTGGCACGGTGGCCGACGTTCGGTGAGGAGCTCGGAAAGTTCGGGCCATCGGTCTTCACCGCGGACAGTTCGCTGACGGTTGCACTCGATGCGGCCGACGCGCAGGACCTGCAGACCATCGCCGAGTGGGTGACCGCGCAGGGCCATGAACTCGAAGTTCTCGGTCGCGCCCGCATCCGCGAACTCGAACCGATGCTCGGCCGGGGCATCCGGTCGGGACTGATGGCTGTCGGTGAGTCCGCCGTCGACAACAGACTTCTGCTGGAGGCGTTGCAGAAGGCCTGTGCGGAATCCGGCGTCGAATTGATCGCGCGTGCCGTCAACGACCTCGCCGAACTCGACACCGATCAGATCGTGCTCACCGCCGGTATCGCGTCACCCAAGCTGTGGCCCGGGTTACCGGTACGCCCGGTCAAGGGCGAAATCCTTCGCCTGCGGAGTAGGCCTGGAGTCACCCCGGCGCCCAGCCGCACCATCCGCGGAAGCGTCCACGGGCGGCCCGCCTACCTCGTCCCGCGCGGTGACGGAATCGTCGTCGGCGCAACACAATACGAGTCCGGTGAGGACACGCAGGTCACGATGGCCGGAGTACGGGACCTGATCAACGACGCCGAGGCGCTGATGCCGGCGATCGGCGAATACGAACTGTACGAATGCGCGGCAGGCCTGCGTCCCATGACGCCGGACAACCTGCCGTTGATCGGGCGCGTGTCCGATCGTGTTGTCGTCTCCACCGGACACGGACGCAACGGTGTCCTGCTGACGCCTGTCACCGCCGATGCGACGGTCGCGTTGCTGAACGGCACATCTTTGGTCGAGGTAAAAGGAACCGAACCCGAGCGGTTCGCAGTAGTTAAGGAAAATTCATGAGTGAGCAGGTCCCGATCGGTATCACCGTCAACGGCGAAGATCTCGAGTTCGATCGAGCAGTCACGGTGACCGAGCTACTGACGCACCTCGAGTTGCCGAGCAAGGGTATCGCCGTCGCCGTCGACGGTGCGCTCTTTCCTCGCGGGCGTTGGGACGAATCCGTCGGACGTGGTTGGGAAATCGAGATCCTCACGGCGGTGCAGGGTGGCTGAGCAGGACCTTCTCACTATCGCTGGCCGCAGCTTCGGTTCCCGGCTCATCACCGGAACAGGCGGCGCCGCCAACCTTGCGGTGCTCGAGGAAGCGCTCGTCGCCTCCGGCACCGAACTGACCACCGTCGCGATGCGGCGAGTCGACGCGGCCGGCGGCACCGGCGTTCTGGACCTGCTTCGTCGCCTCGGAATCGAACCGTTGCCGAACACCGCCGGGTGTCGGGGTGCCGCCGAAGCAGTGCTGACGGCGCAGTTGGCACGCGAAGCGCTCGAGACGAACTGGGTCAAACTCGAAGTCATCGCCGACGAGCGGACACTGCTGCCCGACGCAATCGAACTCGTCTCCGCCGCAGAACAATTGGTGGACGACGGATTCACCGTTCTGCCGTACACGACGGACGATCCGGTGCTGGCGCTTCGCCTCGAAGAGGTTGGTTGCGCCGCGGTCATGCCGCTCGGTTCACCCATCGGCACCGGGCTTGGTATCGCGAATCCGCACAACATCGAGATGATCGTCGAGCGCGCCGGCGTACCCGTCATCCTCGACGCCGGGATCGGAACGGCCAGCGACGCCACCCTTGCCATGGAGTTGGGCTGCGACGCCGTCCTACTTGCGACAGCGGTGACGCGGGCCAAGAATCCCGCGCTGATGGCGTCGGCGATGCGTCACGCTGTCGTGGCAGGTTTCGAGGCGCGGCACGCCGGCCGGATCCCCAAGCGATTCTGGGCTCAAGCGTCGTCCTGAGGGACGAGATCCGGGTGATTTCTCGGGGTTCTGCCCGAATTGCCCGGACTCATGTCCTACCTGAGTACCACTCGGAACTAGACCTGTGGCCGATGTGCTGGTCATTGCCGGTAGGGCAGAGTTCTCCTCATGATTGAACTGAGGGGATTGACCAAGGTTTACGGACCGACGAAAGCGGTGGACGATTTGTCGTTCACGGTCAAGCCGGGCATCGTGACGGGCTTTCTGGGCCCGAACGGTGCGGGTAAGTCGACGACGATGCGGATGATTCTGGGTTTGGATCAGCCGACGTCGGGTGCGGCGTTGATCGAGGGCAAGCCGTACCGCGAGCTCAAGACGCCGCTGCGGACTGTCGGCGCGTTGTTGGATGCGAAGTGGGTGCATCCCAATCGCAGTGCGCGGGCGCATCTGCAGTGGATGGCCGCTTCGAACGGGATCCCGAAGTCCCGCGTCGACGAGGTGCTCGGGTTGGTCGGGTTGTCCGAGGTGGCGGGCAAGAAGGCCGGCGGGTTCTCGTTGGGTATGTCGCAGCGTCTCGGGTTGGCGGGTGCGTTGTTGGGTGATCCGAAGGTGTTGTTGTTCGACGAGCCGGTCAACGGTCTCGATCCGGAGGGCATCGTCTGGATTCGTAAGTTCATGCAGCGGTTGGCGGCCGAGGGCCGCACGGTGTTGGTGTCGAGTCACCTTCTCTCGGAGATGGCGTTGACGGCGGAGCAGTTGGTGGTGATCGGTCGGGGTCGGTTGATTTCGGATTCGACGGTGGCGGAGTTCGTGGATCGCTCGTCGGAGTCGACGGTGCGGGTGCGTAGTCCTCAGCTCGATGCGTTGCGCAGTGTGTTGCTCTCGCAGGGGTTGACGGTGCGTGAGGACGGTTCCGGTGTTGCGCCGGCGTTGGTGGTCGTGGATTCGACCACTGACGTGATCGGCGGTCTGGCTGGTTCGCAGGGAATCGTGTTGTACGAGTTGGCGTCCCAGCAGGGTTCGCTCGAGGATGCGTTCATGAAGTTGACCGGAGACGATGTCCAGTACCACGCGTCCGGTATCGATCCGGGTGCTGGTGCACACCATGCAAATACGCAGCAGGCAAACACACAGCAGGCTATGGGAGGTGCACTGTAATGGCTGTTCTCAGTGCTGAACGTATCAAGATCACCACGACCAAGTCGCCGCTCTGGTGCTCGGTCATCATCGTCGTGCTCGCTCTCGGCTTCGCGGCCATCATGGGCGCGGTTGCCAAGTCGGCTCTGACGTCCTCCGACGTCCAGGGAGCACCGGACCTCGACACCGCCGTTGCCACGGCCGGCATCTCGGGTTTCGGAATCATGGTTCTCATGATCATGGCGGCCCTCGCGGTCACCAGTGAGTACCGCTTCGGGACCATCCGCACCACCTTCCAGGCAGTTCCGAACCGTGCCTCGGTGCTCATCGCCAAAGCCGGCCTCATCGGTGCCTTCGGCGCGGTGCTGACGTTTGTCCTCGCCTTCGGGTCCTACGCGGTGGCCAAAGCCATGGCCGGTACCGAGGCCAGCACGGGCCTGACCCTGTCGACCGGCGATGACTGGCGTGCGATTTACGGCATCCCGGTGTACGCCTTCCTCTGCGTGATTCTTGCTGTCGGCGTCGGATCGATCATCCGCCAGTCGGCGGGCGCTATTGCGTTGCTCCTGCTCTGGCCGCTGCTCATCGAGAGCCTGTTCGGACTGTTCGGCAGTGTCGGCGAGAAGATCACCCCGTTCCTGCCGTTCGCGAATGCAAACCACTTCCTCAGCCCTGGCGGCGGAAGCCTTGATTTCCACTGGGGACCCTGGGGCAGCCTGATCTACTTCGCGGCCTTCGTTCTGGTGATTTTCGGAGCAAGTATTGTCATCGTGAATCGTCGCGACGCCTGATCTTGTCGCTCCCTCGGTAGGTGTTGTCGGGAGACCTACCGAGAACGCGGAGTGACAGCAGAGTAGGGACCCAGTACGAAAAACCATTCGTACTGGGTCCCTTTCCTGTGCTCCGGCCGATATCCTCCGAAGATGAGACTCTTCGGTGTGGTTGTGGTCGGAATGGCTGGAGCACTCGTGGTGAGTGGATGCTCGTCGTCGGGAAGTGAAGCAGCCGTCCCGGCAGATCCGGTGGCATTCTCCGAGACCGTCACGGTCGACGCTGTGACCGGGCATCTGGAGCAACTCGAGAAGATCGCCGGTAACAACGACGGCAATCGATCGGCCGGAACCCCCGGCTACGACGCCAGTGTCGACTACGTGGCAAACCTGCTCGAAGACAAGGGCTTCGACGTCAGTACCCCGGAATTCGACTTCAGCTCCTTCGATCCCGGCACCGAATCCCTGAAAGCTACTGACGGCTCCGATGTTCCGGTGCGGGCGTTGACATATTCCCCCTCCACGGGACCGACCGGAATCACGGCGCGTCTGGTGGTGATTCCCGCCGACGAGACACCAGGGTGCGAGGCCACCGACTACGACGGCCGCGACGTGAACGGTGCAATCGTGCTGGTCACCCGCGGAGTGTGCCCGTTCGGCGACAAGCAGAAGATCGCCGCTGACCGCGGCGCGGCAGCGCTGTTGGTTGCCAACAATGAGGACGCGATGCTGGGCGGGGCAACCTTGGGTGAACCCGAAGACGCCCGCATCCCGACCGGCGGGGTGAGCAAGGCGTCGGGTGAGGCTCTTGCCGTAGCGCCCGGAGACCTCACGCTGATTCTCGACACGTCGACGGAAACGACGAAGTCGCGCAACGTGATTGCACAGACCAAGACCGGCGCGACCGACAACGTGGTTGTCGTGGGCGCCCACCTGGACAGCGTGCCGGAAGGTCCCGGAATCAACGACAACGGAAGCGGCACCGCAGCCGTGCTGGAAACCGCGCTGCAGATGGGAAGCTCACCGAGCATCGAGAATGCCGTGCGTTTCGCTTTCTGGGGAGCGGAAGAAGTGGGATTGGTCGGCTCCACCCGCTACGTGGAAGGTCTGAGCGATCAGGAACGGGCCGACATCGCCCTGTATCTGAATTTCGACATGCTCGGTTCGCCCAATGCCGGATACCTGGCTTACGACGGTGACAACTCGGATGCCGTCGGGGAGGGGCCAGGGCCCGAGGGGTCGGCGGGCATCGAGCGCACCTTCGTCGATTTTCTCGCCGGGCGAGGGATTGCGGCGGACGGAACGGACTTCGACGGGCGTTCCGACTACGGCCCGTTCATCGAGATCGGAATCCCGGCGGGCGGAGTGTTCAGCGGCGCGGACGAACGCAAGACGCCGGCTCAGGCCGAGAAGTGGGGTGGCGAAGCGGACGAGACCTTCGACCCGAACTACCACAGTGCCCAGGACAACCTCGCGAACATCGATCGCGAAGCGCTCGCGGCCAACGCTTCTGCAGTAGCCTTCGGAGTTGCGACGTATGCCCAGGATTTGAGCGGGCCGAACGGCGTTCCCGTCGGCGATGCCCGGACACAGGCCAGAACCGAATGATCGACTGACCGAATGATCGACTGTGCGAGCGACCAGGAGGCCACTGTGCGAGAACGGCGGCAGCACACTGTCTGTAACTCTGAGTTACGCTTGAGTTATGGCTGATCTGTCCCCGGAGGGCACCGACACGACAGGTGCTCCTTCCTCCTCGGTTCGAGGCGTCGTCGACGTCGTCTTGAACTCTGCGGCAGAACTGAACCGTCGGCAGCAGCTCATCGACGCGCTACGACGGCTGAGGCGGGCACTACCCGGTGATCCCGGGTTCGGAGATCCGCTCTCGCTGGCAGGTCCTGGCGGTGCCCGCGCCGTGGCCCGCGTCGCTGACAGATTGCTCGATCAGAAGCCGGCAGCCACTCGCGAAGTGAGCCTCGGAGCACTGCAGGTGTGGCAGGCGGCGCTGGAAAAGATGGGCCGCGGCCGCGGTGATCAAGAACTGACCATCGTCTTCACCGATCTGGTTGGCTTCTCCACCTGGTCGCTCGAAGCCGGTGACGGCGCCACGCTGACGCTCCTGCGTGCCGTGGCGCAGGCCGTGGAAACCCCGATCACCGACAACGGCGGACACGTCGTCAAACGGATGGGCGACGGTCTGATGGCCGTGTTCATTCGCCCGGATGCGGCTTTGAAGGCGGTGTTCACCGCGCAGGACGCACTCGCGGAAGTCGACCTCGACGGATACACCCCACGCATGCGCGTCGGCCTCCACACGGGTACTCCGCGCCAGATCGGCGACGACTGGCTCGGCGTCGACGTGACCATCGCCGCCCGGATGATGGGCTTGGGCGGCGACGGCAACGTCATGATGTCGGCGACAACTCTCGAGGAACTCGAAGCCGGCACCCTGGAGGATCTCGATCTCACGATCCGTCCGTGGCGGCGAGGGTTCTTCGCGACCACGCCCAACGGAGTTCCCGTCGACCTGGGAATCTGGCGCGTACGCCGGAACTAGCGCACTAGACCTGGAGCCGCCAGAGCGGGGACACCGGACCATGTCCTGCGCCGAGGTCGTACGACGCCTCGAGACACTTGGTCACCCACTCTTTGCCGAACGCCACCGCGTCCGGAACGGAATAGCCATGTGCGAGAGCGCAAGTGATCGCAGCGGCCAGCGTGTCTCCGCCGCCGTGATCGTTGCCGGTGTCGATCCGGGCACTGCTGAATTCGAGGAAACGGTCGCCGTCGAACAACAGGTCGGTGGACAACTCCGAAGTACGAAGGTGGCCGCCCTTGACGATGGACCATTGAGCGCCGAGCGCATGCAATGCTTCTGCCGCTTGGCGGGCGCTCTTGTCGTCGACGACCTCGATGCCGGTGATCAACCGAACCTCGTCGAGGTTCGGAGTGACCACCGTGGCAGCCGGAATCAAGGTGTTGCGGACCGCGTCGAGAGCTTCTTCGTGCAACAGCGGATCGCCGTGCATCGACGCGCACACGGGGTCGACCACCAGCGGAATCGGTCGGTCGCGGCCGATCCCCACCTCGGCGGCAACTGCGGCTACCGCTTCGATGATCGTTGTCGAGGCCAGCATTCCCGTCTTCGCTGCGCCGACGCCGATGTCCGAGACCACGACGCGCACCTGGTCGGCGACGATCTCCGGCGGGATCTCGTGGAATCCGCTGACGCCCACCGAATTCTGGACCGTCACAGCGGCGACGGCCACACAGGCGTGTACTCCGCACATCGCCATCGTGCGGGAATCGGCTTGAATGCCGGCTCCGCCGCCGGAGTCGGTTCCGGCGATGGTCAATGCCCGAATCGGGGTCTGTCCGGCGGGGGTCAGGGGCAGCAGCTTCACGACGACGAGCCTACCGACCGGACCTGGGGAAACGGCAGCTCGGTCCGGATGGACTCGGTTTCCGGGATTTCCGCTTCCAGGATTTCCGCGTACTGACGTACGTCCGCCGAGATCCGCATCGAGCAGAACTTCGGCCCGCACATCGAGCAGAAATGTGCGGTCTTGGCGGGCTCGGCCGGTAGTGTCTCGTCGTGGAACTCCCTGGCGGTGTCCGGGTCGAGTGACAAAGCGAACTGGTCTAACCAGCGAAATTCGAAGCGCGCCTTGGACAGTGCGTCGTCGCGGGCCTGTGCATTCGGGTGCCCTTTTGCCAGGTCTGCTGCATGGGCAGCGATCTTGTAGGTGATCACACCGGTTTTCACGTCGTCTCGGTTGGGCAGGCCGAGGTGTTCCTTGGGTGTGACGTAACAGAGCATCGCCGTTCCCGCCCGTGCGATCATCGCCGCACCGATGGCGGAGGTGATGTGGTCGTACGCCGGCGCGATATCGGTAGCGAGCGGTCCGAGGGTGTAGAACGGTGCCTCGTCGCAGAGCTCTTCTTCCAGGCGGACGTTTTCCTCGATCTTGTCCATGGGAACGTGTCCGGGGCCCTCGATCATGACCTGGACTCCTGCGGATTTCGCAATCTGCGTGAGTTCTCCCAGAGTGCGAAGCTCCGCGAATTGGGCGGCGTCGTTGGCGTCGGCGATCGATCCCGGTCGAAGCCCGTCACCGAGGGAGAACGTGACGTCGTATCGGCGCAAGATCTCGCACAGTTCGTCGAAGTGGGTGTAGAGGAACGATTCCTGCCTGTGGTGCATGCACCACGCGGCCATGATCGCGCCGCCGCGCGAGACGATTCCCGTGACGCGACCAGCAGTCAGAGCGATGTAACCGATTCGTACACCGGCATGCACGGTCATGTAGTCGACGCCCTGCTCGCACTGCTCGATTACCGTGTCGCGGTAGATTTCCCATGTCAGAGCAGTGGGATCTCCGTTGACTTTCTCGAGTGCCTGGTAGATCGGTACCGTGCCGACCGGTACGGGTGAGTTGCGCAGAATCCATTCACGGGTCAGGTGGATGTCCTTGCCGGTGGACAGGTCCATGATGGTGTCGGCGCCCCAGCGGATCGCCCACACCATCTTTTCGACTTCCTCTGCAACAGAGGAGGTTACGGCCGAGTTCCCGATATTCGCGTTGATCTTGACGGCGAACTTCTTGCCGATGATCATCGGCTCCAGCTCGCCGTGGCGATGGTTCGCGGGAATTACCGCCCGCCCGCGAGCCACCTCGGAACGCACCAGTTCGGCTGAAACGCCCTCGCGTGCAGCGCAATAGCGCATCTCCGGGGTGATCACACCGTCTCGGGCGCATTCCAGTTGCGTCCGATTGCTTTCCGGGCGTTCCCAGGTGTCCCTGGTCGTCGGGAGCCCTGCATCGAGGTCGATGTCGGCGTCCGTGTCGGTGTAAGGACCTGACGTGTCGTACAGGTCCAGATGCTCACCATTGGTGAGAGTGACGCGTCGAAGTGGGATCCGGAGAGAATCCGATTCGACGTAGTGCTTGCTACTGCCCTCGATCGGGCCGGTTGTCACAGCGGTGTGGACAGTCGCGTGAACAGCCGTACGGACAGTCGCGTGAACAGCCGTACGGACAGTCGCGTGAACAGCCGTACGGACAGTCGCGTGAACAGCCGTACGGACAGACTTCTCCTGCATGGTGCGCTCCCTACGCCGGCATTATCCGGTCAGGTTCATCCGGTCGACGGCCCTAGCCGTCCTCTCAGCCCGCTGGTGCGAGCCCCCGTGGTGGTTGTATGAAATTTGTGCCCGCTGTCACAGCGGCACCGGGCGACTCTATCTCAACCCCGAAAAAGCGTTTCACTGCGATTGCGGTGGAGTCGTTCGCGGTGCAAAAATTGGTCGAACCCGGGACAGCGTCGTCGGTAGCTGATTCTATGAGTGGCATGGATCACAGTTATGGAGAGCGTGCGAACGCAGCAGTCGCAGATCGCGCAGTTGCAGATCGTGCCGTGGAGGTCGCCGCAATGAACGACATCGAAAACTCGAGAACCGGAACCTCACCGGAAGTCACGCTCGTGGACAATCCGTCGCACGAACGATTCGAACTGCTCTCCGACGACGAGTTGGTCGGCATCCTCGGATACCGCGACGAGGACGAGGTTTCGGGGAGCGGAGCCGAAGCGGGCGACGTGGTTGCGTACATGCATACCGTTGTCAAGGAGGGGTACGGCGGGCAGGGACTGGCAGCCGTACTCGTGCAGTTCGCGATGGACTGCGCCCGTGAACGTGAATGGTCGGTGCGGCCTGTGTGCACCTATGTTCAGCGGTACCTCGGCGAGCATCCCGAGTATCTGGAACTGCTCGTCGAGGACTAGCCGCCGGAGGTTGCAAACAGACGATCAGGCTCCGAGCTTTACAACTACCCGAGATTCACGATCACCGGAGCGTGATCGCTGGCGCCCTTGCCTTTTCGCTCGTTTCGATCGATCTCGGCCGCCTCGACGCGCGCTGCGAATGCCGGAGAGCCGAGGATGAAGTCGATTCGCATGCCCTGCTTCTTCGGGAAGCGAAGCTGCGTGTAGTCCCAGTACGTGTACACGCCGGGACCGGGGGTGTACGGGCGAACGACGTCCGCGAACCCGGACTCGGTGAAGGCGGTGAACGCAGCTCGTTCCGGCTCCGACGTGTGGGTCTTGCCCTCGAAGAAAGCGGGATCCCACACGTCGTCGTCCGTAGGAGCGACGTTCCAGTCACCGACCAGGGCGATCTGCGCGTCGGGATCCTGCTTGAGCCAGCCCTCCGCGTCGTCGCGCAGTTTGGCCAGCCAATCCAGCTTGTAGGCGTAATGCGGGTCTTCCAGCTCACGGCCGTTGGGGACGTACAGGCTCCACACCCGCACACCGCCGCAGGTGGCACCGATCGCACGTGCCTCGCGGACCGGGTCTGCCTCGGGATCCTTGTCGAACCCTGGCTGATCCTCGAAGCCGATCTGCACGTCGTCCAGGCCGACGCGCGAAGCGATGGCGACACCGTTCCACTGGCTCAACCCGACGTGGGCGACCTCGTAGCCGATTTCCTTGAAGCGTTCGTACGGAAACTGCTCGTCCTTGCACTTGGTTTCCTGCATTGCCAGGACGTCGACGTCGGATCGACCGAGCCAGTCGATGATCCTGTCGGTACGGGCACGGACGGAGTTGACGTTCCAAGTAGCGATGCGCACGAGGGCAAGCCTAGCGTCAGCCGCCGACAGGATCGGTGGCGTATCGGTAGCGGTGGTGTTCGACGAATCCGAGCCGCTCGTAGAGCGCGATCGCCGCGGAGTTCTCCGCCGAAACCTGGAGGTACGCGTGCGTCGCACCGTTCTGACGACCCCAGGAGAGTAGATCTCCGCAGATCAGCGACCCGATTCCGTGACGACGGTGTTCAGGGGCGACGTGAATGCCGGTCAGTCCTACCCAGCGCTTGCCATCGGGTGCCTCGGTGAGCGCAGCGCGCCCGATGGCAAGCGTCGTGTCGGTGTTTCCGATCGCGCCGAAAGTTGCACTGCCCACGACAGCCGTGAGGACCGCCTCGACGTACGCCGGATCTCCGTGGGCGTCGTACGTCGACAGCCAGTTGTGGTCGGGGCGGTCGGCGAACGAGGTGACCGGAGGACCGAGCGGCAGCGTGACACTGCCCAGATCGGCGGCCATCACGATGGTTTCCTTCTCGCTGGTCCACCCGTCCGGAGCGGTGCCGAGTCGATCGGGGAGGAGCAGCAGGGTCGGCAGGCCGCGGTCACCGAACCACTGGCGTATCCGCTCGATGGTGCTCGCGTCGAAGCCGGCAACCGTCCCCGCACCACCGAGCGGCAAAGCCGAATTGGCGCGGCCGGTGAAACCGTGACCGGCGCGCAGCAACCAACCGTCGATCCACGCCTGCTCGACCCCCGGCCACGCCGCAGCGCCAGCCGTTTCGAGGTTTCGAATCTCGCCGATGCGAATCGGGCGGGCCGAGAGAGTCTTGAGTGCAATCACCTGATCGGCGGAGACCTGGACCAGCCGACCGTCGCCGCTGCGGACGGCGATGGGATCGGCGCCCTCGAGGATGCCGATGACGTCGGTCATGGGATGCGAATAGCCGGGTGGGAGCTTGTATCGCAAAACCACCCGGCTACCGATCGAAATGTTGCCGTTCAGAGCGGAATTCTCAGTCTTCGTAATCGTCGTCGTCGTGACCGAACGGATCGTCGACGGTGCCCGGCGTCCAGGTCAGACCGGGCTTGCCCCAACCGGAACGCTTGATGATCTTCTTGGCGGCGCGCGCGTTGCGGCCGATCAGCACGTCCGTGTAGAGGAAACCGTCGAGATGCCCGGTCTCGTGCTGGAGCATCCGTGCGAAGAATCCGGTGCCCTCGACCTCGATCGGGTTGCCGTCGGCGTCGGTGCCGGTGACCTTCGCCCAATCGGCGCGGCCCGTCGGGAACTGCTCGCCGGGAACGGAAAGGCAACCCTCGAAGTCTTCTTCCGGGTCGGGCATCGTCTGGGGGATTTCGGACGTCTCGAGTACCGGGTTCACGACGACGCCGCGACGACGCTCGCTGCTGCGGTCGTCACCGGGGCAGTCGTAGACGAAGACTCGGAGTGAAACGCCGACCTGATTGGCCGCCAGACCGACGCCGTTGGCGGCGTCCATCGTCTCGTACATGTCTGCGATCAGTTCGGCGATCTCGGCCGGAGACTGAGTGACCGGCTCTGTCGCCTTGTGCAGTACCGGGTCGCCGACGATTCGGATGGGGAGGATAGCCATGCGGACAAGGATAGTGCGGCGCGCCCGCGTAGTTATCACGGCCCGCACACTCGATCATGGTTCAATGGTTGCTGAAGAACAGCGATGTAATTCGTTGCTCGGTCGGAACGTGGGCCGCGGGGGAAATTGTGAGTTACCTTCGGGCCAGGGGACCGGGAAACTCACGGCCGCGAGAATATCGGTCGGAAAAGAACACCGGGCATACGAGTCTCGCTGACGCCGAGCACAGCAGTCGAGGAGTGACATGGACGGCGCAACCGCGCGTAGTCGGAACCAGTCCGAAGGCACTGGCGCCGACGATTCGGTAGTAGATACAGCAGGCATGCACGAGGTGGGCGAAGACGGCCTCACCCGCCGCGAGCACGACATCCTCTCCTTCGAGCGCCAGTGGTGGAAGTACGCCGGTGCGAAGGAAGAAGCCATCAAGGAGTTGTTCGACATGTCGGCAACCCGCTACTACCAGGTTCTCAATGCCTTGGTCGATCGCCCCGAATCCTTGGCGGCTGATCCCATGCTGGTCAAGCGCCTGCGTCGTCTGCGTGCCAGCCGTCAGAAGGCCAGGGCCGCCCGTCGCCTCGGCTTCGAGGTCACCTGAATCACGCGTACATATGATCGGGCTGTCCACACACTGGCGATAAGGTCAACATCGTGAGTACCCCGAAAGAGCAGCCGTCCGGACCTCCGCTTCGCGCAATCGCCATGGTGTTGATCGCGTTGGCGATCGTGTTCATCGGTCTCGGAGCAGCCTCACTGGGTGGATCGAGCGACGGTGGATCGGGCGACGAGAACACCGCAGCAGAGCAGACCGAATCCACGGCGTCTGCCACGACGAGCGCCACCGCACCGGCATCTGCCACTTCCAAGCCGGCAGCGACGACGCAACCCGCTTCGGGCGATACCACCACTACGTCGCGTCCCTCGGGAACTGCGACGACCACGACTTCCAGCTCCGCGAGCGGCGTCGACACGTCGAATATCAGCGTTCGAGTTCTCAACAACAGCACCGTCTCGGGTCTGGCAGCAGGCACTGCCGAGGAATTGACGGCTGCAGGTTGGAACGTCGAGGAGACGGGTAACTACAGCGAGGGCACCGTCAGTACGACGACGGTGTACTACGGATCGTCCGCGGCGGAGAAGGCAGCGGCGCAGAAGATCGCAGCTGAACTCGGAGTCACCGCAGAACCTCGATTCGCCGGCATCGCGAACGCGTCACCTGGCGTGATCGTGATCGTGACCTCCAACTGACCGGTCGTGAAGGTGGAACTGACCCGTCGGTTCCAGCTACTACACGCGCCGTTATGATCAGAAGCACTTTCTCGCCACCTCAAAGGAGCGGTTCGATGGCCCCCAGCAGCACCCGGCGTATGTCCTGGCGCGTCGTTGCCCCTGTAGTCGCGATTGCCGCTTTCGGCTTGACCGCTTGCAGTAACAGCGAAGAGCCCAGCAGCGTCCCCGGCACGACTCCTCCGGTGTGGACCGGTGCAGCCGATCCCAGCGCGCACGAAAGCGCGGGCGGCCACGGTTCCGAGACGGCTCACGCCGGCGCTTCTGCCGAAACGGTCACCGCAACACTGAACGGCACCGACGGCGCCAAGGTCGGAACGGTCACGTTCGCGCAGGAAGGTAGCGACGTCAAGGTCACCCTCGACGCCAAGGGCCTGACCCCCGGCTTCCACGGATTCCACGTTCACCAGGTCGCCAAGTGCGAGACCAATTCCGTAGCTCCCAGCGGCGGAGAGCCGGGTAACTTCCTCTCGGCAGGCGGACACTTCCAGGCCGAGGGTCACACGGGCCACCCGGCGAGCGGTGACCTCACTTCGGTTCAGGTCCTCGAAGACGGCACCGCCACGCTGGTCACCACAACCGACGCGTTCACCGTCGACGAACTGGTCGCAAACGGTGGAACATCCGTCATGATCCACGCCGGTGCGGACAACTTCGGCAACATCCCGACGCGTTACGCGCCGGCACCGGATCAGCAGACCCTCGACACCGGTGACGCCGGCGGACGCGTCGCTTGCGGTGTCATCACCAAGAGCTGACAAACTCACCTGAGTTTTGCATCACTTCCGGCGACTACCACGCAGTAGCCAGCACGGTGTTTTTACCGACACTGTGATTGGATTCTCTGCGTGGTAGTTCCATTTCCAGGTTCGCCGCGCCCGACGCTGGGCGTGGAGTGGGAGATCGCGCTGGTCGATCGCAAGACCAGAGATCTCTCCAACACAGCAGCCGAGGTGTTTTCGGCGGTCGAAGAGCTTGCCGGCTCGGAAACCCCGCACATCACCAAGGAACTACTGCGAAATACCGTCGAACTCGTCACGGGTATTCACTCGACGGTCGGCGAGGCGATGAGTGATCTCGACAGGTCACTGGATCTGCTTCGCCGCGCTGCGAATCCGCTCGGCGTCGACCTCATCAGCGCGGGCACGCACCCGTTCGCGCAATGGTCGACGCAGCTGGTCACCCGAACACCCGACTACGACGAACTCATCGAACGCACGCAGTGGTGGGGTCGGCAGATGCTGATCTGGGGCGTGCACGTTCACGTGGGTGTCTCGTCCGCGGATCGCGTTTTCCCGATCATCAACGCACTGCTGCAGCGCTATCCGCACCTGTTGGCGCTGTCGGCGTCCTCGCCGATGTGGGCCGGTGTGGACACCGGCTATGCGTCCAATCGCGCGTTGATGTTCCAGCAGTTGCCCACCGCGGGCCTTCCGTACCAGTTCGAGAACTGGGCCGAATACGAGTCGTTCATCGACGACCAGATGAAGACCGGTGTGATCACCAAGATCGGTGGCATGCACTGGGACATCCGTCCCGCGCCGAAGTGGGGAACCATCGAGGTCCGGGTGTTCGACGGCGTCTCGACACGCGCCGAACTGGGTGCTCTCGTTGCTCTGGTCCACTGCCTCATCGTCGATCTGGACCGCAGACTGAGTGCCGGTGAGACTCTGCCGAACATGCAGCCGTGGCACGTCAAGGAAAACAAGTGGCGCGCAGCGAGATACGGACTGGACGCCGAGATCATCCTCGACTCCGACGCAAACGAGTGCCTCGTCACTGACGATCTGGATCGCCTGCTCGACGACTTGGCGCCGATTGCGGTCTCACTCGGCTGCGCGGACGAGTTGGCGTCGGTGGCGGACATTCCCCGTCGCGGTGCCTCCTACCAGCGTCAACGCCGTGTCGCGGAAGCGACGGGCGGCGATCTGGTTGCGGTAGTCGACGCATTGGTCGCGGAGTTGGGTACTTAGAGCACTCCGTGTTGCCGATGGTTTCGTAGGGTCGAAATACGGGCATACAGACCGATTGTCCAGTCTGCGTCCATATTCGGTTCACACGGCGTTTACTATTGTCCGGTGTTGATAGACAGTTGGTCCCAACGAGGGGGCGTACCCGGACAGTCGGATCGTTCGTGGTCGAGTTCTCATCGACTCCTTCTGATCGGCACAGCAGCATTGACCGTGCTGGTCCTGGGTGTGCAGGCGTTCGCGTCGTACAAGGGCTATCTCGGTCCGGTGGAAAGCCTGTTCGGCGACTACTTCCTCGTTCCTCGCTCGGCGACCATGCCCTGGGTGGGTCTCGCTCTCGCGCTGGTTGGACTGAACAACAAAGAACGCATCTACGCGGTATCCGCGGCAGTCGTGATCGACGTGGTCGTCGGGGCAATTCGCTGGTTCTCGGGTGGGCCGCTGACTATGGGCACCGGCGGCACCTGGGTACTGACGGCCATCGCGGTGTACGCGGTGTGGAAGTTGCCCGGCGAGCGTCGACTCAGCGTTCTGCACGGCGTCGCTCTCGGCGCGTTGCTCATCATCGCGGCCAAGGTTGCCGAGACGTGGCTGGAGATCACCATTCTCGTCGGCACCGACGTGTGGGACGAGTACGTGTTCCTCGCCGACCAGGCTCTCGGGAATCCGTCGTGGGTGATGGGCCAGATCGTCGACGCCATGGGCCCCGTCGGTGCAGCAGCCCTCGACTGGATCTACGTCGAACTGCCGGTCGCGGTGATCGTGGTTGCTCTCTATCAAGTACGTAAGGGATGGCCGTCGCATCACCTGCTGCGCACGTTCCTGCTCATCGGGCTGATCGGCCCGATCTTCTACGTCCTGTTCCCGGTGGTCGGCCCGGTGTTCGCCTTCGGTCCGCGTGGGTTCGGATTCCAGATCGGTGACTACTGGCCGAACATCGTGCCCAACTTCGACTTCGCATCACCGTCGTCGCTGCCGTTCGACGACGCCGCACCGCGAAACTGCATGCCGAGCCTGCACACCGCGTGGGCGGTCGCATTGTTCATCCACTCGCGCAGCGGGCCGTGGTGGATTCGCAGCCTGGGATCGTTCTGGCTCGTTGCGACCCTGACCGCGACGCTCGGTTTCGGATTCCACTACGGCGTCGACCTCATTGCCGGTGCCGTCCTGTGCTTGACCCTCGATGCGGCGCTGCGGGATCCGGAGCGAGGCTGGGGGTGGTTCCGAGTGCGTCTGTTGATCGGTGGTTCGGCACTACTCGCGGGGTTGTTGCTCTCGTACCGGTTCGCTGCGGTGCAGATGGCCGAGTACCCGGCGATCTTCGGGCCGCTGCTGATGGCTGTCCTGGTTCTCATGTCGGTCGCGTACTTCGCCACCTTCTTCGCCCGCCCCGGCACTGCTCTTGCGGTGTGGGGCGAGCGCGACGGCGAGTGGGATGCCGCTACAGGAGAGAGTCCGGGTCTTCCAGCTCGTTGATCTTCATGAGGTCGTCCTCTTCGCGCTGTTCGCGGTAGGCGACTCGGCCGACACTGTGCGCGATCACGGGCGCGGTCAGCAGCGTGAAGATGCCCACCAGGACCAACATCCAGATGTCGACGCTCCCACGAAGCAGGAACACAGCGCCCATCAGAACCAGGATCAGTCCGACCACCTGAGGTTTCGTGGCCGCGTGCATACGACGCAGGGTGTCGGGGAAGCGAACGATTCCCACCGCGGCGGTCAGCGCGAGCAGCGCGCCGAGGAAGATGGAGATGGCCCCGATCGTGTCGAGGATGTTGCCGATCACTGGTCACTCACCCGGAAGCGCGCGACGGACACGGAACCGATGAAGCCGACCAGTGCCAGCGCCACGATCGCGGGAACGATCGTGGTGTCTTTGCTGTACGCGGCCCAGACGGCGAGTCCACACATCGAGACCGCGATGATCGTGTCCAGAGCGACGAGGCGGTCGAGTGAGCTCGGACCGTCGAGCAATCGGAACGTGGTCAGTACGGCGGCGATCAGCAGAATCACTCCGGAAATGATCAAGATGGTGGTGATGAACCCGTTCATGGTTGGTCCTCCTGCCTGGGTGCATCGAATTCGTAGTCGCGCTGGTGCCACGGGCTGGGTTGCCAGTCCGAATCACGTTCGAACGACGCGATGAACAACCGCTCGAGATCCTCCACCGAGCGGTAGAACGCGCTGACGGCTTTCTGCGATCCGACGTCGAGCACGTGGACGTAGACGATGCGCCGGTTCTGGTCGATCTCGAGAACCATGGTGCCCGGGATCAGGTTCAGTACGTCGATGCACAGCGTGAGAACCAGGTCGGACTTGATCCCGAGTTGGTACCGCAGAACTCCGGTGACCGGCGGCGGCGACGGACGGATCGCCAGCCAGGCGACCTGGATACTCGACTGGATCGCGTAGTACACGATCATCCACAGCAGACGCAGAATCGACAGCAGATGTACCCGACCCTCGACCGGTACGCGAGGGAGGGGAAGCAGGACCATGATGATCAGGCCGACGGCGAGTCCGCCGAAGATGTTGCCGAAACTGATGTTGCCCCACAACAGGATCCATACGACCATCAGCCACAGCAGGATCCCGACGCGGAGTACCTGTTCGCGTTTCATCGCGGAGCCTCCTCGGTGTTCGGGGCGTCGGTGTTCGGGGCGTCGGTGTTCGGGACGTCGGTACTGGGAGCTACAGCAGGGTCGTCTGCAGCGACGGGAGCTTCGTCGACCGGCACGGGTCGGTGGTTGCCGAGAACCGCGTCGATGTAGATGGACCGGTCTTGCAGATCCTTCGCCGCTCTGTCGCTGATGTCGATGATCCGGCCTGCGAACACCGTCAGTGCCAGACCGACGATGACGAGTCCGACCGTCGGAATCAGCATGAAGACCGGAATCTTGCCGACGTCCTCGCGGTCGACGAACGCGATGTCCTCTTCGGACTCGTCGATCAGTGCTGACGGGCTGACGTCGGCGAGGTCACCTTCGGGCGCGTCGGCGCGGGCTCGCCAGAATGCCTTGGTCCACACGCGGGCGACGGCGTAGAGCGTCAGCAAGCTGGTGATCGTGCCGCCGGCGACGAGGATCCAGGCCAGCGCGCTGGCGTCGGCCGCACCGGCCTGCAGGAGCGCGACCTTGCCGATGAAGCCCGAGAACGGCGGGATACCACCGAGATTCAGTGCCGGGATCAGGAAGACGATCGCGAGGATCGGGCTGGCCGCAGCCAGACCGCCGAGTCGGCGCAGCGACGACGACCCGGCTTGTCGTTCGATCAGACCCACGACGAGGAAGAGCGTCGTCTGCACGATGATGTGGTGGGCGACGTAGTAGATCGCGCCGGACAGCCCGGACGTCGTGGACAGTGCGATACCGAAGATCATGTAACCGATATGGCTGACCAGTGTGAACGAGAGCAGACGTTTGATGTCGCTCTGCGCGATGGCACCCATGATGCCGACCACCATCGTGAGCAGACCGCACACCATCAGTACGTTGTCGAGTTCTCCTTGCGGGAACAGCAACGAGTGCGCGCGGATGATCGCGTACACACCGACCTTGGTGAGCAACCCGGCGAAGACGGCGGTGATCGGTGCGGGCGCGGTCGGATACGAGTCCGGTAGCCACGCCGACAGCGGGAAGACCGCAGCCTTGATGCCGAACGCCACGAGCAGGACAGCGAAGATGGCGGTTCGTGTGCCTGGCGGAATGTTGTCGAAGCGCAGGGCCATGTCGGCCATGTTGAGGGTGCCGGTCGCCGCATAGGCGAAGGCGATGCCCGCCAGGAAGATCAGCGAAGACACCATCGAGACCATCACGTACGAGACACCGGCCCGAACGCGGTCGGCGCTGGCACCGAGCGTCAGGAGCACGAAACTCGCGGCGAGCAGAACCTCGAATCCGACGTACAGGTTGAAGAGGTCACCGGCGAGGAACGCGTTGGAGATACCGGCGGTCAATGCGAGATAGGTCGGCAGGAAGATCGAGACCGGCTGGGCCTCGCTACCGTCGCGAATACCCTGACCGATCGCGTAGATCATGACGGCGAGCAACACCACCGACGAGACCACGAGCATCATCGCCGAGAGACGGTCGACGACGAGTGTGATGCCGATGGGGGAGTCCCAGCCGCCGACCTGAACGGCCGTCGTACCGTCGCGGTCGGCGAGGTAGAGCAGCAATCCAGACACCGCGACGACGCCGATGAGCGCGATCAGTGTGATGACACGCTGGAAACGCGGACGTCGGCCGACAACCAGCGTCGCAGCTGCGGCCAGCATCGGGATCAGGACGGGCAGGGGCGCAAGGGCTCCCATCAGGTTGTCCGAGATGGTCATGCGCCGCCACCTCCCTCGATCTTGGTCTGGCGAGCGTCTTTGCGCCGCTTCTCGGATTCCTTCTTACGAGCAAGGTCGGTGGCCCAGTCGGGTACCGGTTCGTCCTCGAAGTCGCCGTCGTGGAGGTCGTCGTAGCATTCGATGTCCTCGAGGTTGACCAGTTGTTCGAGGGGAATAGGGTTTCCGTCCTTGTCGAATGCGTCGCCGCCGATGCTCGGGGCACCGGTGACCGGGTCGTCGGAGCGGTCGTGGTCGGGAGCGTCGGCAGGCAGGCGACGCTTGAGGATCTTGGTGTCCTCGGGATCGTCCTCGACGGCGTCGGCGGTGTTGATCTTGTAAGACCGGTATGCCAGTGCCAGAACGAAGCCGGCGATACCCATCGTGATCACGATGGCCGTCAGGATCATGCCCTGGGCGAGCGGATCCGCTATCTCCTCGTGGACGGAATCTCGGCCGACGATGGGCGGATTCCCGTCCGATCCACCTACGGTCAGGATCAAGAGGTTGATGGCGTTGCCGAACAGGAGCAGTCCGAGGAGCATCCGGGTGATGCTTCGTTCGATCAGCAGGTAGACACCGGCCGACGTGAGGACGCCGATCAGGATCAGCATTCCGATATTTGCGCTCATGGTGCTTTCACCTCGATTTCTGCGTCGAGGCGGGCGCCGAGACTTCGGAGTACGTCCAGGACCAGGCCGACCACGATGAGGTAGACGCCCAGGTCGAAGAACAGTGCGGTGACCAGTTTGACGTGGCCGATGAGCGGGAGCGTGAACTCGAAGACAGCCGACGAGAGTGCCGGGGCGCCGAGGAACAGAGACACCAGGGCGGTGCCCGCGGCCAGTGCCAAACCGAGGCCGAGAATCTTGCCCGCGTCGATGGGTACGGCTTCACCGAGTTCGTAGCGGCCACCGGCGAGGTAACGCAGCACGAGGGCGAGGCCCGCCGTCAGGCCTCCGGCGAAACCGCCGCCGGGGGCATTGTGACCGGAGAAGAAGAAGTAGATCGACAACACCATGATGGTCGGGAAGATCAACCTCGTGGTGACCTCGAGAACCAGCGAACGGTGTCGAGGATCGATGAGGTCTCCGCCGCGCAACCACGTCGTGTCCGAGTTGGCCGCTGCCTTGTCGACGATGACGGAGGGGGCGTCCGCGACTCGCGGCGCGATACCGAAGCGGCGGTTGCGGAACACGAGGCTGGCGACGCCGGTTGCCGCGACCAGCAGGACCGAGATCTCACCGAGCGTGTCCCATGCGCGGATGTCGACGAGTAGGACGTTGACGACGTTCTTGCCGTTGCCCAGGTCGTAGGCCGCGTCGGGAAGCAGTTCGTAGATCGGACGAGTGTTTCTCGCATTGGTCGCGAAAGCCGCGATGGTGGTGACGGTGATACCGACGGCGACGGCGAGTGCGGCACGCGGCCACTTGAAGCCGATTGCCTTGCTCTCGTCGACCTCTGCGGGGAACTTCCGCAGTACCAGCACGAAGATCACGAGGGTCAAGGTTTCGACGAGGAACTGGGTCAGCGCGAGGTCGGGTGCGCCGTGCAGCGCGAACAACACGCCACAGCCGTAGCCGGTGAGTCCGACGAGGATGACGCTGGCGAGTCGGTTGCGCATCAGCGTCGCGGCGATGGCGGCCGAAATCATCATCAGCGCGATAGTGAACTGGATGGGTGAATCCCACATCCGAAGGTCGACTCCGCCGCCATCGGTGTCGATGATCAGCAGGAACAGTGGCACCACGACCAGCGTCGCAAGAATCGTCGACTGCGTGCGGGGGAGCGAACCACGCTGAGTGGCACCGGTCAGGCGCATCGAGATGGTGTCCATGCCGCGCAGGGTCGCGTCGTAGATGCGGTCGGCGTTGCCGAGCGGCGGGTGCTCGAAGTGCAGGCGGCTGATCTGACGCTGCGCGATGTAGAGCGCGATGCCGCCGGCGATGACGATGCAGGTGAGCAGCAGCGGAGTGTTGAATCCGTGCCACAGCGCGAGGTGGTAATCGGCGTGCGGTCCGGGGGCCAGTGTGGTCGAGTACGGCGTCAGCAGCTTCTCGAGTTGGGGCGAGAGAATGCCGGCGGCCAGACCGAGAACCGCGAGTAGGCCGGGCGCGAACAGGAACAGCCAACCCGGCTTGTGCATCTTGCTCACGGCCGGACTCGGCTTGCTCAAGGTCTTGCGCCCGAAGGCTCCCCAGATGAACCGGACGCTGTAGCCGACGGTCAGGATCGAGCCCAACACGATCACCGTGACGACGGCGATCGACGACCAGTGGCCGAGCGCGTTCGTTTCGAGAACTGATTCGAGTGCGGCTTCCTTGCCGACGAATCCGAGTAGCGGTGGTAGACCGGCCATGCTGGCGGCAGCGAGGCTCGCGATGATCGCGAGAGCGGGTGCCGCTTTACCCAGGTGAGCAAGTTTGCGCAGGTCACGGGTGCCGGTGGTGTGATCGATGATGCCAACGACCATGAAGAGTGCGGCCTTGAACATCGCGTGCGCCACGACCATCGTCATGCCGGCCAGGGCGGCGTCACGCGTGCCGATGCCGACCAGGACCATCATGAAGCCGAGTTGGCTGACGGTTCCGAAGGCGAGGACGAGTTTGAGGTCGTAAGCGCGCATGGCTCGCCAACCGGCGAGGATCATCGACAGCAGACCCAAACTGATGATGGTGATGCGCCACGGCGGCGAATCGGCGTACCCGGGAGCCAGGCGCGCGACGAGGTAGATACCGGCCTTGACCATTGCTGCCGCGTGAAGATAACCGCTGACAGGGGTGGGCGCGGCCATCGCACCTGGCAGCCAGAAGTGCAGGGGCACGATTGCCGATTTGGAGAGCGCACCGATCAGGATCAAGACGATCGCGACGGACGGGAGCCACCCCGTCGGCGGGTTCGCGACCAGTTCGGACAGGTTGTAGCTGCCGCCGACCTGGCCGAGGATGATCATGCCGACCAACATCGCCAGACCACCGGCGGTGGTGACCAGCAGTGCCTGGGTCGCGGCGCGGCGACTGGTGGCGCGTTCGGCGTAGTGACCCACGAGCAGGAACGACAAGACCGTCGTCAGTTCCCAGAACACGTAGAGAAGCAGCATGTTGTCGCTGGTCACGAGTCCGAACATGGCACCCGCGAAGGCGACCATCTCGGCGGCGAAGATGCCGAGTCGAGGTTCGTCGTCGTTGAAGTAGCGGGCGCAGTAGATCAGGATCAGCGTGCCGACGCCCAGGACGAGCACGGCCATGATGGCGGAAAGCGCGTCGAACCTGAAGTCGATGTCCATCGACAGGCCGGGAACCCAGGTGATGTGCAGCGTCTCGACGGTGCCCCATTTGTCGATGACCCAGCCGAGGCTGGCGAGGGGGACTATCGCGAGGGGGAAGAAGCCGTTTCGCCCTAACCTGCGCACCACAAGCGGAGCCAAGAGGGCGGCAACGGCATGGGCAAGCAAGATAGCGAGCAAAAGGCACTCCGTCGTGTTGTCAGCGGGCGGCGGGGTGTCCGAACAAAATCGAACCTATCGGATTAACGAGACAATTCACCTAGTCGGAGAGGTTGTCTTTGCGTACATATTACCGGGCGTGGCAGTTTCGATGTGCAGCGAGTCGATTCGGACATCATCGGCACTCGCTGATACACGTAGGTTGGACGACGTGAATTCGTCGACTCCCACCACGATCATCCGTACCGCCGCCCTTGCGCACATTCGTGACCGCAAGCTGATCCAGACCCGCTCCGTGGGCAAGACCGCGTTCTACATGGCCGGCGGAAAGATCGACCCGGGTGAGACGCCCGAGCAGGCACTGCACCGCGAAATTCGGGAGGAACTCGACGTCGATCTGGTCGACGGGACGGTCACGTTCCTCGACGTCTTCGAGGCTCACGCTTTCGGACATTCCGCGGACACAGGCCTGCACATGAGTTGTTATCTGGCGGAGATGGCCGGAGACCCGCGCCCGACCAGCGAGATCGCCGAGTTCCGCTACTTCACGCTCGCCGAGTACGCAGCGATGGACGAGGTGGCGCCGGGATCACTCAAAGTGTTCCATCGCCTGGCGTCGATGGATCTGATCGACTGATCGGCGGAGGAACGGATCGATTGACTCGCCCCAAGCGCAGACTTGCATAGGCGCAGACGGCCACGATGATCAGTGCCACGGCGTCGAGTATCAGGATGTCGGTCGAGATTTCGAACGGGCCGACCGTCGTGATGCCGTTGAACGGCTTGTTCTCGTCGAGCGGCGTGTACGCGGTCCATCCGTAGTCGAACTGCGGATAGACGAGCAGGGCCAGCGCCGTCGGGCCGAAGATGACACCGAGTCCGACGAGGGCTCGTGACGCTCCGGTCCGCGGTGGCTCTCGGTACATCGCGCTGGCGATCGCGTACGTGACGACCGCAGAGGTGAAGGCGACAAGAAGATCGCTGATCGTGAGAACGTCACCGATCTTCGGCGACGGCGACGTGGCGTAGCTGACGATCCCGGCGACCGTCACCGTCAGGAGCAATCCGTAGCCGACGACCCGCGAGGGAGCGATCGCGCCGATTGCTGCCGCGGCGACGATGACGACGCCGATCACGACGGCGGTCGAGGCGGGGGTTTTCGACCATTCCATAGCTTCGGTTGCGGGACGGTTCGCCGACACCGCCGCCAGAGTTGCGACGGCGGCGGTACACATCAGCAGGATTCGACCGCCATCGCCCAGCACCCGCGCGCAGATCACCGTGATTACGAGCGCGACGAGTAGAAGGGGTACGGCCGCCGTGACGGTGGTGATCTCGAACCACCAATTTGCCGCGACCCCGAAGAGAGTGAGCACCGCCGCGATAGTCACCGGCCGAACGGCCATCCGTTCCTTGGGGTGGTCCTTGTCGAAATCGTGGAACCAGAACGCGGCGACGCAGGCGGCGGCCAAAGCGAGCGCGAGCAGTGTTGCCCCCAACACTGGTGGTTGAAACTGGTTGGTGTTGTCGGCGATGTAGTCCGCGTACCGCCGAGGAATTGCGTCTTCGTCCAGGAGCGAATCCGAGACATGCACAGCCACAATTGTTCCCGCGACCGAGGCAGCTCGAACCCGGGGAGCGGCAGCAACCGTCACCGCGCCGACAGCGACTCCCGCACCGACGGGCGAGAGTGCCTCGAAGTTGTGATCGTAGAGCCCGGGCAGTTCGAGGAGGAGCCCACCGAAGACCGTCATGGCCGCGGTCCGCAATCGGCAGCGGGCCATCATCGCGGCTGTCCCGACCGCGACGACAGCCAAGACGCCGGCGCCGATGGTCGAGATGGACCAGAATCGGTCGCCCGTCGAAATCGACGTCGACTGGCTGTTCACGAACGGTGCCAAAGCGACGACGGTGACGACGAATGCAGTCACACCACTCAGTGCGACGAGCAGCGTCCTGCGGGCGATGGGCACTGCTCCAAAATAGTCAATCCGGTACCAGTTGCACCGCAATAGGAGGTCTCAGTCCGGTGACGGTGTGTCAACGGGGCTGCGGCGGCGGAGCGCGATCCCGGTGGCGACGACGACTACACACATCAGGAGTGCCGCGCCGTCGGAGCGTGGCGGATCTTCAGTTGCATCGACGATAACGAACGCGGCGTCGGCTCGGAAGGCTGCGTCGGGCTCGGTTGCGTCGACGTAGGCTCGCAGTCCCGACTCGTCCTGCAAGTACGTCGATGACGGATCGTGCTTGACGTACGTTGACGACACTGTTTCGATCTCGTGCTGCCCGATCGACATGAAGACCAGGGCAGTGAAAGGAATCGTCAACCCCAGCGTCGCTGCGACGGGATTCGACGGCAGAACGGATCCGAGCAGCAATCCCGACCCGACGCCCAGCGCGACGATGCGGAGCAGCAGAGCCAGTTCGTGTTCGCCGTCGAAGATCCACTCCGACAACGGGATCGCAGCCAGCAGAGCCAGACCTGCGATCGTGCGATCCCGGTGTCGAGAACGCGACAACCCGAAGACGACCGCGATGATCGCGAGGGCAGCGATCACCAACGGCGAGGTTCGGTCACCGTCGAGAAAGAAGCGGTCGGTCAGATCCGCGAACACCGTCGTGGCGGCGGCTGCAACAGCGGTTGCAGCCCAAAGGAATCCGCCACTGCCTGAAGTTGTGTCCAGTCTCCTCACACAGAACCAGGTCAGGGTGAGGACGGCGACGGTGGACGCGACCATGACCAGCCAACCCGAAAACGTCGGTGGGTTCTCTTGCTGGTCGACGACCGAACTCAGAATCCGTTGGGTGACGGCGAGGCCGGTGACAACTGCCAGAGCGGCTGCGGCGACGCCCGGTTCGCTTTCGCTGATCCGCAATTCGGAGTCGTCTGTCACTGCGCACGCCACTGCACAGATCAGGGTCAGCAACAGAAGTGCCCAGGCAGGTTCGCCGATGGACGACGTGCTGACGGGTATCAAATCGCCGGTGGACGATTGCGCGGCCAACCACGTCGACACCACGCCAATGATCAGCAGGTTGCGTCCGAGTCGGCTGTCCCACGATGCGGCGACAGCGCCGCCCAGGATGAGCCCGGCTGCAATGGTTTTGGCGAAACCCAGAACGCTCAGCAGATCAAGACCGACTTCTTCGGCGACGAGGAATCTGATCAGAATCAACACTACGACGCCCGTGTACACAAACGCCCACGCACGCCTGCGAGAACCGCGGTGCTGGAGATACACGCAGGCCCCTACGGCGACGATGGCACCCACCACGACGCTGGTGGATTGGCTGCTGATCCATTGGTCGATCTTCGACTGCGGTTCGGTAACAGGCCATCTCATTCGCGCTGGGTTCGTCAGCGCCAGGGCGGCAAGGATTCCCGAGAGAAAGGCCGCGAGGGCGCCGGTGCATGACCGGAGGTCGATGGTCATCGGTCTGTCCCGATCAGGCGGTCTCGGTGGGTTCCGATACCTCGACGGGTGGGTGGGATCGTCGAAGGATCGCCGCACCACAGAAGCCGATGATCAGGGCGAAGAGGATTGCAGTGCCGACAGTCTGAGCGGTGACGTAGTCGACGGTGATTCCGATGCCGCGTCCGAATAATCCTCCGTCGCCGTGGGGAGAGACCGCATCGATGTCGAGCTGGCCTTGGATGTATATCGACGTCATCATCGGTGGGAAAGAGAGCTGATCGGTGAGAATGGCGATCGACGAGAAGGTCATCGCGGCAAAGGGAATGGCGAGTCCGAGTGTGGCGTCGACCAGGCTGCCGGGAGCAAGGGAACCGAACAGTAAACCGGCGGCGAGGCCCAGCGCGGCGATCTTCAGCGCGATTGACCAGACGCCGTGCGCGGAGTCGAAGGGCAGTAGTTCTGACAGTGGAACCGCAACGAGAACGGCGATGGGCACGAAGTTTGGCACCTGCTTGTGCAGTCTCAATCCGACGGCAACCGGCAGGGCCGCGAAAAGCACCAGTACCCAAGGGGACTTCAGGTCTCCCCAGTGGCCGGAACCCTTCGCGATGTCGACGAACAGCGGAGCCGACGCAGCGGCCAGAGCGGTTGCCGCCCAGAGGAACTTGCCACCAGCACCGGAGGTGTCGCCGAGACGGTAAGCGGCGATCCACGTCAAGGCGAGCGCAGCGCCCGCTGCCAAAACCATGACGATCCAGGCGGTTGCCTCGGACGCGTACTGCTGGCGATCGATCACGGCGCCGAGCACTCGATGCCCGATCGCCAGCGCGGCGATCACCACGAGAGCGATGCGGATTTCACCCGAGTCCGGCTTGCGAATCCGGAAGCCGGCTTGCGCGGTCACTGCACAGGCGATTGCTGCTGCGGCCGTGGCGCCGATCAGCCACCACGACGGCTCACCCACCGAAGAAGTCGTCATCCTGGCTGTCCCACCGGCGAACGTGCGGATCGCGAGGAAGGTGGCGAGCACGCCGAGGAGTGTCGCGTTCTTCGTGGCAGTGCGGTCCCAACTGACGGCAACCACGCAGCCCAGAATGGTGCCGGCTGCAACACTTTTGACGATGATCAATGCGATCAGCAGGTCCAGTGACGCAACTTCGGGTACGACTGCCCGAACGATCGCGATGACGGCGACGCCGACGGCGATCGCGATCCACGCCGCCCGACGGGACCCGCGACGCTGTGAGATGGCGCAGGCAAGCACGGCGATCACGGCGCCGAGGCCGACAGCAGTCGGTCCGCTGCTGATCCAGCGATCTACTTCTGACGGGGAGGCCACGATGGCCCAGTCGCGAAGAACGGGATTGGTCAGGGCCAGCGCCGCGAGTATCCCGGACAGGAGTGCAGCGACGGTGGTGAGGATCGCTCGAAGGTCGAGTGGCATCGGGCCAACCTATCGCGGCGCCGCAACATCGGTCGTGGGCGGCGTGAGTGCCGGAAACCAGATGTCGGTGAGAACGTCTGCTGCGACGTCCGCACCCGCGGTGATCGCGCCCTGTTCCGCCCACCGAATGAAGAAGCGCTCGATCTGTGTCAGCAGGAGCTCGACCCGGAGTTTCGCCTCGTCGTGTCGGCTCTGCGGCCAGCGTGCCAGGTACGACGGCATCGCGTTGGGCAGTGCGGAGATGCCTTCACGTGCCAGTGTTCGGAATTCGGGTTCGAGGACCATGGCCTCGTCCCACGCCCGCATCATGTGGTGGTGATCGCGGCACCAGTCGAGAGCGCGGTTGATCCAGCCGGCGAATTCTTCGCGCGAACCGGAATCGAGTACGTGGTCGAGATCCTGGAATATCGCGAGCGTGCTGGATACGACCGTGTTCGAGCCGAGGGCCTTGAGTATGTCGATCTTGCCGGGGAAGTGCAGGTAGAAGGTGGCGCGGCTGCAACCGACCCGGCCGGCGATGTCCTCGACGGTGACAGCCGCGTATCCGCGTTCGGTGAAGAGCGCGCCGGCGGCATCCACGAGGTCTGCGCGGGTTCGCTGCTTCTGCTTCTCTCGCAGCGTCAGTCTGCCGGAGGTATCTGTCATTACCGGGATCCTAGTGCCGCGGGGGCTCTCACGGGTCAGTTGCACGAGACTCTCCGTCTTTCACTTGACAGCCCGTTAGTGAAAGCTACTCTGTGGTGTAGCGCACAATCGACCGATCAGAGGACGCCATGACCATCTCGGACACAACTCGCACGCCTGACCTACCGGACGGATTCGACGTCACCGATCCTGCTGTCCTCGGGGAGCGGATCCCTTTCGAAGAATTCGCTGAACTGCGTCGAAGCGCGCCCGTGTGGTGGTGTGAGCAGCCGCCGACCGTTGGTGGATTCCAGGACGAGGGCTACTGGGTGGTCTCGCGTCACGCTGACGTCAAAGAGGTCAGCCAGCGCAGCGATGTGTTCTCGAGCTGGGAGAACACCGCGATCGCGCGTTTCGCCGACGACATGCCACGTGAGGCCGTCGAGATGCTCCGGCATCTTCTGCTCAACAAGGATGCGCCGGAGCACACCAAGCTCCGCAAGCTGATTTCGAAGCTGTTCACGCCGCGCGCGATCAACGGCATGCGCGACGAATTGGATCGTCGTGCGCGCAGCATCGTCGACACCGCTGTGAGCGAAGGCCCGGGCGACTTCGTGAAGCAGGTTGCCAGCGAGCTGCCGCTCCAGGCGATCGCGGATCTGATCGGTGTACCGCAGGACGATCGGGACAAGCTGTTCAAGTGGTCCAACGAGATGATGGGCTACGACGACCCGGAATACCAGGGTGATCCGGCAGTCGCGTCCACCGAGGTCCTCGGATACGCGTACCAAATGGCAGATGCGCGTCGTACCTGCCCGGCAGATGACATCGTCACGACTCTGGTCCAGGCCGACATCGACGGCGACGCTTTGAGCCCGGAGGAGTTCGGGTTCTTCGTGCTCATCCTGGCGGTCGCAGGGAACGAGACCACCCGCAACGCCATCACGCACGGAATGATCGCGTTCCTGGACAACCCCGAGCAGTGGGAGCTGTACAAGAAGGAACGTCCCAAGACGACGGCCGACGAGATCGTCCGTTGGGCGACACCCGTCACCGCCTTCCAGCGCACCGCGCTCGAGGACACCGAGCTGGCAGGAGTGTCGATCAAGAAGGGGCAGCGCGTGGTGATGCTGTACAGCTCCGCGAACTTCGACGAGGACGTATTCGAGAACCCGATGACGTTCGACATCACTCGTAACCCCAATCCGCACTTGGGCTTCGGCGGAACTGGCGCTCACTTCTGCATCGGTGCAAACCTCGCTCGCATGGAGATCGACTTGATGTTCAACGCCATCGCCGACAACGTCCCGGACATCACCAAGATCGGTGATCCGCGCCGTCTGCGCTCGGGTTGGATCAACGGCATCAAGGAGTTCCAGGTCGATTACAAGAGCACAGGCTGCCCGGTCGCTCACTAGAGTCGGTAGGTGAGAGGTACACCCCACGATCTCGAGGAGCCACCGCATGACTTCGATCAACGACAAGGCAACTGCTCTATTGGCGTTGCACCAGCCAGGTAACCCGGTCATTCTCCCGACGGTCTGGGACGCGTGGTCGGCGAATCTTGCGGTGGCTGCCGGTTTTGCAGCCCTGACGGTGGGCAGCCACCCGGTTTCCGATTCCATCGGCAAGCCGGACAACGAGGGCATCACCTTCGACGAACTTCTGCACCGGATCAAGCAGATCACCGGTGCGGTCGACGCCCCGATCTCGGTGGACATCGAGGGTGGTTACGGGCTCGAGCCGGCAGTTCTCATCGACGGGTTGATCGATGCCGGCGCTGTCGGACTCAACATCGAGGACACCGTCCACAGTGAAGGCGGACGCTTGCGTGAGGCGCAGGAGCACGCCGACTTTGTGGGTGGGCTTCGTCAGGCCGCCGACGCAGCCGGAGTTCACGTTGTCGTCAACGCGCGCACCGACCTGTTCGTGAAGCAGGTCGGTGACGAGTCCGATCGTGTCGATCGCGCCATCGCACGCCTCAAGCTGGCGGCCGACGCCGGCGCCGACGTTCTTTACCCCGTCGGGCGGCATGACGACGCGACCCAGCGCCGCCTGACGTCCGAACTTCCACTTCCGATCAATGCGATCGGAATCCCGGACCAGGACGATCCGGCAAGTTTCGGTCCGCTCGGAGTGGCACGTGTGAGCTTCGGTCCGTTCTTCCAGATGGCATTGGCCAACCGTGCGAACGAGATCTTGGGACGCTGGAAGTAAGAATGCAGACACTGATGTCGCCCGGCCCGCTTCTCGACGATGGCGGACATTTGGTCGAGACGGGTTGGGCCCCATCGGAGATTCGCAAGTATCGACGCTCTGCGATCACCGCTCCGAAGTTCCGGATCAAGGAGTGGGACTACTACTGCGTTCTCACTGCGGATTACGGCATCGCGTTGACCGTCGCCGACAACGGGTACATGGGCTTGCTCGGAGTCTCCTGGCTCGATTTCCGAGCACCACACGAGATCACCGAAAACGTGATGCTGCCGTTCCCGATGGGAAGGCTCGGTCTGCCCGAAAGCGCGGACGACGGTGATGTGGTGGTGTCGAAAGGTAAAGCTCGCTTCGAGTTTCGCCATGTGGACGGTGGGCGCCACCTGATTGTCGACTACCCGGCTTTCGACGGTGGGCGAGGCCTTCATGCCGATTTGTTCCTGGCGGGTCCTGTCGATGACCGGATGGTGATCGCCACACCGTTTCCGAAGGCGTCCCGATCGTTTTACTACAACCAGAAGATCAACTGCCTGCCCGCTGCCGGGACCGTGCGAATCGGGAGCGACGACTTCACATTTCGCTCGGAAGACTCGTTCGGCGTTCTCGATTGGGGCAGGGGAGTCTGGACTTACGACAACACCTGGTACTGGGGTTCTGCATCCGGACTGGTGAACGGCGAGCGGTTCGGATTCAACATCGGGTACGGCTTCGGCGACACTACGGCGGCCAGCGAGAACATCGTGTTTGTCGGAGGGCGGGCACACAAACTGGACAGGATCGACTTCGGCATCCCGCAGGGAACGTACGACGGCGCGCCGTGGAACTTCTCGAGCAACGATGGTCGCTTCGAGATGACTTTCGAGCCGATCATCGACCGTGCCGCGACTTTCGATGTCGGGGTGCTGCGTTCGATTCAGCATCAGGTGTTCGGAAAGTTCTCCGGCACAGTAATCCTCGACGACGGTACCTCCGTGGTCGTTCGAGATCTCGTCGGATTTGCCGAGGAGGTTCGGAACCGCTGGTAGGCCGTACGTCTCCGCGAAGATGACGGAACGCAGCATGAGCACCGGGGCATGATCGTGCCCCGGTGCTCGCGTCTCGAGTTGTTTCACTTCAGGCTGCTGTCGGTGGGCTGTTCCCGCCGATCGGCTGCTGATACGGATCGATCGACATCGGCGGATAGAACACCGTCTTTCGATCCGGGCCGATCTCCACCCGCCACTCCGTGTGGTGCATCGTCCGGTGGTGATGACCGCACAACAAGATCAGGTTGTCGAGATCCGTTGGGCCACCATCGTTCCAGTGAACAATATGATGGGCATCGCACCACCCCGACGGAGTCCCACACCCCGGAAACGCACACCCACCATCACGAACCGCCAACGCCCGCCTCTGCGGCACCGTCGCGGTTCTGGCTTCCTTACCGCAGTCGAGCGGAACACCGTTCTCATCCAACAAAATCCGCGTGACCGTGCAGTCGCACGCCAGCATCCGTGCAGTGTCGATGTTGATCGGGCCCACCCAATCCGCCCACGCAAATCCCAGCTCCTCGGTGGACGGCAGGAGGTCTTTCAGAACTTTAAGGTCCGTCATGTCTTTCGCGGACGCGGTCACCGTGATGTGCGGTTTCACGCCGCCCTCGATCGGACCCAACCCCGCCCGCTCATACCGGCGCAACAACTCGCAAAACCCGTCCGCACGCCGTAATGCCGGAGTACGCGTGTCTTTGACGCCGTCTTTCTCCGGCGTCGGAGCGGACAGGCTCGACAGCAACGTGATCAGACGGGCCCCGTTCACAGCATCCAGATCACCCTTCACAGTCACTCTGCCGTACAGGCCTTTCGAGGCGTAGAACTCATTACGCTCCGAATCCTCGCCGACCGGAACACCGTCCTCACGCTTGCCGTACTGCTTCTCGATCCGCCGAATCGCTGCCCGCACCGCATCACAATCGGCAATGTTCTTCGACGCCAACCCGAGCAGAATCCCGCGGGCCTTGTCCACATCCGCCAGGGTCATGTTCTTCGGTGGATGCTGACAAAACGACGCCACCTGCCGCGCCTTCAACGCATCAACATCACCCCGGTGAAACGCATCGCCCACAACAGGTTCGAGCATCAACAACCGCGCCAACCCGACCAGCAGACTGCACTCACCGATCTCCAGATTCGTCGAACCATGCAACCACTGCGCGATCGCCCGAAAACCCTTCCCACCGAGAACGTCACGGGAAAACATTTCCACGATCAGCAACACCATCCGCGACTGCAACTCGTGCCGGACACGCACCAGATCCAGAACCTCACACTTGAGGCCCTCGCCATCCAGCTGCCATGCTTCCCGACTGTTCATGCCCAAAGTTTAATCGAACAAAGTTTCGAACACAAGGCTTGTATCTCGAAAACTGTTCCTATGCAATAATTTTCGACAATTCTGATCTTTGGGACTTTCGGATGTTCATTCGATCTGCGGCAGTCACGGCGAAGGAGGTCTGGATGTGTCGCGGTCGGTGATGCGGACGGACATTGTCGGCACTGTGCGACTGCTGTCTTCTTCATGACTTCTTGATCGCCGGAATGTGCGGGAGTGGTTTGCTCATGTCATGCAGATTCGGAAGTTGCACATAGAGGAACCAGACATCGATGTTGCGTTGGTGCGGCGATTGCTCTCGAGTCAGATGCCACAGTGGGCCGATCTGCCGTTGCGCTTGGTCGAGTCGATCGGCACCGACAACGTCATGATCCGAGTAGGCGATTCACTCGTAATCCGTATGCCCCGCACCCCAGGTGCGGCAGAGGGAATCACGAAGGAGCAACAGTTGGTGCCGCATCTGGCTCCACACCTACCGGTCCCCGTGCCCGTTCCGGTAGGTGTGGGTGAGGCGGCCTTCGGATACCCGTGGCAATGGTCGGTGCACCCGTGGGTGCCAGGGCGAAACCCTGTGCCCGGCATGATCGATGACCACCTGGCCATCCAACTCGCAGACTTCGTGAACAGTCTACGTCGGATCGACACAATCGGATTGCGCCCACAGGGATCGCTGCATTCCTACCGGGCCGATCCGATTGAGCGACGAGATTCAGCGACTCGAGCGAGTATTGCAGCGTGTGGCGACCTGCTGAACGTAGCGCTGACGGAGTCGGCGTGGGAAAAGGCGCGCCACGTCATCGACCACGCAGGCCCAGCGGTGTGGATGCACTCGGATCTGCACCCGGGAAACATCTTGGTGAGCGACCGCAGCCTTTCGGCCGTGATCGATTGGGGTGGACTCGCTCTCGGAGACCCGGCAATCTCGACTGCCTCATTGCATGGACTCTGCTGACGCCGAGCACTCGGCATACATTCCGGCTTCGTGTTGACGTGGACGAGGGCACTTGGACGCGTGGCCGCGCATGGGCTCTGTCGATTGCATTGGTTGCCTTGCCGTACTACCGCGACACGAACGAGCAGATCACGGCCTGGGCGAAACATGCGATTGCCCAGGTCATTGACGACATCCGCACTGAACTCTGAGACCACTTGCGCCGTCTCCGTTCTCGCAACGATCCTTGGAAATCGAGCAGAGAAGGTTTACGGCCTTTGTCCACGGCGTTCGGCGACCGATCAGCCGATCGCGCTCAGGTCTCCGTACACCGTCCGACCCTCCAGGATGGTGGCGAGCACCGTGATGTCGGCCAGCCTGGTCGGCTCGACGTCGAGGGGATTCGCCGACAGGACAACAAGATCCGCGTAGGCGCCGGGGAAGATGGACCCGATGTGATCTTCGCTGAACAGCTGCCACGCGGCGTTGACCGTGTGGGCGCGCACGGCGGCGTCCACGGGGATCCGTTCCTGGGGTGCCACGACGCGGCCGCTGGGCGAAAGCCTGGTGACGGCGTCCTGCATGTTTCGTAGCGGATTGGCGGGGGTGACGGGACCGTCGTTGTGGAAGGTGAACCGTTGTCCGGCCGCGAGTGCAGATCCTGCTGCGGCCCAAACGGATCCGTATTCGGGACCGAACAGGTCATCCACCAGAACGTCACCCCAGTAGTGCAGGTGGTCGATGAAGATGCTGACCGTGACGCCCAGTTCCGCTGCGCGGGCGAACTGATCCGGACGCATCGCGCCGACGTGTTCGAGACGCAACCGGTGATCGGGCCGGGGGTGCTCCTTCAGAAGCTGCTCCCACGCGTCGAGAACCATGGTGATCGCGTCGTCGCCGTGGGCGTGGCACGCCATCTGCCACCCTTTGGCGAAGTAGGCGGAACTGATGTCGTGGATCTGTTCGCCGGTGTAGTTGGCGTGCCCGTGCGTGCAGGCGATCCCGAGCGCGCGGGTGGCTTCGGTATCGAGATACGGGAAGCTGGTGGCGATGTTGCCGACCCACGGTGAACCGTCGGACCAGACCTTGATGCCGATCTGGCGCACCAGGTCGTTTCCGTCGCCCGGTGACGCCTCGGTTGTGCGCGCGTCGTTGGACATCTCGTAGAGCCGCAGGCGGGTGGTGAGCAGTCCGGCGTCGGCTATCGCTGCCAGGGCGGGCCGCATCTTGGGGTCGAACGACAATTCGGCGATGGTGGTGATTCCCGCGGCGTTCAGCCGGGCGCATTCGGCCGCCACCAGTGCGGGGAAGTCGTCACTGATGGTGACTGCGTGGCCCGCGACTGCAAACACCGCGGGCATTTCGTACGCGGATCCGTCGAGTGCGCCCGTCGCGTCGTGGCCGTACGATCCGCCGATCGGATCGGGGGTATCGCGGGTGATGCCGGCCTGCACTGCTGCCGCCGTGTTGAAATACGCGACGTGTCCCGAGTTGTGCATGATCACGAGGGGGTACTCCGGCGCGACGGAGTCCAGCCAGTCGATGGTCGGGTCGGGTAGGCCCTTCTGCAGCAACGGGTCCCAACCGTTCAGAGAAGCACCGGCAGCACCTCGCGAACGAACAGTGTCGACGACGGCAGCAACTACGGCATCCGCCTCGGCGATCGTGACAGGCCGAATGTCGACGACGTCAGGCCCGAGAACGATGGCTTCTTCCAGGGGGTGACCGTGCGGTTCGATGAACCCCGGCAGAACAGCGGCACCTCCGACGTCGACGACGCGGGTATTCGGCCCCACCAGTTCCTCGACGTCCGTGCGCGCGCCGACGGCCGTGATCCGGCCTCCCGTCACGGCGAGCGCCTGGGCGCGTGGTGATTCCTCGTGCATGGTCACGATGTCGCCGTACAGAACCAGATCAGCAGCCATGGTCAGTCCTTATCGGTTGTCCGCGTACGCCTGTAGGTGTGCCACCTGCTCGGGATCGAGTGAGGGACGTACCTTCTCACGGGCGGTTGCCACGTCCGCGGCCGTCACGTCGGCCGCGTCCATGCTCCGACGCATGGCGGCGAGTGCAGCCTCACGCAGGAGAGCCGAGCAGTCTGCTGCCGAGTATCCCTCGAGATCGACGGCCAGAATGTCCAAATCGACATCTTCGGCGAGCGGTACCGACTTGCCGGAAGCACGCAGAATCGCTTTGCGAGCCTCCGCATCCGGCGGCGGTACGAATACGAGACGTTCGAGTCTGCCGGGGCGCAGGAGGGCAGGGTCGATCAGATCCGGTCGATTGGTTGCGCCCAACACCACGACGTCGCGTAGCGGTTCGACACCGTCGAGTTCGGTCAGCAACGCGGCTACGACGCGATCCGACACCCCGGAGTCGGAGCTTTGACCACGACGCGGGGCAAGGGCGTCGATTTCGTCGAGGAAGATCAGCGAGGGCGCCGAATCGCGTGCGCGCTGGAACAACTCGCGTACGGCCTTTTCGGAGGCGCCGACCCACTTGTCCATCAGCTCAGCCCCTTTGACGGCGTGGACGCTGAGGTGACCTGAGCTGGCAAGGGCACGAACGAGATACGTCTTACCGCAGCCGGGAGGGCCGTAGAGGAGCACGCCGCGGGGTGGGTCGACACCGAGGCGCGCGAAGGAGTCGGGGTGCTGCAGCGGCCACAGGACCGCCTCGGTGAGCGCCTGTTTGGTTTCGACCATGTCGCCGACGTCGTCGAGGGTGACGCTGCCGATCGACAGTTCTTCGGTACTCGAACGAGACAGTGGCCGAATCACTTCGAGGGCACCGACAAGATCTTCCTGCGTGATCTCCGGGGAATCACCGGATTTGGAGGCCCGCGTCGCCGCTCGCAAGGCGGCTTCACGGCAGAGCGCCGCGAGGTCGGCGACCACGAATCCGGGTGCGCGCGAGGCGATGGCGTCGAGTTCGAGGGTTCCGGTGGGCACTCGGCGGAGCAGGAGTTCGAGCAACGCCTTGCGAGTTGCGCCGTCCGGCAGGGTAAGTGCGAGTTCTCGATCGCAGAGATCCTGGCCGCGAAGGCGCGCGTCGACGGTTTCCGGATGGGCGGAGGTCGCGACGAATGCCACGCCCGGGGTTGCGACGGCGCTGCGCAATTGTTCGAGGATCAGTGCGGACACCGGTTCCGCGGTGGCCGGAAGCAGAGCGTCGATGTCACTGATCAGCAGTACACCACCGCCGCGCACGGCAGCAACGGCGTCGACGATTCGCTGCAGGCGGGTATTCGCCTCGGTGGCACCGACTCCCGGGCCGTCGAGTTCGACAAGTTTGCGCGAGGACAGGACCGAGCGGGCCAACGTGGCTTTGCCTACGCCGGCGGGGCCCGTGATGAGGACGCCGAGGTGCGGTGAGGCGCCGAGCGTACGGAGCAGTTCTGGTTCGTCGAGTGCCAGGCCGAGCCACTCGGTCAGCTTGGCTGCCTGCGCTTGCGCGCCGACGAGGTGATCCAGCGGAACCGACGGTGCAGGCTCGATCGCGGCTGTAGCGGGACTGGAGACAAGCGCACTCGGTGTCAGCGCACCCGCCGAGCCGGAACCCCAGTTGACCGCCGAATTCGGCTGGACGCTGACCGGACCACCGGCAGGTTCGACGGCCGTGACGGTGAGCAGTTCGGATGTCCACGCGACGCCGAAGGTACGGGAAAGCGCTTGGGTGGCTTCGGAAGTGCTCGTACCCGGACCGAGATCGCGGGGGAGGAGCGAGACCGTGTCGCCGACGCTGACGACCTTGCCCAGAAGGGCTTGTCGCAGAACCGTCGAGCTGATCGAATTTGTCGCCATGGACGAGCCGGTGACGGAGACGGATCGCGCTCCGTACACCGTTACCGGACCGACCACGACGGAAGAGTTCTCGGTCAGGCCGACGTTCGACATGGTGACGTCGTCGAGAAGGATCGTGCCTGCCGGGGTTCCGGTGGGCGCACGGCCCGCGACGGTCGCGGTGCCGCGGGCTCCCATGAGTGCGATGGCATCCCATTCGCGGATGCCCAACGCCGCCAACGCTTCGGGGTGCAAGCGCACTACCCCGCGGCGTAGGTCGGCGGCAGAGGTGTTGAGTCGAACGGTGAGGGCGAGTTCCGGCGAAGTCACCTCTCGAGAGTACGTCGTGGACTAGCGGGGTCGCCGCAATCCGAGACGAGCGGCCGAGCGGCGGCCACCGACGTTGGGTTGGCGTCGGATCGCGCGGCGTTCGGAAGGCTTGATGTCCCAGGTTTCGGGACGTGCTGCCACCCACCGCTTCGAGTGCACGGCAAACGGGATGTGCACCAGGTAGATCGCGATGAGAACGATCAGCAGGATGTACGGGTAGGTGATGAGTGCGGCCGCAGCCAACGTCACCAGGACGAGCAGGCCGGCCGCCATGTGCGGCGGCACGGATACCGACTTCATCGCCAGCGTCGGGATGCGGCTGACGATCAGTGCAGCCGAGAAGAGCGTCCACACGATGACGACGAAGTGCGAAGACCACCAGCCGTCACCCCACTGAGCCGTCGCGGCCAGGGGAGTGAGGGCGATGAGTGCGCCGGCCGGAGCCGGAACGCCGACGAAGTACTCACGTGCGTACGCGGGGACGTCGTCGTCGTCGAGCAGAGTGTTGAAACGTGCGAGTCGCAACACGATGCTGACCGCGTAGATCAACGCGATGATCCAGCCGATGCTGGTGCCGTCCAGCAAGGTCACGTACAGGACCAGGGCCGGGGCGACGCCGAAGGAGATGGAGTCGGCCAGTGAGTCGAGTTCGGCGCCGATCTTGCTGGTGGCGTCGAGCAGTCGCGCGATGCGGCCGTCGAGTGAATCGAGGACGGCAGCGGCGCCGATCATCGCGAGCGAGGTACCGGGTTGTCCGTCGAGAGCGAATTTGACGGCGGACAGCCCGGCGCACAGCGCCAGGATGGTGATGACGGACGGCAGCAACCGCACCGCCTGGGTGCGTTTGGGCATCTTCGCGCCGGGTTGGGCTGCTCCCGGCTTCTTCACGGCTGACTTCATCTTCGGCGTCTTCACGGCAGTTGCGCGATAACTGTTTCAGCACCGATCGTGCGTTGTCCCGGCTCGACCAGGAGTGTGGTTCCGGCGGGGAAGTACGTGTCGACGCGTGAGCCGAAACGGATCAGTCCGTACGTGTCGCCGATCGGCAGGACGTCACCGACACCGGCGTAGCAGACGATGCGGCGCGCGAGCAGTCCCGCGATCTGGACAACCGCAACGTCGTGACCATCGGCGGTTTCGATCAGCATGCTGTTGCGCTCGTTGACCTCGCTGGCGTCGGCGAGATCTGCGGAGAGGAACTTGCCTGCCTGGTGAACGACCTCTTTGACCGTTCCACCGACAGGGCTGCGCTGGACATGCACGTCGAGAACCGACAGGAAGATGCTGACGCGCGGGCGCGGCTCGCTTCCGAGATTGAGCTCGGCGGGCGGAACGGCGTTGTCGACCAGCGCCACCTCGCCGTCGGCGGGTGCGACGACGACGCCGATGCGGTTGGGCGGCACCCGGTGCGGGTGACGGAAGAACGTGGCGCATGCGGCGGCGGTGGTCAGACCGGCTCGGCGCACCCACTTACGGTTGCGGCCCAGAGCTGCAACTCCCAGCGGGGCCAGCACGAACGGCAGGCCGGCGGGATGAAGTGGCGGAATCGCATGGCGAACCAGATCGACGATATGTCCGATCCCGGTGGGTTGCGGGGTTCCGGGGGGTGTGGGTCGGCGTGCCACAGGCTCCTCTAACTACTCGGTAGGTCTTCTGCTGGTCGCACTGACAGTACGGGGTGGTAGAGCATCCATAGATTACGTGAACGCCTTCTCTCCTACAGGCTGTAGTGGCATCAAGTACGAGTAGTACCCGACACAGTCGCCGGTGCGTATCGCCAGCGGTAGCGCCGCACCGCTTACTCGGATCACCAGTTGCCGCCCCGGTTGGGCTGCGGCGGCGTCGCGCAGTCGCTGTCGGTCGACCAGTACTCGGAACTGTTCACGGGGATCCATTCCGCCCGGATTCACCCGTGCACCACCGTCTTCGCCGACGCTGACGACGGCGCTGTCCTCGGTGCCGTTGAGCAGGGCGGCAAGTAGGTCGCCGCTCAGTTCGACGGCGTCGTTGTGCTCGCGCAGGATTCGGTGATCGGGGAACTCGCCGTCCTCGATCAGCGGGCTGGACACCTCACCTCCCGGATACGACGCAGTCACCGTGCGCGCGGAGAAAGTCAGCGTCACGACGCCGGCGACATCGCGTAACAATCGCGCGAAGGCCACGGGAACGACAGCGGACACCGTCAGAGCGGAGTGAACTTTCACCTCGGCGACCGCGAGCCGGAACTGATCAGTGGTGACAAACGCAGCGACGCCGTCGTGAATGTCGAGGTGGACGCCGCGAAGTATCGGGAACTCAGATTCCTCGTTCACGGCGAACAGCACGGCGTCGAGTGCGCGTCGTAGATCCCACGAGTCGATGTCCACGCCGCCGGAGGCAGGTAGTGAGTCGATCAGCCGGTGAATTCGCCCCAGTTCGGCGCGGGCGTCGGCGAGACCGTCCTCGAGGTTGCGCAGATGGGCGTCCAGGCACGAATGGGGTTCCGGCCCGGTCAGGACGGCCATCATGTCGCGGATCGGAACACCGACGCGTCGCATACCGGCGATCACGCGGGCGTTGCGGAGTTGGTCGTCGGTGTACCAGCGGTAACCGGTGTGCGGATCGACGGAATGCGGGACGAGCACGCCTTCCTTGTCGTAGAACCGCAGCGCGCTGATCGGGAGCGCCGACGCCCGGGACATCTCGCCGATCGTCAGGAGGGCGGAACTAGTGGTCACGGATCAATTCTGCCCGCAGTCGCTCGATGGCGCCCCTGATCATCCGGCCGTAACCGTCGTCGGCGAGTGTGCCGACCGACGCCTCGGCCTTCGTCAGATGCTCGACGGCCTCGGTGTCGCGTCCGAGTTTGCGGTAGTCGGCAGCCAGGTTGAGGTGCAGCGATGGATAGAAACCGGCGACCTGCAGCGATGCGTGGTGTTCCTGGGCTCGCGCGTCGGTCAACGAATCGGCAGCGTCGAGGGCGCGCAGGTCCCAGCAGAGCTCCTGAGCCGGATCGTCTTGAACGTCGGCCATGTAGTGCGCGAGGGAGACGATGTGGAGCGCATCGGGGGCGGCGCTGATCTCTTCCCACACCTTCTCGAACGCAGAGCGAGCCCCGGCTCGATCGCCGGAGCTCGCCAATTCTTGTGCCTGCGCTATCTGTGTCATCACGGGATCCATGGAACGGATCCTGATGCCTCGACCAGGTCGAGGGTCAAGCAGAGGTGCGTGCAGCCGCCTCGGCCTCGCTCTTCACACGCTTCAATGTGGCATTCATGCCTTCGACGAGCTCGACCTCGAAGTCGGCGTTTCCGCCCAGGACGGTCTTGACGAGGAACTGCGAGACCTTCGACGTTCCGGTGGGAGCCTCGCGACGCTCGGTCACTTTGGTGCCGGTAGCGGTCGGCTCGAGTTCGTAGGACCAGATCGTGCGGTTCTCCGCGATGCGGAACGCCACCGACTTGTTGGGCTCGAAGCGAACGACCTTCGACGACGTCGGCCAGACCAGCAGGCCCTTGCGGTTGACGTTGATCGTCTTGGCGCCCTCACGCACGGTCCCGCCGATTACCTTCATCACCTTGCACTGGGGGCTCCATTCGCCCATGCGCTGCAGGTCGGCGACGATTGCCCACACGTCCTGCGGTGATGCGTCGATGTCGATGCTTGCTTCGAGGGTGTTGGACACAGTCTCTCCAGTCGAGTTGATGCTACGTAAAGTTACAAACACTTTTGTCGATCGTAAGCGATCCGTCAATGGACCATGTGTGTCAGGTCACTGTACGGCCGTCCAACAGGGTCGTGCGGGAACACGCGCGGTGGTAGCGGACAATGGTTCGCGCACGTATGACGATCCATCCGACTGGAGTACCGAGAAGTGAACAGCGACGCCGCGACGCAGGATGGCCTCAAGCGAGGGCTGACAGCGCGCCATATCCGCTTCATCGCCCTCGGATCAGCCATCGGAACCGGACTGTTCTACGGCAGCGCCGAGGCCATCAAACGAGCCGGCCCGTCGGTGCTCCTGGCCTACCTGATCGGCGGTATCGCGGTCTACCTGGTGTTGCGAGCGCTCGGCGAGATGGCGGTCCGTAACCCGGTTTCCGGTTCGTTCAGCGAGTACGCGAACAAGCACCTCGGACCACTCGCCGGTTTCATGACCGGGTGGACGTACACGTTCGAGATGGTGATCGTGTGCCTCGCCGACGTCACCGCCTTCGGCCTGTACATGCAGTTCTGGTTCCCGGACGTACCGAGATGGATCTGGGTTCTGGCTGTCGTCTTCTTCATCGGCGCGATAAACCTGTTGAGCGTCAAGGTGTTCGGCGAACTGGAATTCTGGTTCACGCTCGTGAAGATCACCGCCATCATCGCGATGATCGCCGGCGGCATCGCGATCATCGTGTTCGGATTCGGCGTTCACGACACCGATGCCGGAATCAGCCACCTCTGGTCGGACGGCGGGTTCTTCGCGACGGGCTTCGGCGGATTCGTCGCGTGTTTCGCGATCGTCATGTTCGCGTTCGGTGGCACCGAGATCATCGGTATCACCGCGGGCGAAGCCGAGGATCCGGCGCAGACCATCAGGAAAGCCGTCAACACGGTCCCGGTGCGCATCATTCTCTTCTACATCTGCACCCTCGCCGTCATCATGGCGATCATTCCGTGGCAGACCATCAACTCCGACAACAGCCCGTTCGTCCAGATCTTCGAGAACCTCGGATTGGGAACGGCCGCTTCGATCCTCAACATCGTTGTCATCACCGCGGCCCTGTCCGCCATCAACAGCGACGTTTTCGGTGCGGGTCGCATGATGTTCGGAATGTCGCATGCGGGCCAGGCCCCGCAGGTGATGAAGAGAGTCTCCGCCAACGGTGTTCCGTGGATGACTGTTGTCATCATGACCGGTGCCCTGTTGGTGGGAGTACTGCTCAACTACCTGATCCCGGACCAGGTGTTCCTCGTCATCGCCTCGCTGGCCACCTTTGCCACGATTTTCGTCTGGATCATGATCCTGCTCTCGCAGTTCCGTTCCCGCGCTCAGATGAGTGCAGACGAAACAGCGGCACTGAAGTTTCCAGTGCCGCTGTGGCCGTACGGTCAGATCTTCGCGATCGTGTTCCTGGCTTTTGTCATCGTGTTGCTCGGCGTCATCGCCGATACCCGAGTTGCGCTGCTCGTCGGTGCCGGATGGCTGGTTCTGCTGACGGGCGCGTACTACAAGTGGGTGAAACCGGCTGTCAGCGCAGCGGATCGAAGTGGCGCATGACGGTCGGCGTCTGAGCGCCGGTCATCGAGTCGGCCACCATCTTTCCGGTCAACGGACCCAGGGCGATTCCCCACATCCCGTGACCACCGGCGACGTGCACCCGCGGCGACTTCGTGGCTCCGATCAACGGCAAGCCGTCGGTAGTGCACGGTCGTGATCCCACCCATTCCTCTTCCCGCGCAGTCCAGTCGATGCCGCTGAGCATCGGCTTGGCCGCATCGATGATCGCCTGCACGCGGCGTGGATCCAGCGGCGCGTCAGGGCTGCGGAATTCCATCATTCCGGCCACTCGGAAGCGATCGTGCAACGGAGTGCATGCGACGCGCTGGGTGGGGAAATACACAGGGTTCTTGGGGAGGTGCTCGGGCTTGACACTGAAGCTGTATCCGCGTCCGGCCTGCACCAGTTTGCGCACACCGAACGGTGCTGCGAGCTTGTTCAAGCGGGCACCGCTCGAGATGACCACGGCGTCGCCGTCGCGTGAATCACCGTGTGCACTGCGAACAGTGACTCCGCCGACCCGATCGTCGATCTGCGTGACGTCGAAACCGCTGACGATTTCTCCACCGCGTTCACGAACCGCGTCCGCCAACGAGTTCACGAACAACGGGGGATCGATGAAACGCTGATTACGCAGACGCAAACCGGCTTTCACACCCTGGCCGAGTGAAGGCTCGAGCGAGTGAATCGCGTCGTAGTCGAGGAGGTCGAAGTCGACCTCGCCGCCCGCGGCCTCGACGTGATGGAACTCGTCCACCAAAGTCTGTCGGTCCTTCTCGGACGCAAACGCGGCGAGGAAAGGATCGGCAAGGCGGGTCAGCTCTTTGACGCCACCGTCGGCGAGTTCGTCGTACGCGCCCAAGGCTGTTCGGTTGACCTCGGTGTAGACCGACATCGCTTCCTGCCACTTCGACGGCGTGCAGTGGCGCGCGAACCCGACCAGGAACCGAATCAGCTTCAGATCGGTGGTCAGTGGCACGTACACCGGGGACGACGGGCTGAGCATCGCGCGCAAGCCGTATTGGAGCACTGCGGGTTCGGGCAGCGGAAGCGTCAATGCGGGGGCAAGCCAACCGGCGTTGCCCCAGCTCGCGTCGGCTGCGACGCCGTTGCGATCGACGACGGTGACCTCGACTCCACGTTCCTGCAAGAACCAGGCCGTCGACAATCCGACAACACCCGCACCGACCACGACCACACGATCGGGGCTCTGACGAGTTCCCATGACGCACTCCTTCTACAGACTCTGCTCGAACCGAGACGCCGGTCACATCCGGCTCTTCTCTCAAGCATGAATCGCGGGGGCGGCAAAAGGACTGGCCGTTCGGCCATCGTCGGAGCTACCTCGTTGTGGATTCGCACAACGCACCGCCGCGCCTGCTCAGCGACCGAGTTTGAACTGCAGCATCAGAATCAAGCGGGTGTCGGCGTCGGTCAGATCGACGCCGCACATCTCCTTGCCTCGACGCAGGCGGTTGCGGAGAGTGTTGGGGTGAACATGCAGTGCGGCAGAAGAATTCGCCACGTCACCGCCGTGCTCGAGAAAGGCCTTTGCCGTCGCGACCAGATCGCTGCCGTGCTGAGAGTCGTGACGTTCGAGGCTTCCGAGTGGTGTGGAGTCGCCGAGTCCGTCGATGATGTCGGCGACGTGCAGGGCGAGAACGGAGGCCAACGTGTCCCTCATTCCCGCGACGGTTCCGCCGGACCGGCCATGACGAAGCGCTCCGAGAACATGGTCGGTGTCCGAGCGCGAAAGATGTGATTCGCTTGCAGACTTCACTGTCCGACCGACGGCCACTGCCAGGAATTCGCGACCGCGGGCGCGCGTGAGGAAGTCGGCGGACAATCGGCGAGCGTTGGTCTCGTCGGTCGCGATGACAAGGTAGATGGTCTCGGACAGTTGAGCTGCAACGGCGTCGACGGCCAGAGTGTCGAGGTACAAGCTCAAAGAGGCGACCAACCCCGCCGGCAGTGGTCCCGCAACGGTTCCGACGGCGACGACGGTGAGCGGGCCTGCCAACCGCAAGTCGTCGGCGGCGCGGAATGCGGGTTCGCCACCGCCGATCAGAGCTTGGACGCGCTGGGATTGGCGACGGCGTGTGCTGTCGACCCGGTCACGCTCCGAGGCGATTCTCTCGGCCACGACAGATACCGCGGATCGAAGTATCGATTCCTGTGTGGGCGTCGGTGTTCCAGCGAGTGCGACCCAGATCGAGCCGACGGGGTGATCGTTCTCGCGAACTGCGATGACCAGTCGCGGCGTGATCGCAGGGTCTTCGAGATCGACGTAGATGGGGTCGCTCTCTCGGTGGAGGCGATCGAATACTCCTGCATCGGAGAGTAATTGGCGGAATCGGCTGGGTACCTGCCGGCCGAGGATCGTGCCGATGCGAGCTTCGTCCACGGCCTGCTCGCCGCCGGAGTACGCGAGGACAGTCGAGTTCTCGTCCTCGATCGTGACGGGAGCGCCGAGCAATTCGGCCAGAGAACCGGCAACGGAGAAGAGGTCGTCGTCGCGCAGGTCCATGGGTGGGAGCCTACTGAGCGATCGACGGATTTCGGGTTACGACGCCTCGGCAGGACCTCGATGGCGAATATAGGCTGGTGCAATGGCCGACATCGAAGGTGTTCTGTTCGATATCGACGGAGTCCTGCTCACGTCCTGGCAGCCGATCGAGGGAGCAGGGGAAGCAGTACGCGAAGTTCGGCGGCGCGGATTGGCCTGTGGATTTCTGACCAACACAACCTCGCGCAGTTCGACGCTCATCGCGCAGGGGTTGTGCGACGCCGGTATCGAGGTCGAGGCGAGCCAGATAGTTACTGCCGCCAGGCTCACAGGGGAGTACGTGCGGGCGACCTACCCGGACGCGCGGGCGTGGGTCCTCAATCACGGTGACGTGTCTGCCGATCTCGAGGGAATCGAATTCGACGACGCCGATCCGGAGGTCGTGATTCTCGGCGGCGCCGGCCCGGAGTTCAGCCACGAGGCGCTGAGCCGAGTGCTCGAACTTCTGCTCGCCGGTGTGCCCGTCGTCGCGATGCACCGCGGGATGATGTGGGAGACCGTAGACGGCCTTCGGATCGACACCGGAACGTACTTGCCGGGCTTCGAGGAAGTGGCAGGTGTAAATATCGCCGCAGTGGGTAAACCGTCTCTCACGGGGTTCCTGACAGCCACGGAGCTGATGCATGTCGAACCTGAGGCGACGGTGATGGTCGGCGACGACCTGATCGGGGACGTCCTCTCCTCACAGCGGGTCGGCCTGACCGGAGTTCTGGTGCGCACAGGCAAGTTTCGGCAAACAGTGCTCGACCTGTCGGTTCAGAAGCCTGATCATGTCATCGATTCGGTCGCGGATCTTCCGGCCCTTCTCGGGGTCGTCCTCGAGGCTTGACCAGGCGGGGGTGACGGACTTCACTCGAGCGGGTACTCTCGCGCCCGAATCCAATGAACTTGTTCCACGAAGGAGTTTTCTATGCCCTTGATCTCGTCAGTCTGGTTCCGTCGCTCATCCTCTCGAGTCAGCGGAATTTCCAGTAGTCGGTTGGGGGGCCGCCTGGCGAGAACAGGGGCTGTGATGACTGTAGGTATGGGGCTCGCCGCCGGGCTGGCGCTGACCGGTGCGGGAGCTGCTTCGGCAGCCCCCGTCACGTGTGTCTCGCCGCCGTCGGCCAATGACATCCAGGTCTCCGAGACCGCGAGCTGCGGCGCGCAGTCCGTCGGAGCCGGCCGTTCGCAGGCCGGTGCTGCCGAGAGCGGTACCGCTGTGAGCGTCGCCGCCGACAACGGCTACTCCAATTCATATGCAAACGGCTTCGGAACCGCGCTGGGGGCTTCTCGCGGTAACGGTCAGGCGCAGGCATTTGCGCTCGGCGGCGGTATCGCGCGGGCCGGGGCGGCTGACGGCAACGTCACCTTCGCCATCGCCGGTTACGGAGCGGGCGCTACGGCCGATGCCAACGGCGTCGACTGCGTCGGAGTGCTCTCGTTTGCGGTCAATTTGAGTAACGGACAGTTCTGCATCGCGGGCTGAGGCTCAACCTTGCACTCGGCACGCTCGAGTGCTAAAAATGCAGTTGGCACTCGCGAACCGTGAGTGCCAGGTCGAGGCAGTGAGACCGGGAACCATAGACACCCCCGGTCGTCCGTCGCGGGCACTGACTAGACCACAGGCGTAGATGGGTGACCAGGCAAATCGGTCGCCCGTGTAATGAGGTGACTGGTCAAACGGTCGCCTTGTGCCGATGAGGTGACCCGACGAGCGGTCACCTTGTGTGTCACCCCCTATCCGGAGGATCACTTCGCAATGGCAAAGATCATCGCGTTCGACGAAGAGGCACGTCGTGGCCTCGAGCGAGGCCTCAACGCCCTCGCCGACGCTGTCAAGGTGACGTTGGGCCCCAAGGGTCGCAACGTCGTTCTCGAAAAGAAGTGGGGCGCCCCCACGATCACCAACGATGGTGTTTCCATCGCCAAGGAGATCGAACTCGACGACCCGTACGAGAAGATCGGCGCCGAGCTCGTCAAGGAGGTCGCCAAGAAGACTGACGACGTCGCTGGCGACGGCACCACCACCGCTACCGTTCTCGCACAGGCTCTGGTCCGTGAAGGCCTGCGCAACGTCGCAGCCGGCGCGAACCCGCTCGGCCTCAAGCGCGGCATCGAGAAGGCTGTCGAGGCTGTCACAGCTCGCCTGCTCGAGACCGCCAAGGAGATCGACACCAAGGAGCAGATCGCTGCTACCGCCGGTATTTCCGCCGGCGACCCGTCCATCGGTGAGCTCATCGCCGAGGCTATGGACAAGGTCGGCAAGGAAGGCGTCATCACGGTCGAGGAGTCCAACACCTTCGGCCTGCAGCTCGAGCTCACCGAGGGCATGCGCTTCGACAAGGGCTACATCTCGGCGTACTTCGCCACCGATGCAGAGCGTCAGGAAGCCGTCCTCGAAGACGCGTACATCCTGCTCGTCAGCTCCAAGATCTCCACGGTCAAGGACCTGCTGCCCCTGCTGGAGAAGGTCATCCAGTCCGGCAAGCCGCTCCTGATCATCGCCGAGGATGTCGAGGGCGAAGCTCTCTCCACCCTCGTGGTCAACAAGATCCGTGGCACCTTCAAGTCTGTTGCCGTCAAGGCTCCCGGCTTCGGTGACCGTCGTAAGGCTCAGCTCGCCGACATCGCCATCCTCACCGGTGGCGAGGTCATCAGCGAAGAGGTCGGACTCTCCTTGGAGACCGCAGGCCTCGAGCTCCTCGGCCAGGCACGCAAGGTCGTCATCACCAAGGACGAGACCACCATCGTCGAGGGTGCCGGCGACGCCGACGCAATCGCCGGTCGTGTCAGCCAGATCCGCGCCGAGATCGAGAACAGCGACTCGGATTACGACCGTGAGAAGCTGCAGGAACGTCTGGCCAAGCTGGCCGGCGGCGTTGCAGTCATCAAGGCCGGCGCTGCTACCGAGGTCGAGCTCAAGGAGCGCAAGCACCGCATCGAAGATGCAGTGCGTAACGCAAAGGCAGCCGTCGAAGAGGGCATCGTCGCCGGTGGTGGCGTTGCACTTCTCCAGGCAGCTCCCGCACTGGACGACCTCAAGCTCGAAGGTGACGAGGCAACCGGCGCGAACATCGTTCGCGTTGCACTGTCCGCTCCGCTCAAGCAGATCGCATTCAACGCAGGCCTCGAGCCCGGCGTTGTTGCGGACAAGGTCTCCAACCTGCCCGCAGGTCACGGCCTCAACGCTGCGACCAACGAGTACGGCGACCTGCTCGCTGCAGGCATCAACGACCCGGTCAAGGTCACCCGCTCGGCATTGCAGAACGCAGCGTCCATCGCGGCTCTGTTCCTGACGACCGAAGCCGTTGTCGCTGACAAGCCCGAGAAGGCCGGAGCGCCTGCAGGCGATCCGACCGGCGGCATGGGCGGCATGGACTTCTGAGTCCATCTCCACCTAGCTCCTAGAGCCCGGCCCACCATTCGGTGGGCCGGGCTTTTGCTTGTCTGGAGACGGCATCCTAACGGCGGTCAATCGCATCGGTTCACGACCGTTGGACAAGTTCTTTAGTGCTAAAACTTTAGTGCCAACATATCCAACAAATGATTGAATTAAGTAAGGCTTTAGTGTGAAATTAACTAGTTCTTTTGGTGGAAAAATGCAACTAAAATAGAATATTTCCGACAATCTTCACAAAACTGATACATGTTGCAGTGATCTGGGTTACAGTATTGCGCATCGAGGAGGAAAGTTCCGGTCTGAAGCAATTGAAATGTATCGAAGCAGATGGCTTCATGTCTACGCCTTTTGGTGTATACAAGTACTATTCGCTACGGGTTGCAAATTTCAATTTCCCGAAATCGTGATTGAAATATTTGCGGGAACGATTCGTTGCTCAGCGCATATAATGGAATATTTATCTCTGGCGTCTTCGGCCGGATGGTGAAGCTTATCTAATATTGTTGTTAAATTCTTCACGATACAGGTGAGTTTAATGAATGGATCCACTGCGTGTTGATTAAAGGCTCGGAGTGGGTGACTGCATCTGTTGCCATTTCCGACTCGGCTATGAGTCGATGACTTCCACCCGGGATATCCGCGGGTAGGGGGAACTGACGACACGGAACGCTGCGAGCGTAACCGCGTCGGACAGGCAGTTCGATCAAACCGCCTTACGAGGAAATAGGAGTGAAGAACATGACTGTATCACTGGCGCGACGTACTACGATTGGTCTCGCAGCGGTAGCTGCATCAGCAGGTTTGGTGTTCGCGGCCGTTGCTCCGGCGTCGGCAACAGCGGGGCCCACGACAACAAGCTTTAAGAACGCGTGTTGGGCCGGTTCACCTGGAAATGTTGCGCAGTTGGAAAACCTTTCTGTCACCGTTGACCATACGGTCGTTGCGCCGGCCGGTCAGCCGAATACCTACACAATCCAATTCGGGGACCAGACTACGCCGAGCTCGTTCCCGGGTTATACTTTCAAGGGATTGAGTGATATTCAGTACAAGCTCTCGTACAATACCGCGACGTTGACAAGTGCGACCAAGACGAGTTCGGGTACGAATATCAGTTCGGGTAGTCCTACTGTTTCGGCTTCAGGCGGAATTATTACTCTTGGGAAGTTTGGAGTCGGCCCGAGCACGACATTCAAGGCACCTCAGATCACCGTTGTGACGACGTCTCCGGTGTTCGATGTAAAACTCTCTACTTCGGGAACCGCGGCCGAGTTCGGTAACTTTGCGAATAACTACTTCAGCTTCAAGGCGAACGGAGTAGCCGTTGTGATTCCAGTCAGTGCATCTACCTCTTGCGTTCCGTCTGACGACATCACGGGGGCGGTTGGAAGTTACCCGGCACTCAATGCGGGCGCCGGCACGCTTCACTAACATTGGATGCTCTGTCTCCGTCGTGAATTAGTCTAATTGGTCGCGGCGGTGATATGCGGCGAGAACGTGGCCGTCCGTGCAAATTGGCACAGGCGGTCACGTCTCTCGGTCAGCTGTGGTGCGCGGCTGTGGACTTGGTTTCCTCCACAGACATTCCTGTGCTCAGATCATTTGGTGATCCAGCAACGTGGATTCAATCTTATTGGCAGTCATAGCCGTTCGGACTCGGATGGTTGAGAGCTAGCACTTTTGTCGGTGCGTCGGAGTTGAAACGTCCTCTAGTACTAGTACTTTCGCGGGACGTTTTCACCTTCGGATTGCGTAGTCGAACGGTATTGGTAGACAGATCGATTGCACTCGTCGGCAGATACGTTGCAGTGTGTAGTGCCGCGTTGCCGAAGCTATTGAGTGCGGTGTGTTGATGGATTTCAGTAGAAATTGTGGCCGGCTCGGGCCCGCGACCTGCAAAAATGGAACAGGTTTCAGAAAGCTTCAAAATGTTTAGCCGAAAGTTCCCCAAATCGGGCTCTTCTGCACTACCTTGATGTCACCCCACAGCCGCGAAAGGGCGCGTACGCCCCGAAGAATATCGGTTACCTGGTTTGCAAAATCTTTCTCTCTGCTGCTCGGACCAGTTCTTTGTGGGCTACTGCAAGCGGTCCGATGTAAACGTCCTATGAGTAATCCAAGACCTACGAAAGGGTGGGAATCAGTATGATCGTCATGTTCCTCCAAGCGACTGCGCAATTGTTCACCGATCTGCTGGCCAACACATGGAGCGGGTCGATGCTGCCGGGCGTAGAGGCCGGCACAGGCTCGTTGGTATCCGCTATCGAACTCAGCTGATCGATAGTTTCAATTTCCGAGGATCTTTCTGACAGTGGGAGTGAATGATGGGTAGTTTGGGATCGGTCGCTGATGTGCTCGAAGGCGAAATGGGAGGGTTGATCAAGTCGGTCATTGCGGGCATCATTTTCGCGCCGATAATGTCGTCGATCGACCTGGGATGGCAGGTTCCCCCTCTGCCGTAATTCGGAATCGTCAAGACCCGCGTGTTTGGATAACGGCCACGCAGATCTGATGGACTCCGCTGTTTTCTTTTCAGAACCCGAACGAACGAATTCCAAGGAGTGTGGAAGTACAGTGGATACAGCAAGTTTGATCGACGCGGTCGGCAGCATCGACGCGAACTCGGTCCAGTTGCCTTTGGCGGCTCTCAAGGGAATCATCGAGGGAGTTTTCGCAGCTATCTCTTCTTTCATTGAACTGGGTGTCACAGGATCCGCTGCGTCAGCCGGATCGATCCAATCCGGCCTCGGCTCCATAGCCGGCACCTAATCCGAAGAGGAGAAAGAAATGTTGAACGGATCATTGACGTACCTGTCCGATCTCGTCAGTTTCGGGTCGGTTGATCTCGTGGGCACGATCGGGAAATACCTGAACGCGCTTTCGTCCTTCCCAGTGTGATGAAAGGAAATGCACAATGCTTGAAAGATACCTGACTTCGATCGTGCAATGGGTTATCGACACAGCGGGCCTCACCTCCGCCGGAAGCAAGATGCTTCAGAATCCGAAGTAGGAAATTCTTGGTGGAGTCTGAATTGGAATACGCCACCGAGTCCGAATGATCCCCGAGGCTGACGTACGCCTCGGGGATCATTCGGTTTCGAGTTCCGGTCACGATTACCGATGCAGTGAGACGAGGTAGTGTCGATGCGATTGCCCAGCAAATTTGCGGTGCAGTTGGCGCGGTTGAGCCCGCGTGATGCCGATTTCATCTACAACGAGGCGGACGGCCATCTGGGGCATTTGATAGGGGTGTATTTCTTCGATACTTCTCAGCGCCCTGAGTCGGAGTTCTCGCGCGAGCAAGCAGTCGAATGGGTGACCGCACGGCTCGGCCACCATCGCATGTTCACCCACAAGGTAGGTCGTATCCCGCTCGGACTCGATCATCCGTACTGGATGCCAGTCAATGACTTCGACATCCGTGACCACGTACACGTCACAGACCTCACGGAGCCTGGTTGGGCGTCACTAGAGAAGCCTTTGAGTGCTTTGATGACTTCACGGATGGACTTGACCCGTCCGCCATGGGAGTTGCACTTCTTCAACGGAATCGAAGGTCTCGACGATCTGGACGGGAGGCTGACCGCCGTAGTGCTCAAGTCCCACCACAGCGCAGCGGATGGGATAGCAATCCGGATGTTGGGTGAATCCATCTTCTCAGGCGAAGAGCGAGCCGCCCGACACGTTCCAGTACCTCGACTATTGAAGGTGCGTGTACTCCTCGAATCGTTGGCGAGCATTCCCAGCCAGATGTTCAGATTCGCCCGGAGCGTTCCTGGGAATCGCGCTGCTCAACGCGCTGCGAACGCGGCCCAATCGGCCGGTGAATGGGTCGAGAGCCTCAACGAACGTCCGGCTACCAGGTTCAACGGCAAAGTCAGCGGATCGGGAACGCTGCAGCAATTGACCCTTCCCGGTGCCGTAATCGGTCGGGTCAAACACGCGGTTCCAGGCGCCACTGTCAACGATGTTCTGCTGGCGATCGTCGGTGGTGCGCTGTCGCGGTATCTGACAGAAAATGGTGAGCCGCCAGGGGGATCCTTGGTGGCAATGGTGCCTCGCTCGATGCGCAAGGTCGAGGAGTGGCAGTCTGCCAATCAACTGGTGACCTTGTCAGTCGATATGCACACGTCCGTTGCGGCGCCGCTGGAACGATTGGCACTCATCGCGGAATCCTCGCGTTCGGAGAAGGTACGCACTTCCCACCCTGCCACGCGCCGTGTGGACGCCGCGATCGAAACGGCGCCGGCATTCCTGCTGAGATTCATTGCTTTTGCGCGAAGTAGGAATTCCCACGATGTCACTCGTCCCCGCTACCAGCACACAATGGTGAGCAATATTCCGCTCTCTGTTGAAGGGCTGACGTTGAACGGTGCACCGGGTGCAGCCGTGCTGGCAACCCAGCCCCCGGTTGACGGCGACGGGCTACGGCATTTCATGGTCGCCGCAGCAGGTGGGGGACTGACCCTCAACGTCATCGCGGATACCGCGACCATGCCCGATCTCCATCATTACATCGAACTACTGCGAGCAAGTTTCGATGATTTGGCGGCGGCAGCCGCGATGCAGACTGCGGATTCACCTGACCAAGAGGTTGCCTCCTGATCGATCGGAATCGCAGGCACCTTTTCCGATTGCTGGATCCGGTGATACCCAACGATTCCGGGCAGAACCCCGAGGATCTGCATGTCAGCTCGCTACAATTCGGACATTCGTTCAGCGTCGGAATTGAGGGGCATGCATGATCTTTCGGAACTCGTTGCCAGCCGCGGTATCTCAGATGGGACCGCGAGACGCGGAGTTCGTCTACAACGAGTCCGGCGGACATCTGAGCCACATGGTCTGCGCCTACTTCTTCGACACTACGGGCCATCCGCTCGCAGAGATGACGCACGACGACGCGGTTCGGTGGATCACCGAAAGATTCGGGTACTCGCCACTGTTCACGAGTCGACTCCAGCGAGTTCCGCTGGATCTGGACTATCCCTATTGGGTCCCGGCCGATTTCGACGTCGATGATCACGTGCACGTCCATCGTGCCCCTGTTGCCGGGTGGGCCCCGGTTCGTGAATTGCTCGGGCGCTCGCTCGGGGAGCCGATGGACCTTTCCCGGCCGCCCTGGGAGTTGCACGTCATGACCGGCGTGCGCGGGATCGACGAGCTACCTGGCAATCTGACGCTGATCATGCTCAAGACCCACCACGGGGCCGGTGACGGTCTGGCGATCCGCGATCTGACCAACCTTCTGTTCTCCGGTCCGCCGAAACCGGAGACGAAGCGTGCCGGTTCGGGGCTTTCGTCGCTGGATTTGATCGGGCGCACGGTCGTCGGTTTGCCCGGCCAGGCGATCCGCTTCGGCCGGGGTCTGTCCGTGACAAAGGTTGCGGCCGAGACGGTTCGGGAGGCGGAAGAGGCCGGAGAGCTACCTACGTACTCGGCCGACCGCCTACCGACCCGATTCAACGGCGTGCTGGGTGGAGACATCACGATCGATTTCCTGACGCTGGACGGCGCAGACATCAAAGCGATCCGAGCGGCCGTTCCGGACGTGACGGTCAACGACATCTTCCTGACCGTCGTCGCCGGTGCTCTCGACGCATACCTGTCGGAGAAGGGCGAGAAATCGGCCAGTGGGTTGGCGGCGATGGTTCCCCGATCGATGCGGAAGATAGCCGAATGGGAGTCGGCCAACCAACTGGCGCTGTTGACGGTCGATCTGCACACAGACGTCGAAGATCCGGTCGAGCGGCTGACACGAATCAGAGATTCGGCGCTGAGGGCCAAAGGGCGGAGTTCACACCCAGCCGTCCGTCGTTACGGCACGCGCATCGAAACTTCGCCTGCGGCTCTGCTCAGACTCACCGGTCTCTCGCGTCGGCTCAACAAGCTGGACCCTTCGCACAAGGTCATTCAGAACACGACGATCAGCAATGTCCCGGTATCAGTTGACGGCAACGTTTTCGAAGGTGCGCCGGCGGTGGCAGTTCTCGGTGGGCAGGCGCCGGTCGACGGAGACATTCTGCGCCACTTCCTCATTGCCGCGCGTGGAGGTTCTCTGACGCTCAATGTCATCGTCTCGCAAGAGACGATGCCGGATATCGAGCACTACGTCGAATTGTTGCGGGTGGGGTTCACGACGCTTTTGCAGGCAGTTTCTGACCAAAATCGTGAGGTAGGCGAACGATAAAGAGCAACTTGCGTCGGAACTTGTGGTGAATCGACGATTTGTGTTCGGGAAATTTCTGTCGAATTCATCCTAATTAAGGTAATTGTCCGTAGTGGTGTCGAGTCGTTATCTCGCGGATTAATGTGACTGTCGACACGTCGAGTGTCTACCGCCGGACTGGTTCGATAATCGTCACCGACGGTAAAAAGAATCACCTACGCGAGGAGCTGAACATGGGTTCGTTGATGGATATTCTCGGTGGTCCGAATGGGGACGGTGCACCGATGCAGGCTTTGCTGACAATGCTGCTGGGATTGGACAATGTCGGTGCAAACCTCTTCGGTTCACTGGCTGACACCGCCGGTGGAATCTTCGGATCTCTCGACACCCTCAGCTTTACGCCGCCTGTCGTTCCCTGAGTTTTCTGATCGGCGTCATTTGCTCGTCCCAAGTGAACCACTGAACATCTAAAGGAGAACGTCATGCTTGAAGGATCTGTCATGGATGCTGCCGGCTCAGTCGGTGCGATCATCGGTCAGGGGTTGGGCAGCGTCAGTGGCCTGGCCGTCAAGGGTCTCGAGGCCCTCGCTGCGCTCAGCGGTGGAGAGTTGAAGGCCGCCAAGTAGATTGTTGATTTCGGGGCCTGCTCGTGTTGGCGCGTAGGCCCCGAAATACCTTTTGTCGCCGCGTAATTCTCGCCATGTCAATTGCCGGAAATCTCAACCTAACGGCATGAGCATCCAGGCGGCGAGATATACCAAAGCCGCGGTTCCACCCGTGCAAATAGCGGCGATAACCGCGAGTAGACGGACAAGATTTACGTCGGCGCCGAAGTAATCTGCAATTCCGCCGCACACTCCGGCGAACATTTTCTTGTCGTTGGAACGGGTGAAGGGGCGAGGTGTGTTGCTTTCGAATGTCATGCTTCAATTCTGAAGCGAGATGGCGCCGCGCACCATCGGGGACGACCCCCATCTGCACCCTGATCTTTTGAGGCCGCCGTGTCATACCCCGGTAGTTCATCCCAGCTTCACCGAACAGTTGCTGCGGGAGACTAACTTGTCGGCGGTGACCGATTTAGCAGAACGCCGACCGTTCCTCAGCGCCTTCGCGGATCTCTCGACCGCCGTCGATCTGGCCGACACCGCCGCCTTCACCGTCGACGACAATGACGACGACGATCCGGTGCTGCTGACGTCGCCGGACGGTTTCGAGGTCGACACCTGGCGGGAGGGCTACCCGTACGACGCACGGATGCCTCGGGACGAGTACGAAATGTCCAAGCGTCTGCTGCAGATCGAACTCCTCAAGCTGCAGAACTGGTCGAAAGAAACCGGCGCACGGCACGCCATAGTGTTCGAAGGACGCGACGCCGCCGGCAAGGGCGGAACGATCAAACGATTCATGGAGCACCTCAATCCTCGCGGCGCACGGGTCGTCGCATTGGAGAAGCCGTCGGCTCGCGAGTCGACGCAGTGGTACTTCCAGCGCTATGTGCAGCACCTTCCCGCAGCCGGGGAACTGGTGATGTTCGATCGGTCTTGGTACAACCGGGCCGGGGTCGAGCGGGTCATGGGCTTCTGCACCGACGAGGAGCACGAGCGTTTTCTGCGCCAGGTGCCGTTGTTCGAGCAGATGCTCGTCGACGACGGCATCAGCTTGATCAAGTTCTGGTTCTCGGTTTCACCGCTGGAGCAGCGCACGCGGTTCGCGATCAGACAGGTCGATCCCGTTCGGCAGTGGAAGCTTTCGCCGATGGACATCGCTTCTCTGGACAAGTGGGATGCGTACACAGCGGCGAAGGAAGAGATGATTCGGTTCACCGATACCGACACCGCTCCGTGGACCGTCATCAAGAGCAATGACAAGAAACGCGCGCGGATAAACGCGATGCGTCACGTGCTCAGTCAGTTCGATTACGACAACAAGGATTACGAGATCGTGGGTACTCCGGATCCGCTGATCGTGGGAAGCCTCGAATAGTCGGCGCGTGGGCTCTGCCCATCCGCGGCGTGGGTGGTTAGTGTGAGTTGAATGGAGACCGTACCGATCCAACTCCCCGACGGCACCGTGACCCCGATCCGTCTGTTTCCCGGACCGAACGACGACGCACCCGTGGTGGTGATGTTGCCCGGGCTCGGAGTTCCCGCCGGGTTCTACGATCCGGTGGCGCAGGCCCTGGTCGAAGCCGGCTTCAATGCGGCCATCGGTGAACTGCGTGGCCAAGGTGACAGCAAACCGCGCCCGAGCGCGTCGAGTGTTTTCGGATATCAGGAACTGGTCTCGATCGATTGTCCGGCGACGTTCGAGGTGGTGCGTGAGCGGTTTCCGGCCAGCACACCATTTCTGATGGGGCACAGCATGGGCGGCCAGATCGGGGTCATGTACGCGTCCAGGATTCGGGGCCGGCTCGGCGGACTGATCCTGGTTGCCTCCGGATCGCCGTATCACCGCGGATTCCCCGGAATCCGTGCGCCCGGACTCTATCTGGGCTCGTCCGCGATGTCGGTGACAGCCAACATCGCCGGCTTCTGGCCGGGAGACCGGGTCAACGTCGGCGGCTTCGGTCGACAGTCGAAAGTACTGATCACCGATTGGGCCCGGTTCGCCAGGACCGGTCGCATGGAACCCGTCGGTGCGGATATCGACTACGAGGAGCGGATCGCTCGCCTGACCTTGCCGGTTCTGTCGATCACGATCGAAGGGGACGATCTCGCTCCACGCCGGTCGGCAAAGAACCTGGTGGACAAGCTCTCCGGGGCCCAAGTGACGATGACGCACATCGACGAACCACTCGGTCACAACGGTTGGATACGCAATCCCACCGCTGTGAGCGAGCGCGTCGTCGCGTGGTTGCGCGACCGCTGAAAGATCAGCCGAGTTTCTGCCAGAGGAACTCGTAGGTCAGCGCAGTCTTGAAGGCCAGCTGAGCATTGTCCGCGGCGCCGCCGTGGCCACCCTCGATGTTCTCGAAATACAGCACCGGCTTGCCCAGCTCTTCCAGCCGTGCGGCCATCTTGCGGGCATGCGCGGGGTGGACGCGGTCGTCGCGGGTGGACGTCGCGATCAGGATCGGTGGGTACGACGCGGCGGCGTCGATGTTCTGATACGGCGAGTACTCCGAGATGAATGCCCACTCCTCCGGGACATCGGGGTCACCGTATTCGGCCATCCACGAAGCGCCGGCCAGCAGGAGATGGAATCGCCGCATGTCCAACAGCGGGACCTGGCAGACGATGGCGCCGAAGAGCTCGGGGTACTTGGTCAGCATGATGCCCATCAGCAGGCCGCCGTTGCTTCCGCCCTGAGCTGCCAGAAGATCCGGGGTCGTGATTCCGCGATCGACGAGGTCCCTCGCGACGGCAGCAAAGTCTTCGTGCACCTTGTGGCGCCCGGCCTTGAGAACCTGTGTGTGCCAACCGGGTCCGTACTCGCCGCCACCACGAATGTTCGCAACCACGTAGGTGCCGCCCTGCGTCAGCCAGGCACGGCCCAGAGAACCGCTGTACGACGGCGTCAGCGAGATCTCGAATCCGCCGTACCCGTAGAGCAGGGTGGGGCCGGGCTCGTTACGCGGACTGCGCACCACGAAGTACGGAACTTGGGTGCCGTCGGCAGAGGTGGCGAAGAACTGCTCTGTGGTGATGCCCTCGGCATCGAAGAACGAGGGAGCCTGCTTGAGGGCAGTGGGTTCGGTTTCGCCGATCACGCCGTGCAAAAGAGTTGCAGGGGAGGTGTATCCACTCGAGTTGACGAAGTATTCATTGCTGACATCGGGGTCGGTGTCGAGAATTTCGATACTGGTCAGTTCTGGAAGCCCTTCGAAAGGTCGATCCTCCCAGCCGTTTTCGCCCGGTGTCAGGATGCGCAGCGTGGTGCGGACGTCGGTGAGTACCACGAGAATCAGATGATCGCGTGTCCAGGTGTAGTGCTCGAGTGAGGAATGTGCGTCGGGTTCGAAGATCGATGTCAGTGCTCGTGAGCCGGCAAGGAAATCGTCGTAACGGATGGCAAGCAGTGCGCCGGTCGGATATTCGGTGTCCTCGACGGCCCACACGGACTTGGTGCGGATCAACAACCACTCGTGGTGAATCGAGATCCCGGCGTCCTCGGGGACGTCCACGAGCACCAGCTCACCGTCGGGGCGAACTTCGAAATGCTGAGAGTTGTAGAAATCGACCGAGCGAGTGACGAAGTCTCGTTCGAACCCGGGCGTCGGATCGTGCGAAGCCGAGATGGCCACGTCCGTGGCTTGGCCCTCGTAGACGGTCTCGGCACTGGAGAGGGGAGTGCCGCGCTTCCACCGCTGGGCCAGACGGGGATATCCGGAATCGGTGAGCGACCCTGGTCCGATATCCGTTCCGACGTAGACGGTATCGATGTCGATCCAGTCGATGTCGGTCTTGGCCTCGGGAAGGTAGAAGCCGGGATTCTCGCCCTCGGGAGCGAGGAACTCGCGCTTGTCGATGTCGAACTCGCGAACGACCGCCGCGTCTGCCCCGCCGCGGGAGAGGCTGATCAATGCACGGTTGCGGTGTGGCCGTAGAAGTTGCGTGCCCTTCCAGACCCAGTTCTCGCCCTCGGCCTCGGCCAGGGCGTCGAGGTCGACCAGGACGTCCCATTCCGGGTCGTCGGTGACGTACTGATCGAACGTCGTGCGTCGCCACAATCCGCGAACGTGGGTGCTGTCGCGCCAGAAGTTGTAGAGGAACTCACCTCGACGGCGGACGTAGGGGATTCGCGCGTCGGTATCGAGAATCTCGCGCACGTCGCTCTGCAGTCGATCGAAGCGCTCGTTGTCGGTGAGCTGCTCCTCGGTCACGGCATTGTGCTGACGGACCCAATCGAGTGCAGACTCACCGGTCACGTCTTCGAGCCAGAGGTAGGGGTCGTCGCCGGTGGTGGGCTGCTGATCGGAAGTCATACGTCCATTCTTACTGCTCGCTCCCGACAGCACTCGACCCCGCTCCCGAAACACTGGAGCGGGGTCGAGTGAGAACGAATCGGGTCAGACGCCCAGGGAGTGAGCGAGCATCGGCCAGGAGTTGTGGAGATCGTCTTGCCAGTAGCCCCACGAGTGGGTGCCGGTCGGCTTGAAGTCGAAGGTGGCCGGGATCTTCAGGTCGCTCAGGCGGTAGGCGAGGTTGTGGGTGCAGTAGTTGACCGCTGCCTCGATGATGCCGCCGACGATCGCCTGGTTGGCGAGCGCACCGACCTGACCGTTGATCGCGGGATTGGCGAGAGTGTCGTGTGGGCCGGGGAGTCCGGAGCCGGTGGAGACGTAGAGTTCGGTGCCGCGGAGCTTCTCGGCGTTGAGGACCGGATCGTTGTCCTTCCAGCCCTGACCGTCGAGGGGGCCCCACATGTTGGTGATGTCAGCTCCGCCGCGGGTACCTGTGACAAGTTCGATCGCACTCTGACCGACGGGAGTGCTGGTCTCGGCACATCCGCTGTACGCGCCGACGCCCTTGTAGAGGCCGGGAGCCGCGATGGCGAGGTTGAGGACCGAGGTCGCGGTCATGGAGATCGCGGAGATCGACTGGACCTTGTTGGTATTGAACTCGGCGTCGATGACGGGCGGGAGTTCCTGGGTCAGGAACGTCTGCCACTTCTGGCGACCGAGAACCGGATCGTCGTTCACCCAGTCGGTGTAGTAGCTGAATGCGCCTTCGAGTGGAGTGACGACGTTGACGTTCTTGTCCTGGAAGAAGTTCATGACGTCGGTCTTGCGTTGCCAGGTCGCCGAGTCTTCGCCGCCGCCTGCACCGTTGAGCAGGTAGAGCGTCGGGCGGGGTTCGCTGCCATCTGCTGGGAGGATGACCTCGAGCGGGATGTTGCGATCCATCGCCGGGGAGAAGACCGAGATGGTGACCTTGCGGTCGCCGGTCTTGGTGTTGCTCACGACGTGCGATCCGGACGTGTCACCGCCCGCAGAAGCTGTCGCCGGACTGATCAGCATCGGCAGCACCGTGGCCACTGCGAGAGCTGCGATCACACTGCCACGCTTGAAAATTCGAGCACGCATACGTTCGGATCCTCCACCTGAATGTCTTCGGATCCGGAACGGATCGAAGTGCCTGTGAGCCCTTACTGGAACAGGTTCACTTTTTGTTATGTGTCAGTAAAGCAGAGCGGGCGCAGAAAGTGACGCGATTCGATTGCCTGACAATTGAATTGGCCCCGGAATTAACCCCCGAATTAACCCCCGAATCGGCCCAGACAAGCACTCGACCCCGCTCCAGGAAGTGCAGGGAGCGGGGTCGAGTCGGAACGATTTCGGTCAGATGCCCATCGAACGAGCGAGCATCGGCCAGGAGTTGTGGAGATCGTCTTCCCAGTAGCCCCACGAGTGGGTGCCGGTCGGCTTGAAGTCGAAGGTGGCCGGGATCTTGAGATCGTTGAGGCGGTAGGCGAGGTTGTGGGTGCAGTAGTTGACTGCTGCCTCGATGACGCCGCCGACGATCACCTGGTTGGCGAGTGTGCCGACCTGTCCGTTGATCGCCTCGTTGTTCAGGGTGTCGTGCGGGCCGGGGAGTCCGGAGCCGGTGGAGATGAAGAGCTCGGTGCCGCGGAGCTTCTCGGCGTTGACGACGGGGTCGTTGTCGATCCAGCCCTGGCCGTCGAGGGGGCCCCACATGTTGGTCACGTCAGCGTCGCCGCGCATGCCCACAACCAGTTCGATGGAGGACTGGCCGACCGGTGTGCTGGTCTCGGCGCATCCGCTGTATGCACCGACGCCCTTGTAGAGGCCCGGAGCTGCGATGGCGAGGTTGAGGACCGAGGTCGCGGTCATCGAGATCGCGGAGATCGACTGGACGCCGTTGGTGTTGAACTCGGCGTCGATGACGGGCGGGAGTTCCTGGGTCAGGAACGTCTGCCACTTCTGACGGCCGAGGGACGGGTCGTCGTTCACCCAGTCGGTGTAGTAACTGAATGCACCTTCGAGCGGGGTGACGACGTTGACGTTCTTGTCAGCGAAGAACTCGTTGACGTCGGTCTGACGCTGCCACGTCGCCCGGTCTTCGCCGCCGCCTGCACCGTTGAGCAGGTAGAGCGTCGGGCGGGGTTCGCTGCCGTCTGCTGGGAGGATGACCTCGAGCGGAATGTCGCGTCCCATGGAAGGTGAGTACACCTTGATGGTGGCGATGCGCCCGTTGTCCGTGCGGCTCGAGAGCTTGGAACCCGTTGTGTTTGCCTTGGCAACAGTTGCCGTGGTGGTCGACGGATCTCCGCCTGCGGACGACACTGCAGGGCTGATCAGCATCGGCAGCACGGATACTGCGGCTACAGCGGCGACCAGACGGCCACGCTTGAAAGTGCGAGCACGCATACGTTCAGAAACCTCCACCTAAAATTCCTTCGAATCCGCCCAGGAGTGAACGGTCCTTTGTTGCTGTTCCCGTACGGGAATTCATGCTGGGTACATGCCCTGTCGATAGGTACAGGGCGTGTGAGTCTTGTAAGTTCTACCGCATCGGTGCGTTATCCGCCAGTGAACCAGAGATTTGCTGAACGTACGACCAGTTTCAGGTGAATTTCCCTGATCATCGACGGGATTAGTGAGTGAACCGGACATATCCACTATGGGAACAACATTGTTGCCTACCTCTGCAGTCGAACGCGTCTGTCGAAGATCTTCTCCGATATCAGCGCCCAGCGGGGAGTTACGTTTCGGTGAACGTCGGTTACTCGCCGCAGACTCGCGCGGACTCGACGGCAATCGCCAAGAGTTTCGCGTGGCAGGCGCGGGTCGAGTTCCCGGAGATAACCCCTGTCTTCACCGTCGACGGCGTCGTCGAGATTCAGGAGTCGGGCGGAATTGCCCTGGCCTTCGACCTGGAGGACTCGAATCCGCTGGAGGGAGACCTGGCCAACGTCTCGTACTTCTGCGACCTCGGAGTCCGCTCGATGTTGCCGACGTATAACTACATGAACGCTGCGGGCTGCGGCTGCTTGGACCTGGCGGACACGGGGTTGAGTGGATACGGCCGTGACCTGGTTGCCGAGATGAATCGCGTCGGAATCACGGTCGACGGCTCACATTGTTCGGTACAGACGGGGTTGGACATCTCAGCTATCACCCAGCGAGCAATGATCTACAGCCACTCGAACCTCCGAAGGTTGTGGGAGCATCCGCGCAACATCACCGACGATCAGGCCAGAGCGTGTGCGGAGACCGGCGGCGTCATCGGGATCAACGGCGTGGGCATATTCCTCGGCGTCAACGGACCGGATGACGACCAGGCTCGGCTGTCCGCGATGGCCGACCACATCGAAGAGGCTGTGGGACTCGTCGGCATCGATCACGTCGGGATCGGCTCCGACTTCTCCTTCGACGCCGACGACTTCCGCGAAGAGATCGAGCAGAACCCGTCGTCGTTCTCCGAGGCGTACACCGCGTGGGGGCCACTGCAGTGGACTCCTCCGGAGGGCGTGCTGACACTTGATCAGGTATTGCGCGACCGGGGCTTCGACGAGCCGTCGATCGAGGCCGTGTACGGCGGAAATTTCGCCCGAGTTGCCCGAGAAGTGTGGGCTACCGACGGGTAATGCGACCATCTGGGGACAGCGAAACGATGCAGGACTACCCTGGTGAATCGTGACCTCACACTATGACGTCGTTGTCCTCGGAGCCGGCCCCGGTGGGTACGTCGCTGCTATCCGCGCGGCACAACTGGGCCTGAGCACCGCCATCATCGAGCAGAAGTACTGGGGCGGTGTATGCCTGAATGTCGGCTGCATTCCGTCCAAGGCGCTTCTCCGTAACGCCGAACTCGTGCACATCTTCACGAAAGAAGCGAAGACGTTCGGCATGTCCGGAGACGTGTCCTTCGATTTCGGCTCCGCTTTCGATCGCAGCCGCAAGGTCGCGGACGGGCGAGTCAAGGGCATTCACTTCTTGATGAAGAAGAACAAGATCCCGGAGTACGACGGCAAGGGCACGTTCGTCGACGCCAACACCATCAGCGTGGAGCTGAGCAAGGGTGGCACCGAGACGATCACGTTCGACAACGCGATCATCGCGACGGGTTCGTACACCAAGCTGCTGCCCGGCACCTCGCTGAGCGAGAACGTCGTGACCTACGAAGAGCAGATCCTCACCCGTGACCTTCCGGGTTCGATCCTCATCGTCGGTGCCGGCGCGATCGGCATGGAGTTCGGTTACGTCCTCAAGAACTACGGCGTCGACGTCACGATCGTCGAGTTCCTCGATCGGGCACTGCCCAACGAGGACGCCGACGTCTCGAAGGAAATCGCCAAGCAGTATAAGAAGCTCGGCGTCACCATCAAGACCGGTGCCGCTGTGCAGTCCATCAGCGACGACGGCAGCAAGGTCACCGTCTCGATCAAGGACAACAAGTCCGGCGAGATCGAGACCGTGGTCGTCGACAAGGTTCTGCAGTCCGTCGGCTTCGCACCGCGTGTGGAGGGCTTCGGTCTCGAGAACACCGGTGTCGCGTTGACCGATCGCGGCGCCATCGCGATCGACGACTACATGCGCACCAACGTCCCGCACATCTTCGCCATCGGTGACGTCACCGCCAAGCTGCAGCTCGCGCACGTCGCAGAAGCTCAGGCTGTCGTTGCTGCCGAGACCATCGGCGGCGCGGAGACGCAGACACTCGGTGACTACCGGATGATGCCGCGTGCGACGTTCTGCCAGCCGCAGGTCGCCTCGTTCGGTTTGACCGAGGAGCAGGCCAAGGCCGAGGGCTACGACGTCAAGGTCGCGAATTTCCCGTTCGCTGCCAACGGCAAGGCACACGGTCTCGGTGACCCGACCGGTTTCGTCAAGCTGATCGCCGACAAGAAGTACGGCGAACTGCTCGGCGGGCACCTCATCGGACCGGACGTTTCGGAACTGCTGCCTGAGCTGACCTTGGCCCAGAAGTGGGACCTCACGGTCAACGAGTTGGCACGCAACGTCCACACCCACCCCACGCTCAGTGAGGCACTGCAGGAAGCGATCCACGGCCTCGCCGGCCACATGATCAACTTCTGACGGCAGGGCCTTCGGCCCCGTGCGCCTTTTCGGTAGTTCGCACTACCGGAAAGACGCACGGGGTTTTTCGTCTTTTGTGTCGAGTTGTGTTGCGAAACCGCCATCTGAGGCCTTCGAGTCGGGGTGTAGGCGCGCAACGCATTAGCGTCCCGAGTCGAACATCCGGCTTTCGAAGGACCACTCATGAAAACTCGTTCCGTACTGCTCGCGGCTTGCGTCGCGCTGACGCTCTCCGCCTGTGGAACCTCAGGTGACTCCGGATCGGACACCGAAGCTTCGGGTGCCGCCGAGGCGGGGGCGTTCCCCGTGACCGTCGACCACGCCTACGGTTCGACGACGATCGACGCGGAGCCTATGCGCATCGTGACCATCGGATGGAGTGGCCAGGATGCGGTGATCGCACTGAACAAGGTTCCGGTCGCCATGGAGAGCTTCTCCGGCGCCGGCATCGAGAACAACATCCTGCCCTGGGACGCTTCGCGTCTGAACGGTGCCAAGCCTGTTCTCATGACGACCAATCCCGATATCCCGTTCGAGCAGATCCTCGGGCTCGATCCCGACGTGATCCTCGCCGTCTACTCCGGCATCGACGAGGGCGAGTACAAGCGTCTCAGTGACATCGCGCCGACCGTCGCGTTCCCGGACCAGCCGTGGGATACGGCGTGGGACAAGCAGATGAGCATGATCGGTGCAGCGCTCGGACAGCCGGAGCAGGCCCAGACGCTGATCGACGAGACCGGGGCGTACTTCGAGAAGCAGGCCGCTGATCACCCACAGTTCCAGGGCAAAACCGCAACGTATGCAATGCGCACCGACGAGGGCCTGATCGTCTTCTGCGGCACCGACCCGCGGATCCGTCTTCTCGGCCAGCTCGGGGTGAAGACCTCGCCCGGTGTCGACGCAGTGTGCACTTCCGGCGACAGTTCGGTGTCCGTGGGCATGGAATCCATCGACACACTCGACGCCGACGTCTTCATTCTCGTCGACGCCGACGGCACCAACCTGGACAAGCTGATGTCCTTCGGTCCGTTCGCGAACATGACCTCGGTGTCGAACGGCCGTCTGGTTCGTCTGGTCGGAATGGACTACGCGATGGCTACGTCCGCTCCGACGGTGCTGAGCGTTCCCTACGCATTCGACGAGTTCATCGCTCAGCTCTCGGACAAGTTGAGCTGATTCCGGGCGTCGTACGACGCTTGTGACGCAACGATTTTCGGCACCTGCGATTCGAGTAGTTCGATCAGGGCCGTGATCTTTGCGGCGACGTCGGCGCCGAGTTCGGTCAGGCTGTATTCCACTTTGGGCGGGATGGTTTCGAGTACCTCACGGTGCACGAGGCCATCCCGCTCGAGTGTTTGCAGGGTCTGTGAGAGCATGCGTTCGCTGACTCCGTCGACGCGTCGGCGCAGGGCACTGAACCGGTACGGGCCCTCGTTCAATGCCGCCAGCGCGAGTGCGCCCCAGCGTCCGGTTGCATTCTGCAATGCCGCCCGAGAGTTGCATCCGCGAGCGAAGACGTCAGCCTCGAGGGTTGGGTCCACGACGTCGGCATTCGGATCAGGAGTCTGGGCAGCACGTGAAGGTGAGTCGGTGCTGGTCATGAACCCAGGCTACTACTGCACGATCCGATAGCGCTAACTCTCCGTGTTGCACTTACGAAAAATAAGTGCATGATGGTTGGAGAACGCATTTACGCTTCAACCTGGATCGGGAGTTCGCATGAGCATTGCAGTCACCGGCGCAACCGGAAACCTCGGACAACTGGTAGTCGAGTCGTTGATCGAGCGGGGAACCGCCGCGTCCGACATCGTCGCAGTGGTCCGCAATCCACAGAAGGCGGAAAGCCTCGCCGCCCGCGGAGTAGTTGTACGTCAAGCGGACTATGCCGATGCCTCGGCGTTGGAAACCGCATTGGCGGGCGTCGACAAGCTGGTGCTGATCTCGGGAAGTGAAGTGGGGTCACGGCTCGCGCAACACACCAACATCATCGACGCGGCGAAGGCTGCCGGCGTCGGATTCATCGTCTACACGAGCATCTTGAATGCTCAGGACACGCCGATGAAGCTTGCTGCCGAGCACAAGGCGACCGAGGACGTGCTCACTCGGAGCGGTATTCCGTTCGCGCTGTTGCGCAACGGTTGGTACTGGGAGAACTTCACCAACGACCTGGCCGGTGTGATCGAACGCGGCGCACTGGTCGGTGCGGGAGCGGAAGGCAAGATCGCGGCTGCGGCGCGTGCGGATTACGCCGACGCCGCAGCAGTAGTCGCGACCACCGATGGCCACGAAGGTGCAGTGTACGAGTTGGGCGGTGACGAGAGGCTCACCTACGCCGAATTGGCCGAGAAGATCAGCGAGTTTGCCGGCAAGCCTGTCGCGTACCAGTTCGTGAGCGAGGACGCATACAAGGGGATTCTCGAGAGCGTCGGCCTGCCTGCCCCGGTCGCAGAGATTCTCGCGGATTCCGATGCTGCAATTGCCAAGGGGGCGTTGGACACCGAGTCGGGTGACCTGCAGAAGTTGATCGGCCGCAGCAGCACTCCGGTGGCTGAGGTGTTGAAGAAGGCCTGACCTGCTGTGCGCCTTTATTAACCGCGGGCGGTTAATAAAGGCGCACAGGGGGTTATCCCATGTGGACTGCACCCTCGGCGGGCAGATCACCCTTCTTGGCGCGGACCAGAACCAGCACTACCGGTGCGATGATCGCCAACAGGATTGCCGCCCAACCGAATGCGGCCGAGTATCCGGATACCTCGGCGCCGAAGAAGTAGTCCGTCATCGAGGCGACGAAGTCCTGCACCGGCTGGGGGAGTAGCGCCAATTGGTCCCCGGTCGGGATGGTCGCATTCGACATGTCGACGGGAATGCCTTCCGGCGGGATCGGCGCCGCGTTGTCGGCGGTGAAGGCCGACTTGGCCGAAGCGTAGATCGTGGTGAACAGTGCGGTTCCGAGTGCGCCGCCTATCTGCAGGGTGGCGTTGACCAGGGCACTGGCAGCGCCGGCGTCGTGGTCGGGAACACCGATCAGCGCGAGGTTCTGCATCGGCACCATCAGCAGGCCCAGTCCGAAGCCGAAGATCGCGAGGCCGGGGAACACGTGCGTCCAGTAGGAGCTGTGTACCTCGATCTGGGTCAGCATGAGCAGTCCTACTGCGGCCACCAGCGGGCCGGCGACCATGAGCGGCTTGGGGCCGATCTTGGTGGACAACTGCGCTGCGATGGTCGATGCCAAGACGATGAAGAATGCCATCGGCAGCGATCCGACGCCGGCCATGACCGGGCTGAATCCGAGCACGATCTGCAGGTAGAACGTCAGGTACAACGTGCCGCCGAGCAGGGCGGCGCCCACCAGCATGGAGCCGATCAGAGCAGCGCCGCGATCACGATGCCACGGAACGCTCAGCGGTAGAAGCGGATTCTTGCTGCGGCTCTCGACGACCACGAAGATGGCGAGGAAGACCAGGCCCAGTGCGATGAACAGCAAAGTGTCTGCCTGACCCCAGCCGTGCTCGGCGCGTGTGAATCCGTAGACCAGTGAGCCGAGCCCCAGGGCGATGAGGACAGCGCCGGGAAGGTCGTAGCTCGTGTCGCCGTGCGCTTTGGTTTCCTTGACGATCGGGACGGCTGCAGCGATGGCGATCAGCGCGATCGGGATGTTGACGAGCAGGCACCAGCGCCAGTCGACGTACTGCGTCAGCACTCCACCGAGGAGCAGGCCGATGGCAGCGCCACCGCCGGAGATCGCGCCGTAGACGGCAAAAGCCTTGGCGCGCTCCTTCTCTCCGATGAAGGTGGTGGTGAGCATCGACAGCGCAGCGGGCGCGAGTAATGCTGCGAAGACGCCCTGGCCGGCGCGGGCGATGAACAGTTCGATACCGCTCTGCGCGATGCCGCCGATGCCGGAGGCAACCGCGAAGCCCGCCATGCCGACGATGAAGGATCGCTTTCGGCCCCAGTAGTCTGCGATACGTCCGCCGAGGAGCAGCAGCGCACCGAACGCCAAGGCATACGACGTGACCACCCACGCGCGGTCAAGGTCGCTGATGCCCAGTTCCTCCTGGGCTGCTGGTAGGGCGATGGAGACGATGGTGCCGTCGAGCACCACCATGAGTTGAGCGAACGCGACGATGCAGAGCACCAGCCAGCGACGTTGATGATTCGGATTCTCGGAGACAGCCGGGATCGGTGGCAGAGTGCCGCCGTCGACGTGGGACGTGGTGGTCATTGGAAAAAGGTATTCCAGCCTTCTCGGGTGAGTCAAACGAAATAGTTCGTTCGGTTACCATCATCACTATGGCTCCCACTGACGTGACCGCGACGAAACAGCGAATCCTCGACGCTGCGCAAGAAGAATTCGGCACCTACGGGCTTGCCGGTGCGCGCATCGATCGGATTGCGAAGAACGGAAACGCCAGTAAGGAGCGCCTCTACGCCTATTTCGGTGACAAGGTCGCGTTGTTCCACGCGGTGCTCGACGTCGACTTCGAGCAGGCGATGGAGTCCGTCGAGTTCACCGGTGAAGACATGCCCGCGCATGCCGTCGAACTGTTCGACGCAATGCTCGCCAAACCACAGATTCAACGGATGATGATCTGGGGTCAATTGCAGGGTGAGGCACCACGGATGAAGAAGCTGGCCGAGGAACATTCCAGCTGGGTTCCGCGAATGGCCACGATCCGCAAGGCTCAAGAAGACGGCCTCATCTCGAAGCACTGGGACCCCCAGGACCTGATCACGATGCTGTTCGGCCTCGTGTTCGGTTGGGTAGTGGCCCCCGGTGTGGCCGACAACCAGAACGTCGACGCCGACGAGATCGCGCGCCGCCGTGAAGTGGTGCGCGAGGCCGTCACTCGAATCTGCAAGCCCTGACTGTCAGCGAGAGAGGTACGCGGCCCAACCGCCGTAGCCGGTGATGTCAGCTGCGCCGTTTACGGCGTCATGAGTGCAGCTGAAACCGACTGTCGTTCTGCCGTCCGATAACTCGACGCTGGTGAGCGCCATCGGCGCGGGCAAGGCGGCGAGGAACGTTCCCAGGCCAGCCGGTGAGATCCGGAAGATCTCGCCGACGACCGGTGCGCCGAGTCCAGGGCCACGGCGTACCAGGCCGGGCTTCGGGGGCGTCGTGTCGAGAGCGAAGAGCCGGTAGGCATCCGAGGTCGTGACGGTTTCGACGTACCGCGCGCCGAGGTCGACCAACTGTGTGTTGAGGGGTTGCCCGCGCAGGTGAGCGCCGAATACTGCGAGGTCGATTCCGGTATTGACGAGGGTGGGTGAAGGCACATCACCGAGTCGTGCGGCGAGGTCGATGGCGATCTGGTCGTCGAAAGCGGGTACGACGAACATGACGCCGAACGGGTGATCTTCGGCAGTGCAGTGTCCGGGCGCCGCGACGGCCGCCATGTCGAGCAGGTTGCAGAAGTTGGTGAAAGTTCCCATCCGGCGGTTGATTCCGAACGCATCCTCGGTCACGGTGGCGATCGTCGGATGTTCGGTGGTGGTGGGAAGCAGCAGGGCGTCGAACCCGGCGAGGAGTGCCCGGGCGGCTGCCTCGGCGCGGGTGAGAGCGTCGAGATCGTCGACTAGCTGGTATCCGGTGGGGTGCTTCGCGCCGAGCACGATGTCGGACACCGCGGGATCTGCTCCGGCAGGGCGGGTTTCGAGGAACTCGCCGGCAGCGGCGTACCGCTGCGCCACCACGGCGCCGTCGTAGAGCAATCGGGCCGCGTCGAGCAGCCCGGAGATGTCGACGGTCTCGGTCTCGGCGCCGCCGGCTACCAGAGCTGTCACAGTGTCCTGAAATGCTGCCAGATACGACGGGCTAAGTTGAGCGAGATCCTCGATTCGGGGGACCGCGACGCGGGGATTCGGCGCCGCCGCGAGACGAACGTCGGAAGGCCAGACGCGGCTGCGGGGATCTCGAGGTTCGTGGCCGACCATGATTGCCGCTGCCGCGGTTGCCGATTCGAGGTCGCCGGCGAACACCGTCAGAGCGTCGTAGTCGATGCAGGCGGGCACTACTCCGTGGACGGGAATGACGCCGAGCGAAAGCTTCAGTCCGTAGATCCCGTGAAATGCCGCCGGTACCCGGCCGGAACCGGCGGTGTCGGTGCCGATTCCGATGTCTGCAATCCCCAGCGCGACAGCGACGGCGGATCCGGAGCTACTACCGCCCGAGATCAACTCTTCGTTCCAGGCGCAGCGAACGGCTCCGTACGGACTACGCGTTCCGACCAGCCCGGTGGCGAACTGGTCCAGGTTGGTCTTCCCCAGAACAACAGCTCCGTGCTCGATCAACCGTGCAACGGCACTGGCAGTTTCGTCCGGCGCATACGCGAATTCGGGGCACGCCGCTGTGGTCGGCAGACCGGCGACGTCGACGTTGTCCTTGACGGCGACCAGACGCCCAGCCAGGGGAAGATGCTCGCCCGCGGCGATTCTGGCTTCGACCGAGGCGGCATCGGCAAGCACATCTTCCTTGCGGCGCAACGTGATCCAGACTTCGGGGCGATCTACTTCCTCGATCCGCTGGAATGCCTGCTCGACCAGGGCTGTCGGGGTGAAAACTTCTGCTGCGATGGTCATGGTGTGTACTGCTCCGATCAGTCCGTGATGTTGGCGAGTGAGAGCGCGGTGATCGCGCGGGTCACCCGGTCGAGGACGACGTCGAGAGACTCGCCGATGTGCTGGTGCAAAAGCGTGCGGGCCTCGGGCAGATTGCCGGCACGTAGTTCGTCGAGGATTCGAATGTGCTCCGCGATCGAGGTGTCGATGCGGCCGTTGACCATGAAGTCGTACATCCGAACGTGCCGGATACGGGAATTCACCGACAGCAGCGACGCGACCAGTTCATTGTTTCCCGACGCCCTCAGTACGGCGACGTGGAATTCCTCGTCCAGTTCGACGAACCCCGGTTCCTGAGCGGGCGGATCGAGAGCCAGGGCACGCCACCGCACCAATTCGTCGTCGAGGATTGTTCGGTCGCGCCGGATCGTCGGATCTGCGATCGCCCGGGTAATTCCTTGTAGTTCCAGAGTGATTCGGAGTTCGTACAGGTCTCGGATCCGCGGGATGCTCGGGCGCACGGCGGAGAACCCGTATTCTTCCCGGCGTAGGAGTCCATCGGCGCACAGCATCGTCAACGCTTCCCGTACTGGTGTGCGAGAAATGCCGAAACGCGTGGAGAGTTTCGGTTCCGTCAGGCGCTGATCGAACCCGATGGTCCCGTTGACCAGTTCGGTGCGTAGTTCCCGGTAGACCACCTCACGCAGTGGCTCCGGCGCCGTATTCATCCCTGTCGACATACCTGTATACGCTATTGATCAGGTGTTTCGTCCAGATGTCTTCGGGTAAGAGCTGAGTTACGGCCGCCGCGGAACTTCAGGAGAAGTCGCGCTGAACCCGCAAGGTTCCGATCGTGGTGGCCAGGCCGTCGTACTGAGTGACCAGCAAGGTGAATTCGATCAACCGACGATCGTCGAGATGCTGCGAGAGCGTTCCCCACGTGTTGTCGGTGATGTCCTTGGTGGTGACCAACTCGTCGACCGCAGTCAAGATCGCACGGTGACGCGGACTCAACTCGGAAGCGCCAGGGCCCTCGATGATTCGGGCCAGTTCTTCTGCGTCGATTCCGGCTTTGCGGCCGAGCCTGATGTGGTGATCCATCTCGTAACCGCAGTCCCGCAGGTGCGCGACCCGCAGGATGATCAGTTCGGTGTCGTGGCGAGAGATCTTGCCGCCGGGCATGAGTGAGCCGGAGTAGTGCAGCCAACCGCGGAAGAGTCCACCCGTGCGCCCCAAGGTGCTGAACAGATGCGCATCGGGTGCTCCGGCAGCCTTCGACAGGACACGCCAGATTCCCCAGTTGATCGGACCGAGGTCTTTGAATCGGCCGGGCGGGATGCGGGGGTTCATGCGACTCCACGGATGTGAGAGGGACGGAGGTCGATAGCTCGTTGCGCGATGTGGCGAACCGCAGCGCTGCGGCGGGGCGCGTGTACGCGTGACTTCCGGCCGACGATACCGCGCTCGAACGCGTCGACGGCGTCAGCGACGGTCGTGGTGCCGGCGCTGGCGAGGGTTCCGCGAGCGCCGTCGAAAGAGAGTGCGGTGGTATCGGTGTCGATGTCTCCGATATACGCGACGCCCACCTTGGTACCAAGGTGTTTCATTTCCAGGCGCAACGCGTCGCCCAACGCTTCGACACCGGCGCGCGAAGCACCGAACGGTCCGCGGAACGGGTGCTTCGCCGCGCCGTGGGCCGAGGCGACCACCAGGGCGTAACCATCTTCGTGACTGATGTGGGGACCGGCTGCGCGCAGGGTGTAGTACGTGCCCATGAGGTTGACTTCGACTGCGCGACGCATGTCTTCGACGTCTCCGCCGAGGATCGACGAGTTCGCCTCGACGCCGGCATTGGCCACGACGACGTCGATGCCTCCCAGCTTCTCGGCGATGTAGTCGACGCCGCGAGATACCTGCTCGGGGTCGGCGACATCGCACAACTGCCACGGCGCGCGGCCGCAGGAAGTGGCGACTTGCTCGAGAAGTTCCGGCTCGAGGCCGAGCAGTCCCACGGACGCGCCACGGTCGTACAGGCGTCTGGCCAGCGAAGAACCGATATTGCGGGCAGCGCCGGTGATCAGGATGCGCCGACCCGTCAGATCGTCGCCACTGCTCTTGGCCGATTCGGCCTTGCCCGCCTCGCTCTTGCCCATGTGCTGTGTCCCTACGCAGTTACCTTCTGGTCCTCCGACGCTAACACCGCCGGGTAGCTGCGACTGCAAGTACCGCCAACTCCGTCCGAACGGGTGTTCAGACCGATGCGGCTTCGAGACGCGGATGTGACGTGGAAGCCTGGGTCGACCGCAATCGGCGGAATCGGACCACGGCAACGACGGCGGCAACAGCGGCGAGGATCACCAACGGCAGTGACGGGCCCATCGTGGGTTCGATGACAACCAGTAGCACCGGCAGTCCGAATCCGAGATAGGTGCCGACGTAGAAGATCCCGGTCAAAGCGCCCCGCGAGGCCGGGGGAGCCAGCGACTCGAGGTCGAGCAGTCCCTCACGCAGACACAGTCCGTAGGCCGTACCGAGGACGAGCGCGCAGACGATGAACAACCCGAGCGCGGGGTGCGCGCCGCCGACTGCGACCAGGCAGTATCCGAGTGCCGCCAGTGCGGCGCCTGTCGTGCCGGCCTGAGGACCCCAATTGCGATGGCGCGCAGCGGTTTGAACCAGGATTCCAGCACCCAGAGTCAGCGCCGCGGCGAAACCCGGAAGGAGAGGACCTGAGTAGCGGTCCCCGAGCCTGGCCGTCATGGTCACGAAAGACACTGTTGCGCTGGCGAACACCCATGGCGCCAACGGAAGTGCCCAGAGCAGTGCGGCCTTCACACCGGTTCCCGACCGCTCTGCGCGGTCGGGAATCTGTGTGAACGTCGCAGCTTTGGTGGGAGCAGGAGTACGACTCCACACAGCTGCCGCGGCAACCGAACCCACCGACAAGACGGTCGAGACGACAAAGGGCGTAGCGAGTGGGAAGGCGGCAAATTGTGCCAACAGACCCGAAAACAGTGGTCCCAGTGCAAAACCCGAGGTGAGTACGACGCCCGCCATCACGGTTCCGGACTTGCCGCGAAGGTCAGCTGCCCACGCGGTACCGGCGCCGATTGCCAGACCGGCACCGATACCGACTACGAGGCGCCCGACCATGAGCCCGGGCGCGTCGTGCCAGAGAAGAAGAATCAAGGTTCCGAGCGAGGCTATGAGTGCTCCGGGAAGGACGACTACAGCTCGGCCGACGCGGTCCGACACTGCTCCACCGGTCAACAGGCCGGGTAGGAGTCCGAGCGCATAGATACCGAAAACACCGTCGAGCACGGTATGCGAAAGGCCCTCGTCCACCCGGAGAACCGGGATGAGCGAAGCAAAGTGGTTGGCGGCCCAACCCGTCGAAAGTAGTACGGCCAGTACCGAGATGAACCCGCGACGGGATGGATCGCCCATACCGGCAGCTTAGGCGGGCACCAGATCGCTCACGTCGGCGAGGAGTTCGAACGTGCGCAACCATGCCTCGCGGTTGGTGCCGGTCGACACCGTGATCAGCTCGTCGGCCTGCGCATGCTCGGTGAACTCGTCGAGGTACGCACGCACCTCGGCGGGCGTGCCGATGGCGCTGTACTTGGTCATTTGCAGAACCTGCTGACCGGCGGGGGAGTCGAGCAGCATGTCCGCTTCGTCGTCCGTGAATTTGCGTCCACGCCCGAGAAGAAGACTGACGCGCGAACGCTTGGCCGCGAGGAAGTCCTGCTGAGCCTGCTCATGGGTGTCGGCGGCGATGACGTTGACGCCGGCGATGACGTACGGCTCCGCCAACTGCTCCGACGGCTTGAACTCGCGTCGGTAGATTGCGACTGCGTCGCGCAGGGCGTTGGGGGCGAAGTGCGAGGCAAATGCATACGGCAGGCCGAGCATCGCGGCGAGCTTGGCGCCGAACAGTGACGATCCGAGAATGTAGAGCGGAACGTGAGTGCCCTTACCGGGAACGGCATTGATTCCGGGGACGCGCGAGGTGTCGCCGAGGTAGCCCTGAAGCTCGAGTACGTCCTGCGGGAAGCTGTCCGAAGAACTCGGGTCTCGTCGCAAAGCCTGCATCGTCTTCTGATCACTACCGGGCGCGCGGCCGAGACCGAGATCGATTCGACCGGGGTGCAAAGTCTCGAGGGTGCCGAACTGCTCGGCGATCGTCAGCGGTGCGTGGTTGGGCAGCATGATTCCACCGGCGCCGAGGCGGATTTTGCTGGTGTTCGCGGCGACGTGGCTGATCAGAACGCTGGTTGCCGAAGACGCGATGGAACCCATGTTGTGGTGCTCGGCGTACCAGATTCGCTTGTAGCCCCACTCCTCGGCACGCTGCGCCAAGGTCACGCTGGCGTCGAAGCTGTCTTTGGCGGTTTCGTCGTCCCCGATGTGGGCGAGGTCGAGGATGGAAAGTGGTACGGCCATGGAGGTGGAGCCTTTCTCAGCGAATAGAACGCAAGCGTCGTTGGAAGGTGCAACCATCTGGCCGGCTTTCCTATTTCCCCCTGGTCAACGCCCACAGATGGCGGCGAGGAGGAGAAGGCGTCAAGTCTTTGTCTCAATTTCGGTCATTTCGGATATTTCGGGTGAAAGTGGGGGCTAGATTTCCCGAATCGGAGGTTCTTTCGCATTCCAAGTGAATCGAGACCAGCATGGCCACTGATCGGAAGGCTGTAAACAAGCGCAAAGTACGTGCATTACTAGCCGGAGGACTTGTCCTCGGTATCGGCGCCGCTGTCACCTTGGCAGCGTGGACAGACAATGTTTTCGGCGACGCGCAGTTCAAGACGGGAAGTTGGAATCTCCAGGGCAGTTTCGACGGACTGACGACCTGGGGTGAGTATCAAGTCGACGCTTCCGCCGGCCACTTCCAATTCAGCACGGGATTCAACACACTCGCACCCGGAACGACGGTATATGCGCCGGTAGCGCTACGGATCGGTCCCACGGCCAGCACTTTCGGCGCGACGGTACAACTACTCGGTGCGACGGGCGGTGATGCCGATCTCAAACCCGCCCTGCGGTACTCGGTGTATCGAGGTGTCTCCTCCACGGCCTGCACGGCGGCGGGAATTGGAGCAGGCACAGCATGGGTGGGCACGACAGCTAGTCCGGTGGCCTTGACGGCAGGTTCGGGTTCGGATGTCGCCTTGCTAGGCACGGGTGTGCCGGTCGAACTGTGCTTCGCGGTCACGCTGCCCGCCGGAGTCGACCCCTCGATCGTGTCGGGCAAGGACACCGGGCGCTTGCTCTGGCAGTTCACCGGCCAGTCCACCCCCTGACGCCTGCGTGGTCACACGGCGAATGCGTCAGGTGTACGCACTGGCGGCCTCGGGACTCGTCCTGGGTATCGGTGCAACCACCGTGGCTGCCAGTTGGGTGGACAGCACGATGGGCGATGCATCGTTTCGCACCGGAACCTTCGGAATCGAGTCGAACGTCGGCGGTGGATGGTCGTCGCATGCATCCAGTGCCCCTGGCATTTTCACGTACACACCCTCGGCGCTCCTGATTCGCCCCGGTGCGTTCTCGTACGGCCCGATATCTCTTCGAACAGTGCCGGTCTCGCCGGCAGCATCCGTCACTCTGCAGGCGGCCACGGTTGCCGGCGACTCCACTCTGGCGTCGGCGCTTCGGTATCGGGTGGTCAAGTCGACGACCTGTGATGCGTCAGCCTTCTCCACGGGAACACCACAATTCGTGGTGGGAAGTGCGACGGTGTTTCCGTCGCTCTCAACTGGTTCCGCAGTCGGGGCCATCGCGCTACCCGCCGGTGGAGCGTCCCCGGGCGCCGCGGTGGCGCTGTGCTTCGAGATTTCGCTGCCCGGAACCTCGGCTAATTGGAGTAACTCGGCGTTGATCGGTAAAACGGCAACTCCCACTTGGCAGTTCAGTGCAACACCCTGAAGGAGCTGCAATGCCAACACATGCCCGGGCAACACATGCCCGGACGAAGAAGCGTTCGGTCCCCACGATCATCGGGGACTGCATCCTTCAGGTTCTCGCTGCCGGTGGGGTTGTTTGTATCGCTTTGGTGATCTGTGCCGTCGCCTTCGACATCACACTGATCATGTTCAAGACCGGATCGATGTCGCCGACCATTCCGACCGGATCTCTGGCAGTTGTACGGGAAGTACCGGCAGATTCCGTCGAGGTGGGCGACGTCGTCACCGTCGATCGGGGAGTGTCCGAACTGCCGGTGACCCACCGGGTCGTCTCCGCTCGTACCCAGGACAACGGCATCACGATTCTCGATCTCAAGGGTGATGCCAACGCTTCGGCTGATCCCGCGGTATACGAGGTCACCACGGTCCGAAAGGTGCTCTGGCACGTTCCGGGATTGGCGCGGGTGATCGTCTACTTCTCGAATCCTCTTGTTCTGGGGGCGATCACGCTGACCATGGCCGCTTTGGTGGTTGCGGTATTCTGGCCGCGCAATACCGATGACGACGATGATGCCGAATTGGCCGAACCGAAAACCGAACCCATTCAGGTTCTTCTACCGCCGGACGGCGGGAGGCAATGAAGCGTCGCCACCTGTTCTCAGTCATCGTATTGGCAGTTGCGGTTGTTCTGGGCTCCGGTTTCTCGTGTAACCCACTGTTCGGAGAGACCGAAGCGGCGTGGACAGACTCCGAATACGTGACCGGTCCGATTTCCACCGGTTCATGGACGACGAGTGGGTACGGCAGAGGCGCCGGCGGGCTCGGGTTGTCCAGTGGCGGAATCGTGATAGATCTTTTCGGCAGTTCGATGTTCGAAGGTGTCTCACAACAGAACACGATTGGAAAGGACCTGGACACAACCAATCTGGTGGTTGCAAAGCTGCTGGGTGTCAACTCGTTGTCCCGGACCGGATCGATCTCGTCGTGCGCTGCCTACTCGGTCGGGCAGCCTGCGAGCGGCCGCTGCCAGTCGGCAATTGTTTCGGATACCGATGCGACGTCGACACTCACCTCGATGACCGTGACAGTGAACTTGCTGTCCCTACTGGGGATTGATCTGGTAAGTGCGCCGATAGTCACTGTGGCATCGCCGATTACGGCAGGGGCTGCGTGCGATACCTCGAACAGGGCATCGGTATCGGCGAGTAGCCCCACGAATCAGGTGACGGTGGGATCTCGCGTCCTCACGATTCCACAGCCTGCCGAGAACGGATCGGTGACGGTGACAGGGGCGGACGCCACTGTGAACGCCGCTGGCTTGGCGACGATTCAATACACGAACATCAAGCTCGTGAGCACGCGAACGTCCACGGCAACAACGGCGCAATCGACGCTGAGCGTGAGTCTTTCGATGGCAGCTTTTGCGATTCTGGGGGCGCAGATACTGGGCACCACAAACGTGACGTTCAATCTTGTAACGGCTCAATGCGGAATTGGCACCGCGACATACCCGGTCACGCCGCTGAGCCTCCCAACCGGATTTGCTGCGCGTGCGGTCAGCCCGACGCCTACTTCGGTGAGCGAACCCCCGTCATCGACGACTTCTTCGACCACAGCAGCTGAGACCACAGCAGCTGAGACCACGGCAGCTGAGAACACGGCAGGGATGACGACCACCGCGTCTGTGCCGACACCGACAGCAATCCCGACATCGACAGCAACGCCGACATCGACAGCAACGCCGACAACGACGGCTACACCAACCACGAGTACACCGGCTCCGGCGGACCCAATCGGGACAGTAATCCAGGGGCCCGTCGGTTCGAGTATCTCCGCCTTCACCACGGATGACGGACTCACCTGCGACGTTGCGCCTGATGCGGACTACACGAGCGAAGTTGCAGTCGAATGCTCGGACGGCACAACGGGTACGGTCCCCGGTTCTGAACTCGGCCCGAAGCCAACCGCACCGGGGGAGTACCTCAGGATCCCCCTGACGAGAGACCACGTCACCGAAGTCGTCACCCTGAAGTCAGCGACACGACGCTGATCAGTTACGCACGGCATTGGCCATGGCGGCCAACGAGAGGGCCTGACGAGCACGGTCGAGGACAACCGCACGAGAGATGTCGATGTGCGATACCAGTGCCTCGTGTGCTTGCGGAATCTTGCCGTCCAGAACCAGTTCGACGACGGAGATATGTTCCTCCACGGTGGCCTTCATACGATCGGGAGTCAGGTAGTCGAACATCCTCACGGGGCGCAGCTTCGAGTTGACGGCCTGCAAGGCGTCGACCAACGCGTGGTTTCCGGACGAGGCGAGGAGCGCGATGTGGAACTCCTCGTCGAGCGTCACGAAACCGGCGTCCGGTACCGGCATCTGTTTGAGAAATGCGTACCACTTGTCGAGTTCGGAACCGAGCGCGTCTCGATCATGAGCGGGGGCCTCACCGTCGAGTACCCGACGAAGCCCGTGCACCTCGAGGAGTATGCGCAGCTCGTAGAGTCCACCCAACTCGTCGAGGTGCGGTCGGTACGGAAAGAGTCCATGTTCGTCGCGCTCGACCAGCCCGTCGGATTCCAACTTTGCGAGCGCTTCGCGCACCGGTGTTCGCGAGACACCGTAGAGATGGGCCAGGCGTTCCTCGCCCAGTCGTTCCGAGGGCGCGATCTGACCGGACATCAGATCGTTTCGGATCGACCGGTAAACCTGTTCGCGCAGCGGCGGCCGCACACTCATGTCAGATTGCCATCGCTCGACGAACCGCCTCGGTGGACGTGGTGCCGCCCTCACCGGTCGAGGTCACGTGTCCGGCCGCGAGAATGCTGTAATGCTGAGCAGATTGGAGCGCGAAACCGATGTGCTGCTCGACAAGGAGGACACCGAGATCGCCGCGCTCGGTGAGTTCCATGACGGTTCTTTCGATTTCGGCGACCACGTTGGGCTGAATGCCCTCGGTTGGTTCGTCGAGGATGAGGATCTTGGGCTCGGTGATCAAGGCGCGGGCGATGGCAAGTTGTTGTCGCTGCCCACCGGAGAGAAGTCCTGCGCGACGGTCGAGGAGTGTGGTGAGCGCGGGAAACAGATCCAATGCCTCTGCGATGAGTGCCTTTCCGCGTTTGCGCCCGTCGGCGACCACCCGAAGATTCTCGGCAGTTGTCAGTTGTCCGAACGACTGCTGACCCTGCGGTACGTAGGCAAGTCCGCGAGCGACGCGGGCGCTCGGTCGTAGTCCGGTGATGTCCTCACCGTTCAGAAGTACCTTTCCCCGCGTAGGTTTGATCAGACCGACGGCGGCGCGCAGCAAGGTGGTTTTACCCGCACCGTTGTGACCCATGACTGCCGCAACCCCGTCACTGGGAACCAGTAAGGATACGCCGTGGATTACTTCGGTGCGTCCGTAGCCGGCGCGGATGTCGACGAGCTCGAGCATGATTCAGTCCTCCGGGGTCGGTTCGGTGTCGGCGCCGAGATCGGTTCCGGCAGCGGCTGTGCCGAGATAGACCTCTTGCACCTTGGGGTCGGCTTGAACCTCCGCCACAGTTCCTTCGGCGAGTACTTTCCCAGCGGCGAGCACTGTGACGGACGTGGCGAACGATCGCATGAAGTCCATGTCGTGCTCGACCACGACGACGGTTCGTGCACCGCCGATGCGACGCAGAAGGTTTCCGGTCTCCTCGCGCTCCTCCAGGCTCATCCCAGCGACGGGCTCGTCGAGTAGTAGCACGGAACAGTTCTGCACCAACAACATTCCGATTTCGAGCCACTGTTTCTGCCCGTGCGCCAGAATGCCCGCGGGAGTGTCTCTGAGGTGCTCCAAGCCGGTTGTCTCCAGAGCCTCCTCGATCTCGGGGAGCACACCTTTGCGCCTTCGGAGCAGGTTCCACGCCGAGCGACCGGCTCCCGCCGCGATGTCGAGATTCTGCAGCACCGAGAGTTCTTCGAAGACGCTTGCCGTCTGGAAGGTTCGCCCGACGCCGAGGCGGGCGATCTTGTGAACCTTCTTGCCGAGTAGTTGCTCGCCGGACTTCGTGATCGAACCCGTCGCGGGAACGAGTCCGGTGATGGCGTCGACCAGCGTTGTCTTTCCAGCCCCGTTCGGGCCGATGAGAAACCTGAGGTCGCCCTGCATGAGGGTCAAGTCGACGCCGTCGACGGCCTTGAAACCGTCGAAGCTGACCGAAAGGTTCCGTACTTCGAGGTACTCGGACGACATTCCGGCGTTGCCGCCCAGTGCCGGTGTGGGTTCGCTGGTGGCGGTTGTGTTGGTCATGACGACACCTCCACTGGTTCGGGTTGGGAGACCTTGACCGGCGGGTCGGCCGGGGTCTCACGCTTCTTGCGGTGGCGCATCAGGGCGAACAATCCGGCCACACCTGCCGGGAAGAACCCGACCACGACGATGAACATCAACCCTTGTGCGTAGATCCATCCCGAAGGGAGTTTCTCCGAGAATGTCGACTGCGCCCAAGCGACGCCGATCGCACCGAGTACCGGACCCAGAAGCGTTGCGCGGCCACCGATCGCGACCCCGATGAGGAAGGCGATTGACGGAACGATCCCGACGTCGGCGGGGGAGATGATGCCCACGATCGGAACGAAAAGCGCACCGGCGATACCGGCGAGGAACGCCGCGGTCACGTAGGCGACCAGTTTGATGTTCGCCGGATCGTATCCGAGGAAACGTACGCGCTCCTCTTGATCGCGGACGGCGACGAGGAGTTCGCCGTATCGGGAGTTCATCAGCTGGCGAATCAGAGCGACCGATGCGAGAAGAACTCCGGCGGCGATGAAGAACAACATCTGCTTGTTCGCCGGATCGTTGAGGTTGAAACCGAAGAACGTGCGAAAGCGGTTGAGGCCGTTGCTGCCACCGATCGACTGCTGGCCGATCAAGAGGATCGCGAAAGCCGCGGCGAGTGCTTGCGAGAGGATCGCGAAGTATGCGCCCTTGACTCTCCGCTTGAACACACCGAGTCCGAGGAGAAAGGCAACAGCGGCCGGCAGGAAAAGGATGGCGAAGATCGCCACGAATGGCGAGGCGAACGGTTGCCAGTATCCCGGAAGTTCGGTCTTGCCCGCGATGGACATGAAGTCCGGTACCGCGTCGCCCTTGAGTTCGGCATCGGCGATCTTGAGGTGCATCGCCATCACGTATGCGCCGATTCCGAAGAAGACGCCCTGGCCGAGCGTGAGCATTCCGCCTCTGCCCCAAGCCAAGCCGATGCCGACAGCGACTATGGCGAAGCACAGGAATTTGGCCAACAGTGACAGCCTGAAGTCCGAGAGCACAGCCGGAGCGATGGCGAACAGCACGATCGCGGCAAGTGCAAAACCGCCCCACACCCGAATTCGGGAATTGTTCAGGATGCTCATACGAGGCTCCTCGTCTTGACTGCGAACAGGCCCTGCGGCCGAACTTGAAGGAAGACGACGATGATGACGAACACGATCACCTTCGCGATCGACGCCGTCGTCGAGTACTCGATGAACGAGTTCAAGATGCCGAGGGCGAAGGCTGCGATCACGGCTCCCTTCATCTGACCGAGACCGCCGACGACAACAACCAGGAAGGCGTCGATCAGATACGACTGGCCGATGGTCGGGCTGGTGGAACCGATGAGTGTCAACGCGACACCCGCGACGCCGGCGAGTCCGGAACCGAGGAAGAAGGTCGTGATGTCCGTACGACGAGAAGAGATTCCGCTCGTCTCGGCCAGATCGCGATTCTGCACGACGGCCCGGATGCGTCGACCCATCGACGACTGCTTCAGTGCGACCGAAAGCGCGATCACCGCTGCGATCGCCAACACCAGAATGAAGATGCGGGTTTTCGGTACCACGGCGCCGAAAATATCGACCCCGCCCGAAAGCCAGCTCGGCGCCGAAACATTGACTGCGGGCGCGCCGAAGATGTCGCGCGCCAACTGCTGAAGAATCAATCCGACGCCGAATGTCACCAACAGGGTATCGAGGGGTCGGTGGTACATCCGCGATACCAGTACCACTTCGAGCACGACACCCATCAGTCCGCCGACGACAAAACCGACGAGCAGAGAAATGATCAACGATCCCGTTGCATTCGAGATCACCTGCTGCACTACGTATGCGGTGTACGAGCCGGCCATGATGAACTCGCCGTGTGCCATGTTGATGACACCCATCTGCCCGAACGTGAGAGACAATCCCAACGCTGCCAACAGGAGAATCGATCCGATACTCAAACCCGTGAACAACTGTCCGATCACAACATCCATGACAGACGCTCCACCTCTCTACTCGTCGATTCCGTCAATTCCGCCTTTCGTCGATCAGCTGCCGAGTCCCTCGGCCCAGGGGTAGTTCTTCAGGTACGGATCCGGCTCGATCGGCTGTCCCGAATCCCAGACCGTGTAGATCAGTCCGTCGGAACGGATTTCGCCGATTCGGGCAGTCTTGGTGATGTGATGGTTGTCGCCGTCGATGGTGACGAGTCCTTCGGGTGCCTGGAAGGTCACACCGTCGGCGTTGTCCTGAATATCCTTGACCGCAAACGAGTTGGCCTTCTCGACTGTGTTCTTCCAGAGGTAGACGGAGGTGTATGCCGCTTCCATCGGATCGGACGTGGGCTTGTCCTGGCCGAACTTCGCCTTGTACGCCTCGACGAACTTCTTGTTCTCGGGGGAGTCGATGGTCTGGTAGTAGTTCCACGCCGTCAGCTGGCCTTCGACGTTCTGGACTCCGATACCGCCGACCTCTTCCTCCGCAATGGAGACGGAGACGACGGGCATGTCGGCGGGCTTCAGGCCGACATTCGAGTATTCACGGAAGAACGCGACGTTGGAATCACCGTTGAGTGTGTTGAACACGGCATCGGCGTCGGCTGTGCGGACCTTGTTCACGATGGTGGAGAAGTCGGTCGAACCCAATGGCGTGTAATCCTCGCCCTTGATCTCGATGCCGTTCGCTGCCGCGTAGGCCTTGATGATGCGGTTGGCGGTCTGCGGGAACACGTAGTCGCTGCCGACCAGATACAGCGACTTGACGCCCTTCTCCTTCAGATAATCCAGAGCCGGGATGATCTGCTGGTTGGTCGTTGCACCCGTGTAGAAGATGTTCTTCGAATCTTCCAGCCCCTCGTACTGGACCGGGTAGTAGAGCAGGGAGTTGTTGTCCTCGAACACCGGCAGCATGGCCTTGCGGCTCGAGGAAGTCCAGCCACCGAAAACTGCTGCGACGCAATCGCTGCTGATCAGTTTCTCGGCCTTCTCGGCGAACACTGTCGGCTCCGACGCGCCGTCCTCTGCCACGATCTGGATCTTCTTGCCCAGCACACCGCCGGAATCGTTGATCTCCTGCACCGCCAACGAGATGGAGTCGCGGACCGTCACTTCACTGATGGCCATGGTGCCCGAGAGTGAATTCAGAGAACCGACCTTGATCGTGTCCCCCGAGGTGTCGACGCACGACGTAGCCGTCGAATCTCCCGATGCGGTGTCTGTCGCCTTGCTTCCGCAGCCGGTGAGAACCAAGCCCAGCGCGGCGAGAGCGGCCGGCGCGGCAAGGGTGCGCTTCGAGAAGGTTCGCATGTACGGGCCTTTCGTGTCGATGGCTCTGGCAGACAATGGCTCTGACAGATCTGTATCCGGAGTGCGTATACAACGCTGTATTCGTCGAGTGCACAGAGTAGGTGGAAGTTGTTGCGGTGGAATGACTGTCGGTGACAAGTGTGTGTCCGGTGTTTCGATTGGATGTCCAGGACCTCACACCGCAGGTCAGCGAGGGTGCGGTGTTAGCATCGACGAGAAATTGATCAAGCACTCGCTTGACGATCGGAACGTCGGAAGGATCTTCTCGTGCGCTCGACCCGACGGGACGAAATACTCGCTCATGCGGCCAAGCTGTTCAGTGAGCGCGGAATCGCCGCGACGACGGTACGCGACATCGCCGACGAAGTCGGGATTCTCTCCGGCAGCCTCTACCACTACTTCGACTCCAAGGATGCGATAGCCAACGAGATCGTCGTCCGGTTTCTCGAAGACCTCAACGTCAGGTACGAAGACTCGATCGAGCCGGGAGGTTCGGCCCGAGATCGCCTGGCAACGATGGTCTCGGTGTCTTTTGCCTCGGCGGTGGATCACCCGTATGCCACGGAGGTCTATCAGGGAGAAGCCATACTTTCGTCGCAACCGGCGGACGCGCCCATCACCATCCTGGTTCAGAAGGCACACAGCTACTGGCGATCGGCTATCGCTCGCGGAATTGCCGACGCGGAGTTTCGGGAAGACATCGATCCCGAACAGTTTCACCGTCTCCTGCGTGAATCCGTCTGGTCCACCGTCGCGCAGTATCGCCCGCAGCTTTCCGAGTTGGCGGATGATCTGCAGCGCAATCTGATTTCGGTTTTCCTGGACGGCTTCGCCGCACGTTCCGTCGACGGCGAGCCGGTGGCACGCATTGCGCGGCGCACGGCGAAGAAGGAAGCGCAGACCGTATCTCCTGCCTCCGAATTTGCCGAACTCCGTTCGGACTCCCAAATGGCCGAACTCCGTTCGGACGTCGACGAATTGAAGTCCGTCATTCGCGAACTCAGCTCCTCGATCCGGCAGCTGCAGAAGCCGTAACACCGCAGTTCCTGTGCGTGTAGTTCGAATTTTGACTATCGGTGTGACCCAGTGCATACTTCTGTCCACACTCGTAAATCAAGCGCTTGTTTGATTTACCAAGCAGAGTTTGGACGGGAGATTGATGTGAGACTCGGAAAGGCGATTGCCGTCTGCGCGGCAGTGGTCCTCGGGGCGAGCGCGTGCGCATCTGCCGGTGTCATTCCCGAAGACACCATCGTCATCGGTTTGGACGAGGACTCCACCGGGCCCGGTGCGTCGTACAGCACGATCGCCGGCAAGACCGTGCGTATGACTGTCGACCTGATCAACCAGGCCGGCGGAATCAACGGCAAGCAGGTCGAATTGGTTGTCGAGAATGACGAGAGCAGTCCCACCAAGACCCCGTCGATCATTCGGAAGTTGGTCGATCACGGATCAAGTGCGGTCATCCTCGCCACCGGCAGCGGGTCGGTGCTGCAGGCCAAGTCGATTCTCCAGCAGTCGAAGATTCCCGCGATAGCTCCGGTCGTTCTCAGCGACGCCTTTGCCTCGGCGCCCGACAACGACTACTCGTTCATGATTCCGAACTCGTTGAAGCAGTACGCCCAGGTGTACTGCGGGGCTTTCGAGAAGATGGGGTACAAGTCCCTGGGAATTCTCGGTGACGCGAGTGCGTCCATCGACGGAATCATCAAGACCCTGCGGCCGGCGCTCGAGAAGTGCGCGAGAGTGACGGGCGTTGAAAAGGCGCCGGTCGATGCCGCGGACATCACCGCACAGGTCTCACGTCTCGCGGAAACCGAACCGGACGCGATTCTGGTCGCCAGTATCGGCGGGCACTTCGAAATCCTCGCGCACAACACCCTGTCGAAGATCACCCCACAGACGCAACGCTTCTCGCTCGCTTCCATCGGGAACCAGCCCGCATCTTGGGCTTTGGCGGACCCGAAGGCGTTGAGCGGCATGGTGTACATGGGCTCGCTCAGTGAGAACAACCCGAGAACCGCCGAACTGCGTCGCAAGGTGCAGGCGGTGAAGGGGCCTGATTATCAACTGACTGCCTACGACGCACAGGCGTACGACGCCGTCATGATGTTGGCCGAGGCAATCGAAATTGCCGGCGACCACCGAGATCGGACGGCCGTTCGTGATGCTCTTCAACAGGTTTCGGCACTTCCCGCCAGCTTCGGCCAGGACGGATTGACACTGTCGTTCTCCTCGCAGGATCACCTGGCTCCGGACAGCCTCTGCGGACTGGTGCTCGTCGAATTCGGTGAGGACAACAAGCCGGCCCATCCGTGGGATTCCTACCAACCCCCGTGTGGATAACCGAGGAGCCTTGACATGACAGACGCACAACTGTGGCTCGCTGCCATCGAGATCGGTGCATTCTTTTCACTTATAGCCCTCGGAATGTATCTCGTGGTGGTCGGCGCCGATTTCTTCAATTTTGCGATGGGTCCGTATGCGATGGCTGCGGCCATGGCGTCGAGTTGGGTCGCGATCAATTACGGGCTCGCTCTCTGGATTGCCATGCCGCTAGGGATCGCGGTAGCGGTGGCGCTGTCGATCCTGACGGAAAAGCTTGTGGTCAAACAGGTTCAGAAGCGATCGGGTCGTGGGGAACTACCGGCGTTGGTGGCTGTGACCGCAGTACTGTTCGGGATCCAGCAGCTCGCCGGCACTGTCTTCGGCCGCACACCACTTCCCGGGCAGAAGATCTTCGACTTCGATCCGATATCGGTGCTCGGTGCCACCGTCGACAGTTCGACCGTTGTACTCGTCGTCGGAACTGCCGGGATCTTCGTCGGTATCGGACTGTGGCTGAACCGGTCCACCTCGGGCCGTCTGCTTCGCGCCGTCGGCGACAGTCCGGATGCCGCCCGCGTCCTGGGCTTGCCGGTGGATCGGGTACGCCTCATCGCGTTCACCCTCGCGGGTGTGATTGCCGCCGTCGCCGGACTTCTGTTCGCTCCCAAGGCCGGTGTTCAGTTCACGAGCGGTCTGTCATGGACGCTGACGGCATTCATCGCACTCGTCATCGGTGGTACCGGCCGGAGTTGGGCTCCGCTGATCGGCGGAATGGTGTTGGGCGTCGTCCAGGTATTCGCCCCGTACTACTTCGGTGCGAGTGCTGCTCAAACCGCGATTCTGTTGATTGCCCTGGTGTTCTTCGCTTTCCGTCCGGAAGGCTTGCTCTCGAGGAAGGTTCGCGTCTGATGGCCTCGCTTTCTACCAGTCCGCTGACGTCAAATCCGCCCGCTACATCCGGCGGTCCCCGGACGAGGATGCTCGCCGTGTCACGAGAAGCGCTGATCACCGTGGTCGTGGTTGCTGCCGTGCTGCTGTGGATGGGGCCGAGTCTGTACCGGCAGGATCTGGTGTTCCTCGCTGCGACGTATTCGCTGATCGCACTCGGCATGTACGTGCCATTCGTGCTCGCGGGATCACTGTCGATGGCGTACAGCGCGTATGCGGCGATCGGCGCGTATGCCGTTGCGCTGATCTCGGTTCGGACCGGGTTGTCGATGTGGTGGGGATGGATTCTCGGCGCCCTCGCCGCTGCAGCGGTTGCAGTACTTCTCAGCTTGGCAACGCAGAAACTCTCCGGCTTCTACCTTGCCGCGGTGACCTTGTTGTTCGGTATCGCTTTCGAGCACTGGTTGATCGACGGACCGAGTTTCACCGGCGGATCGGCCGGGATCTCGGGTGTCGAGACTGTGACGATGTTCGGCTGGGAGCCACCGCGCTACGCATTGGTCGTGTTCGCGATCTTGTTCGTGTGTCTGATCGCGGTCGCTGTCGATCGACTCCGGAAATCGGTGTGGGGGCTGATGTTGCAAGCTGCCCGCGACAATCGTAATGTCGCACGGTCTTCCGGCGTCAATCCTGCGCACCTGACCGTCGTGGCGCTGGCGATCGGTGCCGCGATCGCGTCGACCGGCGGATCGCTTTTCACCGTGTCGGTGCAAGCTGTCACTCCTGAAACCTTCACTCTCAGTATTGTTTTCCTTGCAATCTTCATGCCGATCATCGGCGGTCGCGGTTCGGCGTGGGGTGCTCCGCTCGGTGCATTGATCGTGGTGATCGTGACGCTGAACATGCCCGGGTACCAGGGAAGTGGCGAACTCCTGCTTGCCGGAGCCGTCCTGGTGATCCTCATCGTCGCGCCTGGTGGGGTGATCGGGTGGAGTCAGAACGTTCTGGGTCGAATGAACCGTCTGTACAAGGAGCGTGGCAATCGATGACTCGGCTACTCGAAGTGAGCGGGCTCCACAAGTCCTACGGCGGCGTCCGCGCTGTCGACGATGTCTCGTTCAGCGTCGGACCGGGAGAGGTGATCGGACTGGTCGGCCCGAACGGGGCAGGCAAGACCACACTGGTGGACTGCATCTTCGGCACACAGCAAGCAGATTCCGGAACCGTCGCGCTCGCGGGTGCTGCCTTGACCGGGCCGTCGGAGCGCCGTGCACGGCAAGGGCTCTCGCGCACGTTTCAACATCCGCAGCTCGCGGCGGAACTCGACGCCGTCGACAACATCATCCCGGGACTGTACGGGCACAAGATCACCTCACCTCTGCACTCGCTGTGGTGGGCGATCAAAGGACCTTTCGAGAACTGGGACCGGACAGCACAGCGGGCCCGGGAGATTGCTGCGCGATACTCGGTCACCGACGTCGAGAGTGCTTGCGGGGATCTCAGTTTGGGGGCGCAGCGTCTGGTCGAGGTGGCGCGGGCGATGGCGACCGAACCCGATGTTCTCCTGTTGGACGAACCGTTTGCCGGCGCGGATCACGACGGCATCGCTGCCATCTCCGGTGCCGTGCGATCGATTGCCGCGCAGGGCAAAGGAGTAGTCCTGGTCGATCACAACGTCGATCTCATCGCGGCGCTCGCCACCAAGATCGTGCTGCTCAATTTCGGATCAGTGGCGTTCTACGGACCACCGCAGGAGTGCTTGGCCAGCGACGCGATGCGAGAAGTCTATTTCGGTTCCGAATACGAGGAAGGCGCCTGACATGCTCGAACTCGACAGAGTCACAGTTCGATACGGATCCGCTGTCGCCGTCCGGGAAGTCTCCCTTGTCGCCCCCGCCGGTGAAGTGACAGCGATCGTCGGGCCGAACGGTGCGGGCAAGACCAGCTTGGCGGGATCCATCTACGGCTCGGTTCCCGCCACCGGGACAATCAAATTCGATGGTCGAGAGATCCAGAAATTATCGGCACTGGATCGTGTCCGCAGCGGATTTGCCTACGTACCCCAAGGCAGGCAACTGTTCATGCGAATGTCCGTTCGCGAGAACCTACGCGTCGGCGCAGACCTGCTGGGATTGAAAGCCGAAGCCGTGGAAACAGCTTTCGAGAGGTTCCCGATCCTGCGTGAACGCTCCGAGAGTTATGCCGGGGTCCTCAGCGGTGGTGAGCAGCAGATGTTGGTTCTGGGGCGGGCCCTTCTGGAAACCCCGAAGGTGTTGCTCCTCGACGAGATGATGACAGGACTGGCACCGAAAATCGTCGCGGAGCTGCGAGCGCTGGTCGGGGGTCTGGCCGCCGAGGGTGTGACCGTCATCGTGACGGAACCGGCACTTACTGCACTGAACTCGGTTGTCGACCGCGGATATGTCATGCAGCGCGGCGAACTCGTCCGCGAATGCGATTCCGCAGCGACACTGGACAACGCGTACAAACAATCGATGGGCGTACTCAGCGCCGACGGGAGATGATCGACGATCATGCTTGAAACGAAGACACTCGACTTCACCGTCGGTGAATTCGCCACGAATCCGGACCGGTTCGCCGGCGTCAGCATCAGCGAAATGGTCAGGCATTGGTCTGAGACCATCCCGGACGAAACCGCCTTCGTCACTCCGGAATCGAGGGTGTCGTGGAAACAGTACGACGCGGCTGCCGATGCGATCGCGTCGGCGCTGGATCTAGCTGGTGAGGGATACGGACATGTAGCCGTGTTGCTCCCCGACACCGCTGTATTCCATGCGGCTCTCTGCGCAGCATTTCGTACCGGCCGCGTCGCCGTCGGAATCGGTTCGCGCTCGGGCATTCGCGAGATCTCTCATCTGATCGCCCGCTCGGAAGCCTCCGTACTCGTCACCACTCGCACGCTGCGCGGCGTCGATACCGCCGAACTCGTGGCGAGTCTGCGGGCAGAGCATCCCGGACTGGACGTCGTCTTCGCCGACGAACGCGCCGACGTGAGTTTCGAACGCGTGAGTGCAAACGGCGAACTCACCTCGTTGCCGGTCGAGCTAAAGCAGTTCCCCGCAACCAGTCCGTGTTTTGTCACGTCAGCCGTTTCGATGCTGAACTCGACGTCCGGCACAACGGGCCTACCCAAACTGGTCACACAAACCGAGGATCGTTGGGTTGGTTTCTCCGAGATTGCCGCCGAGGCGGCGGCGATCGGTCCGGATGAGGTGTTCCTCGGCGCGGTTCCGGCACCTTTCGGATTCGGCCTCTGGACTTCGCATTTCCTGCCGGCGCTACTCGGTGCTCGCAATGTCGTCATGGAACGCTTCGACGTTTCGGTGATGATCGAGTTGATCGAGCGCGAACGGGTGACTGCTTTGAATTGTGTGAGTACACAATTCAAGATGCTGTTGCGTTCGGAGGCCGCGGAATCGGCCGATCTCTCGTCACTTCGTTTCATGTTCACCGGTGGTGAAGCCGTGCCGTATTCGGAGGCACTGGCCTTCGAACAACGTACCGGAGCGGCTGTCCTGCAGTTCTACGGATCAAACGAAACCGGCGCCGTCTCGGTGACGACGGTTTCGGACGGTTCCGATACCCGACTGAAGACGTGCGGCCACGTCATCGATCGCATGCAAGTTCGTGTATTCGACGATGCGGCAAAGGAAGTGACCGGCTCCGTCCGTCGCGGTCAGCCTGCGGTCAACGGCCCGCTGATGTGCCAGGGTTATTGGGGCGACGTCGATGCAAACGACGAGTTGTACACCGACGACGGTTGGATGCTTCTCGGCGACATCGTCGAGATCGACGAGACCGGGCGGGTGCGTGTGGTCGGGCGCAAAGCCGACATCATCATTCGAGGCGGCAAGAACATTTCCGCGGTCGAGGTCGAGGAGTACGTGCGCGCGCATCCTTCGGTGGAACTGGTCGCCGTGGTCGGAGTCGACGATCCGCTGTTCGGTGAGAAGGTCTGTGCGGTCGTCGTGTCCGCCGATGACGATCTGAGTTCGGTGGACCTGACCGCCTGGCTGCAGAGCCGAGGAGTGACCCGCGAGTACATACCTGAGTACGTGATGACGGTCGCCGAATTGCCGATGGCGGCAGGCGGCAAAGTAGCCAAGGGCGAAGTCAAGGCACTCGCGCAGCGGCGGATCGCTGAACTCGGCTGATCGCGCCTGACAGTACCGGCGTCGCGTTACGCTGATCCGGACATTTTGCCGAGAGTGAAGGAAACCCGATGACGAACCCTTCACCGCATCGGTGGCGCAGGCGCTTGCTGTGGGCTCTGGCAATTGTGTTCGTTCTGGTCGGAGCCGTGGTTCTGGCCTTCGTTCTGAGCCCGAGACCTGGCGCACTCACCGTACGATGGGTCTTCGATCGTGATGCCGTGAAAGTCACCGAGGCGCTCGAGAAGCACGCGCCCGAAGGCGTCGACTCGATCAAGGACCAGCAGTACCGCGCCGAAGACGACGACGCATACCTGGATGTCTACTTTCCCGCAGCGACGACGACCGCATTGCCTACGGTGATCTGGACTCATGGCGGTGCCTGGATCTCGGGAAGCAAGTCCAACTACGCGCCGTACTACGAGTTGCTGGCCTCTCGTGGCTACACCGTTGTGTCCCTGGACTACTCACTCGGACCTGAGCACCACTATCCGACAGCGGTGCGGCAGCTCAACGACGCTCACGCGTACGTCGTCGCGAATGCGGAACGGCTGCATGTTGATCCGACGACGGTCGTTCTCGCCGGTGATTCTGCGGGAGCGCAACTCTCGAGTCAGCTCGCCACTCTCGTCACTGATCCCGCGTATGCGAACCGTGTGGGCGTGGTCCCGTCGCTGCGGCCGGATCAGTTACGTGGAGTAATCCTGAACTGTGGAATCTACGACGTCGGGAACATGGTCGGCGGACCCGGCATCATCGGTTGGGGGGTTGATCGGTCCCTCTGGGCGTATACCGGCGTGCGTGACTTCATGAGTACCGACGCAGCGGATCAGATGTCGACCTTGAACTACGTCAGCGCTCAATTTCCGCCTGCCTACATCAGCGGCGGCAACGCGGATCCTTTGACAGATTCTCAGTCGAAACCGTTGGCTGACAAATTGACGGGGTTGGGAGTTGCGGTCGACACACTGTTCTATCCGGCCGATCACGTTCCGGCGCTCGGTCACGAGTATCAGTTCGATCTGGACAATGCCGACGGTCTCACTGCCCTCGATCGCACGGTTCAGTTTCTCGACGCACACACCCGCTAGTTGTCGGATGATGCTGAGACGCTGAAGAAATGGTCATTTCAGACAAAGCGCCGCGGGTGTGTTGCCGGGGAATTCTCGACTAGTCCTTTTGGTCTAGCCTGGGTGAATCCGATCCGACCCCAGGAGTTGTTGTGCGCGCGTCTTCCCCCGACAGACGGCGAAGGCGCATTGGCGGAATCGCGGCGGTATTCGTCGTCATTCTGCTGTCCGGGGTAACCGCGGCAATCGTCAGTCCGTGGCCAGGAGTTCTCCTCGTACGGTGGATGTCAGCGGGTGGCTCCGAAGCGACTCACGCACAACTCGACAGGCATGCACCGTCAGGAATCGTCTCGATTCTCGATCAGTCGTACCGCGACGGCGACGACGATGCACAACTGGACGTTTACTACCCGTCGGTGTCCTCTTCGGCGCTACCCACGGTGGTCTGGGTGCACGGGGGTGGCTGGATATCAGGATCGAGAACTGATGCCGACGGTTACTACAAACTGTTGGCAAATCAAGGCTTCACAGTGATTTCGGTGGACTACTCACTGGGACCAGATGCGTATTACCCCACCGCAGTGAATCAACTGAACGACGCGTATCGATTTATCGTGAGCAATGCGGACAGGTTGCATGTCGATTCGAACAATCTCTTTCTTGCGGGAGATTCGGCAGGCGCGCAGTTGTCCAGTCAGTTGGCGACGGTCATGACCAGCCCTGACTACGCGTCGGAAATGGGTGTGGAGCCGGCATTACGTCCCGAGCAGATACGCGGAGTTGTCCTCGACTGTGGGGTCTTCGATCTGAAACCCCTGCTGTCGCAGGGGAAGTACTTCGGTTGGGGCGTCGACAAGCAGTCGCTGTGGGGGTATCTCGGAACGAGGGACTTCGACGGGTCGACTGCAGTGGGTCAGATGTCGACACTGGGCCATGTGACCTCGGACTTTCCAGCGACGTTCATCACCGGCGGAAATGTCGACCCACTGACCGCCAGCCAGTCGAAACCCATGGCAGAACGGCTCGCCGATCTGGGCGTCGAAGTAGACGCACTGTTCTACCCCGACGATCACGAGCCTGCGCTGGACCACGAATATCAGTTCGACCTCGATACCGTGGACGGGATGATCGCGTTCGATCGCACAGTCGCGTTCCTACGCAACTACGTGCGTTAGCGCGGTCAGCGAATCACGTAAGGCGAAATCGAACTCCGGTGCTCGCTGATGTCGAGGTCTTTACCCAACGGCGGGAAGGCACGCTGCGGACAGTTGAGGCGTTCGCAGACACGGCAGCCCGAGCCGATCGGCGTTCCCGGATTCGACTCGTCCAGATCCAGACCGTCGCTGTAGACGAGTCGGTGGGCGTGTCGAATCTCGCATCCCAATCCGATGGCGAAGATCTTTGCGGGCTGTCCGTATCGAGCCGCTCGACGTTCGACCGTGCGAGCAACCCAGAGGTATCGGCGGCCGTCGGGCATCTGTGCGATCTGGGGCATGATCTTGCCCGGATACGAGAACGTCTCGTAGACGTTCCACAGCGGGCACGTACCGCCGCTGGTGGAGAAGTGGAATCCGGTGGCGGACTGACGCTTCGACATGTTTCCGGCACGGTCGACACGGACGAACATGAACGGAACCCCGCGAAGTTTGGGGCGCTGCAGAGTCGAGAGGCGGTGGCAGATCGTCTCGTAGCTCGCGGAATAGAAGGCGGACATGCGCTCGATGTCGTACCGGAAGTCCTCGGCGACGTCGTGGAACTGGCTGTAGGGGAGCACGGTGGCCGCCGCGAAGTAGTTGGCCAATCCAAGTCGCGCCAAAGAGACCGACGCTTCGCTGGTGAAGTTGCCTTCGGCCACCAACGAGTCGAGCAGATCGCCGTGCTCGAGGTACGCGAGTTCTGTCGCGAACTTGAAGACCTGTTGCCCGCCGGAGAGCCGTGCGGAGATTTCCAGGACCCTGGTATCCGGGTCGTAACGATGAAGTATGTTCTCGCCCAGGTCGACTCGTCGAACGATCTGCACGCCGTGGACGGTTTCGAGGCGTCTGGCGATCTCGCCGGCGACGTCGCCGCGATGAAAGCGCATCCGGGCAGTCAGTTCTTCGGCCGCGGTGTCGAGATCGTGAATGTAGTTCTGCCGCTGATAGAAGTAGTCGCGCACTTCCTCGTGCGGCATGGTGATCGAACCGCTGCCGCTGCCGTCCGAGAAGCGGTCTTCCGTCGCTGCGGCGAGTTGCGCCGTCGTGTTGCGGAAGCGGCGATGCATGTTGACCATCGCCTTGGCCAGGCCCGGGTGCGTGGAGACCATCTCCGCGATTTCGTGGGCGTCGGCGTCGATGCCCATCTCCTGATCGAGGGCAACTTCACGCATTTCCGCGATCAGGCGCGTGTCGTCCTGTGGGGAGAAGAAGGTGGTGTCGACACCGAAGACCTCACTGATTCGCAGGAGGACCGGCACGGTGAGTGGCCGGACGTCGTGCTCGATCTGATTGAGATAGCTTGCCGAGATCTCCAGCGTCTTGGCCAGCGAAGCCTGACTCAACCCGCGCTCGGTCCGCAGTTGGCGGAGCCGGACACCGACAAAGGTTTTCGACATTTTCCCAGGATACGAGTGACAGTCCGGCTTCGCAAAGGTGGGTTTGCAGAATTCGCACCGGTACCCCCTGTGAGTGGTTAAGGAGTCCTCACACTCCTCAACCACTCACGGGGCCGGAGGCCTAGACCCTGTTCTCCGAACGCGGAGCGCCGATTCCGGGATCGATCTGGAACGGTCCGCTCGACGAGGGTGCGAGGGGGAAGTCGAAGATCGCAGTCGGGAGATACACCGTCGAACACGAGTTGGGGATATCCACGACGCCAGACAGGCGGCCCTCGATCGGTGCCGCACCCAGCAGCAGGTACGCCTGCTCCGGCGCGTACCCGAACTTGGTCAGGTACTCGATCGCATGCAGGCACGCACGCTGGTAGGACAGATGTGAATCCAGGTACTTCTGTTCGCCGTCCAACGTGACGGAAGTGCCCGAGAACGCAAGCCACTCGGAATACTGCGGATCCGTGTTGCCCGGCATGAAGATGGCGTTCTCGGAAACGCCGTAGGTATCCATTCCGCCCTTGATGATGTCCACACGAAGATCGATGAAGCCGCCCATCTCGATGGCACCGCAGAAAGTGATCTCACCGTCGCCCTGGGAGAAGTGAAGATCGCCGACCGACAGATTCGCACCGTCCACGAACACCGGATAGAAGATTCGGCTGCCCTTGGTGAGGTTCTTGATGTCCTGGTTTCCGCCGTTCTCACGCGGGGGAGCGGTGCGAGCCGCCTCGCCGGCTACGCGTGTGTACTCGTCACCGGTCAAGGTTCCCAGTACTGCATCGCGGGGCTCGGGCGGAAGTGCAAGCGGGGGAACCCGATTGGGATCGGTGGCAATGAGGGCGCCCTCGCGGGCATTCCACTTGGCGAGCAAGGCTGCCGACGGAGCCGTGCCCATGAGTCCCGGGTGGACGATGCCCGTGAACGAGACGTGCGGAATGTGACGCGACGTCGCCGTTTGGCCGGAGAAATCCCAGACGGCTTTGTACGCGTCGGGGAACTGTTCGGTGAGGAAGCCGCCGCCGTTGTTCCGAGGGAAGATGCCCGTGTACCCCCAGCCTTGGCCGGCCAACGGACCCGAATCTTCTTGGGGGATAGGCCCGATATCCAAGATGTCGACGATCAGGAGGTCGCCGGGCTTCGCGCCTTCGACGGAAAAGGGGCCGGACAGCGTGTGGACCGTGGTCAGTGGTGCATTGAGAATGTCGTCGGCCGAGTCGTCGTTGTGTATTGCGCCGTCGAACCATTCGCGGCAATGGACACGAAACGCATCACCGGGTTTCACCGTCACCGCCGCCGGGATGTCCGGGTGCCACCGATTGTGGCCGACGATCGCCTGGTCGGTGAATTTCTTGGCGGAATCGAGTGGAAACAGCAGTTCAGGCATATGCACTCCTCATTCTCGAAGAAACGGAAAACTCGTGGCGGCAGGACTTTCGGGTCGGATCGGGACTCACGGCCAGGACGCGCGGTGAGGACGGTCAGGGGCGAGGTAGCTTGCGGTGCAACGGATTGGACGTCGTCGGGGCAGATTGTCGGCCACGGCCGGGTAGTGACCCACTGACCACGGCAGGCTCGTGAGCTGATCGGGCAGTGCTGTCCAGTAGACCCATCGCAGTTGACGAGCTGTGACTCAAACGGGGAGACGAGACAACACGCTTCGACTCGAGACTGCACTGGGGACAGCTGATCGACTGGGGCACTTCGGCCATCGCGAACGACCGCTCGAGCGGGCCGCAGCCGGTACAGCGAAACTCGTACAGAGGCATGCGGTCACGCTATCGGAGGATCCGTAAGTGCGACACTGGAACGACACGCGCCGGGTTGCCGATGCCGCAATTGCGCCCGTCAGCGCAAGTACACAACCGCGTTGTCTCCGCCGGTACAGGTGACGATGCCGGAGGTCACCTTGCATGCCATCGTGTACTCCTTGCCGGTCACCGGACTACGTGCGGACACGGTGCTGGAGGCACCGGCGGCACCGGAGTTTCCGTAGGCGATCCGAACTGCCTCGGCAAACTCGCACGAAGTTTTGCCCCCACTTGTCGCGGACTCCTTGTAACTTCCGGCCGGCTGCCCGCCGGGGCAGGCGGACGCACCGGCCGGGAAGTTCGCGGCGCGTGTGGTCGTCGGGGATGTCGTGCTGGGAGCGGTTGTCGTGGTGCCGGGTGTGTTCGCGGCGGTGATGGTGGTCTGGGCCGCGCCACCGGCGGCTGAGTTTGGGACGTCCTTCGGCCAGAGGACCCAGGCAAGCCCGCCGAAGAGAGCCAACACAGTGATGACTCCGATTACGGATACCGGAATCACCCAGCCGGGCCGACGCGGCGGCGGATTTCCACGTGGCGGTGCAGGCGGGAATCCCTGGGGCGGGGGATACGACTGCGGCGCGGCCCGGTAGCCCAACTGCGGCGGCTGTGGACCGGATTGCGACCATGCCTGGTTGTTCGGTGGCCGCTGATAGTTGTCCGGCACCGCTTTATCGCCCGGTCGGGGGCGTCGAACGACAAGTCATGGTTCGACAGCATATGGCCGGCGAATGGGTTGTCTGTGGCTTTCCGACGGGTGGATCCCTGGAATTGCCCGAGCGAAGCCTGTTGCCACGAAGTGATTGCGGTCACTTGCGAGTCGTGAAGTTGGCTCCGAAGTAGCGGATGGGCCTGTTCCGAGTGCCGCGCGAACTGCCGGAATTTGCAAGTGGCGGAGTTGAGTGCATTTCGTTCACAGCCTGCGGTTTCTTTGCTACTCGCCAGTACGGAACCTGTCCGATTGGGTAGTACCAGCCGTGTAGGAATCTTCACAGACTTAGCAAAGTGTGTTGAAAAGGTAGCGAAGATTGGCATTAGCAACAGGTAGACGGCACTTTTTCGATGTGCCATTCTCGGTAAGTACACAAGAAGGGCCTGGCAAGTATGTGAAGTAGTACGCACGTACTGCTCACAACAGGCCGGACCAGCAGATCAAAGAGATGGAGTCTTGATGTCGACCACCGGCACCCCGAAGACCGCAGCTGAGCTCCAGCAGGATTGGGACACCAACCCTCGCTGGAAGGGCGTTACTCGTAACTACACGGCCGATCAGGTCGTCAAGCTCCAGGGCACCGTCGTCGAGGAGCAGACCCTCGCTCGTCGCGGATCCGAGATCCTGTGGGATCTCGTGAACAACGAGGACTACATCAACTCCCTCGGTGCACTTACCGGCAACATGGCTGTGCAGCAGGTTCGCGCCGGCCTGAAGGCCATCTACCTCTCCGGTTGGCAGGTTGCCGGCGACGCTAACCTCTCGGGCCACACGTACCCGGACCAGAGCCTCTACCCGGCCAACTCGGTTCCGACCGTCGTTCGTCGCATCAACAACGCACTGCTGCGCGCCGACGAGATCGCCAAGACCGAGGGCGACACCTCCGTCAGCAACTGGCTCGCTCCGATCGTTGCCGACGCCGAAGCCGGCTTCGGTGGCGCTCTCAACGCTTACGAGCTGCAGAAGGCCATGATCGGCGCCGGCGCTGCCGGTGTCCACTGGGAGGATCAGCTCGCTTCGGAGAAGAAGTGCGGCCACCTCGGTGGCAAGGTGCTCATCCCCACGCAGCAGCACATCCGCACCCTGACCTCGGCTCGCCTGGCTTCCGACGTTGCGGACGTTCCGTCCGTCATCATCGCCCGCACCGACGCTGAGGCTGCAACCCTCATCACCTCCGACGTGGACGAGCGTGACCGCCCGTTCCTCGACGGAACCCGCACGGCTGAAGGCTTCTACGGCGTCAAGAACGGCATCGAGCCCTGCATCGCTCGCGCCAAGGCTTACGCACCGTACGCAGACCTCATCTGGATGGAGACCGGCGTGCCGGATCTCGAGGTTGCAAAGAAGTTCGCCGAGTCCGTTCGCAGCGAATTCCCGGACCAGCTCCTGGCCTACAACTGCTCCCCTTCCTTCAACTGGAAGGCGCACCTGGACGACGCGACCATCGCGAAGTTCCAGAAGGAGCTCGGCGCGATGGGCTTCAAGTTCCAGTTCATCACGCTGGCAGGCTTCCACTCGCTCAACTACGGCATGTTCGACCTGGCCTACGGCTACGCCCGCGAAGGCATGACGGCATTCGTCGACCTGCAGGAGCGCGAGTTCAAGGCTGCCGAAGAGCGTGGCTTCACCGCCATCAAGCACCAGCGTGAGGTTGGCGCCGGCTACTTCGACACCATCGCCACCACCGTTGACCCCAACACCTCGACGGCAGCTCTCAAGGGCTCCACCGAAGAGGGCCAGTTCCACTAAGAACTGACTTCGGGTGGGGGAGAGGCTCGGCTTCGGGTCTCTCCCCTGCTTGTATCACCGCACTACTTTCTCTCGTCTTCAAGGCAGTTCCGATTGCGTCGGCCACCAGCGTCGACGCAGTTCGAAGTGCTTCTTTTACAACACCTTCACCAGACAAACTCCACGAGACAAACAAGGAGCTGACGTGACCAGCGAAAAAATTCAGCGCGTCGGCGTTATCGGCGCCGGAATCATGGGTGCCGGAATCGCCGAGGTGTGCGCCCGCGCACATGTCGATGTTCTGGTCTTCGAGCAGACTCGCGAGCTTGCAGCAGCCGGGCGTTCACGCATCCTGCGTTCGCTCGACCGCGGTGTGAGCAGCGGAAAGATCACAGAACGTGAGCGTGAGCAGGCCGCATGGCGTCTGCGTTTCACCTCCGATCTGGGAGATTTCGCGGACCGCCAGCTCGTCGTGGAGGCCGTCGTCGAAGACGAGAAGATCAAGAGCGAAATCTTCGCCGAGCTCGACGCGGTCGTGACGGACCCGGATGCGGTTCTCGCATCCAACACGTCGTCGATCCCGATCATGAAGCTCGGCATCTCGACCAAGCGTCCCGAGCGAGTCATCGGTATGCACTTCTTCAACCCGGTCCCGGTTCTGCCACTCGTCGAATTGGTGACGACGCTCAAGACCAGTGCCTCCGTCTCGCAGCGCGCCGAGGCTTTTGCCAGCGACATCCTCGGCAAGCAGGTCGTCCGCAGTGCCGACCGCTCCGGCTTCGTCGTCAACGCACTCCTGGTGCCCTACCTGCTCTCGGCGATTCGCATGGTCGAGTCGGGCTTTGCTACGAAGGAAGACATCGACAAGGCAACGGTTCTCGGCCTCGCGCACCCCATGGGTCCGCTGGCTCTGACGGACCTGGTCGGACTCGACACCGTCAAGTCCATCGCCGACTCCATGTACGAAGAGTTCAAGGAGCCGCTGTACTCCGCTCCGCCGCTGCTCCTGCGTATGGTCGAAGCCGGATTGACCGGCAAGAAGTCCGGCGCGGGCTTCTACGAATACGCCGACAACGGTCGCTCCACCAAGCAGGCAAGCTAAGGCCCAAAGCCCCTGTGCGCGTTTGTGGAGTGTAGAGACTCCATAAACGCGCACAGGGCGCTCGCGCCCCTCGGTTAGAAAGGTCGACCGCATGTCCAGCAGCACTGCAGCATTCGGCTCCAGCGTCCTGGGGTATCCGCGCATCGGGCCGCGCCGTGAGCTCAAGCGCGCCCTCGAGTCCTACTGGCACGGCACTTCGGACAAGGACGCACTTCTCGCGGTCGCCAAGGAACTCCAGGAATCGACCTGGAGTGAACTGGCTGCGACGGGACTGAGCCAGGTTCCGGGCAACACCTTCTCCTTCTACGATCACGTCCTCGACAATGCGCTGCTCTTCGGCGCAGTGCCGGAGCGGTTCAAGCCGCTCGAGGGCGCCCTCGATCCGCTCGATTTCTACTTCACGATGGCCCGCGGTCGCCCGGACTTCCCGCCTCTCGAGCTGGTGCGCTTCTTCGGCACGAACTACTACTACCGTCAGCCCGAGATCGACGCGAACACGGTGTTCTCGCTCAACTCGGAGGCACTTCTCGACGAGTTCGAACGCGCTAAGGCGCGCGGCATCGAATTGCGCCCCGTCATCATGGGGCCCGTCTCGCTGCTTCTGCTCTCGAAGGTCGGACCTGCCACCGAGAAGTCCGATCCGAACTTCACCCCGCTCGACTTGTTGGACGCGCTCCTGCCCGAGTACGAGAAGCTCTTCGAGCAGCTCGCCAAGGCCGGTGCCACCTGTGTTCAGTTGGACGAGCCTTCGGTGACCGAGGACCGCACCCCCGAGGAGCTAGCCGCTCTTGGACGTGCGTACGAGAAGCTGTCGACGGCTCCGCTCCGCCCACGCCTGTTGGTGACGGGTCCGTACGGCAAGTTCGGCGAAGCCCTCAACATCTTGGCGCCCACCAAGATCGAGGCCTTCGGTCTGGACTTGGTGCACGGCAAGATCACGGCCGAGGAACTGGCCGCGGTGCCGAACATCAAGCGCAAGCGCATTTACGCGGGCGTCGTCGACGGTCGCAACGTCTGGCGCGTCGACCGGTTCAACACCTTGACGTACCTGAACGAACTCAAGGACGTTGTGCCCGACCTCGTCGTCTCCACGTCGTCGTCGCTGCTGCACGTGCCGTACGACGTGCTCTCCGAGTACGACATTCCAGGAGACGTCGCAGACCGTCTGGCTTTTGCGAAGCAGAAGGTCGGCGAGGTCGTCTCCCTGGCGAAGGCACTCACCGAAGGTCCTTCGGACAAGTGGCGTAAGCGTCCGACGAAGGTGCACTTCAAGCTCAAGCACGCTGTCCGTGCTCGGGTCAACGCGATCAAGCCCGAAGATCGTGTGCGTGCACCGTACGAGGAGCGTCGTAAAGCCCAGCAGGAACGGTTGAACCTGCCCTTGGTTCCGGCCCAGACATTGGGTTCGTTCCCGCAGACCGACGCGATTCGCCAGGCTCGTTACGAACTCGGCCAGGGGCGTTTGGAGTGGGACGACTACTACAAGCGCATCCAGGAAGAGATCGAGCGCACAATCCGTCTGCAGGAGGACATCGGTCTCGATGTCTTCGTGCACGGCGAGCACGAGCGCAACGACATGGTCCAGTACTTCGCCGAACTGCTCGAGGGCTATGCCTTCACGCACAACGGTTGGGTTCAGGCCTACGGATCTCGTTGTACGCGTCCGCCGATTCTCTACGGCGACATTGCACGTCCGAAGCCGATGACGGTCGAATGGATTGCGTACGCGCAGTCGCTGACCGACAAGCCGGTCAAGGGCATGCTGACGGGTCCGGTCACCATGATCGCCCGTTCGTTCGTTCGTCAGGATCAGCCGCTCTACGAAACGGCAGAGCAACTGGCACTTGTCATTCGAGACGAAATCGCGGATCTCGAAGCTGCCGGAATCGCCATCATCCAGGTGGACGAGCCGGCAATTCGTGAACTGCTGCCACTGCGTGAGGACGGCCGGGAGGCCTACCTGGAGTGGGCCGTCGACGCGTTCCGTCTGGCAACAGGTGGAGCGAAGCCGGAAACACAGATCCACACACATCTGACGTACTCCGCTCGGTCGTCGGTGGTCGACGCCATCGAACGGTTGGACGCCGATGTGACGGCTATCGTCGCGACCCGCTCCATCACGTGGGTTCTCGAAGCACTCAAGGAAGGCGCGCTCACGCACGGCGTCGGCCCCGGTGTGTACGAATCTCGTTCGGCTCGGATTCCCGACATCGACGAGCTCGACGAATTGCTCACCGAGGCAAGCGAATCGATCTCTCTCGATCGTTTGTGGGCCAACCCGGACGGTGGCCTCAAGACCCGCCATCCATGGCAGCTCGAGCCTTCGCTGCGCAACATGGTTGCGGCCGCGAGGCGCCTGCGTCGTCGCGCCGAACAAGCGGAGCGCGACGCCGGGTAAGTCACGTCAAGAACACGTCATGGAGGGGCCTGCGATTTGCAGGTCCCTCCATGCACGGGTAGGCATGTGTGCATGGTTACTGCTGCTGCTTACGCCGCGACGTCCGCTGACGGTCCGCTCGAGAAGACCACCGTCGAACGCCGCGAGCTCGGTCCACTGGACATTCTCATCGACATCAAATTTGCCGGCATCTGCCACTCCGACATCCACACCGCTCGCAACGAGTGGGGCGGAGCCAAGTACCCGATCGTCCCCGGACACGAAATCGCCGGCGTCGTCGCCGCGGTGGGTTCGGATGTCACCAAGCACAAAGTCGGCGACCGCGTGGGCGTCGGCTGCTTCGTCGACTCCTGCGGAGAGTGCGACGCCTGCCTGGCCGGCGAAGAGCAGTACTGCCGCAAGGGTGTGACCGGTACATACAACGCCACCGGACGCGACGGCGAGCGCACTCAGGGTGGCTACTCGACGCACATCGTCGTCACCGAGCATTTTGTTCTCTCGATCCCCGAGGGCATCGAACTCGACGTTGCCGCGCCGCTCCTGTGCGCCGGCATCACCTTGTACTCACCGCTGCGGCACTGGAACGCAGGCCCCGGCAAGAAGGTCGCCATCATCGGGTTCGGCGGCCTCGGTCACGTCGGTGTGAAGATCGCCAAGGCGCTCGGCGCGGAAGTTACCGTCCTGAGCCAGACGCTCGGCAAGAAGGAAGACGGCCTTCGTCTCGGTGCCGATCACTACTACGCGACCAATGACCGGGAGACGTTCAAGGCTCTTCGCGGCGAGTTCGACCTGATCCTCAACACAGTCTCGGTCAATCTCGATATCGACGCCTACATGTCCTTGCTCGCCATCAACGGCACGCTCGTCGAACTGGGCCTGCCGGAGAAGCCGATCGAAGTTCGAGCATTCTCGCTCGCCGCAAACCGTCGTAGCCTCGCCGGCTCCATGGTGGGCGGTATCCCGCAAACACAGGAGATGCTCGACTTCTGCGCCGAGCACGGCATCGGCGCAGAAATCGAACTGATTCCGGCGAGCGACATCAACGACGCTTACGAGCGCGTGATCAAGAGCGACGTTCGATACCGATTCGTGATCGACACCGCAACAATCTGACCGGCCTCGGTCCCGCTCAGTCGAGTTGCTCGCGAAGATTACTCAAGGTCTTCGCGAGCAATCTCGACACGTGCATCTGGGACACACCGACCTTCTCGGCGATCTGTGTCTGCGTCAGGTTTCCGAAGAATCTGAGCATCAACACCGTCCGCTCTCGTTCGGGCAGCTTGTCGAGAAGTGGACGTAAGGCCTCGTGATTCTCGACGTTCTCGAGTGCTGCGTCGTAGTCACCGAGTGTTTCCACGAGCGGAAGATCGTCGGTGTGATTGGACGCGGCACCGTCGACCGAGACGGTCTGGTACGCGTTGCCGGCGATCAACGCCTGGGCAACTTCTTCACGTTCGATCCCCAACGTCTCGGCCAACTCGTCGACGGTCGGCGCGTGCCCGAGTTGTTGTGACAGCTCGCTGATGGCTTGCCCGAGTTGGAAGTGCAACTCCTTCATCCGGCGTGGAACCCGCAATGCCCAACCGGTGTCGCGGAAGTGTCGTCGAACTTCGCCCATCACGGTGGGAACCGCGAACGAGACGAAATCGGATCCGCGCGTGGAATCGAAACGGTCGACGGCGTTGACCAGACCGAGGCGCGCCACCTGAACCAGATCGTCGTGTGCCTCGCCGCGTCCGTCGAATCGTCTGGCGATGTGTTCGGCCAACGGTAGGCACCTGGTGATCAGTGCGGTGCGCACTCGTTCGTACTCCGGACTGTGGGGCTCGAGGGTCCGCATTTCCTCGAAAACGGGTATGACGTCCCGATATTCGTCGGTGGACCGCCGGCGCGGGCGTGACGGGCCGTCTGCGGAAGCGGTCACAGGCGCCCGCTGAGGGCCTTGGTGAACTTCATGGTCGTGATGTAGCCGACGCCGCCGAGGTTCTCTTCCTGGTCGAGCGAAATCGAATCGGTGAGTTCGGTGAGGATGTGCCACCCGAACGATCGCTGAGTGCTGTCCTCGTACTCCGTGGTTGTCGTCGATACGGATACGTGCAGTTGCGGGGGAGTGAACACGAACCGACACACCAGAACCGAATCAGGCGCAGCACGAACAATCAGATGCGTACAGATTTCGTCCATGGCCAGTTTGATGTCGGCGATGGCGTCGAGGTCGAAGTTTTCCTGAATGGCAACAGTGGCGGCCAGTGCACGCAAAATCGACAGCTGATCGAGAGTCGCTTGAATCCTCAACTCCACAACTGGCTGAGTCTGATCCTGATCGGGCTCGAGTGCGCTGAGGTGTGCCATAAGTTCTCCGGATCGTCGTACCAGGGGTCGCGGTGAAGTCTGGTGCCGAGAACGATACCCATCTCGACCTTCACAGTGACCCCCGAACACGAAATTTGGTCGATGGTGGTGCCGGGGTAAACGACACGATTCTGCTCACGACCGTTGGCGATCGCAACATCGGATTACCTCGCGGAACCGCAGACCAAACCACATTTTTGTTCGGAACACCGAAACGAATGGTCGCAACGCACTTGTGACGCCGGTCATGCTGGCGTACTGTTTCAAACCGAGGTTGAGCACACAGCCGATGAGGGATTTATCCGTAATTCTGGAGACCCGTTCATCGTGCGGCTCCTTCGGAGGTCCCTTCTCTTTTGCAGAGTGTAAACCGTTGCGGGATGGGAGAACCATGACTGTTGTTCCAGGATCATCTATTTCAGGCTTTACGAACGCGGCGAAGGGATCGGTAGATTACGGACCTCCCGCGACCGGGACAGCGACCGCATCGTTTCACGCGCACCGCATCAGTGCACATACCGCTGTGATCCACGTTCGTGGCGAGATCGACCTGATGAGCGCCAATGCTTTTCGTGACTTCTTGACGTACCACGTTGCCGCGGACCGGACGCTGGTTGTCGATCTCTCCGAACTCGAATTCATGGGGACGTGCGGCTTGTCCGTGCTGTCGGTCCTGTCGACGCGATCACGCGACGTGGGCGGCACACTCGCGCTCGTCTGCGCCCGCCCGGTTCAGAGGCTACTCAAAGCAGCTGGTCAGGAGTCGATGTTTGCCTGCTACGAGTCGCTGGATCATGCAATCGGACTCGAAGAGACCCGACGTTTCCCGGCTTGATACCGCCCTTTCGCCGATAGTTTCGAGTCACCCCCAGTTCTGAGAAATCAGCTTCGTAGAGCCCGTCAGCGTCAGTGCACTTCACTTCGGTGAGTGCCCTTGTGCTGGCGGGCTCTCGGCGGTGCTGTGACGCAGCGGCCGTAGGTTCGGACCACCTCGGTGGCGACGTGATCCCATGAATACGATTCGCACGCTCGGGCCCGACTCTGCCGTGCAAACGCCGCGCCCTCGTCTTCGTCGTCGAGAAGATGCCGGACCGCGCGCGCGGTTTCCACGGGGCTGTTCACCGGTACCCGACGCCCGGTGAGTCCGTCGATCACCGTATCCCGCAGTCCGCCAACAGGAGTCGCGACTACGGGAACTCCGCACGCCATCGCTTCCAGCGCCGCGATTCCGAAAGGTTCGTATCTGGGGGTGCATACGAGGGCGTCGGCCGACCGCATCAGTTTCGGTAGCTGGCGGTGCGGAACGCGTCCCAACAATTGGACTCGATCTGCGACGCCGAGCCGCTCGGCGAGCTTGACCAAGCGGATCGCAACCTCGTCGGTGCTCAGTTGCGCGACGGGTGGCCCGCCGATCACCACCAACTCCGTGTCCGGCAGCGAAGCCAGCGCGGCGACGGCAACATCGAAGCCCTTCTGCTCCACCAGCCTTCCGACGCAGATCAATCGATGCGGCGCGGTCTTCTTCGCGGCGGGTCCCTCCGGGGTGAACGCTTCGGTATCGACGCCCGAGGGCACCATCGTGGTCCGTGATCGTGGTGACCCCTGCCGAACCAGATCGAAGATCTCGTCCGAACTTGTCGCGATCACATGGGTTGCGCCCCTGGCGATCAACGGTTCCAGGTGAGTCCGCTCCGATGGACTGTCGTCGGCTGCTCCGAGGTGTCGGTGCGCCGCAGATCCCAGGGAATGGAATGTCTGAAGTACGGGGATGCCGAGTGAGCGGGTCGCGAGTTCCGTTGCCACACCAGACATCCAGAAGTGCGAGTGCACCACATCGGGTCGGTCGGTACTCCACTGAGCGCGCAGAATGCTGGCAAAGGTGCCCAGGTGGGGGAGTATTTCGGCGTCCGGGAGAGCGTGTGTCGGGCCGGCTTCGAGATAGTCGACGGAGTACCCGGCGCGGGCGCGAACGCGGTCCGGTCCACCGACGTGTGCCCGCCTGGTGAAGACGGTGACATCGTGTCCGGCGCGAACCAGGGCCGCGGACAGTTCGTCGACGTGCAGGTTCTGTGCACCGGCTGCCGAGCAGCCCACCGGTGCGAGTGGATCGGCGTTCACCGACACCATGGAGATCTTCAGCATTCGTCCGGGAGCCATTGCGGGCGAGTACTTCATCGGGTCCCCTCTCCACTTGATCGGTTCGTCTGGGGATACCCGGAGTCCGTGATCTGAACCGGGTTTCGGCGCGGTCAGCGCTGGGCACATTCCAAACACGATGGCGAGGAGTGAGGTTCGATGACAGAACAAATGCTGGTCGACGCAACCGTCGGACTCGGGTTCGAGCGGTACGTACAACGGGTGGCGGTCGGCGTGGGGGCCGGCATAGAGCAATGGTGTTGCAGGCGCGAGCATCCTCTGGAGGCCTACATCGCGTTGGATCGAACTGTGCCGCGTTTCCCTGGGCGTGAGGTGGCGTTGCTGTGGGAGGAGACGTGCGGTTGGGCCCTGGCCGTGGAGACTCGTTCAGGGGAGGACCTCATCGTTCTCGGATATCTGGGCGAACACGCAGTGCCGACCCCGGACGCCGTCGCCGACTTTGCCGCGACACTGGGCACGCGCAGCCCGCACTGGGTCATGAACAGGCCACTGGCGGATTCGGACGAGACCGCGCGAGAACTACGGAGCTACTCCGGAAGTGCTTACGCCTGAACAGTATTGAGGTCCGATCAGCTCAGTTGACCACGTCCAGGATGGGATCGAGAACCGGAGTCGCTGCAGCCTCGACGGCAGGATCGTCCATGAGTTTGAAAACGATGTGACCGCCGAGCGCGCCACCGACACCGACCGCGGTGAGCCCCAGCACCGACAGAACTCGCGCCAGCGCGAGTGAATCCTTGCCGCGTAGCCTGTACGACGCGGCAAAAGACCAGATCCCCACAGCATTCGATGCGGCGTGCACCAGGCCCACACGGCGTGCGACGTCGCCACGTTCGGACCAGTCCAGCCAGCCTGTCAGCAAAGCCGGCGGCGTCGAGACCAGTCCGAGCCCGATCAACCGTCGTGCAGTCTGCGGATCGCCTGACACGTCGAAGATCAGCGAAGCCGTCCACGCGCCCGCGGGAATGGTCACGAGGGCGGGATGGATGGGATGCCCGACGAGGGCGCCGCGCAGAAGTGCGGCGACAGTACGCGATCTGTCGGATCGCTCGGTGATCTGGAGGATTCTGTGTCTGATGCCAGTGGACGGACCGTCCAGTCCGCGCGCCGATTCGATTCCGCGGTAAAGAGTTCCGATGTCCATGCAATTCGGCTACCCGGCGTAGACGTCGGGAAACCTCACGACAGGAGTGTCTTGTCGACCGTCATGCTCCGGCGTACGGTCGAAACGAAAGAGATCCGACCGGAGGAGCGAACGATGAAGCTCAATCTCTTTGCAGCGTGGGCGTCGTATTTCCTGGTGCTGGCCACAGTTGTCTGTCTCGGCAGCTTTCTCGTGGCCGCCGGTTCAGGGCACGGTGGTTGGGCGTTGATTGCCGGGCTCGCCGGCGTCGCGTCCATCGGACTGGCGGTTGCCCTGTACACCAGCACCGTTCATCACGACCACAAAGTGCACCGCGAATCCCCACACCTGTTCTGATCAGGACTGCTTCTGATCAGGACTGTGCCAGTCGCGCTTTCTCCGCCTCGATGTCGAAGTTGGCAGGCGGCCAGTCGAGATCGAGCTTTTCCAGAGCGTCGATCAGTAGCTCCGTGACCGCAATTCGGCTGTACCACTTCCGATCACACGGCACGACGTACCACGGCGCGTGTTCGGTCGACGTCTTGTCGAGCATTGCCTGATACGCCTGTTGATATGCAGGCCACAAACCGCGTTCGGTCACATCACCCGGGTTGTACTTCCAGTACTTGTCCGGGCGGTCGAGCCGCTCTTCGAGCCGCTTCTTCTGCTCGTCGAGCGAGACGAACATCGCCACCTTCACGATGGTGGTTCCGGCGTCGACGAGTTCCTTCTCGAACTGGTTGATCTCGTCGTAGCGCGCGCTCCAGACATCCTCAGGGACAAGATCGTGGACACGCACGACCAGGACATCCTCGTAGTGGGAGCGATCGAACACACCGAGATAGCCGCCGCGGGGGAGTTCCTTCTTGATCCGCCAGAGGTAGTGATGTTGCTTTTCCTCTTCTGTCGGGACGCCGAAGGCCGCGTGCTGAACTCCCGAAGGATCCACGTGACCGATCACGTGTCGGACCATGCCACCCTTGCCTGCGGTGTCCATTCCTTGCAGGACCAGCAGGATGGAACGGCTGTCCCCGGACCTGCCGTTGGCGTAGAGCAACTCCTGCAGGTCGGACAGGACCGCGCCGCGCTCCTCGAGTAGACGTTCGCCGTCAGCTTTGTTTCCGGTGAATCCCGGAGTGCTGTTGCGATCGAGTTGATCGAGTTCGAACCCGGGCTCCGCCCGCAGTGTCTTGGCGGCCGGTGTTTCCCACAGCGAGTCTTGTGCCATGCCGAAAGAGTGCCACAGGATCGACCCCTGTGGCTCGAAAGTTCGGTCTCGGGCGAGTCAGTCCTCGGCAGGCTTGACGAGGGGATGCGGAACCGACTTGAACTTGGCCGGTGATCCGTTGACCGCAGCAATGCCGGTGATGCCGCCCCACGTCATCATGGTGAGGTAGTCGATCAGCGATTCTGCGGACATCGACTTGTTGGAGATCCACCAGTGCGTCGCGAGCTGAATTCCGCCGACGATCCCGAACGCCCACGGCAGGGAACCGCCGGAATCCATCTCCATCTCGCGAAGACGATTGCCCAACACCGTGGAGAGCAATTCGGCGATCATGCGCTCGGAATCGGCAACGACGTCGCGGTTGGCGCCGGCGCCGTTGGCCATGACGTAGAGGTAGATGTCGGGGTCGGATGCCACCGTCTCGACGTACGCGGTGATGCTGGCCTGGGTGAGTTCGAAATCGTCGAGATCACCGCTGATGGCTTCGTAGATACGCGGCGACAGGATGGTCTCGACGTACCGCATCATCGTGGCGGTGGTGAGGTCGCTCTTGTCGGCGAAGTACCGGTAGAGCACGGTCTTGGACACACCGATCTCGGACGCGATCTCGTCCATGCCGATCTCACGGCCGCGGGCCCGGATAGCAGCGATGGTGCCGTCGACGAGTTCCTCGCGGCGAGCGATCTTGTGTTCGCGCCACCGACGCTTGCGACCGTCGGATTTCTCGGGCTTCGCATCAGCAACGACTGGGCCGTCTACCTGCTCGTTGTCCTGCACGGCATTCTTGGCCACGAGTCATCTCATATCTGTGGTGCGAGCCACGTCCGATCGGTCTACTTTCTGGTCCAGCTTAATGTCCGTGCCTTTATCTCGGGCACTCACATCCGCAGTTCGGGGGATTAAGTCCTAGCGAATCGGACATCGTGTCGCTCGCGCTACGCCGCGTCACACCTTTCGGCACAATGGCGAGGGTGCAGCAACTGAGCCTCTCCGCCTTCGACGACGCCGCCAAGCGTCGGGACCTTCGCAAGATGAAAGTCTTCGCCACTGGCCTCCTCGGCTTCGCGACGGTGGTCTACATCTTCTGCCGGTGGCAGGAATCCCGCGGCGCCGGAGAGTGGGTCGGGTACGTCCGGGCCGCGTCCGAGGCGGGCATGGTCGGCGCGCTTGCCGACTGGTTTGCCGTCACCGCGCTCTTCCGTCATCCGATGGGGCTTCCCATCCCGCACACTGCCATCATCAAGCGTAAGAAAGACCAGCTCGGAGCCAGTTTGAGCTCGTTCGTCGGTCAGAACTTCCTGGCTCCCGAGGTTGTGTCGGCCAAGGTGCAGCAGGCGCAGATTCCGCTCCGCCTCGGTACGTGGATGGCTGAACCTGCCAATGCCGCTCGCGTCGCCGCCGAGACGTCGACGGTATTGCGCGGGATGGTCGAGGTTCTTCGCGACGAGGACATTGCCCAGATCATCGACAACACGATCGTGAAGCGGCTGGCCGAGCCCATGTGGGGACCGCCGATCGGCCGAGTGCTCGGGGAGTTGCTCAAGGACAACAAGCAACTGCCGATCATCGAATTGCTTGCCGAGCGCGCGCATCAGTGGGCACTCGGCAGCCAGGAGACGATCGACCGTGTGATCGTTCGCGATTCGCCGGCGTGGTCGCCGAAATTCGTCGACGCGATGCTGGGGGAGAAGATCTACAAGGAACTCGTCGAGTTCACCTGGAAGGTCCGTTCCAACCCGGAACACGAGGTACGTCTCGCCGCCAACCGCTTCCTGATCGATTTCGCCGATGATCTGCAGAACGACCCGGAGACCATCAAGAAGGCCGAAGGGATCAAGGCGGAGATCATGGGCCGCGAGGAAGTGACGGGTCTGGCGTCCTCGACGTGGGAAGTCGCCAAGCGCCTCATCATGGAGTCGGTCGACGATCCGAACAGCACCCTGCGGACCAAGGTCGCCGAGAACGTGGCCGGCTTCGGAATCAGGCTGCGAGACGACGAATCCATGCGTGAGAAGGTCGACGGCTGGCTGGTGCAGGGCACCAAGTACATCGCGGAGAACTACACCGACGAGATCACCGGAGTCATCAGTGACACGGTCGAGCGGTGGGATGCCGACGAAGCGAGCCAGAAGATCGAGCTGCAGGTCGGTCGAGATCTTCAGTTCATCCGTATCAACGGCACCGTTGTCGGCTCGATCGCCGGGCTGCTGATCTACACGATTTCGACGCTCATCTTCGGCTGAGCTGTCCGGTATGTGACGTCCACCACGAGTGCTAGCAGTAGTGCTTGCAATAGTTAGCACCCTCTCCTATCCTGGGAAATGTCCACTGGAAAGGGAGGACGCAATGCCAGCGAAGTCGACGAACTCCGATGACGGAGATCGTGAATTATCCGGTGCCGCAGCCGGAGCAAGCGACTTGGCAGCTCGCGTCGTCAGCTCTGCGGCACACGACATCGGGGGGTTCATTCGTGCACAGCGGGAAGCCGCCCAAGTTTCGATGCGCCAACTTGCTCAACTCGCCGGCGTCAGCAATCCGTATCTGAGTCAGATCGAACGCGGATTGCGTAAACCGTCGGCAGACGTACTGGCGCAAATTGCCAAGGGTCTTCGGGTCTCATCAGAAGTCCTGTACGTCCAAGCGGGATATCTCGAACAACGCCCGCACAGTCCCATCAGGGACGCGGTGTTGGCCGAGACGGCCATCAACGAACGGCAGAAGCAAGTACTGCTCGAAATCTACGACTCGTTCTGTCGCGAGAACGAGTCGTCCAGACCAGCCGCAGCGCCCGATTTCGCTGAATCGGCCGCAATTCCAGACACCGAGACTTCACTAGGAGAACAAGATGACTGACAAGAACGCCATCGACAGCGTCAAGACCTCGCTCTACGCCGCTGTCGGCGCAGGCGACCTGGTTGTCCAGGCCGTGGCCGATGTAGTCGCTCAGGTTCGTGAGCGCGCCGAGAACACCCAGGGTGACGTCAACGGCCGTGTCGACGGTGCCCGCGAGAAGCTCGCTTCCGTTCAGGGTGACGTTGCCGAGAGCGTCGAGGCACTGCGCGAGCGTCTCGCCGGCCTGCCGTCCGAGCTGCCCGAAGAGCTCGCCGAGCTGCGAGAGAAGTTCGCACCCGAGGAACTCCGCAAGGTCGCCGAGGCATACCTCAAGGTTGCCGGCGATCTGTACAACTCCCTCGCAGAGCGCGGCGAAGACGCAGTCGAGCGCATCCGCAAGCAGCCCGCAGTCGAAGAGGGCATCGCTGCTGCAGAGTCGGCACTCGGCGACGCCGTCGAGCTGACCGAAGACGCACTCGGAACCGTTGCTCGTCAGACGCGCGCCGTGGGCGAGCAGGCTGCCAAGCTGGCCGGCCGCGCTGCCGGACGCATCTCCGACACCGCAGAAGAGGTCGGCGAGAAGATCGCTGACGCCGGCGAGAAGATCGCCGACGCAGGCGACGAGGCAGCACTGAAGGTCCTCGACCTCGGTGACCAGGCAGACGAGGCTTCCAAGGAAGCTGCCGCTCGCGTGACCGCTGCCGCTTCCGACGTCCAGGAGCGCGCGACCACCGCCGCCAAGAAGGCTGCTCCGGCCAAGGCTGCTCCGGCAAAGGCTGCTCCGGCCAAGGCCACCGCGCCGGCTCCGGCCAAGAAGGCTGCTCCGGCCAAGAAGGCCTGATTTTGCCCAGCTCCACCTGACGAAGGCTCCCGCGCTCAGCCGAGTGTGGGAGCCTTCGTGTTCGTCGGGAACCGGATGAGAACTTAGGATGTAGTTGTGACTCAAGTCGATGGGCTAGTCGGTCTGATCTTTCTCGCACTGAAAGTGCTCGCGTTGGTGGGTGCTGTCTACGCGATCGTTCATGCCGTCAGGCAGCGTCCGGACGCCTTTACCGCGGTCAACAAATTGACCAAGCCGATCTGGCTCGGAATTCTGATCGTTGCGGCGTTGATCCTGCTGGCGACATCCCCTGTCGGTCTCCTGGGCATCATCGCGGTTGTTGCAGTGTGTGTATATCTCGTCGACGTTCGACCGCGCGTGGACGACATCCAGCATGGCGGTTCCCGCTGGTAGTGGGCCGCGGTTTCTGCTCATCCGGTGACGCGGTTCCAGGTCACCGTGTGTTGCCCCACTCTTCGCTCCAACGCTGACAACGCGCGTTGTTCGAGTGATAGTGTCGGTTAACGGCAGTCACACATAGATTGCATCCGTCTGTCGTCAGCAGCAGTCAGGGGTAAATGCATGTCCAGTCGTTCGCGCACCACAGAGCTTCGAGTACTGGCAGGCGCCGTCGGGGTGGGAGCACTCGTCGCGGCAGTCGCTGGGATCCGTCATCGGCGATCCACGCGCGGGTTGACTCTTTCGAGCGACGTCGAGCCCAACGCACTCCTGAAGACTCCGACGCTCAAAGCTGATATCAGTGAACTGACCACCGACGACGGTGCGATCATCAATATCCGGGCTTACGGTCCCGTCGACGGCGATCCGATCGTTCTCAGTCACGGCTGGACGTGCTCAACCGAATTCTGGTACCCGCAGGTCAATGCGCTTGCCGGTGAATATCGCGTCATCACCTACGATCAGCGCGGTCACGGACGCAGCACCGTCGGTAATCTTCCGCTCGGCCCGGACGTCCTCGCCGACGACCTTTCTGCCGTGCTGGCAGCCACGGTTCGCGAGGACAAGAAGGCGGTCATCGTCGGTCACAGCATGGGCGGGATGAGCATCATCGCCTGGGCTGGTCGTCACCCCGACGAGGTCAAGAAGTACGCGTCGGCGGTCATGCTCGCGAGCACCGCGAGTGAAAGGTTGATCGCCGAGACCACGGTCATCCCACTGCCCAATCGCTTTCCTCGGGTGCCGGTCCCCGTGGGCCGCGCCATCCTCAGTTCGCCCGTTCCGTTTGTCTCCTCGGGCGCCATGACGAAGGCGATCCAGTACGTCTCGATGTCACCGAACGCGACCAAGGCCGAGATTCAGTTCTGCGAGAACATCGTTCGTGAGTGCAAGCCGCGTATTCGTGGCGGTTGGGGAGCAGCGCTGAGCACCCTCGACATTCACGAGGGACTCGACAATCTCGAAGTGCCGACCACCGTGCTCGTCGGTTCGCTCGATCGGCTCACTCCGCCGGTCCATGCGCGCAAGCTTGCGCAGGTCCTCGACGACGCCGGCAACCTCGAACGGTTGATCGTGTTGCCGGGCGTCGGTCACATGTCGTCGATCGAGAACATCGACGAGTTCGACAAGGAAATCGTGCGACTGCGCAATCTCTAGCGCAACGCAGCTCTAGCTGAAGACGACCGTCTTGCGCCCGTGGACCAGCACCCGATCCTCGAGGTGCCAGCGCAGTCCGCGTGAGAGCACGAGCTTTTCGATGTCTCGACCCTGGCGGACCATGTCGGCGACATCGTCGGCGTGGTCCACACGGATCACGTCCTGCTCGATGATCGGACCGGCATCGAGTTCGGCGGTCACGTAGTGGCAGGTGGCGCCGATCAACTTCACGCCGCGTGCGAACGCCTGGTGATAGGGGCGGGCACCGATGAACGACGGCAAGAAGCTGTGGTGGATGTTGATCGCGCGGCCGGCCCAGTGCTCGCACAGTGATTCGGGAAGCACCTGCATGAAGCGTGCAAGAACCACGGCGTCGGGGTTGTGGGCGTCGACCAGGGCGCGGACCTTCTCGAAGGACGGTCCCCGTTCGGCCGGGTCCTTGGCGAACGGAACGTGGTGGAAGTCGATCCCGTGGCGCTCGGTGACACTGCGCAGGTCCTCGTGATTTCCGATGACGGCGCTGATCTCTGCCGGAAGTTCTCCGCCCGCGGCGCGGCCCAGGAGGTCATGCAAGCAGTGACCTTCCTTGCTCACGAGCAGCACGATCTTCTTGGGTGCGCCGGAGTCGTGAAGAGTCCACTCGGTTTCCGGACCGATCTCGGCCGCAACAGCTTTGAACCGTTCACGAAGCTCGTCGATGCTCATGCTCACAGACGACGCACGGACCGCCTGACGCGTGAAGAACCATCCGGTGTCGGCATCGGCGTGGTACGCGGCCTCCACGATCCATCCACCGACGTCGGTGAGAAAGGTCGAGATGCGTGCGACGATGCCCGTGGTGTCGGGGCAGCCGAGGGAAAGAACATAGCGACGATCGTCGATCGAAGGTGCAGCGGTCATGCGGCCTAGTCTCTCAGGTGCGGCTGCGGCGACGGTCGCGTGGTGGTGTGCCAAGCTTTCCATCATGTCTGAAGCTGCACTCACTCGTTCCCAGGTTGCCGCGATGGTGGACCACACTCTCCTCAAACCCGAAGCCACCGCGGCCGATGTGACCGCCCTGATCGACGAGGCACGCAGCCTCGGTGTGCTGGCCGTCTGTGTCTCGCCGTCGATGTTGCCGATTCGCGCCGACGGACTGGTGACGGCGGCCGTCGTCGGATTCCCGTCGGGGAAGCATCATTCACTGGTCAAGGGTGCCGAAGCGCGACTGGCCGTCGATCAGGGCGCTACCGAGATCGACATGGTCATCGACATAGGAGCGGCGGTCGCCGGCGACTACAGCGCTGTGCTCGCAGACATCCTCACCGTCCGTGAGGCGATGGGGGAGAGTGCGATCCTCAAAGTGATTCTCGAAACCGCTGCCCTGTCCGACGAGGCCATCGTCGAATGTTGCCGCGCAGCCGTGCGTGCCGGGGCGAACTTCGTCAAGACCTCCACCGGCTTCCACCCCGCGGGTGGGGCGACGGTCGAGGCCGTCGAACTGATGGCACGGACGGTCGGCCCAGGCGTGGGAGTCAAGGCCAGTGGCGGAATACGTACGACGCAGGCCGCACTCGACATGATTGCGGCCGGCGCCACCCGTCTCGGATTGTCCGGAACCCGAGCAGTATTGGACGGTCTGACCGACTAGGTCAGCAGGCCGCAGCTGTCCGGCACCGCCGAGGCGTTCTGGTTGTTCGCGTCGGCGACGGGCATGGCGTAAGCGCCGCCCTCCAGTGAGATCTGGATTGCGTCGTCGGTAACGGTCAGCTTGGTGGGCTTCATGTCCAGCGGGTACGTCTGCAGGCTGTCGGTGAGTGTCTGGACGATGCCGTCGACCAGGTCTGTCGGCAGACCCAATCCGAGAATCTCGGCGCCGACGGTCTGAACGTCGACCACACCGTTGGTGACGGTGGGCTTGACCGTGAGCTTCGCGAGCCCGACCGGTCCGACGTCGAACGCGAGTGTTCCGGCGCTCGAGTCGGCGGTGACGCCGGAGACGAGGCCACCGAAGGTCTGCTCCTGCAAGGTGGCGAGAATGCCTGCGGTAGACCAGGTGACGTCGGCGCTGGAGCTGCCGATGGTGCCGCTGTTACCCGCCGAGGGCTGCAAGTTGATGTCGTTCACCTTCGCGTGAACCTGCATGCCCGTTGCGGGGCCGAACGAAGAGTCGTCACTGTCGATGCTGATGTACGGCACCTTCTTGTCGACTGCCTGCAGGAGTACGGGCTTCCAGCTCAACCCGACGTCGACCTGGGATCCCAGTTCGCTCTGGAACTGATCGGCCATGCAGGTCTTCACCTGGTTGCGTACGTACAGTTCTCCACCGACGAGTGCCGCCACGAGCACGGCGATCACCACGAGAAGGATGACGAGCACTCGGTTGCGCGGACGAGGGTTGTTCGCTGCGACAGTCATTCGCCAGATTCTTCCCGACGAGTCTGAACGAACTCTGTGAATACGCACTTCCTCATTCCTGTGATGCGCGACACAGTCGCCCGTAGTCTGTTCGAAACGGCGTTTTCGACGGTCACCGGAGGTGGTCATGGCTTCGGACTACGAATCACTCGAGCTGCTGGCGCTGCGGCAGTGTGGATTTGTCACGGCTCTCCAAGCGTCCGAACTGGGTTTCGGTCTGGCGTCGATGGAGGAGATGACGGAATCCGGAACATGGACATGTGAGTGCCGCGGACTCTTTCGCCTCGAACGCGTCAGACATACTGCCTTGGACGAATTTGCGAAGTGGTGCACGTGGTTCGCCGGTAGCGCCACCGTCTCGCATTACAGCGCCGCAGATCTACATGGCCTCGGGCACCTGCAACCTCGCTTTATTCATCTCTCGACAGCGCACCCACTCGCGGCGCCGACCCGCCAAGTCGCCCTGCACCGACTGCCGCTCGCGGACGACGAGTGCGAACAGATTGGACCCATCCGCATCACCACGCCTTTGCGCACCGTGCACGACCTCGCTTCCGGTGGAATTTCTCAAGTCCTGCTCAACGAAGTAGTCGCCGATGCGGTAGCGATAGGTCGACTGGACGCGCACGAGTTGTATCTCTCGTGTGAAAACGCGAGCATCGACGTTGCCGTCCGAGTGGAGTTGGCGCTCGCCGCAAGCCTGTAGTCGAGATTGATTTTCTATGCTTCTGCGACCTTCTGGCATCACGTTCGAAATCGAATATGACACCAATATCAGAGATTTGAAATGCGCTACTTCGGGGCGAATATTCTGACTTCAGTGCAGGTGGAGCGATATCTGGACCAGTACTTCGGGACTTTCGACCCATGATCGCTGCAGCTTGGTGATGTCGGCGATGAACTAATTCGGCGAAAAGCGTAGTTACTTTACAGTCAATGGGATAACGTCACGGCATCAAAAGCAGACGGACGCTTGTCCTGGACGGCTGTCTGCTCCCGTGTGCGAGAGGGATGTGGATGTCCGTGAGTGGTGTTCGTCGTGTTGTCGGTGGTTTGAGTGTCTTTGCTGTTGCTGCGGGTTTCGCGGTGGTTGCGGGTGTCGGGGTTGCTGGTGCGGCTCCGGTGACGGCTGAGTTCAATTCCGATGGGTACAAGGTGACTCGGACGATCAGTAACGGCACGCCGTCCGAGGGTGATGTGATCACGTCGAAGACGGTGTTCAAGCGAACTGCTGGGGTTCACAATCTGTATGCGGTGCGCGATTTTCATCCGGCGTGTATGACGTATGTCGATGGTTCGGCGACGGTGAACGGTAGTGCGTTCCGTGTCAACGAGGTGGCTACTGATTCTGTTCGGTTGAGTGCGGGTGCTACGGAGTGGCCGATGTGGGGCGGTGACGTCAAGACGTTCGAATTCCAGTATCGCGTCGGTGCGGATTGTGCTCGTGGTACCAATTTGTCGACGACGGTGCATTTCGACGGGACGGTGTTCGTTGACGACACGACGAATGGTCGTGGTCCGTCGATCAATGTTCAGAAGAACGTGTCGACGACGGCCGTGTCACCGGTCAGTGGCGCTCAGGTGGGGCAGCCGGTGACGTTGAGTGCGACGGTGACCGGTGGTGCCGACGGTGATTCGGTGGAGTTCTTCGACGCCGGTTCCAAGATCGGTGCGGGCGCGCTCGCCAATGGTGTTGCAACACTTGCCTGGACACCGACAACCCGTGGAGACCACTCGATCACAGCGAAGTTCGCCGACACGACGCGTGCCGTCGGTTCCGCTTCGGCAGCGCTGATCGTGAACGTTTCGCAGGCCGATGCTCAGTCCAGTACGACGCTGGCGCCGATCTCGGGCGCGCAGGTCGGCAAGTCGACCACTCTCAAAGCGACTGTATCCGCGTCGGGCACTGGTGGAACGGTCACGTTCAAGGTCGGCGGAACGGTGCTCGCTTCGGTGCCGGTGGCAGGCAACGGTGAAGCGACCTACGCCTGGGTTCCGGCGGTTGCCGGTGCGCAGAACGTCGAGGCTGTGTTCGCCGGCAGATCCGGCGTCACCGGGTCGAGTACCACCGCGAATGTGACAGTCGCCGAACGGCCCGCCGGAACAACAAGCTCCACAACAGATCTCAGCGTAGTAGCGGGCCAGGTCGGCGTTGCACAGACGATCTCCGCTCAGATCAGTCCTGCAAATGCCGGTGGCACAGTCACCTTCAAGGACGGCGAGACCGTCATCGGCACGGCTACGGTCGATTCATCCGGAAAGGCCAGCCTTTCGTGGAAGCCCGCAACTCAGGGTCAGCGAATTGTCGCGGCGGAGTACTCGGGCGCCGGCACAGTGACGGCATCCTCCGATCAGGTCTCCGTCCAGATCGCCGCACCGGTCGACGGTGAAGAACCAGGCAACGGCACCGGTTCGCTCGGCAGCCTCGGCAACATCTTCGGCTCCTAGCAATCGATACCCGGTGATGCCCCGCCCGCTTCAGGTGGTGGGGCATCACCCATATCCCTCACTTCTCGAGAAGGAAAATCTATGTCTGTAGGTTCTGCACGTCGTGCAGTTGCAGGTTTGAGTGTGTTTGCTGTTGCTGCGGGGTTCGCGGTGGTTACGGGTGTCGGGGTTGCTGGTGCGGCTCCGGTGACGGCTGAGTTCAATTCCGATGGGTACAAGGTGACTCGGACGATCAGTAACGGCACGCCGTCCGAGGGTGATGTGATCACGTCGAAGACGGTGTTCAAGCGAACTGCTGGGGTTCACAATCTGTATGCGGTGCGCGATTTTCATCCGGCGTGTATGACGTATGTCGATGGTTCGGCGACGGTGAACGGTAGTGCGTTCCGTGTCAACGAGGTGGCTACTGATTCTGTTCGGTTGAGTGCGGGTGCTACGGAGTGGCCGATGTGGGGCGGTGACGTCAAGACGTTCGAATTCCAGTATCGCGTCGGCGCGGATTGTGCTCGTGGTACCAATTTGTCGACGACGGTGCATTTCGACGGGACGGTGTTCGTTGACGACACGACGAATGGTCGTGGCCCGTCGATCAATGTTCAGAAGAACGTCTCGACGACGGCCGTGTCACCGGTCAGTGGCGTGAAGTTGGGACAACCTGTTCCGCTGAGCGCGACGGTGACCGGTGGTGCCGACGGTGATTCGGTGGAGTTCTTCGACGGTGCCACCAAGATCGGTGCGGGCGCGCTCGCCAATGGTGTTGCAACACTTGCCTGGACACCGGCTGACGTCCGAACCCACAGCGTGACGGCCAAGTACCTCGGAAATGCAAAGGTGGCGACCTCCACGTCGTCTGCTGTCGACGTCGTCGTGTCCGAAGCGGACAAGAGCACTGCAACCGCGATCACCGGTCCCGCAAGTGCAGTTGCAGGTGAGTCCGTGACCGTCGAGGCTACGGTGTCGCCTACTCCGGCGGGTGGCACGGTGCAGTTCAAAGACGGTGCAACCGACCTCGGCGGCGCCGTTACCGTCGATGCCAACGGCAAGGCCTCGCTGACGAATTCCTATGCAGAAGGCGCGCATTCGATCGTGGCGGTGTACTCCGGTTCCGGTGTCTACCAGGCCTCGACGTCGGCGCCGCATGCGTTGACAGTCGCTCCGGTGGTGGTCGAGGAGAACACAACGACCACACTCGTCGGCCCGTCGACGGCGTCGACCGGTGAGGCATTGTCGTTCACTGCCTCTGTCTCGACCGGTGTTGCAGGTGGCACCGTGCAGTTCAAGGAAGGTGGCAGGGATCTGGGCCCCTCGGTTCCAGTGGACGCCACGGGTAAGGCGACAACCATGCCGACCTTCAACGTGGCGGGCGAGTACAGCATCACCGCAGTATTCTCGGGTTCGGGCAACTACCTGGGTTCGACGTCCAACACCCAGACTGTGAACGTCAAGGCGCCGGCTCCCACCGACCAGCAGACCGAGACGGTCTTGACCGTTCCGGCGGATGCAAAAACCGGTACGGCAGTGGGTCTCTCCGTGGCGGTCACTCCGTCGCCGGTGGGTGGCACGGTGCAGTTCAAGGACGGCTCGGGCAATCTCGGCTCGGCGGTGCCGGTCGTCGACGGCAAAGCGTCGATCATGCACGAGTTCGCGAGCGTCGGTACGCACGACATCACGGCCGTCTACTCGGGTGCAACAGGATTCCTCACCTCTACCTCGGCCGCTCAGTCGGTTTCGGTCACGGCTCCGGCCGCGGAGGATCAGGAAACGTCCATCACCGTGAGCGCTCCGGCGTCAGCGGTCAAGGGCGCGAAGGTTGATCTCGTTGCGGCAGTGGCACCTACGCTCAGCGCAGGAACCGTTCAGTTCATGGACGGAACCACCCCGATCGGTGGACCGGTTGCGGTAGTGAACGGCAAGGCCACGCTCTCGCACACCTTCACCGAACTCGGTGATCGCCGAATCACCGCGGTGTTCAGCGGAACCGACGGCTACCTCGGTTCCGAGACCCAGACTGCAGTCACCGTCAAGATCACGGCAGAGTCCGACGGCGGAGAGCCCGGCAACGGCGGCAGTTCGACAGGTTCGCTGGGAAGCCTGGAAAACATCTTCGGGTCCTAGCTCGACGCCTGCACACAGACGCCTCGCCGCAGAGACAACTTCTGCGGCGAGGCGTTTCCCGTCTGCGAGTTCAGGGGTTCGGCGCTACGACATGCCATGGCACCGTCAGGATGCAGTCGCGAAGACGTCGTCGCGCGGGCTGCACGGGAATTCCTTGCGCCCGAAGAATTTCCAATGCGGCAGCCCAGCGATGTCGAGGTCCGAAGGAGGCGTGCGGCGCGGCAGTTGCCCAGGCTCGATCGGCAGCGCTGAGCAGTGCATGGATCGGCTCGCCCGGAACGTTGCGGTGGATGAGAGCCTTCGGGAGACGTTCCGCGATGTCGGAAGGGCGATCGATGTCGAAGGGATCCCAGGCCAGTGTCAGGGTCAAGGGACGATCGGCGTCGAGAAGCACCCAGGCGCAACGCCTTCCGAGCTCGTCGCAGGTTCCGTCGAGTAGCAGTCCGCCCGGGGCGAGGCCGGACTGAATGTGTGCCCACGCAGAGTCCACGGCGTCTTCCGGATACTGCCGGAGGACGTTGAAGGCGCGTACGAAAACGGGTGTGAGACCGGCCAGTTCGAATCCGCCACGGGCGAAGCTGACACCGTCACGACTCTCGACCACGCGGGCGGGGTCGATCTCGAGCCCGATGACGCGTCGATCCCGCCGGACAGCGGTGAGGCGGCTTGCCATCTCGAAGGTGGTGTCCGGCCTCGCCCCGTACCCGAGGTCGACGATCAACGGATCGGCCGCATTGTTCAGGGCGCGAGCGATAGTGCGGTTGTGGACGATCCACCGGTCACTTCGTCGCAGTCTGTTGATCCCCGTCGTGCCACGGGTGATGACCCCCTCGATCTTCGGGGGTGGAGCCTTCTTCACGTCGGCTTCAGCGTGCGGCGAGCCAGGTCGCGGTGACCTGGGCTTCGGTGCGGAACAGATCGACGAGGTTGATGAGCATGAGCTGTTCCAACTTCGCGCCGATGAACGGTATGAAGACCTTCGCCTCGGACGTGGTTCGTAGCGTGGACCCGGTCTCGGTCGCGAACAACTCCATGGTGCCGGACAGATTCCCCGGCCCGGCCGGGATGGACGCTTCGTACGTTCCGGTCACGGTGTCGCCGAAGGCGCCGTACGACTCCTTGCGCGTGATGACCAGATCCTTCTTCATCACCGTCTGAGCAATGTCCGGCAAATCGGTGCGCGGGAGAATGTGGTGCAGCACGAGATCGATTCCGGAATCGGTGACCTCGAAATGTTCCACATGGTTCTCGGAATGCTTGCGCATCTCCTCGACGCGGGCCTCCCAGTACGAGCGGTCCGCCAGTGCCGCGTAGACCTGCTCGGGGGAGTGCTGATAGCGGGCGGAGTAGTCGATGCGGCGAGCCATGATCGGAAAGAATACCTGTTACGCGCTGTGACAAGCCAAATTGGCCGTATCCACAACTATCGCCGCCCGCAGGATCTTACTTCGCGATCCACTCCCGGGTGAAGTCCTGTTCGGCCTGGATGAGCCGGACAACCTCGTCGACGATCGCGCTTTCGATCTTTCCGCCGAGGAACGGGATCTTGACCTCGACCTCACCCTCGATCTCGAGAGTGGCGGAGTTCTCGTCGCCAGTCAGGACCTGCGTGCCCTCGATACGGGCGGGAACACCGTCGACGTGGGCGGAGAAGGTGCCAGTGGCCTTGCCGTCCTTGAAAGGAGCCATCGTCTCACTGCGCTTGATGACGATGTCGCCGTTGACGACCTTCGACACCATGCTCGGGAGATGCTCGGCAGCAATGATCTGCGACATCGTGACCGCGACGGTCTCGTCGCGAACGGTCAGCTCTTCGATCGCCGCGCCGGGACCACCGACAGCGACGATTCGGTCGCGCCAGTACTGCTCGGAGGTCACCGCCTCATGGACCTTCTCGGCGGGGACTGTGTACTTCGACGAATGCTCGATGCGACGGCTCACGATTGTGGAGGCTACCGTTTATCGATGTGTGGGACGTAACCATTGGCAGACGCGTCGTGGAATCAGGCGCTTTCGTGTCCGAGAACGTTGACTTGTCGGGATTGACGACGCTCCGAATCGGGGGACCGGCGCGGCTGCTCGCCGAATGCCCGACGACGCAGTCGTTGATCGACGTCGTGACGCTGCTCGATCGCGAGCAGATCCCGACGCTGATTCTCGCCGGCGGATCGAATCTCGTGATCTCGGACGCGGGATTCGACGGAGTTGTCGTTCGTGTGGCCAACACCACCGTGAGCCTCGACACGGACCGCGTCATTGCCGAAGCGGGCGCAGTGTGGGACGAAGTAGTCGGCCAATCCGTCGCCGCGGAACTGGGCGGCCTCGAATGCCTGTCCGGGATTCCGGGCTCGACCGGTGCGACGCCGGTGCAGAACGTCGGCGCGTACGGCGTCGAGGTGGGCTCGCGGCTCCGGCAGGTTCAATTGCTCGACCGACGCAGCGGCGAAGTGTCGTGGGTCGAACCGTCGAAACTCGAGTTGGGCTACCGGTCGAGCGTTCTCAAGCATTCCGATGCAGCAGTGGTTCTCGCCGTCGAATTCGATGCGTCGACCGACGGATTGAGCGCCCCGCTCGCGTACCGCGAACTGTTCACTGCACTCGGGGCCGAGGAAGGCGAGCGGTTGCCTGCGTCGCAGGTCCGCGAGGCGGTTCTGGGATTGCGGACCGGCAAGGCGATGGTGCTCGATCCGTACGACCACGACACGTGGAGCGCGGGTTCATTCTTCACCAACCCCGTGGTGCCGGACGACAAGCTGCCCGCTGTGCTCGGAGCAATAACCGAACAGCTCGGAGACGTCACCGTGCCGCAGTTCCCGGGCAGTGGTGGAACCAAGCTCTCGGCCGGATGGTTGATCGAACGGGCCGGATTCTCGAAGGGTTATCCCGGTGAAGATGCACCGGCCAGGCTGTCGACGAAACACACCTTGGCGTTGACCAACAGAGGGTCGGCAACGAGCGCGGATGTGGTCTCGCTCGCGCGGACGGTTCGCGACGGCGTCGAAGCCGCGTTCGGCGTCCACCTGGAACCGGAACCGGTAACTGTGGGCTTCACCATCTGATTCCTGACGGAGCCCGCAGGTAGCCTGTTGAAGTGCATGAGCTGGGTGGTCGGAGAAGTCGTTCGCGTGTTGTTGCGTTGGTAGCTGTATTGCTCGCGGTGATGGTGGCCGCCGTCGGCTGCACGATCGGTGGCAAGGACGGACAAGGCGGTGCGGCGGCCGCCGAACCAGCGCTTGTTGCGACCGTGGTGTCGACGCCGGCACCCGGTACCAAAGACGTCAGCCCGGTCGCGCCCGTCTCGGTTGCGGTGACCCAGGGAACACTGGCCGACGTCAATCTCAGCAACGCGGCCGGTAAGGCCGTCGCCGGACAACTCTCGCCTGACAAGACGACGTTCACCGTCAGTGAGGCACTCGGCTACGGCACCACGTATTCGTGGTCGGGCTCGGCAACCGGAACCGACGGTAAATCCGTGCCAGTGCAGGGGAGCTTTACGACGGTCGCCCCGGAGTCGACCACCGGCGCCACCCTCAACATCGCCGACGGCCAGGAAGTTGGTATCGCGGCACCGATCACGTTGCAGTTCGACAACTCCGTCGTCGACAAGGCGGCCGTCGAGAAGGCGCTTGTCGTGACCACCGTGCCGCCCACCGCCGGATCGTGGGCATGGCTGGCCGACGACAACGGCGGATCACGGGCCCATTGGCGACCGGCCGATTACTGGGTGCCGGGCACAACTGTCCATCTGGACGCCAAGCTCTACGGCTTGAACTACGGCGGTGGCGCTTACGGCGACCAGGATCTCACGCTCGACTTCACGATCGGTCGTAGCCAGATCGTGAAGGCGAACGCGCCGAGCCACCGCATGCAGGTGGTGCGAGACGGTCAGACGATCATGGACATTCCCGTCAGCTACGGCGAGGGAAACGAACCTCGAAACGTCACGCGCAGCGGCATTCACATGGTGACGGAGAAGTACGAAGACTTCATGATGTCCAATCCGCCGTTCTACGAGAACGTGCGTGAGCGTTGGGCGGTGCGCATCTCCAACAACGGCGAATTCATCCACGCCAATCCTCAGACCACCGGGGTACAGGGCTCGTCGAACGTCACGAACGGTTGCATCAACCTGTCGACATCCGACGCGCAGGAATACTTCGGAACCGCCCTCTACGGTGACCCCGTCGAGGTGACCGGCACGTCGATCGACCTGTCGCCTGCGGACGGCGACATCTACGACTGGGCGATCGATTTGCCGACCTGGAAGTCGATGTCTGCACTGGCGTAAGTCTCTACTGCTGTGAACCGAGAAATCCGTCGACGAGCGGAACCATCCGGGCGTTGCTTGCGTCAATACAGGTAAGCGCTGTCGGCTCGGGGGAGTCCGACGGGGATTTCGACGTCAGGGGGCAGCGGTGGGCATTCCATTTCTGGAAGATGTGCTTGGCAGGATCTCCGAAGCGACGCATGCCGTCCCGTCCGGCGTGGCGGCGTTGCCAGTTGTCGGCGCTCCCATCGCGAGCGCAGTCGCTACATCTGCTCTGGTGCAATCCGTAACCGACGACCGCGGCGCGTTCGACGACGAGATGGCTGTTGCGACCGCCGACGCCGATGCAGAGCGCGCACGAGCCTGGGGTGAGCGCGATGCCCTCACGGCCCAGACGTCATCGCTCGAGTACAGCGAACATGCAATCGTGGACGACGATCCTTTCGATGCGATGTCGCACTCCGAAATCTTCAACCACGTCAACGAGATGAATCCGGCAACCCTGAGTGCAATCGGTGAGGCCTGGAAGGCCATTGCCGGCCGGGTGGAATCTGGCATCGGGAAGTTCCAGAACGATGTGAACGGTGCAATCACCGAAGGCTGGCAGGGGCGCGGCGGCTCGGCTGCGTTGGAAGCAGTGCTGGCCTACTCGGCTGATGCGGGTGAGCTGAAGGTGCGGGTCGATCTGATCTCGAACAAGATCGAGGAGGCGAAGATCGCACTCGACGAGGCCAAACGCTCGATTCCGGCACCCGACGGCGCCTCGACGGTCGAGAGGTTTCTCAGCCTGGTTCCCGGGGCTACGTGGAAGCAGGCCCAATACGAAGCGGAAGAAGCCGAACGTCAAGCGCGCCAGGTGATGAAGGACGTGTATCTGCCGTACATGAAGCGTGCGGACGACCAGGTGCCGATCCTCCCGGCCGCTTTCAATCCGGTCACCGGCAGTGGCGGGGCTGGAAGTGGCGGGGCTGGAAGTGGCGGCGCATTCGGTGGTGGTGGTTCCGGCGGAGGTATGGCCTCGGGAACGGGGAACGGGCTCGGCGCGCCATCGGCGTCGGGTGGCGGAGTTGGTGGAGGAGTGGACGGTGGAAACTCCGGCGGTGCAAATCCGGCCGGGGACGGTTCCGGTCAGAACCCTTCCAGCAGCAGTTCCGGAAATGGTGACAACCGTAGTGGTGTTGACGCCCAGGGGAATTCCGGTGCCGACGCCGCCCGGTCCGCAAACGATTCCGGCCCGGCCCGGACCACCGCGGCACATGCCGGTCCACTGTCCGCCGGTGCAGCGCCGGATGGCCTTGCCCGTGCAACTCCGAATGGTGCTCAGCTCGGTTCCGGTGTGCCGTCAGGCCCGGTGGGTAGCGGTTCGGGTGGAGGATCTGCCGGTGGAATCGGTACCGGCGGCTTCGGGCCAGGTGGAGCCCTCGGACCTGGCGGCCCTGGCGGCGGCGGTGGCCTCGCCGGTGGCGGACGTGGGGGAGTCAACGGAACTGGCGGTACTTCGGCGACGGGCGCGCAGAGTGGTCGGGGAGCGATGGGTGGCGTCGGCGGCATGGCACCGGGACGAGGGCAAGGGCAAGACGAAGACAACGTTCACGACACCCCCGGCTACCTCGTCACCGTCGAGAACGGCAACGCCCTGATCGGCGACCTACCCATGGTCTCCCCGGCGGTACTGGGCGAATGACCACCATGCAGTGGCAGTTCACCGGCCTCGAATTCCAGATTCTCTGGGAAGCGGTCGGACGTGACCGACTCCCGTACCCGCTGCGGTTTCGTCCGGCGGCCGACACCATGAACGAGCTGACAGCGGCGCGACGTCGAGCGGGAGCGCACCTGTCTGCCGTGCTCGACGATCGGCTGCATCACGTTCTCGGTGCTCTCGCGAATCCTGATGCTCGTGTGGAGGTTTCCGGTTTTCACGGGCAGAAAATGAGTACGGTGACGCGATTGCACGGTGTTGTTGCCGGCGACCTGGGTGTGCTCCTGACTCAACTGCCCGGCAGGACTGTCGACTGTGGCTCCGACGTGGTTTTCACCGTGGCACGCCCATCGGCAATTCCGCGGATGCTCGTCGATCACCTGCCGACCTGCCCCGCTGGATCGGAGCGTGGCGTGAGCATCGAAAGGCCGAAAACTGCCGGGAGGCAGAGCTTTCTGAGCAGCGCAGCCGGTGCGCGCGGAAGCGAGGAAGTGAGCAGATTCTTCGGCCGAGAGCGGACCTCGATCGGTGAAGTCACCGCATACCCGGGAGGAGCCGTCGACAGCAGGCCGACCGACGACGGAATAACGTTTCACTGGTACGACTATGCCGGCGACGGTCGGTACATCATCACCGCGGGTGAAACCGTGAGTGCCCGCGGCGCTTCCGCGGAAGTGACGGAGGCCGAGATTGCACGCAATCTCGACTCCGTCCTCCGTCAGTCGATTCGCCCGAGGCTCTAGCTGTTCGGTGCGATTCGAACTAGCTGGTGGTGCGATGGAACCGACCGGGGCTTGCCTGATCCCGCGGCTTGACGATGATCTGATCGAGGTTCACATGTGACGGCCGCGACGCGACAAAACCGATGATCTCGGCGATGTCCTGCGCCACCAACGGTGTGATTCCCTCGTACACCTTGTCGGCCTTGTCCTGATCACCCTCGAACCGGACGAGTGAGAACTCGGTCTCGACTGCTCCGGGCGCGATTTCGGTCAGTCGAACGGGCTTACCCAACAGTTCACCGCGCAATGTCCGATGAAGGACGGCTTGAGCGTGTTTGGCGGTGGTATAGCCCGAGCCGTTGTCGTATGCCTCCAGCGCGGCCACCGAGGTGATGGTCACGACCAGACCGTCACCCGAATCGATCAGCTTGGGCAGCAGTGCCTTCGTCACACGCAACGTGCCCAGGACATTGGTCTCCCACATCCACCGCCAGTCGTCCAGATCGGCGTCCAGGACTGTTGCCAGACCCTTTGCACCACCCGCGTTGTTGACCAACACGTCGACACGGGGGACCACGGCCGCGAACGCGTCGACGGAATCCTCGTCGGTGACGTCGAGTTCGAGAGCGGTACCACCGATTTCCTCGGCGATCTTCTCGAGACGATCGACGCGGCGAGCACCGATCACGACGTGGAATCCCTGAGCTGCCAGGGTGCGGGCGGTGGCCTCACCGATTCCGGAGCTGGCTCCGGTGACTACGGCGATGCGGGCATCGGAAGAAATGGTCATGATGCAATCGTAGGGCTAGTCGGCGGCATACTCTGCTTCCCGTTCGATGGATTCAATGTGACGACGCGGTACCTTGACCGGGCCAGGGGTGTAGGTGACGGCGCGCAGCGCGCCGCTGTACCGGAATGGTCCGTGGCGTCGTCGTACTTCCCACGACACAGGTCCTCTGGCGTCGACCCCGACCGAGATGCCGGTCCACGGCGCCATCCCGACCAGTTGTACTTGCCCGAGCAGTTGGCCCGCGTGAATGCCGTCGACGCTGACGTGGAGGTCCCAACGCAACCGCGGTAACACAGCCACGGACACGTCGATTCGCTTGGTGCCGACCGGCAATGGCCCCGCATCGGCCACGGAGTAGGAACCGAAGGCGTTGTATCCGAGATGCAGGTTGCCGTCCTCGACGTAGAGAAGATATCCACCTTGTGGATCCCCATGGGCGACAAGGACGCCGGCGTCGCCTTCGCGGTAACCGTCGAGTTCGATCGTGATGTCGAAGTCACGGAACCCGATCAGTTTGGATGAGCGGTAGCGCTCCAGTGGGGGCGTTCCCGCAAGTAGTCGCACCGGGCGTGAGAGTGCCTCCTCCTCCGGACGGCGAACCGCGCCGACGGTATTGCCCAGTAGAGGAAACACGGTGTTCGCCCACGCCGAGTGGTCCCAGGCCTCGGCGAGTTCGCGAACCTTGTCGGGAAACCGTGATGCGAGGTCGTCGAGCTCGGTCGGGTCGGCTCGGACGTCGAACAATTGCCAGTGCGGTTTGTCGATGTCAGCTGGAGCGAGCGCCAGCAGTTTCCATCCGTCCTTGTAGTAGCCGCGGATTCCGGTCACCTCGGTGTACTGCTCGGTGTGGGTACTCGGAGCGGTGGGTGAACGCAGAACCGGCGCGCTCGACACACCGTCGAACTCCTTGACCGGCAGCCCGTTTCGCACGGTGGGGGTTTCGATTCCGGCCAGTTCGAGAAGCGTCGGCGTCAGGTCGGTGACATACGCGAACTGGTCGCGGATCCCGTTGTCGCCCGCTTCGGGTTTCAATCCCGCGGGCCAGGACAGGAGGAAGGGAACACGGATCCCACCGGCAAAGGATTGCCCTTTGTAGAACCGGAAGGGGGTGTTGGACGTCTGCCCCCATCCACGTGGATAGTGCACGCCCAATTCAGGTCCGCCGATGAGGGATTCGTCGTGTGGGACATCGCCCACCCAGTCCGGATCCTGAATATGTGCGAACTGCGCGAAGTAGCTTCGAGTCCCGTCCGAACCGCCCTCGGCGGTGCCGCCGTTGTCCGAGGTGAAGACGATGATCGTGTTGTCGAGTTCGCCCAGTTCGTCCAGGGTGTCGACGATGCGTCCGACGCTCTGATCGATCGAGTCGACCATCGCCGCGTACACCTCCATGTAGCGGGCGAACCGAGACTGCACCTCCGGCGTGAGCGAATGCCATTCGGGCACGTCGAATCCGGGTTCGGAGTTACGCGGTGCCTGTCGTGTCCCCTCCGGAAAGAGTCCCTGCAGTAGCTGAGAGGCGAACCGCGACTCGCGGATTCGATCCCAGCCCTCGTCGTAGCGACCGCGGTATTTCGCCTGATCGGCGGGCTTGGCCTGTAAGGGTCCGTGCATGGCGACGTGTGCGAAGTAGAGAAAGAACGGCTTGTCCTGATCGTGGGCGCGAAGGTCCTTGATGTACCCGACAGCCTTGTCGGTCAGATCGTCGGTGAGGTAGTAGCCCTCGGGATACTCGTCGACGTCGACCACAGAATTGTCGGAGATCAGTTGATTGGGGTAGTAGAAGGAGTTGAGTCCTTCGAGTGAGCCGTAGTAGCGATCGAATCCACGCTGTGTCGGCCAGGAGTCACGACTTCGTCCCGGGGCGAGGTTTGCGTCGCGCACGAGATGCCACTTGCCCACCGCATAGGTCGCATAGCCCGCGCCGCGGAGGATTTCGGGGAGTGTCTGGACGTCGTCGGCCAATTCCAGACGCAGTCCGGGGTATCCCGGATCGGCGTTGGCAACAAATCCGTACCCGGCGCGGTGCGGATTGAGGCCGGTGAGAAGCGCGGCGCGCGACGGCGAGCAGAGGGGCGTCGTGTGATAGTTGGTCATTCGAATGCCCTGCGAGGCAAGGCGGTCGAGGGTGGGAGTCTCGATCTCGGAGCCGAACGGTCCGATGTCGCTGTATCCCATGTCGTCGATCAGAACCACGACGATGTTGGGTGATCCGAGAGGCGGGGTCGTGGCTGTGGGCCACGCCGGGGTCGAATCGGCTGCGGTGCGGCCGATTCGACCCTCGAAGCCTTCGTAACCGCGCGCGTGCGGCGGAAGGGCGGAATCTGCGTGAGTCATGAGTTGTTCGAGGCACCTTCTGCCGCAACTGCACCTTCGATAACCGAATACTCGGAAGCGTCGCCGGCGATACTGCGGCTTCGTTCCCCATGGATGTTGACCGGGATGTCGCCGGCAAGTGTGATGCGCTCCAGACGCCGGTACTGGTCGTCGTAGTCTGCGATCGCGTAATGCTGGGTGGCGCGGTTGTCCCAGATCGCGACGTCACCCGCTTCCCAGTTCCAGCGCGTCGTGTACTCGAGCTTGATGGCGTGATCCTGCAAGAGCTTGAACACACCGTTCGACTGTTCGGTGCTCAACCCGACGAAGTTCTTGACAAAATGTCCGAGGACGAGCGTGCGTTCTCCGGTTTCGGGGTGGACACGCACCACAGGGTGCTCCGTCTCGAAGTACGTGGACTGGAACTCCTCGCGGTAGGCGGCCGTGCGATCTTCGGTGAGACGCTCGGCGCTGGTGGCCGCGTAATCGTAGACGTTCGTGTGGCGAGCCCAGAGGTTCTCCGCGAGCGCCTTGAGTGGATCCGGCAGTCCGTTGTACGCGGCTACCCCTGACGCCCACGTCGTGGAACCGCCGTATTCGGGCAGCTGCACCGCGCGCAGGATCGAAGCTTTGGGGATGCGATCGACGAAGGTGACGTCGGTGTGCCAACTGTTGGCCTTGCCCAGGTCCGAATCGATGGGCAGAACTTTTGCGCCGTGCGACTTCACCGTGGGGTGGGCAGTGGTCGGGGTGCCCAACAGCTGGGCGAACTCGTACTGCGAATCGTTGTCGAGGTGGTTCTGTCCGCGGAAGAAGATCACCTTGTGTTCGAGAAGCGCCTGTCGGATGAGTGAGATCGTCGCCGGATCGAGGTGCTCGCCGAGAGTGATTCCGTCGATTCGGGCGCCGATATGCGCGCCGAGGGGGGTGACAGTGCCGCGAGCGGCGCCGGCAGCCGCCCCGTTCGTTGATGCCGCGTCCGTGAGGGTCGGCTTGGCGAAAGCTGTAGACATGGTGCACCTTTCGTGGGGAGTGCACCCACCCAAACACGCGAGAATCCGCCTCGACAGGGTTGTGGTCAGTGTGATCGTTACCGCACCTGATTTGTGAATCTCGGTGAAGCTGCTACTTTTGGAGCCATGTCGACCGACCAGCCTGCCGCTTTGCGGGTCACCTATGTGACCGCTGCGCTTGGTTCGCGTCTGCCCTTGGCGCGAGAGCTGTGTTGTCGCCGCCGTTCTTTCTGCAGCTAATTTCTGCGCCTTTCCTGTCTTTCTCTTCGCTTGACCAGCGCAAAAGCTGATTTCGCGGTCGACAGAGATATGCGCCTTCTCCTCCTTCTGCAAGGGACAGCCATGTCGACACCCACCATCTCCGCCATTCCGAACATCCGATCGCGAACCGCGCTCTCGGGAACGCGGACCCGTACCCAGATCGTCGTGCCCGAACTGCGCATTGCCGACGGACCGTCCGCGACGGTGTTGCGCATTGCTCGATCCCGCGGACCGCTCTCTCGCGATACCGCGGCGAAAGCGTCCGGACTGAGTATTGCCACCGTGAACCGGCAGGTCACGAGCCTGCTGGACCTCGGGATCCTGCGCGAACGCGCAGACTTGACGGCCTCCGGCGCCATCGGGCGTCCGCGGGTTCCGTTCGAGGTCAACCACGAGCCGTACTTGACCGTGGGCATTCATATCGGTGCCGTCGTCACCAGCATCATCGCCAGCGACATCCGCGGGAAGGTGCTCGGCGCCGTCGAGATTCCGACTCCCGCCACCAATTCTGCTGTCGCGCTTGCCACCATTGCGCGCTCGGCCAAATCGTTTGCCTCACGGTGGCACAAGCGTCGTCCACTCGCCGTCGGCGTGGCCATCGGCGGTCGCGTCGATTCGGCGACCGGAGTAGTCGATCACCCGCGCCTGGGGTGGAAGGGCGCCAAAGTCGGATCCATCATCGGAGCCGGCTTGGATCTCCCCGTCTCAGTCGCAGCCCACGTCGAGGCGATGGCTGCGTCGGAACTACTGCTCAGCACCGACCGTGCCGAGGCTCCGACGCCGGGCACTACCGGGCTGTACTTCTACGCCCGTGAAACTGCCGGTATCGCAATCACTTTCGAAGGTCGAGTACACACGCCGTCCAGCGGACCCGGTTCGATCGCGCACCTTCCGACGGGTTCGTCCGCACGGTGCACCTGCGGCGCCGTGGGTTGCCTTGAAGCAACGATCAGTGACCGCGCTGTAGTCGCGCAGGCTTTGTCTTCGGGCGCCGTGATCCAGGGCAGTGAGCGTGTCACGATCGCGGACGTCTACCGGGCTGCGTCGTCGGGTTCCATTCCGGCACACGAACTTCTGGTTGATCGAGCACGCGTCCTCGGCCGGACGGTGGCAATGCTGCGTGACCTGTTCAACCCGGATCGTGTGATTCTGGGTGGTCAGGCATTCACCGACTATCCCGCCGGAGTGCCCCATGTCGCCGAGGCTTTCTCGACGGCATCCTCGTTGGAGCGTAAGGACATTCGAATTACCGGTTTCGGTAATCGGGTTCAGGAATACGCTTCCACGGTCGTGTCACTGAGTTCACTGTTTGCTGATCCCGCTGCGGCCATGCGTCGCGCGTCGGCCGTCTGACTGCGAAGAGGGTAGTCAGAGTTCCGGTCGATCCAAGACTCGCAACCATGATCCGTCGGACTGGCGGCGCGCGACCTGCGTGCGCCCGCCGGTTCCGTCGGAAGGTTTGGTCGAGGTCATGGCGAGGTCGCCGCTGATCACCGTCGGTAGAGATTCCTCGACGGTGAATCTCGGTGCAGCTGCCAGCATCTGAGAGATCACCTCGCGGATGGCTTGGCGGCCCACGGTGAGTGATCCGGGCGGGAAGGCCATCACCGCATCCTCCTCGTAGAGTGCGGCGACGGCGTCTGCGTCACCAGCGTTGGCGAACTGCACAAAAAGCTTCGCGATGTCTTCCGGGGTTCCGGCCTTCTGAACGTCATCTGTTGTTGTCATGCTTCCATCGTTCTAGCCCGCCGTCGATAAGTCCAAGATCTAGTTTGTCTCGCAGCTAGAATCAGCAGTTATGGAACTTCGGCAGCTCGAATACTTTGTCACGGTAGTGGAGGAAGCCAACTTCACTCGCGCCGCCGAGCGGCTTCACGTAGCCCAACCGGGTGTGAGTGCGCAGGTCAAACGGCTCGAACGTGAGTTGGGGCAGGAATTGCTCGATCGTAGTGGTCGAACCGTTTGTCTGACCGACGCCGGGCGAGCTGTCCTCCCGCACGCCTACGCTGCACTTGCTTCCGTTCAGAGCACCCGCGACGCTGTCGATGCCTTGAACGGACTGGTTCGGGGTTCCGTTTCGGTCGGGATGGTTACCGCCTGCGCTTCCGCCGACCTCACAGATCTGCTCAGTCGGTTGCACAACAAACACCCCGGACTGGACATTTCGCTGGCCGAGGACGATTCGCGCAGTTTGCTTGCCGGAGTGTTGGACGGAACCTTCGACATAGCCGTCATCGGGGTGGCGGGCAAGCTGCCGGAAGGGCTCGAATCGAGGGTGATCACCGACGAACGACTGGTGGCCGGAGTGGCGGCGGATCATCCGCTGGCCGAGGTGTCGTCTCTGCCGTTTGCCGAACTCGCGACGCAATCGGTCATCTGTCTGCCGGAGGGAACCGGCATCAGAACGTGTCTGGACTTCGCGTGCGCCGCCGCCGGCACCAAGCCGACGGTTGCGCTCGAGGCAAGCAACCTCGGCATCATCGTTTCATTGGCAGCGCAGGGGCTGGGAATGGCCGTGCTTCCGGAGTCGACAGTGGGGGAGTTGCATCGGATCGATCTCGAACCGGAAGCACGATCTCGGCTGGAATTGGTCTGGCGTTCGTCGGGCGGCAAGAATCCGGCGGCCTCCGCTCTCATCGATCTTGCGAGAGCTGTTCCCGCCGAGTGAGTTCGGCCTGCGCCCGATCCAATCCGCCGTGCTCGAGAGCAGCCAACCGTGACCTGTCCTTCCAGACTATGGTGCCGCGCCGGCGGACGATGACCGACATGGTTCCACCGAGATGCTCGAGCGCTCCTGGCACGTTTCGACGCTCGGCAGGTATCGGAACAGGAAGAATATGTGCGTCGGCGATGGGCGCGGTCCCGTCGATGTCGACGCTCCACTTCCGGCTGTAGCCGCGAAGAGTCCAGCGATCGTCGGACACCGTCGTCTCCACCTGTGACGTCAGCGGATTACCCAGCCGCAATACCGTTCCGTCCGGTAGCGCGGCAACGACGGCGGTGACTTCGGTGCGCAGAGGTCCGGCGCTGACCTGGCCGCCGGCAAACGCCACGCAGGCTCGCGGATCGGTGAACCCCTGTGCCTGTCCCCACCACCAGGATTCCGGGAATCCTCCCTTTCCCCAGTTCTTCTCGCCGTACACCTGTGCCCCGGTGAGATCCCAGTTCTGCCCGTCGATGACGGCGCTTCCCTCGACCCGGCCGCCGAGCAGCCACGGATGCCAGTATTGATTGAGTGCGGGAACTGATTGGAAGTAGCTCGATCCCCCGAAGCGGCGATGCGGCCAGAATCGCTGATTGCTGATCCGCACGTCGAGATGGCTGTCGCCGAAATCGACCTGCAGTCGATCGGCATTGCCGCGGAAAGCGTTGTCGGCGTAGGCCCCCAGGATCCGTGGATCGGCCGATCCGCTCGGATGTTCGGCGGTACGGAGGAATCCGCCTGGATGCGCCGCGAGACCGAGCGTCGACCAGTTGCCGCCGTCGGACTTGTTGATTCCGGCGAGCGCGATCACCACCCGTCCGCTGCCTGGCATCGTGAATCGCCAGAAGTAACCCTCCATCGCAACATCATGGGAGGCAAGCAGATTGCCGTACGGCAGGGTGGCACCCGAGGCGCGGTACGCGGGACGCTTCACGGTCCCAATACTGCCTGTGATGCGGTGACCTGAGCGACGAGGCGGCCTTCGTCGTCGCGAATCTCGGTCACGACCGCGACGGTGCTGCGCCCCGCATGCAATGGCCGGGCGGTTGCGGTGACCGTGCCCTTGCGCACCCCGCGAGTGAACACGGTCGACGAACTGGTGGTGGAAGTGCTTGCACCGGGCGGAAGATTGAGGAATGCACAGACGGCGCCGACGCTGTCTGCCAGCGTCATCAAGGCGCCGCCGTGCATTCCGTTGCCGGCGGTGGTGCGGTGGCTGTCCCAATCCAGATGGCCGACAACCTGTTCGGGTGCCGCGCTGTCCAACTGAATTCCGGTGTGAACTGCAAAAGGCATGCTCGCGACAAGTTGTTCGAGGTCCATGCCTACCGATGGTAACGAGCCGCCGAAACCTCCGTCGGGACTTCGGTTTATCGAGGGCGGTGACTTCAGAGGGGAAGGGCGGTTTCGGACAGACCTTCCGGCGCGTTGCGGCGACGGAACCACTCGGTGCCGAATGCCGCGGCGAGCTGCTCCGTCGGCATTTCGAGGAACGGGCCGAAATCGCCGACCTGCGTCGCGTGCGCGTACATGGCCGCGCGCTTGGACGAGATCACCGAACTGACATCGACGGCGGTGGTGAGTTGGTCTGCCGGAAGCCCGAACGATTCGATGTCCGGCGGCTGCGCCTCTTCGGTCCACTCGGGGTTGGCCTGCATCAGCATCTTCATGTGATCGCGGTTGGTGGACGCCTCGTAGACGAACGGCGTGCCTGCGAGTTCTGCGGCCCGGACGCCGACATGGTGGACCTGGATGTGATCCGGGTGCCCGTATCCGCCGTTGGGGTCGTAGATGGTCAGGACATCGGCGTTCTCTTCACGAAGTACCTCGGCCAGACGCTCGGCGGCCTTCTCGACGTCGACGTTGCAGAACGCTTCCGGATTCTCGTTCTCGGGCGTACCCACCATCCCGGAATCCGGGTAATGCAGGGACACGACGCGATTGGCGCCCAACGCGTCGGTGGACGCCTCGAGTTCACGGCTGCGGCGCTGAGCCAACGTCTCGTATTCGTCCAACAGGCCGTCGGGGAATTCACCGAGAGCACCGTCGGTAGCGGTGACGACTACGACGCGGTGACCTGCGTCGGCGGCCATTCTCATCACGCCACCCGTAGTGAAAACTTCGTCATCGGGATGGGCGTGGAAACACACCAGGACACTCATTCGCGCAATCGTAAGGCAAGTTACCGACAGGTCAACCCGAGCGCACAGTGAAAACGATTTGTCGAGTCGGCCTCGGCTCTGTGAACCTTGTTCAGTGCACGAGAAGCTGACATGAGCGAATCCACCAACAAAGGCCTGCTGAGCGCCTACCGCGAGATCTTTGCCGCCCCCGGATCGGTCGCCTTCTCAGCCGCCGGATTTGTCGCAAGGCTGCCGATCGCCATGATCGGCATCGGAATCGTGACGATGATCTCGCAACTTCGTGGTGACTACGCGCTCGCCGGCGCGCTCGCCGCGGTTTTTGCGCTCTCGTCGGCGATCATCGCGCCCGCGGTCTCACGTGCGGTCGACCGCTTCGGCCAGCGTGCGGTCCTGCCGATTGCCGCAGCCGTGAGCGTCACGGCGATCGGGGCGCTCTTGCTCGCAGTGCGGATGGAAGCTCCCGATTGGCTGCTTTTCGTTCTGGTCGTCCCCGGCGGCGCCACCCCGACGATCGGCGCGATGATCCGCGCCAGGTGGGTGGCGATCTATGTCGGAAAACCTCAGCTGCGCACCGCCTTCGCCTTCGAATCCGTGGTGGACGAACTCTGTTTCGTGGCGGGCCCCGTCATTTCGGTCGGCCTGAGCATCGGGCTCTTTCCCGAGGCGGGACCCCTGGCGGGACTGATTCTGCTGGTCACCGGAACCCTGCTGCTGGTCATACAGCGCGGAACCGAACCGAAGGTGCATCCGCGCCGACCCGGCCGCGGACGGTCGGTTCTCGGTAACCACGTGATGTGGATCGTCATCGTGATCATGGTGATGCTCGGAACGATCTTCGGCGTCATCGACGTCGGCGCCATCGCGTTCACCCAGGAACAGAATTCGCCGGGATCCGCGACGCTGGTCCTCGCGCTGTTCGCCGGCGGCTCGGGAATCGCGGGACTGATCTTCGGGTCGATGCACCCGGCGCGATCGCTGCGCGGTCAACTGATGATCGCGTCCTCCGCGGTCGCCGTTCTCAGCGTCCCACTACTCCTGGTCGGAAACGTGGCCGCACTCGCGGGTGCATACGTGCTGGCAGGGGCGACCGTCGCACCGACGCTCATCATCGCGACAGCCCTGGTCGAACAGATCGTCCCCCCGGAAAAGCTCACGGAGGGAATGACCCTGACGGTCACCGGCCTCGGCGTCGGCGTGGCGCTCGGGTCTGCGCTGGCCGGGCAACTGATCGACCGCTACGACGTCTCGTCGGCGTACATGCTCGCGGTCGGCGCTGCAGTCGCAGCCTCTATCGTGACGGCATGTCTATTCGTGAAGCCGTCAGCGTCGACGGCACGTCCATCGTCTATCGAGTAACCGGAAATTCGGCGGGGACCCCGCTGGTGCTGCTGCACGGCTGGGCTCAGTCGTCGCAGTGCTGGGGCGAGCAGGTCCTCGCGGACCTGGCTGCGGACTACCGCCTGATCGCTGTCGATCTGCGCGGCCACGGTTACTCCGATGCTCCCGAAACCGGATACGACGACTCCGCGAACTGGGCCGGCGACGTCGCGGCTGTTCTCGCGGCAGAAGGCGTCACCGAGAACGCGATACTGCTCGGCTGGTCGTACGGCGGTCTGGTGATCTGCGATTATCTGGCAGCGCACGGAACCGGCGCGGTGGCGGGTGCGGTTCTGGTCGGTGCGATCACCAGCATCGGCCGCGGGGAGAAGGGCGGCAAGGTCGGCTCGGCGATGCGTAGCGCGGTTCCCGGCGCGATGTCCGAAGATCCCCGCGAGGCGATCAGGGCACTCGGCGCTTTCGGTAACGCTCTCACCGGCCCACCCGAGGGCAAGGGTGCAGCGTCGCAGGCCTTGTTCGGGTACAGCCTCTCGACTCGTCCGCGGGTGCGCGCAGCATTGTTCAACCGTGCTGTCGGTCACGACGACTTGCTTCGCAACCTGGATATCCCCGTTCTCGTTCTGCACGGAACCGAGGACTCCGTCGTCGACGTGAGTGCAGGTAAGCACGCCGAGGAACTGATTCCCAAGTCCCAGGCGTCGTACTGGGAAGGCTGCAATCACGGCCCGTTCGTGGAGGATCCGACACGATTCGTGTCCGAAGTGCGAACCTTCATCTCGAGCCTCGGTTAGAGTTCGCGCCCGGTGAGGGGGCAGTATGGAGTCGTGACGCCCATGCACATTTCGCGCCCTCGCCGGGTGGCCGTTCTCTCGGTCCACACCTCGCCATTGGCGCAACCCGGCACCGGTGACGCGGGTGGGATGAACGTCTACGTTCTGCAATCCGCGATTCAGCTCGCCAAACGTGGCGTCGAGGTGGAGATATTCACCCGCGCGACGTCCTCGGCCGACGCACCCGTGGTGGACGCCGCTCCCGGAGTGCGGGTTCGGAACATTGCAGCTGGTCCCTTCGAAGGGCTGGACAAGGCGGATCTGCCGACTCAACTGTGTGCCTTCGTCGCGGGCGTTCTACGGGAGGAAGCGCGACACGAGCCCGGGTACTACAGCCTGATCCACTCGCACTACTGGTTGTCCGGGCAGGTCGGCTGGCTGGCTCGCGACCGTTGGGGCGTTCCCCTGGTACACACTGCACACACCCTCGCGGCGGTGAAGAATCTTTCGCTTGCCGAGGGAGACACCCCGGAGCCGGCAGCACGTCAGATCGGCGAGCAGCAAGTAGTCGCCGAGTCCGATCGCCTGGTCGCCAACACCACCGACGAAGCCAAGGCGCTGCACGAGTTGTACGGCGCAGATCCCACGCGTATCGACGTCGTGGCTCCCGGCGCCGATCTCACCCGCTATCGACCGGGCGATCGCGATTCAGCCCGCGCGTCGTTGGGGTTGGACCCGGGCGAGATCGTCGTGACTTTCGTCGGCCGCATCCAACCGCTCAAAGCGCCGGACGTTCTGCTGCGTGCTGCAGCCGAAGTGATCAGCCGCAGGCCCGGGTTGCCGCTGCGCATCCTCGTCGTCGGTGGCCCGTCCGGAACTGGTCTCGCGCGGCCGGACGTGCTGATCGAACTTGCACGATCACTCGGTATCACCGCGCAGGTGACGTTCTTGCCACCGCAGGCACCGGAGCGTCTCGCCGATGTCTACCGTGCCTCGGATCTGGTTGCGGTGCCGAGCTATTCGGAGTCCTTCGGGTTGGTCGCCATCGAAGCTCAAGCCTGCGGAACTCCCGTGATCGCCGCCGACGTCGGCGGACTGGGAGTAGCCGTACGCAACGGGGAGACAGGCCTGCTGGTTCAAGGACACCGCACCGAAGACTGGGCCGGCGCCCTCGAATCTTTGGTGACAGCGCCGACGCGCTTGGCCGAACTCGCCGCGCAGGCACCGCGTCACGCCGAGAATTTCTCGTGGGAACACACCGCGGACGGTTTGCTCGAGAGCTATCGCAAAGCCGCAGTCAACTACAACAACGGAACCGGTCCAAGCGACTTCTCGCCCCGCCGTGCGCGGGGTCTGTGGCGTCTGCGCCGGACCGGGGGAGTGCGTACATGAGCAGCATTTCGGACACCATCGAGCAGGCTCTCACCGAGCGCGAACTCGAATTCACCAGAAAAGACGACGCGCATTTCATCGTCGAACTTCCCGGTGAACACAAACTCAAGACGTCGACTCTGCTCACCGTCGGCAAGCACGGTGTGCGGGTCGAGGCCTTCGTGTGCCGCAAGGTGGACGAGAACTTCGAGGGCGTCTACAAGTTCCTGCTCAAGCGCAACCGCCGTCTGTACGGGGTGGCGTACACACTCGACAAGGTCGGGGACATCTACCTGGTCGGCAAGATCGCGGAGCATGCCGTGACCGGCGATGAACTCGACCGAGTGCTCGGTCAGGTTCTCGAAGCCGCCGACGGCGATTTCAACGTCATCCTCGAACTCGGCTTCTCCTCGTCCATCAAGCGTGAGTGGGCATGGCGGGTGTCGCGAGGCGAGTCGCTGGCGAATCTCGAACCGTTCAAGCACCTCATCGAGGAGGAGCCCGCGCAGAGCTGATCGAGCGGGGTGAGACACATCGCGGATGTGTCACGTAAAGTGGCCTTTACTTGTGACTGTCGTCACGGAATAATACTGTTCCCGTGAGTCACAGTAAGTTGGTCACACCACCCCGCCGCGCAACTTTTCGAGGAGCACAGTGAGCTTCAAGAGTCCGTTCCCCGACGTTGAAATCCCCAACCTCAGCGTCTACGACTTCCTGTTCGGAAATACCGACCCCGCAGACCTCGACAAGACGGCATTCGTCGAGGGCAGTTCGGGCGCAGTCACCACATACGCTTCGCTGATCGCGCAGATCAACGGCGTTGCAGGCGCTCTCGCAGCGCGCGGACTCGCCGTCGGCGACGTGGTCGGGCTGCATTCGCCCAACGTCCCGGCCTTCGGTTCCGTCTTCCACGGCATCCTTCGTGCCGGTGGCGTCGCGACCACGATCAACGCGCTCTACACCGCCGAGGACATCGCCAAGCAGCTCACCGATTCCAAGGCCAAGTTCCTCTTCACCGTCTCGCCGCTCCTGCCTCAGGCAAAGGCAGCTGCTGACCTGGTCGGTATCCCGGCTGAGAACGTCTTCGTGCTCGACGGTGCCGAAGGCCATCTGTCGCTGCGAGATCTGCTCGGCGAGGGCGCAGCGGCGCCCGAGGTCTCCTTCGATCCGGCCACCCAGCTCGCGGTGCTGCCGTACTCGTCTGGCACCACCGGCCGACCCAAGGGGGTCATGCTCACCCATCGGAACCTCGTGGCCAACGTCTGCCAGATCATTCCGCGGATGGGCATCGAGACCGACGACAAGATTCTCGCGGTCCTGCCGTTCTTCCACATCTACGGCATGACTGTCCTGCTCAACGCTGCGCTCTACCGCCGCGCGAGCCTCATCACGATGCCGAAGTTCGATCTCGTCGAGTTCCTGCGGATCGTCGCCGAGCAGAAGTCGACGTACATCTTCGTCGCACCGCCCGTTGCCGTCGCGCTGGCAAAGCACCCGCTCGTCGATCAGTACGACCTCTCGAGCGTGCACACCATCTTCTCCGGTGCGGCCCCGCTCGACGCGGCACTCGGCAAGGCCGTCGCCGACCGGTTGAACTGCCACGTCCGCCAGGGCTACGGCATGTCCGAGATGAGCCCGGTCTCGCACGCGATCCCCTTCGATCGTGACGACATCGCCCTCGACACGTGCGGTCCGACCATCGCCAACATGGAATGCAAGCTCGTCGACCCCGGAACGGGCGAAGAGGTCGCGTACCCGGCTCTCGGCTCGGACGGCGTCAGCGAGCCCGGCGAACTGTGGTGCAAGGGCCCGAACATCATGCTCGGCTACCTCGGCAACGACCAGGCCACCAAGGACACCCTCGACGACGACGGTTACCTGCACACCGGTGACATCGCGACCGTCGACGGCGACGGCGTCGTCAAGATCGTCGACCGCCTCAAGGAACTGATCAAGTACAAGGGCTACCAGGTTCCCCCGGCGGAACTCGAGGCTTTGCTGCTGACCCACCCGCAGATCGCCGACGCCGCCGTGATCGGCGTGCTCGACGCCGAGGGCGAAGAGGTCCCGAAGGCATTCGTCGTGCTCCAGGACGGCGCCGAGTTGACCGAAGCCGACGTGATCTCGTTCGTCGCCGAGCGCGTCTCGCCGCACAAGAAGGTTCGCCAGGTTTCGTTCATCAGTACCGTGCCGAAATCCGCGGCCGGAAAGATCCTCCGCAAGGATCTGCGAACTGCGGAAGTAGCCCCGAGCTGATTTCCGGACAGGGTTGATCAAGAAGGGTTCCGGTACTCGTGCCAGGATGAACGCCATGAGTATCGGAACCCTGGTCCTGCTCCGCCACGGCGAGAGCGAATGGAATGCACTCAATCTGTTCACCGGCTGGGTGGACGTACACCTGACAGACAAGGGCATGGCCGAGGGCAAGCGCGCCGGCGAACTGCTCGCCGAGCACAACCTGTTACCCGACGTTCTCTACACGTCTCTGCTGCGCCGCGCGATCAGCACGGCCAACCTCGCACTCGACGCCGCCGATCGCCACTGGATCCCGGTAGTGCGCGACTGGCGTCTCAACGAGCGCCACTACGGCGCTCTGCAGGGCAAGAACAAGGCGCAGACCAAGGAAGAGTACGGAAACGAGCAGTTCATGCTCTGGCGTCGTAGCTACGACACCCCGCCGCCCGCCATCGAAGCCGGCAGCGAGTACAGCCAGGACACCGATCCTCGGTACGCGAACCTCGACGAGGTTCCCTTGACCGAGTGCCTGCTCGACGTCGTCAAGCGTCTGATCCCGTACTGGGAGGACACCATCTCCCAGGAGCTGCTCGCCGGCCGGAACGTGCTGGTCACCGCACACGGCAACTCGCTGCGTGCATTGGTCAAGCACCTCGACGGCATCTCGGACGAGGACATCGCGGGCCTGAACATCCCGACCGGAATCCCGCTGCGCTACGACCTCGACGAGAACCTGAAGCCGCTCAATCCCGGCGGCACCTACCTGGATCCGGAGGCCGCAGCTGCCGGCGCCGCCGCGGTGGCGAATCAGGGCGGAAAGTAGCAACCCGATGATGTGCGTCGAGGCCCCCCGAACAGTGTTTTCGGGGGGCCTCGGCCAACAACAGATGAACGACGAACCAACGCCGTCCACCTGGCGGATTACGCGGGCGGGAACGTCCGAACCCGCCGTAACCGACACTTCGCGCGAACGTACGATTGCGCCGTGAGTGTCGTGATTGCAGTGCTGCTGGTCGTGGTCGCCGGCTTGGTCGGCTACCTCGTCGGCGGGGTGCTGGTACCCAGGCTGTCGTCGCGCCAGAGTCAGCGCTCGGACGAACAGACCGGGCTCACGATGTCTCAGGTTCTCGACCTCATCGTGTTGGCTTCGGAAAGCGGTATCGCCGTCGTCGACGGTTTCCACGACGTCGTGCTCTTCAACCCTCGCGCCGAGGAACTCGGCCTCGTCAAGAATCGTCTGGTCGACGAGCGAGCTTGGCGGGCTGCTCAGGAAGTTCTGCGGACGGGCCAAGCCGTCGAGGTCGATCTGACGGCGCAGACCGCTCAGCGAGGCCGCGACAAGATCGCGGTACGTGGCACGGCCCGGTTGCTCAGCAAGGACGATCGCAATTTCGTGGTCCTGTTCGCCGACGACGATTCCGAGCAGGTCCGCATGGAGGCGACGCGACGCGATTTCGTCGCGAACGTCAGCCACGAACTGAAGACGCCGGTCGGCGCGATGAGTTTGCTCGCGGAGGCACTGCTCGAATCTGCTGACGACCCGGAATCGGTGCGGCACTTCGGCGAACGGGTGCTGGGCGAGTCGATTCGTCTGGGCAAGATGGTCACCGAGTTGATCGCACTCTCGCGCCTCCAGGGCGCCGAGAAGCTGCCGGATCTCGACGTGGTCGACGTCGACACCGTGGTGTCCGAGGCACTGTCGAGGTCGAATCTGTCGGCCGAGGCCGCCGGGATCACCGTCACCACAGACCATCCGAGTGGGCTGGAAGTACTCGGGGATCAGACTCTCCTCGTCACAGCATTGTCCAACCTCATCGAGAACGCTATTGCATACTCGCCCAAGGGTTCTCCGGTGTCCGTCAGTCGGTCCGTACGCGGTGACAATGTCGCGATCGCAGTCACCGATCGAGGAGAAGGTATCGCGAAAGCGGACCAGGAGCGAGTGTTCGAGAGATTCTTCCGCGTGGACAAGGCGCGGTCACGGCAGACCGGCGGAACCGGTCTGGGGCTGGCGATCGTCAAACACGTCGCGGCCAATCACAACGGCTCCATCGAACTGTGGAGCAAACCGGGAACAGGGTCTACCTTCACGTTGCAGATACCGGCACACGTGGAGTCGGACGACGACATCGACTCTGACGACGCGGGAACCGCCGGTTCCACGCGGATCGGCAGACGAGAACAAGGCAGTAGAGAAAACGGCATGGAGGCCAAACGATGACGAGTGTGCTGATCGTGGAGGACGAGGAGTCCTTGGCGGACCCGCTGGCGTTCCTGCTCCGCAAGGAGGGCTTCGAGACCACCATCGTCAACGACGGACCGTCGGCGTTGGCGGAATTCGATCGCTCCGGAGCGGACATCGTCCTGCTCGACCTCATGCTGCCCGGCATGAGTGGCACGGACGTCTGCAAGGCGCTGCGGTCGCGCTCCGGCGTTCCCGTCATCATGGTGACGGCGCGTGACAGTGAGATCGACAAGGTCGTCGGCCTCGAACTCGGCGCGGACGACTATGTGACCAAACCGTATTCGGCGCGCGAGCTGATCGCCCGCATCCGTGCGGTGCTGCGTCGCGGGGTGGAGAACGAGGCGGATCTCGCCTCCGACAACGGGGTGCTCGAGGCCGGACCGGTACGGATGGACGTCGAGCGTCACGTCGTGCAGGTCGCCGGTAACCCGGTGACGTTGCCGCTCAAGGAGTTCGACCTCCTCGAGTACCTGCTCCGCAACTCCGGCCGGGTGCTGACCCGTGGACAGTTGATCGACCGCGTCTGGGGCGCCGACTACGTCGGTGACACCAAAACCCTTGACGTACACGTGAAGCGGTTGCGTTCGAAGATCGAATCGGATCCGGCCAAGCCCGAACACCTGGTCACGGTCCGAGGATTGGGCTACAAGCTCGAAGCGTGATCGAACCTCGTCGAGAAGAAATATCGAGACGAATGCCGAGAAGAATTCAGCCGCTCACACGATCGTGTGAGCGGCTGAATTCTTTTTGTCTACGTGGAGTCAGCCCTGAGCTTTGTTCTGAGCGATCGTGGTCGCCGGATGGACTGCTATGAGGCCGAGGCCGGCGCGACGCCTGCAGAGGCGAGCCAGCTCGTCGTACGCACGCTTTCCGAGAAGCTCTGTCAGTTCCGGCCCGTAGGACTGCCAGACCTGCCGCTCCCCGACATGAGCGTCGGGGGAGCCGGAGCAGTACCAGGCGAGGTCGTCGCCGCCCTCACCCCAGCCGCGGCGGTCGTACTCGGTGATCGTGGTCTTGAGGATCTGAACGCCGTCCGGCCGGTCGACCCAGTCCTGGGTGCGGCGGATGGGTAGCTGCCAGCACACGTCCGGCTTCACCTCGAGCGGCTCGATGCCCTTCTTGAGCGCCATGGAATGCAGTGCGCAGCCCTCGCCGCCGGCAAAACCCGGCCGGTTGAGGAAGATGCATGCACCTTTGTAGCGGCGGGTGCGCAGCGCGGGCTCGTCCTCGAGGTCGTCTTCTTCGACGTAGCCCTTCTTGCCGAGACCCTTTTCCATGAACTGCCAGTCTTCGGCTGTGAGCATTTTCACTGACGCATCGAGCTTGTCCTGATCCTCCTGATCGGAGAGGAAAGCGCCGTGCGAGCAGCAGCCGTCGTCCGGGCGGTCGCCGATGATGCCCTGACACGCCGGCGTGCCGAACACGCAGGTCCAATGCGAGAGCAACCACGTCATATCAGCGGAAATGAGGTGCTCGGAGTTGTCCGGATCGACAAATTCGACCCATTCGCGCGGGAAATCGAGATCGACCTCGGGGCTCGGAGTCATCTTGTGGGACCGGTCTGGGTTACCTGCTGTCACAAGGGCCGACGGTAGACCCAGTAACGTGGCGATGTGCGACTAGGGGTACTCGACGTCGGAAGCAATACCGTCCATCTATTGGTTGTGGACGCCCATCGGGGCGGCCACCCAACACCCATGAGCTCGACCAAGTCCACGTTGAGGCTGGCAGAAAACACCGACGACCGCGGCGATATCACCACGTCAGGGGCCGATCGCTTGGTGTCGACGGTCTCCGAATTCGCCGGTATCGCCAAGACGTCCGGGTGCGAGGAAATGATGGCTTTTGCCACTTCCGCCGTCCGTGACGCCAACAATTCCGAAGCTGTGCTCGCCCGCGTCCGCGCCGAGACCGGAGTCAATCTCGAGGTTCTCTCCGGGGTCGACGAAGCCCGCCTGACCTTTCTTGCCGTGCGCCGCTGGTACGGCTGGAGCGCCGGACGCATCCTGAACCTGGACATCGGCGGCGGCTCGCTCGAACTCACCGCAGGCGGTGACGAGGATCCGGACGTCGCCTTCTCACTGCAACTCGGTGCGGGACGGTTGACGCGCGACTGGCTACAGGCCGATCCGCCGGGCAAGCGCCGGGTCGCTGTATTGCGCGACTGGCTGGACGCGGAGTTGGTCGGACCAGCCAAGGAACTGCGCGCCGCCGGCGACTGGGACCGCACGGTCGGGACCTCGAAGACCTTTCGATCGTTGGCTCGGCTCACCGGCGCGGCCCCTTCTGCCGCAGGCCCCCGGGCAAAACGGACCCTGACTTCCAGCGGACTCAGGCAACTCATAGCCTTCATATCCAGGATGACGGCAGCGGACCGTGCAGAATTGGAAGGAGTGAGCTCGGATCGGTCACAGCAGATTGTGGCCGGCGCGCTCATCGCAGAGGCAACCATGCGGGCGCTCGGAGTGGACGAACTGGAAATTTGTCCCTGGGCACTGCGTGAGGGTCTGATTCTGCGAAAGCTCGACACAGAAATGGGCGGTGAATTGGTGGTGAGTGCTTGATGACCGAGGACAGTCAGCAGATTTCCGTAGCGGAACTGCTCAAGCGGAACGGTCAGAGCGTCGAATCCCGAGGTGGACGACGTCGGCGCGGCGTAGCCGGTGGCATCTCCGTCGCCGAACTGACGGGTGAGATCCCGATCGTTCGCCAGTCGGGATCGCGCGCGGCCGCCGAGCCCGAGTCGGCCGAACCAGCAGCTTCTCAGCCTGAAGCCCCTGCGCCAGAAAACGCTGCACCTTCTGCGCCGGCCGAGGCTGTCGCAGAAACCGCCAAGTCAGCCGAACCGGCACCGAAGGTTCCCGCCGACCGCACCGCCGCCTTCGCCGTCTCGTTCGACGACGACGATGACGATGACGATGACGATGACGAGCCGCAGGCACCCAAGGCCGAATCGAAGCCGGTTGCCACACCGCCGGTCACCACTCCGAAGCCGACTTCCACGCCTTCGCCGGGACAGACCTCGAAGTCCTCGCCCGGACAGTGGGTGAGCCGGGCACCGCTCAACTCCTCGTCACCGACGCAGGTAACGCAGGAACCAGCACTGCTGTCGGGTCAGACCCTGGCGGGCGATCTGATGCGTCAGGAGCGCGCCGCAACCCAGTCGCCGTCGTTGCGTCCGCCGATCCTGCCGCCGCGTGTCCCCACTCCTGTCGTGAAGGCACCTGCACCGACTGCTCCTGCTCCGGCCGCGCTGGAAGAGAGCACCGAACTGATCGACAAGATCGCAGACGCGGATGCCGGCGAGGCCGAATCGACCGCCGTGGTCGATCTGGTCAAGGCGCCGGCTGTCGATGACAGTGCAAAAAAGTCCAGTGCCGCCGCGGAGTCCGATGTCGAAGCCGAACCGGCAGCGGAAGAGGCAGGCGAGCGTAACTCGATCCGTGAATGGGCAGTGCTTGCCGGTCAGGTGGTTGTTGCACTGATCGTCGGCGGCGCGATGTTCAAGGGCTTCGAGAAGCTGTGGGACATGCTGCCGTGGGTGGCGTTGGTGCTCGCGCTGATCGTGATCGTCGGCTTGGTGGCCGTCGTGCGGGTTCTGCGCAAGACGGACGACATCACGAGTTTCGTGATCGCGGTGGTCGTCGGCATGATCGTGACGCTCGGTCCACTGGCGTTCTTGTTGACCTCGGGTTGATCGGACGATGATCGGGGGATCGCAGCGCATGGTTCGTCGGCCGATCGCTGTCGGCTTGTCGACGGCTTCGGTATATCCGGAGAACACGGAAGCAGCATTTCGCTACGCCGCTGATCTCGGATACGACGGTGTCGAACTGATGGTGTGGGCCGAATCCGTGAGTCAGGACATCGGTGCTGTGGCTGCCCTCGTTCGCAAGTATGCGATTCCGGTGCAGGCCGTGCATGCGCCGTGTCTGCTGATTTCGCAGCGCGTGTGGGGTTCCGATCCGGTCGAGAAGCTCGAGCGTTCGGTACGCACTGCCGAAACCTTGGGAGCGACGACGGTGGTCGTCCACCCGCCGTTCCGGTGGCAGCGCAAGTACGCCGAAGGCTTCGCGGAACAGGTTGTCGATCTCGAATCGAAGAGCAGCGTCGTGGTGGCGGTGGAGAACATGTTCCCCATGCGCGCCGACAGCTTCTTCGGCGGCAAGGACAAATCCGCGGAGCGTCTGCGTAAACGTGGCGGTCCGGGGGCAGCGTTGTCCGCGTTCAGTCCGTCGTACGACCCGACCGATTCCGATCACGCTCACTACACACTCGACCTGTCGCACACCGCGACGGCGGGCATGGATGCCCTGGAGTTGGCCTCCCGTATGGGCAAGGGGCTCGAGCACCTGCACCTGGCCGACGGTCGCGGGGCGTCGATGGACGAGCACCTGATTCCGGGGCATGGCTCACAGCCGTGCGCGGAGTTGTGTCAGCAATTGGCTGCGAGCGAATTCAGCGGCCAGGCTGTCATCGAGATCAACACGCAGAACGCGCGCACCCGGCGGGAGCGGTCGTCGATGCTGGCGCAGGCGCTCGCGTTTGCACGCGAGCACCTGGCACGCTCAGCGGTGGCCGGCAAGTAGCGCAGCTTCGAACTGCGCGCGTACCTTCTCGACGTGTGCGTCGAGGTCTTTGGTCTCCCAGCCTTCGGTCGAGATGGGATCGAGCACCGAGACGTAGACCGGGCCTGGATGGGCGACAAGCGAATTGCGCCACATCCGTTCACCCGCATTGTGAATCACCACGGGCACGATCGGCACACCGGCTTGGATCGCCAAGTGAAATCCGCCCTTCTTGAAAGGGCCCAGGCGTGGCGTCGGAGAACGGGTGCCCTCCGGAGCTATGACTATCGAGACACCATTCTTGAGCTTGTCGACTGCCGGTTGCAGCGCAGCCTTCGCTTTTGTGGTGTCGGTGCGGTCGATGTAGGCGACGTCGAGCAGTGCGCCGACAGGCATGAACCGCGGATCGCTTGCCGCTTCCTTCTTCGCGACCCCGGTCACGTCACGCTTGATCACGGTTCCCAGGACCAACATGTCCAGGGAACTCTGATGGTTGAACATGAACACCGCCGGGCGGTGATCCCACACGTTGTGCTCGCCGTCGATCTCGACGTCGATGCCGAGCAGTGAGAGCGAGATGTCGGGGCCGTAGGTGCCGACCAGGTTCGCACCCAGTTGACGGTTGCCGGTGACGATGCCCGCCGACGCGCCGAGGGCGGCGGTGGCAGCAAGCGCGCCCATGGCGGTTGCCGTTCGGATCGTCGAGATCGGCGTTGCGCCGCGTTGCGGTTTACGCAGGCTGACCGAAGGCCAGTGATTGCGCAACGCGATCCTGGCCAGACCACGATCGGGATTCAACGCGACAGGTCGCCCGACGGCCTCGAGCATGAAGACGTCTTCGACACCGTTGGAGTACGCAAACGCGTTCTTCAAGTCGGCGCCCATCTTCTCGGCATAGCCCGCAAGGGCATTGGCCTTGGCCGGCCCCCACAGAGCGGGGGAGGACAGTTCGCCGGTGAGCATGCCGTCGACGACTTCGGGTTCGGTGCACAGCACGTCTTCGATGTCGAGATCTTCGGCGACGTACTTGGCCTGGAACGGAGTCGCCGACGTGGCCATCACGATCGTGTGGCCGGCTCGCCGGTGCGCCGCCAGTAGCCCACGGGCTTCCGGGTAGATCATCGCGGCGATCTCCTGCTTGAACAACCGTCGGCCCCAGTCGTTGAGTTCCTCGACGGTACGGCCGCCCAGGGCGCGAACGCCGATGTCCATCAGCGCTCCGACATCAGCGCCACGGAACTGGGTGTCGATCGCGGCGCCGGTGGTGCGCAACAATTCGCCGACGCTGATATCCAAGCGTCGCAGGCGGTCTCGGTACACAACGCTGGCCGAGTACCCGCTGATCAACGTGCCGTCGAGGTCGAAGGCGGCGATCGTTCCGGGCCCGGGAGGCGCGGCTTCGATGGCGGAGTGCAGACGCTCGAGTCCGGTCACAGTCCTACTTCCTCGTTCTCGGCGGGCGCTCGGTTTGCTTCTGGAATGGTCACTACTGCTGCGGCGTCGGGCACGGGCATTGCCACCTGATCGAGCCGTGCATGCGCGAGTGCTCGGATATGGCGCAGACGTTCGACCTGGACCTTGATCTCCGCGGCAAACGCCAGGCGCCTGGCCCGGACTCCGTCGTCGTCGACTTCGATCAAGTTACGGTTGCGCGCCAAATTCAGTGCAGTGGCGAACAACTCACCGGAGACCGATTCGTTGCTGGCGATCTGCTGCCGCAGGCGACGCTGATGTGCGACGTCGATGCAGTTGCTGATGAAGGACTTTTCGTCGAACGACGTCGAAATCGGCGCGAGCACAAGCTGATCGGCGACAACCTGGTACGCCTCGAGGAACGGTTGCAGCACTCGGTGCGCGAGGTACGGCCGCACCGTCTCGATCATGTGCTCGGTTCGTTTGTCGGCGGCCATGACGGTTTCCCACTCGGGATCGATCAGGGTCAGCTCGGTTCGCATCTCCTGCTCGAACGTGTCCCGGTCGCTGAAGAAGAACTCGAACTTCATCAGGTCGCGGATGCGCTTGGCCTCGGCCCAACCGTCTCCGACGGGATCCTCGAACCGCTCTTCGACGGCTGCCTGGAGCACGAGTTCGGTGATGGCACGCACGACGAGAAAGTGAATTGTGTTGTTGCGGTAGAAGGCAGCAACAAGGTGCTGGTCCTTGCCGAGGTAGAAGACCTGCTCGCCGCCGCGATCGAAGCGCTCGAGCACACCGGAATCGACGTGTGTCTGCAGCGCCTTCTCGATGACACGCGGATCGGACAGTTCGACGTCGCCGGCGATCGGAAGATTTCGCGCGGTGATGTATCCGAACAGCGGCGTGAGAATCGCGGTGAGTTCACGAACTGTCAACGCCCGGTCTTCGATTCCGAGGAACGCCAACATCGCCAGTGAAGACACGGTCACCGGTGTGACCTCGTTGATGCGGTGACACACCTCGATGCCGGCCTTTTGAATGGCGAGGCGCTGATCGGTTTCCTGGCTGAGTGCATCCGCGAGTGAGAGCGGCCGTCCGATGGTCACGTGCGCGACGCCGTTGCGTTTTCCCTGTGCGCGTACGTAACCCACCATCCAGCGCAGGCCTTCCGGTGTCTTCTCGGCGCCGAGTGCCTCGGCAGCCATTGCCCCGACCTCGTAGAGCTGGTCGTAGCTCAGCGCGACGGGGACGAGGTACACGTCGGATGCGCCGCTGACCTGAAAGGCCTTGGTCAGGTAGGTCAGGAGACCGAAGCGCGGTGGGCGTAGTTTGCCGGTACGCCCGCGTCCACCTTCGATGTACCACTCCAGATTGAAGCGTTTGGTGAGCAGGTAGCGCATGTACTCGTGCATCGACCACTTGTAGACCTCGTCGTTGCCGATGCTTCGACGAATGAAAACGGTGCCGCTGCGCTTGAGGATCGAGCCCATGGGCCAGAAGCTGATGTTGAGGCCGCCCATGACGTGATTGAGCGGCAAGCCGTTCGCGATCAACGCCGGACGCAGGACGAGGGGATCGAGGTACGAACGGTGACTGGGGAGGAAGACCAGTGAGTGTTCCTTGTTCAGCTCACGGAGTTCCTCGAAGCGGCTCGTGTCCACGTCCAGCTTGTAGGCGCGAGCGAAGTAGCGGCCCAGGCGATCCCACACCGCGATGGCTTGGCGACTCTGGGTGGCAACCATTTCTTCGAGAGCTTCACGGGCGCGGCGGTCGACTTCGGCGACGGCGATGTTCAACCGGTCGGCCAAAGCCATCACCTCGGTGGTGAACCGGCGGGTGTCGGTGATCTCGTCGACGACGAAACGCGACACCTTGTACTGGCCACCCAGAAGGCCCAATTCGGCGCGCTCGAGTGCGAGGGCGGCCTGCCGTCGGATGAACTCGGGTAGTGAACCGCCACCGCTCTTTTCGAGGCGACGCTCGAGATCGCTCAGTGGTGCTGGTTCACCTTCGATGACCTGGCACCGTGAGGGGTCGGTGCGCAGGGTTCTGCGTTGCGCACCGCGTCCGGGGTGGAGGGGATCGCGCGGTGCCAGTGCATCACGCAGTCGCACCGCGACGTTGTGTTTGGTATGGGTGTCCGGAATCCACACCACTCGAAGCGGTGCGAGCATCGGGTCGTCGGTCCGAGCCGCCAGTTCTGCAAGGGTCTTGTCGGTGATGTTCACGGTGACCGGCCGAGTTTCGGATGAGGTTGCCTTGTCGGCAAGCCACTTTCGCAGCACGCCGGCTTCGGCCTCTGTCATGGTTTCGGTGAGGTACACGCGCGGGTTGGTCGTGTTCTCGCTCATGACTCACGCACCTTCCGTTGGGACTCCGAGAGCCACGATCTCGTCCAGGCTCTCCTGCAAGCACTGCATCAGCAGCGCGGGCTTCGTGATCGCGGCGGTGTCGAGATTGATTCCGATACAGCACACCCCGACGTGGGAGACCAGTGTCGCCATCGCCGCGCAACCGGGCGCCGGGCCGAACGGGAACATCCGCTCGATCTTCGCTCCGGCGAGATAGACCGGTACCGGTACGCCGGCGACGTTGCTCGCCTGCAGGTCCAGTCCTGTCGACTGGGACAGATACCAGTTCGCGAGTAGATAGTTCGGCAGGCGAGCGAGGATCGGGGCGGCGACGTCGATAGCGTCCAACGCGGGTTCCTCACGCAGACTCAGAACGATCTCTCGCACCTGCCTGATGCGTTTGGCCGGATCCGTTTCGGCGACCGGGCCGTTGAAGCGAACGGCTGCAAACCGGTTGCCGCCGTTGGCATCCGCGCCCGTGCGCATGCTGATCGGCATACCCATCGGGATGCTCTCGACGGATTGTCCGAAGGCTTCGTGGTAGCGATGGAAGCCGCCGAGCAAAGCGGCGACGTAAGCGTCGTTGAGTGAGCCGCCGGCAGCTTTTGCTCCGGCCTTGAGCTCGGGAACACCCACTTCGAGAGTTCCGAACCACCGTCCGAGACCACGATCGTGGAGCAGAGGGGAACCGGAACGAGCTGGGGGAGTGACGATCTTGCGGAGTGAATTGGCGTACCCGAGGACCTCGGAAGCCGTGCTGAACGGACTCGAGATCGCCGTGGTCGCAACATTGGTGGCGCCGCGAACCAGCTTGGCGATACGGGAGGGCGCACGCCGGATCTCGCTGACGACCTCCTCGCCGAATGCACCTACCGACGACAGGTGCTCCGGAGCCGGCGGTGTGCGGTCGGGCTTGTTCGGAGTGGGATCCGGGCGCCTGCTGTGCAGCAGCGTCATCATCTGGATGCCGCCCATGCCGTCGGTGATGGAGTGGTGAGTCTTGACCACGAACACGGCACGACCGTCGTCGAGACCTTCGATGAGCAGCGCGCTCCACGGCGGCCGAGCCTTGTCGAAAGGTTCGGTCGCAAGGTGACGGCACATGCGCAGCGCGTGATCGAAGTCCGCCGGTGCAGGCAAGCGGACGCGTCGTAGGTGGTAGCCGATGTCGAACTCGGGATCAACCGACCACACCGGATTGCCCAGTTGCATCGCCGGTTCCACCGCGCGCATACGAATACGCGGAACCACGTGCGATGCCCACTCGACTGCGTCGAGAAGTCGATCCCAATCCGGAGCTCGATCGAGAACCTCTACCGCAACGATCGGTGAGCGCAGTTGCGGCTGCGCCTCTTCCATCCGCCACATTCCCGTCTCGAAGTCGGACATCGTGCGGTTCGCCCCCCAGGCAACCGCGGAAAGGTCGACGTCGACCGCGCTCGGAGGAACAAATGGATTGCTGTTGGCCATACGTCAAGAACTCCCTCGGTCTGCGGATCCACCCCGCGCATCTCTGCTTCTAAGTGTGGACCCGTGACAGTGGGCGCGTCCCGGTTTCGGTGTCAGCCGACAGGTGTGACGTTCGTCAGTTAAGGGCTAATCGGACATGCCTCGAAATTCGACCAGCGTTCACGAAGTGACGCCGACGGCTTTCAGAGCTATCTCGCGGTAGAGAACGCTGACTTCGCGCGGAGTCTGCGGTCCGTCGAGTCGATACCAGAGGACGACGGACTGACACATGCCCAGCAGTGCGCGGCCCGTTCCGGTGATGTCCGGGACCGTGAACTGACCGCTGTCGACGCCTGCCGTCAAAACGTCGACGAGTAGATTCTCGAGCTTCTTTCGTTTGGCGGCGTAGCTCTTTCGTTCGGCGTCCTCGAGGTACCGCAGTTCGGAATCGAGGAACGCGATGTCGGAGCGACTGGTCATGTGCAGAACACACGCCTCGACGAGATTGCCGAACTGTGCCGTCGGCGACGGTCCGGCAGCGTCGACCGCAGCGCTCGCGCGTGCGGTGACGTTCTCGATGCCCGGTTCCATCAGCGCGACGAGGATGCCTTGTTTGTTGCCGTGGTGGTAGTACAGCGTCGGCACGGTGACACCGGCACGTTTTGCGATGTCACGAACCGACGCTCCGTGGTAACCGAGTTCGTGGAACACCTCGAGTGCGGCGGTGAGCAGGGGAGTCAGCGTCAGTGGTTCGACGATGCGCCACTGTTCGTCGGGTTGAGCCCCCGACTGCAAATCCGTCATTCCGCCTGTTCGCTCCGTTCGGAAATTTCTGGTGGTGTGCGCAGAGAAGGTTCAACCCTAGCGCAAGGCATGTCCTGCCTACCGATGCTCGGCCACCATTGGATAGCATCACTATCCAGTGGTGGCCCGAGCGAGTTGGACGGAGGAGCGGTGAAGGTTTCCGAATTGGCCGCACAGTCCGGCGTTGCGTTGGCCACGATCAAGTACTACCTCCGTGAAGGTCTGCTGATGCCTGGTGAGCCGACCAGCGCGACGGGAGCGAGGTACGGCGAACAGCACGTCCGGCGACTCGCGTTGATCAGGGCGCTGGCCGGGGCGGGACTCGCGATTCCACGGATTCGTGCGGTGCTCGAATTGGTGGACAGTGACGAGCGATCCGAATTCGAGACCTTCGGTCGCGCGATCGCGCAACTACCGCCCTACGTCGATCCGGTGCCGGATCAACAGTTCCCCAGAGCTCGCAAGGTTCTGGAGTTTCTCGGTCAGGTCTACGAGCCGAGGTACGTGGCGGTTGCTCACCTCGAGCGTGCACTGATCGGTCTCGAGGATGCCGGACTGAGCCTCTCGGACGAGCGATTGCGCGCCTACGGCGACCACATCCGAGGAATTGCCGAAGTGGAAATCGAGCTGATGCCCACCAGTACGACGAAGGAGGGCGTTCGCCATGCCGCTTCGACCGAGGACGGCATTCGCTATGCGGTCCTCGGAACCGCCATGTACGAACCTGTCCTGACAGCATTGCGACGCCTGGCGCACCAAGACTTGGCCGCACGACATTTCCCGCAACACCGAGAAAGCACCGAACAGGAAAATCGATGAGCACCAGCCCCTTTCAAGATCTCAATCGCCTCACCTCGCTCGGCGACGGGCGATACACCGCAACGATCGATCCGATCTGGACCATCGGGCCGAAAGTGCACGGCGGCTCCATGATGGCTGTGTGCGCCGCTGCCGCGCGTCAATGTCTGCGAGACGGCGCAGGTGCGAACGACTCGCTTCTGAAGATGCAGCCACTCGCGGTGAGCGCCAACTATCTGTCCGCCCCCGACCCCGGTGAAGTCGAACTGGAGGTGATCGTCCGAAAGCAGGGACGCCAGGTCGCGTTGTTCGACGTCGAGTTGAGCCAGGCGGGACGCAGCGCTGTTCGCGCGGCGGTCACGCTCGGATTCCCCGATGACGGCGACCCCACCTTCGTCACTGCCTCGTCGATCGACGACATGTCACCGGAACCGCCGGAGAGTGCGGTGGCCGTCATCGGCGATCACCCGATGGCGCAGGTCGTGCACGTCGGGCAGGGCTGCGACATGCGAATCGACACCACCTCGGCGCACTTCCTGACCGGCAGCCAAGGTGAGGCCGAGGTCAGGATGTGGGTTCGTCCTCGACCCGAGGACGAGAACGACATCGACACCGCTGTGCTGTTCGCGATCATGGCGGGCGACATCAGCGCGCCCGTGACGATGAACCGCGGCCTGTTCGGGTGGGCGCCGACCGTGCAGTTGACGACGTACCTGCGCCGACTGCCGACGCCGGGATGGCTTCGCGTGCGGGCAAGCTCGGATGTTCTGGGCAGCACGTGGTTCGAAGAGGATCATGCTGTTCTCGATTCGACGGGCGCAGTCGTCGTACAGAGTCGTCAATTGGCGATGATGCCCCGCTAGGGTCGATCGCTGCGGTCGTGGCAGGCTGTTCGCCATGACAAGAATTGCGATTATCGGTGGCGGCAAGATCGGCGAGGCGCTGATCTCCGGGCTGTTGCAGGCCGGCCACGCCATCAAGGATCTGGTTGTCGCCGAGCAGTATCAACCTCGCGCAGACGAATTGATCGCCGAATACTCCATCCGCGTCAGCACGATTGCCGACGCCGCCGAGGGCGCAGACGTCATCGTCATCGCGGTCAAGCCCGGCGACGTCGAATCGGCGCTCACCGCGTTGACGAAGGTCGATCTGGACGGCGACCTCGAGCAATTGATCGTTTCCCTTGCGGCGGGTATCCCGACCGGGTTCTTCGAAACGCGTCTGCCCGCAGGGTTCCCGGTCATCCGCGTCATGCCGAACACCCCCATGCTGGTCGGGGAGGGCGTGAGCGTTCTCTCGCCCGGACGGCACGTCAAGGCCGAGCATCTCGAGCTCGTACGCGGCATCCTCGGCAGCGTCGGCAAGGTGGTCACGGTTCCCGAATCGCAGATCGACGCGGTCACTGCTGTCTCCGGTTCCGGCCCGGCCTACTTCTTCTTGGTTGCCGAAGCGATGATCGATGCGGGAGTCGGTCTCGGCCTGACGCGCCCGGTCGCTACCGAATTAGTGGTGCAGACGATGGTCGGCTCCGCAGCGATGCTCGATCGCACCGGCGACAGCGCGACGGATCTTCGCGCCGCGGTGACGTCACCGGGTGGAACGACGGCTGCGGCACTGCGTCAGCTCGAAGCGGGCGGCCTGCGGACGGCGTTCTTCGATGCCTTGGATGCCGCCAAGTCGCGCTCGGCCGCGATGGGTTCAGCTGCGGAATAGTCGTCCGTTTAGCCACACCCGTCGCTTTAACCCCACCAGTACAGCTAAGCTCGACTTAGTACGTACGTGTCTGTTCCGCCGGAGGGGAAGCCGGCGGCGCGAGTCGTGCTGGAGGTATGTGGATTAATGGTGTCTGCAAACAAGCCGTCCATGGGTTCGTCCCACGACGGAAAGCCGGCAGTGGCCGGCACGCAATTCCTCACTGTTGCTGAGGTAGCAACTTTGATGAGGGTGTCGAAAATGACTGTGTACCGGTTGGTACACAGTGGCGAATTGCCCGCTGTACGAGTGGGCCGTTCGTTCCGTGTACACGCGAAGGCGGTACACGATTACCTCGAAACCTCGTACTTCGATGCCGGCTGACCAGCCGGTTCGAAGAGGATGACCTCGGCGTGAGCCGAGTCGCGGGCACAGCGGTTGCTGTGCCGGAGGCTCGGTTTATGCCGAGTGAGTCCACACCGGTACGATGAGTCACTGTCGTACCAGCAAGCTGGTGTCGTAAGGCGCTGAGCTAGTTAAAACGAGGGCCAGGCGCCAATTGCTTGGCGCAGGCGTACGTGACCGGCGTGCGCAGGAACGCTAGAGAAGAACGTGAGGGACACCCGCTATGGGTTCAGTGATCAAGAAGCGTCGCAAGCGCATGTCGAAGAAGAAGCACCGCAAGCTGCTTCGTCGTACCCGAGTACAGCGCAGGAAACTCGGTAAATAAGCAGTACCTGTTGATGCCCGCCGCCCCTTCCGGGGTGGCGGGCATCGATGTATTTCAGGGGAGGGGCGACGTATCTCAGGGGAGAGATGTGTCGGCCGTCTCATTGTCTGGGCGGTTTGTCTTGAATGGCCGAATTTTGGGTAGTCAGCGCGGGACCCCCTCTGCCCGTAAAGTGGGGGAAAATCGCGGGAGGAACGCTTCGGCAGAGCGCGTTTCTACTGGATATGGGGGTACTTGGTGGTTGAAGGTGACAACACTTCAGGGGGCACGACGCCTCGCGTCGTACTGGTGACCGGGGCGAGCAGATTCCTCGGCGGCTACCTGGTGACCAGGCTTGCGCAGAATCCGTCGATCGAGCGTGTCATCGCCGTCGACGCCGTCAGTCCGAGCAAGGACATGATGCGCAGAATGGGCCGCGCGGAATTCGTGCGAGCAGACATCCGCAATCCGCTGATCGGCAAAGTGATCCGAAACGCCGAGGTCGACACCGTCGTGCACGCGTCGACGCTTCAGAAAGCCCCCAAAGCCGGCAGTCGCGCCGCGATGAAGGACATGAACGTCATCGGCGCCATGCAACTGTTCGCGGTCTGCCAGAAAGCTCCGACGGTTCGCAAGGTGGTCCTGCGCTCGGCTTCGGTCGTCTACGGGTGCAGTGCGAAGGATCCCGCTCAGTTCACCGAAGAAATGAGTGCGCGCCGCCGGCCGCCGGGCGGATATGCCCGCGACAGCCTCGAGATCGAGGGATATCTTCGCGGGATGGGGCGTCGGCGTCCCGACATCTCGGTCGGGATTCTGCGGTTGGCGCCGTTGATCGGACCTCAGCTGACTGCAACTGTCGGGCACTACGTCACCGCCCCGCTCGTGCCGACCATCGTCGGGCGCAACGCGCGTCTGCAATTGCTCCACGTCGAGGATGCGCTCGCAGCGTTGGAGAAGGCGACCATCGGCCACGCCTCGGGTACGTACAACATCGCCGGCGACGGAGTGGTGATGATGTCGCAGGCGATCCGCCGGGCAGGCAGGGTGGAAGTTCCGATGCCGCTCGCTCTGTTCCGTAGTGTCGGGAGCGCGTTGGTGGGGTCCTCCATGAGGCTCTACACCGACGAGCAACTCGAGTATTTCCGGTTCGGCTGCGGACTCGACACCACTCGCATGCGCAGCGAGTTGGGTTTCGAGCCGCGATGGACCACCATGCAGGCACTCGACGATTTCATGCGTGCGATGCAGACGCGCCGGATCATCAAGTCCGAGTGGATCGATCGGGCAGAGAATGCGTTGACCACCATCCTCGGCGGTGACACTGCCGAGGCGAGCGCAAGTGCAGACGTGATGCATATGCCGTTGTCGGGACGAAGTGCGGTGAAGGGGTGACTGACGTGGCGAAGGTAATTCCCCTGCGGCCCAGCGCAACTCACACCGGAAAGTCGGAAGCTTCTCGTTCGCGTGAGTCCGTCACCGGCGCGGAGCGTGACGTCCGTGAACAAAGTCAGCGTCGGCATCCGTCCGGAGTGCCGTCGGCGGCCGACCATGGTGGTGAGAGCACGTTCGTCGATGCGGCCAGGTCGGCGATCGTCGACCAGATCGCCTCGGCAGCAGAATTTTTCCGACGTCGGGTGTCCGGCGACTACGAGGTCGACGAGTTCGGATTCGACCCGCATTTTGCGGACAACGTCGTCATGCCAATGCTGCGGCCGTTGTTCGAGAAATGGTTCCGCGTCGAGGTCAGTGGGATCGAGAACATTCCCCTCACCGGGGGAGCGTTGGTGGTTGCCAATCACGCCGGTGTCATCCCACTCGACGGGCTGATGACGTCGGTTGCCGTGCACGATCATCATCCGGCGCATCGTCCACTGCGAATGTTGGCTGCGGACATGGCTTTCGAAATGCCGGTGGTGGGCGGGCTGGCGCGCAAAGCCGGCCATACGTTGGCGTGCAACCCCGACGCCGAGCGTCTGCTCAACGACGGTGAAGTCGCGGCCGTGTTCCCGGAAGGATTCAAGGGCATCGGGAAACCGTTCAGTGAGCGGTACAAGTTGCAGCGGTTCGGGCGCGGTGGCTTCGTGTCGGCCGCAATGCGAACCGGTGTTCCGATCATTCCGTGCTCGATCGTGGGCTCGGAGGAGATCTATCCGAAGATCGGTGATCTCACCACACTCGCACGCGTTCTCGGTTTGCCGTATTTCCCGGTCACACCTTTGTTTCCGCACCTCGGGCCACTCGGCCTGGTTCCATTGCCGTCGAAGTGGTACATCGAGTTCGGAAAGCCGATCGTCACCGACACCTTCGAGAGCGGTGCAGCCGACGATCCGATGGTCCTGTTCGAGGTCACGGACCACGTCCGGGAAACCATTCAGCAGACGCTGTATCGACTGTTGGCCAAGCGTCGCAACGTCTTTCTCGGCTGAGTTCGGTCCGGATCGCTTCTCGATCCGGACCGAACCCGCTCAGGCGTTCTGTTCTTTGCGCCTGGCGAGAATTGCCGCGAGCGCACCGCCGACTGCTCCGAGTACCAGCGCTGTGGGAACGCCGATTTTGGCAGCCTTTCGTCCGGTGCGGAAATCACGAACTTCCCAACCGCGGTTCTTCGCGAGTTCACGAAGGTCTGCGTCGGGGTTGATCGCCACCGGTGTCCCCACCAACGAGAGCATCGGTACGTCGTTGTGGCTGTCCGAGTAGGCGGAACAGCGCTTGAGATTGAGGCCTTCACGCACCGCCAGCGTCCGCACGGCGTGAGCCTTGCCCATTCCGTGCAGGATGTCGCCGACGAGTCGGCCGGTGAAGACTCCGTCCTCACTTTCGGCGACGGTGCCCAACGCGCCGGTCAGTCCCAGTTTCTCGGCGATGACCTGAGCCAGTTCGACCGGAGTTGCCGTCACCAACCACACCTGTTGTCCGGCGTCGAGGTGCATCTGGGCCAACGCCCTCGTGCCTGGCCAGATCTTGTCGGCGATGACCTCGTCGTAGATCTCCTCGCCGAGGCGGGCGAGTTCGGCGGTGGATCGACCGGCCACAAAAGACAGTGCTTTCTCGCGGCCTTCGGCGACGTCGTCACTACTTTCTCGGCCGGTGACTCGGAATTTGATCTGCTTCCACGCGAAATCCACCAGATCCGAGGTCTTGAGATACTTGCGTGCAGCGAGACCACGGGCGAAGTGGATGATCGATGCACCCTGCACCATGGTGTTGTCGACGTCGAAGAATGCGGCGGCCGTGAGGTCGCGCGGAACGGCCGGGGGCTCTTCGCCGGTTTCCGGTTCTGTGGGGTTGGCAGCTTCGTGCAATGCCAGAGCTGCATCAGCGCTCGCCTCGCCGGCGAGATTGGCTCGAACTTCCGACTCACTCGGGCCCAGCGGATTCTTTACATGGCGACGTCCGGGGAGAATGACCCCGGCAAGCCCTGATCCGAATCCGGAGCCGTTCGGTAGTGATCGCGCAGGCACCCGCACCTCCCGTGTTGCATTCTCGAGCAGAGAACTCTTCGAGTCAGCCTATCCTCCGCGATGAGGCCCGATGGGTTGGATGGTGACCTTCCCTGTGGTGTGTGACGTTCCTCTCCGCCGATTTGGTACCGAGTGGGGCTCCGGAGGCACACTCGACCGATCAAGTAGATGGCGTCCCAGTAGAAGAAAGGTATGCGTCGATGACTGCAGCTACGCATGAAGTGACCTTGTTGACACGCGCAGGATGCGCGTCCTGCGTCGGCGCGGCGGAGGTACTACGACGGGTCTGTTCCGAGTTCGAGCTGGAATTGACGTGCATCGACGTAGACGAAGCTGCCGCGACGGATCCAGAGCTGAGAGCGGAGTACGGAGACAGATTGCCGGTCATTCTTCTCGACGGACGCGAGCACGGTTACTGGGAAGTTGACGAAGAGCGCCTTCGTGACGATTTACGCAAGTAAGGCAACCCTCAAAGTTGTCCGCGGAGCCGCTTTGCAGGTGAACGGCACATCGAACCCGTCTCGAGCAACTTTGTGCATGGGTTCACAAGCGGTTACCGTGGTGTGAACATTCCCCCGGAGCATCGTGGAGGTCGACAGTCGTGTCGACCGGACGAGGAGCCAGCGACGTGACCGAACCGCACCAGACGCATGAGCCTGTGGCTCAGCGCGTCACCGGCGCTGCGGGCTCTTCTGTCACCGACTCGATCGCTCAGGATCGCGTCATCCCCCAGGCTACGGTGACGCGCTTGGCCGCATACCTGCGGGTCCTCGGAGTGATGTCCGACCGGGGTACCTCCATCGTCTCGAGCGAGGAACTTGCGCAGGCGTCCGGTGTCGGATCAGCGAAGTTGCGTAAGGATCTGTCGTTCCTCGGACCCAACGGTGTCCGCGGCGTCGGGTACGACGTCAACAGGCTCCGCATCCGCATCGAGCGTGCACTCGGACTCGATCGTGGGCACAAGGTCGTTCTCGTCGGAGTCGGAAACCTCGGCAAGGCGCTGGTCGGCTACGGCGGATTCAGCCGCCGCGGTTTCGAGATGGTCGGACTCTTCGACAGTGACGCAGATCGAATCGGAAGCAGAGTCGGGGATCTCGTCGTGCGCAGCACCGAGGAACTGACCGTCGCCTGCCGTGAACTGAATGCGACCATCGGCGTCATCTCCACACCGGACGAGGCAGCTCAGGGCGTGTGCGACCAGTTCGTCAGCGCCGGACTGCGCTGCATCATGAGTTTTTCGCCGATCGCCCTCGACGTTCCCGATCACGTGGAACTGCGACGCGTCGATCTAGCCGTCGAGATGCAGGTTCTCTCCTTCAACAGTGCGCGCAATGCCGATCAGGCATCCAGCGCGCCGCGAGTACGAGTGGCTCACGCCGCATCCGCTTCGTCAGTCCCATCCACCAGTTCACCCGCTCCGGTCGGAGCAGGTTCGACAAGAAACGGATCAGTGATCGCGCCGTGAGTGTTCTGCTTGTCGGGGTCTCGCATCGAACCGCGCCCGTCCCGGTGCTCGAGCGAGTAGCTGTCACCGACACCGATCGTCCGAAGCTGATCGACAAGCTTCTGGCGTCTTCGCACATCTCCGAAGCGATGATCGTCTCCACCTGTAACCGGGTGGAGGTCTACGCGGTGGTGGACGCGTTCCACGGTGCACTCACCGAGGTCGGTGAAATCCTCGCCGACCATTCGGGTCTCGACCTGACAGCGCTGCACGCTCACGCGTACGTCCGCTACAGCGAAGCAGCCGTCGAGCACCTCTTCGCGGTGGCCAGCGGCCTCGATTCCATGGTGATCGGCGAACAGCAGATCCTCGGCCAGATCCGTTCGGCCTACGCATCTTCGGATGCGCAGCAGGCCGCCGGACGCGTCGTCCACGAACTGGCTCAGCAGGCACTGCGCGTCGGCAAGCGAGTGCATTCCGAAACCGGAATCGACTCAGCCGGAGCATCAGTCGTGTCCGTGGCTCTCGATCGTGCAGCGGGCATCATCGGTGAGGGCGGCCTGGTCGGCCGCACTGCCGTGGTTGTCGGTGCAGGCTCGATGGGCGGTCTGTCGGTTGCGCATCTCACCCGCGCCGGAATCGCACGCATCGTCGTCGTCAACCGGACACAGGAACGCGCCGAGCACCTGGCAGAGACGGCACGCTCCAACGGCGTCGACGCCGACGGTGTTGCCTTCGATCAGCTTTCGGCCGCGATGGCGCAGGCAGATGTCATGGTCACCTGTACCGGCGCGGTCGGGGCAGTGGTCACCCTGGCGGATGTGCACCGCGCACTCGCCGAGCCCGATCGCGACAACACCAAGCATCTGGTCATCTGCGACCTCGGGCTCCCTCGCGACATCGATCCCGCCGTCGCCGGCCTGCCGGGCGTCACCGTTCTCGACATGGAGACGCTGCAGCGTGATCCGGCGGCAGGCGCAGCCGCTTCCGACGCAGATGCCGCACGCACCATCGTCGCCGGCGAACTTGCGACCTACCTTGCCGGACAGCGCCTCGCCGAGGTCACTCCGACCGTGACGGCTTTGCGTCAGCGCGCCGCCGACGTCGTCGAAGCTGAACTGATGCGGCTCGATTCGCGTCTGCCCGGCCTGGACGATCCGCAGCGCGACGAGGTTGCACGCACCGTGCGACGCGTCGTGGACAAGCTTCTCCACGCCCCGACCGTGCGCGTCAAGCAACTGGCGTCGGCCCCCGGCGGCGACTCCTACGCAGCAGCGCTGCGCGAACTCTTCGAACTCAGCCCCGGATCTCCCGCGGCCGTGGCCACACCCACCGATCTGGTGGACGGCGACCGCACTGGAAGGGACCTGCAGGCATGAGCGTCACCACCCCTCGATCGGGGAGCCCGCTGCGGATCGGCACTCGCGGAAGTCTTCTCGCGACCACGCAGGCCGGTACCGTGCGCGATGCCCTCATTGCAGCGGGACATCCCGCCGAGTTGGTCATCATCAAGACCAAGGGCGACCAGTCCACCGATCCCGTCCAGAAGATCGGCGTCGGAGTGTTCACGGCAGAGCTTCGAGAAGCCTTGCTGGACAACCGCGTCGACGTCGCTGTGCATTCCTACAAGGACTTACCGACCGCGCAGGATCCGCGTTTCGTCATCGCGGCGATTCCGCCTCGTGAGGATCCGCGTGACGCGCTCGTCGCCCGCGACGGTCTGGTCCTCGGGGAGCTTCCGGCCGGGTCCAAGGTGGGAACCTCGGCGCCGCGCCGTGTTTCGCAGCTCAAGGCGCTCGGGCTCGGCCTCGACATCGTGCCGTTGCGGGGCAACCTGCAGCGCCGTCTCGGCAAGGTCGAATCCGGTGAACTCGACGCCGTGATCCTCGCTCGCGCCGGCTTGTCCCGTATCGGTCTGCTCGATCTCATCACCGAGAACATCGAGCCCGTGCAGATGCTCCCCGCTCCGGCGCAGGGTGCTCTGGCCGTCGAATGCCTTTCTGCCAATGCAGAATTGGCGGCGATCCTGGCTGAGCACGATGACGCCGGGACCAGGGCGGCAGTCACTGCCGAGCGTGCACTTCTCGCCGAGCTGGAAGCGGGCTGCACCGCTCCGGTCGGAGCGATCGCGGAGATCGTCGAATCCCTCGACGACGACGGCAGAATCTTCGACGAACTGTCGGTACGCGGCTGCGCAGCCGCCATCGACGGTTCGGACGTCATCCGTACCGGCGCCGTCGGTGCGCCGGACAAGGCCGAGGAACTCGGCCGAGCGGTAGCGCGCGAGTTACTCGAACTCGGCGCCCGAGAGTTGATGAACGTGACTACAGGCGAGGCAGCCGATGTTTGACGCCCCACTTTGCACTTGCACCAAGTTCCCATTTCGATACAGCGCACTGGAGAATCACCGATGACCCGAGTCCGAAAGAACACTCCCGGACGGATCCTGTTCGTGGGATCGGGACCGGGCGACCCCGCCCTGCTCACCGTTCGCGCACGTGACGTCCTCACCGGCGCCGCAATGGCATTCACCGATCCGGACGTCGACAAGGGCGTAGTCGCGCTCGTCGGCATCGACATGGGCCGCGACGAGGAGACCGGCGAGCTGATCGCGGACGTGCGTCCGGCACTCGGTGAGCCTGCCGAGGTTGCAAAGACATTGGTGCACGAGGCCAAGAACGGCCACGACGTCGTGCGTCTGGTCTCCGGTGACCCGTTGACCACGGATTCCGTGATCGCAGAGGTCACCGCAGTGGCCCGCACGCAGGTTCAGTTCGAGGTTCTCCCGGGTCTGCCTTCCGGTTCGGCAGTGCCGAGCTACGCCGGTATGGCTCTCGGCTCGGGTCACACCGAGGCCGACGTTCGCGGTGAAGTCGACTGGGCTGCTCTGGCCGCTGCACCGGGACCACTTGTTCTGCACGCGACGTCGGGACATCTCGCCGAGACCGCCAGCGCGCTGGTCGAGAACGGCTTGGCTCCGCAGACGCCTGCTGCCATCACCGTCCGCGGCACCACTCGTCAGCAGCGAACCGTCGAGGCAACTCTCGCGACGCTCAACGAAGCCGGATCCGAACTGGTGGGCTCGCTCATCGTCACCGTCGGCAAGGTTGTCGCGCAGCGCAACAAGATGTCGTGGTGGGAATCGCGTGCACTGTACGGCTGGACTGTCCTCGTGCCGCGCACCAAGGATCAGGCCGGCGAGATGAGCGACCGTCTGGTCACTCACGGAGCGATCCCGATCGAGGTTCCGACCATCGCCGTCGAGCCGCCCCGCAGCCCGGCTCAGATGGAGCGTTCGGTCAAGGGCCTCGTCGACGGTCGTTACCAGTGGGTCGTCTTCACTTCCACCAATGCTGTTCGCGCAGTGTGGGAGAAGTTCGAAGAGTTCGGTCTCGACGCTCGCGCCTTCTCCGGCGTGAAGATCGCCTGCATCGGCGAAGCAACCGCAGCCAAGGTCCGCTCGTTCGGCATCAACCCCGAGCTGATCCCGACCGGTGAGCAGTCCAGCGAAGGCCTGCTGGCCGAATTCGCCCCGTACGACGACGTTTTCGATCCGGTCAACCGGGTTCTGTTGCCGCGCGCGGACATTGCAACCGAAACCCTCGCCGAGGGCCTGCGCGAACGCGGTTGGGAGATCGACGACGTCACCGCCTACCGCACCGTCCGGGCAGCGCCGCCGCCGGCCGAGACCCGCGAGATGATCAAGACCGGTGGATTCGACGCCGTCTGCTTCACCTCGTCCTCGACCGTGCGCAACCTCGTCGGCATCGCCGGCAAGCCGCACGCCCGCACGTTGGTCGCGTGCATCGGCCCGAAGACGGCCGAAACCGCTATCGAGTTCGGTCTGCGCGTCGACGTGCAGCCCGAGACCTCGCAGGTGGGACCGCTGGTGGAGGCTCTCGCCGAGCACGCAGCTCGTCTGCGCGCCGAAGGTGCTTTGCCGCCGCCGCGTAAGAAGTCCCGCAGGCGCTAGCGCACCCGTGAGTGGTTGAGGAGTCTGTGGACTCCTCAACCACTCACAGGTTCCGACGAAGGAGGGCTACTTCTCGTGTTTCCCACTCATCGCCCTCGCCGGCTCCGGCGCACCCCAGCGCTCCGGCGACTCGTGGCAGAGACCTCGCTCGAACCCCGGCACCTCGTGTTGCCGATGTTCGTTGCAGACGGCATCGATGCGCCGCGTGAGATCAGTTCCATGCCAGGCGTTTTCCAGCACACGCTCGATTCGCTGCGGTCCGCCGCGGTGGAAGCAGTGGAAGCCGGCGTCGGTGGTCTGATGCTCTTCGGCGTCCCCAAGGCGGAGGACAAGGACCCTCAGGGCTCCGGTGCCTCCGATCCCGACGGCATCCTCAACGTCGGATTGCGCGCTCTGGCAGAAGAACTCGGTGATTCAACGGTCATCATGGCCGATACCTGCCTCGACGAGTTCACCGATCATGGCCACTGCGGCGTGCTTAACGCCACCGGCGCCGTCGACAACGACGCAACTTTGATCCGATACGTCGAAATGGCTCTCGCGCAAGCTGAATCGGGTGCGCACCTGCTCGGTCCCAGCGGCATGATGGACGGTCAGGTGGCTGCGATCCGCGGTGCACTCGATGCTTCGGGGTATGTCAAGGTCGGTCAGCTCGCCTATGCCGCGAAATATGCGTCAGCGTTCTACGGACCGTTCCGTGAAGCCGTCGGATCCTCACTGCAAGGTGATCGTCGTACTTATCAGCAGGACGGCGCCAACCGCCGCGAGTCGATGCGCGAGGTAGACCTCGACATCGCCGAGGGCGCCGACATGGTGATGGTCAAGCCTGCAATGTCCTACCTCGACATTCTGCGTGAGACCGCCGACCGGTCTCCGGTTCCGGTCGCGGCGTACCAGATCTCGGGTGAGTACTCGATGATCACGGCCGCCGCGCAGAACGGGTGGATCGACCGGGACGCGGCGATTCTCGAATCGCTCACCAGCATTCGCCGCGCCGGTGCCGACGTGGTCCTCACGTACTGGGCGTCGGAAGTTGCCGGATGGCTGTGACGGAGTCACGCATGGTGGCTGCACCGGTATCGACCGATACGCTGGTGTCATGACCGAGCAGTGGCCGCCGTCGCGCCAGGAACCGCCCCGCCGGGAACCTCCCTACGAGAACCAGCCGTTCGAGAATCAGCCGTACCGCGAACTCGGACCGATGCCGACGGGTCAGATCCCGGGATACGGCCCCGGTTACAACGGATACCCGGGCCCCCAGCCGAAACCCGAGCCGCCGACGGACGTCGTGACCGCGATTCAGTTGTGGTGGGCCGTGACGGCGCTGGGATTGGTCCAGGGCGGCGCGATGATCTGGATGCTGCTCGGGCAGAAGTCGATGTTCGTCGACGAGATGCTCAGGAACCAGGCGGCTGTCGACGCCGGTCTGACACGCTCCGACGTGGAGGGAATGTTCCCACTGGTCATCGTGTTCTCCGCTGTCCTGGTGGTGATCGTCACCGCGGTGTTCCTTTTGTTCGTGCGCTCGATGAGTCGTGGCAAGAACTGGGCTCGAATGTTGCTGACGTTCTGTGGAGTCTTCATGTTGGTCTCTGCGATCCCCGTGATCTTCGGGCTCGGCGGCGACGGCGGCGCGGCCACTCTGCTGTTCGGCGGAGCGGAAATCCTGCAGGCAGTTGCTGCTGTCGGGGCCATCGTGATGATGCACCGAAAAGAGTCCAATCCGTACTTTCTTCGTTTCCCCCCGGCGGGGAACCGATAGGTAGCTCGGGGTACTGTGAAACGGGTCACTGCAGTAGTAGGGGAGAGGTCGTAGACAATGAGTTCTCAGGAAGCCCTGCGCACGGAAAGCACCCACGACGCTCCACTGCGCCAACGTGGTTCACGGACCGAAGTGATCTTGTTCGCGATCCTTGGAGCCTCTGTTCTGGTGACACTCCTGGTGCTCATGATTCCGGGCATCGTCAGCGGATAGCGCACACTTGAACCCGTGAGTATCTCTACGAAGGTCAGGCGCCCGACGGCCGTCGAGGCAGCATTCTGGCTGTGGATCGCCAGCGCGTTCCTACTCATACTCTTCGGCCTGATCAATGTCACCAGCGCCTCGTATTCGCTGCGTGAGCAATTCACCGATCAAGGCGTATCGGCCGGAAACATCGACATCTACGTCACCTTCGTGCGGGTGTCCGGGCTGGTTCTGCTGTTGACCGGCCTCGCGATCGGCGGCCTCGCCGGTCCCACTCGCGCCGGAAAACCTCTCTGCCGACGGATCCTGGTGATCGTGTCCGGAGTGTTCGCGGTGCTGCAGATCGCGCTGGTCGTTGCCGGGATCAGTACCGTGCTCGCGCTGGTTGTTCCCGTCATGCTGATCTGTGCCTGCGTCGCGATCTACCGCGACACCACCCGAAGTTGGTTTGCCCGTGGCTGACCGTGCTCCTGAAATCGGCCCGGACGTTCTGTACTACGAACCGGGATCTCGGTGGTGGGCCATCGCGTTCGGGCCGATCTTCTGCCTGATCGCCTTGGTCATCGAGCTGTTCACCGGCCCGGTGGTGCATTGGTTCGGTCTGGCGATGTTCGCCGTGATCCTCACCGGGTTGGTGTACGTGCAGGTGATTGCCGCGCGCCGGCATGCGAGCGTGCTTCTGACCGCGACCACGTTGCGTCAGGGAACCGAAGAGGTGCCGATCACCGAGATCTCCGAGGTGTTCCCGGAGTCCGACGACGCCGCCTATGAAGACGAAATGGAGCCGTGGGAAACGGCACGCGCGCTGGGTGAGCTGTCCGGAGTGCCCCGGCGTCGGCACGGTATCGGCTTGCGTCTGACCACCGGGGGATTGGTGCGGGCGTGGGCGAAAGACGATCGGGCACTTCGCGAGGCGTTGAGCCAGGTTGTCACGGTCGGTGTGGAACCGGACGGGTCTGCCGATGATTGAGGCGCAGCCAACTCCGCTCGTCGACGTGAAGACGTGGATCGGTGTACTCGGTATCGTCGCCGCAACGATTCTGGCGGTCGTGTGCTGGCGAGCGGGTACGACGACGTCCGACTTCGGACCGATATTGGAGGGCGCTCCACCGTTCGAGAGCACGCACTACGACGGTCTCTGGATCTCGGGCGCCGGGTTGTCGATTCTGGTTGCGGGGCTGATGGCCATCGATGTCGTGCGCCGCGTCCGGGTGGGCTTCGTCGCATCGCGGTAGCCCTCATACGGGTAGGGGGTATAGTTGCGGTATGAGTAGTTACAGCCCCGAGCAGGACGATCTGCTCAAACGCCTTCGTCGTATCGAAGGTCAGGTAGCCGGAATCTCGCGCATGGTCGCAGACGACCGGTACTGCATCGACGTGCTCACCCAGGTGTCCGCCGCGACGAGCGCGTTGCAGTCCGTATCCCTGAAGCTTCTCGACGCGCACCTTGCGGGCTGCGTCGTCGAAGCTGCCAAGCAGGGTGGTCCAGAAGCGGACGTCAAGATCAAGGAAGCACAGGCGGCCATCGCTCGCCTCGTTCGTTCGTAAGGTGCCGGTCCGTCACTCCGTGATGGACCGCGCGAGCGCCCGGGCGGAGAAGCTCACGAAATACTCGGGTGTGACTTCTTTGGCGATGTTGATGACGATGGTGTCCGACAGGCCTTTGAGTCCGGAGAGCACGAGATGGATCAACGCAGGGTCGTCGATCAACCGGCTCCCTTCGGCTGCAGCAGATTCGGTGAGCGCTCGAATCAATGCCGAGTTGTAGACCGCTACGGATGCGTGAAGTTCCCGCATGCTTTCTCGGTCGGACCCGGCCATGCCTTCGATGTCGCGCCAAGTGGTGGTGAGTCGTCCCACCCGTGCCCAGTGCCGAGCAAACTCGGAAATCATGGACTCGAGTAAGGCGCTCAGTCCCTGCTCGCGGGGGAGCGAGTTCACGAAGTCCGCCATTTCCAGCTGACTTTCGCTGAGGAGGGCGGCGAAGATGTCCTGCTTGTCGACGAAGTACTGGTAGATCAGGCCAGTGCTGGTGCCGGCTCGTTTGGCGACAGCGCGGATCGTGAGCGCGGAGTAGCCTCCTTCGTCCAGAAGCGAGATCGCCGCGTCGAGAGTTCGGCGCCGACGCACTTCGGCGTCGCCGTAGATCGACTTGCTGCTGGTACTGCTCATTTGATCACCGTAGTCGCGGTGGTCGGCATCCTCAATTCACATCGAACACTGTTCGTTGTTGAACGCGGCCCAGAATCCAATGTGACTCAGATCATAGAATGAACATTGTTCGAAATAGAATGAACATCGTTCATTCTGGTGTTACGGTATGGCGCAGACCACATCGAGGCCAGTGCAAAGCGCTGGACACTGCGGTCGGCCTGACCTTTCTTCCCGTATCGATCGGGAGGTCTACACAGTTGTGGAGTACCTATGACACGCACTAACGATGAACGCGCGGCGATCGATATCGCCGCTGCGGCTGGAGAACTTCTGCTCGACCATCGGAAATCCCTCGGCGAAAACGACGGTGATGTCGCGACTTTCAAGAACGCGGCCGATCGGCTCAGTCACGAATTCATCGTCGCCGAACTTGCCCGACGCTTTCCTGCGGATGCAGTGCTGTCGGAGGAAGGCTCCGACGACCTCGCGAGGTTGAAGGCGGATCGGGTGTGGATCGTCGACCCTCTCGACGGCACCCGCGAGTACGGCGAGGCCGGCCGATCGGACTGGGCGGTGCATGTTGCACTGACCGAAAACGGTGTCCTCACAACAGGTGCGGTCGCGATGCCTGCCCTTGGCGTCACCTATTCCAGCAGCGATCATCGAACCGGGTGGGATGCCGCGACGCCGGTTCGAGTCGTCGTGTCGCGGACGCGGCGTCCGGAACCGGTCATGCGCATGGCCGACTCGATGGGCGCGGAGTTGATCGAGATGGGCTCTGCCGGCGCCAAAGCGATGGCGGTTGTATCCGGAGAAGCAGACATCTATGCACATGCGGGAGGACAGTACGAGTGGGATTCGGCGGCGCCCGTTGCCGTCGCACGCGCTGCGGGACTGCATGTTTCGCGTATCGACGGCAGTGAACTTCGCTACAACCAGGAAAACCCGTGGTTGCCGGATCTGCTGATCTGCCGACCCGAACTCGCCCCGAAAGCACTGGAGGAACTGGGCCGATGACCGCGACACTGACGCACCTCGACCGACTCGAAGCCGAGAGCATTCACATCATGCGTGAAGCTGTTGCCCAGAGCGAGAACCCGGTGATGTTGTACTCGGTGGGCAAGGACTCCGCCGTGATGCTGCATCTGGCGCGCAAGGCCTTCTATCCGTCGAAGCTGCCGTTTCCGCTTCTGCACGTCGACACCACGTGGAAGTTCCGTGAAATGTACAAACTTCGTGACAGTACCGCTGCTGCAGGCGATCTCGATCTGATCGTCCACACCAACCCGGACTGCGTGAAGCAGGGGATCAACCCGTTCACTCACGGCAGCGCTGTCCATACCGATATGTGGAAGACCGAAGGCCTCAAACAAGCCCTCGATCACTACAAGTTCGACGCTGCATTCGGCGGCGCCCGCCGTGACGAAGAAAAATCCCGCGCCAAGGAACGCATCTTCTCGATCCGATCAGCTGCGCACCGTTGGGATCCCAAGCAGCAGCGACCGGAACTGTGGCGGATGTACAACGTCCGCAAAGCGCCGGGCGAGAGCCTGCGCGTCTTCCCCCTCTCGAACTGGACCGAGCTGGATGTGTGGGAATACATACGCCAGGAAGAGATTCCGATCGTTCCGCTGTATTTTGCCGACAAGCGGCCCGTCGTCGAGCGGGACGGTGCGCTGATCATGGTCGACGACGACCGGATGCCGTTGCTGCCGGGAGAGACTCCGGAACTCAAGAGCGTTCGTTTCCGCACCCTCGGCTGCTACCCGCTGACCGGAGCCGTCGAATCGACCGCAACGAGCCTGACCGAGATCATCTCGGAAATGTTGCTCACCACCACTTCCGAACGCCAGGGACGGGTCATCGACCACGACTCCAGTGCGTCGATGGAAAAGAAGAAGCAAGAGGGGTACTTCTGATGACTGTTTCCTCGGATCTGATCGCTGACGACATCGAGGCGTACCTCGAACGTCATGCAAACAAGAGCATGCTGCGATTCATCACGTGCGGCAGCGTCGACGACGGCAAGAGCACCTTGATCGGCCGTCTGCTCTACGAATCGAAACTCGTCTTCGACGACCAGCTGACGGCGCTCGAAGCCGATTCGCGCAAGAGCGGAACCCAGGGGGAGGGGCTCGATTTCGCGCTCCTGGTCGACGGTCTCGCCGCCGAACGTGAGCAGGGCATCACGATCGACGTCGCCTACCGCTACTTCACGACCGAGCGACGCAAGTTCGTCGTCGCCGATACTCCAGGGCACGAGCAGTACACCCGAAACATGGTGACGGGCGCGTCGACCGCCGATCTTGCTGTGATCCTTGTCGATTCCCGCAAGGGGATACTGACTCAGACCCGCCGGCACTCGTATCTGGTGTCGTTGCTGGGGATCAAGCACGTGGTGCTTGCCGTGAACAAGCTCGACCTCGTCGACTACTCGCAAGAGGTCTTCGATGCCATTACCGCGGATTACGCAGAGTTCGCTCACGAGATCGGTCTGGACGGGTTCGTCGCCATCCCGCTCTCGGCATACATGGGTGACAATCTCACCGAGCGCAGTGCGAATACCCCGTGGTACTCCGGACCAAGCCTGATCGAGCATCTCGAAAGCGTGGACATCGACGATGCTGCCGCCGCGGCTCCGTTCCGGATGCCGGTGCAGTGGGTCAACCGGCCGGACCTCGACTTCCGCGGATTCTCCGGCCAGATCGTTTCCGGCACCGTATCTCCCGGAGATCCCATCCGCGTGCTCCCCAGTGGAAAGACGTCCACAGTCGAGCGCATCGTGACCATGGGTGGCGACCTCGACGTTGCCGGTGCGGGCCGCTCGGTCACCATCACGCTCGCCGACGAGATCGACATCAGTCGCGGTGATGTGCTGTCCATCGGCGACAATCCGCCGGCCGTAGCCGATCAGTTCGAGGCCTGCATCGTCTGGATGGGTGAGGCTCCCATGCTGCCCGAACGGCCGTTCCTGTGCCAGATCGGTACCGTGACAGTCACTGCGCGCATCACCAAACCGAAACACAAGATCAACGTCAACACTCTCGAGAAGACCGCAACGACTACTCTCGCGCTCAACGAAATCGGTGTCTGCAACCTCAGTTTCGATCGACCGGTCCCGTTCGACCCGTACGTCGGCAACCGTGACACCGGTAGCTTCATCCTCATCGACCGCCTTACCAACGGCACTGTCGGTGCGGGCATGATCACGCACTCGCTGCGTCGATCGGACAACATTCACTGGCAATCCGTCGACGTCGACGAGGCCGCGCACACCAGGCTCAAGGGACACCAACCCGCAGTTCTGTGGTTCACCGGTCTCTCCGGTTCGGGAAAGTCGACCATCGCGAACGATGTCGAGCGTCAACTGCACGCACTGGGCGCACACACCTACCTCCTCGACGGAGACAACGTCCGTCACGGGCTGAATCGAGACCTCGGATTCACCGAAGCCGACCGCGTCGAGAACATCCGTCGCGTCACCGAGGTCACCCGACTGATGGCGGACGCCGGTCTTATCGTGCTCGCGTCCTTCATTTCACCGTTCGAGGCCGAGCGTCATGCCGCCCGTGAATTGATCGGCGACGAACAGTTCGTCGAAATCTTCGTCGACACCGCTCTTGCCGTCGCAGAGGAGCGAGATCCCAAGGGTCTGTACAAGAAGGCTCGACGTGGCGAGTTGGTGAACTTCACCGGAATCGATTCGCCGTACGAACCGCCGCAGAACCCTGACATTCACATCGACACCAGTGTCACGACGACCGAGGACGCTGCGATCGCGATCGTCGACCATCTCCGCGCCCGCGGAACCATTTCTTGATCCGCCTGAACACGAGGAGCGTCCATGCCTGACAGGGCTGAAATAGTTTCTGCCGTAGAAGATTACGTCAAGTGTCTCGGAAGTCACGACGTCGACGGCCTGGTTGCGCTGTTTGCGCCCGACGCAGTTCAACACGAACCGCTGGGGGTCCAGACCTACCGCGGAATCGACGAGATTCGCGAATTCGATACCGCGAACGCGCAGGTCGATTTCACAGTCAGCCTGCTCGGCCCGATTTCGGTGACGGGAAAATACGCAGCAATGCAGCTTCGGGTACAGCGCGTCGGGATGGCCGACTTCGCTGCCTCCGACCTGTTCGAGTTCGACGAGAACGGCAAGATCGTTTCTCTGAGTGTTGTTCTCGATCCGCAGGCACTGTGCTGACCCATCAGGGCCTGCTGGCAGGCAAGGTTGTCGTGGTCTCCGGAGTGGGCCCGGCGCTGGGTCGTTCGATTGCGGTGCAGAGTGCGGCGGCCGGAGCAAAAGTTGTTCTGGCCGCCCGCACACCCGAGCGTTTGGAATCTGTGGCAACCGAGATCCGAGACCGCGGCGGAATTGCACTGGCCATTCCGACCGATCTCACCGACGTCGATTCGATCTCCTCGTTGGCTGAGACTGCGCTCGCAGAGTTCGGCGGCGTGGACTGCCTCGTGAACAACGCCTTTGTCCAACCGGCGCAGGTCTCGCTCCTGGACGCCGACGTGGCGTCCATCCAGTCGGGCATCGACATCAACTTGCTCGCGGCGTTGAACGTCACCAGAGAATTTGCTCCGGCATTGATCGAGTCGCACGGGTCCGTCGTGATGGTCACGTCCATGGTGTTGCGCAACCAGCTTCCCGGGTTCGGGGCCTACCGCATCATGAAATCCGGGCTCCTGGCAATGGCACGCAGTTTGTCGATCGATCTCGGTCCCAAGGGCGTTCGAGTCAATTCGGTTGCTCCCGGCTATATCTGGGCGGACTCGGTCAAGAACATGTTCGAGAAGAAGGCGGCGGCGGCAGGAGTCGACCCCAAGGTGATCTACGACGAGATCGCAGCGGGCGCCGATCTGCGCCGATTGCCGGAGCCAGATGACATCGCGAACGCTGTCGTCTTCCTCTTGTCCGATTCAGCCAGGGCCATCGCCGGGCAATGTCTCGACGTCAACTGCGGTCACACGCACCACTGATCAACTCATACAAGGACTAGCCATGACACAGGATTACGACGGCATCGGTTCCATCGATGACCTGCACCAGGCTGCGCGCGAGGCGGCCGGGTACAAAAACTTCGGCAGCGACAGTTATCTCGAAGGACTTCGAGTTCTCCTCGAGTCGTTCCAGAACGAGGCCGACCTCACTCCTCACGGCGCGGTGATCGCTCGCAAGATGATCGTCGGAGCGCTCGCGGGTCGCCTGACCAGTGAGGCCGGATTCGCGAAATATCCAGAGCACGTCGATGTTCCGATCGAACGCCCGATCTTCGTAGTCGGGTTGACCCGCACCGGCAGCACCGCTCTGCACCGTTTGCTCGGTGCCGACCCGGCGCATCAGGGCGCCGAGATGTGGCTCGCCGAGACGCCGCAGCCGCGCCCCGAGCGCGACAAGTGGTCGGAGAACGAAGATTACGTTCGCTCCGACGCCTTCTACCGTGCTCGCCAGCGCAACGAAGCGGACCTGATGAAGGTGCATTTCATGGGGGCGGAGGAGGTCGAGGAATGTTGGCGTCTGCTGCAGCAGACGCTGCTCTCCACCGCGTTCGAAACTGTTGCGTACGTGCCGAGTTACACGCAGTGGCTGGCGGAGCAGGATTGGACCGAAACATATGCGCGGCACAAGAAGAACCTGCAGTTGATCGGGCTGCACGACCAGGACAGACGGTGGGTGCTCAAAAGCCCGAGCCATGTCTTCGCGGTCGACGAGATCATGGCGGTCTATCCCGACGCGTTGTTCGTTCGCACGTTCCGTGACCCGTTGACATCGATGGCGTCCACCTTCAGCCTCGTCGAGCAGGGCGGACACGACATGTCGAGGGCCTTCGATCGTCCGGCCATCGGGCGCACGCAACTGGAGTTGTGGGCGCGAGGGAATGCGAACTTCAACAATGCACGTAGCCGTTACAACCCCGATCAGTTCATCGACGTCGACTACAAGGACTTCATCGCCGATGCGGTCGGCACCGTCGAGAAGATCTACGCGCAGTTCGACCTGCCATTCACTGACGAGGCTCGCGCAGCGGTGGAGGCGTCGCATCAGGCGAGCCTTGCCGAGCACCGCCGTCCGTCGCATCGCTATTCGCTCGAGGAGTTTGGCGTGAGCGCTGCCGACGTCGAAGCGAAGTTCGCCACCACACCCTGAAGCCCTCCGGCCCTGTGCGCCTTTTTGGTAGTGCCGACTACCAAAAAGGCGCACAGGGCGAAGCCCCAACTGAAACAAGGAGATTCACATGAATGCTGTTTGGGAAAAGTTCTGCGCAGATCTGCTCGAGGTCGGAAAGGTCCTGGAAGACGAGATCGTCCCTCAGGATCCGCTGACTCAAGCCGAGGGCGTCCGCTACCTGAGTCGGTTGCTTCGGTACGGCACGATCAACTGTGTCGAGTACACCGATCCGCGGTGGCCGCAGTTCTCGTCGGCTCCGAACCCGAACATGATGACGAAGATCGGTGCCGACAACCCGGACAACGTCTACATGCGCGCCAACATTTCCGGTAAGTACAACTACCGGATCATCGGCACCCGAGGCACCGTCCCGCTGATCACCTTCGGCTCGCGCGTCAATCGGTACCACATCGACGGCACCATGCTGCAGACCGGAGATCTGCATATCCACGACCTCGAGGTCGACGAGAACGGCCGTTTCGAGTTCATCGCGAGCGTCGACAAGCCCGCTGAGGGCGCTTGGCTGCCTTTGGCGCCCGACAGCAACCTCATCTCCGTTCGGCAAACTCACCAGGATCGGCGCAACGAGGTCATCGGTGATCTGACCATCGAATGCCTGAACCCGGACGGCGAGTTCGTCCCGCTGAGTCCGGAAGAGATCGGCGAGCGTCTCACCAAGTCCGTCGGGATCGTGAAGGGGATGGCGGAGACCTTCCTGGAGTGGTCGCGCAAATTCCAGCCGCACACCAACGAGATCTTCGACTGGGGACAGGACTACTTCCAGGACGCCGGCGGCGATCCGACGATTTTCTACTTCCACGGTTACTGGAAGCTCGCCGAGGACGAGGCGTGGGTCATCGAGACCGAGGTTCCGAACTGCGAGTACTTCAACTTCGTGCTGCAGAACTTCTGGGTCGAGTCTCTCGACTACAACCGCACGAACATCTACATCAACAATCACACCGCGAAGCTCAACGACGACGGCACCATGACAATCGTCGTAGCGGCGAAGGATCCGGGTTACGGCAACTGGATCGACACCGATTCGCATGCCGAGGGCACATGGGCGCTGCGCTGGATCAAGGCGGACTCGCACCCGATCCCGACGTCCAAGGTAGTCAAGATCTGACACGCCGACGGAGATTGGGAACGTATGTACACCAGGAAGATTAGGTTCGGCCCTCGCTTTGTCGCGCTCGGGCTCGCCGGTGCATTGATGTTGGCCGGGTGTGCCTCCAGTAGTGGGGGCACCTCGGGATCGGTTTCACCGAGCAGTAGTGGCGCAGCTGGTTTTGTGGGCGCCCCAGATGTGGGGGAGCGGATCGACGGCGGTGTTCTCACCTTCGGGTCCTATTCGTTCCCTTCCTCGTTGGACCCCATGAGAACGCAAGCCGCCGGTTCGACCGGCGGAACCGAAATGGCCGCGATTTACGACACGCTGGTACACAGCGACTCCACAAACGGGAGCTTCGTGCCACAACTCGCGAAGACACTGTCGAACAACAGCGACTTCACTTCGTACACCGTCACTTTGGCTGATGGCCTCACCTTCAGTGACGGAAGTCCGCTCGACGCGGAAGCGGTGAAGTGGAGTATCGATCGATTCGTGGCAGGCAAGGGTGATGTATCGCAGACCTGGCTCAACATCGTGGATCGGATCGAGACGCTCGACGCCACCACAGTCGAATTCGTGCTCGAGCGGCCCTGGCGTCAATTCCCGGCGCTGTTGTCGCTCGGGCCCGGAATGATCGTTGCGCGAAGTTCAGGGGGAGGGGCAGGGTCGGTTTCAGGAACCGGGGAGGGAGCGTTCACACCGATCGGGGCGGGTCCGTTCACCTTGGCCAAGTTCGCCCCGCACGAAGAACTGGTACTCGCCGCACGCACGGATTATCAGGGCGGTAAACCTCCACTGGACACAGTGCGGTTTGTTCCCACGTCGGGTGCGCAGTCTCAGTACGAATCGTTGAAGAGCGGCCAGATCGACATGACGTACATCCTCCGCGACGAGGCCGTGATCGAACAAGCTCTCGACGACGGATACTCGGGTTACCTCAGTCCGACCGGACAGAACGGGATCGGCACGATCAACAATCGCGAGGGCAAGCCCGGGGCCGATGTACGCGTCCGTCAGGCGATCGCCTACGGGGTGGATCCGGCGGCGGTCAATACTCGTGCGAACAACGGATTGGGCACCGCCAGTTCCGATCTGGTCCCGCAGACGTCACGTTGGTTCAACAACACAGCAGGTATTCCGTTCGATCAGGTGAAGGCAAAGGCGCTGCTGGATCAAGCAAAGTCCGACGGGTACGACGGGAAACTCCGCTACCTCACCACCCCGGAGCCCAGCCAACAGGCGACGGCACTGACGGTTCAGGCGTCGCTGAACGCGATCGGTTTCGACGTCACCATCGACTACGCGACCGATGTGACCGATCTGGTTCGACGGGTATACAAGGACCACGATTTCGACATGACCAGAGGTGGCGCTCCGGTCGGAGAAGAAGCGCCGTACCTCAACTTGTACAACAGTATGGCCAGTGATTCGAAGAACAACCCGTCCGGCTTCGCGGACCCGGAGATGGACGCGATGATCACAGCTGTGCAGACGGCATCGACGGACGATGCTGTCCGTGAGGCGATCAGCAAGGTGCAGGAGTACGCCAACGCGACTGTGCCTTACGTGATCTGGGGGCCGGCGTCGGTGTTGACCGCATGGGACGGCAATGTTCACGGCGTCGTACGCAACATCACCGACATCATGTTCTTGGGCGGCGCTTGGATCTCGCCCAACGGCGAAACGGTGGAACGATGAAGTGGTCCTTGGCGGGTGCGATGATCGACGCCCTGGAACTGTGCGAGTTGGCGCAGGTCGCCGAAGAGGTGGGGTTCGACGGAATCGCGATGCCGGATTCCGTGTTCTATCCCGAGCAGGTGTCGGCGCCGTACCCGTACACTGCTGACGGGAAGCGGATGTGGGCGCCCGAGACGCCGATGCCTGATCCGTTCATTGCCATGGCGGCGATGGCGGCCGTCACATCGCGAATTCAGTTCTACACCAACGTGTTCAAACTTCCACTGCGCGATCCGCTGTTGACAGCCAAGCAGGTCGCGACCATGGCCGTGATGTCGAGGAACCGCGTCGCCCTCGGCGTCGGTTTGTCCTGGATTCCCGAGGAATTCACCTTCACCGGTACCGAGATGCGCACCCGCGGTGCGCGTACCGACGAAGCCATCGAGATCATCAAGGCGGTGTGTGCGGGACGTGGGCCGGAATGGGTCGAATACCACGGCAAGCACTACGATTTCGACGCTCTGATGATCAGTCCGGCTCCGGAGATTCCGGTTCCGATCTACATCGGTGGGCACAGCGAACCGGGGTTGCGTCGTGCAGCCAGGCTGGCTGACGGTTGGATGTCGGTGAACGCGACCAATGCCGAATTGGCCTCCGCCATCGATCGCCTCACGGAATTGCGGGTCGAGTACGGTCGTGCCGATGTTCCTTTCGGCGTCAACGTCTCGCCGACGGATGTTCGTGATCTGGACGGATATCGCGAACTCGAGACTCTCGGAGTCACGGAAATCAGAGTGTTGCCCTGGTATCGCTACGGAGTTGACGCCGGTGATCGTCAGGGGCGACTCGACTCCATTCGACGGTTTGCCGAGGAGGTCATCACTCAGTACTGATCGATCAGCGTCTGCATCGCCCGGCCGTAGAGTTTTGCCAACTCGTCGCGATCTGCGGACTGGGGGATGCTCTCGTCGCTGAGGACGCTCAACAGGCCGGACACCTGGGCGGAGACCAGGAGTGCGCGGGTGTACGCGTCTTCACCGTCGAGGCGAGCGGCGAGATTGGTGGCAAACGTGCCTGTCATCTCGCGCAGTCGCTCCCGGATGCGTGGACTGTCCGACGCTCGCATGAGCGCTGTGTACACCGACAGCATCCGGGCGTCGGCCTTGCCCAGGACGAAGGCTGCGATCCGCTCACCGAGGGTGTCGAGTGGGCCGTCGAACTGACCTTCGAAGTAGTCCGCAACCGGAGTGGTTTCCAGGAACAGCGCTTCCTTCGACCCGAAATGCCGGATGACCAGGGCCGGATCGATTCCGGCAACTTTGGCGATGGCGCGAACTGACGTGCCGCCGAACCCGTGCTCACCGAATAGTTGGAACGCTGCGGCGCGAATCGCCTCGGACGTCGAGGGCTGTTCCTGCTCTGGTGTGTGCCTCGTGGATGTCACGACATCGACCTCTGTGCTCGCTCGCCGACCTCGTTGTCAACGGCGTTGACTCTAACGTGTCAACAGTGTTGACTGTTGAGTCTGTCAACGGTGTTGACAGCTAGATGCGGTTAGTGAAGAGAGTGTGAAATATGACAGATACCGATGTCCGCGTTCCCAGTGAAGAGGTTGTCGATCCGCCGACCAACTGGAAGATGGTGGGCAGTGGACTCGCGTTTCCGCTGTTCTTCGTCATCATGTTCTGCCTGTGTTACGTCAGCGCGTTCCACTCGCCGTTGCCGAACCAGGCACCGATCGTGGTGGTTGGTCCAGCATCTGTGACGGCGTCGTTGATCGAGGGAATCGAAGCCACGTCTGGCGACAAATTCGACTTCGTCGCCACAGAGAACTCGGCTGACGCGATCTCGCGCATCGACAACCGTGACGCTATCGGCGCCGTCGAGATCGGTGACACCGTGACCGCCCATATCGCCACCGGTGCGGGTGCCTCGACGGTTTCCGTGGTGAGCAGCTTGGCGCATTCCGTCGCGGAGCAGACGGGGCAGCAGGTCACGGTGATCGACTCGGCGCCCGTCACGGCGCGCGACTCCTCTACCGTCGGGCTCTTCTACTTCCTGATCGTCTGCACCCTCGGTGGCTACCTGACCATCACGGTGCTCAGTCAGGTTGCGCCGAGAATGCGGCTGCGAGAACAGTATTCGATCCTGGCCGGTGCGGCGATACTCACCCCGCTCATAGCCTTCGGCATCACCAGCATCTTCATGCACGCCTTCGGGGCGTCGGTCGGTCAGATCCTGCAATTGCTGGGGATCTCGATGCTCTACACGTTCACCGTCGGTGCGGTGAGCATCCTGCTCAATCGACTGCTCGGCCAAGCCGCGATCTTCGCGGTGCTGACGGTGCTCGTTTTCATCAACTTCCCGAGTTCGGGTGGTGCGATCCCGGTGTCGTTCCTGCCCGGATTCTGGCAGCACATCCATTCGTTCTGGCTCGGATCAGCGGCCATGGAGCCCATCCGCTCCGTCATCTACTTCGATGGGAACGGCGCCGGACCGCACCTGCTCGTTCTGGGGATCTGGCTGGTCGCGGCACTCGGCCTGACCGGACTGCTTGCCTCTCGGCAGTCGAAAAAGACGGCAGCGCAATAAATGTGGTGGGGCCGGCGATTGCCGACCCCACCCGAACCCTTTACTTCAGCCGTACGGCGTCCGTGCCCGGTCCGTCGAGCATCGCGGACCCCAGCAGGATGTCCGGAATGCCGAACCCGTCGATCAGTGTCTCGACGTGGGGACGCAGGGTGCGGCACCGCTCGTTGATCCCGCGCGTCACGGCCTTCGAACGCTCCACCGACAGATGCCTATGTTCCATGAACCAGGCCTTGTCCTCCTCGATGACGGACAGTGCGTAGAGGTCGCACACCTCGCCGAAGAGTTCCTTCGCGGTCTCGTCCTCACACGAGTCGATGCCGGCGACGAATGCTTCCAGGATGACGCGCTCGATGTGCGCCTGAGCGGCTTTGAGTACGTGGTCCTGCACGAAGTTGAACGCGTCGAACGGGTTCTCCTCGCGTTTCTGCGCTGCCTGCAATCGCCTTGCCGCAGTGGCGAGTAGGTACTCTTCGCGGTCTTCGAACATCTTCATCTGGGTGCCGCGGTTGAAGAGGCTGCCGTCCTCTTCGTTGTCCTGGCGAGTGTCGACGATCGTCTGCAGGATCTGCTGCGCCGCCGTGCGCTTCTTGACCACGTCGGAGACCGTCGTAGCCGCGAAACGCATCCAGTCGACCGGGCTCATGCCGCGGACTTCGTCGGCGTACGAGGTGAGGAGTTCTTTTGCGACCAACTGCGTCAGAACGTGGTTGTCACCCTCGAACGTGGTGAAGACGTCGGTGTCAGCCTTGAGTGCGGTGAGGCGGTTCTCGGCGAGATAGCCTGCGCCACCACAGGCTTCGCGTGCTTCCTGGATTGCCCGAGTGGCATGCCACGTGTTGGCGGCCTTGAGTCCGGCGGCGCGACCCTCGAGTTCGCGCTGCTCCTGCGGGTCCGGGTCGTCGCTGCTCTGAATGTCGTGCATCGCGGCGACCAGTTCGTTCTGTGCGAACTGCAGAGCGTACGAGCGGGCGATCAACGGCAGCAGACGCTTCTGATGGACGAGGTAGTCCATGATCAGGACCTCGTCGTCACTCTTCGGAGCGCTGAACTGCCTGCGCTGCAGGGCATATCGACCGGCAATGGCCAATCCCACGCGGGCGGCCGCAGCCGCCGAACCACCGACGGTGACACGTCCACGAACCAATGTGCCGACCATCGTGAAGAACCGACGGTTCGGGTTCTCGATCGCCGAGCTGTACGTGCCGTCCTCGGCGACGTCGGCGTAACGGTTGAGCAGGTTCTCCCGCGGGATGCGGACCTGGTCGAAGACGATGCGGCCGTTGTCGACTCCGGGCAGTCCACCCTTGAGCCCGCAGTCGGACGTCGTCACTCCGGGGAGGTCGTTGCCGGCGTCGTCACGAATCGGCACGACAAAGCAGTGGACGCCCTGGCTTTCGCCTCCGGTGATCAGCTGTGCGAACACTGCCGCGACAGTGGCGTGCTGGGCAGCGCCGCCGATGTAGTCCTTGCGAGAAGACGGAGTGGGGGAGTTGACGACGAACTCGCCCGTCTCGACGTCGTAGGTTGCCGTGGTTTCGAGTTCCTGGACGTCGCTGCCGTGACCGGTCTCGGTCATCGCAAAGCAACCGAGCAGGTCCAGGTCGATCAGCGGCTTGACGTACGCCTGGTGGTGACGCTCGGTGCCGAGGTTTTCGATGGCGCCGCCGAACAGTCCCCACTGCACGCCGGCCTTGACCATCAGGGAGAGGTCGGACATCGCGAGCATCTCGATGCTGGTGACGGCGCCACCCGCGTCGCCCGTTCCGCCGTGAGAGACCGCGAAACCGTTTGCGGCGTAGCCGAGATCGGCGAGGACCCGCATCTGTTCGAGAGCCTTGGAGCGCGCAATGGCGGTGTTGGGTGTGTAGTGCGGAGCAAAACGTTCGTCGTTCAATTCGCCGCGAACGCGCTCACGCACCTCCCGCCAGCGTCCGTCGAGTGTTGTCCTGAGGTGGTCCGCTGTGGTGGCCATGGAACCGACGATAGCGCGTAGCGCACCGCGGGCAACCCGGTTCGATCCCAACCTCACATTCAGCAGGAGCCCGCGGCACCCGCTTCGATTCCTTGGCGGAAGAGTTCCTTCTCGCTCTCGGACATAGCCTGGTACGAAGGGTCGTTCTCGACGATCTTCAGGAAGTCGGCGCCCGCCGTCTGTGTCGACGTGTCGCCGCTCTGAACACGCTGCTGAACGTAGACGGACACTGCCGAACACCCGCCGAGAAACGCCGGGTCGGTGCTCGTTGTCGCGGTGGTTCGAGCCGAGTCTGTGGCGCTCGGCGGCGACGAAACTGTCGCCTTGTCGTCGTTCGAAGCGTCCGAACCACACGATGTGAGAAGAATCGCAGCCGAGACCATCAGCGTCGTCAACAGTCGCTTCATGCTCGGAATCGTCTCACGCGGGGCCCGGTTCGACCGGAAAACTCGCCTCGAGCACCGAAGTCCTACACCCTGTCGTTGTCAGATTCGACAGAACTGGGACACTGGAAGCCGTGACTGTGTCTTCCGGTGATCCCGACGTGCATGCAACGAACTCCGCTCGGCTCTTCGAACGTGCCGGCAACGTGATTCCGGGTGGCGTCAACTCGCCCGTCCGCGCGTTCGGTTCGGTCGGTGGAACACCGCGATTCATTCGCGAAGCATCCGGCTACACCCTCACCGACGTCGACGGGAACAATTACGTCGACCTGGTGTCGTCCTGGGGTCCGATGATTCTCGGGCACGCTCACCCGGCAGTCGTCGAAGCCGTTCGTGAAGCAGCGCTCGGCGGTCTCTCCTTCGGTGCGCCGACCGAAGGCGAAGTTGCCCTCGCCGAGGAAATCGTCGCCCGCGTCGCGCCCGTGGAAAAGGTTCGCCTGGTCAACTCCGGAACCGAAGCCACGATGAGCGCAGTCCGCCTCGCCCGCGGATTCACCGGACGCACCAAGATCATCAAGTTCTCCGGTTGCTACCACGGCCACGTCGACGCCCTTCTCGCCGACGCCGGATCGGGCCTCGCGACGTTCGGGCTGCCGACCTCACCCGGCGTGACCGGCGCTCAAGCCGAAGACACCATCGTCGTCCGCTACAACGATCTCGATGCAGTCGCCGCGGCGTTCGCCGCTAACCCCGGCGCCATCGCGTGCGTCATCACCGAAGCTGCCGCCGGAAACATGGGCGCCGTCGCACCGCTTCCCGGTTTCAACGAGGGTCTGCGTCGTCTCACCCGTGAGCACGGCGCACTCCTGATCATGGACGAGGTGATGACGGGATTCCGCGTCAGCGCCTCGGGTTGGTACGGCATCGACAACGTCGCCGGCGACCTCTACACCTTCGGCAAGGTCATGAGCGGCGGCCTGCCTGCCGCAGCCTTCGGCGGCCGCGCCGACATCATGGGTCACCTCGCGCCGGACGGTCCCGTGTACCAGGCCGGCACCCTCTCGGGTAACCCCGTGGCCGTCGCCGCCGGACTCGCGAGTCTGCGCGCCGCCGACGCCGAGGTGTACGTCAAGCTCGGCCGGAACGCGACCGCCCTCGGCGACCTCATGACCCAAGCCCTCACCGCCGAAGGCGTCGAACACCGTGTGCAGTACGCCGGAACCTTGGTGAGCGTGTTCTTCACCGAGAACACGGTGACCAACTACGACGAAGCCAAAGCCGCGCAGACCTGGCGATTCCCCGCCTTCTTCCACGCGTTGCTCTCCCGCGGCGTGTACCCGCCGCCGAGCGCGTTCGAAGCGTGGTTCGTCTCCGCTGCACTCGACGATCGAGCATTCTCGATCATCGCCGACGCCATGCCGCACGCCGCCAAGGCCGCAGCTGCTGCCGTCAAGCCCTGACACGTTCAAGCTCGAGCAACAACCGCACGCTTCCGACATCCATCTTCTTCAGCGAGGACCCTCGACTGTGACCGACGCCGATCACCCCGACCACACGTCCACCCGCACCATCGTCCACGTCCTTCGCCACGGCGAAGTTCACAACCCGCGCGGGATCCTCTACGGACGGCTCCCGGGCTTCCGGTTGTCGGTGGCGGGCGAAGCCCAGGCTCGTGCGGTCGCGTCGGTGCTCGCCGATCACGACATCACCCACGTGGTCGCGTCGCCGCTGCAGCGCGCACAAGAGACCGCGACGCCGATCGCCGAGGCACACAAGCTCGACATCGTCACCGACGAAAACCTCATCGAGGCAGGCAACGAGTTCGAGGGTCTCAAGGTTGCCGTCGGGGACGGTGCGCTCTCACGTCCGCGTCACTGGTGGAAATTGCGTGACCCGTTCACCCCGTCCTGGGGCGAGCCCTACCTGCAGATCGCTCATCGCATGCTCGCAGCCGTCAACGCCGCACGCGTCGCGGCAGTCGGACACGAAGCCGTCGTCGTCAGCCATCAGCTTCCGGTCTGGACACTGCGTCGATTCCTGCAGGGCGAGCGTCTCTGGCACGATCCCCGTCACCGTCAGTGTGGACTGGCCTCGTTGACCTCACTGGTCTACGAAGGCGACACCCTGGTCGACATCGTCTACTCCGAACCTGCCGGTGCCTCCGACCCGAGAGTGACAGGAGCATGATTTCGCGCCGCATCGCCGCAGCATTCGCAGCCGCTGCGTCGGCGATGCTTCTTCTCTCGTCCTGCGCGACCGGCGACGACGCCGTCGCACAGGGCGGAACTTTCGACTTCGTCTCACCGGGCGGGCAGACCAAGATCTTCTACGATCCACCGTCCGACCGAGGCACCATCGGCAAGCTCTCCGGGCCCGATCTGATGAACGAAGGTCAGAAGGTCGGCGTCGACGACTTCGAGGGCAAGGTCGTCGTCCTCAACGTCTGGGGTCAGTGGTGCGGGCCGTGCCGCGCCGAAGCCGACGACCTGGAACAGGTCTACGAGCAGACCAAGGATTCGGGCGTGCAGTTCCTCGGCATCAACGTCCGCGACGACACCAAGAACAAAGCGCAAGACTTCGTGGTCGACAACAAGGTCTCGTACCCGTCGATCTACGACCCGTCGATGCGTTCGCTGATCGCCCTCGGTGACGGCTACCCCACGTCGGTCATTCCGACGACGATCGTCCTGGACCGCCAGCATCGCGTTGCCGCGGTGTTCCTCCAAGAACTTCTCGCCGAGGATTTGCTGCCCGTCGTCCAGCGAGTAGCTCAGGAAGACGCGCAGTAAAGATGACAACCACGACCACCACGCTGCTGGCAGGCAGCGACACACTGAGTGCCGGTGTGGGCGAAGCGTTTCAGAACGCGGCGTCGTCCGGTCCGCTTCTGCTGGCCCTCGGCGCCTGTGTGCTCGCCGGTCTGGTGTCGTTCGCTTCACCGTGCGTCGTGCCGCTCGTCCCCGGCTACCTGTCCTACCTGGCCGGCGTCGTCGGCGCCGACGCCCCCGCGATCACCGCCGACGAGGCGAGGACCCGGACGATCTCCCGGAGCAGCCGCCTGAGGGTCGCCGGTGCGGCCGGACTGTTCGTCGCCGGCTTCACCGTCGTCTTCGTTCTCGCGACCGCGTCGGTGTTCGGCGTGATCTCGACTCTGCTCGTCAACCGCGAGGTCCTGATGCGCGTGGGCGGTGTGGTCACGATCGCGATGGGCCTGGTGTTCATCGGACTCATCCCGGCGCTGCAGAAAGACGTCCGTTTCGAACCGCGTCGTGTGTCGTCGCTGGTGGGGGCGCCGCTGCTCGGGGGAGTGTTCGCGCTGGGGTGGACGCCATGCCTCGGGCCGACATTGGCAGGCGTGATGTCCGTAGCCGCGGGAACCGACGGGATGACCGCCGCGCGCGGTGTCACCTTGATCGTCGCGTACTGCATCGGACTCGGCCTGCCGTTCATCATCTTGGCGCTGGGATCGGCGCGTGCGCTGACCGGCGTCGGCTGGTTGCGTCGTAATGCACGCACCATTCAAATTTTCGGCGGAATCATGTTGGTGGCAGTGGGAATCGCCCTCGTCACAGGCGCGTGGGACCAGTTCGTCGGCTGGGTTCGCGACGCATTTATCTCGGAGGTGACGCTGCCGATATGACAGCTGACGACAATAACGACAACCCGACACCCGTGCTGCCGAAGCAGTCGGTGATCGGTCGAGTCGTTGCACTCGGGCGCAACACCTGGCGCGGGCTCACCTCGATGCGGACCGCACTGGTTCTGCTGTTCCTCCTCGCACTCGCTGCGATCCCCGGTGCCCTGCTGCCACAGCGAACCCTCAACGAGGGCAAGGTCGCCGACTACATCGCCGCGCGTCCGACGCTCGGTCCGTGGATGGACCGCCTCGAACTGTTCGACGTGTTCAGCAGCTTCTGGTTCACCGCGATCTACGCTTTGCTCTTCATCTCGCTGGTCGGCTGCATCCTGCCGCGTTGCGTGGAGCACGCGAAGGCGCTGCGCACCCGTCCGGTGAATGCGCCGCGCAATCTTGCTCGCCTGCCGCACCACACCAAGAGCGTCGTCGACGGCGAGACTCCCGACGAACTTGCTGCCCGGGTGTCGAAAGAACTGCGTGGGTGGCGCGTCGAAACGCGTCGCGGCGATACGAAATCACGACGCGAAGGCGAGATCACCATCTCGGCGGAGAAGGGATACCTCCGCGAATTCGGCAACCTCGTGTTCCACCTGTCCCTGGTCGGGTTGTTGATCGCGATCGCCGCGGGCAAGTTGTTCGGCTACGAGGGCAACCGCATCGTCATCGCCAACGACGGCCCCGGATTCTGCACGACTTCGCCGGCAGTGTTCGACTCGTTCGTCGCGGGCCTGAGCCTCGACGGCACCGGCATGACCCCGCTGTGTGTCCGTGTGAAGAATTTCCAGGCCGACTACCTCGAGACCGGTCAGGCCGAGATGTTCACCTCGGACATCTCGTACCAGGCAGGCGACGACCTCGAGTCCGATACCTGGCGGGACACGACCATCCAGGTGAACCACCCGCTGCGGATCGCCGGCGATCGTGTGTACCTGCAGGGACACGGATACGCGCCGACATTCACCGTCACGTTCCCGAACGGTGAGACCCGCACCGAGACGCTCCAGTGGCGTCCGGACGACGCCACGACGTTCCTGAGTAGTGGCGCGATGCGTTTCGACCCGCCGGGCGGCATGTATCCCGATACGGACGAGCGCCGGAAGAACCAGATTGCCATCGAAGGATTGTTCGCGCCCACAGCGCTGTTCCACGGCAACCTGCTGTCGTCGAGTTACCCGGCGATGAACGATCCGGCAGTCGCCATCGACATCTACAAGGGTGATACCGGACTCGATACCGGTAACCCGCAATCGCTGTTCGAACTCAACACCGAACTGATCAATCAGGGCCGGCTGGTCAAGCAGGATCGAGTCAATCTGTTCCCGGGTGAGAGCGCGACGCTTGCCGACGGAACTCAGGTGCGATTCGATGGTGCCGTCGACTTCGTCAACCTGCAGGTCTCCCACGATCCCGCTCAGGTGTGGGTACTGGTTTCAGCGTTGACGATGATGGCGGGGCTACTCGTCTCGCTCGTGATCAAGCGTCGCCGCGTCTGGGCACGTATCTATCCAGATGACGAACGACGTACTGTAGTAGAACTTGGTGGGCTTGCCCGCACCGACCACGCAGGCTGGGGCGACGAGTTCGACCGCCTCGCCGACCGCTTGCTGAAAAGCAATCCGACCACCGCGGTGAACCAACCGCACGCGCAGGAGAATGCCCGATGACAACCAACGAGACACTCGCGCAGTACAGCGACTGGGCCTTCAAGTCCGCCTTCACCGTGCTCGTGCTGGCGTTTGTGCTGCTCATCGTGCAGTACGCGTCGGCCAGAGCAAAGGCGGTTCAGGACAAGGAACTGGTCTCTGCCGGTGGAGTCGACGCGTCCGTGCCTGGCCGGGTCGCGGAGACTCCGACCAAGTCGCTCTCGGAGCGATTCGGCGGAATGGGCCGAGCTGTCTTGGTTGTCGGAACAGTACTGATCATCGCGTCGATCGTGCTCCGCGGATTTGCGACGGAACGATTCCCACTCGGCAACATGTACGAATTCGTGGCGATGGCGTGTGCGGCGTCGTTGCTGGTCGGGCACGTCCTGCTGATCAAGCCGGCGTACCGTCCGATGTGGGTCTTCCTGCTGGTACCGGTTCTGATCTTGATGTTCCTCGCCGGCACGGTTCTCTACGCCGACGCGGCTCCCGTGGTTCCGGCGCTGCGCTCGTACTGGCTGCCGATTCACGTGACGATCGTCAGCGTCGGCTCCGGCATCTTCATGATCGGCGGTATCGCCAGCCTCCTGTTCCTGTTGCGACTGAAGTTCCCGCCCGGTGACGAAGGCACGAGCATCGGCGGCCGGATCGCGGAGCGACTGCCGGACGCCCAGACGCTCGACCGCTTGGCATACAAGAGCACGATCATCGCATTTCCGCTGTTCGGCGCAGGTGTGATCCTCGGTGCGATCTGGGCGGAAGCTGCATGGGGACGCTTCTGGGGTTGGGACCCCAAAGAGACGATGTCCTTCATCGCCTGGGTGATCTACGCGGCCTACCTGCATGCGAGGGCAACGTCTGGTTGGCGGGAGACGAAGGCTGCCTGGATCAACATCGCCGGATTCGTTGCGATGCTGTTCAATCTCTTCATCATCAACATGGTCGTGTCCGGCTTGCACTCCTACGCGGGACTCAACTGATCCTCTCGAGGTACCGTGGGTGGCTGCCGACCGGTCTGTAGGTATTACCGGTGGGTAAGTCAGGGGCGGCGCCAGCTACGATGCAGCTTGGTGAACTACTAGCTGTCTGGTAGCTGCGGGATCGACGAGGGGGAACTGCGAGATGGCCGACAAGATCGAAGACGCCGGAGCAGGATTGTGGGAGCCGGTGCGTCCTGCCGAGCCGACGCGGCGCGAGCTGCGCACATCCGCGCCCGAGCCGTCATCCGACTCGGTTCCCAGTGATGTTCGCAGTCTCTTCGTGGCCCCGGTCGACTCCGGCCCGCTCCAGCAAGTCGCCGGCCAGGCGCCCAGTGCACCTGCCGCTCCGCCGCCGACGACGACCCCAGCGGCGCCGGTACCAGGTCCCAAGACGCCGGTCATCCAGTATCCGGCAGCACAGCCCGGCCCGATCAACGGCCAGTTCTCGACCTCGCCCGCGATGCCGATGCAGACCTACGAACCTACGAATCGTGCAGGGTCGGTTCCGGATTCGCGAACTGGAGCTCCGCAGCCTGTCCAGAATTCGCAGCCTGTCCAGAATCCGCTGCCTGTCCAGAATCCGCAGCCTGTCCAGAATTCGCAGCCCAGTCCGACCGCGCATGGATCCGCGAGACCGCTCCAGCACCCGCAGGCGCCTTTTGCGCCCGGCGTGCATCCGCCCAATCCCGTGATTCGGCAGTTCGGGCACCCCGGCGCTGCGCCGGTGCAGAACGGCCACGCCCTGCAAAATGGTCAGGCCGTGCCGAATGGGTTGGCCATGCCGATGGCCCCGCCGACAGCGCCACCTACTCGCGCTCCGATGCCGCAGACCGGATTCAACTCGGCTCCGGACAGTCGCTTCGAGTCGGCTCTCCCGATGACTGCGCAAGATCTCTCGGCTGCGCTCCTCGTCAAGCGGCCTGTCCGGCCTGCCCCGGTGGGTGGCTGGCGCAAGGCGCTGTACACGTTGTCCGGCCGATCGGTGAACCTCGGAAACGGTGCAAAGGAGCAGCACCTCGTCGAGTTGACGCGCCAGATCAACCAGCCGCTTCAGGGCTGCTACAAGGTTGCGGTGCTCAGTCTCAAAGGTGGCGTCGGAAAAACCACGACCACTGCGACACTGGGGTCGATGTTCGGCTCGATCCGCGGCGATCGCGTCGTCGCCGTCGATGCAAACCCCGACCGGGGAACGCTGAGCCAGAAGATCCCGCTCGAGACTCCGGCAACAGTGCGAAACCTGCTGCGCGACGAGAACAGCATCGAGAAGTACAGCGACGTCCGTGGCTACACATCGCAGAATCGCCACCGTCTCGAAGTGCTTGCCTCCGACAGCGATCCAGCAGTTTCAGAGGCCTTCAGCGGCGGGGACTACACGCGCACGGTCGACATGCTCGAGAAGTTCTACAGCATAGTTCTGACCGACTGCGGCACCGGATTGATGCACTCGGCGATGCAGGCCATTCTCGAAGGTGCAGATTCGTTGATCGTCGTCAGTTCCGGATCCGTCGACGGTGCACGTAGCGCCTCCGCAACACTTGATTGGCTCGACGCTCACGGTTACAGCAGGCTGGTCGCCACGTCCGTAGCCGTCATCAACGCGGTACGGCCTCGCTCGGGCAAGGTTGATCTACCCCGGGTCGTCGAGCATTTCGAGCAGCGCTGTCGAGCGGTGAGACTGATTCCGTTCGATCCGCATTTGGAAGAGGGCGCCGAAATCGATCTGGACCGGCTGCGTCCAGGTACTCGGGAAGCGGTGCTGGAGTTGGCTGCGGTGGTTGCGCAGGACTTTCCGGCCTCCCCGTTCGCGTTGCCGGGGCGGTAATCGGATAGCCGGGTGAGCCCGGACGCTACGTCGACGTGTCAGTCGGCGGTACGTCCGGCCCTTCCGTGCGCTTGCGTCGTGTTTGCTGGTTCACATTCCACAGGAATTCGGGATCGTCGTCCGGCCCGCGTACGCCGCTCACCGGGGTACGCGTCGACGGATCGGGCCCGAACGCCTTCCACATCAGAACGATCAATGTCACTAAACCCACCAACGCCAACAGATACAACACGGCGCACCTCCTCAGGGAACTGAAGTCGAGCCTACTCAGTCTCCGGCCCGCTTCACCAGAAGTGGTGCGGACAAGCGTTTCGGCTCAGTGCGCTAGTGCTGTATCTGTCGGGTCCTGCAAGATCTGTCGGGTACTACATGTACTTCGACGTGAGCTGAAGTTGCTCAGTTGTTGTCCGCTTCGGTGGTCAGCGAGCGCAGAAGCTGCATGACCTCGGTCTCACGGAATCGACGATGTCCTCCTGGTGTGCGAAGCGAGCCCAGTCGTCCGGCGTGTGCCCAGCGGGTCACGGTCTTGGGATCGACATGAAACAATGCCGCTACCTGTCCGGGCGTCATGAGTGCGTCTGCGGCGGTATTGAAGGTTGGTGCGCTCATTGTGAGGTCCTCCATGTTGATGTCGAACGTTTGACGAACAGTGATTCCGAACCGAGCAGTGATTCCGAACTTTGGTTCCGAACCGTTGTGTCGACCAGTTGCCAAAAACCTGCGTCGAGTTTGTTTCGAAGTCCTTCGCTCACATTCGACCGTTTTCTGAGTGGTAGCGCAATGTTTGCACAGATATAGCCGGGTAGTCGATCTTTCAAGATAAAGTAATGTTTAAGTAAAGGACAAAATGGATATAGCGGGCTCAGTCCCACCCGTATTCGGAATGGGTAACCTGAGAGGGTGAGTCAGTTGTCTGAAAACCCCGAAAATGTTCCTTCTGAGCCGGTCCAGGCCAGTAAACCCTCCGCAAACTCTGGGCAAGCAAAGTCGGCTGCCGGGCCGGTGACCAAGGGTCAACTGGCCCGCGACGTGGTGCTGTACTCGGTCGCTCGGCTGCTGCTTGTCGTCGTGATCGGTGCCGTCATCATCGGTGGCGGAAAGCTCGCCGGCACCGACGTTCCCCTGATCGTCGCGGCACTGTTCGCAGTTCTGATCGCGCTGCCGCTGTCGCTGCTGCTCTTCGCGAAACTGCGCAAGCGTGTCAATGCGGGCATCGCGGCGGTCGACGCCCAGCGTCGGTCCGATCGTGACGATCTTCGCTCCAAGCTGCGCGGAGACGGGCGGTGACCACGGAGTCGCTCGACGTCGACCGTCGGACCTCGCGCCAGTGGGTCGACAACGCGGTGCGGCTGATCGAAGCCGACGCGCAACGCAGCGCGGACACTCACCTACTGCGCTATCCGCTGCCGAGTAACTGGACCGTCCAGCTCTATCTGAAGGACGAGTCGACCCACATCACGGGAAGTCTCAAGCATCGACTCGCACGGTCGCTTTTCCTCTACGCGATCTGCAACGGCTGGGTTACCGAAGAGACCACCGTCATCGAAGCGTCGTCAGGTTCGACGGCTGTCAGCGAGGCGTATTTCGCGAAGTTGCTCGGCCTGGATTTTGTCGCGGTGATGCCCGCGAGCACGAGTCCCGCCAAGATCGCACTGATCGAGGCGCAGGGCGGACGTTGTCATTTCGTGAGCGATCCGTCCTCGATCTACTCGGAATCGCATCGGCTCGCGAGTGAGTTGAACGGTCACTACATGGACCAGTTCACCCACGCCGAGCGCGCGACGGACTGGCGTGGAAACAACAACATCGCCGAATCGATCTTCACTCAGCTCGAGCACGAGGAACATCCGATTCCCGACTGGGTGGTCGTCGGAGCCGGGACGGGCGGAACCGGCGCCACGATCGGCCGCTTTCTTCGCTATCGGAAATTCGACACGGGGCTGTGCGTGGTAGATCCGGAGCACTCCGTGTTCTTCGACGCGTGGCGAGCGAGCGATCCGTCGATCGTCGGTACACGGGGTTCCCGGATCGAGGGCATCGGCCGTCCGCGCGTCGAACCGTCGTTTGTCGGTCAGGTGGTCGACCGAATGATCAAGGTGCCGGACGCAGGCTCGATCGCGGCCGCCCGGCACGCCAGCACAGCCCTGGGGCGCAAAGTAGGTGGCTCGACGGGGACGAACCTGTGGGGAGCTTTTGCGTTGATTGCCGAGATGATGGCAGCCGGGCGCAGCGGCAGCGTCGTCACGCTGCTGTGTGACGGCGGAGAGCGTTACTCGGGGACGTACTACAACGACGAATGGGTGGCGTCGGAAGGGATCGACCTGCTCGGTCCGACGGCAGTGCTGGACGAGTTCGTACGTTCGGGTGCGTGGACGGTCAGTTCCTGAATCGCCGGCGCCGGACCGTGTGACGGGCGGCTCATCGTCACGCGTGGCCAGGCGTCCAACCCGGACGACTGCTCGTCTGTTCTGATGCGTATCAGGCCGGGGGAGAGCGTGTTCTCGGCCAGGCGCACGAACCCGAGGCGCTCGTAGTACGGCGCGTTCCACGGAACGTCGACGAACGTCGTCAGAGTCACGAGATCGTGGTGATGGTCCGCCGCCCATTCGGTGACGGCGTCGATCAGCTGAGCTCCGAGGCCTTTGCGGGCATGATCGGGGTGAACGGAGACCTGTTCGATATGTGCACCGCCGTCCACGATCTCGACGAGCGCATACGCAACGGGTACGTCGTTTGCGTCGGTCTGAACCCAGATGTGCTCGGCTGCGAGAAAATCGTTCAACTCGTCGAGCGTCGGCGGTGGATCGTCTGCGATGGCGTCCATCCCGATGTCTCGGAACGGTTCGCCCGCGGCGATCTCGATCTGTTGCAGTGCGGGTAGGTCGGTGGATATGGCCGAGCGGATCACAGAAACCGTTTTACCTCGAGAGCGGAGTTTCTCCCAGCGCTACGCCTTCTGTAACCCAAACCTACGCAACCGTAGGTTGTGTATCGTTTGGTCAAGGGGCACTTCTCCAGCGAGGGCGGATCATGGGCAATCCTGAAGTTTCACTCGACAATTACGAGGCTGTGTACGAGTACTACCGCAGTCATCAGCAGAACCGATTCGTGGCGAAGCTCGCTTATGCCGCATTGGCGCTGAAGTACCGCCCGCGAGTGAAGTACGCGCCGGGTGCGGAAGCCGCGCTGAAGACTCTGCTGGAACGCAAGACGCAGTTGGTCGTGGCAGTCAATCATCTGACCGAGAGCGACCAGTTCACGCTCGCCGCGACCGCGTGGCGGACTCCGTTGCGTCGAGTGATCGGACGGACCCGGGTCCTCGCCAAAGACGAACTCTTCGTTGATCCTTCACAGCGCAAGAAGGTCGACATGATGGGCAGCATCCCGGTTTTTCGCAGCAAGAACTACGGCCTCCGTGCAGTTTCGGATGCCGGCCGAGTGATGATGGACGTCGCGGCCGAGCGGCTGGGCAACGGGGATTGTCTGGCGATTTTCCCGGAAGGGACGTGCAACACCGAAGATCCGACGCGGCTGCAGCACGTCAACAGCGGAATCGGCCACATCGTCGCGCGCGCCGAGAAGTTGGGATGCTCACCGGCCCTGGTGTCGATCGGCATCAATTACGGTCCGGTGGCCGGCGACGTCAAGGCTGCGAGTGTCTTTGTCGGAATGCCGGTGACCGAACTTCCGGACAAGCCGATGGATATCGCCCGAACTGTGCAGGCCGACTTGCAGGTGGCAGTGAACGGAGCCGTCGCCGGATACTAGACGCGCCTGTCAATTTTGGTTGACAGATTCCGGTTGTCAACCTAAATTGACATCATGACCGAAGCAACCTCTCTCGCTGCTGCCGCCGGCAGCCCGGATCCCACCGAGGGATTGCGTGCTGTTCGAGCGCTGCGTCGTCTGCTCGAAAAACTCGAGGCCATTCAGGTCGCCAATGCGCGCCGTCACGGATGGTCCTGGCAGGCGATCGCGGAAGCTCTCGAGGTCAGCCGTCAAGCCGTCCACAAGAAATACGCGTCCGCGCAGTCGGAATCGATGCTGCGTTCACTGCGCGAGAAGGGCAGGTAATTGCCATGTTCGAAAGGTTCTCCGCACAGGCTCGAGGCGTCGTTGTCGATGCTGTCGCCGGATCCGGTCCGGTCACGCCGATGGAACTTCTGACCGCGCTGCTCACCTCTGATCGGGGCATCGCCACCGAGGTGCTCACCGAGTCGGGCGTCTCCCTCGACGCGATCCGCCGTGCCGGCGCCGGCAAGAAGGGCGGTGACTCGAAAGGCGCTGACTCGAACAATCTCGACGACGACGCCGAGATACTCAAGTCGATCGGGATCGATCTCGATGCGGTTCGAGAGAGTCTCGAGCAGTCGTTCGGTGAAGGTGTGCTGGACGAGACGCCCGTGCCGGACGGTGTCGATACTTCGCGGAAAGGCCGATTCGGGTTTCCTCGTTCACGATTCGAGAAGGACTCCAAGAAGGTGTTGGAACTCTCGCTTCGTGAAGCGCTCGCGCACAAGGACAATCGAATCGGTGCCGAACACATCCTGCTCGGCATCCTGCGTGTCGCCGACGGGCCTACCCGTCAGGCCCTCGAAACGCAGGTCACGATGTCGGTGATCCGTGAGCGCTTGGAAGCGAAGATGAATCGCGCCGCCTAGATTCGGCACGGCTCCGCATGCACGGGGCGGGATGTGCCAGCATTCAGACATGACATTTCTGGCACGTCTCATCATCAACGGCATAGCCATCTGGCTGGCGTCGGCGTGGGTCACCGGCATCACGATCGCCAACCACGACAACGGCACCTGGGGCACGGTTCTCGTGATCGCGGTGATCGCTTTGATCTTCACGGTGGTCAACGCGTTCATCAAGCCGGTAGTGCAGCTTCTCTCGCTACCGCTGCTCATCCTGACTCTCGGATTGTTCACGCTCGTGATCAACGCCCTCATGCTGATGCTGACGGCGTGGATCTCGTCCGGAACGTCCTACGGCTTGACGGTCGACGGCTTCTGGACGGCAGTCTGGGGCGCGCTGATCATCTCGATCGTGAACTTCCTGCTCAGCGCGTTCGTCCCGGACAACCGTTGAGTCCGTCGACTTTCAGGCGAGACTGAGCGCAACTGCGGTCGCGGCACCCCAGACGAGCATGGCGAGTCCGGTGTCGCGCAACGCGGGGATCAGGGCCATACCCTGCCCGCCCGAACGCAGTGGGGCGTTGGCTCGGATTGCCAGTGGCAACGCCAGCAATCCGAGCAATGCCCACGGAGTACGCAGGATCAGCAGCAGGGTCGCGACGAACGGGACGGCCAGCAGGATCACGTGCAGCGTGCGGGTCCTGGCGTCGCCGAGCCGGACTGCGAGAGTGATCTTTCCGGACTCGGTGTCGGTCGGGATGTCTCGAAGATTGTTGGCAACGAGCACCGCGCTCGAGAACGAACCGATGGCAATCGCGCCGGCCAGCCCGGCCAGATCCACCCGCTCGGCCTGTACGAACTGAGTTCCCAGCACTGCAATCAGTCCGAAGAAGATGAACACGGCGATCTCGCCGAACCCGCTGTATCCGTACGGCTTCTTGCCGCCGGTGTAGAACCAGGCACCGATGATGCAGAACACGCCGACCGCAACCAGCCACCAGGCTGTGGTCGCCGCCAGAACGAACCCGGCTACCGCGGCAACGGTGAAGCAGCTGATCGCCGCGGCCTTCACAGCTCCGGGACTGACCAACTTCGATCCGACCAAGCGCAGTGGCCCGACGCGGTCGTCGTCCGTTCCGCGGATTCCGTCGGAGTAGTCGTTCGCGAAATTCACCCCGACGATCAAGGCCAAGGAGACGATCAGTGCCAGGAGCGCCTTCCACCACACTGCGAGGTCCAGGGACGCCGCGGCTCCGGTGCCGACCAGCACGGGCGCAATCGCGTTCGGGAGTGTGCGCGGCCTCGCGCCTTCGATCCATTGAGCAGCTGTTGCCATACAACGATCTTTGCACTGTGCAATACGATCGAACGCGGTGGATCAGCACATGACTCGAGACGTGAGTGAGCGCGCCAGGTACGCGCAGTCGGGCGAAGACCCGGCAGACATTGCCTTGCTCGGACCCATTTCGACCAAAGTGGGCGATCGTCTGGTTCCGTTGCCGGGTCCGCGAGCTCGAACTCTGCTGGTTGCGCTGGCTCGCAATCCGGGTGAGCCCCGTACCGCGCAGAGCCTGATCGACGACGTCTGGGGGCTGGAGCCGCCGCGCTCACCGATGAACGCCCTCCACACTCAGGTCTCGCGCCTGCGATCTGCACTTCCGGACGGGGCGCTCGAAGTCACGGCGGCCGGATACCGGCTCACTCTCGCTCGGGAGCGTGTCGACCTGGCGCGGGCAGCGGACGCCGCCCGTCGTCTGCGCGCCGGCGGCGCCGACGCGTCCGAGGCACTCGCCGTCACGACCGCGGCGCTGCGCCTGTGGCGCGGTACCCCCGGGAGCGACGTGGTCGGCGACGTCGCAGATCGTCTGGCGCTCGACGCAGGCCGCGTGTACGACGAACTGGAGACGGTGCAGATCGACGCGTTGCTCACGTTGGGGGAGTACGCGGCCGCCATTCCACTGGTGCGCGGACGCCATCTGGCAAGCCCGTTCGACGACACAGCGGCCGAAGCGTTGATGCGTGCGCTCGCCGGAGCCGGCCGAGTCAACGAGGCACTCGAAGTATTCGCGGAGTTCCGCAACCACCTCGCCAATCGCCTGGGCGCTGATCCGTCACCCGCACTGGTGGCTCTGAACGCGGAACTTCTCGGGGCACCTGCGGCAACACCGCGAGCTGCACGGGCGATCGGTCTACGCGCTGCCCCCAACACCTTGCTCGGTCGCGACAGCGACATCGACCAGATCGAATCCTTGCTGGCTCGCTCACGTGTGGTCACCATTCTCGGACCCGGTGGCGCCGGAAAAACCCGTCTCGCACACGAATTGGGCCTGCGCGGATCCGTGAACCAGCCTGGCGTCGCGGTGGTACTCGTGGAGTTGGCGTCGTTGCGCAGCAGTGAAGATGTCATCGCGGCCATCGGCGGCACCCTCGGAATCAGCGAATCCGATCTGGCGCCAGGCAAATTGACCGTCGGCCGGACGCATTCGGCGCGAGAGCGACTCAAAGAGGCGTTGTCCGCCGGTCCGATGTTGCTCATCCTCGACAATTGCGAGCACGTGATCGGCGCGTGTTCGGAGATCGTGGCCGAGATGATCGCGGCCGGTCGTCAGCTGACGGTACTGACCACCAGTCGTTCGCCGCTCATGATCAGTGCCGAGGCGGTGTACCCGTTGCCGCCGTTGGCGATCGACGACGGAACCGGCTCGGCAGTCGAACTCTTCTCGGCGAGAGCCCGTGCGGTGCGGCCGTCCGTTCATCTGGACGTCGATGCGGTCGTCAAGCTGTGTACGACGCTCGACGGACTCCCGTTGGCGATCGAGCTCGCGGCTGCCCGGGTCCGCACGATGAGCGTCGACGAAATCGGTTCGAGACTGCGAGATCGGTTCGCATTGTTGCGCTCCGATGATCCGACGTCTCCAGATCGGCATCGAACTCTGCACGCAGTGATCGACTGGAGCTGGAATCTGTTGGGCAGCGGTGATCAGATTGCGTTGCGTCGGTTGTGCCGATTCCCGGCAGGTTTCACGCTTTCCTCGGCGCAGGCCGTTGCCGGGTGGGGCGAGTTGACCGATGTGGCCGGCGCCGTCGAAGCGCTGGTCAATCAGTCACTTCTTTCCGTCAGCGACGGTCAGGGTGAGCTTCGGTACTACATGCTCGAGACGGTCCGTGAATACGGCGAGGAGCAGCTCGCCGCGTCCGGAGAGGGGCCGGAAGTGATCCGGCGCCTGGATGTCTGGGCAATCGCGATCGCAGAGGACGCCGTCGTGCGTGCACGCACGGATCAGTTGCGCCTGATTGCCGACCTCGACGCCGAGCACGACAACCTTCTCGCGGTTCTTCGCTGGGCTGTCGAGCGCGGCGACGCGGTGACCGTAGCCAACGTCTTTCCCGTCCTCGCGATTCTGTGGGCCGTACGAGGATCGAATTCGGAAGTCTCGAACTGGGCGTCGAAGATCGTCGGGGCGACCGCGGACAACGATCTACGCGATGTAAATGCAGAATTGGTGGGCGCGACGTTCATTCTGGTGGCGATGCATCTGTTTTTCGCGGAGACCGATCGAAACCATGCCCGCGCGCGGGTTCGTCTTCGAAAGCTGTTGCGTGAGCGCGATGATCTCGGTCCGTTGTTCGCATTTCTGATCAAGCTGACCACGAGTGGGATCGCCAACCACAGACTTGCGCGTTTGGTTGCGGAAGGCGTTCGCAGTTCCGACCCCGAGACCCGAATGGCTGCGCTGTCCGCGCGTTCGAATATGCGCGAGAACATCGGGGATCTGCGGGGCGCTTTGCTGGACGGGGAAGCGTTGTTCGATTACGCGACCAATGCCGGTGACGAGTGGGGCCTGGCGATGGCGGCCCAGCATGTCGGGTCGGTCCACAGCCAATCCGCGCGATATGGCGAAGCCATCGAGTTCTACGCGATTGCGGCGGCGTCGATGGAACGCCTCGGTGCACGTGACGAGGCGATGCAGCTCATCTGCTTTCAAGCCGGAGCAATGATCGCATCCGGTGACACCGCCGGCGGGCGAACACTTCTCGATCGGGCACGTCCGGCCTTGGCGCACTCGGGTGGGACCGGTGCCATCGAAACCGATCAACGGCGCGCGGCGCTGATGGCGAGCATCGCCGAGGCGGATCTCGCGGACGGCAGAGTCGAAGAAGGCTTGGCCAGGTATCGAGAAGCACTGGAGTTGTTGGGCTCTGCGATCGAGAACATCTTCGGTGATCCCTTCGTCGTTCTGCTCGGTGCTGCGGCCGTGTGTGCTCACGTCGTTCACGGCCGACATGAACTCGTGGCAAGTCGTGTTCTGCAGATGAAGGATTCGAGTGCTCTCAAGTTCGATCCCAAGGGTTATGCGGACCTGCCGCTCGCGGGTTCCTTGGCGTCGGCGATCGGGTCGTTCGATCTTGTCACGGGCAACATCGATCGAGGGGTCGAACTGATGGCTCTGTCGTTGAAAATGCCGGGGAGACAGGACTTCGTCTCGCTCCACCATGCGCGTCTCTCCGACTTCGCTGTCGGTGTGGTGGGAGTCGACAGGTGGTCTGTGGAAACCGAGAAGGTGTCGGGCTACTCACGCAGAGCGGTCCGCGAAGCAGTGTTGGCTGCGCTTCGCGGACCGGTGCTGGATTAGAGCTGGACGATGTTGCGGGACTTATGTCTTGCGCATGTACATCCGGACGGTCAGGGGCGCCATGACGGCAACGATCACCGCGGCGCCGACCAACGACCACACGACGTGGATACCGAAGTGACCGTCGTTGGCCAGCTCGCGAACCGCGGTCACCAAGTGTGAGACCGGATTGACGTTCACGAACTTCTGAAGCCAACTCGGCATGGTGGCAGGATCGACGAACGCATTCGACAGGAACGTCAGCGGGAACAGCACGAGCATCGAAACACCCTGCACCGTGGACGCTTTGTTCATCAGCACGCCCATGAGAGCGAAGATCCAGCTGATGGAGAACGCGCACACCATGACCAGGATCGCGGCAGACAGAATGCCGACCACGCCGCCTGCGGGGCGGTATCCCATCGCGAAACCGACGATGAACGTGATGGTCGTTGCGATGCCGTAGCGCACGACGTCGGCGAGCAATGCGCCGGACAGCGGGGCGATACGAGCGATGGGAAGGGACTTGAAGCGGTCGAACACGCCCTTGTCCATGTCCTCACGAAGCTGAGTGCCCGTGACGATGGAACCGGTGATGACGGTCTGGACGAGGATGCCGGGGATGATCGTCGGCAGATATGCCGTCACGTCACCGGCGATCGCGCCGCCGAAGATGTACGTGAACATCAACGTGAAGATGATCGGCTGGATGACGACGTCGAACAGTTGCTCGGGGTTGTGCTTGATCTTGAGAATTCCGCGGTACGCCATCGTGAACGTGTTCGCGAAGCTCTGCTGCAGGCTGATGCGGCGGGGTGCGGCATCCGGCTGGGCTATCGGCGACCGGGGTTTTGTGAGGGTGGTTGTCATGCGACGCTCCGATCGGAGTCGTTGTCGGACTGGGCGTCGTTGCGTCCACCGTCTTCGGGCTGGTGCCCGGTAATGGTCAGGAACACTTCGTCCAGGCTGGGTTTCTGTACGTTGATCTCGTCGACGGCAATTCCTTGCTCACGCAGACGGATCAACAGGTCCGCAGTGATCGACGGGTCGCTCAGTGGTGCGGTGATCCGCCCGACTTCGGGGGTGACACCCACCTCGACGCTCAGCGCAGCCGCGATGAGCGAGCGAGCTTCCTCGGTTCGGTCACGGTCGACCAACTTGAGCTGGAGGGAGGAGATCCCTACCGAAGCCTTGAGTTCGTCGGCGGTGCCGTTCGCGATCACGCGACCTCGGTCGATCACTGCGATGCGATCGGCCAACTGATCGGCCTCGTCGAGGTACTGCGTGGTGAGCAACACCGTCGAGCCCTCGGCGACGAGTCGCCGGATGGTCACCCACATCTGGGCGCGGGTGCGCGGATCCAGTCCGGTGGTGGGCTCGTCGAGGAACAGCAGCGGCGGGCGAGCGATCAGGCTGGCCGCCAGATCCAGGCGCCGACGCATACCACCGGAGAAGTTCTTCAGCGGCTTGGTTGCGGCCTCGACCAGATCGAACTCCTCGAGGAGTTCGAGGGACTTGGTGCGCGCATCGCGGCGGCTCAGGCCGAGCAACCGGGAGAAGATCACGAGGTTCTCGGTCGCGGTCAGATCCTCGTCGACGGAGGCGTACTGCCCGGTGACGCCGATCAGGGAGCGGACCGCGGTGGGTTCACGGCTGACGTCGTGACCGAAGATGCGCGCCTCACCGCCGTCGGGGCGAAGGAGGGTGGCGAGCATGCGGACAGTGGTGGTCTTGCCGGCGCCGTTCGGCCCGAGGACGCCGAACACCGAGCCGGTGGGGACGGTGAGGCTGACGCCGTCGACCGCGCGGTGCTCGCCGAACTTCTTGACGAGTCCGTCGGCCTCGATGGCAAGAGGCGAAGCTGTGTGGTTCATGGGATGAAGCTTGGCAGATCGATCTTGCATGGACCTTGCGTGGAACTTGCGGTTACTTGCACAGCGCGCGAGGTCGGTGCTGCACAACCGGCAAACAATCCCCAGACGGATCTTGCTTGTCGGTGTGCGGGCGCGGCGGCATCACGCTCGCTGCATGGAGATTCTCACGCGGGCACAGGCTCACCGCGACGGCACCAGCGACGCGCAGTTGCAGCGAGCGGTCAGGCGCGGCGAGCTGCACCGAATCGCAGCGGGGATCTACATGCGCGCCGATCACTTCCGCGAACTCGATGCGAGAGCACGCCACCGCTGCGCTGTCATGGTAGCCACCGAAAGCTGTGGACCAGGCGCAATCGTGAGCCACGCTTCGGCAGCGGTCATGCACGGATTGGATTGCGGCGGATTGCGATTGGGCACCGTGCACATGACGCGTAACCGGTGCTCGGGTGGGCGGAAGAGTCAAACCTTGCATCTTCATCCGGCAGTGGTCCCGGCCGAGGAGGTCGTGCTGATCGACGGCGTCGCAACCACGTCGCTTGCGCGAACGTTCGTCGACCTCGCACGGACGACGCCGTTCGAGACCGCCGTGGTGATCGGTGATTGCGCCCTGCGACGTGGGATGAGGCGTGAGAACGTCGACGCTTCGCTCGATCATGCGCGCGGACGGCTGGGAATGAGTCGCGCTCGAGTGGCGGCGACGTTCATCGAACCAGGTGCCGAGAGTCCGGGGGAGTCCATCAGCCGGGTACGCATGCGCGACGACGGTTGGCCGATGCCGACCCTGCAGCACGAGATCCGTCACGGTGGCCGGTTCATCGGGAGAGTCGATTTCTTCTGGAAAGAGCACGGTGTGGTGGGCGAGTTCGACGGGATGGTCAAGTATCGCGGCGACAATCCGGGGAGGGCGGTAGAGCGCGAGAAACTGCGGGAGGACGCGATCCGGGACGCGGGGTTCGAGGTGTTCCGGTGGGTATGGGCGGATCTTCGCGACTTCGAACGTGTCCGCGAAAGGTTCGAGCGGGCTTGCCTCCGCGGAGCCGCGCGCTGATTGTGCAGCCGCGGCGCTGATCAGGCCTGCGGCTGAACAATCGTGCTGCGGCTGCTAGCTGAACCGAGCCACCAGGGCGGCGCGGTCGAGCTTGCCCGGCCCCCGGAGCGGCAGTGCGTCCACGACGAACAGCTCGCGCGGCGCCGCGGTGACGTCGAGTGTCCGCTGAGCATGTGCGCGTAGTTCATCGAGCGTGGGAGCTTCGCCCTCGGGTACGACCACGGCCACCACCCGCTGCCCCAGCCGCTGGTCCTCGATGCCGATCACCGCGCACTCGCGAACGGCCGGGTGATCGGCCAACGCGGCCTCGACCACCTGCGGTACGACGGTCAGCCCGCCGGTGGAGATTGCCTCGTCCAACCGGCCGCTGATGCGCAGGACTCCGTCGACCACAGCTCCGGCGTCGTCGGTCCGGAACCAACCGGGCTCGGCGAAAGCGGGGTGGTCGGGAAGCCCCCGGTACCCGGACGCGAGCATCGGTCCGCCCAGCAGCACTCGCCCGTCGTCGATACGAATCTGCGCTCCGGACAACGGGATTCCGTCGTAGACGCAACCGCCGGAGGTTTCACTCATCCCGTAGGTGCGGACGACGGTGATGCCCGCTTCGGTTGCCTGCGCGAGTACCGGCGCGGGAGTCGCAGCGCCGCCGAGCAGAACCGCGTCGAGTGAAGCCAACGCCTCGACCGCGGCGCGATCACCGAGCGCCTTGACCAACTGCGTCGGCACCAAGGAGGTGTAGCGGCGCGGTCCGCTCATCGCGGCCACGGCGCCAGGAAGCGCTGCGGGGTCGAAACCCGCACTGACGTCGACGATCACCGGTTGCGTTCCGGCGAGAACACTGCGCAGCAGAACCTGCATACCGGCGATGTGGTGCGGAGGGAGAACGAGCAACCAGGATCCTGTGCCGCCGAGGCGTTCGTGGGTCGCGTCGCCGCTGGCCCGCAGGGCATCAGCACCGAGCATCGCGCCCTTCGGCGTTCCCGTGGTTCCCGACGTGGCGACTACCAGCGAGACGCCGTCGTCGATGGGCTGATCGGGGTGCAGAGCGTCGCTCAGTCGGGCCGTCTCGCGTGCGTCGGCAGCCGGGACGGGGAGTACGGCGTCGTGCTCGCCGCCCAGGATCTGCGCGACGGCAGGCAATACCTCGAAAGCCGCCTCGCCCTGCGGAACCGCGAGTGTGCGAAGAACGTTCACCGGATGTCCGGCCCGGCAAGGGGCCAACCACCGTCAGCCAGATGGTTTCGCACGCGGTCGACGTCGGTTTCGAGAGGCATCTCGTTGGTGATCTTCGTGATGAGGACCTGGATGTCGGTCTTCTCGATGGGCAGATCGCCTTCCTCGATCAACGCGTCGGCGACGGCGTCGACCTCGGCCTCGGAGAGTCTGCGAGTGAGGAGTGCGAAGAGCGGGATGTAGTCCTGTTCGGGGACGCCATTGGGATAGCCGGCCCGCAACCAGCCGACTATCGACGTGAGGAAGGGCGGAAGAGCCATGACGTCAGCTCACATCTCGAACTTCGTTGTCGGCGTCCACGTCTTCGATAACCGGCCACCCACCTGCGCGCAGTCTTTCGGTGACACGATCGACGTCGTCCTCGGACGGCTCCTCGTTGAGGATCCCCTCGATGATGGCGCGAATCGTGTCGTAGTCGACGTGGCGGTCCGGTACCTCGTGCGCGGACTCGATGGACATCGAAACGACCTGCTCGATCTCCTCGTCGGTCAGACGTCGACGGAGAACCGCGAGCAGGGCGAAATGATCCTTGTCCGGGATGCCCTCGGGGTACCCGGCGCGTAGCCAGTCGAGCACGCTGCGCAATGAATACTTGCTCAAATCCTCGGCCTCATTTTCGTTTCGGTGGTTTCAGTGGTGTGCCGCGACGACCACTCAGAAGACGTGGATTCCGAACGTGCTGGCCAAGAAGTTCTTCATCAACAACAGAATTCCGGCGAAGATCGTGACGAGCACGATCGCAAAACAGAGGTACGCACCCATTTTACCCAGGGTGGTCGGTCCTTCGGTGCCGTCGGGATTCGGCAGGCTCAGCGACTTGAGGCCGAATGCGAAGATCGCCGGCAGTCCCGCTCCGAAGAGCAGTCCTACTGCCACTACCTGCCAGAGCGAATCGAGGGTATCGGTGAGTAGATGCATTCTCTTGCGCCCCTTTCAGGAGTTGCGGGTGGCTTCGGTGGTCGGCGTGGGTTCGGCTGCCGGGATCTCGGCAATTGCCGCATCTGAATTCTCGTCCCATTCGGCGGTGACGTTCGCCGCGTCCACGGGTTCCTTACGCGAGCGTATGTACATGAAGATCGCGAAGGCGATGAGCGCGGCGAAGACGACGAGCACGCCGGCGAGTCCGCCGACCAGATGCGCAAGAGCCCAGCAGATAGCTCCGACGACGGCAGCCGACGGCAATGTGATCAGCCAGGCTGCGGCCATCCGGCCGGCGACACCCCAACGGACCTCGGCGCCCTTGCGACCGATACCGGTACCGAGGATCGATCCGGTGGCGACGTGGGTGGTCGAGAGGGGGAGTCCGAGGTGGCTCGACGTGAGGATGATGGCGGCGGACGACGCTTCGGCTGCCAGACCCTGCGGCGCGGCAATCTCGACAAGACCCTTGCCCAGGGTGCGGATGATGCGCCAACCGCCGAGGTAGGTGCCGAGGGCGATCGCGACGGCACAGGTGAACTTCACCCAGAACGGCATCTCGGTCTCGGCGGTGATGGTGCCGTGAGCGACCAGGGCCAAAAAGATGACGCCCATCGTCTTCTGGGCGTCATTGGTGCCGTGTGCAAGTGAGATCAGGGAGGCGGTGCCGATCTGGCCGAAACGGAAACCGCGCTCGCGCTCGTCTTCCTTGACGGATGCGGTGATGCGGTACACGAGCTTGGTGCCGACGCCCGCGACCAGAGCAGCGACGACCGGCGCGAGGATTGCGGGGACGACGACCTTGGTCAGCACTCCGCCCCACTCGACTCCGCCCATACCGATGGAGGCGATCGCGGCGCCGATCAATCCGCCGAACAGCGCGTGCGAGGAGCTCGACGGCAATCCGAGCAGCCAGGTCGCCAGGTTCCAGATGATTCCGCCGACAAGACCGGCGAACACGATCAGCAGCAGATCCTGCCCACTGACGGCGCCCAGGTTGACGACACCTTTGGCTACCGTCGCGGCGACCTCGACGGACAGGAACGCACCGACCAGGTTCAGGATCGCGGAAAGTGTGACCGCAACTTTGGGCTTGAGTGCACCGGTCGCGATGGAGGTAGCCATTGCGTTACCCGTGTCGTGAAAACCATTCGTGAAATCGAACGCGAGGGCGGTGACAACTACCACCAGGAGGATTACGAGCTCTGCGGTCACAACGTGAATTGTGCGTATCGAACGCGTAAAAGTACAGCGAACGGGATGCGAACAGGGCCTCCGTGGAGTACGTCCCCGCGCGTGGGCTGCGGCGCTGCCGTTCGCGATGTGTTCAGCGCCACGAAATCCGAACCCTGTGTGGGACCTCACTTTTTGGTCTCACTCACCGGGAAGGCACATTCGGACCGTTTTAAACGCTGATTACCTACGGGCACCGAGCGCACCGGAACAGGGGTTTCACCTCTGTATCTCGGTGTCTGTCAGTGAGAAGGAGAGCTCCGACCGTGAAGCCCAACAAGTCCACGAAGCTGATCGTGGCACTCGCAGCGACCGCCGTTCTGGCATCAGCCTGCACATCGAATCGTGGTGACGATCCCTACGCCGTCGCTGTCGGCGGATCAGGCGCCAGCGCCGATCTTGCGTCGAGCACATCCGACGCGAAGTTCGGCACCCTCGATTCGCCGTGTGGCGAAGGCGATGCCACCGGCGCAACCGATCAAGGCGTCAGCGACACCGAGATCAAGATCGGGTTCGGTGACGACCGCGGGTACGTGAAGTCTCCCGGGTTGAACAAGGAAATGAGCGATGCGGTGAACGCGCTCATCTCGTGGTGCAACGATCAAGGCGGTATCAACGGCCGCAAGGTTGTCGGTACCGACTACGACGCCGCGATGACGCAGGCCAACTCGGTCATGCAGGAAGCGTGCGCGAGTCAGTTCATGATGGTCGGCTACGGCTTCGCGATGGATCAGACCGCCGAGCAGACGCGTGTCGCGTGCAACCTGGTGTCCGTGCCAGGCTTCACCGTCTCACCGGACGCCGCGAACGGACCCATGACGTTCCAGGGAGTTCCGTTCCCCGTCGACTACGCGAACGGGTCGCAGTGGTTCCAGATGGCCGAGATGCATCCCGATCTGGTGAACGACTTCGACGTCGTCAACAGCACGATGCCCACGATCATCAGCTCCACCACGAAGATTCGTTCGATCGCCGAGGCAGCGGGCTTCAAGCTCAAGGATTGCGGCGTCACACTCAACTACGAGGGCGAATCGAGCTACGTGCCGTTTGCCGAGAAGTACAAGGAGTGCGGTGCGAAGGGTATCTGGACGTCACGATCGGCAAGCCCGTCGGAGCTGAACTTCGTGAAGGCCCTCGATCAGGTCGGGATCGATCCCATCTTCTTCGGTGAAGCCACCTGGTACGGCGCGACCGTCTCCGATTGGAACAAGGACACCGGACTGCTCGACAACCTCAACGCGGGCATGACCTTCCAGATGCTCGAGAACGCGGACAAGGTGCCCGCAGTGAAGAAGTACGTCGATCTTGTCTCCGAGCAAGGTGGCAAGACTGCGCTTCTCGGTATGCAGGCGGCGTCGTCGTTCCTGCTGTGGGCGGCCGCCGCGGACGAGTGCGGCAGCGATCTGACGCGTCAGTGCATGGTCGACGAACTCTCGAACATTCACGAGTGGGACGGCGGCGGATTGCATGCCGCCACCGATCCCGGCAAGAACATGCCGGCCACCTGCGGACTCATGACCTCGCTGAAGGGCAGTACCTACTCGCAGGCCTTCCCGTCCACCGCGGGCGAATTCAAGTGCGACCCCAAGTATCTCGTCGCGACCGACAAGAGCACCTGGGGAACCGAGCTCGGCGCTGACCGCGTCTCGACGAAGTACCAGAACGCCAACGTCATCAAGCCGCAGTCCTGATTCTTCCGACTCGGGCGGCGAGCGCCAACCGCCGCCCGAGTCCCTAACGAGGGTTCAGCCATGAACACTTTTGTCACTTTCACGATCCTGGGCCTGGTCCTGGGATCGGTCTACGCGATCGCTGCCTCCGGGCTGGTGCTCACGTACAACACGTCAGGAATCTTCAACTTCGCGCACGGTGCACAGGCAATGCTCGGTGCGTTCATCTACTGGCAGTTGCGCTACGGCTGGGAACTTCCCACTGTCGTTGCCTTGCTGATCTCGTTGGTCCTGGTCGGTCCGCTGATGGGTCTCGGCCTCTACGTCCTGATCATGAAGGGGCTACGCGATACCGCCGAGGTCACCAAAATCGTTGTGACGGTATCGATCCTGCTCGGAATGCTCTCGATTTCTCACTGGTTCTGGCATCCCGAGACCGCCCGAACGATGCAGATGTTCTTCGGTGACCAGTCCAAGATCACGGTGTTCGGCGCGAGCATCCGCTACCACGAGCTGATCTGCATCCTCGTTGCGATCGCTATCGCCGTCGGTCTGCGTATTCTTTTCACGCGCACCCGTGCCGGTGTTGCGATGCGCGGCGTCGTCGACGATCCGGAACTACTGCGCCTCAACGGCCACAATCCGGAGCGTCTCGCGGCACTGTCCTGGGCGATGGGTTCGACGCTCGCAGTCCTGGCCGGCATCCTGATCACCCCGATCAGTGGCGGCACACTCGAGGCGAACATGTTGACGCTCTTGGTGATCGACGCGTTTGCCGCGGCCATGTTCGGCCGGTTGCGCAGCATCCCACGCACGTTTGTCGGCGCCGTGGTTCTCGGGCTTGCCGGTACGTACGTATTGGCGTACTTCCCGACCAGTTGGAGTTGGACGTCGAATTTCCGTGTCTCCCTGCCGATGATCGCGCTGTTCGTCGTACTCATCGTCCTACCTCAGGACCGCCTGCGCGGCGCGGTCACTCGCACTCGCGAGCGGTACCACGTTCCGAGCGTACGCAAGGCCGTCGTCTGGGGCGTGGCACTGATCGTCATCGTGTACCTGATCCGTCTGCTGATGGTGACGTCGGCGGTCACGACACTGACCATCGGAATGACTTTCGCGATCATCGCACTCTCGCTCACACTCCTCACCGGCTACGCGGGTGAATTGAACTTGGCGCCGGTATCTTTCGGCGCTATCGCGACCATCGTGGCCTTCCACTTCGGGATCTCAGGTTCCGGGTTGGCTGCGCACCTCAACCTGTGGGGCATCGTCGTCGGAGTCCTCGTCACCGCAGTGATCGGTGGCCTCGTCGCCCTGCCGGCGCTGCGACTTCGAGGGCTGTATCTCGCGCTTGCGACCATGGCATTCGGAGTGTTCCTCTCCAACATGGTCCTTCGCGACACCACCGAACACGAGATGTTCGGCATGAAGTATTCGCTGTTCAAAGACGGCAACATCGCTCTCCCTCCGCTGAAGATCGGCCCGCTCGATCTGAGCAACGAGACGGTGTTCCTGATGACCGTGACCGCGCTGTTCTCGGTACTCGGCGTCGGCGTCATCGCGTTGCGTAACAGCGGCTACGGGCGCCGTCTCGCTGCGATGAAGGACAGCCCGGCCGGTTCGGCCATGCTCGGCCAGAGCCTGGTTCGGCTCAAGCTGAGCGTCTTCATGATCTCTTCGGGGATCGCCGGTCTCGGCGGCATTCTGATGTCGAGCGCGATGGGTTCGGTCTCGGGCGAGAGCTTTGCCATCATGGTCAGCCTCTCGCTGCTCATGCTGACCGTCGTCGCGGGAATCGGATACGTCACCGGCGCGCTGTTCGGTGGGCTCATGGCCGGAATCGGCTTTGCCGTCATCATGGTCTCGTTCACCAATCTGGCTTCGGCGCAACCGGAGTTGGAGGGAATGTGGCTGCTGCTGGGCAACATCGCGGCCGTCAGCCCGGCCCTGATCGGCATCGGTGTCGGCGCGAACCCCAGTGGCACCGTGCACAGCGTGATCGAGGGCTACCGTCGGCTCACCGATGCCAGGCCGGTTCTGATCGGCGGCGCCGCAGTCGTTCTACTGACCTACGTCCTTGCTCTGACCGGCGTACTCGGCAACTGGTGGTTCGCGTCCATCACGATCGCGGTGGTGTTCATGCTGCCCGTGATGGGCGAGATGGTCATGCCCCGTGCGGTTCTCACTCCGGAAGAATTGGCAGCCAAGGCGACAGTCGTTCCCGAAGACGTCGGGATCGACGTCCCGTACAGCCCCGAGATCCGTGACGAGATCGACCGTGAACTGGGGATTCCTCAGTACCAGGGCGGCTCGCCGAAGGAGTTGACCGCCCATGTCTGACACACCTCTTCTCGAAACACGCGGTGTGAGCGTTCGTTTCGGTGGGCACGTCGCGGTCAAGGACGTTTCGCTCACCGTGCAACCCGGAACCGTGACGGGACTGATCGGACCGAATGGTGCGGGCAAGACGACGCTCTTCAACACCATCACCGGGCTGCAGAAACCCACGTCCGGTCAGGTGTTCCTCGGCGGCGTCGACGTGACGAAGCTGCCGCCGCACAAGCGGGCAGGTCGCGGGCTTGCGCGTACCTTCCAGCGGCTCGAACTGTTCGTCTCGCTGTCGGTGCGTGACAACCTGCGTGTCGCGGGAGACATCCACAAGGCGAACGGCCGCAACAAGATCGACGTGGACAGCGAGACGGATCGTCTGCTGGAGCTGACCGGGCTGACGGATGTCGCGGACAAGGACGTCGCGGACATCCCCACCGGACGCGCCCGCGTAGTCGAAGTTGCACGGGCGCTCATGACCGACCCGCGAGTGCTGCTGCTCGACGAACCGGCCTCGGGCCAGACCGAGCAGGAAACCGAGGTCTTTGCCGAGATGCTCACCGAGCTGGCGGCGGGTGGACTCGGAATCTGTCTGGTGGAGCACGACATTCCGCTGGTGATGAAGGTGTGCTCGACCATTCACGTGCTCGACTACGGCGCAGTCCTCGCATCGGGCGATCCGGAGAAGATCCGGACGGATCCGGAAGTGATCGCGGCCTACATCGGGACCGAGGAGGAGGCGGTATGACTTCAGCGAAAATTGGCGAGGCGAAAATCGACGAGGGCATACGCAGCCCCGACCGCGCCGAACCGTTGCTCGAACTGTCCGGTGTCCGTGCCGGTTACGGATCCATCGAGGTTCTGCACGGGGTGGATCTGGTACTCGAACCGGGCGCAGTGGTGGCGCTGCTCGGACCCAACGGTGGTGGCAAGACGTCGACGCTCAAGATCTGCTCAGGCGTCCTGCCGGTCACCCGCGGCGAGTTCCGGCTCGCGGGCCAGGTCGTGAACGGCGTCGAGCCTTCGGAGTTGGCGAGGCTGGGCGTCTGCTCCATCCCCGAGGGACGCGGGATCTTCGCAAACCTGACCGTGCGCGAAAATCTGTGGATCGCCACGGGAACGGGCGTCGGGTTGGCCGAACTCGAAGAGGTTGCGTACAGCAGGTTCCCGATCCTGGGGGAGCGGCGCGGGCAGTTGGCCGGATCGATGTCCGGCGGCGAGCAGCAGATGCTGGCGCTGTCACGGGCGCTCGGCACTCACCCGACGGTGCTCCTGCTCGACGAGCTGTCGATGGGTCTCGCACCGCGAATCGTCTCGCAGATGTACGACGTCGTCGGCTCGCTTGCAGCCGAAGGCATTTCCATTCTCGTCGCCGAGCAGTTCGCACGAGCGGTGCTGCCCATCGCGACCTCGGCCGCACTCATGTTGCAGGGACGCGTCGTGAAGACCGGCGATCCCCTCGACATCGAAAACGAACTTTCTACCAGTTATCTAGGAGGATGACGATGACTACTCTCGCCGAAGATCGCCGTGAGGAATTCAAGAAGAACATCGCAGAGTTGAAGCTGGACAAGAAGCAGGCAGGCGGCGACGCTGCGACGCGCATCGCCGGCCTGGTGCTCATGGTCGTCGGTGTGGTCGGCGCCTTCGTCGTCTACATCTCTTCGCTGACGCTCTCGGACCTGCGGGATCTGGTGTCGTACCAGATCCTCACCGTGGTTTTCCTCGCCCTGACAGTGGTCGGTGCCGCACTCTTCCTGGCCGCATCGGTGGCAAAGGTGCTGCGGCTGTGGTTGGTTCGCCAACTGCTCGAGGGTCAGGCCCAGACAGATCAGATCTCTCAGGCGCTGAGCACGCGCAACTGATCTCTGCGAAGAACCGACAGATGCCCGCCACGAAAGTCGTGGCGGGCATCTGTCACTGCTCGGCTACAGTGGTGTCTCGACTACGCGGACGGTGGCCGGGAATCGCGTCGGATGGGATGGTCCTCCGGGATCTGCACCATCACGATCGGTGTCCCGTCCGGGTCGGCGATCCACATCTCGTGCAGACCCCACGGTTCTTGCCTGGCCTCGCGGGCGATCTTGACTCCGGCGAGAACCAGTTCGGTCTGAGCGGCAGTGAGGTCACGGACCTGCAGCCAGATCGCGCCGCGAAAGCCACCTTCGCCGGTGCCGCCGTGCGCAGCGACTTCGATCAGCCCTTGGCCGGCGAAGAAGACTGTGCCGCCGGGATATTCACGAGCGATCGCCAGACCGAGGGTGTCTCGGTAGAAGCTCAGCGTTCGTTCGTACTCGCTCGGGCGCAATATCGTACGGCTACTCAGAATCTCCACGTCCGACCTCCCTCTCGCACCTACTGTCTCAGAAGTACCAGGGATATGGTGACCAATCGGGATCACGCTTTTCGAGGAACGAGTCGCGACCCTCGACGGCCTCGTCGGTCATGTACGCCAAACGTGTTGCCTCACCGGCGAACAGCTGCTGGCCGACCAACCCGTCGTCCTGCAGGTTGAACGCGTACTTGAGCATCCGCTGTGCCTGCGGCGACTTGCCGTTGATCTTGCCTGCCCAGTCGATCGCGACGTTTTCGAGTTCCGCGTGGTCGACAACCTTGTTGACCGCGCCCATCTGATGCATTTCCTCGGCGGTGTACGTCTCACCCAGGAAGAAGATCTCGCGAGCGAACTTCTGGCCCACCATCTTTGCCAGATAGGCGCTGCCGTAGCCGCCGTCGAAGCTTCCGACGTCGGCGTCGGTCTGCTTGAACCGTGCGTGCTCGCGGCTGGCGAGCGTCAGGTCGCACACCACATGCAGGCTGTGACCGCCGCCCGCAGCCCAACCGTTGACCAGGCAGATCACGACCTTCGGCATGAAGCGGATCAGGCGCTGGACCTCGAGGATGTGAAGGCGTCCGGCGCGTGCTTTGTCGACGGTGTCCGCCGTTTCACCTTCGGCGTACTGGTAGCCACTGCGGCCACGGATGCGCTGGTCTCCGCCCGAGCAGAACGCCCAGCCGCCGTCCTTCTCGCTCGGTCCGTTGCCGGTGAGCAGGACCGCTCCCACGTCGGAGGTCATACGGGCGTGATCGAGCGCGCGGTACAACTCGTCGACGGTGTGCGGGCGGAACGCATTACGTACTTCCGGTCGGTCGAAGGCGACGCGAACGGTGCCTTGACTGACGTGCCGGTGGTACGTGATGTCGGTGAGGTTCTCGAATCCGGGAACAGGGCGCCAGAGCTGCGGGTTGAAGGTCACCTCAGTCACGATAGAGGCACGCCTCGCGTGTCTAACGGATGCCTGAGGTAGAACACGTTCCCGGGCGCGCTAACGTGCAGGTCATGAGCGAACAAACCGCAGACGGCACGGAGATCGTCACAGACGGTGAGAAGCGGGGCGGATTTCCACGGTTCCGGCACACTCCTGCAGGTCCGGACTTCGGCCGCTTCGTCGAAGCGATGCGCAGGTTGCAGGACCTTGCCGTCTCGACCAATGTTCCCGACGACGTACTCGCTGACATCGCTACGCAGGCCGAGGAGCTTGCCGATCGGTTGACTCCGTACGAGGTGCCGGAGGGCAAGTCGCCCGCGGGCTCGAACATCCAACTGCCCGGACGCGGCAGCCTCCTCATGCTCCCGTGGATGGTCGAGAAGTTCGACACCGAAGGAGTCCGCAGTACCGGCGTCTTCCGCCGCTACCACCTGGGCGGCAACGGTGCCGCTCACGGCGGCGTCCTGCCCTTGCTGTTCGACGACGTCTTCGGGATGACGGTCCACGCGGGTGGTCGTCCGATTTCCCGGACCGGCTACCTCCACATCAACTACCGTGCGATCACTCCGCTCAACACGCAACTGGTGATCGAAGGGAAGGTGGATCGGGTCGAGGGTCGCAAGACCTTTGTCAGCGCACGCCTGACCGACCTCGACGGCAAGCTCCTCGCCGACGGTGAGGCGCTCATGATCGAACTGCTTCCAGGACAGCCCTGACATGTTCCCCTCGTTCGACGATCTGATCTCGGACGCCGTGGTGCTCGCGCTGCCGATGCGAGTTCGCTTTCGCGGCATCACGACTCGTGAGGCTCTGCTCGTTCGTGGCCCGGCCGGGTGGGGAGAATTCGCACCCTTCGTCGAGTACGACGACGACGAGGCGTCGCAGTGGCTGCTCGCCGGGATCGAGGCGGCGTGGCTGGGTCCGCCGCCTGCGCTTCGTCACGCCGTTCCCGTCAACGCCACCGTGCCGGCGATCGACGCCTCTGCCGTTCCGCAATTGTTGGAGCGCTTCCCCGGGGCCCGGACCGCCAAGGTCAAGGTCGCCGAGAAGGGGCAGTCGTTGGCGCAGGACGTCGCCCGGGTGAACGAGGTGCGTCGGCACATCCCGAACGTGCGCGTCGACGCCAACGGCGGGTGGAGTGTGGACGAGGCGATCACGGCTTTGCGAGCGATCACCGAAGACGGTGAACTCGAATACGCCGAGCAGCCGTGTGCAAGCGTCGAGGAACTGGTCAGCGTCCGCGCCGCGGGGACCGGTGTGCGGATCGCTGCCGACGAGAGCATTCGCCGTGCGGAGGACCCGTTGCGCGTCGTACGAGCCGGGGGAGCGGACGTAGCCGTCGTGAAGGTGCCGCCGCTGGGCGGAATGCGTGCTGTGGTGGCGCTGTCGGCGCAGCTGGCGGACTACGGGGTGCCGGTGGTGGTCTCGAGTGCACTGGACACGGCTGTGGGGATGTCCGCGGGACTGGCGGCCGCGGCAGCCTTGCCCGCGCTTCCGTTTGCCTGCGGCCTCGGCACAGGCGGCCTGTTCGTCCGGGATGTCGCGGTCAGCGGAGCAGCCGTCGACGGCGCTTTGCCCGTTGGTGTCGTCGAGCCTGATCCGGTTCTGCTCGAGACGCTGGCCGCGCCCGCGGACCGGCGCGACTGGTGGTTGGAGAGGGCCAGGCGCTGCCATCGGATACTCGGCAGTAGAGACCTGCCGAATTTCGTATAGTCTCGGGCGCGACCTGATGAACATCAGTGAAGAATGAAGGGATCGAAAGTGGTTGCAGCTCTGAACGAAACCCTGCTCGAGGAATCACGGGTTCCCGCGGTCGTCGCGGACGTGCAGACCTTGATCGACGCAGAGGTTTCGGATAAGTCGGGGGCCTCAGGGCTGGCTCTCAAGGGTGGCTACGGCGCGGTCAAGAAGGTGAGCCCGTCCATCGTGCCGGACGCCGTCACCGCGCTTCTGCCGGCTTTCGTGGCAAAGCTCGAGCCGTACTGGCAGGAATTCTCGGCTTCCGGTGAAGGCAGCTTCGCCGATTTCATCAGCGCCCGCGGCGACGCGGTTGCCGATTCCCTCCTCGAGGTGACGGACGAGCGTATCGAAGGTAGCGACAAGGCCGTCGTCAAGTCGATGTACTCGAAGCTGCGCGGTTCGGCCAAGAAGCATGTGACTGCAGCTCTGCCGCGTCTGGGCGATGTGATCCAGAAGCACGCTGCATAAGCGAACGTAAGACAACGAGCGGCCCGGGAGATTCTCCCGGGCCGCTCGTTTTTTGCATTCGTTTGTCAGTGAGCCGAATGTCCGTGGCGCCAGAAGCCGGTGAAGGTGATGTCGGTCTTGGCGAACTTTCGGTCGTTCACGAGATGCCGACGCAGCCCGGTGGTGAGTGCCTGTTCGCCGGCGACAAACGTGTACGACGGCCCTTCGGGCAGTTCGGCGGCGCGGACGGTCTCGAGGGTCAGAACACCCGGCGTTGCGTGTTCGTCTTCGCGAACGAGCCAATGCACGTTGACGTTCGCCAACTCCGGAATGTCTTGCTTGTCTTCGATGTTCGGAATCTCGACGAAGACCTCGGCACGCAGGTCTGCCGGCGCGGTTTCCAGAATGCCGATGATCGCCGGAAGTGCGCTCTCGTCGCCGACGAGCAGTTGCCACTTGGCTTCGGGTGTGGGGTTGTAGATGCAGCCTTCGTCGAGGAGTGCGACATTGTCGCCGGTCGACGCGATGTCCGCCCACGCGGATGCCGGGCCGATGTCGCCGTGATAGGCGAAGTCGATGTCGATCTCCGTGGTCTCACCGAAGAGACCGGATCCGGCAGCACGGTAGGCGCGAATCGTGTAGTTGCGCACGACCGGTCGCGTGTCCTTGGACATCAACAGGTACTGCGCGTACCAGAGATTGCTTGCCGCGCTCGGCAACCGGAGTTCGCTCTGGCCGACCTGCGGGATGAACATGCGGAACCACTGATCGGCACCCATCGGTGCGATGGTGGACAGCTCTTCGCCGGCAATGGTCACTCGGATGAAGCTCGGGCTGATTCGTTTGTTCGCCACGACCTGCGCCGACACGATACTGCGTGAGGCCGGTTTCACGAACTTGGCGCGCTTGGCCATGACTGGTTGCTCCCTGATTAGCTGTTACTCGTACCTAATCAGGTAACCCTAACCTGATTTACGGCCGGTGTGGAGTGGTGGGTCTGTCCTTTTCGACGACTTCGGGAGGAAGACCCCACTGCGCTCGGCCAAGTCGGCTCATCGGTGCGATTGCCGCGAAGTCCGGTAACCCGTCGTCGGCGACAGCCTCGGGACGTACTGCGACCGCGACCACATTTCCCATCACGACAAATGAATTACCGACCTCGATGACCTGGTGAAGCGTGCATTCGATGGCGATCGGGGAGTCGGCGACCCGGACAGGGCGAACCCGCTCGCTCGGTTCGCTACGGATGTTCAACTCGAGAAATTCGTCGGCCTCGGCGTCGTAGAAGGCCGAACTCTTGTTCACCACGTCTGCGAGCGTGGCGGTCGCCAGGTTGATCACGAATTCGCCGGTCGCTTCGATGTTGCGCAGACTGTCCTTGCGTCCGACCGACGTGAACTGCACGATCGGCGGCGCCGAACTTGCCACGGTGAAAAAGCTGTACGGAGCCAGATTGCCGACGCCGTCCGCCGACAGGGTGGACACCCAGGCAATCGGCCGGGGGACCACCGAAGCGGTGAGTAACTGATAGAACCGGCGGGGTTCGAGCTCGGCTGGATCGAAGAGTGTGCGCACCCACACATAATGCCGCTGTCCCCGCCCCTGGGCATGCTTGCACCCGAACATCTGACACTCTTGAAGGCGTGAATCCGTCCACTGCACAAGCCACAGCCGTCGTCGACGAACTGGTTCGTGGTGGCGTGCGTGAAGTCGTGCTGTGTCCAGGCTCTCGCAACGCGCCCCTCGCATTTGCCCTCCAGGCCGCCGATCTCGACGGCCGGTTGCGTCTGCACATGCGGATCGACGAGCGGACAGCAGGCTTTCTGGCACTCGGACTGGCAATCGCCGGGAAACGACCGGTCCCCATCGTGATGACCTCCGGGACCGCCGTCGCGAATCTCGGACCTGCTGTCCTCGAGGCCAACTATGCGCGAGTGCCGCTGGTGGTCCTGAGCGCCAACCGGCCTTACGAGATGCTCGGCACCGGCGCCAACCAGACCGTCGAGCAGCTCGGGCTCTTCGGCAGTCAGGTTCGCGCAACCATCAGCCTGGGCTTGGCCGAAGACGATTCGACGCAGAACAGCCAGTGGCGCTCGGCGGTCTGCCGGGTCCTCGCCGCTGCCCGCGGAACCAGATCCGGAAACGCGGGTCCGGTGCATTTCGACATCCCGCTCCGTGAGCCGCTGGTGCCGGACGTGCACGTCCATGGCCCGGTTCCGGAGGGCCGTCCAGGCGGTGCAGCCTGGACCACCACGCAGAACGCGACGCTCGATGTTCCGGTCGATCTGGACCTCACCGCAGATACGGTGGTCATTTCCGGACACGGCAGCGCACTTCGGCCTGAGCTGGCCGGCCTGCCGACGGTGGCCGAGCCGACGGCTCCGATGCACGGGATCGCACTGCATCCACTCGCGCTCTCGCAACTCAAGCCCAAGCAGGCGATCATCACCGGCCGCCCGACGTTGCATCGTCAGGTCTCGAAGGTTTTGGCCGATCCGAGCGTCGACGTCTACGCGCTGACCACCGGGCCGCGCTGGCCCGACGTATCCGGCAACGTGCTCGCCACGGGAACCAGGGCAGTGGTCACCGGGACGCCCGATCCCGCCTGGATTGCTCGATGCGCCGCGCTGACCGAACACGCCGAAACTGCCGTCCGCAAGCAACTCGACGCCCACCCCAAAGCCACTGGCCTGCACGTGGCAGCTGCCGTGATGGATGCACTCGCGGACGGCGACCAGCTTCTGCTCGGCGCGTCCAACCCCGTTCGCGACGCGGCCCTCGTGAGCTATCCCAAGCCCGCCGTGCGGGTGCTGTCCAATCGCGGGGTCGCAGGTATCGACGGCACCGTCTCGGCGGCGGTCGGTGCCGCACTGGCATACGAGGGCGGCCGGACCGTCGCTCTCATGGGCGACCTGACCTTCCTGCACGACGCGTCCGGGCTGCTGATCGGGACCGGTGAGCCGAGGCCGAGCGACCTCACCATCGTCGTGGCCAACGACGACGGCGGCGGCATCTTCGAGCTCCTCGAACAAGGCGACCCGCAGTACGCCGGCGTCTTCGAGCGAGTGTTCGGAACACCGCACGGCATGGACCTCGCTGCGCTGTGCGCGGCCTACCGCGTGCCGCACGCAGCCGTCACCGTCGACGCCCTGGCAACGACGCTGGCGCAACCCGCAAACGGCATTCGTGTGCTCGAAGTCGCGACAGATCGCAGTGGACTGCGCGAACTCCACGCTTCCGTGCGAGCACAGCTGTGACGCAAACGGTTCTGCGGCGCTTCCGCATCGGCGTACTCGTGGTTGCGGTCGGCATTTCGGTGCTCGCGGTGATCCTGGTTCTCGGTGCCTGGCGCAACGATCGGACCATCGAATCGAACATGGGGACCGCAACCGCCGAGGTGCTCTCGGCAGGCTCGCTACGTTCGGCGATCAGCTTCGTGACACCAGACGGCGCGAATCACAACCCTGAACTCGGCGTGCTCTACCCCACCAATCTGACTGTGGGACAACGCATCGAGGTGGAGTACTCCAAAGCCGACCCTGATTTGGTCCGGGTAGCGGGACGCAACGCGACGGTGGCGCTGATCCCGGCGGGATCGGTGATCGTCGTGACGTGGCTCCTGGCTGGACCGTCGATCTGGTACCTGCGCAAGCGGGAAGCGGGAGCTCCGGGATCGGCACCGGTCGCTTCGAGTTAGTTCGCGCTTCGCCGGAACTTCACACGAACATGACGTGGACTTTTCCTGGCCCTGTCACCGTTCTCGGTGTGAGAGTAGCCATCGTTGCGGAGTCATTCCTGCCCAACATGAACGGCGTCACCAACTCGGTACTACGCGTGCTCGAACACCTCGATCGCACTGGCCACGACGCCATGGTCATTGCGCCGGACACTGTCGGATCCGACACCTCTGCCGCCACCGAACACGAAGGTGTTCAGGTGGTTCGGGTGCCCGCCGTCATGGTGCCCAAAGTCAGTTCACTCCCCGTCGGCCTGCCACAACCGCGTCTGACGACGGCCGTGCGGACCTTCGCGCCCGACGTCGTCCATCTGGCGTCGCCGTTCCTGCTCGGCGCCGGGGGAGTGGCCGTCGCCAAGCGGCTCGCGATACCCACCGTCGCGGTTTACCAGACCGACGTCGCCGGATTTGCCGAAAGCTACGGTCTCGGCGTCACCAGTCGCGCCGCATGGGCGTGGACCCGTCGAATCCACAAGAGCTGCAACAGGACCCTTGCACCCTCCACGTCGGCAGTCGACGCCCTCGAAGAGCACGGCATTCCGCGCGTGCACCGGTGGGCCCGCGGCGTCGACGCACAACGATTCGCGCCTTCGCGTCGTAGCTCGGCGTTGCGGCAGTCCTGGATCGGCGACAGCGACCAGTTGGTGGTCGGCTTCGTCGGTCGCCTCGCGCCCGAAAAACACGTCGAGCGACTGGCCGTGCTGGCGGCCGATCCCAGCGTGCAGATCGTGATCGTCGGAGACGGCCCGGATCGCGAGAACCTACGACGACTGATGCCGGATGCGATCTTCACCGGACAACTCGGCGGTACCGCGCTGGCCGACGCCTATGCGAGCCTGGACGTATTCGTTCACCCCGGCGAGCACGAGACCTTCTGCCAGGCGGTTCAGGAAGCCCTCGCGAGCGGTGTACCTGTCGTCGGACCGGACGCCGGTGGACCACGTGACCTGATCTCGCATTGCCGCAACGGCTACCTCCTGCCGACGGACAGGTTCACCGAACTCCTGCCAAGCGCCGTCGACGCACTTCGTCAGCGTGATCTGCGGGTGCAGTTCGGCTCCGCGGCGAGGCGCTCGGTGCTGCACCGGACCTGGCCGGCAATCTGCGAAGAGTTGCTCCGTCACTACGAGGACGTGCAGGGCCTCGGGCGGCGAACGGGTGCCAGAGCAGCCTGAACGCCTTCGCTGCCCGAGGGTTGGTAGCGTTTCGGGTGTGGCCACTACACACGGAACCCGAGCAACTCTCGAGAAGCAACCGCACGAAGTCGCGTCGATGTTCGACGACGTCGCGGAGCGATACGACCTCACCAACACCGTGCTGTCCTTCGGCCAGGACAAGGGTTGGCGCAAGGCCACCCGCGAAGCTCTCGACCTCAAGCCGGGCGAGAAGGTACTCGACCTCGCCGCCGGAACCGGAGTCTCGACCGTCGAACTGGGGCGCTCCGGCGCCTGGTGCGTCGCCACCGATTTCTCCAAGGGAATGCTCAAGGCCGGAATCTCGCGCAAAGTTCCGATGGTCGCAGGTGACGCGATGTACCTGCCCTATGCCGACAACGTGTTCGATGCCGCGACGATTTCCTTCGGCCTGCGCAACGTCTCCGACTTCGAAGCCGGACTGCGCGAGATCGCCCGCGTCACCAAGCCGGGCGGACGTCTCGTCGTCAGCGAGTTCTCGACGCCCGTCTTCGGGCCCTTCCGCACGGTCTACATGGAGTACCTCATGAAGGCGCTCCCGCAGGTCGCACGCACCGTCAGCAGCAACCCCGACGCCTACGTCTACCTCGCCGAATCGATCCGCGCCTGGCCGACCCAGGAAGAGTTGGCACGCAAGATCGAGGCTGCCGGGTGGAAGAACGTCAAGTGGCGCAACCTCACCGGCGGCATCGTGGCGCTGCATTACGCCACTGCCTGAACTGCTGTGCGCCTTTATTAACCGCGGGCGGTTAATAAAGGCGCACAGCACTTGCTCAGCCGAACAGCGGTCGGGAGTCGATCTTTCTCGACGCGGCCCCCGACGCACGCCATGCCTTCGCCGTCAGATCGGCGTCGGCGTCGGTGACGAGGTTTCCCATCACCCGAACGGCGACCGTCATCAGTGCCCGTGAGCGCATCGCGATCGGGCCCGAGGCGGGCAGGAATTGCGGAACCGTCAGCAGGCCTGCGAGCCGGCGCGCGACCGAGAACGCCTGCCCGTAATGCTCCCGAAGCACGGTCGGCCACAGCTCCGTGAGGTCGTCGGCGCCGAGCTGTTCGACCACCAGACGTCCGCCTTCGAGGCCGTAGTCGATGCCCTCACCGTTGAGCGGGTTCACGCACGCTGCGGCGTCGCCGATCACGGCCCAGTTGCGTCCGGCGATGTTGGAGACGGCGCCGCCCATGGGTAGCAAAGCCGAAGCGACGGAATGAATTTCGCTGCTCCACTGCCACTCACTTCGGCGCTGGTCGGTGTACAAGTCGAGCAAGGGACGCAGGGCACCCGGCGCCGGGCGCTTGGACGTCGCCAGTGTCCCGACGCCGATGTTCACCTCGCCGGTGCCGAGCGGGAAGATCCAGCCGTACCCCGCCTGCAACGTGCCCTCGGCGTCCCGCAGTTCCAGATGCGAGGTGATCCACGGGTCGGCGCTGCGCGGCGTCGCGACGTAAGCGCGTGCCGCGACGCCGTACGCGGTGTCCCGGTGCCACTGCCGTCCCAGCTTCTTGCCGAGCGTCGAGCGAACGCCGTCGGCGATGATCAGCGTCCGGCAACGAAGAGTGCTGCGTCCCGAGGGGCCGGCGAGTACGACGGCGGCTACTCGATCACCGTCGAGTTCGACGTCGACGGCCTTGGTGCCCTCGACCATGACCGCGCCGGATTCGACGGCGCACCGGCGAATGGCGTCGTCGAGTTCGGTCCGGGGGATCGCACTGCCGATCGGCGGGAACGACGTCCCTGGCCACTCGAGTTCGAGTTCTTGGCCGAAGCCGGACAACCGCAGGCCCTTGTTCGTCGTATGTGACCGAACCCACTCGCCGAGGCCGAGGAGATCCAGTTCGGCCACGGCGCGCGGAGTGAGTCCATCACCACAAGTCTTGTCTCGCGGGAACACGGCAGCGTCCACCAGCACGACGTCTCGGCCGCTGCGGGCGGCCCATGCCGCGGCCGAAGAACCCGCGGGACCTGCGCCGATGACCACAATGTCGGTTTCGGTCGGAAGCGAATCGACGACGGGGGACTGCTCTTCTACGGACACACTCACATCTTCCCAGGCTCGCGATCGCCACCGTGGCGAGGCCGTCCCGAGTGCGAACCGCTAGGTTCACTACCGTGGGAACCGAGCCGTCACTGACGACAGGAATGGGTACTGACATCGTGAGCACCGAAAAGACTGCTGCCGACGCAACCGCATCGAGCACCGTCGTTGCAGGCATCGACCTGGGCGACGAACAGCTCGCCGCAGTAGTGCGTGGTGGACTCTCCGATGTCGAGGAGTTGTTGGTCAGCGAGCTGTCCGACGGCGAAGACTTCCTCACCGAGGCCGCGCTGCATCTCGCGCGAGCCGGTGGAAAGCGCTTCCGTCCGTTGTTCACGATCCTGACCGCGCAACTCGGACCGGTGCCGAACGATCCGTCGATCATCACCGCAGCGACTGTCACCGAACTCGTTCACCTGGCGACGCTCTATCACGACGACGTCATGGACGAGGCGTCCATGCGGCGCGGAGCACCCAGCGCCAACGCCCGCTGGGGAAACAGCGTGGCGATCCTGGCCGGCGACTATCTGTTCGCGCACGCATCACGCCTGGTATCGACGCTCGGACCTGAAGCCGTTCGGATCATCGCCGAAACCTTCGCCGAACTGGTCACCGGCCAGATGCGCGAGACGATCGGCGTCAAGAAGGAACAGGATCCGGTCGAGCATTACCTCAAGGTCGTGTGGGAGAAGACCGGTTCGCTCATCGCTGCATCCGGACGATTCGGCGGCACCTTCTCCGGCGCCGACGCAGCTCACATCGAGCGTCTCGAGCGCCTGGGTGACGCCGTCGGCACCGCGTTCCAGATCTCCGACGACATCATCGACATCTCGTCCGTATCGGCGCAGTCCGGCAAGACTCCGGGCACCGACTTGCGCGAGGGTGTCCACACCCTGCCCGTCCTGTACGCGTTCCGCGAAGAAGGAGCCGACGCAGATCGCCTGCGGGAGCTGCTCGCGGGCCCGGTCACCGAAGACGCACTGGTAGAAGAAGCTCTCGAACTGCTCGAGCGTTCGCCGGGCATGGTCAAGGCGAAGGCAAAGCTGGGCGAGTACGCAGTCTCGGCAAAGGCCCAGTTGGCCGAGCTCCCGCAGGGACCGGCGAATGAAGCGCTCGTGCGCCTCGTGGACTACACGATCGAACGAGTCGGCTGACACACCTGGGGTGAAACCCTGACGACCCTGGGTGGGAACCCTGATGACCCTGTCCTTCGTTGACTGAACATAACCGGTGCATACGCCGGGAGTTCGGGTGAGCCTTCGGCTCCAGCGAGGCAAGAGGTGAGCAGTTTGCACGGCTACGCGAACGGTGCGAAGACATTCGGGTTGTTGGTGGGGATGTCAGCGCTGATCGTCTTCATCGGTTCGCTGTTCAACAGCCCGTTCCTTCTGTGGGGATCCGTTCTGTTTGCCGTCGGCATGAATGCCTACGTGTACTTCAACAGCGACAAGCTGGCGCTTCGATCGATGCGCGCCCAGCCCATCACCGAGGTCGAGGCACCGGCGATCTACCGGATCGTGCGCGAACTCGCCACGACGGCGCACCAACCGATGCCCAGGCTGTACATCAGCCCCACGAACGCCCCGAACGCGTTTGCCACCGGTCGTAGCCCTCGGCACGCCGCGGTGTGCGTGACCAGCGGCATCATGCAGATCCTGAACGAACGCGAACTGCGCGCCGTACTCGGGCACGAACTCTCTCACGTCTACAACCGGGACATTTTGATCTCGTCCGTGGCCGGCGCGATGGCCAGCGTCATCTCGGGCCTGGCCAACTTCGCGATGTACGCGAGCATCTTCGGTGGCCGAGGGAACGGGCAGGGAAGTAATCCGATCGCCTTGCTGCTCGTCTCCCTACTGGGACCGATCGCGGCAACCGTGGTCAAGCTGGCCGTCTCGCGCTCTCGCGAGTATCAGGCTGATCAATCGGGAGCCGAGCTCACCGGTGACCCGCTGGCGTTGGCGTCGGCGCTGCGCAAGCTCGAGTCGGGCGTGGCAGCCGCGCCGTTGCCGCCTGAGCCCAAGCTCGCGGCGCAGTCCCACCTGATGATTGCCAACCCCTTCAGAGCGGGGGACAAGGTGAGCAAGCTGTTCTCGACACATCCGCCCATGGCGGATCGTATCGAGCGTTTGGAGAAGATGGCCGGGATGTAGGGCCTTCGGCCCCTGTGCGCGGTTAGGTAGTCTCAGGACTCCTTAACCGCGCACAGGGGCGCAGCCCCTACTACCGGTAGTTCACGAACTGCAGGGCGATCCCGAAGTCCTCACCCTTGAGCAGGGAGATGACGCCCTGGAGGTCGTCGCGCTTCTTGCTGCTCACACGAAGTTCCTCACCCTGGATCTGCGCCTTGACGCCCTTGGGGCCCTCGTCGCGAATCTTCTTGGTGATCTTCTTCGCGTTCTCGCTGCTGATGCCCTGGACCAAGGTTCCGGACAGCTTGTAGATCTTTCCGGACTGCGCCGGCTCGCCGGCATCGAATGCCTTCAGCGAGATGTCACGACGGATCAACTTCTCCTTGAACACGTCGAGGGCGGCCAGCAGTCGCTCCTCGGTGTCGGCGTTCAACGTGATCGTCTCTTCACCAGACCACTCGATCGACGCTCCCGTGTTTCGGAAGTCGAAACGCGTGGTCAACTCCTTGGCAGCCTGATGCAGGGCGTTGTCCACCTCTTGACGGTCAACCTTGCTCACCACGTCGAAGGACGAATCAGCCACTTCACACTCCCGCTTTCCGGTAGTTCACGAACATCGAGTTCTGCCCACCTTCCATACCGGTGGACACCTCGACGTTATCGGGTCGGCACCGCCCGTTACCACCCGGTTTGCAAAATGGGGGTGTGTTCGTTGTATTCTTCTCACCGCACCGAGGAAGCCGTTTTCGGCCGCCGCACGTCGCGATATACTTGCGAATGCGCCGGATCGAAGCCTGGTGCAAGCACGGCAGATTGCCCGAGCGGCCAATGGGAGCGGACTGTAAATCCGTCGGCTTATGCCTACGTAGGTTCGAATCCTACATCTGCCACACCAAGTCAGCCCCGATTCTCTTTTCGAGAGTCGGGGCTGACTTTTTTGTGCTTGTTCCGAGGTCGGGTGCGCGTTGGTGACGCCGGCGTCGGCTGCGGCTCAGGGGTCTCGGGAGTGCTTCTTGGGATGGCTTCGGGGGAGTGCGGGGTCAAGTTGGTTCCCGCAAAGCCCTCGCCAGCGGCCCCGATCGGTGCAACAATGGGCTCCGGCACCATTTTTGCCCCGATGACCAGCGGATTTGGTGCTGGCGCTCGTTCGTGTGTAATCTTTCGGAGGCTTCAAGAGAGCGGCAACGCACTCCTGAGCCACGCCCCCTTAGCTCAGTCGGTAGAGCGTTTCCATGGTAAGGAAAAGGTCAACGGTTCGATTCCGTTAGGGGGCTCGCTGGATTGTGGTGCCGTGCTTTCCGCGCGACACTCGACACCGAGGCGGTGTAGCTCAGTTGGTAGAGCAAACGACTCATAATCGTTGCGTCGCCGGTTCAAGTCCGGTCACCGCTACACAATATGCATGATCCACCCTGATTGCTCGTAATCAGATACACCCGAAAGAAGGCATCCCGTGGCCTCCTCGACCGACGTTCGGCCCAAGATCACCTTGGCCTGCGAGGTATGCAAGCATCGCAACTACATCACCAAGAAGAATCGGCGCAACGACCCCGATCGCCTGGAGCTCAAGAAGTTCTGCCCCAACTGCGGAACCCACCAGTCGCATCGCGAGTCGAAGTAGTAAGTCCTTAACAGGACGACGATTTTCGCGGAAGACCCTCTCTGGGCCTGCGTCTTCGGGTCCTAGCTAGAAGAGAGTCTCACCGCGTGACAGATTTGCAAGAGAACCAGGCAGCGGCCGAGGTCCCTACGGACCCGGCCGCTCATGCCGTCCAGATGGTCGGTCACCACTATCGTGTCGAAGACTTCTACGAGGTCGGACGCGAGAAGGTGCGCGAGTTCGCTCGCGCCGTCCAGGACGCGCATCCTGCGCACTACGACGAATCGGCAGCCAAAGGCCTCGGATACGACGGCCTGATTGCTCCCATTACGTTCGTCGCCATCGTAGGTGCCATTGCTCAGCGACGTCTGTTCGAAGAGATCGTCACAGGCTACGACTTGAGTCAGATTCTTCAGACCGATCAGCGACTGGTGCTGCACAAGCCCATGCAGGTCGGTGACCGACTCTTCTGCGACGTTTTCCTGGATTCGTTCAGGCAGGCCGCAGGTAGCGACATCATCGTGACCAAGAACATCATCACCGATCAGAACGACGAAGCAGTTGTCACCACGTGGACAACGCTCGTTGCTCGAACGGGTGGGGAAGTGGACGAGAACATCGCCCACGCAGTCAAGGACGTGATGATGCATGTCGCTTCGTAAATTTTCCGACGTGAGTGTCGGCGAACTTCTCCCCGAGAAGTCCGTCACCCTGACGCGTGGAAACCTCGCCAACTACGCGGGTGTTTCGGGAGATCCCAATCCGATTCACTTCAGTGACGAGGTCGCACGACTTGCCGGCTTGCCGGACGTCGTCGCGCACGGCATGCTCTCCATGGGCATCGGTGCCGGCTACGTCACCGAATGGCTGGGGGATCCGGGTGCAGTGACCGAGTACAACGTACGGTTCACGAGCCCGGTGATCGTGGCAGCCGACAAGGCTGCCGAGATCGAGTTCACCGCCAAGGTGAAGTCGATCGACGAAGAAAGCAAGACCGCAGTACTGGCAATCGTGGCCAAGTCCGAAGGTAAGAAGATCTTCGGTCGTGCCACCGCCACGGTCCGTCTAGCCTGATCGCAGGGCGGATTGTGTTTGTTCCGGGGCTTTGAAGTACACTGAGATTTCTGGGATTCCTCAGCGCTGCGCGCTGCCCTGAATGTTGCAAGACATTCACCTCGGGTAGCGCGTATGTTGTGTGATCGCAGAACGGTTGATTCAGGCAGGGTCCACCTGTCGATGTCAACCAAAGGGGCGTAGCTCAACTGGCAGAGCAGCGGTCTCCAAAACCGCAGGTTGCAGGTTCAAGTCCTGTCGCCCCTGCCCCCGGATGCCAGCGACTGAGAGGAACGACGTGAGCGAGGAGCGCGCCAAGCGCGACGCCGACACTTCGGATGCGGAGACTTCAACGTCTGCCGATTCGACCGGTGTCGACGACACTGCAGCTGACGCGACTACGCGTTCCGATCTGTCGTTGGACAAGGACGGTGCCGAGAAGGCTCCCTCCGCATCCAGTGGGGTTTCCAACAAGCCGACCGGCAAGCGCGCTGCACGCGGCGCCTCGGTCAGTGCGTCCACCGTGAAGACTCCGGCCCGGACGGCATCCCGGACATCTTCGGCCAAGCCGACTGCAACGAACCCCGGCAAGAAGCCCAAGGCGAAGAAGGACAACATCTTCAAGCGCCTGCGCAAATTCTTCCGCGAGGTCATCGCAGAACTCCGTAAGGTCATCTGGCCGAACCGCAAGCAGATGATCACCTACACCAGCGTCGTGCTGACGTTCGTGGTCTTCATGGTCGCTTTCATCAGCGGCGTCGATATCGCTGTGATCAAGGGTGTCACCTGGCTGTTCGGCTGATCGCCGTAGCAGTCGGGCGTCTTTGCCTGCGAGCGCGACAAGACCCGACCCGGGTCCGAGTAACGAGAGGAAGCGAGTGCCCCAGTGAGCACCCCCGAGAACGACACGAATGAGGCTTTGGCCGAAGAGCGTGTTTCTGCCGAGGCGGCAGCCGAAGTAGACGTCGTGGTTGCCGAAGGCACCGATGCAGACGTTGCCGAAGGCACTGATGCAGACGCTGCAGCGACCGAGGACGTCATCTCCGACGATGCCGAGAACTCCGACGAGGCCGCTCCCGCCGCCGAGCTCGAGGTCGAGGATCCCGTTGCCGAACTCAAGGCTGCGCTGCGTCGCGCCCCGGGTGACTGGTACGTCATCCACTCGTACGCCGGTTACGAGAACAAGGTCAAGACCAACCTCGAGACTCGCGTTCAGAACCTCGACGTCGGTGACTACATCTTCCAGGTGGAAGTTCCCACCGAAGAGGTCACCGAGATCAAGAACGGCCAGCGCAAGCAGGTCAATCGCAAGGTTCTGCCCGGATACATCCTCGTTCGCATGGAGCTCAACGACGAGTCGTGGGGCGCAGTGCGCAACACGCCTGGCGTCACCGGTTTTGTCGGTGCCACGTCGCGTCCCTCGCCGCTGACCCTCAACGAGGTCGTCAAGTTCCTGCTCCCGCAGCAGGAGCAGAAGAAGCAGCAGGCTGCAGCGGCCGCCGTCGCAGCAGGCGAGGCACCGTCCGAGTCCTTCGGCAAGCCCCTCATCGAGGTCGACTTCGAGGTCGGCGAGTCGGTCACCGTCATGGACGGCCCGTTCGCAACCCTTCCGGCCAGCATCAGCGAGGTCAACGGCGAGCAGCAGAAGCTCAAGGTTCTCGTGTCGATCTTCGGTCGTGAAACCCCGGTTGAGCTCAACTTCAACCAGGTCGCGAAGATCTGACCACCCCAAAACTTGCAATTTGTTCGACGCAAGACACACACCCAAGCTAGAAACTAGGAACTAGAGATGCCCCCAAAGAAGAAGAAGCTCGCCGGGCTCATCAAGCTGCAGATCCAGGCAGGTCAGGCTAACCCTGCACCTCCCGTGGGTCCCGCGCTCGGTCAGCACGGCGTGAACATCATGGAGTTCTGCAAGGCCTACAACGCGGCGACTGAGTCCCAGCGCGGCAATGTTGTGCCGGTCGAGATCTCGGTCTACGAAGACCGGACCTTCGATTTCAAGCTGAAGACCCCTCCCGCCGCCAAGCTGCTCCTCAAGGCAGCCGGCGTCGCCAAGGGTTCCGGCGAACCGCACAAGACCAAGGTTGCCTCGGTGACCATGGATCAGGTGCGCGAAATCGCGAAGACCAAGGCTGAAGACCTCAATGCCAATGACATCGAGCAGGCCGCGAAGATCATCGCCGGTACCGCTCGTTCCATGGGCATCACGGTCCAGGGCTAATAGTCCGCTCCACAGCATTACGTGGGAGGGCCGGCCAGGCCCCGACCACAACTGAACCATTCACCACTGCACAGGTAATTCGCTGCAGTGATAAGTAAGGACAGAACAAATGGCAAAGCGCAGCAAGGCGTACCTCGCCGCCGCTGAGAAGATCGACGCAGACAAGCTCTACAGCCCGCTTCAGGCTGCAAAGCTCGCCAAGGAGACGTCGTCCACCAAGATGGATGCAACCGTTGAGGTTGCAGTTCGTCTGGGCGTCGACCCCCGTAAGGCTGACCAGATGGTCCGCGGAACGGTCAACCTGCCCCACGGCACCGGTAAGACCGCTCGCGTCATCGTGTTCGCTGTTGGCGAGAAGGCAGCAGAAGCCGAGGCTGCAGGCGCTGACGTAGTCGGTGCAGAAGACCTGATCGAGCGCATCCAGGGTGGATGGGTCGATTTCGACGCCGCAATCGCGACTCCTGATCAGATGGCCAAGGTCGGCCGCATCGCCCGTGTCCTCGGACCGCGTGGCCTGATGCCGAACCCCAAGACGGGCACCGTCACGGCGGATGTCACCAAGGCTGTCAACGACATCAAGGGCGGAAAGATCAACTTCCGCGTCGACAAGCAGGCCAACCTGCACTTCGTCATCGGCAAGGCATCGTTCGACGATGAGAAGCTGGTGGAGAACTACGGCGCAGCCCTGGACGAGATCCTGCGTGCGAAGCCCTCGTCGGCCAAGGGTCGCTACGTGAAGAAGATCACGGTCTCGACCACCACCGGTCCGGGCATCCCGGTGGATCCGAACCGTACTCGCAACCTCCTCGAGGATGCTGCAGACGCGTAAGCAGTCCGCATACGAACAAGAAGGCCGGCAGGGATCAACTCCCTGCCGGCCTTCTTGTCTGTTTCGGGAGAGGGTGATCCCTGCCGGTGGTACCGGTCCAACGGTGGTATCGATCCAACGGTGGTATCGATCTAACGGTGGCATCATCGGGGTATGCACGAAGCGTTCCAGTTCCTCGGAAACTTTTGGTGGCTGCTCTTCGTTTTCGGCGGCACCATCGGTGGGGCGCTGAAAGGTGTCGCGGTTGCCAACGAAAGGCGGATCGAGCGCCGGCAAGAGCGCTTCCGGCTCAAGCAGGAGACCAAGGTCGCCATCGCGCAGGCCAACGCACAACATCACGCCGACGAAGAAACGCAGCGCCGAGAGCTGGGCAAGGCCATCGAGCAGCACGATGCGGTCGACGCCCGATGGTTCTCGTACGAGCTCGATCCGGTCACACTGCTCGACACTCCGATGATGACGGACATGCGTGAGCCTTTGACGGCCGATTTTCATCGAGCCAAATATCGTGCCGATCTGCTCCGTCCAGGCAATCCGGAGACGATGATCGGTAACCAGCAGGCACAAACCGAGTACCGCGAGGCGGTGCACGCTTACTCGATCGCCTTCGAGATCGCGGAAGCGGAGGCGAAGCGTCGCCGACGGAGCGGATTCACCCTCGACGAACAAGAGCGCCTGGTAAGGGCGCAACGTCTGCTGCGCCTGGCCATGGACGATGGCGCGACGCCACAGGAACGTCAGAGTGCGTATCGGAAGGCTCACAAAGAACTCGACGGGCTGCTGGTGCTGCCGGACCGAGCTCGGGCAGAGATCGAACACAAGATCGCCAGGGCTATCGGTGCTTGAAGAAACCGGGTGCTTGAAGAAACCGGGTGCTTGAAGAAACCAGCTGCGTGACGAACCCGATTTGGTTATGCAGCGAGCAGTCAGGTAGTCTTCGACGCGGAGTTCAGTGCTGGATATGAACTTCACCCCAAAATCATGTTCTACCCAAGACCGTTGGTGATTGCACTCAGTGATGGGTGTGGTTGAAAGTCCGGGAGTGCTCGGCGGCCCACGTAGGTGAACGAGGTAGGGGGATAGCTTGATGTAGTGGTTCTACAGTTTGCTTGGTTATGCACTGCTTTGCTTTGCATCGTTACGCTGATTCGTAAGCCTCTTCTTCATGTTTCCTCTGTACGCCCCGTGCGCTTGCGCCGGGGCGTTTTGCATGTCGCGGACTGTGTCTTCTCGGGTTCACCCCGATGAGGTGCAGCGGTTCCTGAGTGGGACAACGACTGTCACGAGAGGAGGCGAAGTATGGCAAAGCCTGAGAAGGTTTCCGCAGTTGCGGAAATCACCGAGCAGTTCAAGGGTTCGACCGCCGCTGTGGTCACGGAATACCGTGGCCTTTCGGTTGGCAACATCACGACACTGCGACGCGCTCTCGGAGAAGGTGCCACCTACTCCGTCGCCAAGAACACCCTGGTCAAGCGTGCCGCCGCAGAGGCTGGCATCGAGGGCCTTGATGACCTGTTCGTTGGTCCGACCGCCATTGCATTCATCAAGGGCGAACCGGTCGACGCTGCGAAGGCTCTGAAGAACTTCGCTAAGGACAACAAGGCGCTCATCATCAAGGGCGGCTACATGGACGGCGCTGCGCTGTCCGTGGAAGAGGTCAACAAGATCGCGGATCTCGAATCCCGCGAAATCCTGTTGGCAAAGCTTGCCGGCGCGATGAAGGGCAACTTGGCAAAGGCCGCAGGCCTGTTCAATGCTCCCGCTTCGCAGATGGCCCGTTTGGCCGCTGCCCTGCAGGAGAAGAAGGCCGCAGAAGGCGGAGCCGCAGAGGCCCCCGCAGAGGCTGCCACCGAGGCTCCGGCCGAGGCCGAAGCCGAAAGCTGATCCGCACCCGCGCATCACTGCTATAACCCCGCCCGGTCGCGGATCAGCGACATGGGACTTACAGGAAGGACCGCCACAATGGCGAAGCTCAGCACCGAAGAGTTGTTGGACCAGTTCAAGGAGCTCACCCTCCTCGAGCTCTCGGAGTTCGTTAAGGCATTCGAGGAGACCTTCGAGGTCACCGCTGCTGCTCCCGTCGCCGTCGCCGCTGCAGGCGCACCGGCTGCCGGCGCAGAAGCTGCTGAAGAGCAGGACGAGTTCGACGTCGTCCTCGAGTCGGCTGGCGACAAGAAGATCCAGGTCATCAAGGTCGTCCGTGAGGTCGTTTCCGGCCTCGGCCTGAAGGAAGCCAAGGACCTCGTCGAGAGCGCTCCGAAGGCCATCCTCGAGAAGGTTGCCAAGGACGCCGCAGAGGCTGCCAAGGAAAAGCTCGAAGCTGCCGGCGCAAAGATCGTCATCAAGTAAGACGGTTTTCCCGCTGCTCTTCGCGAGTAGTAACGAAGAGGGCCACTCCCCACGGGGAGTGGCCCTCTTTTTTTGAACTTTTTTCGCGGGTGATATGTCGGAATCCATGCAGGTGGGAGGGGTGCCCGAACTAGGCTGTGACCTGAATTATGCTTCTTCCCTACTCGTTAGTAGTATTCGCAGTCACGGGTACCACTCCCATGCGATAGAGTGACCCAACCCACACGGGTGCATGCATGCAACGGACGTCGCGGAGGTAATGGTGGGAGTCGAGGTAGCGGTACAAGGACTGACAAAGTCTTTCGGGTCGCAGAGGATTTGGCAGGACGTGTCGTTGACACTTCCCGCGGGTGAGGTCAGCGCACTGCTCGGGCCTTCGGGTACCGGTAAGTCGGTGTTCCTGAAGTCCCTGATCGGACTGCTCCGCCCTGAACAAGGCTCCATTGTCATCGACGGCACGGACATCCTGCAGTGCTCCTCCAAGGAGCTCTACGAGATCCGCAAGCTGTTCGGCGTTCTGTTCCAGGACGGCGCACTGTTCGGCTCGATGAACTTGTACGACAACATCGCATTCCCGCTTCGTGAGCACACCAAGAAGTCGGAATCCGATATCCGCAAGATCGTGATGGAGAAGCTCGATCTCACGGGTCTGGTCGGCGCCGAGGACAAGCTTCCCGGTGAGATCTCCGGCGGTATGCGCAAGCGTGCCGGTCTTGCGCGTGCACTCGTTCTCGATCCCGAGATCATCCTCGTCGACGAGCCTGACTCCGGTCTCGATCCGGTGCGTACGACGTACATCAGCCAGACGCTGATCGACATCAACGCCCAGTCGGACGCGACGATTCTGATCGTCTCGCACAACATCAACCTCGCACGCACGGTGCCGGACAACATCGGCATGCTCTTCCGTCGTCAGTTGGTGATGTTCGGTCCTCGTGAGGTGCTGCTCACCTCTGACGAGCCCGTCGTCAAGCAGTTCCTCAACGGAACGATGATCGGTCCGATCGGTATGTCGGAGGAAAAGGACGAGGCTCAGATGGCGCACGAGCAGGCGCTCGTCGACGCCGGTCACCACGCCGGTGGTGTCGACGACGTCGAGGGCATCGTGCCGCAGATGAAGGCCACCCCCGGAAACCCGGAGCGTCAGGCTGTTCGTCGTCGCCAGGAGCGCGTCCGCCAGATCATGCACACCCTCCCAGCTAACGCTCAGGCGGCAATTCAGGACAGCCTCGACGAGGTTGACGGAACTGGGCAGTACGCTCCCCAGTACGCCGACGCGAGCGGCTATCAGGGGGAGTGGAACGACAACTCGCAAGACACGCAGGTCATTCCTGCATACGAGGGCGATCCCTACGGAAACACGACACACGGGCAAGGGTAGGCATATCGGATGGGGGTTACCCGCAACTCGGTTCTGAGTCCGGTCAACGGAGCATTAACTCAGGCCGGAAACATCGTCGAACTGTTTGTCGACGTCGTCAGGAATACGTTCCGGCGTCCATTTCAGTTCCGTGAGTTCATCGAGCAGGCCTGGTTCATCGCCAGCGTGACAATTTTGCCGACGGCATTGGTAGCCATCCCTTTCGGCGCCGTCGTCTCACTGCAGACCGGTTCGCTGATCAAGCAGTTGGGTGCAGAATCGTTCACCGGCGCTGCCAGCGTCCTGGCGGTGATCCAGCAGGGTAGCCCTCTGGTGACAGCATTGTTGGTCGCCGGTGCGGCCGGATCGGCCGTGACGGCCGACCTCGGTTCTCGAACCATTCGCGAAGAGATCGACGCGATGGAAGTCCTCGGAATCAATCCGATTCAGCGCCTGGTGGTTCCGCGTGTACTCGCGATGGTGCTGATCGCTGTGCTGCTCAACGGACTGGTGTCCGTGGTCGGTATCGCGGGTGGTTACTTCTTCAACGTGATCCTGCAGGGCGGTAACCCCGGTGCCTACATCTCCTCGTTCTCAGCTTTTGCGCAGCTACCGGACATTTGGAGCGGTGAGATCAAAGCCGCGGTGTTCGGTGTCATCGCCGGTGTGATCTCCGCGTACAAGGGACTCCACCCATCCGGTGGCCCGAAGGGCGTCGGTGAGGCGGTGAACCAGGCCGTCGTCATCACGTTCCTGCTGTTGTTCTTCGCCAATCTGATTCTGACGATGGTGTACCTCCAGATCGTGCCGGCGAAGGGATCTTGACCTAAATGACCATCGCACGAGGCCGCGGCGATCAGTTCCTGCTGAAGAGCCGCAAAGTTGCCAGAATTCCAGTGAACGCGTTGGACCGCGCGGGCGAGCAGATGTCGTTCTACGCGCGCGCCATCGCATGGACCCCGCGCACCTTGCATCGGTATCGGAAGGAGACGCTTCGGCTGCTCGCCGAAGTGACGTTCGGTAGCGGTGCGCTCGCAGTCATCGGCGGAACGATCGGTGTCATCGCGATGATGTCGGGATTCACCGGTGTCGTCGTCGGTCTGCAGGGCTTCGCCGCTCTGGAGCAGTTGGGTAGCTCGGTCCTGACCGGCTTCCTGTCCGCATACGTCAACACCCGTGAGATCGCTCCGATCGTTGCGGCTCTTGCGCTCTCGGCCACGGTGGGTTGTGGTTTCACCGCTCAACTCGGCGCTATGCGAATCTCCGAAGAGATCGATGCACTGGAGGTCATGGCAGTTCCGTCAGTGCCGTTCCTGGTCACGACCCGCATGATCGCCGGCTTCGTCGCCGTCATCCCGCTGTACATCGTGGGTCTGCTTGCGGCGTACCTCGCGTCGCGAGTGATCAGTACCGTGTTCAACGGGCAGTCGACGGGCTCGTACGACCACTACTTCAATCTGTTCCTGCCACCGCAGGACGTGCTGTATTCGTTTGCGAAAGTCCTGGTCTTCGCCTTCGTGCTGATTCTGATCCACTGCTACTACGGGTTCCATGCCTCGGGTGGTCCCGCAGGCGTCGGCGTGGCCGTCGGCCGCGCTGTTCGCGCCGCAATCGTCACGATCGCCGTTCTCGACTTCTTCCTCAGCCTCGCAATCTGGGGCACCACGACGACAGTGAGGGTGGCCGGATGATCGAGGCTCCGTCAGTCCTGCGCCGCCGTGTGCTCGGACTCGTGTTCTTCGTGGTGTTGGCACTGTTCCTGGCCTTCACCATCGGAACCTTCAACAAGACGTTCAAGGACGTAGTGAAGATCGACCTCGTCACCGACACCGTCGGAAATGCATTGCCACCCAACGCGGACGTCAAGGTTCGTGGTCTGCTGGTCGGCGAGGTGCGATCCGCGTCGACAAAAGACGGCCAGGTCACCTCGGTCCTCGCGATCGAACCGGACAAGGCTGATCTGATTCCGTCGAACGTGACGGCACGTCTGCTCCCGAAGACGCTTTTCGGTGAGCGATACGTCTCCCTGATCATTCCGGAGGGAACCACCGCTGCGCCGATTTCCGCGGGAACGGTGATCCAGCAGGACAAGAGCGGAAACGCTGTCGAGGTCGGCGACGTTCTGGACGGACTGCTCCCACTTCTGCAGGCGATTCCGCCGCAGGATCTGGCGAACACTCTCGGTTCTCTCGCGCAGGGTCTGACGGGACGCGGCGCTGAGCTCGGTCTGACGGTCGATCGTCTCGAGGAGATCTTCCGCGGCGTCAACACCGAGCTGCCCGCGGTGCAAGAGGATCTGCGCAAGTTCGCGGACTTCTCCCAGACGTACTCGGACGCTGCGCCCGATCTGATCAACGCTCTCGACAATCTGCGGACCACGGGTAACACGGTGGTTCAGAAGCAGGACCAGTTGCGGACTCTGCTGGCGTCGCTCACCGTGACATCGTCGGACACCGCAGCCTTCCTCGAAGCGAACTCGTCCTCGATCATCACGCTCGCTGCGGATTCGAAGGAAGCTCTCCAGCTTCTGGCTCAGTACTCACCGACGTTCGGGTGCACGTTCAAGGGCTTCTCGGACACCGCCCCGGAAGCTGCCAAGATCCTGTCCACCGACGCGCCCAATCCTGGTGTGCGTGCGAGTATTCAGATCGTGAACCCCAAGGGTCGCTACCTGCCCAACCAGGACGAGCCACGGCTCGTCGACAACCGCGGCCCGGTTTGCTACGACAACGTCACCGAGCCAGGTCGTCCGTTCCCGCAGTACCCCGGTGGTTCGTACGGTGACGGTTCCTACCAGGTTCCTTCCCGCAATCCCGGTCCCGCCACCATGGAATTCCTGCCTGCACCCGAGGGCTCAGGACCTCAGTTGTTCTCGACCAACAACAGCGGCCCTGCTCAGCAGGCCGGCTACGCGGGCTCGAAACTCGAAGAGGATACGTTGAAGGTGATCTACGGACAGGCCAACGGTGTTGCGCCGGACGACGTTCCGGCGTGGACCACGATGGTCAGTGCTCCGGCATTTTCCGGTGCGGAGGTGAGCGTCCAATGAGAGGACTCGCAGCTCCACTGACAAAGCTCATCATCTTCGTGGTGGTCACCGTCCTGGCAACAGGATTGCTGGCCGCCAGCATCGCCAACCTCGGCGGCGGCGGAGGCACCAAGTTCAACGCCGTCTTCTCCGACGTCACTTCGCTGAACGAGGGTGACGAGGTGCGCATCGCCGGTGTTCGTGTCGGACAGGTCGAGAAGATCGCGATCGTCAACGACAACCAGGCCGAGGTGCAGTTCTCGGTGTCCGACCGTGATTGGTTGCCTGCCAGTTCCATCGCCACGATCCGGTTCCGCAACCTGGTCGGGCAGCGATACATTTCGCTCTCGCAAGGTGAAGGCAGCCAGGGACAGAAGATCACCGGCGGCGATACCCTGCCGTTGGCGCAGACTCGCCCGGCAGTCAATCTCACGACGCTGTTCAACGGATTCAAGCCGCTCTTCACCACCCTGAGCGCTGACGACGTCAACAAGCTGTCCTACCAGATCATCCAGGTCTTCCAGGGGGAGTCCGGCACCATCAGCGAACTCGTCCGCAACACAGCGAGTTTGACCAACACCGTCGCGGACAAGGACGCCGTCATCGGGGCGGTGATCAAGAACCTCAACGACGTTCTCGACACCGTCAACGCGAACGACAAGAACCTCGATTCGCTGATCGTCAACACCCAGCAACTCGTCACCGGGTTGGCCAACGAGCGCGGTGTCGTCGGTTCGGCCGTCACCTCACTCGCCGGGTTGACCGATGCCACGGCAGATCTGCTCGAGCCGACGCGGCCGTCGATTCAGGGCTCGATCACGGCGCTCAACACGCTGGCGACCACACTCAACCGTCGTAGTGACGACGTGAACGCGGTGCTCGAGACCTTGCCGGTCAAGCTCGACAAGCTCGCTCGCGTAGCCAGTTACGGTTCCTGGTTCCAGTTCTACCTGTGCGGAATCGACATCGTTGCCGGTCCAGGACAGTCTGCCTCGCTGAATCTGCCCACCGGCCTGCCGACGGTCAATCAGCCGATTTACACCAACGCGGCCACGCGATGCACTCAAGACGGTATGAGGGAGTTGCAAGGTCGATGAGTAAACGTCGCAGTCCGGCAATGGCCGGAGCCATCGGTATCTTCGTGGTGCTGTTGGCCACTTTGTCCGCGTTCTTCCTCGATTCGCTTCCGTTCGTGGGAGCAGGCTCGTCCTACTCCGCCGAGTTCTCCGAAGCTGCGGGTCTCAAGCCTGGCAACGAGGTTCGTATCGCCGGCGTGAAGGTCGGCAAGGTCACTTCCGTCGATCTCGACGGTGACCGTGTTCTCGTCGACTTCAAGGTCAGTGACGCGTGGGTGGGAGATCAAACCTCTGCGTCCATTCAGATCAAGACGATTCTGGGACAGAAGTACCTCGCACTCGATCCGCGCGGAACCGACAACCTCGATCCCAAGGACCGGATTCCGCTCGAGCGCACCACCTCTCCGTACGACGTCGTTCAGGCCTTCTCGGCAGCGGCGGACACCGTCGGCGACATCGACACCGACCAGTTGGCGAAGAGCATGGAGACGTTGTCCCAGGCATTTTCCGAGACACCTGGCGACGTCCGCGCTTCGCTCGACGGTGTCAGCCGGCTGTCGCAGACGATCGCGAGCCGCGATCAGGACCTGCAGAAGCTCTTCGCCGCCACCGGGAAGACGTCGCAGATTCTTGCGGATCGCAACAAGGAATTCACCCAGCTGATCCGGGACGGCGGACTTCTGGTGCAGGAACTCAACAATCGCCAGCAAGCGATTTCGCAGCTGCTCACCGGAACTCAGCGCGTCTCTCAGCAGCTCACCGGTCTCGTTCGTGACAACGAGGCGGCAATCGGGCCGGCGCTGACGCAGCTCAACGGCGTCATCGACATCTTGAAGGCCAACAACGAGAACTTGGACAAGGCACTGAAGCTCTACGAACCCTTCATTCGCTTGTACGCCAACGTGGTCGGCAACGGCCGTTGGTTCGACCAGGTCGTCGTGAACCTCCTTCCGCCGGGTCTGCCGGATATACCGGGCTACCGTGACCCCGTTCGTACGTTGGGAGGCAACTGATGGCTGATACTGCCGAAGCCGGAAGCGGCTCCAAGAAGCGCTCGGTCGCGATCATCGCCGCTGTTCTGATCGGGTTACTCGTAATCGGTGGCGCGCTGTGGTGGGTGTTCACTCGCGCCGGTACCACCAAGATCACCGCCTACTTCGACAAGTCGGTGGGCATCTACGACGGTTCCGACGTTCGTGTTCTCGGTGTCAAGGTCGGCACCGTCGAATCCGTCGAACCTCAGGGAGATCAGGTCAAGGTCGAGTTGCGCGTCGATCGTGGGATCGACATCCCCGCCGGCGCCAGTGCCGCTCAGATCACGCCTTCGGTGGTTGCCGACCGCTACATCCAGCTGACACCGGTCTTCACCGGCGGCGACAAGATGGCCAGCGGTGCAGTCATTCCGATCGAGAAGACGGCGACGCCCGTCGAGGTCGACCAGTTGTACTCCAGCATCGACGAACTCGCGTCGGCGCTCGGTCCTGAAGGTGCCAACAAGAACGGAGCACTGTCCGATTTCGTCGAGACAGGTGCGGCCAACCTCGAGGGCAACGGTGAAGCGTTGGGAGACAGCATCACCAACCTCTCGGATGCCGCACGGACGCTCAACGATTCGCGTGACAACATCTCGCTCACCATCAAGAACCTGGATACTTTCGTGGGCGCTCTCGCGGCCAACGATCAGCAGGTGCGCCAGTTCAACACTCAGTTGTCGGACCTGACCGGATTCTTGGCAGGTGAGCGCGACGATCTCGGTGCCGCTCTGAACCAGCTCTCGATTGCTCTCGGCGACGTCGCGAAGTTCGTGGCAGACAACCGTGATCAACTGGTCCAGACAACCGAGGGTCTCGTCGAACCGACACAGACATTGGCGAACAACAAGGAAGCCCTGGCCAACACGCTCACCATGCTTCCGTTGGCGATCTCCAACCTGGTCAACTCGTACGACGCCGAATCAGGTGTGCTGGCTTCACGTCTGGCGTTCCCTGATCTTCAGAACCCGGCCGGCGTGCTCTGCAAGTTGATGGACCTCGGCAAGCTGTTGCCCGGTGATCCTCGGTTCGAGGCATTGGGAAGGCAGATGCAACCGGCTATCGACCAGTGCGCAAACGTCGCGGCGATGACCGACGCAGCCAATCAGGCTGCAGGCCTGAACCTTCCCTTCGGCATCCTTGCCGGTTCCGAACGACAGATGCAGGTAGTTCCGGGCACTGTGCCCGGCGTCGTGTCACCGCGACTGACCAGTGGAAACGGGGAGGGCGAGTGAAGCGTTCATTGATAGTCGGCGCCGGACTGTGCGCCGTCCTGATCTCGGCAACAGCCTGCTCGTCCGAGGGAATCTACGCGGTTCCGCTTCCCGGCGGTCCCGATGTGGGTTCCGATCCGATGCAATTGACCATTCAGTTCGACGACGTCCTGGACCTTGTTCCGCAGTCCGCTGTGAAGGTCGACGGTGTTCCGGTCGGTCGAGTCGACGACGTGTCGGTCGGACCGGACGGATGGACCGCGGACGTCGGAATCATCCTCGACTCGTCGGTTGATCTACCCGCCAACGCAATTGCCGCGGTCGAGCAGACCAACCTGCTCGGCGAGAAGTTCATCCAGTTGTCGGCCCCGCCGTCCGGACCGGACTCTGCGAAGCTGGCCGACGGAGACCTGATTCCGCTCGATCGCACTCGCCACGCCACGGAGATCGAGCAGGTTCTCGGCGCATTGTCGCTGCTGCTCAACGGCGGCGGTGTGGGCCAGTTGCAACCCATCGTCGAAGAACTCGGGGCCGCATTCGACGGTCGCGAGGGCAAGACGAGAAGTCTTCTGGAGCAGGCGAACACACTCATCGGTGGACTCAACGAACAGCGTGACGACATCACCCGTGCGCTCGACGGCCTGGATGTGCTCTCGACCCGCGTCAACGATCAGAACGAGAAGATCGGGAAGATTCTCGAGGAACTCCCCGTTGCGACACAGGTTCTCAACGAGCAGCGCCCGCAGCTGACGCAGATGCTTGCTCAGGTGGATCGACTCGGAACAGTGGGAACCGACGTCCTCACACAGTCCAAGGACGATCTGATCGCTGATCTTCAGGCTCTGCGTCCAACGCTGCAGGCGCTCGCAGACTCCGGTGACGACTTCGTCGGGGCACTTCCTTTCCTTCCGACGTTCCCGTTCCCGGACGGTGTCGAGAAGATTGCGCAGGGCGGTTCCGTGAACCTCTTCCTGAGCGTCGACTTGCAGATCGGCAACACTCTCTCGGGTCTCGGTGTCGGACAGGGTGAACCGGAATACCGTCAGCCGAAGTTCGGCAACCCAAAGCCGGTGGTAGATCCGTCCAACCCGTACTACAACGGAAACGGACCGCGGCCGGGTTGGCCGACGGTGTCGCTGCTGCCGATCGCTCCGATCCTGCCGCAGATCCCCGTCGTCGCCGGTCTACCCGCCACCACGGCCGGTGACCCGGCAACACCGGCTCCGGCAGCGGACCCACTCAACCCCATCCAGGGAATGCTGGAACAGTTCGGAATCGGTGGTGATGGACAGTGAGATCAGCTCTGGTCAGATGGCAGCTCGTCGGCTTCGTGGTGGTCGCGCTTCTGGGTCTCATCTACGTCGGCGCCAAGTACGTGCGTCTGGACAACCTCATGGGGTTCGGTCAGTACACGGTCAAGACCGAATTGGCCACGTCCGGTGGAATTTTCACCAACGCCGAAGTGACGTATCGCGGTGTGCCGGTCGGTCGAGTGGGCGACATGTCGTTGACCGAGGACGGAATTCAGGTCGACCTGAAGATCGACAACAGTGCTCCGGAGATTCCCGCGTCGGCCCGTGCAGTCGTGGCCAACCGCTCCGCCATCGGTGAGCAGTACGTCGACCTTCAGCCCGATACCGATCAGGGACCGTTCCTCGCGGACGGCTCGGTGATCGCGGTGGGGGACACCACAACTCCGATCCCGATCGAGGATGTGCTGACCAGCGCCAACGGCTTGGTCAAGTCCGTGCCGGTCGACGCGCTCCACACCGTCGCCGTCGAACTCGGTGCCGCATTCAACGGCAAGGGCGAGGACATTCAGGTCCTGGCCGATTCGCTGTCCGGTCTGTCGCAGTCCGGGCTCGACACTCTGCCTCAGACGCTCGCGCTGATTCGGAACAGTGAGACGGTACTGACTACGCAGTCGGATCAGTCCTCCGCGATCAAGCAGTTCAGTACCGATCTCGATGCTGTCACGGCGCAGTTGCGGACCAGCGATCCGGACATCCGTCGCTTGATCGACAACGGCATCCCGGCCAGCGATCAGATCGGTGCCCTCATCAACGAGGCGGGCCCGAGCCTGACGACTGACCTGACCAATCTTGCCGCGACCACCAAGACGCTTGCACCCCGAACGATCGCGCTGCAGCCGTTCCTGATCTTCCTTCCCGGCCTGGCCGCTGCCGCACCGACGGTTGCTCCCGGCGACGGAACGGTCCATCAGGGCTTGGTGCTCGAGACCAACAATCCGCTCTCGTGCACGGTGGGTTACGAAGGCACCATGGCGATCCTGGACGAGATGAAGCGTCAGAATCCCAATTTCGACGACACCCAGCAGGACTTCCCGCTCAACACCGCCGCGTCGTGTGAGACGCCGCTGGGCAGCGAGACGGGCGTCCGCAGTGCCAACCGCGTGGTGTACGCCGATCCCGACACGATCCAGCCTTGGGACTTCAAGCCGAAGGTCGATCCGGACAAGTTGAACCTCAACCCGATCGCGACGCAGTTGGCGCCGTTGCTCGGAGTGACACCGAAGTAGACCGATCCGAATGTGGTCGAGTTTGTGCAGTTCAGGCTACTGAGTTGTGGCAGTTGACGATTCGCGGCCAGAGGCTGGGCAAAACAGGTAAGTAGGGTAGTGAGTGTGATTCAGAGAAACAGTTCCCCGCAGTCCGGCGGGCCCGAGCAAGTCGAATCGGGAGCGCCGACAACCGGTAGACCGAAGGGGCTGACAGCGTCTCTGATTGCGGTCGGTGTCTTGCTTCTGGCGGCAGTGGTTGCGCTCGGTGTGTTCGGCGTCCCGTACGTTCGGGCGCTCACCACCGACCGCACCACAGCCGAGATGCGTGACGACGCGCTGATCGGTGCGCAGCAAGTCGCGATCAACCTCAACAACGCGGATTCGGCCAATCTCGACCAGTCGATCGAGAACATGCGTTCTTCGGTGACCGGTGACGAGATGACGACGTATCTGCAGACCGTTCAGGATTCGATCACCGACGAGTTGCGTAACTCGGGTTCGAAGGCTGACACCGAAGTTGTGCAGTCCGCGCTGACCGAGCTCAATACCGATGACCGGACCGCCACGGCACTGGTCGTCGTTCGAGTCACCACGACCCAGGGCAACCAGTTCGTCAAGAATCAGCTCGGCATGCGGCTGGGCATGGTCGAGGTCGACGGGGTCTGGAAGGCGCAGTCCGCTGATCCGATCGGATCGCGGCTCGATCTCGGCTCGGGCACTCTGCCGGCTGCCGACGGCTCCACGCCTGCTCCTGACGCAACGCCCGCACCCGGTTCGGGGACCGAAGCACCTGCATCCGGTGCTCCTGCACCGACAACCGAGGGTGGTGATTCCGGTGGCCAGTAGTTCGTCGAACCTGCACACCGACATCCCTCGAAGGAGAAGCGCGTAATGCCACCCAAACGTCGTACCGGCGGACCGTCCTCCCCTCAGAACCGTCGGCCGAAGATCGCTGGAAGCGCTCGTTCGCTCAACGTCCCCGCGGGGACGTCCGACTCGGACCCGGTCGAGCCCACGATCGAACAGCCGGAAGAAGAGACACAGGAGGCTGTGAAGCCGGAGGCTGTGAAGCCGGAGGTTGCGAAGCCGAAGGTTGCGAAGCCGACGCTCACGAAGGCCGAGTCCGGAGACATCGAGCCGTCGAAGACGGAAACCGACGCGCCGGAATCCACACCAGGCCCCGATCTGACCAAACCGGCGAAAACCGTCGCAGACGAGCCCAAGGCCCCTGCTACCCCGGAGACGGGCGCGGGGGAGTCGGCGACAACACCTACACAATCCAAGGCCGGTTGGCGCCTGGTCGCGATCCTGGGGGCCGCAGCGGTCATCGTCGCGATCCTCGCCGGCATCGCCTTCTTCAAAGTCGGCGCGAAGACGGACGACGTCGCCTGGGTGGACGAAGGCGCCACGGCTGAGGTTCTTCGTGTGACGCCGTCGGCGTTGGCTGCAGTCTTCACGTTCTCTCCCGACACGTTCGACGCCGATTTCGACAAGGGTGTCCAGGGCCTTAACCAGTCGATGCGCGATCAGCTGACCCAGTACAAGGACACGCAGAAGGCCGGCGTCGAACAAACTCAGACGGCAACGACCGCTGATGTCCCGCTGATCGGGATCACACGACTCGAGAAGGACCGGGCGCAGTTGCTCGCCCAACTGAACGTCAGCTCGACGCAGAACGGCGTGGCGGCAGACTCTCGCTCCGGAATGGTCATCGTGAGTCTGGAGAAGCAGGACGGAAACTGGCTGATCTCGGAGATTCGCGACCAGTAGCTCGGAGATTCGCGACCAGTACCAGCGCGAAGATCTGGACCGACGCACGATGTCGGTCCAGATTTTTCGTATGTGACGCCGTTGCTGGCTACACTTCCGGTGGCAGTGTTCGAATGCTCGTCACGAATGTTCGAATGCTGCGACACGCGCTCTCGCCCTTGACGGAGCGGTCCGCAAGGTCCACTCTGATCGGTGAACATGCACGGACGAGTGATCGGCAGTCTCACGTCAGTATCTGAATTCGACCCTCAGTTACACCCGACTCGACATTTCCAGAGTAAGGGTGTACTTTTGGACGTTGCGCTGGCTGCCTCCTGTCCACCCCTCGTCTCAACCGCTGCGAAGTCAAGTACTTCTTGCTTTCTGCGACGGGTTTCGTTCGGGTTGTAACCAGCGAAATTCGAAGCAGATACAGCGGCGGTCGCAACAGCACGGAGCGGCCCGCGTGAGGTGCTGGAAGGACGCATCTTGGCAGTCTCTAGCCAGACCAAGGCAGTTTCCGGAATCCCCGGAGCCCCGAAGAGGGTTTCGTTCGCGAAAGTTCGCGAACCCCTCGAAGTTCCCGGGCTTCTTGACGTACAGACAGATTCGTTCGAGTGGCTGATCGGCGCGCAGAGTTGGCGTGAACGAGCAGCGGCACTCGGCGACAATGCAGTGTCCGGTGGTCTCGAGGACATCCTCGCGGAGCTTTCTCCGATCGAGGATTTCAACGGCACTATGTCGCTGTCCTTCTCCGACCCTCGATTCGACGAGGTCAAGGCCTCGACGGACGAGTGCAAAGACAAGGACATGACCTACGCGGCGCCGTTGTTCGTCACCGCGGAGTTCATCAACAACAACACTGGTGAGATCAAGAGCCAGACGGTCTTCATGGGAGATTTCCCGATGATGACCGACAAGGGCACCTTCATCATCAACGGCACCGAGCGTGTGGTCGTCTCGCAGCTCGTGCGTTCCCCCGGTGTGTACTTCGACATGAGCGTCGACAAGAGCACCGAGAAGGATCTGCACAGCGTCAAGGTGATCCCGGGTCGCGGCGCATGGCTCGAGTTCGACGTCGACAAGCGCGACACCGTTGGTGTCCGTATCGACCGCAAGCGTCGTCAGCCTGTCACCGTCCTGCTCAAGGCACTCGGCTGGACCACCGAGCAGATCACGGAGCGCTTCGGCTTCTCCGAGATCCTCATGGCCACGCTGGAGAAGGACAACACCGCCGGCACCGATGAGGCGTTGCTCGACATCTACCGCAAGCTGCGTCCGGGCGAGCCCCCCACCAAGGAGAGCGCGCAGACCCTGCTGGAGAACCTGTTCTTCAAGGACAAGCGCTACGACCTCGCTCGCGTGGGTCGTTACAAGATCAACAAGAAGCTCGGCCTGAACGCGGGTCAGCCGATCGTTGCATCCACGCTCACCGAAGAAGACATCGTCGCCACCGTCGAGTACCTCGTGCGTCTGCACGCAGGTGACACCTCGATGACGGCTCCGGGCGGCGTCGAGGTTCCCGTCGAGGTCGACGACATCGACCACTTCGGCAACCGTCGTCTGCGTACCGTCGGCGAGCTCATCCAGAACCAGATCCGCGTGGGCCTGTCCCGCATGGAGCGTGTGGTTCGTGAGCGCATGACCACGCAGGACGTCGAGGCAATCACGCCTCAGACGCTGATCAACATCCGGCCCGTCGTCGCTGCGATCAGGGAGTTCTTCGGAACCTCCCAGCTGTCGCAGTTCATGGACCAGAACAACCCGCTGTCGGGGCTGACGCACAAGCGTCGTCTGTCCGCCCTCGGCCCGGGTGGTCTGTCCCGTGAGCGCGCCGGCCTCGAGGTTCGCGACGTTCACCCGTCGCACTACGGCCGCATGTGCCCGATCGAGACCCCGGAAGGCCCGAACATCGGCCTGATCGGTTCGCTGTCGGTCTACGCCCGCGTCAACCCGTTCGGTTTCATCGAGACCCCGTACCGTCGCGTCGTCGACGGACAGGTGACCGACGAGGTCGACTACCTGACCGCTGACGAAGAAGACCGCCACGTAGTCGCGCAGGCCAACTCGGCCATCGACCGCGAGGGTCGCTTCACCGACTCGAAGATTCTCGTCCGCCGTAAGGGTGGCGAGGTCGAGTTCGTCGCGTCCTCCGACATCGACTACATGGACGTTTCGCCGCGTCAGATGGTGTCCGTCGCAACCGCGATGATTCCGTTCCTCGAGCACGACGATGCAAACCGTGCCCTGATGGGCGCCAACATGCAGCGTCAGGCTGTCCCGCTGGTTCGCAGCGAGGCACCTCTCGTCGGAACCGGCATGGAGCTGCGTGCAGCTGTGGATGCCGGCGACGTCATCATCACCGAGAAGACCGGTGTCGTGGAGGAGATCTCCGCGGACTACGTCACGGTGATGGCTGACGACGGAAGCCGCAAGACGTACCGGATGCGCAAGTTCGCGCGTTCCAACCAGGGCACGTGCGCCAACCAGCGTCCGATCGTGGACGAGGGACAGCGTGTCGAGGCCGGCCAGGTTCTGGCCGACGGCCCTTGCACCGAGAACGGTGAGATGGCGCTGGGCAAGAACTTGCTCGTCGCGATCATGCCGTGGGAAGGCCACAACTACGAGGACGCGATCATTCTGTCGCAGCGTCTCGTGGAAGAGGACGTCCTGACCTCGATTCACATCGAGGAGCACGAGATCGATGCCCGCGACACCAAGCTCGGTGCCGAGGAAATCACTCGCGACATCCCGAACGTCTCCGACGAGGTCCTCGCCGACCTCGACGAGCGCGGCATCATCCGTATCGGTGCCGAGGTTCGTGACGGCGACGTGCTGGTCGGAAAGGTCACGCCGAAGGGCGAGACCGAGCTGACCCCCGAAGAGCGCCTCCTTCGCGCCATCTTCGGTGAGAAGGCTCGGGAGGTTCGTGACACGTCCCTCAAGGTTCCTCACGGTGAGACCGGCAAGGTCATCGGAATCCGCGTGTTCTCACGTGACGAAGACGACGATCTGCCTCCCGGTGTCAACGAGTTGGTCCGCGTCTACGTGGCACAGAAGCGCAAGATCCAGGACGGCGACAAGCTCGCCGGCCGCCACGGTAACAAGGGCGTCATCGGCAAGATCCTGCCGCAGGAAGACATGCCGTTCCTCTCGGACGGCACGCCTGTCGACATCATCTTGAACACGCACGGTGTCCCGCGTCGTATGAACATCGGTCAGGTCTTGGAGACCCACCTCGGGTGGATCGGCAAGACCGGCTGGAACATTCAGATCGCGTCCGACGGCACTCGTCCCGACTGGGCTGCGACCCTGCCGGAAGAGATGCTGTCCGCTCCGGCCGACTCGAACATCGCCACCCCGGTGTTCGACGGTGCGAAGGAAGACGAGCTCACCGGTCTCCTCGGCGCGACGCTGCCGAACCGTGACGGCGAGCAGATGGTCGGACCCGACGGAAAGGCCACCTTGTTCGACGGCCGCTCCGGCGAGCCGTTCCCGTACCCGGTCTCGGTCGGTTACATGTACATCATCAAGCTGCACCACTTGGTCGACGACAAGATCCACGCTCGTTCGACCGGTCCGTACTCGATGATCACGCAGCAGCCTCTCGGTGGTAAGGCCCAGTTCGGTGGCCAGCGCTTCGGTGAGATGGAGTGCTGGGCGATGCAGGCCTACGGCGCGGCATACACGCTGCAGGAACTGCTGACCATCAAGTCGGACGACGTGGTCGGTCGAGTCAAGGTGTACGAAGCCATCGTCAAGGGCGAGAACATCCCCGAACCCGGCATCCCCGAGTCGTTCAAGGTGCTCCTCAAGGAGCTCCAGTCGCTCTGCCTCAACGTGGAGGTGCTGTCCTCGGACGGCGCGGCCATCACGATGGCGGACGGCGACGACGAGGACTTGGAGCGGGCCGCAGCGAACCTGGGCATCAACCTGTCCAGGAACGAAGCTGCGACGGTCGACGACCTCGCGAACTAGGTTTCGGTCCCCGGGTTGCTCTTGAAAGAGCGGCCCGGGGGCGTAGTTCACATTTGAATTGGCAGTCAGGTTGCCGGGTGACCGGCAACCGTAACCCCAACGGGGAAAGGAAGTTACGTGCTCGACGTCAACTTCTTCGATGAACTCCGCATTGGCTTGGCCAGTGCAGAGGACATCCGCAATTGGTCCTACGGCGAGGTCAAGAAGCCGGAGACCATCAACTACCGCACGCTCAAGCCCGAGAAGGACGGCCTCTTCTGCGAGAAGATCTTCGGCCCCACCCGGGACTGGGAGTGCTACTGCGGTAAGTACAAGCGTGTCCGCTTCAAGGGCATCATCTGTGAGCGCTGTGGCGTCGAGGTCACTCGCGCCAAGGTTCGTCGTGAGCGTATGGGTCACATCGAACTGGCCGCACCGGTCACGCACATCTGGTACTTCAAGGGTGTTCCGAGCCGTCTCGGTTACCTGCTCGACCTGGCTCCGAAGGATCTCGAAAAGATCATCTACTTCGCTGCCTACGTCATCGTCGGCGTCGACGAGGAGCTCCGTCACAACGAGCTGTCCACCCTCGAAGCCGAGATGCAGGTCGAGAAGAAGACCGTCGCAGATCAGCGCGACGCCGATCTCGAGGCACGTGCGCAGAAGCTCGAAGCCGACATCGCCGAGCTCGAGGCAGAGGGCGCGAAGTCCGATGTCCGCCGCAAGGTCAAGGACGGCGGCGAGCGCGAAATGCGTCAGCTCCGTGACCGCGCGCAGCGTGAGCTGGATCGTCTCGACGAGATCTGGACCACCTTCACCAAGCTGAGCGTCAAGCAGCTCATCATCGACGAGCTCCTGTACCGCGAGCTGGTCGACCGTTACGGCGAGTACTTCACGGGTGCGATGGGCGCAGAGTCCATCCAGATCCTGATGCAGAACTTCGACCTCGACGCCGAGGCAGAGTCTCTCCGCGAGACCATCCGCAGCGGCAAGGGCCAGAAGAAGCTGCGTGCACTCAAGCGCCTCAAGGTGGTTGCGGCATTCCAGACCAACGGCAACTCGCCGATGGGCATGGTCCTCAACGCTGTTCCGGTGATCCCGCCGGAGCTTCGCCCGATGGTTCAGCTCGACGGTGGACGTTTCGCGACGTCCGACCTCAACGACCTGTACCGCCGCGTCATCAACCGCAACAACCGCCTCAAGCGACTGATCGACCTCGGTGCTCCCGAGATCATCGTCAACAACGAGAAGCGGATGCTGCAGGAGTCGGTCGACGCCCTGTTCGACAACGGTCGTCGTGGACGTCCGGTCACCGGACCGGGTAACCGCCCGCTGAAGTCCCTGAGCGATCTGCTCAAGGGCAAGCAGGGTCGTTTCCGTCAGAACCTGCTCGGTAAGCGCGTCGACTACTCGGGTCGTTCCGTGATCGTCGTCGGTCCTCAGCTCAAGCTGCACCAGTGTGGTCTGCCCAAGCTGATGGCTCTCGAGCTGTTCAAGCCGTTCGTGATGAAGCGTCTGGTCGATCTCAACCACGCGCAGAACATCAAGTCGGCCAAGCGCATGGTCGAGCGCAAGCGCGTCCAGGTGTGGGACGTCCTCGAAGAGGTCATCGCCGAGCACCCCGTGCTGCTCAACCGTGCACCTACGCTGCACCGTCTGGGTATCCAGGCATTCGAGCCGCAGCTCGTCGAGGGCAAGGCCATTCAGCTCCACCCGCTGGTGTGTGAGGCCTTCAACGCCGACTTCGACGGTGACCAGATGGCTGTTCACCTCCCGCTGTCGGCAGAGGCTCAGGCCGAGGCCCGCATCCTGATGCTGTCCTCGAACAACATCCTCTCGCCTGCTTCGGGTCGCCCGCTCGCCATGCCGCGTCTGGACATGGTCACGGGTCTGTTCCACCTGACCCGTCTCGACGAGGGTGTCACCGGTGAGCTCGTTGCTCCGACCAACGACGAGGCAGAGCAGGGCGTGTACTCCTCGCCCGCCGAGGCTCAGATGGCAGTCGACCGCGGTGCGCTCTCGGTTCAGGCTCAGATCAAGGTGCGTCTGACGCAGCAGCGTCCGCCGCGCGACCTCGAGAACGAACTGTTCCCCGAGGGCTGGAAATACGGTGACGGCTGGACCGCCACCACGACACTCGGCCGTGTGCTCTTCAACGAGCTGCTTCCGGCGGACTACCCGTTCGTCAACGAGCAGATGCCGAAGAAGCGCCAGGCGACGATCATCAACGATCTCGCCGAGCGGTACCCGATGATCGTGGTTGCTCAGACCGTCGACAAGCTCAAGGACGTCGGGTTCTACTGGGCCACCCGTTCGGGTGTCACGGTCTCGATTTCCGACGTGCTCGTGCCGCCGGAGAAGCCTGCCATCATCGAGGACTTCGAGGCTCAGGCCGACAAGATCGAGAAGCAGTACCAGCGTGGTGCTCTGGACAAGAAGGAGCGCAACAGCGCTCTGGTCACCATTTGGCAGGAAGCGACCGACAAGGTCGGCAAGGCCATGGAGGCTCACTTCCCCGACAGCAACCCGATCCCGATGATCGTGAAGTCCGGCGCAGCCGGCAACATGACTCAGGTTCGCTCGCTCGCCGGTATGAAGGGTCTGGTGACAAACCCGAAGGGTGAGTTCATCCCGCGTCCGATCAAGTCTTCCTTCAAGGAAGGCCTGACCGTTCTCGAGTACTTCATCAACACGCACGGTGCTCGTAAGGGTCTGGCCGATACCGCACTCCGCACCGCCGACTCGGGTTACCTGACCCGTCGTCTGGTGGACGTTTCGCAGGACGTCATCGTCCGCGAGGTCGACTGTGGAACAGAGCGCGGCATCGTCACCACGATCGCCGAGAAGCAGGCCGACGGCACGATGATCCGCGATGCTCACGTGGAGACCAGCACGTACGCCCGTACCTTGGCGGCCGATGCAGTCGACGCGAACGGCACCGTCATCGTCGAGCGTGGCCACGATCTCGGTGACCCCGCGATCGATGCTCTGCTCGAAGCCGGCATCACGACGGTCAAGGTCCGCTCGGTCCTGACCTGCACCACCGGCACCGGCGTTTGCGCCACTTGCTACGGCCGTTCGATGGCCACCGGCAAGCTGGTCGACATCGGTGAGGCTGTCGGTATCGTCGCCGCACAGTCGATCGGTGAGCCCGGTACCCAGCTGACCATGCGTACCTTCCACCAGGGCGGTGTCGCAGGAGATGACATCACCGGCGGTCTGCCGCGTGTCCAGGAGCTGTTCGAGGCACGTGTGCCCAAGGGCAAGGCTCCTATCGCGGACGTCACCGGTCGGGTACAGCTCGAAGACGGCGATCGTTTCTACAAGATCACCATCGTTCCGGACGACGGCGGCGAAGAGGTTGTCTACGACAAGCTCAGCAAGCGTCAGCGTCTGCGCGTCTTCAAGCATGCCGATGGTCGCGAAAGCCTCTTGGCTGACGGTGACCACGTCGAGGTCGGACAGCAGCTCATGGAAGGTGCTGCCGATCCCCACGAGGTCCTGCGAGTCATGGGTCCGCGTCAGGTTCAGATCCACTTGGTCAACGAGGTCCAGGAGGTGTACCGGAGCCAGGGTGTGTCGATCCACGACAAGCACATCGAGGTCATCGTGCGCCAGATGCTTCGTCGCGTGACGATCATCGATTCCGGTGCCACCGAGTTCCTGCCCGGTTCGCTCACCGAGCGCGCCGAGTTCGAGTCGGCAAACCGCCGCGTTGTCGCCGAGGGTGGCGAGCCCGCAGCCGGCCGTCCGGTGCTCATGGGTATCACGAAGGCGTCGCTCGCGACGGATTCGTGGCTGTCCGCGGCATCGTTCCAGGAGACCACTCGTGTCTTGACCGACGCGGCTATCAACTGCCGCTCGGACAAGCTGATCGGTCTGAAGGAAAATGTCATCATCGGTAAGCTGATCCCTGCCGGTACCGGTATCAACCGTTACCGCAACATCCAGGTTCAGCCCACCGAAGAGGCACGCGCCGCTGCTTACGCAGTGCCGTCGTACGACGACCAGTACTACAGCCCGGACGGCTTCGGCCAGAACACCGGTGCTGCAGTTCCGCTGGACGACTACGGCTTCAGCAACGACTACCGCTAGTCGGGTAGTCGCATGTGACGACTACCACTAAGCGTTAGTTCGTAGAAAATCCCCCCACCTCGAAAGAGGTGGGGGGATTTTTCATCTCGCTCGCTTCAGGAGTTGCTGCCGTTGAGGTCCGGGATGACGATCTCCTGGACAGCCCACTTGTTGCCGTCGGGGTCGGCGAAGTAGATGAATCTGCCCCAAGCCTGGTCGTCGATCGGGCTGATGTCGATGCCGCGGCTCTTGAACTCGCGCTCGGCCTCTTCGATGTCCTTGACCACTACCTGCATGCCGACGACGGAACCGGGCTCGGCGTCGGTGATTCCCTTGCCGATGCAGATCGAGCAGGCCGAACCGGGTGGGGTCAGCTGGACGAAGCGCAGGTCCTCGCTGACCGTGTGATCGTGGTCGGCGTTGAAGCCGAGGCGGACGTAGAAGTCCTTGGCGCGGTCGATGTCGGTGACGGGAATGGCGACCAGTTCGAGCTTGATGTCCATGACGTGCCCTTCATGTGATGGTGGATTCCGGCGACAGGTCCAGTGTTGCGGGGACTGCGGTCAGAAACGGTCCTCATTAGGCGTCCGGATGAAACTTTCCGAATTCCTTGTTGCTCCGAGAGTGCTTCTCTCACTGCTCGACCGATCCCGAACCAGGAGCGGATACCCCGACTCCGCAGCTCTGACGCATTCCGTCGAACGCGCCGCGCACGCCGACGCTCTCGGCTACCACCGGTTCTGGGTGGCCGAGCATCACGCGGTGCCCGGGATCGGGAGCGGGTCGCCGGCAGTGCTGCTTGCCGCGATCGGCGCGCATACGCGCGATATCAGACTCGGGAGCGGTGGGGTCATGCTGCCGAATCACCAACCGCTGATCGTCGCCGAGCAGTTCTTGATGCTCGAGGCGCTGTACCCGGGGCGAATCGATCTCGGCCTCGGCCGATCGCTGGGATTCACGGAACCTGTTCGTCAGGCACTACGACGCAGCAAGGATGCTCCGGACACGTTTGCGTCAGATCTCGATGAGGTGAGGCGCTATCTGGACGGATCCGCGGCAGTGACGGCACGGCCGGCGTCGGAGACCGGGGTGCCGATCTTCGTACTCGCGACGCGTACAGGTTTGAAAGTGGCAGCGCAACTGGGGCTTCCGGTGGTCGTGGGTGGGCCGATACTCGGAATCGGGAGCACCGACCGGGTGGAGGCTTTGGACGAGTACCGCCGAGCTTTCCGGGCCACCGACGCTCATCCCGAACCCTATGTGGTGGTTTCTCTCGAAGTGGCGGTTGCCGATACCACCGACGCGGCGCGTGAGTTGCTGATCCCGGAGGCATACGCGCTCGCAGAATCGTCACGGACGGGGGAGTTTCCGCCGCTCGCGTCGCTGGACGGGATCAGGCGCGCCCCGCGCAGTGATCGAAATGCCAGGCGTATCGAGTCGTTCATGGCGTCGGCGCTGCACGGCACACCTGTCGAGGTGAAACAACAGCTTCACGATCTCGCCGAGCGGACCGGTGCCGACGAAGTGCTGGCGTCGACGTCGACGTACGACCGTGACGCGCTTGCACTTTCGGACCGACTGCTACGTGAGGTGCTTTAGCGGTGTGGTCGATCTAACGAGGCACGTGAAACTCGAGCAGAGTGGCGACGGAGTCGTCGAGTTCGGTCCACGGCACCGGTACGGAGAGGACGGCGATCGCCGAAGTCGGGAACTTGTCGCGGATACGTTGGGCTGCTTCGGAGTTTTCGTTCGATGCGAGATCGAGTGCAGTCCAGGGAATTCCGGGTTCGTGTCCGACGATCAGGAGCGTCTTGACGTGGTCGGACGTGGTTCGCGCAGCTGCGATGACGTCTGCGGGTGAGCCGCCGTAGATGGACTTCTCGAATCCGGCGGGAGCTTCGATTCCCGTCGAGGCAAGGGTTTCGACGGTCCGCCGGGAGGTGGAGCACAGAACGGCGTCTACGGGCGGGACGTTTTCGCGGATCCATTCGCCGCCGATGCGGGCCTCGCGCAGGCCCCGTTCGGCGAGCGGACGCTCGTGATCACGGATGCCCTCGGGGTAGCTGGACTTGCCGTGTCGCATGAGGACGAGGGTGCGGTGGTCGGCCATGCGTTCACGGTATCCGCTTTGTGCCCGTCAGTCCGGTTACTCTGGATGGTCAGGACCTTGAAGGAGGTTTTCGATGGCCGGTAAGAAGCTCGATCGAACTAATGCCCGAACTGCACTCGAGGTGGTACGCGAAAGCCCCACCATCGCTTTCATCACCGTTGCCCCGGCAGTGGTCGTGTTCGGCGTGGTGTGGTGGCTCTTCGGTTTCTGGGCCGCGATTCTTCTTGCGCTGGTGTTCGGTGTCGCGGCTGTCGCGACCCAGAAACTGCGTTAGAGGGCGCTCACCTGCGCAACTGCGCGGAGCGCTTCGCCGACCAGGAACCAGACCGTGACGGTCTTGTCGTCGACGCGGCTGCGCAGGACGACGTCGTCGCTGGAGACGATGGGGGAGAGGTACTCGATCAGTGCTCGATGCGGAACTGTACGCAGTTCGGTGCGAGCGCTGAGGACCTCTTCGACTGCCTGCCAGTAGACGGCGTTGTTGACGTGGTCGAACGGGTCGATATCCGTGGCGCGCAGAGCGAACGGCGTGTCCAGAACACCCGCGTCGTCCGCCTCCGGTGCGTTCTCGGCGAGGACACGCTTCCACTTCAGGCGATGCTCGTCGGTGGATTCTTCCAACGGCCGCATGAAGTCGTCACTCATCCGCGTGGGCATGCCTGACTCGGCGCTGATGTTGATCCAGAAGCCTTCGGTTTCCATCAGCGCGCCGTTGCTGCCGTCGAAGCGCACGCGCATGTTCGCCCATCTCGTGGAGAAGCCGGAGCACCAGCGAGTCATCGTCAGCTCTTCCGGCCAGATCGCCGGGCGGACGACATCGACGACCGTACGACGCACTATCCAGAGCGGATGAGTGTCGATGGCGCCGGCGGCTTCGATGTTGTCGTTGCCGATGTCCTGCAGATAACGGGCGACGGCGTCGAGCCTGACCTGCTTGGCGACGTCGATGTCGCCGGTACGGACCGGGCGGGACTTGACGAAGATCGGTCCTCTGTCTGGCTGCGGCGCGAGCGTGAGATCTGGGTTCACGTGAGATTCCTGTTCGCTGGAGTGAGCCGATTCTGTCAGGCTTTTCAGCGAGTGGCGATTATCTGCTTTCCGCAGCCGGAACCGTCGACCATTCGTGCCACGGCGACGGCGGTGTCGGCAAGGGGATGAACGGAGTCGATCACCGGGGTGATGACACCTGCGTCGATCATTGCCGTCAGCACCTCCAGATCCTCGGCGTTCTCCGAAGACATCAAAGACCCGAGCTTCTGAGATACGAACGGAGACAAGCACAGTGCGCGGATTTGGCGATCGATTCCGCCGAGCCACCGTCCGCCGTTCTCGCCGCCCACGATCACGAGCCTTCCGGTGCGTGTGAGCGCCCGTCGAAGATCTCGCAGTCGGCGGTTGCCGCCGGTGTCGATGATGACGTCGTACCGATGCGATCCGTCGGTGGCGTCGTCGACGCGGTAGTCGAGAACCTCGTCGGCACCGAGGGAGCGGACGGTATCGGTTTTCGAGGTGCTGCATACGCCGGTGACGAGCGCGCCCATGGCTTTTGCCACCTGCACCGCGTAGATCCCGACGCCACCGGATGCACCGAGAACGAGGACGGATTGCCCCGCCTGCGCACGGCCGTGGTCGCGCACGGCTTGCAGCGCTGTGAGGGCGGAGACCGGCACCGCTGCTGCTTGTGCGAACGACAACCGGGCAGGTTTTGCGGCAATCTTCGTCTCGAGTGCGCACGCGTACTCCGCAAACGAACCGACCGCGATCCCGTATACCTCCTGGCCGACTGCCACGCGGGTCACCGAACAGCCGACGGCCTCGACTCGGCCGGACACGTCCAGTCCGCGGACCCGGTTCTCAGGTCTGCGCAGTCCAAATCCCGCGAGGCGCAACGGATATGGCAGTCCGGCCATGAGATGCCATGCCCCGCGGTCGACGGACGCGGCCTCGACGCGAATCAGCACTTCGTTGTCGGCGACAGTGGGGCGCGGAATGTGGTCGAGGTAGAGAACGTCGGCTTCGCCGTAGCGATCCTGTACGACGGCGGTCATCAGTTCCTGCGGCATGCGAGTCTCCGTTCGTCGAATGCTTACACCGTAAGTATTGCACTTACGGTGTAAGTTCTGTCAATGTGGAGAAGCGCACAAGATTGACCCGAGATCACGTTGTACGCGCTGCCGTGGCGCTTGCAGATTCCGTCGGAATCGATTCGATGACCATGCGGAAGCTGGGGACCGAACTTGGCGTCGAGGCGATGTCTCTGTACAACCATGTTTCGGACAAGGGGGATCTGCTCGACGGAATGGTCGACGCGGTCTTTGCGGAGATCGATCTTCCGACGCCGGGACTGCCGTGGCGAACGGAAGTTCACGCGCGAGCGGTATCGACTCGGGAGGTGCTGGGGAGGCACCCGTGGGCAACTCCGTTGATGGAGTCCCGAACGACGCCTGGTCCCGCGACCCTGCGCCACCACGACGCCGTCATCGGAACACTACGCGCTGCCGACTTTCCGGTCGCCTTTGCTGCGCATGCCTTTTCGATCATGGATGCGTACATCTACGGCTTCGTGCTGCAAGAGGTGAGCTTGCCGTTCGAAACGGCGCAGGAAACGACGGAACTGGCGAAGGCGATCATGGGCTCGTTCGAGAGCGGTCAGTATCCGCACCTGGCCGAGCTGACCACCGAGCACGTCCTAGCTCCGGGATACAGCTACGCCGCCGAATTCGCTTTCGGTCTTGATCTGATTCTCGACGGACTCGAACGTCTGCACATCGGGAGCGAACGATGATCTGACGTGAGTACCGGGTTAAAGTCGAGAAAACCGGGTTACCGGTCCAGACTTCAGATGTCCCGAAGAGGAGCTTTCTGTGCGCGCCATGGTGGTTACGGAACTGTCCGGTCCCGAAGGAATTGTCGCGCAGGAGGTTCCCGAGCCCGCAGCCGAAGGTCTTGTTCTCATCGATGTGAAGGCCAGTGGCGTCTGCTTTCCGGACCTACTCATCACCTACGGCAAGTATCAGATCCGCCCGGAACCGCCGTTCATTCCCGGCGCGGAGATCTCGGGCGTCGTGGTCTCCGCGCCGGAAGGGTCGGGTTTCGCTCCGGGCGATCGTGTTCTCGCGGCCGCGTATCTGGGCGGCTATGCAGAGCGGATTGCCGTCAACCCGGCGCAGGTACTCCGAATTCCGGACGGACTCGCCTTCGACGAGGCGGCCTCTCTGATCATCAACTATCAGACGATGGAGTTCGCGCTGGCTCGTCGCGCGAAGATCGTCGCGGGGGAGACGGTCGTCGTGCTCGGCGCTGCGGGCGGAGTCGGAACGGCAACCATCCAGCTGGCCAAGGCACACGGGGCTCGGGTGATTGCCGTAGTGCGACGCGAAGGCGTCGAGGACTTCTTGCGTGAGCTCGGTGCCGACGAGGTTGTCGCGCTGGCTCCGGGATGGGGAGAGCGGATTCGGGAACTGACCGACGGCGTCGGCGCTCAGATCGTGGTAGATCCGGTAGGCGGGGATGCGTTCGACGACGCGGTCCGGGTTCTGGCGCCGGAGGGGCGTCTTGTGGTTATCGGTTTTGCCGGCGGCGGCATTCCTCAGGTCAAGGTGAACCGGGTGCTGTTCCGCAACATCAGCATTGTCGGCGCGGCGTGGGGCGAGTTCACGCGCACCAATCCCGAAGCGGTAGCCGAGGTGCATGCATCGCTGGTAGAACACGTCCGGAACGGATTGCGTCCGCTGGTCAAGGCACGGTATCCGCTTGCCGACGCAGCAGTTGCCCTGGCTGATCTCGAAAGCGGCAAAGTTCTCGGAAAGGCCATCTTGCTGCAGGAATGATTCTTCGCAACGTGATGGTGCTCACCAAATAATAAGTTGCAACATGTTTTCATTTGGGCAATAGTTGCAACCGCACTACCATTTGCCAGGTGATCGCTTCCGATTCTGATGACCTGTATGGAGCACTCGACGAGTTGTTCACTCGCCTGATGAGCGCCGGTGATTCGGAGTCGATCGATGCGTTGATCGAACTGGATCTCTCGTTCTCTCAGGTGCGTGTGCTGTTCGTACTTGCACAACGTGATGCGGCGATCCCGATCAACGAGGTTGCCGACGAGCTTCGGCTCTCGGTGGCAGCTACGGGGCGGAACATCGATCAGCTTGTGAACATGGGTCTGGTCGATCGCCGTGAAGACGAGAGGGACCGACGCGTCAAGCGGGTTTCCTTGTCGGAGGCCGGTCGTAAGGTGACGACCAACCACATCGAGTGCAAGCGCGGCCAGCTTCGCGAATTCGCGTCGCGTGTTCCTGAGCCAGAGCGGATTCGTTTGTTCGAGGCTCTCAAGCCCATTCTCGCGGGTGACTATCTGCGAGCACTTAACCAGGAGACTTCGCGATGACATCGCCGAACGCGCCGGCACCGGCGTCCGACAAACTTGACGGGGCGGTCCTCAAGATCGCTTCCGTGGTGGTGCTCGGCGCCATCATGTCGATTCTCGACGTAACCGTGGTGAGCGTCGCGCTCACCACTTTTGCCGAGGACTTCGAAACTTCGTACGCCACCGTCGCGTGGACGATGACGGCCTACACGCTCGCCTTGGCGACGGTCATTCCGGTTACCGGTTGGGCTGCCGACCGTTTCGGCACCAAGCGCCTGTACATGACGGCCCTGGTGCTGTTCGTGCTCGGTTCGGTCGCTTGTGCGATGGCGTGGGACATCACCTCGCTCATCGGCTTCCGCGTGCTCCAGGGTCTCGGCGGCGGCATGTTGATGCCGCTCGGTATGACGATCATGACCCGGGCCGCCGGTCCGGACCGTGTCGGTCGTGTCATGGCAGTTCTCGGTATCCCGATGCTGCTCGGTCCTATCGGCGGCCCGATTCTCGGTGGTTGGCTGATCGAGGCCGCGAGCTGGCACTGGATCTTCCTGATCAACTTGCCGATCGGCATCATCGCTCTGGCTGCTGCGTTCATCATTCTGCCGTCCGACAAGGCGAAGCCTTCGGAGTCCTTCGACTTCCTCGGCATGATCCTGCTGTCGCCCGGCCTGGCGCTGTTCCTGTTCGGTGTGTCGTCCATCCCTGAGGTGGGAACCGTCGCGTCCGCTCGGGTTCTGGTGTCGGCCGGTATCGGTCTGGCACTGATCATCGCCTTCGTGTTCCACGCGCTCAACAAGGATCACCCGCTGATCGACCTGCACCTGTTCAAGAACCGTCAGTTGACCACCGCCGTCATCACGACGTCGCTGTTCATCGTCGCGTTCATGGGCGCCGGGTTGCTGTTCCCGAGCTACTTCATTCAGGTCGGCGGGCACACCACGCTCGCGGCCGGATTGTTGATGGCTCCACAGGGTCTGGGCGCTATGGTCACCATGCCGATCGCTGGTCGACTGGTCGACAAGATCGGCCCGGGCAAGATCGTCCTGACCGGTTTGCCGCTGATTCTCATCGGTTTGGGTGTGTTCACACAGGTTGCCTCGGATTCCCCGACGTGGCTGCTGATGGGCGCCTTGTTCGTCATGGGCCTCGGTATGGGTTGCACCATGATGCCGCTGATGACCGCAGCTATCGTGACGCTCTCCAACGAGCAGATCGCTCGCGGCTCCACTCTGATGAACATCGTTCAGCAGACCGCAGGTTCGATCGGTACCGCCGTGATGTCGGTGGTCTTGACCAACCAGCTTCTCGATCGTGGCCTCGATACGACGATGGTCGGTGCGGCGTCGCACATTCCGACCGAGCCGGGAAGTCCGCAGGAGTCTGCTGCGAATTCGATTCTCAGTGCGGCGTCGGACGCTTTCGGCAACACCTTCCTCGTTGCCACTGTGCTGATCGTCCTGACCCTCATCCCGGCGTTCTTCCTGCCGCGGAGCAAGACCACCAGGCCGGTGGCCGAGGGCGAGACGGCAACGCCGATCGTTATGCACTGACCGCTTTTCGGTAGATCGTTTGTCCAGATGAGGGCGGCACACATCTTGTGTGCCGCCCTCATCTTTTTGCCGTGGAATACAGCTGGATGGTTGAATGTTTGATCAGTTACATGCAAACGCATGGATCTAGTTCGCGGAGGAGCAACCATGCAGTTCGGAATCTTCACGGTCGGTGACGTCACCACTGATCCCACGACGGGTAAGACCCCGACAGAGCACGAGCGCATCAAGGCCATGACGACCATCGCCAAGCACGCCGAGGAAGTCGGTCTCGACGTCTTCGCGACCGGCGAGCACCACAACAAGCCGTTCGTGCCGTCGTCTCCGACCACGATGCTCGGATACATCGCGGCCCAGACCGAGAAGATCACGCTCTCCACGTCCACGACGCTGATCACCACCAACGACCCGGTGAAGATCGCCGAGGACTACGCGATGCTTCAACACCTCGCTGAGGGGCGTGTCGATCTGATGATGGGACGCGGAAACACCGCGCCGGTGTACCCGTGGTTCGGCAAGGACATTCGCGCCGGTATCCCGCTGGCGCTCGAGAACTATCAACTTCTTCGCCGGCTCTGGGACGAGGAGGTCGTGAACTGGCAAGGGGAGTACCGCACTCCACTCCAGGGATTCACGTCCACCCCGCGCCCGCTGGACGGCGTCGCGCCGTTCGTGTGGCACGGTTCGATCCGCAGCCCCGAGATCGCGGAGATCGCGGCGTATCACGGCGACGGATTCTTCGCGAACAACATCTTCTGGCCGAAAGAGCACTACATCGAGCTGATCAATCTCTACCGCCAGCGTTACGAGCATTACGGCCACGGCTCCGCGGACCAGGCGATTGTCGGTCTCGGTGGTCAGGTCTTCATGCGCAAGAACAGTCAGGACGCGGTCAAGGAATTCCGTCCGTATTTCGACAATGCTCCGGTGTACGGCCACGGGCCCTCACTCGAAGAGTTCACCGAGCAGACGCCGCTGACCGTCGGTTCCCCTGAGCAGGTCATCGAGAAGACGTTGGCGTTTGCCGATTTCTTCGGCGACTACCAGCGCCAGCTGTTCCTGATGGATCACGCCGGGCTGCCGCTCAAGACGGTGCTCGAGCAGCTCGATCTGCTCGGTGAGGAAGTTGTTCCGGTTCTGCGCCGTGAGTTCGCGGCCAGGCGGCCCGCACATGTGCCGGACAACCCGCCCACTCACGCGTCGATGAAGGCGGCTCGTGAGGCAAGCAGTGTCACTGCCTGACGAGCAACCGCCTGAGGTTCCGGTCAGCACCACCGAACTCGCCACCGACGCCTGGGAAGCCTTGTTTCGCGCCCAGGTGTCGGTGCTGCGGCGGTTGGCTGCCGACGACGTCTGGGATCAGGTCTCGATGCGCGAGTACGACGTGCTGTTCACATTGAGCCTCACACCGAGTAGTTCACTTCGCCTGCATGATCTGAATCGCGAGATCCTGTTGAGCCAGCCGTCGCTCAGCCGCCTGGTAGAACGGTTGGAGGGCGAAGGTCTGGTATCGAGAAGTGTTGATCCACAGGATCGCCGCGGAACGATCGTGCAGCTCACCGAAGCGGGTGCAGCGCTGCAGAAATCAGTGGGTCGCCGTCATGCGGCGAGCATTCGTCGCCACGTCGGACCGGCCCTGGACGCGGATGAACTTCGAATGTTGGCCGAATTGTGCACGCGTCTGCGTCTCGCGCAGTCATGACTAGAGGCAGGATGGACGATATGAGCAACCTCGAAGCGCAGCCCGTCGAGCAGGAATGCGAAGGCCATCCGGCGGAGAGCGAGATTCAGATTCTCACCCCGCGCGACGTACCGCTCGGTGGCCCGCGGGCGATGCGAGTGCGTCGCACCCTTCCGCAACGCGAGCGTTCGCTGATCGGGGCATGGTGTTTTGCCGATCATTACGGTCCGGATGACGTCGGCTCAGGACCGGGCATGCATGTGCCGCCGCATCCGCATACCGGATTGCAAACGGTGAGTTGGCTGTTCACCGGAGAGATCGAGCACCGTGACAGCATCGGTTCCCATGCGATGGTGCGGCCGGGTGAACTGAATTTGATGACGGCCGGGAGTGGGATCGCGCACTCCGAGGTGTCGACGCCGAATACGAAGGTTCTGCACGGGATGCAGTTGTGGGTGGCGCTGCCGGATGCGGCGCGCGATACCGCACCCGCGTTCGTTCACTATCGACCGGAGCCGGTGACCACCGATGGTGTCACGCTCAGTGTGTTCCTCGGCTCGCTCGCCGGTGACACGTCTCCGGTGTCTACCTTCACCGAATTACTCGGTGCCGAGGTGATTCTCGATCCTGGGGCCGAGATCGCCCTCGATGTCGATCGTTCACATGAGCACGGCGTGATCGTCGATCAAGGATCGGTTGTTCTGCGTGGTTCCACCGTCGGCTGGGCCGAGTTGGGTTATCAAGCACCGGGTTTCGGAAAACTGACTTTGCGCAATCCGGGATCCGAACCGGCTCGACTGCTACTTCTCGGCGGGAAACCGTTGGGCGAGCAGGTCATCATGTGGTGGAACTTCATGGGTCGTACCCACGAAGAGATCGTCGAGTATCGACGCAAGTGGCAGGCCGAGCTGGCCTCCGGATTCGACGGCAGCGTCCCGGATCAGCGTTTCGGCGTCGTGCCGGGATACGACGGCCCGGCGCTCCCGGCACCCGAGTTGCCGAACAGTACGTTGCGGCCCCGAGGCTAGTCGTTGCTCTTGCGGCTACCGTCCGCGAGCATCGTCTTGATCAGGCCTGTTCGATGTCCTGGTGAGCCTTCGCGAGCATGATGTAGCCGGCGCCGTTGGCGGTGATACCGGCCTTTTCGCCTTCGGAGAGTTCACGTTTGACCTTGGCGGGCACGCCGGCGACCAGTGATCCAGGCGGGATTTGCATCCCCTGAGACACGACCGCACCGGCTGCAATCAGTGATCCCGAACCGATGTGTGCGCCGTTGAGCACCACGGCACCCATGCCGACGAGAACGTCGTCTTCGACGGTGCACCCGTGCAGCACTGCGTTGTGGCCGACCGAGATTCGCTCGCCCAGCACTGCGGGGAACGTCGGGTCGGCGTGCACGGTGCAGTTGTCCTGAATGTTGGTGTCAGCGCCGATGGAGATCGATTCGGCGTCGCCGCGGATAACTGCGCCGTACCAGATGCTGGCGCCCGCAGCGATGGTCACAGCGCCGACAACGGTGGCGTTGGGTGCGATGAACGCGCTTTCGTCGATCTGCGGGGTGCGTCCGAGAACGGTGGCGATGATCGGGTTGGTCATGGTTCTCCTGTGCGTTGGAATGACGTGCTCTGACGGTACTTGGACTATTTCGGTGTGGACTTTCGATTCATGACGACCGTCCCGACACCCGCGGTCACCACCAGTCCGATGGCGACGAGTGTGAAAGCGTCGAGCGTTTGCCCGATCACGAGGACTCCGGCCAGTGCGGCCGCTGCCGGTTCGAGGGCGATGAGGACCGCGAAGACCTTCTTGGCCAAGGAGCGCAGCGCCCACATTTCCAAGCTGTACGGGATGACGGACGAGAGGATGGCGACGGCTGCGCCTGCGGCGAGCATCTTCGGATCCAGCAGTTGGCTTCCGCCCGTGACGACGCCGAAGGGGAGCGTCAATACGGCTGCGACGATGCTTGCCCCTGCCAACCCGTCGGCACTCGGGAGCGTCGCGGCCAGGTGGGAACCGGCCACGATGTAGCCGGCCCACGCAGTCGCGGCGATCAACGCGAACATCACCCCGATCGGGTCCAATCCGGATTCGCCGTGATCCCTTAACCCGAGCAGCAACACTCCGCCGAAGGCGAGCAGTACCCACGCTCCGTCGGCCCACCGACGAGACAGAACTGCGGCCAGCGTCAACGGTCCGAGGAACTCGATGGTGACGGCGGTGCCGATGGGCACCGTGTCGAGGGCGAGGTAGAAGGCGCCGTTCATCACGGCGAGGGCGATGCCCAGCGCGAAGATGCCTTTGCGTTGCCGGTTCGACCACCTGCTCCATCGCGGGCGGACGATGACGCCGAGGATGATCGCGGCGATCGTCAGCCGAAGCGTCGTGGCTCCGGCCGGCCCGATCTGCGAGAACAGGGTCGTCGCGAATGCCGCTCCGAACTGGAGCGACAGTATCGAGGTGAGGACTGCGCCGACCGGCAGTAGCTGACTGCCGGCCTTCATTCTCCGGTGAACTCGGGACTTCGACGCTCGAGCATCGCGGCGACGGCTTCGTGGTGATCTCGGGTGTGGTGGGCGATCGACTGCATGGCGGCCGAGAGTTCGAGCAGGCTCTCGAGGCTCTGGTGCTGGCCTTCGCGGAGGAGTTTCTTGGTCATGCGGAGTACCTGCGGGGGATTGGCGGCTACTCGCGCGGCCAAAGCGTGCGCTGCGGAAAGCAATTCCTCGGATTCGGTGATCTGCGAGACCAGACCCCAGTCGAGTGCCTTCGCAGCATCGATCGGTTCGCCGGTGAACGCCATCTCGGCGGCGCGGGCGTTGCCGATCGCGCGGGGGAGCAGCCAGGCTCCGCCGTCGCCGGGGATGAGTCCCACCTTGACGAAGCTCTCGGCGAAGACTGCGGCGGTCGAGGCGATGCGGAGGTCACACATGAGTGAGAGGTCGCAGCCCGCTCCGATGGCCGGGCCGTTGACCGCGGCGATGGTCGGCGCCTCACATGTGTACAGCGCGAGCGGAATGCGCTGGATGCCGTGCCGGTAGCCCTGACGGATCTCGCCGGGAGCACCACCGAACATGCCTTCCTTGTCTCGCATGTGTTTGACGTTGCCGCCGGAGGAGAAAGCCGACCCGGCCCCCGTGAGGATGACCGCGCGCACACTCTGATCTCGGTTGACTGCGGTGACCGCGTCTTCGAGGGCCTCGATCATGTCGATCTCGGAGATCGCGTTGCGGGTGTCCGGGCGATTGAGGGTCCACGTGACCACATCGCCGGTTCGCGAGATCAGTACGGCGTCGCTCATGGGTGCTCCTGGTAGTCGATGGCAGTTGAGCTCAGTCTCTCACCACAAGATTTCTCAATAACAATCATTCGTGCTTGATTTTTATGGACCCGGGTGTGATGCTGGTCGCATGGCCGAACTTCAGACGTTCATCGATGACTTGCGGGCCGAAGGCGAGAGCCTCGACGCCCTGGTTGCGGATCTGCCCGAGGAGAAGTGGGCGACAATGACGCCGGCGGAAGGGTGGACCATCGCACATCAGATCGGGCACCTGCACTGGACGGACAGTGCTGCGATCCTGGCGATCACCGACCCGGACGGGTTTGCGGAGCAGTTGAAGGCGGCGTTCGTGAATCCGGCGGGATTTGTCGACGACGGTGCTGCCGAGCAGGCGGCCCGCCCGCCGGCGGAGTTGCTCGCCGATTGGCGAGCGGGGCGCACCGCTCTCGTCGAGGCTCTCACCGCCGCCCCGTCCGGTACCAAGTTTCCTTGGTACGGCCCGCCCATGGGCGGAGTGTCCATGGCAACTGCGCGATTGATGGAGACGTGGGCGCACGGGCAGGACGTTGCCGACGCGCTCGGCGTCGAGCGAGCCCCGACGGCGCGCATCAAGAACATCGCTCATCTGGGTGTCCGCACGCGGAACTTTGCGTACTCGGTCAACGAGAAGACGCCGCCCGCCGACGATTTCCGGGTTGAGTTGACGGCGCCGGACGGTTCGCTCTGGACCTGGGGGCCGGAAGATGCACCGCAGAAGGTGACCGGGCCGGCGTTGGACTTCTGCCTGCTGGTCACCCAGCGCGCCAATCGCGCCGATCTCGATCTGGTCGCCGTTGGCGCCGACGCAGACGAGTGGTTGGGGTTTGCGCAGGCATTTGCCGGACCCAGCGGCGAGGGACGAGCCGCACGAGAAGCGAAGGTGGATAAATGAGTTCGGTACGGATCGGTAACTGCTCCGGTTTCTACGGCGACCGCGTCTCGGCGATGCGCGAGATGCTCGAGGGCGGCGAACTCGACTACCTGACCGGCGACTACCTTGCCGAACTGACGATGTTGATCCTCGGACGGGACCGGATGAAGGACCCGTCGCTCGGCTACGCGAAGACGTTCCTGCGACAGGTGGAAGACACCCTCGGACTTGCGCTCGACAAGGGCGTGAAGATCGTCGCGAATGCCGGCGGTCTCAACCCGGCTGGACTGGCCGACGCGCTGCGCGAGGTCAACACCAGGCTGGGGTTGAACGCGAAGATCGCCCACGTCGAGGGCGACGATCTGGTCTCTCGGGCAGACGAACTCGGACTCGGCTCCCCGCTGACGGCCAACGCGTACCTCGGCGCCTGGGGCATCGTCGAAGCATTGTCGGCCGACGCCGATGTCGTGGTCACCGGACGTGTCACCGACGCTTCGGTGATCGTCGGTCCCGCCGCTCACCATTTCGGTTGGAAGCGAGATGATTTCGATCAGCTGGCCGGTGCTGTCGCGGCGGGCCACGTCATCGAGTGCGGAACCCAGGCCACCGGCGGCAACTACGCGTTCTTCACCGAGATTCCGAATCTGGGCCGTCCTGGCTTCCCGATCGCCGAGATCAACGCGGACGGGTCTTCGGTCATCACCAAGCATGCCGGAACGGACGGCGAGGTGAGCGTCGGCACCGTGACGGCGCAGCTGCTGTACGAGATCACGGGTGGACGCTACGCAGGCCCGGACGTGACCACCCGCATCGACAACGCGGTGCTCACCCAGGAAGGCCCGGATCGGGTGCTGATCAGCGGAGTCACGGGCGAGGCTCCGCCGCCGCAGTACAAGGTCTCACTCAACACGCTGGCCGGGTTCCGCAACGAGGCCACTTTCATTCTCACCGGTCTCGACATCGAGGCCAAGGCCGATCTGGCGAAGACTCAACTCGAATCCTGGCTGACGAAGAAGCCCGCCGAACTGGTCTGGACTCTCGCTCGCACGGATCACCCGGATTCCGACACCGAGGAAACCGCGAGTGCGTTACTGCGCTGCGTGGTTCGCGATTCCGATCCCAAGGTGATCGGTCGTCCCTTCTCTGCGGTTGCGGTGGAAATGGCGCTTGCCAGTTACCCAGGCTTCTCGCTGACCGCGCCGCCGAGCAACGGACAACCGTACGGAGTGTTCACCCCCGGCTACGTCGACGCCGGATCGGTGCCTCACGTGGCCGTACTGCCCGACGGCACTCGCGTGGACATCGCTCCGTCGACGCTGACGCAGGACCTCGAAGCCGTCGACGAACCTGAGCGTCCGGAGCCGTTGCCGCCACAGTCTTCGCTTTCGGTGCCACTCGGCACCATTGCCGGTGCCCGTAGTGGCGACAAGGGTGGAAATGCCAACGTCGGCGTCTGGGTTCGCACGGACGATCAGTGGAAGTGGTTGGCGCACACTCTGACCGTCGAAATGCTCAAGGAACTGCTACCGGAAGCAGCAGACCTGAACGTCACTCGCTACCAGCTTCCGCACCTTCGTGCCGTCAACTTCGTGATCGAGGGAATCCTCGGTCAGGGTGTTGCCTCGCAGGCGCGGTTCGATCCGCAGGCCAAGGGAATTGGCGAATGGCTGCGTTCACGCCACATCGACATCCCGATTTCGCTACTCCCCGTAACTGACGAGAAAGAGGATTCACGGTGACCGTGTGGACCACACCGGAAAGGCTTGCGCTTCGCGAGACCGTACGCGGATTCGTGAACCAGGAGATTCTGCCGCATCTGACGCAGTGGGAGCGCGACGGCGAGATTCCGCGCGAATTACACCGCAAGGCAGGCGCTCTCGGGCTGCTCGGCGCCAGTGCTCCCGAATCGGCGGGCGGTGAGGGCGGCGACGCCGTCGACTCCATCGTGATCTGTGAGGAGATGCATCAGGCAGGTGCGTCGGGCGGGCTGTTCGCATCGCTCTTCACCTGCGGCATCGCGGTGCCGCACCTGATTGCAGCGGGCGACGAGGCGCAGATCGAGAAGTGGGTCAAGCCGACCCTGCGCGGCGACAAGATCGGCTCGCTCGCCATCACCGAGCCTGGCGGAGGCAGCGACGTCGGGCATCTGACAACCACAGCCAAGCGCGACGGCGATCATTACGTCGTGAACGGCGCCAAGACGTTCATCACCTCCGGCGTTCGAGCCGACTTCGTCGTTACCGCAGTGCGCACCGGTGGCCCCGGCGCGGGTGGTGTCTCACTGCTCGTGATCGAGAAGGGCACACCGGGATTCACCGTCTCACGCAAACTCGAGAAGATGGGCTGGCGTGCATCCGATACCGCGGAACTGTCCTTTGTCGATGCCCGGGTTCCGGTGGAGAATCTGGTCGGCGCAGAGAACAGCGGCTTCGCGCAGATCGCCCAGGCATTTGTTTCCGAACGTGTCGCGCTCGCCGCGCAGGCGTATGCCAGTGCAGAACGTTGCCTGGAGCTGACCCTCGAATGGTGCCGCGCCCGCGAAACTTTCGGTCGCCCCCTGATCAGCCGGCAGGCCGTGCAGAACACCGTCACCGAGATGGCCCGCAAGATCGACGTCGCCAAGGTGTACACCCACTCGGTGATCGAGCGGTACATGGCCGGTGACGGCGACCTGATCGCCGAGGTGTGCTTCGCGAAGAACACGGCAGTCGAGACGGGCGAATGGGTTGCGAACCAAGCCGTTCAGCTGTTCGGCGGCCTCGGATACATGCAGGAAAGTGAAGTGGAGAGGCAATACCGGGACATGCGAATTCTGGGAATCGGTGGCGGAACCACCGAAATCCTCACCGGCCTCGCGGCCAAGCGATTGGGGTATCAGTCATGAGTGTCATCCGGTCAACGCTGGACACCAATTCCGAGGTGTATCAGACCGCAACATCGACCATGAACACCAAGCTCGCCGAGATCGAGGTCGAGCACGCCAAGGCGCTTGCCGGTGGCGGCGAGAAGTACACCGAGCGGCACCACAAGCGGGGAAAGCTTCTGGCGCGCGAGCGGATCGAACTCCTGCTCGATCAGGATTCGCCGTTCCTCGAGCTGTGTCCCCTCGCTGCGTGGGGGAGTGACTTCCCGGTCGGCGCCAGCACCGTGGTCGGTATCGGCGTTGTCGAAGGTGTCGAATGCCTGATCGTCGCCAACGATCCCACCGTGCGCGGCGGCACCAGCAATCCGTGGACGCTGCGTAAGGGTTTCCGCGCCAACGACATCGCCATGCAGAACCGCCTCCCGGTGATCTCCCTCGTAGAGTCCGGTGGCGCAGACTTGCCGACGCAGAAAGAGGTGTTCATCCCGGGCGGGCGTATGTTCCGTGACCTCACTCAGCTGTCCGCAGCCGGAATCCCCACCATTGCACTGGTCTTCGGTAACTCGACTGCCGGCGGCGCGTACATCCCGGGCATGTCCGACCACGTCGTGATGATCAAGGAACGCTCCAAGGTGTTCCTCGCAGGCCCGCCGCTGGTCAAGATGGCCACCGGTGAGGAATCAGACGACGAGGCACTCGGCGGCGCCGAAATGCACGCTCGCAAGTCCGGGTTGGCCGACTACTTCGCCGCCGACGAGCAGGATGCGATCCGCATCGGGCGCTCGATCGTCAAGCGACTTAACTGGACCAAGAAGGGGCCGGCGCCGCGCGCGGAGATCATCGAACCGCTCGAGGATCCGGAAGAGTTGCTCGGCATCGTTCCGGCCGACCTGAAGATTCCGTTCGATCCGCGTGAGGTCATCGCCCGTATCGTCGACGGTTCCGACTTCGACGAGTTCAAGCCGCTCTACGGTTCCTCCCTCGTGACCGGCTGGGCCGAACTCAACGGTTACCCGATCGGCATCCTGGCCAACGCACGTGGAGTTCTCTTCAGCGAAGAGTCCCAGAAGGCAACGCAGTTCATCCAGCTTGCCAACCGCTCCAACACGCCGTTGCTGTTCCTGCACAACACCACCGGCTACATGGTGGGTAAGGAGTACGAGGAGGGCGGCATGATCAAGCACGGATCGATGATGATCAATGCGGTTGCCAACTCCAAGGTTCCGCACATCTCGATCCTGCTCGGAGCGTCGTACGGCGCCGGTCACTACGGCATGTGCGGACGGGCATTCGATCCGAGATTCCTCTTTGCCTGGCCCAGTTCCAAGTCCGCCGTCATGGGCGGTGCGCAGCTCGCCGGCGTCATCTCCATCGTGGGACGCGCTGCTGCCGAGGCCCGCGGCCAGGTTTTCGACGAGCAGGCTGATGCCGGCATGCGAGCGATGATCGAGAACCAGATCGAGGCCGAGTCACTTCCGATGTTCCTGTCCGGGCGTCTGTACGACGACGGCGTCATCGATCCCCGAGACACCCGCACCGTGGTGGGAATGTGCCTGTCGGCCATTGCCACCGCCCCGATCGAAGGCACCGAGAACTTCGGCGTCTTCCGTATGTGAGGCACGCCGTGACAATCACTTCAGTACTGGTCGCCAATCGTGGCGAAATCGCCCGCCGTGTCTTTGCAACCTGCCGCAAGAACGGAATCGGGACGGTCGCGGTCTTTTCCGACGCGGATGCCGACAGCCCTCACGTCGCCGAAGCCGACGCCTCGGTTCGCCTGCCGGGTAACACGCCTGCCGAGACATACCTGCGGGGCGAGCTCATCATCGCCGCCGCCAAGGCTTCGGGCGCCGACGCGATTCACCCCGGCTACGGATTCCTCTCCGAGAACGCGGAGTTCGCGCGCAGCGTCATCGATGCCGGACTGACATGGATCGGTCCGCCCGTCGAATCCATCGAGCTCATGGGATCGAAGGTCGAGTCCAAGAAGATCATGGACGCGGCCGGAGTTCCGGTGCTGTCCGAACTCGATCCCGCTGCGGTGACCGACGCTCATTTGCCAGTGCTGATCAAGGCGTCGGCGGGCGGCGGCGGACGCGGAATGCGTGTCGTTCGTGAATTGTCGGCGCTGGAAGGCGAACTGGAAGCGGCGCGGCGTGAGGCGCAGTCCGCCTTCGGCGACCCGACTGTCTTCTGCGAGCGCTACCTCGAGACCGGTCGGCACATCGAGGTCCAGGTCATGGCCGACCGCCACGGTGGGGTGTGGGCGGTGGGGGAGCGCGAGTGCTCGATCCAGCGTCGGCATCAGAAGGTGGTCGAAGAGGCACCGTCGCCGCTCGTGCAGCGCATCCCCGCCATGCGCGACAAGCTCTTCGACGCCTCGCGGCTCGCAGCCAACGCCATCGGTTACGAAGGGGCAGGAACCGTTGAATTCCTGGCTGACGAAAAAGGCGACTTCTTCTTCCTGGAAATGAACACCCGTTTGCAGGTAGAGCATCCGGTCACCGAGTGCACCACCGGACTCGATCTGGTGGAACTGCAATTGCAGGTCGCTTCAGGTGAAGCACTTCCGGACGACCAACCGGAGATCCGGGGGCATTCGATCGAGGTGCGACTGTACGCCGAGGACCCCGCCAAGAACTGGCAGCCTCAGAGTGGAACCGTTCACCACATCGAGTTGCCCGGTGACCCGCAAGAATTCAGTGTTCTGCGTGAGCAGGGCGTTCGCCTCGACTCCGGCGTCGTCGACGGCAGTGTTGTCGGCGTCCACTACGACCCGATGTTGGCCAAGATCATCTCGTACGCGCCGACGCGGACAGCAGCTGCCCGGCTGCTCGCGTCGACGCTGGCGCGCACCAGGATTCACGGCCTGCGCACCAACCGCGATCTGCTCGTCAATGTCCTGGCTCACCCCGCCTTCATTGCCGGGGGCACCGATACGGCGTTCTTCGAGACCCATGACCTCGAGAAGTTGTCAACGCCTCTGGCCGACACCGACGCCGAAAGGCTTTCGGCGCTAGCGGCGGCACTTGCCGATGCCGCGCACAACCGGGCGTCGGCGCGCGTCATCGGCCGCTTGCCCAGCGGGTGGCGCAACCTGCCGTCGCAGCCGCAGAGCAAGAGCTACTCCACTGCGTCGGGCGACTACGACGTCCGCTACTCCCTGAGTCGAAGCGGCGTGTTGAACGCAGAAGGCTTCGACGACGTGAGCGTGGTATCGGCAACTGCTACACGGGTCGTGCTCGAGCAAAGCGGAGTACGGCGTTCGTTCGACGTGGCGGCATACGGGAGTGAGATTTTTGTCGACTCCTCGCTGGGGCCCGTCGCGTTGACGGCAGCACCGCGCTTCGTGGATCCGTCGGCGGAAGTCGCCGCCGGTTCGTTGCTCGCTCCGATGCCGGGATCGGTTATCCGCCTCGGCGCCGCACTCGGTGACACCGTCACTGCCGGCCAGCCGATTCTGTGGCTAGAGGCCATGAAGATGGAACACACCGTCACCGCGCCGACTTCCGGTGTCCTGGTAGAACTTCCGGTCGCCGTCGGCCAGCAGGTCGAAGTCGGATCGGTACTCGCACGTGTGGAAGAACCCGCTACAGAAGAGGAAGCATGATGAGTTTCATCGAAACCGAAGAGCAGAAGGAACTGCGGGCATCCGTTTCCAAACTGGGTGAGCGCTTCAACTACGTCGACTACGTGCTGCCCAAGGCGCGCAAGGGTGAGGCGCTCACCGAATTGTGGAACGAGGCGGGCAAACTCGGATTCCTGGGCGTCAACCTGCCGGAGGAATACGGCGGCGGCGGTGCCGGTATCTACGAACTCGCGCTGGTGCAGGAGGAATTGGCGGCGCAGGGTGCCGGTCTGCTCCTGGTTGTCGTATCCCCGGCCATCTGCGGCACCATCATCGGCAAGTACGGCACGGCGGAGCAGAAGCAGCAGTGGCTACCCAGCCTCGCCGACGGCTCCAAGATCATGGCGTTCGGAATCACCGAGGCCGACGCCGGTTCCAACTCTCATCAGATCACCACGACGGCACGCAGGGATGGCGACGACTGGATCCTGAGCGGCAACAAGATCTACATCTCGGGTGTCGATCAGGCTGACGCGGTCCTCATCGTCGCGCGCACCGAGGACTCCAAGACCGGCAAGCTCAAGCCCGCTCTGTTCATCGTCCCCACGGATTCTCCCGGATTCGTGAAGACGCAGATGGAGATGGACATCATCGAGCCGGACCACCAGTTCATCTTGTTCCTCGACGACGTCCGTCTGCCGGCCGACGCTCTGGTCGGCGAAGCCGATGCCGCCCTGATGCAGTTGTTCGCCGGCCTCAACCCCGAGCGCATCCTGGGTGCGTCGATGGCCATCGGCATGGGCCGTTACGCCCTGAACGCTGCGGTGAAGTTCGCCAACGAGCGCACGGTGTGGAAGACGCCGATCGGTGCGCACCAAGGTATTTCGCATCCACTCGCGCAGGTGAAGATCGAACTCGAGCTCGCCAAGCTGATGATGCAGAAGGCCGCGGTACTCTACGACAGCGGCGACGATTTCGGTGCTGCCGAAGCCGCGAACATGGCAAAGTACGCCGCCGCCGAAGCCAGCATCAAGGCGCTCGATCAGGCGATCCAGACGCACGGCGGCGCAGGCCTGACGAAGGAATACGGGTTGGCCGCCATGCTCGGCGCGGCCCGTATCGCCCGCGTCGCGCCGGTGAGCCGCGAGATGATCCTCAACTTCGTCTCGCAGCACTCTCTCGGTCTGCCGCGGTCGTACTAAACGGTCCTACTGAAGAGGAGACTCATGACGGATCAGGACAAGCCATACGTACGGTACGAAGTATCGGGCGGTGCTGCCACGATCACTCTCGACTCACCCCACAACCGCAACGCGATTTCGACGCGGTTGGTCACGGAGTTACAAGCGGGGTTGACGTCAGCGGCCGCCGATCCGGCAGTTCGAGCGGTGGTGCTCACCCACACCGGTGGAACATTCTGTGCGGGAGCCGATCTCAGCGAGGCTTCCGGATCGTCCTTATCTCCGGAAGAGGCCGTCAAAGAACGAGGGCGGGGAATGCTGACGCTCTTGCGCAGCATTCTCGAGCTTCCCAAGCCGGTGATCGGGCGCATCGACGGTCACGTCCGAGCCGGGGGTATGGGTCTTGTCGGGGCGTGCGACATCGTCGTCGCCGGACCGGCGAGCACCTTCGCGGTGACGGAATCACGGTTGGGTTTGGCAGCGTCCATCATTTCGCTCACGGTCCTACCGAGGCTCGACCAGCGATCTGCGAGCCGATACCTGCTCACCGGAGAGAAGTTCGGCCAGCACGAGGCCGAATCCATCGGACTCGTCACCGCCGCGTCGCAGGACACGGGGGAGTCGATCACCGAACTGCTCGGCACCTTGCGCCAATGTTCACCGCAGGGACTTGCCGAATCGAAGTGGATCACGACGCGTTCGGTCCTGGCCGGATTCGACCGTGACGGCGAGGAGATGATCGCGCAGTCGGCCCGGCTGTTTTCCTCTGACGAGGCTCGTGAGGGCATGATGTCTTTCTTGCAGAAGCGTCCAGCAGCCTGGGCGCAGTAGAACTGCGCACTGGAACACAGCGGTAGAAAGGATGGCGGCGCGATGACTCGAGAACCCAAGCAGGACCGAAGTCGAGTCACGCGCTCCCACCTGCTCGAAGTGACTGTGGAGTGTCTCGCCGAACTCGGATGGAGCGCAACGACGATGAGCGTCGTCGCCCAGCGTGCCGGGGTGTCCCGCGGTGCGATGCAGCATCACTTCCCGACCCGCGAGGACCTCATCACCGCGGCGCTCGAGGTGATGTTCGACGCCAGGATGGATCAGGCACGAAAGGAATCGACCGACCTTCCGGTGGGTGCCGGACGAACCGAGGCGGTCATTTCGCGGTTGGTCGAGTACTACACCGGGACTCTGTTCAAAGCAGCACTGCAGGTGTGGACGGCCGCTGCCTCCGACCCCGACCTGCGGGCCCGCGTGTTGCCCCTCGAGGAACGGTTCGGGCGCATCGCGCACCGCATGGCCGTCGAGAGTCTGGGTGTCGACGACTCCGATCCGGTGACGCACCGTTTGGTACAGGCGACCCTGGACCTGGCCCGCGGGCTGGGGCTGGCAGACGTCTTGACCGACGACTCGCGTCGACGCACCGAGGTGGTCAAACAATGGGCGGCGCAATTGGATTCCACGCTGGTTCGGGTACCGGTCCCGACTCCCTGAATCGGTAGCGGCGTGGCGGCGACCGATGAGCGAGGTGCGCACGTGGCGTGTGTCGGGGGCCACCGAGAAGTACAGTCGGCTCCATGGCCGCACGCACCCTCACTTCGATCGGGACTTCGGTATTGGTCTCGGCTGCCGTGCTTTCGGCGGTGGTCGGCTGCAGCTCCGACGACGGGTCCGCCGATCGGCCGGGGGACGACGCCAGTTCGCCGGCGCTCGCACCCACCGATCCCGGTCCGATGTTCGCCGAATGCGGCTCGGTGACCGACGAAGAAGTTGTCAATGCCTTCAACCTCGGCGCTTTTGCGACGACGACGCGCAACGGCGTCGGTTGCCAGTGGGAGGTCGCTGGTTCGAGCGGTCCGAGCGTCAGTTTCTCCTGGTACCGCGGTAGCCCGATCGGCCGCGAACGGGCCGGGTCCGACCTGCTCGGACGTCCCGCCGCCGACATCACGATCGGCGGTCATCAAGGCTTCATCGCGTCCACGGCAGGTTCGCTGTGCGAGTTGGGTATCGCGTTCGGCGGAGACTTCGTGCACTGGTCGATCACCTACGGCTTGCTGCCACCGACCGCGGATCCATGCACGGTGGCGCGGGATCTGATGGAAAAAACAGTTTCGAGGGCACAGTGAAGTTCGAGGGCGCCGTGAAGCGCGTACGGATCGGGCTCGCCCTGGCTGGATCGCTGGTTCTGCTGACAGGCTGCGGCTCGGTGGTCATCGGGACTCCCCGTGCGGAGGGCAGCTACGGCGGTAGTGACAGCCAGGAATTCGCCAACGTCCTCCAAGAATGCGAGGCCGTCACCGACGAGCAGATCGCCGGTGCCGTGGGTGCCGACGCCGTCGGGCGTGGGTTCTTCGGCGCTATCTGCCGTTGGGACGGCATCGGGGCCGCGGGTCCGATCAAGATCACCTTCAACTGGTTCGAGACGGGCACCCTCGATCACGAGCGCGCTGCATTCGAACATCTGGGATACGTGGTGGCGAAAATCGACATCAACGGCAGTGGCGGTTACGAGGTTCGCCAGCCGGCCGATCCGCAGAGTTGCGGCGTGAGCGCGAGCGCACCGGCCGGGGGAGTGTTCGGTTGGTGGGTCACCGAGCCGCAGGGCGGCGCGGATCCGTGCGAGGCTGCGGCAAAGCTCGGCGCGTTGACGTTGAACCGCAGCATCTGATCGTGACCGGTCCGGCTGCGTGGTCTGAGTTTGCAGCCAGAGTGTCTGGTCAGAGCGTGAGGTCACTATCACCGTGGCCTCGCTTTGACCTCGTGGCGCGCCGACAGGTATCGTTATGGGTCGTGTCCGGCATGCCCGGGCCGATCTGTGTGCCTAGCTAGGTATTGCCGTGCGCGCGTTCGAGCAGAAACTGCTGATGAACGAGCATCCGGCTGCCTGTGTGGGGGTATGCGACACGCCCGACCTCGGGGGCAGTGCGCGGCATGAAAGTGCTGAGTACAGACTCTGAGGTGGGTGAGGAGCAGCAGCTCTCTTGCTCCAACTGCTAGATCCCTAATTTCAGAACAGCCACGTTTTCGAACGGCCCGAGTTCGCTCGAGCAGTCTGTTCGTCACAAGAAAGCCGGTAAATGCCAACCATCAACCAGCTGGTCCGCAAGGGTCGCCGCGACAAGACCGCCAAGGTCAAGACGGCAGCCCTCAAGGGCAGCCCGCAGCGTCGTGGCGTGTGCACTCGCGTGTACACCACCACCCCCAAGAAGCCGAACTCCGCGCTCCGTAAGGTCGCACGTGTTCGCCTCACGACTTCGGTCGAGGTCACCGCGTACATCCCCGGTGAAGGTCACAACCTTCAGGAGCACTCCATGGTGCTCGTCCGTGGCGGTCGTGTGAAGGACCTCCCGGGTGTCCGTTACAAGATCATCCGCGGCTCCCTGGACACCCAGGGTGTCAAGGGTCGCAAGCAGGCACGCAGCCGCTACGGCGCCAAGAAGGAGAAGAGCTAATGCCACGTAAGGGCCCCGCTCCGAAGCGCCCGCTCATCAACGACCCGGTTTACGGTTCCCCGTTGGTGACGCAGCTCGTCAACAAGATCCTGCTGGACGGCAAGAAGTCCACCGCAGAGCGAATCGTGTACCAGGCTCTCGAGCAGGCACGCGAGAAGACCGGCACCGATCCGGTCGTCACTCTCAAGCGCGCCCTGGACAACGTCAAGCCTGCACTCGAGGTTCGTAGCCGCCGCGTCGGTGGCGCTACCTACCAGGTGCCGGTCGAGGTTCGTCCCGGTCGTTCCACCACGCTGGCACTGCGCTGGCTGGTCACCTTCTCGCGTGCACGTCGTGAGAAGACCATGGTCGAGCGTCTCGCCAACGAGCTCCTCGATGCCAGCAATGGCCTCGGTGCAGCTGTGAAGCGTCGCGAAGACACTCACAAGATGGCCGAAGCCAACAAGGCATTCGCCCACTACCGCTGGTGATGTAAAGCGTCGGAGCAACTGCCATCGGGTGGGGCTCCGACGCTTGTCGCCGTTGGCGACCTGATCATCTCGCCGGTTTCCGGACGCAGGTGGCCAGGTTCGCCTCGGCAGAGACATAATTGAAAGACCATGGCCTTGACGGTGGAACACACCGGATACGGCCGACACCCGAAAACCAAGCAACGAGCGGGGAAGAAACCTGTGGCACAGGAAGTGCTGACTGACCTGAACAAGGTCCGCAACATCGGCATCATGGCGCACATCGATGCCGGCAAGACCACCACCACCGAGCGCATCCTGTTCTACACCGGTGTCAATTACAAGATCGGTGAGACGCACGACGGTGCGTCGACGACGGACTGGATGGAGCAGGAGAAGGAACGCGGCATCACGATCACGTCTGCCGCCGTGACTTGCTTCTGGAACAACAACCAGATCAACATCATCGACACCCCCGGCCACGTCGACTTCACGGTCGAGGTGGAGCGGTCGCTGCGCGTGCTCGACGGCGCAGTTGCTGTCTTCGACGGTAAGGAAGGTGTCGAGCCGCAGTCCGAGCAGGTTTGGCGTCAGGCTGCCAAGTACGACGTTCCGCGCATCTGCTTCGTCAACAAGATGGACAAGATGGGCGCGGACTTCTACTTCACAGTCCAGACCATCATCGACCGTCTCGGCGCGAAGCCGCTCGTTCTCCAGCTGCCCATCGGCGCTGAGGACGACTTCGACGGCGTCGTCGACCTGGTCGAGATGCGTGCCATCACCTGGCGCGGCGTAGTTCCGACCGGTGCACTGCCGACCATCGAAGAGATCCCCGCGGACCTCGTCGAGAAGGCTGCAGAGTACCGCGAGAAGCTGCTCGAAACCGTTGCCGAGTCCGACGAAGCTCTCATGGAGAAGTACTTCGGCGGCGAAGAGCTCACGGTCGAGGAAATCAAGGGCGCCATCCGCAAGATGACGGTCGCTTCCGAGCTGTACCCGGTCATCTGTGGCTCCGCGTTCAAGAACAAGGGCGTTCAGCCCATGCTCGACGCAGTCATCGATTACCTGCCGAACCCGCTGGACATCGGCGAGGTCGTCGGCCACAAGCTCGGTGACGAAGAAGTAGAGATCACTCGCAAGCCGAGCAAGGAAGAGCCGTTCTCGGCTCTCGCCTTCAAGATCGCTGCTCACCCGTTCTTCGGCAAGCTGACCTTCGTCCGCGTGTACTCGGGTCGTATCGATCCGGGCGCTCAGGTGCTCAACGCAACCAAGGGCAAGAAGGAGCGCATCGGAAAGCTCTTCCAGATGCACGCCAACAAGGAGAACCCGGTAGACGAGGCCGTAGCCGGCCACATCTACGCAATGATCGGCCTCAAGGACACCACCACCGGTGACACCTTGTGCGATCAGGCGAGCCCCATCGTCCTCGAGTCGATGTCGTTCCCCGCGCCGGTCATCCAGGTCTCCATCGAGCCCAAGACCAAGTCCGACCAGGAAAAGCTGGGCGTCGCGATCCAGAAGCTGGCCGAAGAGGATCCGACCTTCTCGGTCGAACTCGACGAAGAGACCGGTCAGACCGTCATCGGCGGTATGGGCGAGCTCCACCTCGACATCCTCGTCGACCGCATGCGTCGCGAGTTCAAGGTCGAGGCGAACGTCGGTAAGCCGCAGGTTGCGTACCGCGAGACCATCACCAAGAAGGTCGAGAAGCACGACTACACCCACAAGAAGCAGACGGGTGGCTCGGGCCAGTTCGCAAAGGTCATCATCGCTCTGGAGCCTTTCGTGGGCGAAGACGGTGCTACCTACGAGTTCGAGAACAAGGTCTCCGGCGGACGTATCCCGCGCGAGTACATCCCCTCCGTGGATGCTGGTGCGCAGGACGCGATGCAGTACGGTGTTCTCGCCGGCTACCCGCTCGTGAACCTGAAGCTGTCGCTGCTCGATGGTGCTTACCACGACGTCGACTCCTCGGAAATGGCGTTCAAGGTTGCCGGTTCGCAGGCACTGAAGGAAGCCGCCCGCAAGGCCGGCCCCGTCATTCTCGAGCCGCTCATGGCTGTCGAGGTCACAACGCCCGAGGAGTACATGGGCGACGTGATCGGCGACCTCAACTCCCGCCGTGGCCAGATCCAGGCCATGGAGGAACGCAGTGGTGCCCGTGTCGTGAAGGCGCTGGTTCCGCTCTCGGAGATGTTCGGTTACATCGGTGACCTGCGGTCGAAGACCCAGGGCCGTGCGAACTTCTCCATGGTGTTCGATTCCTACGCAGAGGTTCCCGCGAACGTCTCGAAGGAAATCATCGCCAAGGCGACGGGCGAGTAAGCACAGCGAGCTCCCCAGCCCGCGCCGGCAAGTGACCTCGGTTGCTTCCGGCACGAAGCACGACCAAGTAACAACCAACCGCACTGCTGCATACGGCAAGCAACAACAGTCCAGGAGGACACAAAGTGGCGAAGGCGAAGTTCGAGCGGACGAAGCCGCACGTGAACATCGGCACCATTGGTCACGTCGACCACGGCAAGACCACGACGACGGCGGCCATCACCAAGGTTCTCGCGGATGCATTCCCCGACCTGAACGAGGCTTCGGCCTTCGATCAGATCGACAAGGCTCCCGAGGAAAAGGCTCGTGGCATCACGATCAACATCTCGCATGTTGAGTACCAGACGGAAAAGCGCCACTACGCGCACGTCGATGCACCGGGTCACGCCGACTACATCAAGAACATGATCACCGGCGCAGCTCAGATGGACGGCGCTATCCTCGTCGTCGCAGCTACCGACGGCCCGATGCCCCAGACGCGCGAGCATGTCCTGCTCGCTCGCCAGGTTGGCGTTCCTTACATCCTCGTCGCCCTGAACAAGGCCGACATGGTTGACGATGACGAGATCCTCGAGCTCGTCGAGATGGAGGTCCGCGAACTGCTGGCCGCTCAGGAATTCGACGAGGAAGCCCCCGTCATTCCGATCTCGGCACTCAAGGCACTCGAGGGTGACCCGAAGTGGACGCAGTCCATCCTCGACCTGATGGCTGCAGTCGACGAGTCCATCCCGGACCCGGTCCGCGAGACGGACAAGCCCTTCCTCATGCCCGTCGAGGATGTCTTCACGATCACCGGCCGTGGCACGGTTGTCACCGGTCGTATCGAGCGTGGCTCGGTCAACGTGAACGAGGAGGTGGAGATCGTCGGCATCAAGGAGACCTCCACCAAGACCACCGTCACGGGTATCGAGATGTTCCGCAAGCTGCTCGACTCGGGCCAGGCCGGCGACAACGTCGGACTGCTCGTTCGTGGCATCAAGCGCGAAGATGTCGAGCGTGGACAGGTTGTCGTCAAGCCGGGCACCACGACTCCCCACACGGAGTTCGAGGGCCAGGCATACATCCTGTCGAAGGACGAGGGCGGCCGCCACACCCCGTTCTTCAACAACTACCGCCCGCAGTTCTACTTCCGTACCACGGACGTTACGGGCGTCGTGACGCTGCCTGAGGGCACCGAGATGGTCATGCCCGGTGACAACACCGAGATGTCCGTCAAGCTCATCCAGCCTGTCGCCATGGACGAGGGCCTGCGCTTCGCAATTCGCGAAGGCGGCCGTACGGTCGGCGCCGGCAAGGTTGCCAAGATCATCAAGTGAGACTCTTGTCTCGCTAGCTGATTCACAGCACTAGGAAAGGCGCTCATTCCCTTCGGGGAGTGAGCGCCTTTTCTGTGTCTATGGCCAGGTGGTCTGCGATCGGTTGTTCGGGGTGCTTCTACTTGGAGGCTTCTACCCGGTCGAGATGCAACAGAACCTGTACCGCGACAGGTGAGCCGTCGAGGCTTCGCCTGGTTGCACGAGCGATGTGTTCGGCCGAAGTGGTGAAGCCGACGACATCGATCGCCGGGTCTGCGGTGACGACAATCGACAGCGTTGGCAGTCCGCGATCGATCGTCGCTTTGCTTCTGGTGCTGCGCACGCCGCTCAGCTGGGCGAGTTCTGCCGCTACGCCGTCGGCGACCGGTCCCAGATCCACACTGACGTCTGTGCCGGACTCGTTGTGCCGCAATGTGACTGCGCTCGTTCGGCGTCGACGAAGGTTCAGGTACAACAGCCCGAAACCGGCGAAGACGCAGAGGATGAAGGTGCCCGACAGCACCCAGTGCCACCAAGGCTCCTCCGGAAGACCGAAGAGGACCTCACGATCGAGTCGTGACACCCAGGTCCTGATCAGTGAGGCACCCGCGTCCCACGCGATGGCGTATGCGCCCGCCGCGAGGAGTGCGATTCCGACGATGAGGACGATGGTCCGATCGACCGCGGAGATCCAGCGGTTCACGAGGCGTCCTTTCGTCGTACTGGCGTTTCTCTCACGACTACCGAAAGCTGCAGTGGCTGCTGGAGTATCGCGAGATGAGGCCGAACTGCCGCGTCGACGGCCGCGGCCAGTTCGGTTCGATCGCCGCCGGTGGATTCGATGTGGACCTTGATGTGTTTGCGGTCGACGCTGGTGTGGGCCGAGTCGACGCCGGGAACGACCGCTGCGTGGCTACTGCACAGACGTGCAATGTCCGTCGGCCGCATCCATACCGTCGATGCGCTCGGGTTACCCAACGGCACATGGGTTTTCGCCCGGCGTTTGAGGGCGGACATGATCAGGACAACACCCGCGACGACGGCAGCGATCGCCACCGGAAGCAGCCACGGTTGCCAGTGCAGACGCGACGTCCACTCCACGGAGTTTCGGATCCAGGGCGCCGAATCGAAGGTTCCGCGGTTGATGAACCATTCGCGCGAGACCACGAAAGCGAGTGCGAGTAGACCGCACGCGATGACGACGGCTGACACCGCGGCGGCGGGGTTCGCGGAGGGAACTCGAGGTGGAATCGGATCCGAGAGTGCCTCCTGTGCGGGGCCTTCCGCGATTTCGACGCCGGAAACACAGGAGTCGTCAGAACCCTCGGTTGCCGCGATCATGACGTTCATGTCGTGGAGGGGCAGGCCGGTCAGCGACTCGACGCTGCGTCCGACTTCTGCCCGCACGCGACCGGTCAGTTCGGTGACCGAACATGGCCAGGACACAGCGAGGAACAGATTGATGGCCACGGCGTCGCTGCCCATCGAGATGTCGGCTCGCGGAAGGTCGCGCCCGGTCAGGCGGGTCAAGCCACCGGACTGGCGGACCACCCCCGGGACGTTCACCGCTGCGGCAGTGGCTATCTTGGCCATCGCCCGGTCCTTGATGACCAGCGAACCTCGTAGGCCGGGATCGTCTGCCGCGTTCGGAGGGGTCGGCTCAGCCACGGCCACGGCTTCGGAGGATCGCGCCGAGATCGAGATGTCCGTCGCGGTGTGCTCCGATCGCCATACCGGCGGCGCCGAGCAGGACGGCGAAGACGAATCCGCTGAATCCGCCCATGATTCCGGCGAGCGCGAGGAGCAGACCGACCAGCAGTCCGACGGTAGTGCTGTTCATGTCAGTTCCCTTCTCGAATGTTCGGTGCGATCTCGGTGACAGTGGAGAGCTCAGTGACTGCATCTTCGGAATTTTCGGGTGGATATCCAGCTGTCGACAAGTCTCCGACGGTCACGTTCACCGGTACGTCGACCAACCGTGCCACCACCGCTCGGACGCGTTCGGCGACGCCGCGAACGTCGGCCGGATAGTGAACGGAAATGTGTACCGCACAAGAGTTTTCGTCGACGACGACGCCGGTGACTCGGCGTCCGGGGAGGTAGGTTCCCACCTCACCGAATTGCCCGCCGTGCAGATCTGCCACTTCCGGGATCGCAAGAACTGCGTCGGCGACGACCTCGGCCGCGTCGATCTCGCGGCCGGCGTCGGCGGTACTCACTGAACCCTCGGCTTGGCTTCCGGATCGGTACTGCCGCCGCTCTCTGCATCCTCGAAGAGCATGACGTCGAAGACGGTGATGTTGACCTCGGTGACCTCGAGACCCGTCATGCTTTCGACTGCGGCAATAACGTTTCGGCGGATACCTACCGCCAATTCGTGGAGTGCGACGCCGTATTCGGCGACAATGCCGATGTCGATGGCGGCTTGTTTCTCGCCCACTTCCACCGCGACGCCCTGGGCATGGTTGACGCGGGCGCCCGGAATACGGTCGCGAAGTGCCCCCACCGCGCGCGCGGTGCCCCCACCGACGTCGTACACGCCGTTGATCTCGCGGGTCGCGATACCGGCGATCTTGGCGACCACGGCGTCGGCGATGATCGTCTTGCCCTGGGTGCTGACTAGTTCCGCGCCACCGTCGGCGCCGAATCGGACGCTGTTCTTTTCACTGGAATCGCTGGTCATGGGGGCTCCCTGCTCATGTGTCAGTGCGTGCGTCTGAAGTACCTCCAACTGTAGTGACTGGTAGGTGGCCATGCGGGATGCACCACACCTACTCCGGCATTTGGTATGGCAGAGTCGGGGGCAAATAGTGACGGCGTTCATAGTGAGCGCTGCTAGTGACGTGGGTCGGACAGGGTGGTACGTGGTGGCACGGATAGTGATCGTGGGTGCGGGGTTGTCGGGGCTGCGGACCGTGGAGGAACTGCGACGAGCAGGCTTCGAGGGTGAATTGACGCTCGCCGGTGGGGAAACACATCTGCCCTACGACCGGCCGCCGCTGTCGAAGGAAGTGATCCGCGGCGACAAGGACGAGACGACGCTGCGTCCGGCAGAGTTCTACGTCGAGAACAAGGTCGATCTCAAGCTCGGTTCGCCCGCGACCTCGGTGGACACTGCCGCAAAGTCGGTGGCGTTCGCGGACGGATCCACCCTCGACTACGACGAGTTGGTCATCGCGACCGGACTGACTCCGCGTCGCATTGCCGGCCTTCCGGAGCTGTCCGGAGTGCACGTTCTGCGCTCCATCGAGGAGGCGCTGGCCCTTCGCGCCGAGCTGGCTCCCGGCAAGCGTGCGCTGATTGTCGGGGCCGGCTTCATCGGCTGCGAACTGGCCGCCAGCATGAAGTCTCACGGCGTCGACGTCGTGTTGCTCGAACCTCAGCCGACACCGCTGGCGTCGGTGCTCGGCCCCACCGTTGGCGCCCTCGTCGAACGTCTGCATCGGAACGAGGGCGTCGATGTCCGCGTCGGCACCGGCTTGACCTCGTTGTCCGGCGACGGAGCGGTTGCCACTGCGACCTTGAGCGACGGTTCGGAGATCCCGGTCGACGTGGTGGCGATCGGAGTCGGTTCGGTGCCGGTCACGGGATGGCTCGATGGTTCGGGAATCGAACTCGACAACGGAGTGCTCTGCGACGGCGTCGGCCGCACCAGTACCGAACACGTCTGGGCCGTCGGCGACGTCGCGTCCTGGCAGATCGGTGATCGACGCAAGCGCGTCGAACACTGGACCAATGCGGGCGACCAGGCCAAGATCCTGGCGGGAGCGCTCACCGGAACGGGTGATCCCGATGCTCCGGCGCAGGTTCCCTACTTCTGGAGCGATCAGTACGACGTCAAGATCCAGGCGTTGGGGACCGTCGCACCCACGGACACCGTTCACATCGTCAAGGACGACGGCCGAAAGTTCGTCGCCTACTACGAGCGCGACGGTGTGCTGGCAGCTGTCGTCGGCGGAGGTAGCGCGGGAGCGGTGATGAAGATGCGCGCCAAGATCGCAGCCGGCACGCCCATCTCTGACGTGTTGGAGTCCACACCGGCCTGAACGGATGAGGCAGGACCGGTTCCGAGGCGATAGATTTGTGCGGTGATCGTTGCACTCATCGACTCGGGACTGGGCCTGCTCCCTACCTCTGCGTGGCTCAGACGCCTGCGCCCGGATCTCGATCTGGTGCTCTCCCTGGATCCGGACGGCGCCCCCTGGGGTCCCAAGCCTGAGCCGTGGGTCGTCGACCGGGTACTCGGCGCCGTGCGGCGGAGCCTCGATCGTGGGGCTCAGGTCATCGTTCTCCCATGCAATACCGCCAGCGTCACCGCGCTGCCACACGTGCGAGAACTGGTCGGGCCGGAAGTACCGGTCATCGGAACGGTGCCCGCGATCAAACCCGCCGCTGCCGCGTGCGATTCAGTGGCGATCTGGGCTACAGCCGCGACGACGGCCAGCCGGTACCAAGCCGATCTGATCGAGCAGTTCGGCAACGGCGCCAAGGTCGTCGGAGTGCCGTGCCACGGCCTGGCCGATTCGATAGATCTAGGTGATCGTGCAGCCTCACTTGCTGCCATCGATTCCGCGGTTGCCCGGACGCCGGACGACGTCAGCGGCGTTGTCCTCGGGTGCACCCACTACCCACTGCTCGCCGACGAGATCGCAGCACGGTTACCCGCCGGCGTCACACTCTTCGACAGCGCCGAAGCCGTTGCACGACAGACTCTGCGGCGGATCGACGGGCTCGGTGCCGTGGGCGAAGGATCGGGAACTGTCGAGGTGTTCGTGAGCGGTCGTCCGGGCGCACTACCGCCCAGCGCCGAAGCCTTCGACGCCGGGCGGTTGTTGGGCGCGATCAAAGCCTGATCCAGCCGCTCCGTCAATGGGCGGCTACGCCGCCGTGACCCCCGTGATGCATCCGTGCACTCATCACCGGCATCGCACTCACCGCGACCACAACGGTCAGAACCCCGACCACCCAGGCCGTCCACGACGCACCGCGCAGAGCGTCGAAGTTCATCACCCAGGGTGAAATGAACATCAAGACGCCGAAAACACCCATCGCGTAATCCGCCATGGTCATGTCCGGACGTGCCATGTGCGCCAGACCCGACAGTGCAACCAGGACACCCAGGACGACGAGTGACCACATTGCCCGATCGGTGGTGTCGAGCCACATCGGCGAGAGAGCCGCAAAGACGCCGAGAACCACCGCGACGGCATCTTGCATTCGATTCCACGACTTCATGACGAGACCTCCAAAGACGAGAGTGTGTCCACCTGTAGTACACGCCCGCGGAAGATCGAGATCAACTCTCCGCCAATTGCATTCGCGTTGCAGTTAGAGGCGATGCGGAGGCTCGAATATCAAGATTTGTGACCATTCGTCCGGATGGCCACGAGCCCGCGCGGCGCGCTTGCCGCGATATGTCCCGAGAGTGCCATGAGGGTGAGAGTGGTGAATGCGATAGCGGCGGTGATCATGGGTGGTCCTTTCACTGACTGTCCTCGAGTGTCGTCTGCCGACCTGTGGCCGAGCAGGGCACACGGTGTGAGGACGCTGAGAGAATCGAAGAGTCCGCACAGACGACCCGTGAGAAGGTTCTGGGGTGACGCAATCGAGTGCCCCGGACGTGATCGAGCAGTTGGCCGACCTCGCGGATCCCGCAGATGCCGTCCACTTGCAGCGGTTCTTCAAGACAGCGCCGGGGGAGTACGGCGAGGGTGACGTATTCATCGGCGTGCGAGTACCGAAGACGCGATCGGTAGTGAAGAAGCACGTCGGACTCGCGTTGCCTCAGATACGTCTCCTTCTCGACAGTGACGTTCACGAGCACCGATTGGCCGGGCTGCTGATCCTGGTCGCTCAATTCGAAAAAGTCAGTCGCCCAAAATTTTTCGACGGCGAGGGCCGCGCTCGCATCGCAGGCTTCTATCTGACCGCTGTCGAGGACGGGCGGGTCAACAATTGGGATCTGGTGGATTCGTCCGCCGGACAGATCCTCGGCGGCTGGCTGTACGACCGAGATCGCCGGCTGATCTTCGAGCTTTCCGATTCGGGTGACCTGTGGCGACGACGGGTGGCGCTGCTGACGACGTACGGATTCATCACTCGCGGCGACGCGTCGACCACGCTCGAGCTTGCCGCTCAGGTGCTGGGTGATCGACGAGACCTGACCCAGAAAGCGATGGGCTGGATGCTCCGCGAGGTGGGCAAGCGGGTGGATCGGGATTTGTTGACCGGCTTCCTTACTGAGAATGCAGCAGACATGGGACGCACGGCGCTGAGCTACGCGTGCGAACACCTGACCGCAGACGAGCGAGCGCACTTCCGGGCGGCCCGCTAGCGAAGTACCGCTCGGTAGGTTGTGGGACGATTCTCGGTATGCCCGCCACCCGTGTCGAGGCGTCTCGAATTGTGACGATCGGTTCACTGATCGCTGCCGGCGTCGCAGCTCTGTGTTATCTCGTGTACTCCGTTCGAGCCGTCGAACCCGTTGATTTTCTCGTCTACCGCTACGCTGCCCAGGCATTTGCCGCAGGCTCGAACATCTACGAGAGCAACCTTGTCGGCCCGTTTATCGTCGACGAGGGCATGCCGTTCACCTACACCCCGTTCGCGGTGATCTTCCTCTGGCCGACTGTTCTCTTCGACTGGTGGACGGCCTATCTGCTGTGGTCGGCGTTGTGCATCGCGGCGGTGGTGTGGACAGTCGCCAAGTTCACTCCCGCGCGCGTCCCCAAACGGCCGCTCGTCATGGCGGCATTGGTCCTGGCCGTGTCGGTGACACCCATCGTCAGCGCCCACATCTCCTTCGGCCAGGTGAACCTGGTGCTGATGGTGCTCGTACTGCTCGACGTGACCCGCAGAGGCGATTCGAGATTCGGCCGGTGGTTTCCACGAGGACTTTTGATCGGCGTCGCAGCCGCGATCAAGCTGACGCCGGCGCTGTTCATCGTCTACTTCGTCGTCACGAAGCAGTGGCGACTCGCGATCTGGAGTTCGATCGGATTTGCCGCGGCGACCGCCGTCGCAGCAATGGTGGACCCGGCCGTCAGCTGGACCTTCTGGTCAGACGTCGTCTGGAACCTCAGTGACCGGGTGGACTTGAGCGGGCAGGCGATCGCGAGTGCCGGTAACAGTTCACTGCAGGGCGGACTTGCGGCACTGGGCACATGGACGGCGTCTCTGGCGATGCCGTTGACCGTGCTGTGCGCGGCGGTAGCGCTCTGGGTCGCCCGAGATGTATATCGCGTCGGTCGTGGGGTCGATGCGGCGTTGGTGATCGGTTTGAGTGCGCCGATTCTTTCGCCGATCAGCTGGATTCATCACTGGGTGTATCTCGTGCCTGCTGCCGTCACGGTTCTCTTTCGGCTTCGATCGCCGCTGCAGTTCGGTGCGGCCGCTGTGGGGTTGGCCGTCGTCTATTGCGGGCCGAGTATGGGGCAGCAGTTCATCGAGACGTCGCCGCTGCTGCTGCCGCTGGGGTTGGTCCTTCGTGAGGGCTTCCTGATCGTGACCCTGGTGCTGATTCTTGCGTTGTGGCGGTTGCCCACAACGGCGCCGGAGTGGGTTACGGGGCGGGACTCGGAAGATGGCGCGGATGATGCCTCGGAAGATGACAAAGCCCCCGATTCCGCAGGGAATCAGGGGCCGTCATGCATCGAAGCAGGGTTCAGAACTCGATCTTCAGGCGATCGGTGATCGGCTTCGCCTGGCAACCGAGGATGTAGCCGTTTGCCACGTCCTCGGCGTCGAGGATCTCGGAGTTGTCCATCTGAACTTCGCCTTCGGTGACGGTGCAGGCACACGACCCGCACTCACCTTCCTGGCAGGAGTACGGAACGTCGAGACCCTTGGCGAGCATGATGTCGACGAGCGTCTGCTTGCGCGGCCAGACGAGGGTGTGGGTTTCACCGTCCAGTTCGACCTCGACGGTTGCGGCGTCGGCAGCTTCCTCGTCGGAGACCTCTGCTACCTCGACGTCACGGAACGGGTCGCCGGCGAGTGAATTGAAGACCTCGGCGTGAACCTGCGTGCGGGGCATGCCCGCTTCTGCCAGTGCCTTGTGGACGGCGTCCATGAAAGGGCCTGGACCGCACATGAAGGCCTCGTACGCGACAAAAGGCTTGGCGAGCGTCGCCAGTTGTGAGACAGCGGGGAGTCCCTGCACGGTTTCGATCCAGTGGACCACAGTGAGGCGGCCGGGGTGTTGCGCTGCCAGCTCGCGCAGTTCGGCGCCGAAGATGACGGACTTCTCGTCGCGATTCGCGTAGATCAGCACGACATTGCCGCTGCCCTGTGTGAGGGCGGACTTGAGAATCGAGATCACCGGAGTGATTCCGCTGCCTGCACCGAAGAGCAGGAAGTCGTGATCGAGCGACTTGGGCGTGAAGACACCTGACGGCGGCAGCACTTCGATGGTGTCGCCGACCTGGAGCTTGTCGCACAACCAGTTGGAGCCGTAGCCGTCGACGGTTCGCTTGACGGTCACCTTGGGGGCGTCGTCGGTGAAGGGTGAACTGGCCAGGGAGTAGCAGCGTGCGACCGAGCCGGTCTGATCACTCGGGATGCGCAGGGTCAGGAATTGACCTGGCTTGTAGTCGAACTTGTCCTTCAGTTCTGCGGGAATCTCGAACACCAGCGACCGGGCGTCGGAAGTCTCTTCGATGACTCCGGACACGGTGAGTACCGCCGATCGCGAGCTGTGCGGTACCTCGACTGTCGTCATCGCGAAGCTAGTCCTCTCGTGAAGCTGGGTAAAGCGCAGGTCAGTGAAGTGCAACATCTAGAACGTGTTCTAGTTCAATGTTAGCAGTGATGAAAAGCTACTGGGGATCGTAGTCGCCGAGCAACACGTTCCCGATCAGCGGGAACCACGGCAGTCTGATCCGGCCTTCCTGGCGGTCCGGGGTGGCGACGACCTGCCCGAACGGGCGGTTCGCGGGCGGCGTCCGGGCGGTTGAGCTGCCGAAGTCTGTGCACGGGGTGTTTGTCGGTACACAGTGGGAACCAGGTGAGACGCCGGTCACAAAGAATCGGCTCGAATCCCTCCCGCAGTCACATTCGTGCACATCCATGAGGAGATACCGATGGCTATCGAGCTCAACCAGATCTGGGACTTTCCGATCAAGGAGTTCCACCCCTTCCCACGCGCCCTGATGGGTGTGGGCGCTCACGACATCATCGGTGTGGAGGCCAAGAATCTCGGCTTCAAACGCACCCTTCTGATGACGACCGGTCTGCGCGGTTCGGGCATCATCGAGGAACTCGTCGGCAAGATCGAGTACCAGGGTGTCGAGGTCGTGCTCTACGACAAGGTCGAGTCGAATCCCAAGGACTACAACGTCATGGAGGCCGCGGCTCTCTATCAGAAGGAGAAGTGCGACTCGATCATCTCGATCGGCGGTGGTTCGAGCCACGACGCCGCCAAGGGTGCTCGCGTCGTGATCGCACACGACGGTCGCAACATCAACGAGTTCGAGGGCTTCGCCAAGTCCACCAACAAGGAGAACCCGCCGCACATCGCCGTATCCACCACGGCTGGAACGGGTTCCGAGACGTCGTGGGCATACGTCATCACTGACACCTCGGACATGAACAACCCACACAAGTGGGTGGGCTTCGACGAGGCGACCATCGTCACGTTGGCGATCGACGATCCGCTGCTCTACTACACCTGCCCTCAGCATTTCACCGCGTACTGCGGCTTCGACGTACTCGCGCACGGCAGTGAGCCTTTCGTTTCTCGGCTCGATTTCGCGCCTTCGCTCGGTAACGCGATCTACTCGGTCGAGTTGGTCGCGAAGAACCTGCGCGAGGCCGTCTTCGAGCCGCGTAACCTCAAGGCCCGCGAGGGAATGATGAACGCGCAGTACATTGCCGGACAGGCCTTCAACTCCGGTGGCCTCGGCATCGTTCACTCGATCTCGCATGCGGTCAGTGCATTCTTCGACAGCCACCACGGTTTGAACAACGCCATCGCCTTGCCGCGTGTGTGGGAGTACAACCTGCCTTCGCGTTACGAGCGCTACGCCCAGTTGGCCGGCGCACTCGGTGTCGACACTCGCAACCTCACCACGGTTCAGGCCGCGGATGCTGCCGTCGAGGCTGCCATTCGTCTGGCCAAGGACGTCGGTATCCCCGACAACTTCGGGCAGGTTCGCACAGACTCGTACGCGAAGAACCAGATGAACACCAAGAAGTACGAGGGTCGTGGTGATGTCATCAAGGGTGACGAGAAGACTGTGCGCGCCATCTCCGAGCACATTCAGGACGACTGGTGCACCCCGGGTAACCCCCGTGAGGTCACTGTGGAGTCGATGATCCCGGTTGTCGATCACGCGATCAACAAGTCGTACTTCTAGCAGGGCCTTCGGCCCCGTGCGCGCTTAAGGAGTCCAGAGACTCCTCGAGCGCGCACAGGGGCTGTGCCCCTATCGAAAGGTATTCCATGTCCGGTCGCAGTTTCTCCAGCGGAATCGAAGTGAAAGATGCTCTGCGAGAGCAGGACTACATTGCCGATGACGAGTTCGCGGTAGTCGTTTATCTGGCGACGGCGTTGGGGCGTCCGCTCCTGCTCGAAGGGCCGGCTGGTGTCGGCAAGACGGAACTGGCGAAGTCTCTGGCTGCGATCGGGGGCCGCAAACTGGTGCGATTGCAGTGCTACGAAGGGCTGGACGACAATCGCGCCCTGTACGAATGGGACTACGCGAAGCAACTCCTGCACGTGCAGATGCTTCGCGACCGGATCAGTGATCAGGTTTCCGAATTCGACAGCGTCGCCGAAGCGTCGAAGTTTCTGGCCGATCAGGATTTCGGGTTGTACTCCGAGAACTTCCTGTCCGTGCGGCCGCTGCTCGAAGCTATCCTCTCGCCCGATCCGGTAGTGCTTCTGGTCGACGAGGTGGACCGCACCGAGGAATCGATGGAAGCGCTGCTCCTGGAGATTCTCGCCGAACAGCAGATCACCATTCCCGAGGTCGGTACGTTCGTTGCCCGCTCGCAGCCCTGGGTCATCCTGACGTCCAACGACACCCGCGAGCTCTCACCCGCGCTCAAGCGTCGTTGTCTGCATTACCATCTCGGCTATCCGACGTCGGAGCGTGAACGCGAGATCGTCACGGCCCGAGCGCCGGAGGTGGATACGGCTACGGCCACCGAGGTTGTCGAATTGGCTCGCATCTTGCGTGATCTCCCGCTGCGCAAGAGCCCGTCCATCTCGGAGGTCATCGACGCGGCCAGAGCGGCAACAGTGCTCGCCGCCAGCGGATTCGACACCGCTTCCGACGCCAAGGTGCGCGACATCCTGCTCACGGCGTTGCTCAAGTACTCGTCGGATGTGACGCTGGCCAAGGAACGATTCGACGGAAAGCTTCTCGAATCGCCGTCGCGTGACGGTGGTGAGCCGATCGAGCGATCCACGGTGGCAAGCAAACCCGCCAACACGACGACGGCCGTGTTCCGGGGGACCGGTGGACGTGACCCCCATCAACAGGGAATCCGCGGCGGCAGCGGAATCCGTTCGACGCGATGACGACGCTCGGTGGCCTCGCCGTGTGGCAACCGTCGTTTGTTCTCGACGTGGTGTCCGCGAGTTTCGGCCGATTGCTGAGGGCGGCCGGAGTTTCCGCGTCACCGGCCGAGGTCATCGAGGTTCGGCGTGTACTCGCGATGGTCGGAGCTTCGGATCGTGAGACGTTGCGAGCATGTCTTCGGGCTGTGTGCGCCAAGTATTCTCACGAACAGGCCGGTTTCGATCGGGCGTTCGACGCGCTGTTCCGGCCTGCCACAGGCAAAGCGCACGCCGAGCGGATGGCTTCGCGCGCCGAGGTGGCGGACGGTCTGCCCACCGCGCTGGGGATCGACGAGGATCAAGAAGTAGGCCGGTATGCCGAGTACAACGAGCGTGCAGCCGAGGTCGGCGACTACTTCGACACTCCGGAAGCGGAGAAGGGGTTCAACCCGCACAAGGACGACGACGATGTGTCGATGACGTCCAGCGATGCGGAACTGTCGGTGGATACCGGTTCGGAGACCGGTCGACGCGGAGTCAGTTACACGGTCGACGTGGACCGTGCCGCGTCGGCAGTGGTCGGCGACCTGAGCACCAGTGTTGCTGCAGCAGTGATCGGTTCGTTGTCCTGGGACGATCCGACGTCGATCCTCGCCTGGCTGGATGCATACGACCCGAGCAAAGCGTATGCGGACGTCTCCGACGACGGGCCGCTGACGCAGGCGCAACTGAACCGGCTCGTCGAGGCGGTCGAAGCGTTCGTGCAAGCACTCTCGGCCGCTGCACTCGCCGAAAGCGCTCCCGATGCGCCCGACAGCGAATCTGCTGCGGGCGCAACGCACAACGACATCGAACTCGCGTGCCACGAGGTGCTTCGGCGGATGAGAGGACCGTCCAGGCCTCGTCCTCGGGAGCGCTCTCGTGGGCATCTCGACATGCGACGCACGGTGCGTTCGAGTCTGCGCACCGACGGAATTCCCTTCCATCTGGTCGTGAAAGCTCCTCGCCCCGATCGTGTTCGACTACTTCTCATCGCAGACGTGTCGCTGTCCGTGCGCCCGATCACCGCGTTCACTCTGCGGTTGGCTCAGGCAATGCATCGCCGGGCAGATCGTTGTGAAGTCCTCGCATTCGTCGATCGTCCGGTCGACGTGACCGACACCCTTCTCGCCAGTAGCGGTGACGGCGCACTGGCTGCGGTACTTGCGCACCCGGGTCTGGATCTGGAAGCCAGCAGCGATTACGGTCGAGTGCTCACAGAATTGTTGGACGAGCACGGAAACACCTTGAACTCACGGACGTCCGTCATCATCGCGGGCGACGGTCGGTGCAACGGGTTGCCCCCACAGGTCGACAAGCTCGAGGAACTCCGCCGAAAGGTTCACCGTCTGGCCTGGATCACGCCTGAACCTCAGCGTTACTGGAACCAGGCATCGTGCGCGATGCCGGAGTATTCGGAGATCTGCGACGAGGTTGTTGTTGCCCGAGATGCCGCGCAACTGATGGCAAAGGCCGCTGAACTGGGGCACGCACTTCGCTGATGTCACTGCACTTCACCGATGTCACTGCGCGATCCGTCGTGAACTAGTTTGATCTCATGTCCGAAATCAGGGGATCGATCTGGCGGCCGATCGCGGCGCTGACAGTGCTCGGCGCCGTGTGTGGGTTGGTGGCGCTCGGCGTGTTTCAGTGGTGGTGGAACTCGTTGGCATCACCTCATATTCTCACCGGCGGGTCCTATCGGGAGCCGTTTGCCGAGCCGACATACACCGGGCCCATATTCATGGACCTCTTTCCGGCAGAACCTGCTCCGTGGCTGTATTCGGGACTGGTCCTCGGACCGACGGCGGTCGGCTTGCTTGCCGGGATCGTGTTCGTGGTGTTCGTCCGGCGTAATCGCGCGCAGGACCGCGCGATTACGCCGGACGATCGATCAGAGCGCTAGCAACGCGCGCGAGCCCAGTCGAGGATCCGCCAACGGGCGTAGTGCCAACCGCAGCAAGACCAGGGCGTTGTCGTCGCCGGCGATCCTGTTGACTTTCAACGTATTGCACTCGATGCACTGGTGAACGAGCATCCACTCACCGTCTTGCCGTACCGACAGGGACAGCGCCGCCATGGCACCTCTGCACTGTTGTGCCCGGTCGCCCGGAACACGACCATCGACGTGGCGGCTTGCCAGACAGTTCGGGCAGTGGTTCCGATGTGCGGTACCCGGCGCCGCAGTGGAGATGTCCAAACGGCATGTGAGACAACGGAAGCTCGATCCTTGTTCGCCGCCGATTCCGTGCAATACGTGCTTGGTCCGTTGCGGTGCCCGCCGCGCGCGGGTGCTGGGATTCCTACGTGGCATCTGCTTTCTCACCCCTCACAAGTCGCCGAAGGCTTCGAGCGGGAAGGGTGGTTGTGCGAGCGGCCGCACCGCCATCCTCATCAACAACAACTGGTTGTCGTCACGGCTGACGGGGTTGGAGGTGAGTTCGAGGCACTGTGCGCAGCGGTGGATGATCATCCAATCGCCGCTTCGCAGCACCGCGATCGAAATGGGGGCCATCCGCATTCCGCAGTCCGACGGTCCACCTTCCACCTGGTCGAAAAGGTGTCGGGAATGCAGGCAACTGGGGCAGTGGTTTCGGCGATCACCATCGGGGTCGTACGTCATGACGGTGAGTCCGCACTGAATGCACGAGAAGGTGTCGGTTTTCGAGATGGAATTGTGTGATTGAGGCACTGGAGAACTCCTAGCTGAGTGAACAAAGCAGGTAGGAGCAGGCCGAGTGGCCTCGCGGCTGTCAGTCCGTCGTTTCGGGGATCAGCAAGTGACCCTCGAGGTTGCCGGCAGTGCAGGGGCGAGAGGCGCGCTCGGCGCGGGCTGGGTCATAAACACCTTCTGGATCGGTACTACGGGCCGCTCTGGCCAGAACCGAAAGTACAACGGGACCTGATTGCCGCGCCATCTATTTTCCGGCGACGACTACCTGCCCGAACGGGTAGGTAAGTGCCTCTCCTTCGGTGGGTGTGCCCCGACTGCTGTCCGCGTAGGCTCGGGGCCAGCACTTGTAAGGTGGATCACACCAGTTGGTGCTCGGGCGAGCGAGCTGAGAATTCGCGAAGCGGTGATCTCGGTGCCGCGCGAGAGGAGAGTGGGGTCGTGTCCGTGGCATATCCGGATGCTGTGAACCACGGTGTTCATCGCCGCGGCACTGCTGCTCGACTGGTCAAATTTCACGCCCCCGAGATCGTCTTCGGTATCGGTTCCCTGGTCGAGGCAGCACACGCGACTCTGCGGTTCGGCGGGTTCCGCCCGTTTCTGGTCACCGATCCAGGCTTGATCGACGCGGGATGGGTCAGCGAACTCGAGGACCATCTCACGGAGCAGGGCTTGACCGCGACAGTGTGGTCAGGGCTGACGCCCAACCCCAAGGACTTCGAGATCGCGGCCGGATTCGAGGTGTACCAGGAAGGCGAGTGCGACGTCATCATCGCGCTCGGTGGCGGTTCCGTCATCGACGCGGCAAAAGGTGTAGCCGTCCTCGCTGCCAACGGCGGCAACATACTCGACTACGAGGGTGTCGATCAGGCGACAAAACCGATCCCGCCGTTGGTGATGGTCCCCACCACGTCCGGAACGGGCGCTGACGTGTCGCAGTTCTGCATCGTCACGGACACGACCCGCGGCACCAAGATCACCATCATCGGCCGTGCCCTGGTGCCAGATGTGACGGTCATCGATCCGCGGTTGCTCACGACGATGCCCGAGTGGCTCAATGCAGCAACGGGATTGGATGCACTGACGCACGGAATCGAAGCCTTCGTCTCACTGGCGCACAATCCGTTGACCGATCATCACGCGCTCCGCGCGGTCGGCCTCGTGACGGAGAATCTGGTGAACACGATCCAGGACCCGATGGAGATGGAAGCTCGATCGGTGATGGCGCAGGCGAGTCTCGAGGCCGGGTTGGCGTTCACCAACGCGATACTCGGAGCCGCGCACGCCATGAGCCATCAGGTGGGCGGCATGCTTGATCTGCCACATGGCGTCATCAACGGAATTCTGTTGCCCCACGTCATCCGATTCAATTCCACGACGGACGCTGCCCCCTTTGTTGCCATCGCTGCGGCGCTGAGCCTTCCTGAACAGCACGGCACCCCGGAGGAAGCAGCGCTGGCGGTGGCCGACCGGGTCGAACGTCTCGCCCGGGAGGTTGGGGTCCCGAAGGGGCTGGGGGAGTTGGGTGTTCGCGAGGAAGACCTCAGTCGACTTGCCAGCTTCGCGTTACTCGACGCCTGCATGTCCACCAATCCCAGGGAAGCGACGCAGGAGCAGATGGTGGCGTTGTTCCGAGGTGCCTTGTGAAGAGGGACAGTGTGATGCGGTGCAGTGTGATGCGGTGCAGGGTGAATCGGTGCAGACGATGACCGCGGACCTGTCGCGACTCACCGGTTTACGTTCGGGTAAGAGTTCGTTTTATCCGCAGTACCGCGGCGCTGCCGAGCGTCTCGAACGCGTCGTACATGCGTTGGAATTGATCTCGCGGGCTTTGGTGCGGACCGTCGAGGGGCCGGAAACCCTCGTCTGCGCGGTCGCGGAAGCCGCCCGTGCTCATCTGAGTGCGAACTGGATAGTCTTCGCCTTGGCCGACGGAACATTGCCCGACGCCGGACCACGGCGATTGGTTCTCGGCCCGGACGCTACCCCTTTTCTGGTCGACAACGTCGAGGGGCCACCACTTCCGGAGGATGTCGTCGAATGCCTCGACGACATCCGGTGCGGAAGAATCGAATCCAACTCGGTGATCGACGCTCACTACGCGTTTGTGCCGATCGTGCTCGGCGGCGGTGTGGTCGGCGCCTTTGCGGCCTGGACGCCGGCCAACCGGACACTCGATACGACGGACGGAGCCGTGCTCAGCATTCTGGCCAGCCAGACTGCTGTGGCCCTGCAGAACTCGGCGCTCTACCAGCGCGGACAACTACTGCTCGAACGAGCCGAAGACGCATATGCGGAGGCCAATCGCACTGCAGCCGACCTCGCGGTGCGCAACAGCGAATTGGAGTCCACGCAGCGTCAACTCGGAGTGGCTCACCGGCACCAGGTGGTCGACGACGAACGGCACCGGATCGCCCGCGAACTTCACGACAGCGTGACACAGGCTGTGTTGTCGGCCGGCATGCAGATCGAGGTCTGCCGGAGCGACATCCCGGAGGCGGAACGCAGTGAAAGACTGGACTTGGCAAAGGATTTGACCAGGCGGGCGGTCGAGCAGCTTCGCTCGGCGATCTACGCGCTCAATCATTCCTCGGATGCGGACCGGACGTCGCTGCCCGAGATGCTCGAGCAGCTCGGCGTGGTTCACATGCCGGACGAATTGGCGGTCAGCGTTCGCGTCGGCGGCACCCCGACCGAGCTTCCAGGCGATGCCGAACACGCTCTTCTGCGGATCGCGGGGGAGGCGCTGTTCAATGTTGCGGTGCATGCCCATGCGAGTCGAGCGGTCCTGCGGTTGACCTATCGAGCGGATACGGTGCTGCTGTCGGTTTCCGACGACGGTGACGGCGACCCTGCGCGGATGCGTCTGATCCTCAAACTCGCAGCCACCAACGACGTCGACGGCCGTCATCGCGGACTGGCGAACATGCAGACACGAACTCTCGAGTTGGGTGGTGCGCTCGAAGTTCGGCGCGCGCGGATCGGTGGAATTCAGATTCTCGTGCGACTGCCACTACCACTGCCACAGGCACTTCCGCTCCAGGCGGATGTCGACAATCTTTGCTCCACCACTGAAATCGAGAGCGAGGAATCATGACCACTGCGCGTCCCGTCATCACCCGCGGAGCATCGCCGGTTCAGGGATTGGTTCGAATCGTCCTGGTCGACGACCATGCAATTTTGCGGCAAGGGCTCCGCTCGGTTCTCGAGCGCGAAAGCGACCTCGAGATCGTGGGGGAGGCTTCGTCTCTCGCCGAGGCGCTTGCCGTGGTCGACAAGGTGGGCCCGGATATCGTCTTGATGGATCTGAAACTCTCCGCCAGTTCCGACTACGAGGGACTGACCCTTTGTGGCCAGTTGTCTACGGCGCATCCCGGGCTCGGACTGTTGGTTCTCACCACCTTTCTCGACGATCAACTGGTGGTGCGAGCGGTACACGCGGGTGCTCGCGGCTATGTCGTCAAAGACGTCGACACCACCGAATTGGTGCGTGCGATCAGGGCGGTCTCGCGGGGTGAGAGTGCGTTCGATTCTCGCAGCGCATCGGCTGTCGTCCGATCGCTCAACGGGCAGTCGTCATCCAAAGAACGATTGACCGATCGTGAACTCGAAGTACTGAGACTGCTCGCAAACGGCTTGTCCAACATCAAGATCGGTGAGCGACTGTTCATCTCGCCGACCACGGTCAAGTTCCACGTCAGCAACATCATGCGCAAACTCGAGGTGAGTCGGCGAGCAGAGGCCGTCTACGCCGCGAGTAAGCAAGGTCTGATCTAGCTCCGCTCGGAGACCGCCCAGGCGCGCAGCGCCTGATGCTGTACGAGGAGCACGCTCGATCGAGTTGTGCGCAGAGTCGACGCGGTCATCTCGGCAGTCAGACCCACTGCGATTCGCAATACCAGGACCTCACGTTGGTCGTCGGTGAGGCGACGTGGGCATTTGAATTGTCCGTCGATGTTGCGTGACTGGGGAATTGACGCAATCCGTTGCGAGGCCAACTCGTAGGCGAAGTTCTCGATTCGTGTGTCGGCCGAGATCGTTTCGGACATTCGTGTGACGACGTCCAGGGTGCATTGATGGGCGAGATCGTCGGCGAATGTTGCGACAGGCGTCCCGAGAAGCCTGGCGCGATAGTAGAGAACTACGCGAGGGTGCAATCGGGCCAGGAGTTTCGACAGTGCGTGATGATCGCCGGCGAATGCCCCGGCGGCGTTGCGGTTCAAGGAAATCGATTGTTCACAGGTTTCGGGTGAAGCGGTTCGTGCGGAGGGTGGCGTCGGTGAAGTCTTCGCGCCCCTGATCGACAGCTTCATCAACAACTCCTCGGGTACAGCGCACCTCATCATGCTGGAACGAGAATTGAGGTACCCCACCGAAAATGCGGGTAAACCTGAAGTTACCTTCCAGGTGTCCGGTCTTTTCGCTGGGAGCGCCAGTCCGCGAGCATGCGCGGCATTTCCGCGGCCATGAAGTCGAAGAAGTCGCGCAGATCTTCCATACGATCGCCGGCCGTAGTGCCTTCACCGAGGACCCGAATGCCCTCGTCCGCAACTGCCGAGACCTGGTAGAGGGACGATTGTTTCGTGACAAACGCGTCGGCCCACATGTCGACGCTGACGCAGTAGTGCTGACGCCTCGATCCGGGGACGGCCACTCGCTCGATCAATCCGACTTGCTGGAGGTATCTGACTGCTCCGGAAATGGCGGCGGGGCTCACTCCCAATCGGGATCCGAGATCTCCTGGCGTGGACGAGGGTGTCTCGCTGGTCATCAACGCGGCCCACACGCGGGCAGGCATCGGCGGAAAACCCATGTCGCTCAGAACGAGTGAGAGTCGTTCGACAAAATGTCGGCTCTCGTCCGGTGCAACGGTGTGGCTGGTGTCGGTCATCGGAACCCTTCGATCTTTTCTTCTTTTCTATCTTCACACATTTGTGAAATCGGCGTACGGTCAAATTCATGGGTGCGGCAATTTCAGTGAAAAGCCTCGTCAAGACCTTCGGTACCACCTGCGCGCTGGACGGCCTCGACCTCGAAGTCTCAGCAGGTGAAGTGCACGGATTCCTGGGACCGAACGGCTCTGGAAAGTCGACCACTATTCGGGTGCTCCTCGGCCTGCTCCGCTCGGACTCCGGAGACGCAACTGTTCTCGGCGGCGATCCGTGGCGAGACGCTGTTACCTTGCATCGACGTCTCGCTTACGTGCCTGGCGACGTGAATCTGTGGCCCAACCTCACCGGCGGGGAGGCTATCGATCTGTTGGCGGGTCTGCGCGGTGGCTTGGACCGAAAACGCCGCAGCGAGTTGCTCGATCGCTTCGAACTTGACCCGACAAAGAAGGCGCGGACGTACTCGAAAGGTAATCGGCAGAAGGTTGCACTCGTGGCGGCGTTTTCGTCCGACGTCGACCTTTACGTACTCGACGAACCGACATCGGGGCTCGACCCGTTGATGGAAGCGGTGTTTCAGGACTGCGTCGAGGAGGTGGCTCACGCCGGAAAGACGGTCCTGCTGTCGAGCCATATCCTCGCCGAGGTCGAAGCGCTGTGCGATCGCGTGAGCATCATCCGCGACGGGCGGACGGTGGAAGAGGGAACGCTGTCCGAACTCAGGCATCTCACGCGCACGTCCATCTCGGCGGAGACACAGCGCCAGATCGGCGGACTCGACGGGCTCGGCGGTGTCCACGACGCGGTGATCGACGGTAACCACTTCACCTGCGAAGTCGACAGCGCGCAACTCGGACCACTCATGACGTACTTGGTCGGATTCGGGATCGTGGCGCTCACTTCCACTCCGCCGACACTCGAAGAACTCTTCTTGCGTCATTACGGTGACGAGCGCGCCAGGGAGACTTCGGTCCACCTGCGAGCCGAGACCGGTGTACGGCCATGACCGTTGCTGTCGAGGCCGCTCCACCGGTACCTGCCTCGGCAAGTCAATTCACCGGCACACGCCGACTGGTCCGGCTGGCTTTGCGACGGGACCGAATTCAGCTTTCCGTGTGGGTCATCTCGATCGTCCTGTTCATGCTGCTCGTCGTCGCCAGTGTGACCGGGCTGTACTCGACCCCCGAGGAATTACGAAACATCGCAGTCAGTTCCGCGGTATCGCCGGTGGCGCTGGCGACCAACGGAATCGTGTCCGGCGATTCGCAGGGCGCGATAGTCGCCAGTCAGTCGGTGCTCGTGTTCGCGTTGGTGGCGGCATTGATGAGCACCCTTGCTGTGGTTCGGCATACACGACAGAACGAGGAGACCGGCCGTGCCGAGATGATCGGTGCTGCGGTGGTTGGTCGGCGAGCGCTTCTGACCTCCGCACTGATTGTCACGGTCGGTGCGAACGTGGTTCTGACACTGGGAATTGCCCTGGGATCGATCGCCGTCGGTTTGCCTGTCGTTGGTTCGCTCGCGTTGGGTGCTTCGATAGGTGGGACCGGAATCGCGTTTGCCGGTGTGGCGGCGGTGACTGCGCAGATCACGGACGGTGCTCGTACGGCCAACGGTCTGGCGGGTGCCGCGATCGGTGTTGCCTTCATGCTGCGCGCGATCGGCGACGTGAACAGTACGGTCGTCGACGACGGAACTCGCGTGGTGAGCGGTTGGTTGTCGTGGCTTTCGCCGATCGGATGGGCGCAACAGATCAGACCTTTCGACGACGACGCCTGGTGGATCCTGTTGTTGCTGATCGGATTTGCGGTTGTGCACGTGATGGTGGCGTTTGTTCTCATCAGCCATCGTGATCAGGGAGCGGGGCTCGTACAGCCCCGGCCCGGCCCGCCGACCGCAGCATCGTGGTTGCCGTCGGCTTGGGGCCTGGCGTGGCGCATGCAGCGAATGACGATGTTCTGGTGGATCTTTGCCGTTGTCATTCTCGGGTTCGCCTACGGCGCTGTGGGCAACGAGATCGACGCGATGGTGGGATCGTCGCAGCAAACCGCGGAGATGTTCGAGAAACTCGGTGGCGGCGGTACGGATCTGGTGGATTCGTACTTGGCCACTGCTCTCGGTCTCACCTCGATAGTGATCGCGGCATATTCGGTCCAGAGTCTTCTCCGGATGCGGGGCGAGGAAACATCGGGACGGCTCGAACCGTTGCTGGCAACCTCTTTGTCGCGGTGGAGGTGGATGCTTTCCCACCTGGGTGTGGTTGTGGGCGGTGTGATCCTCGCGCACGTCTTGATGGGTGCCTTCACCGGATTTGCCTTCGGGCTCGTCACGGACGACATCGGCGGCAACACACTTCGCATGACCGGCGCTGCCTTGGCCTATCTGCCTGCGGTGCTCGTAGTCGTGGGGTTGGTGTCGTTGGCTTTCGGACTGTTTCCGACCTACACGTCGGCGCTCTCCTGGGGAATCTTGGCGGCGTGCATCGTGCTCGGGCAACTCGGAACATTGCTGAAGCTGCCGCTGGTAGTGCTGGATCTGTCACCGTTCACCCACGTGCCGGGTGCCCCCGCCGAGCCAGTGACAGTTCTACCGCTGCTGGCAATGATCGTTGTGGCAGTAGTGCTTTCGACAGCATCGCTTGTTGCGTTCCGTCGTCGCGACCTCCAGGGGTAGTAGGGCTGAACTCAATTGGGAGTTCAACTCAGAATTCGACGAAGCTGGCGAGCCCGAGCAGCGAGCCGTCCGGTCGAGTCGAATAGTTCGGATTCGTCAACACAGAGAGTGTCTGTCGCCCAGGCGGTCCCGTGGCGTAGGCGATACCACGGTGACAGTGATTGGGGATCTGCCGTGAGGTGCTCCGGTGTGAAATGCGCGGTGAACTCGATAGTGGGTATAGCCACGGGCATCGTCAGTGTCGCGAACAATCCGGGCGGAAGCGCGTCGAGAAGGACCGCGGCGCGCTCTTGGGCCGTGAAATCGAGGTCTGTGAGCAATCGGATCCAGACGTCGAATTCCGGGGAGTCGCCACCGGCGAACGGCCTCGCGGAATTGATCGGCCGGATGTCGAGGTGCTGGGAGAACGGCACAAAATCCACCGGGATCTCCAGCGGCGGCAGGGTTGACGGGTCGGCCGGAGTCGGTTCGGCGACAGGGGCGGACATCGTTGTGCCTCCTGTGTCGCGGGCTAGCCGAACGAGAGCGGATCCCGAACCGGTCAGCGTGACGTGGCAACTGACGGTCCGCCCGCCCCGCATATCGTCGACAGTCAACTCGGCCGGCCCCGGAGGGACGGGGCGGTCCAGGTGCGCCGTGACTGCCAGAGGTTCGGCTCCGGACGCGTCGGCGGCCACTCGCAGCATCCGTGCAACGGCGAGTCCGCCCTGAATGCCGTCGAAACTCCGCCAGCTGGAGTCGAATTCGGTGTGATGATGCGCTGCGTCGGTCGACTGCACGGCCTCCGCGGATGCCTGACTAGTAATTGCCATAGTCAGCACCCTAGATGCTGACTATGGCAATGGCAAGCTAGGGTCTATTCGGGAGTGCTGGACGAGCCACCGAAGAGCATGTAGATGAGGATCTGAAGAATGCCGAGAGGATTGATCTCGCCGAGGCTGCTCATGTGTGAGGAACTCCTGTTTGCGGGGATGGGTACTGTTGCGTCGCAACGTCACTGAAAGTACGGCAATTCAGACACTGCGGTGCGGAATTTACCGATAATTCACTGTCCGCGAGTCGGGCGACAGTGCAGGTAGGCGTCAGTGACTACGTCGAGAACGCGATTGCCGTGTGCATCGACCAATTTCGCTGTGATGGTGACCAATCCCCGCGCGCGATTGTCGAACACGACGTTGTCGACGGTGACCTTTCCGCTCAGGGTGTCACCGGGGCGAAGTGGACGTAGGAAGCTCACGTCGCGCATGGTCTTTCCGGCGATCACGTTCCACTGGTCGTAGAGACTGGCGACCACCAACTTCTGGCAGATCGACAGGGTGTGCAGCCCGCTGGCGATCAACCCGCCGAAGACCCCGGACCCGGCGGCATCCTTGTCGATGTGAAACCACTGGGGATCCCACTGGGTTGCGAACTCGACGATCTCCTCTTCGGTCACCGAATACGAGCCCAATGGGATCACCTGGCCGATCTCGAGATCTTCTGCGAACACTGTGCGTTGGTGAAGGGTGGCCGAATCGTTCATGTCTGTGTGAATCTCCTGCGTGTTCCGGATGTACTCGGAACATACTCCCCGCAGTGCGTTCGGCCCCTTCGTAAGTCCTTGTCCAGGGTCACTAGAATCGTCACATGGTTGACGACGCGAAGATCGAGCCGAGGGCGCTGGCAGGAACGTGGCACTTCGAGCGCGACATAGTCGACCGCCTTTCCGGTTCCACCAAGCATGTCTTCGGCGAGACCACTATCTCCGACGCCGGTGACGGTCGGATGCGCTGGTACGAGAGTGGCACTCTGCGTGACGGCGATCTGGAATTGCCAGTGTTCCGGACTCTGTTCATTGCAAAGCGCGGCCTCGAATGGGCCGTGACATTCGAAGACGGCAGAGAGTTCCACGACTGGGCGCCGGGGGAGGAAGTCGAGCACCTGTGCGGTGCGGACACCTACCGCGGGCGAATCGACGTCACTGCAGTAGATGGATCGGCTTGGGCGGTCGTCTGGACCGTGACGGGGCCGAGCAAGAACTACACGATGACCACGCATCTCACCCGGCCCTGATCGCAGCGATCACCAGTTATTCGACGCCGATCGTCACCTCGGTGGACTTCACGAATACCGTTGCAGCTTGGCCTGGTTCGAGGTCGAGATCCAGTGCGGCATCGCGGGTGATCGACGAAGTCACGATCTGGTTGCCGCCGTCCAACTTCACCTTGACCGTTGCCATGACGGTGCCGAGGTTGACCTCGGTGATGGTGCCGGTGAGTTGATTTCGTGTGGACAGTCGCATCTCTGAAACTCCTGTGCTCTGGGGTGGGTGTACTTCGACCATAATCCGATGGTCGCGTATCTACCCAGCGATTCCGCAGGTGCGGACATGCGGGCACCGCAGGTGCGCGAATATTGTCGGGCGGTGGAGGTAGATTCCGGTCATGACTGAACCCGTGAAAGGCCCGGCGTCGTATTTTCCGTCGATCGAGAAGAAATACGGTCGGCCGATCGGTGAGTGGCAAGAGCTGATCAGAAGCTCAGACCTCACCAAGCACATGGAATTGGTGAATTGGTTGAAGTCGGAGCACGGGATGGGGCATGGTCACGCGAATGCACTTGTCGCCCATACGCTGAAAGAAGGCTAGTTCTTTTCAGGCGGCCGATGCGTCCAGCACCAACCAGCCGCCGTGATGCTCGAATACCTCGAACGGCACACCGGTCTGCCGGCCGACCGCACGCAGTGACTCGAGATCGAACGTACGGATGTGGCCGTGGCACGCGGTGGCTTCGTCTTCGAAGGGGACGGCTATGACGACCCGTTGACGTGCGATTCGGAGTGCCTGCGCGATCACGGCTTCGCCGACCGAGTCGTCGACGTGCTCGAGGAGATGAATTGCGGTGACGGTGTCGGCGCTGTTGTCCGGTGCCGGTACTTCACCCGCGTCGCAGATCACCGTGTCGATCGTGATGCCGAGTTCGGGGGCTACCGCGTCGAGCAGGATCATCGTTCCGGGCAGGATGTCCGTGGCGGTCACGTCCATTCCGGCGCGCGCGAGCCGCAGGGGCAGGAAACCGAAGCAGGAACCCAGATCGAGTACGGAACCGCGAACCAGTTCTTCGGCTTTGTCGTGAATCGGCGCGAAATCTGCAGTGCCGTCCAGTAGTTCGGCAAGGGAGTTCCGGTAGTAGGTGGTCCAGGATTCGAGAGCGCCGTCCACGGTGGACCGAACCAGTCCGACCATCGTCAACTCGAATTCGTCCTGACCGAACTCCGCGTCCTGGATCGACGAGGTGACTCCGGCTACGAGTCGCTCGCTCAGATCGGCGGGAGTGAGGGAGTGCCTGACGTGGAGTCTGCCGCCTCGACGATCGAGCGAGATCGGACCGGAATCGACACGTTCGACGGTGACATGCCCGAACGACCACAAGCCCGGCGTCGACGGTGCCAGTGAATCCAGGACCGGTTCGTTCGTGATGGTGGACATGATCGCCTTTCTCAGGTGGTGATGCCGGTCCGCAAGGACTGCGTACCTGTTTTCAAGAGTCCCGGTAGCTCGAGTGAATCGTCGGTGAGCCACTGTTCGTACGCCGACATGGCGACCCCGAGCAGAAGATAGCCGACCGTGCGTGGGCCGTGATCGGTCGGCTCGAGATTCATTCGGCGTGCGACGTAGTCGGCGACCACCTGCCGCCAACCTTCGTACATCACCACAGAGTATGCCTGAAGCGTCGGAACTTCGAGGATCAATTCCATCCGTTTGCGATGTACCGCAGTCTCTTCCGGCGGGAAGGTGTTGAACGTCAACAATGCGGATTCGAGTGCGTCGACCAACGGTATGTCAGCGGGCAGTGAATCCAGGTGCTCGCGCATCTCGTCGAGATGTCCGTCGAAGTCGCCCCAGGGGACGGCGTTCTTGGACGGAAAGTAGCGAAAGAAAGTCCGACGCGCGATGCCGGCGGCGTCGGCTATCTGGTCGACGCTCACCTCGTTGAAGCCGACGGTGGAGAACAGTTCGATGCCGATCGTGCTGATTCCCTCCCTCGTTGTGGAGGGGCGACGACCTATCCGAGCGGACGGTTTCTTGCGGCTACGCATACTTTTTTCGCTCCATGTGTGTCATTCTGCACTCGATGCCATTACAGTGGTGAACCGAGTCACAGTGAAGTCCCACTAGTGACCACCAACTCCCAGGTTGGAAGTCTGATCTACAGACTTCCAGACGGAGTGCGACCGCAGGAGGAATCCATGTCAGATCGTGACAACAAGGCGCTCGAGAACGACCTCGTCGAGGAGTCCCTCGTTGAGGAAGTTTCCATCGACGGCATGTGCGGCGTGTACTGACCGTGTCTGCTTTGGATCTCGATGCGGGGTGGAAACTCCACCCGCAGGTAGCGCTTCGCCCCGAACCTTTCGGGGCGTTGCTCTACCACTTCGGAACGCGCAAGCTGTCGTTCCTGAAGAACACGACCATCGTTGCGGTGGTCAAGGCGTTGCCAGACCATCCTGATGTCAGGTCCGCACTACGTGCGCAAGGCATCGAAGATGACGCGGCTCCCCAATATGCCCGCGCGCTGAGCACTCTCGCCGATTCGCACATGATCGTGCCTGTCTGAGCCAGACGCTCGCCCCCACGTGCGGAACAGCCCTTCTGCACGTTCGCCCGCTTCATTTCTTCGCGAGGACACAGCCATGACCTCAGTTCTTGAACAGCCCTCTCCGCCCGCCAAGGTGGGTCGCCTCGTCGATCAGTTCGAACTCGGACTCGACGCCCCCATCTGCCTGACGTGGGAACTCACCTACGCCTGCAACCTGTCCTGCGTGCACTGCCTTTCGTCGTCGGGTCGCCGTGACCCCAACGAGCTGAGCACCGAACAGTGCAAGTCCATCATCGACGAGCTGCAACGTATGCAGGTCTTCTACGTCAACATCGGTGGCGGCGAGCCGACGGTACGCTCCGACTTCTGGGAGCTCGTCGATTACGCAACGGACCACCAGGTTGGCGTGAAGTTCTCCACCAACGGCGTGAAGATCGACAAGAAGGTCGCGGCACGGCTTGCGGCCAGTGACTACGTCGACGTGCAGATTTCCATCGACGGTGCCACCGCTGAGGTCAATGACGCTGTGCGCGGGCCTGGTTCGTTCGCAATGGCCGAGCGGGCTCTCGCGAACCTGAAGAAAGCCGGCTTCAAGGACGCCAAGATTTCGGTGGTCGTCACGCGGCACAACGTCAGTCAGCTCGACGAGTTCAAGGCTCTCGCGGACAAGTACGACGCGACCCTGCGCATCACTCGACTGCGCCCTTCGGGCCGCGGCGCCGACGTGTGGGACGACCTGCACCCACGCCCCGAACAGCAGCGTGAGCTCTACAACTGGTTGGTGGCCAATGGTGAAGGCGTCCTGACGGGCGACTCGTTCTTCCACCTCTCCGCGTTCGGCGATGCACTGCCCGGTCTCAATCTCTGTGGCGCGGGCCGCGTCGTGTGTCTGATCGACCCGGTCGGTGACGTGTACGCGTGCCCGTTCGCGATTCACGAGCAGTTCCTCGCCGGAAACATCGTGAAAGACGGTGGATTCCAGGAAGTCTGGCAGCATTCGGACCTGTTCGAGGAGCTGCGCTCGCCGCAGAGCGGTGGCGCCTGCAGCAAGTGCAATCACTACGACTCCTGCCGGGGTGGCTGCATGGCAGCCAAGTTCTTCACCGGACTGCCGATGGACGGACCTGACCCCGAATGCGTCATCGGTAACGGTGAAATGGCATTGGCGTCGGCGGGGGAGGTCCCGAAGTCCAGTGTCGACCACTCCCGTTCCGGTCAACGTAAGACCCCACGTGCATCGGTGCCACTGACACTGATGATGCGTCCGCCCGCCAAGATTTGTGACGAAAACCCGCTTGCGGGAATGCAGTAACTACTGCGCGATACCGACAGTGCGGCGAAAGCTGCACCCCAGAGAGGTCAGTTCAATGGCTAAGAATGCTTTCTTCGAGACGGTGGCAGAAGCACAGCGCCGTGCGAAGAAGAGGTTGCCCAAGTCCGTGTACGCGGCGTTGGTGGCGGGATCCGAGAAAGGGCTGACGGTCGACGACAACGTCGCGGCATTCAGCGAACTGGGTTTCGCTCCTCACGCTGCGGGACTGTCGGACAAGCGCGAGATGTCCACCACCATTATGGGCCAGGACATTTCGTTGCCCGTCATGATTTCACCGACCGGTGTGCAGGCAGTGCACCCCGACGGTGAGGTAGCGGTAGCTCGTGCGGCTGCAGCACGGGGAACAGCCATCGGACTGAGTTCTTTCGCCAGCAAGTCCATCGAAGAAGTTGCCGCGGCCAACCCGCAGGTCTTCTTCCAGATGTATTGGGTCGGCAGCCGCGACGTGCTCCTGCAGCGTATGGAGCGCGCTCGCGCTGCCGGTGCCAAGGGCCTGATCATCACCACCGACTGGTCCTTCTCGTACGGTCGCGACTGGGGCAGCCCGTCCATCCCCGAAAAGATGGACCTCAAGGCGATGTTCCAGTTCGCTCCCGAGGGCATCATGCGCCCGAAGTGGTTGCTGGAGTTCGCCAAGACCGGCAAGATCCCCGACCTGACAACACCCAACCTCGCGGCTCCCGGCCAGCCGGCACCGACGTTCTTCGGCGCGTACGGCGAGTGGATGCAGACCCCGCTTCCGACTTGGGAAGACATCGCCTGGCTTCGTGAGCAGTGGGGTGGACCGTTCATGCTCAAGGGCATCATGCGCATCGACGACGCCAAGCGAGCTGTCGACGCCGGTGTCTCCGCTATCTCGGTCTCCAACCATGGTGGTAACAACCTCGACGGCACCCCGGCGCCGATCCGCGTGCTCCCGGGCATTGCCGAGGCCGTGGGCGATCAGGTGGAAGTTGTTCTCGACGGCGGCATTCGACGCGGCGGCGACGTCGTCAAGGCGCTAGCACTCGGAGCCAAGGCCGTCATGCTCGGGCGCGCCTACCTGTGGGGTCTCTCGGCAAACGGCCAGGCCGGTGTCGAGAACGTGCTCGACCTGATGCGGATGGGCATCGACTCGGGGCTGATGGGCCTTGGCCACTCGTCCATCACCGAACTGAGCCCGGCAGACCTGGTGATCCCGGAAGGCTTCACACGCTCACTGGGCGCCAGCTGAGATTGCGGTTCCGATAGAGCTGTGAGTTGACACTCGACGAACACACAACCCTGGCCGGACGCTTCGTCCGGTCCAGGGTTGTTTTCGGTCCGCATGAGACCAATCTTGCTGTGGGAAGATCACTTTCCGATCGGCACCGTGCGTACTACCAGCGCCGCGCCGAGGGTGGAGCCGGAATCGTCGTCACCGAAGTGGCCTCGGTATTGGAGAACGACTGGCCGTACGAGCGTGCACCGCTGGCGTCGGAGTGCGGCCCGGGGTGGCAGTCGATCGCGGCCGCATGTGCTCCGTACGGAACGCTGGTTCTTGCCGGGCTCGGTCATACCGGCATGCAGGGATCGAGCGCATACTCCCAATCGGTGCTGTGGGGACCGTCAAGAGTGGCCGACCCGGTGACGCGTGAGTTGCCGATGGCAATGGGGCAGCCGGAAATCGACCAGTTGATGGCCGGCTTTCGTGAAGCGTCGGCAATGGCCATCGCTTCGGGAATGGACGGAGTGGAACTCGATGCCGGTCCTCGAAGCATTCTGCGGCAGTTCCTTTCGGGTCTGACCAACACTCGGCAAGACCGATACGGCACTGATCGCGTTGCCCTTGTTCGCGAGATCATCTCGGCAGTGCGCGAGGAAGTCGGGTCGGACCACGTTGTCTCCCTGCGGTTGTCCTGCGACGAGGAAGCACCATGGGCGGGACTGACACCCGATCTCGCCGCCGGTTTTGCACGCGATCTGTCGCCACAACTCGATCTCCTTGTCGTCGTTCGTGGCGGACTCTATTCGTCAGAGGGGTACCGACCCGACTTTCACTGCCCGCCGAACTTCAACCTCGATCTGTGCCGTGAGATCAAGGCCGCGGTCTCGATTCCGGTTGTCGTGCAGGGGAGCGTCGTGGACATCACCGACGCTCACACAGCGCTGGAAGTAGCCGAGTTCGTCGAGATGACCAGGGCCCAGATCGCGGACCCGGACCTGGTCGTGAAAGCCGCGCGCGGTGATCGTCCACGGCCGTGTGTGCTCTGCAATCAGACGTGCCTCGTGCGTGATCCTCGCAACCCGGTCGTGACGTGCGTGGGGAATCCGAGCGCGGGTTTCGAGACGGTGGACCCCGATGAGCGAGAGCAGATTTCGACACCGGGAGCCGTGCTGGTCGTGGGGGGTGGCCCCGCCGGGATGGAGGCCGCGCGGATCTCGGCGGTGGCGGGACACTCGGTCACCCTCGTCGAGAGTTCATCGCAGTTCGGCGGCATGATCCGAACTTTTGCGCGAGGTGACGGCCGCAGCCGGTTCACACTCCTCGCACAGTGGCTCGAGGACGAATGCCGTCGTAGCGGCGTGACGATGCGGACCGGGGCGGCGGTCGAGGCGCAGGACCTGAGTGACGCACGTAGTCGGGGTGAGCTGGTTGTGGTTGCCACCGGTAGTGCTGCGCGGCCGCCGACGTATCCGGTCGACGACTCGGTTCGGTGGTTGGATGCGTCGGAAGCCTTCGGGAAGTTGACCACCGTGGGGCCGGGTCCGGTCGCGCTGATCGATCCGCTCGGTGGACCGATCGCGGTGGCGCTCGCCGAAGCACTCGCGGTCCAGGGCGTCTCCGTCTCGATTGTGACCCCGGACAGCATCGTCGGTTCGAGGCTCGGTGCGAGTGGGGATCTGGTCGGCGCCAACACGCGCATCCAGCAGGCCGGGGTCACCAGGGTGCTCGCGTCCCGTGTCATCGAAATCGCCTCAGGGGCCGTCTGCGTCGAGCACGTTCATACCGGCGAGCGGTCACAGCTCGAGTGTGAAGTGGTGATCGACTGCTCGCATCGTCTGCCGAACGAAACGCTGAAGGAAGCGGCCGACATCCAGGTGGGTGACTCGGTTGCCCCGAGAACTGTTCTCGAATCCATCCGCGAAGGGCGCTTTGCAGGGTTTACTACTAGAACGAGTTTCAATTCTGCAGAGAGGGCTATCTCATGACACAGGGTTCAGTTCGTTCGCTCGAAGGTCGCGTTGCTTTCATCACCGGCGCAGCGCGCGGTCAAGGACGTGCGCACGCGGTCAAGATGGCGCGCGAGGGAGCAGCGATCATCGCAGTCGACGTGTGCGCGTCGGTGGCGTCGGACAATTCTTACGACGCAGCAACTTCCGAGGACTTTGCCGAGACGATACGTCTGGTCGAAGCGGAGGGTGGCAAGATCCTCGCCCGCGAGGTAGATGTCCGTGACGGCGCAGCGCTCACCGCGGTGGTCAAGGACGGTGTCGAGCAGTTCGGACGCCTCGACATCGTGGTCGCCAATGCCGGGGTCTGTAACTGGAATCGATTCTGGGAAATGTCGGACGAGCAGTGGGAAACCCTGATCGACATCAACCTGACCGGAGTCTGGAAAACCCTCAAGGCATCGGTGCCGGCGATCATCGAAGGTGGGCGCGGTGGATCGATCATCGTGGTCAGTTCGGTGGCCGGACTCAAGGCGCTGCCCGGGCAAGCGCACTACGCGAGCGCCAAGTTCGGTCTCGTCGGTCTGACGCAGGCCGCGGCAAAGGAACTGGGGGAGTACAAGATCAGGGTCAACTCGATCCACCCTTACGGAGTAAATACGCCGATGGGGGTCGACCAGGGTGCGCTCGAGGTGTTTGCAAAGTTTCCGCAGTACCTTCCCAACTTCACTCCGATCCTCTCGGACATCGCGTTCGCCGAACCCGACGAGATCGCCGATACCGTTCTGTGGCTCGCGGGTGACGGTTCACGCACCGTCACGGCAAGTCATATCGCTCTCGATCAAGGAAACTCCAAGGTCTGATGACGCCGTACCCGCGCCTCTTCGCGCCACTGCGCCTGGGCAACCTGACACTCCGCAATCGGGTCGTGTTCTCCGCACACCTGACCAATTACGCGGAGAACGGGTTGCCGACGGAGCAGCACGCGAGCTACTACGAGGCGCGGGCACGGGGCGGTGCGGGTCTGATCATCACCGAGGAACACTCGACGCATCCTTCGGATCGACCGTACGAGAAGATGATTGCGGGCTATCGGCCGGAAGCGATCGAGGGATACCGGCGGATCACCGACGCCGTTCATGCGCATGGTTCGTCGATTCTCGCGCAGATCAACCACAATGGGGGTCAGGGCGCTGGAACCTATTCGCGATCGCCGCTGTTGGCGCCGAGCGCCGTTGCGGATCCGTTGTTCCGCGAGGTGCCCAAAGCTGTCGACGACGCGGACATTGCCGAGATTCTCGCAGGGTTCGCCCTTGTTGCGCGCAACTGCGTTGCCGGTGGCTTCGACGGGGTGGAATTGCAGGCGTCGCAGTCGTCCATCGTGCGCGCGTTTCTGGCACCCTCGACCAACCTGCGCACCGATCGCTACGGCGGGGGCGTGGCGAATCGTGCTCGTTTCCTTCTCGAAGTGCTCGGGGTCCTGCGTAAGGCCATCGGCCCGGATCGTGTGCTCGGTGTGCGCCTGAGTGGATACGAAGGAACGCGGGGTGGCATCGAACTGTCCGACGCGGTAACCACCGCCCAACTGATCGACGCTGACGGTCACGTCGACTACATCAACACCACCGTCGGAATGGCCACGGAAACACTGCATCTGGTCGAAGCATCGATGGCTGTACCCACGGGCTACGCCAACTTCGTCCCGTCTGCGATCAGGGAGGTCGTCGATCTTCCAGTCGTCGGAGTCGGCCGTTTCAAGACGCCGGAGCAAGCCGAAGCTGCACTCGAGGACGGTGTATGCGATCTGGTGGGCGTAGTTCGCGGGCAGATCGCCGATCCGGATTTTGTGAACAAGGCGCGTGCTGGTCAATCGTCAGAGGTGCGAACCTGCCTGTCCTGCAACCAGGAATGCGTCGGGCGGATGGGTCTGGGGCGTTGGTTGGGGTGCACCGAAAATCCGCGCGCCGGTCGGGAATCGGTCCCACTGCCGATGCCGCGGCGACGGGGCCGCACGGTGGTGGTAGTTGGCGGCGGCCCGGCCGGCCTGCAAGCTGCGGCCACCGCGGCCCAGCGAGGTCATGCGGTGACGCTGTTCGAGCGTGAACGAAGACTTGGCGGACAGATTCTTACCGCCTCGGTGGTATCGGTTCGCCGTGAGCTCGCCGACCTCGTGCGAAATCTCGAATCGGAGTGTCGCCGAAGCGGTGTGACGATCGAGCTGGGTGTTGGAGCTGACCTTGCGATTGTGGAGGAACGGGCGCCCGACGTGGTCGTGATCGCAACCGGCGCACGGCCCGTGCGCCCAAAGTGGGCGGGTGGATCAGAGCGTGTCGTAAGTGTTCGAGACGTTCTCGACGGCAGGGTTCTGCCGAGCGGAACGGTGCTCGTATACGACGAGTTGGGATTCCATCAAGGTACGTCGGTGGCTGAATTCCTGGCTGATCGAGGTTGCGCTGTCACGATCGCGACCAACGGCATGGTGGTTGCCCAAGATCTGAGCGTCACCCTGGATTTCGAGGGGTGGAACCGCCGGGCGTTCGAGAAGTCGATCGTGCAACGGACGGATCTGATGGTGACTTCGGTGAGCACTGGAGCCTCGCCGCTCGTGAGCGTGGTTCACCTTCCGACGGGTGTGGTCGAGGAAGTTGCGGTCGACTGGGTGGTCTTCGCGACACCGCAGGAACCTGTCGACGAGTTGTGGAACTCCTTGCAGGGAAGTTCTTTCGAGATATTTCGCATCGGTGACGCCTTGTCTCCGAGACGTTCGCACGCAGCGGTTATCGAGGGGCATCGGGCTGCGTTGGCGATATAAGTCGTCCGTTTTGTCTCTGGTTATCGAAAGTATGTTCGATTAAACTTTCTGCATGGACAGTCGGGAAGCGTGGCAGCTGGATGGTGAGGGCCTCAAGGGGAGGTTCTGGATCTGGTGCGTGTCCGGCACGAGTTGCAGTCGCGGTTGGTGTTGTTGATTGTGGAGATGTTTTCCCGTGAGGTTCTCGGTGGGAAGGGTTTTCGGGCGATCGCGCAGTGGTTGCATGGTTCGACGAATTTGGAGATCGGTGAGTGCAGTCTGCTGGTCGGGTTGGCGCGGTTGTTGATGCTCGAACCTGTGGTGGGCGATGCGTTTCACCGGGGTGATGTTGATGCGTTGAAGGCGCGGCAGGTGGCGTCGTTTTGTCAGCATCCGCCGAAGAACATGACGCCGGCGGATGTGGACAAGGCCCGCGGGATCTTGTTGGGGTTGGCGTCGAAGAACATTGCGGATTGTGATGCGGTGCGGGCGGCGATTCGGCGGATCGAGAAGCAGTACGGCACGCGTGAGGACGGTGTTCCGGTCGGCGAGGATTCGGAGCGCAACGAGTTCTACGCCTCGAAAGGCCTGTACGGCAGAGTGACGGTGAAGGGCGATCTGGATGCGGTCAACGGGGCCCGTCTGATCACGTTGTTGTCGAGTTTGTCGGCGCCGACGCCGGAGAAGGACGGTGTCAAGGACACGCGTACTCCGGCATTACGGCGTGCGGACGGGTTTTGTGAATTGTTGCGCCGGTATGAGCGGGCGGGGTTGGGTCCGATCGAAGGCGGAGTGAAACCGCACATCACGGTCACCGCGTCCGCGAAAGACATGACCGACCTTAAAGTTCTGAAAGACCTGTTGCCGTCCACTGAGGAGTTGGGATTCGCGTGGACGGATTGGGTGGGCCCGATCAGTATCGACACTGCCCGGATGTTGGCGTGCGATTGCACCGTGACGCGGATTTTGTTGGATGAGAATGGTGTTCCGCTCGAGTGCGGTAAGGAAGCGAGAACGGCGACGGTGCCGCAGCGGCGGGCGTTGGCGGTTCGGGATGGTGGGTGTGCGTTTCCCGGGTGTGGGACGCCGTCGGGGTGGTGCGATGCTCATCATATTGTTCACTGGAATGATGGCGGCCCAACGGATCTCGACAATCTGATCTTGTTGTGTGGTCATCATCATCGGACGATGCACCACACGGAGTGGCGGGTGGAGATCGGCCCGGATCGGAAGTCGGTGTTCTATCCGCCGATGTCGATCGATCCGTATCAGCAGCCGATCGGCGGGAACAGCCCACCGACAGCGGCGTGACCGCGACAACCGAAAACTGATACACCGGGGCACAACCATGCCCCGGTGTATCCACATGCTGTGTTGCGGTGGGAGGGGCCGGCACCAATACGATCGGGGGATGAGTTCTCCGCGTGACCTTGCTGCCATCCCGAGTCCTGCGCTCGAAGGCACTGCGCTCACCGTCGTGGTCCCGGTCGGTTCTTTCGAACAACACGGACCGCACCTGCCTCTCGATACCGACACCCGGATCGCGAGAGCAGTCGCACAGGCTCTCCCCGACGTTGTCGTGGCCCCGGCCATCGAATACGGGGCGAGCGGCGAACACGAAGGGTTTGCCGGCACGATTTCGATTGGTGCCGAGGCTATGGAGACCCTCGTCGTCGAATACGGAAGGTCGGCGTTCAGGTGGACGAAGCGGGTGCTGTTCGTCAACGGCCACGGCGGAAACGGTCCCGCGCTGGCCAAAGCTGTGGCACTTCTTCGATACGAGGGACGTGACGCCGCTTGGGCGCCGTGCGCTGTTGCGGGTGCCGATGCGCACGCGGGACACACTGAAACGAGCCTATTGCTGCACCTTTCGCCCGATTTGGTGCACATGAGCCTTGCTGAGACAGGAAATTTGTCTCCTATCGCGGACCTGATGCCAGGAATGCGTTCGGGCGGTATGGTCGCTGTGTCGCAAAACGGCGTTCTCGGCAATCCAGTCGGGGCTACCGCCGAAGACGGCGCATACATCTTCGGTGAGTTGGTAGGACGCGTGACGGATGGACTGGCCCGGTGGGAGCCTGGTCCAGATGGGAGGCTTCGGTGACGACCACGACCGAGTGGGGGCGGACGGTCCACCTGCGACGGCTTTCGAGGCTGCGACGAGTTGCAGCACGACGGGCTACGTCCCTTACGATCATCTGATGCGACCAGCAAGACTCCCCGACGGCTTCGGCATTCGGTTGGACCCCAAGGTGCGCACGTACTCGGGCGGCCGGGTGCTCATCGGCGGCTCTCCGACACGGATGCTCAAGCTGGCTCCGACGGCTGCGGCGATGATCGGTGACGGCTTCCTCGAGGTGGTCGATCAGCAGAGCGCTGCGGTTGCTCGTCACCTTCTCGATTCAGGCGTCGCGAATCCTCGTCCGATGTCGACACCGTCTGCGGCAGATGTCACCGTCGTGATTCCGGTCAAGGACAACCAGGCCGGCGTCGAACGCCTACTGCCCGTCCTCAAGGATCTGACCGTCATCGTTGTCGACGACGGTTCGGAAGTGCCGGTGGAGCCCCGTCGCGCCTGCCCGGGCACCGGAACCATCACAGTGGTGCGGCACGAGAGCGCCCGCGGACCCTCGGCAGCGAGAAACTCGGGATTGCGTTCGGCCCAAACACGTTTCGTAGCTTTCCTCGACTCCGACGTCATACCGCGTGCCGGTTGGCTCGAGTTGATGTTGGGCCACTTCAGCGATCCAGGGGTTGCCCTTGTTGCGCCCCGCATCGTCGCCCTCGATCCGTACGGGACGGCGCTGGCGCGGTACGAGAACATGCGATCGTCTCTCGACCTCGGACGCAAAGAAGCTGCGGTGAAGTCGGGAAGTCCGGTCGCCTATGTCCCCAGCGCGGCCGTGATCGTCCGGCGCGACGTGGCACTCGAATGCAACGGTTTCGACGAGAGTCTCGAAGTGGCCGAGGACGTCGATTTCTGCTGGCGACTGCAGGCTGCGGGTTGGCGACTGAGGTACGAACCGGTTGCGCATGTCGCCCACGATCATCGAGTTCAGTTCGACAAGTGGTTCGCCAGGAGAGCGTTCTACGGCACGGGCGCGGCGCCGTTGGCTGCAAGACACGAGGGTTCGGTTCCGCCGATGGCGATGTCGTTCTCGACGCTCTTCGCGTGCATCGCCGCCGCAACACTGACCCGTTCCGGTCTTGCGAGTGCGCTGGGCGCTCTGCTCTTCACGGTGTATCGCCTGCGAAAGATGTTCAACGGGCTGAGTCAGCCCACCCGGATCGCAGCGATCCTCACTGCGCAGGGGTTTGTCGGAGGATTCTGGCAACTCGCCTCGGCGATGTGTCGTCACTACTGGCCGGTGACTCTTCTGGCGGTGATCGCTTCCCGTCGAATTCGGCGACTGGCCGTCGCTGCGGCAGTCACCGAAGGTTTGGTGGACTGGTATCGCCACCGTGAGCCAGGCGGGCTGGGTCCGGTTCGGTACGTCTTCTTCAAACGAGCAGATGACATCGCGTATGGAGCCGGACTCTGGCGGGGCGCGTTCGACGCTCGCGACTGGGCGGCGCTGAAACCTCGAATCACCAAGTGACAGAAGCCGACTACGCAGACTTCCTGGTTGTCGGTGGTGGCACGTGTGGCTGCGTCGTCGCAGCCAGGCTCAGTGAAGATCCATCCGCCACGGTGATGCTCCTCGAATCGGGAAGCGGATATCGTTCGGCGCTCGAACTTCCGGACGTCCTGGGTGATCCGTACCGACTGCCGGTCGGACCTGCGAGCGAATACACGTGGACGTATCCGGTCGAACTGACACCGCGTCGGGCGTCCACGATTGCGCGCGGGCGGACACTCGGTGGGTCCGGGGCCGTCAACGGTGCGTACTTCACGCGCGCGACCCGCGCAGATTTCGAGAACTGGCCGAGTTCATGGCGATACGACGACGTCTTGCCGTACTTCAAGAAGTCTGAGACGGATCGTGATTTCGAGAGCGAGTTCCACGGGACCGCCGGTCCGATCCCGGTCGAGCGTCGAGCGTGGGACCAACTGCATCCACTGAGCGGCGAGTTTCATGCGGCAGCGCTCGGAGCAGGCTTTCCCGACGACGTCGACAAGAATGCGCCGGACTCGTTCGGCGTCGGCCGAGTGCCACTGAACGTGGCGGATCATCGTCGGATCAGTACTGCGATCGGGTATCTGATGCCGGCGTTGCACCGCCCGAATTTGCGGGTGGAATCCGGAGTGAACGTCATTCGCATCGTATTCTCGGGAACCCGTGCGATCGGCGTCGACGTTCTCGACGACGGCAACGTCCGACGCATTCGTGCCGACCACGTGATCGTGTGTTCGGGTGCGGTGGCGACGCCGCACATTCTCTTGAATTCCGGTGTTGGACCGGCGGAACAACTTGCAGAGCAAGGAGTTTCCGTCATTCTCGATCGACCTGGCGTCGGCCAGAACTTCGTCGACCATCCGGAAGTGCTGCTGCCGTACCATTTTTCGACGCCTCGTACGATTCGCTCGCAGACACCGGTGCTGGAGACTGCACTCAATCTCGCCGAGCTTGAAATCCGCCCGTACACCGCATCTTTCACAGACTTGGTTCCCGGTGTGCCTCGCATGGATCACGGCGTCGGGGTGGTCCTCATGGCGCCGCGCAGTCGTGGGAGCATCGAACTGGCATCGGGGGATCCCGCTGGGGCACCGCGTATTCGATACAACTACGTCGCGTCGACGCACGATCGAGCAACCATTCGGGAAGGAATGCAGATCGCCGAGAACCTTCTCGAGTCGATCGCCGAGACCGGGTTGATCGATCGCCCCGTCGTGGAGTACACCGACGAGTGGATCGAATCTCGCCTCGGTACGTCCTTGCACATGTCCGGTAACTGCGTGATGGGCGCCGAATCGGACCCGTTCGCAGTCGTCGATGATCGGTGCCGTGTGATCGGCGCGCAAGGACTCAGTATTGTTGACACGTCAATCCTGCCGACGATCCCGACCCGCGGCCCACACGCGACCGCGGTAATGGTCGCGGAACGAGCAAGCGCCATCCTGCTCGGTGACGAGTGACCGCGAGTGGCGGCAGGCTAGGTCGACAGTCATACCGAATGGTCGTTCTCGCCTACGGGCTGTGATCGGCGTTACAGTGGTCCACGGAGCGGAGGAACGCAAAATATGGCACGTGAACAGGCTGTGTCCGGCAACCCGTGGGTGGCGGTCAGGCCAGGCGATGACGTCGCGTTACTCGCGCGGCGACTTTCGTCTGCCCATCAGTCGTTCATCGATGCCCGCGGCGTGCCCGGCCAAGGGCTGACCGACGACTCCCATGTCCGTTCGGTCGTGCTCGAGTCCTGGATGCGGAGCCGCAACAAGGGAGTAAATCCCGATGTTGTCGGCAATCCTGAGATGCTCGAGGGGTTGGAACTCGAAAAATATCGGTCCGCGCATCCCATGTCATTGATCCGTCCGGTGATTCGGAAACTCCTGGTGGAAGATGCTGCCGAGACCGGATTGCTGATCGCGATCAGTGACGCACACGGTCGACTGCTCTGGGTGGAGGGTGACAACTCGGCCAAGGACAAGGCGTTGTCCATGAACTTCGTCGAAGGCGCCGACTGGAGCGAAGATCGTGTCGGCACCAATGCGCCGGGAACGGCGCTTGCTCTCGATCACTCCGTACAGATTTTCGGATCCGAGCATTTCAACCGAACCGTGCACGACTGGAGTTGTTCGGCCGCACCCGTCCACGATCCCACCACTGGGCAAATCCTTGGTGCCATCGACATCACCGGTGGTCCCAGGGTCGCGGTTCCCGAAGTGCTGTCGCTGATCCGTGCAACTGTTGCGGCCGCCGAATCGGAATTGCGATTCCACCTCTTGAACTCGCCTATCCCGCTCAGCGCCACGGCTCCGCGCCTCGAAACATTCGGTGCCGGCCGGCCGACGCTGGTTCGCGGCGGTGACCGCATCCCGATTTCGCAGCGTCACGCCGAGATTCTCCTTCTGCTCTCCGAACATCCGGAGGGTCTCAGCTCCGACCACCTTGCGGTCCTGCTCGACGAGGGGGAGCTCGACGCAGTGACCATTCGCGCGGAAATGTCGCGGCTTCGTAAGGTTTTCGGCGCCGACCGGCTCGCTTCGCGTCCTTATCGGATCATCACGGAGTTCACGACAGACGTCGGCGACGTGCGGGCAGCGTTGGATCGCGGAGACGCGGCGACGGCGATGAAACTGTATTCGGGCCCGGTACTGGCAGGCTCGGCCTCCCCGGGAATCGAAGAGGTGCGGGAAGAACTACGCACCAGGGTTCAGGCGGCTCTGCTGCGTGGAGGTGACGCCAACCTTCTGGCCCGGTGGACCACGTCCGTACACGGGCGCGAAGACTCCGTCGTGTGGGAGGCCTACCTGTCCACGTTGGATCCTCAATCTCCGCTGTATTCGCAGGTCCAGGCAAGAATTGATCTCCTCGACCGCCAATTGGGCATCTGAGAATCATCTGCGTTTCTCGCACGCAACGTACTTGCAACGTTGCAACTCCTAGTGTTGTGAATCACACCCCACCGGGGGGTGGGATTGCAGTCACCGATTTGGTGGGTGCGCCCAGGAAGATCACGTTTACATAGGAGCTTGCAATGACCGTGTACGCCCGCCCAGGTACCGCCGACGCGATCATGTCCTTCCAGTCTCGATACGACAACTGGATCGGCAACGAATGGGTTGCTCCGGTCAAGGGTCAGTACTTCGAGAACCCGACACCGGTGACCGGACAGAATTTCTGTGATGTGGCTCGTTCCACCGCAGAAGACATCGAGCTCGCTCTCGACGCAGCGCACGCAGCAGCTCCGGCCTGGGGCAAGACCTCGGTCGCCGAGCGCGCGATCATCTTGAACAAGATCGCTGATCGTATGGAGGAGAACCTCGAATCCATCGCACTCGCCGAGTCGTGGGACAACGGCAAGCCGATCCGCGAGACCCTCAACGCCGACATTCCGCTCGCCATCGATCACTTCCGCTACTTCGCGGGAGCTATTCGCGCACAGGAAGGTTCGCTTTCGGAGATCAACTCCGACACCGTGGCGTACCACTTCCACGAGCCGCTCGGCGTAGTCGGCCAGATCATTCCGTGGAACTTCCCGATCCTCATGGCCGTGTGGAAGCTCGCACCCGCCCTTGCTGCCGGCAATGCCATCGTGCTCAAGCCTGCCGAGCAGACACCCGTCTCGATCCTGCACCTCATCGGCATCATCGGTGACCTGCTGCCTGCCGGTGTGCTCAACATCGTCAACGGCTTCGGCGTCGAGGCCGGAAAGCCGCTCGCGTCGAGCCCGCGTATCAAGAAGATCGCGTTCACCGGTGAAACCACCACAGGTCGCCTGATCATGCAGTACGCGTCGCAGAACCTCATCCCCGTGACCCTCGAACTAGGTGGCAAGAGCCCCAACATCTTCTTCTCCGACGTCCTGGCCTCCAATGACGACTACCAGGACAAGGCACTCGAGGGCTTCACGATGTTCGCCCTCAACCAGGGCGAGGTCTGCACCTGCCCGTCACGTTCGCTGATCCAGGAAGACATCTTCGACGAGTTCCTCGCGATGGCCGCCATTCGCACCAAGGCTGTGCGCCAAGGGGATCCGCTCGACACCGACACCATGATCGGTGCCCAGGCCAGCAACGATCAGCTCGAGAAGATCCTCTCGTACATCGAGATCGGCAAGGCCGAAGGCGCCAAGGTCATCACCGGTGGTGAGCGGGCCGAACTCGGCGGAGACCTGTCCGGCGGCTACTACGTCCAGCCGACGGTGTTCACCGGCAACAACAAGATGCGCATCTTCCAGGAAGAGATCTTCGGACCCGTCGTCTCGGTCACCTCGTTCAAGGACTACGACGAGGCCATCGAAATCGCCAACGACACGCTCTACGGTTTGGGCGCCGGTGTCTGGTCCCGCGACGGCGGAGTTGCGTATCGAGCAGGCCGCGACATCCAGGCCGGTCGCGTCTGGACCAACACGTACCACCAGTACCCGGCACACGCCGCTTTCGGTGGATACAAGCAGTCCGGCATCGGCCGCGAGAACCACCTGATGATGCTCTCGCACTACCAGCAGACCAAGAACCTCCTGGTCAGCTACGCCCAGAAGGCTCAGGGCTTCTTCTGATCGACCCACCGGCACCCGTGAGCCCCTCGCTGCGGGTGCCGGTGCGCAAGACTGCAACACGCGAAACCTGCACAAACACACGGAGGTTGGAATGAGCGCCACGGACACACCCGATACCGGCGCCGTTCCACCCCGGTTGGTGACCACCGCTGGGGCGGCTGACCTGCTACGCCGCCTCAGCGGGACTCACGGCGAACTGATGATGCATCAATCCGGCGGATGCTGCGACGGCTCGGCCCCGATGTGTTATCCCTCAGGCGAATTCATCGTCGGGGACCGTGACGTACTACTCGGAATCGTCGATCTCCGACTTGCTGTCGGAGAGATTTCCGAAGACCTTCCCACCGGAACCGACGCTGTACAGGTCTGGATTTCCGGATCACAGTTCGAAGCCTGGAAGCACACCCAGTTGGTGCTGGACGTCGTGCCCGGCCGCGGCAGTGGATTCAGCCTGGAGTCTCCTGAAGGATTCAGATTCCTCAGTCGAGCAAGGGCGTTCACACCGGACGAAAACGAAGCACTCGGCGCTTCGAGCATTCTCGTAGGCGCTGATTGGGAAGCGGGCGTGCGTCCTTCGCCCCCGACGGTTCCCCAGGTCGTCGCCGAGGCCGTCGATGCCTGCCCGGTGCCGGGCGCGGCCGCCCGATCCTGAGAACGGCCGCCTGAAGAAGATCTGAACAGACTCGGGGCCGCTCACATGACAGCCAGTTAACAGCACGGTCATCTCCAGGCGACCTTCTCCGTACATCGCCCACATACCGTTCATTTCACGCGACGCATCCACCGTGCGTCGTCTCATTCTTGACCGATTCAGAGGATGGACATGTCTCTTTCCGACCACGCAACCGGCAAAAACGCCGGTGCCGCGGGTGCACACCACGACGGCGCAGACTTCCATGCGGAAGACAATTCGTATCTGGAGAAACGAACACTCCGAAAGGGAACAGCAGGGTGGGTGCTGCTTGCGGGGTTGGGTGTCAGCTATGTGATTTCCGGTGACTACGCCGGCTGGAACAACGGTCTGGCCGAAGGTGGTTTCGGTGGCCTTCTCATCGCGGCCGTCGTCATCGCGGGGATGTACCTGGCGATGGTGCTCGGTATGGCCGAGATGTCGTCGGCACTTCCTGCCGCTGGTGGTGGATACACGTTTGCCAGACGGGCCATGGGGCCCTGGGGTGGATTTGCCACCGGCACAGCAATTCTCATCGAGTACTCGATCGCGCCCGCAGCGATCGCGACCTTCATCGGTGCGTACGTCGAGTCCCTGAACCTGTTCGGGATCACCGACGGGTGGTGGGTGTACCTCGCGGTGTACGCGATCTTCATCGGCATTCACCTCACCGGCGCCGGTGAGGCACTCAAGGCGATGTTCATCATCACCGCCATTGCACTCGTCGGCCTGGTCGTGTTCGCGGTTTCGGCTGTCGGCCTTTTCGATTCGTCCAACCTCACCGATATCGCCGTCGACACCAGCGCAGTCGGATCCTCGTCGTTCCTGCCATTCGGTCTGCTCGGAATCTGGGCCGCCGTGCCCTTCGCGATCTGGTTCTTCCTTGCCGTCGAAGGTGTACCGCTGGCCGCCGAGGAAGCACGTGAGCCGGAGAAGAATGTCCCCCGCGGCATCATCATCAGCATGTTGATCCTGATCGTCACAGGCGCAACGGTTCTCTTCCTCGCCACCGGTGCGCTCGGCGCCGATGCCCTGTCCACCTCCGGAAATCCGCTCGTCGAGGCTCTGGGGGACAGCGGAGCGGCAAAGGCCGTCAACTACATCGGACTTGCCGGTCTGGTCGCGAGCTTCTTCTCGATCATGTACGCCTACTCACGTCAGACGTTTGCGCTCTCCCGCGCCGGCTACCTGCCGAAGAACCTGTCGGTGACCAACAAGCGCAAGGCCCCCACTCTCGCGCTCGTCGTTCCCGGAATCATCGGCTTCGCGCTCTCACTCACCGGTGAAGGTGCCATGTTGCTCAACATGGCGGTGTTCGGCGCGGCAGTCAGCTACGTCCTGATGATGGTGAGTCACATCGTTCTTCGTAAGCGTGAGCCGAACATGCCGCGCCCGTACCGCACGCCCGGCGGTATCGCCACCACCTCGTTTGCGCTCGTGATCGCGGCAGTGTCGGTGGTGGCCACCTTCCTGGTCGATCCCGTTGCGGCATTGCTGACGTTGGTTGCCTTCGGCGTTCTGATGGCGTACTTCGGTCTCTACAGTCGTCACCACCTTGTTGCCAACTCGCCGGACGAGGAGTTTGCTGTACTTGCACAGGCGGAAGAAGAATTGGGATGAGTCGCGGGATGGCCAAGTATCACCAGCAGGTATCCGGAACCAACTACTCGTTCGACGGTCTCGTCGATCTGATGGCAAAAGCGACACCACTGCGGTCGGGTGACGAACTAGCCGGTTGCGCGGCAAGCTCCGATGCTGAACGTGCTGCTGCCCAATGGGTTCTGGCTGATCTTCCGTTGACTGTGTTCCTCGAAGATCTGTTGGTTCCGTACGAGGACGACGAGGTGACCCGGCTCATCATCGACAGCCACGATCGCCTCGCATTTGCGCCGGTGGCCCACCTGACTGTTGGCGGATTACGGGACTGGCTGCTCGAGACTGCGTCGGCGCCGGAAGCTTCAGCACGCTTGTCTGCCGTGAGTCCCGGTCTGACCCCCGAGATGGTAGCCGCGGTCAGCAAGATCATGCGCAATCAGGACCTGATCGCCGTCGCCAAGGCCATCACGGTCACCGCGGGGTTCCGCACCACCATCGGACTGCCTGGACGGCTGAGCACCCGACTCCAGCCAAACCACCCGACGGACGATCCACGCGGCATTGCGGCGGCCACATTGGACGGTCTCCTGATGGGATGTGGCGACGCCGTCATCGGCATCAACCCTGCGACGGATTCACCCCAGGCCACCTCTGATCTGCTCCACCTGCTCGACGACATCCGTCAGCGATTCGAGATCCCGACTCAGTCGTGCGTGCTCTCTCACGTGACCACCACGATCGGACTGATCGAATCGGGGGTGCCGGTCGATCTTGTCTTCCAATCGATTGCCGGTACCGAAGGCGCCAATTCCGGTTTCGGAGTGAACATTCCGCTACTGCGCGAGGGTAACGAGGCCGGACGCTCCTTGAACCGCGGAACGGTCGGCAACAACGTCATGTACCTCGAGACAGGGCAGGGGTCCGCCCTCAGTTCGGGTGCCCACTACGGCACCGGCGGAGCCCCGGTCGATCAGCAGACACTCGAGACCAGGGCATACGCCGTGGCTCGAGATCTCGAGCCGCTGCTGGTCAACACGGTGGTCGGTTTCATCGGTCCCGAGTACCTCTACGACGGCAAGCAGATCATTCGCGCGGGCTTGGAGGATCACTTCTGCGGAAAACTCCTCGGGCTGCCGATGGGAGTGGACGTCTGCTACACCAACCACGCCGAAGCCGATCAAGACGACATGGACAACCTCCTCACCTTGCTGGGCGTCGCCGGCGCGGCGTTCGTGATCGCGGTGCCCGGCGCCGACGACGTGATGCTCGGCTATCAAAGTCTGGCGTTCCACGACGCGCTGTACGTGCGTAAGGTCCTCGGTTTGCAGCCCGCCCCGGAGTTCGAGACCTGGCTCCACAACTTGGGGATGACCGACGCAAACGGTCGGGTTCTTCCGATCGACGCCGAAATGTCGCCGCTGCGGGCTTTGACGGTGAACTCATGACCGAAGATCAGGCGCCGATCCTCGATTTCTGGGGTCCACTGCGCAAGACCACACAATCGCGTATCGGCTTGGGGCGTGCCGGAGATTCGTTGCCCACCAAGCGGGTTCTCGAATTCAAGGCAGCACACGCCGCAGCCCGCGACGCAGTGCACGAGCCACTCGATTCCGAGACTCTCGCCAGTCGGGTCGACGGGGTGGGTATCGGGGCACCGGTGGTGGTCGCGAGCAGCGTCTCCACTCGCAGCGAGTATCTCCGGAGACCCGACCTGGGGCGCCAGCCTGCTGACCTGAGCGCGATCAAGAGCTCCGACAAGGAAATCGGGTTCATCCTCGCCGACGGACTCTCCCCGCGAGCACTGATGGACCACGGCGAGCAACTACTGTCCGCTTTGGTCACGGTGTTGGGGGAGCGGTACTCGATTGCGCCGCCGGTGATCGCCACGAATGCCCGTGTGGCACTGGGTGATCACATCGCCGCCGCGATGGGAGTGCAGACGGCGATCGTCCTGATCGGCGAACGTCCAGGGCTCTCCGTTGCGGACAGCGTCGGGATCTATCTGACTCATCTTCCGCGCGTCGGTCGTACCGACGCGGATCGAAACTGCATTTCCAATGTCCACCCACCCGAGGGCCTCGGATACGAGCAGGCTGCTCGTGTCGTCCTGGGGTTGGTGACGGGAGCGCGCCAATTGGGCCGCTCCGGCGTCGACCTCAAGGACACCTCTCGCGCCGACGCCGTTGCGTCGGGAGAAGTGCTGACGCTCGACTAGTTGACAGCTGCACGGCATACCCGGGTCGATCGACACTCGGGTATGCCGTCGTACCCGAATCACGACGAAAATGAGGGAATCGATGTTCCGTTCGCTGCATGCCCGCGCCCTGTGTGCGTTGGCCGTAGGTAGTGTCCTGTTGAGTGCAACTGCATGTAATTCGGCCGAGAGTGCCACGAAAGAGGATGCGGCGCAGGGTAGTTCATCCTGCGCGGCGTTGGATCCCAGTCTGGCGTGGTACGGCGACAACCGTGTGAGGTTGGATGCCATGATGACGGAGTTCGGAACGTGTGGAGCTGCAGGTGATGTCGATGACGGCGCTCCGTTGGCGCTCTTCGACTGGGACAACACAGTTGTCAAGAACGACATCGGAAGCGCCACTGCATTCTGGATGATCAAGAACAACAAGGTGTTACAGCCCGCCGGAGCGGACTGGGCAACCACCAGTCGCTTCATGGCTCCAGCCGGCGCTGCCGCACTTTCCGCCGCGTGTGGCTCGGAGACCGCTCCGGGTCAACCCTTGGTAACCAGTACCGACTTGGACTGCGCTGACGAGATCGTTGCGGTACTCGAGGAGAAGACTCGCGACGGACAGGTTGCATTCGACGGCTACGATCACCGCCGGACCAAGGCTGCATACGCGTGGGCGGTGCAGTTGATGGCAGGGCACACCGAGGACGAGATCACCGAGTACGCCCGCGCAGCGCGTGCTGAGAATCTCGCTGCTGCAGAAGGATCCGATCAGACCGTCGGTACCACGGAAGTCGACGGCTCGGTGCGTTACTACGCGCAAATCGAAGATTTGGTGAAAACCCTCGGCGCTCATGGATTCGACGTGCGGATCATCTCCGCGTCGGCCGAACCGGTCGTTCGTGTCTGGTCGGAGCAGCTGGGATTGGATGCCGATCACGTGATGGGAGTTCGGCCGATCGTCGAGGGCGGCGTTCTGACGGGGCGCCTGCGGGGATGTGGTGGGGTTGCGGACGGTGACGACTCGGTCATTCCGTACATCGATGGGAAGCGGTGTCAGGTCAACGAGGTTGTCTACGGGGTCCAAGGGCCTACGGCGTTCGAGCAGTTGCCTGCCGATCGGCGTCAGGTGTTTGCTGCCGGTGATTCTGTCACCGACGTGACGTTCCTCGGAGATGCGACCGGTGCGCGCCTGGTGATCAACCGCAACAATCCCGAACTGATGTGCAATGCCTACGACAACAGTGACGGAAAATGGCTGGTCAACCCCATGTTCATCGAACCGAAAGCACAGACGGATGCTCCCTATCACTGCTCGACCGATGCCTACACCGACGCGGCCGGGGCCAAAGGCGCCGTGACTCGTGCGGACGGCAGCGTGATCCCCGATCAGGCCGATACCGTCGCCTGAAACGATATCGGGCGCTCAGAAGTAGAAGGTGCGATTCCTGGCGGCGCATTTGAGCTTGCCCACCTGTAAACCGGCAAAGGCGATCCATCGACCCCGCGGCATTCCGCTGAGCCTTTGTGGAATCAACGGATTCAGCAAGATTAGGCCGGCAAGAGTGGTGAGCGAAGATTTTATCGTCGGTCGTCGGACCCCGTAGTCACGAAATGCAAGAAATAGCTCGACTTCAGCCATACCGTACGACACGGTCTGGTGCCATGTTCCGCTAAGGGTTGATCGAAGCCGGTAGGCGACGGTTGCCTTAGGCGCGTGGGCGAAGGACAGGCCTGAGATCTGGGCTCGCCACGAAAACTCGACATCCTCGCCCGCTGTCATCGATTCGTCAAAGCCGCCGATCGAATCGAAGGCGCGCTTCCAGATTCCAATGTTGCAACCCATCGCAGAAGGAAGAAAGCGGCCGAGAACCAGCCCGTCCGTCGAGGAAAACGGTCGCCACGAATGCACTTCCGGCGAATTGATCGATTCTGATTCCACGCCGCCGGCAATCAGATCTGCGAATTCGGCCGAAAGAAGCAGCTGGGTCAGCCAGGAGCTGTGGACGCGGTCGTCACCGTCGCAAAATGCAAGAAATTGCCCACGCGCATTTGCCGACCCATTGTTCCGGGCAAAGCTGATTCCAGCTCTCTGAGAAGAATCTATATATCGAAGGTCGAGCTCAGCCGTGAGCGGGTGATTTGCAATGTGCTGTTCGAGACCGTCTGTCGATCCATTGTCACTCACGATGACCTCGAAAACTCCGCCGAAGTTCTGCTCGCTCAACGCAGTCAGCTGGACGTCGATGTATTTCATGACGTTTAGGCAGGGGATTATCACAGACACCATCGGAGCTATCACGCTGCAAACATACCGGATCGTCCGAATTGTCAGTCGGGGAGCCCCTCGTCAGCTGCTCGACACATGGCAAAGTGTGTGTGATCTGATTCTTTCGAGCCCTTCACTGGGCTTCGGAGACCCAGGGGTGTCCGCTGACATGCTGGAGCCGCAGAGGCGGCACGTGAGTAGGAGAAATTGATGGCCTTCGCTGGCAATGTGGACGAACTGGCGCTGCTCCAAGCAGTACGTCTCAAGGAGCGGGTCGGAGCGGTTGTACTGGCCGAGCACTTGGGCGTCAGTGCAGCGTCCGGTCAAGCTGCGTACGACGCACTTGTCGCGCAGGGTAAAGCGGCCGAAGCAGAAGGTGCCATCAGCCTGACCGAGAAAGGCCTCGCGGAACTCGAAGATCAGTTGGACGCTGAGCGGGTCTCGATCGACGAGGACTCCATCGGCGAAGTGTACGAGGCTTTCGTTCCGCTGGACGAGGAGTTCGTTGCACTTATCGACGACGCAGACGCGAATTCCCTTGCCGAGCTGGACCGCCGGGCTGCAAACCTGTTCGACGATTTGTCGGCATTCGTTCCGCGGTTGTCCCGCTACCAGGATCTCTTCTCGGATGCTCTCGCGAAAGTTCAAGCGGGGGAGTCCAAGTGGATTTCAGAACCGATCATCGACTCCTATGCCACGGTGTGGGGAGAGATCCGTCAGGAGCTTTTCGGGGCTGCCGGAAAGGCTTGATTCGTAGCGCTGGACCTGACGCAGTTCAGCGTGGGCCGTCCGATTCGTGTGAACGAATCGGACGGCCCACGGCATGTGAAGAGCGGTGAAACTCGTTACCATTGCATACAAGTCGTGACCTAGATCACTCCTACCCCCTTTCGGGGGTAGTGCAGGGGTGAGCCACATCACTACCTTTCCTCCTATCGACGGTGATGCCCACAGGGCGACACCACGGGACCACGGAGGAATCGAGTGACCACAGTCTCTCCCACAGGCGGCAACAGCGCCGCCGGCGCCGGGGGTGCGAGTGCCGCAGGCGCGACACAACCCCCGCAGACCACCAGTGTGCGGCGCGTCGCGATCGCGAGCTGCATCGGCACGACCATCGAGTTCTACGACTTCTTCATCTACGGAACTGCTGCGGCACTTGTCTTTCCGACGGTATTCTTCCCCGCGCTCGGTGCCACCGCGGGAACCGTCGCATCGTTTGCGACCTTCGCAGTCGCATTCATCGCCCGGCCCGTCGGCGCAATGCTGTTCGGACACTTCGGTGATCGCATCGGTCGCAAGAAGACTCTGATCTCGACGCTCCTGCTCATGGGTATCTCGACGCTCCTGATCGGCTTGCTGCCCGGTGCGGCAACCATCGGTGTTGCGGCTCCGATCATCCTGGTGCTCTTGCGATTCGGCCAAGGCTTCGCGGTCGGTGGTGAATGGGCAGGCGCAACTCTGCTCACCGCGGAATACGCCCCACCGGGCAAACGTGGTCTGTATGCGATGTTCCCGCAGCTCGGCCCCGCAATCGCCTTCGTGCTCTCGAGCAGTACATTCCTCATCACCGGCGCTGTTCTCGGCGATACCAACCAAGCCTTCCTCGACTACGGCTGGCGTATCCCGTTCTTGTTCTCCATCGTGTTGGTCGGCATCGGCCTCTACATGCGACTCGCTATCGAGGAGACCCCGGTCTTCAAGGCGGAGCAGGCAGAGCGCGTTGCAGAGCAGAAGAACGAAGCACCTCGCACCCTCCCGTTCCTGGATGCCTGGCGGTTCCAGACCAAGGAAATCCTGCTCTCGGCCGGCGCCCTCGCTTGCCTGTTCGCGTTCTTCTACATGGGCACGGCGTTCCTCACGAGCTACGGAACCAAGACCCTCGGCTTCTCCCGCCCGTTCGTCCTGTCGGTCGGTATCGCGTCCGCCTTCGTCTTCGGTGCGGCGATCATCGTCTCCGCCTTGTACTCGGACCGCATCGGGCGTCGCAAGGTCATCATGATCTCTTGTGGTCTGGCTGTGGTGTGGGCGCTCATTCTGTTCCCGCTCCTGGACACCGGAACACCGATCGCGTTCATCCTCGGAATGTTCGGCACGCTGATGATCTTCGGAATCGCGTACGGCCCCTGTGGTGCGCTGCTTCCGGAAATGTTCCAGACCCGCTACCGCTACACCGGTGCCGGCCTCGGCTACAACCTCGCCGGAGTGCTCGGCGGCGCAGTGCCGCCGCTGATCGCCGCACCGCTGGCCTCGGCCTACGGGAGTATGGCCATCGGAATCATGTTGGCAATCCTCGGCGTGGTGAGTCTGGTCTGCACCTGGGCGCTCGTCGAGACCAAGGACCACGCCCTGTAAACACTGTGCGCCTTTATTAACCGCCGGCGGTTAATAAAGGCGCACAGCAGGCGGGTGGGGTGTCCGGACTTCGAACAGTTACAGGCACCCCGCACCGGGAAGTATGTCGTGCATCACACCGAATCGAGTAAATTCGTAGATGAGAGGGTCCGCTGCGGCGGCCCCTCTCATAGGTGCCTGAACAGGTAACCGGAGAGGACAGAACACATGAGTACGCCGCTGCCCAGCTATACGTCCGGAGTATGGGACGGTCCGATGCTGGGCGACACCATCGGAGACAACCTCGATCGCACGGTTGCCGCACACGGCGACCGCGATGCGTTGATCGACCACGCCAGCGGTCGACGATGGACGTACCGGGAGTTCGCCGAGCAGGTGAACGGGCTCGCTGCCGGACTACTTTCCCGTGGTGTGGGGAAGGGCGACCGAGTGGGAATCTGGGCTCCCAACTGTCCGGAATGGACGTTCACGCAATACGCGACGGCAAAGATCGGCGCGATCCTGGTCAACATCAATCCGGCGTACCGCTCGCACGAGTTGCAGTACGTGCTCGAGCAGGCCGGAATCTCGACGCTGGTGTCTGCGGCCAGCTTCAAGACCTCGGACTACGCGTCGATGATCGAGACGGTGCGGCCGCAGTGCCCGGATCTGACTTCGGTGCTCCTGCTCGGTTCACCCGAGTGGGACGCGGTGCTTGCCGACGGGTTGGCGGCCCAGGCCAGCGATCCGGCTCCGCTCGCAGCTGCCCAAGCCGCGCTGTCGGCCGACGACGCGATCAACATCCAATACACCTCGGGCACTACCGGTTTCCCGAAGGGCGCGACGCTCAGCCACCACAACATCCTCAACAACGGCTACTTCGTCGGCGAGTTGTGCCACTACAGCGAGGTCGATCGGGTGTGCATCCCGGTGCCGTTCTATCACTGCTTCGGCATGGTGATGGGCAACCTTGCGTGCACCAGTCATGGTGCTGCCATGGTCATTCCGGGCCCCGCCTTCGATCCGCGCGCTTCGCTCGAGGCCGTCCAGGCCGAAAAGTGCACGTCCCTCTACGGCGTTCCGACGATGTTCATTGCCGAGTTGGCGCTGCCGGACTTCGACAGCTTCGATCTGTCGTCCCTTCGCACCGGCATCATGGCGGGTTCGCCCTGCCCGGTCGAAGTGATGAAGCAGGTCATCGATCGCATGGGCATGGCAGAGGTGTCCATCTGCTATGGCATGACCGAGACGTCGCCGGTGTCGCTGCAGACCCGCTCGGACGATTCGATCGAGCAGCGCACCGAAACCGTCGGTCGGGTGGGGCCGCACCTCGAGATCAAGATCGTCGATCCGGCAACCGGACTGACGGTGCCGCGCGGCGAGCCGGGCGAACTGTGCACGCGTGGTTACTCGGTCATGCTCGGCTACTGGGAGAACCCGGAGAAGACCGCCGAGGCTATCGACGCTGCCCGGTGGATGCACACCGGAGACATCGGAGTCATGGACGAGGCCGGATACGTCGCTATCACGGGACGCATCAAGGACATGGTCATCCGCGGTGGTGAGAACGTATATCCGCGTGAGATCGAGGAGTTCCTTTACACCCATCCCGACATTCTCGACGCGCAGGTCATCGGTGTGCCGGACGCCAAGTACGGCGAGGAATTGATGGTGTGGGTCCAGATGCGCGAAGGTGCAGACGATCTGGACGCCGATTCGGTCCGTGCCTTCTGCACCGGCAAGCTCGCGCACTACAAGATTCCGCGGTATGTCCATGTCGTGGACGAGTTCCCGATGACAGTCACGGGCAAGGTCCGCAAGATCGCGATGCGAGAACAGGCGATCGAATTGATCGGTCAGGCCTGAGCATATGTCCGCGAACCCAGGGGAGCGTGAGCCGGTACGCCCCGAGATCGCGCTCTCCTGGAAGCGTTCTCGACTGAGTGGCCTCGATCCGTCGTCGGCAATCGCCGTGGACACCGAGGAGCAAGACGGCGAGTCTCGTCTGCTCCGGGCCGCCGCGCCCGTGCTCGACGAGGTGTCGCAACAGATCGCGGGCACCGGTTTCTGTGTGCTGCTTGCTGATCGAGAATGTCGCGTGGTCGCTTCGGTGTACTCCGACAGCCGCGTCGAGCGGACGATCGAGCGGTTGGGCGTCGTCAACGGTTCACGCTTCGGTGAAGAGCACGCCGGTACCAATGCACTCGGCACGCCGCTCGAGGTAGGTCGAAGTGTGGTGATCCACGGGGACGAGCATTTCCTCGACAGCCTCAAGGGATTGAGCTGCTACGGCCAGCCGATCCTGCATCCCGTCACACGTCGCGTCGAGGGTATTCTCGACATGACCGGCGTTGTCTCGCAGGCCAACCCGCTGTTCGCGCCCTTCCTTGCGCGTGCTGCGGCGGATATCGAGAAACGACTGCTCGAAGGCTCCAAAGCGTCGGAGCAGCGGCTGGTCGACGCATTCCAGCGAGTTTCACATCAGCGCCACATTGCCGTCGCGGCCATCGGTGACGACATCCTGCTGAGCAACCGAACGGCCTTGGATCTGCTCGACACCGCCGACCACGTATCACTCCGGTCCTTGATCGCCGATCTCAATCCTGATCAATCAAGGCTTGTGACAGTCGAATTGGCGTCCGGTGCGCTGGCGCGAGTTCAAGCCGACCGGATTTCCGGGGCCGACGGCGGCGCACTCTTCCTGGTCGAACCACTCCAGCGGGAACGGGCGCCCATCCGCAGAACCCACGAGCGGGCACCATCTCCGGGCGAACGACTGCGCCGCGACCTGATGCGGGCGCGGGCGTCGTCGTCCGCAGTTGCCATCTCGGGTGAAGCAGGTTCCGGTCGAACTTCGGCAGCATCGGACGTGGTCGGGAGCGTCGACGCCAGTTGGCACGATGCCACGCGGATCGCGTTCGACGGCCGTGAGCAGTGGATCACCGATCTTGTGCGAGCAGCCCGTAAGCGTTCGGGCGTGGTCGTGATCGAACAGGTGCAGCTCCTTCCCGATTCGGTGTTGCCGCTGGTCGCAGACCTGATCGATGCCAGCGCCGAGGGGCCGAAGATCGTACTGACCAGCGGGGCGGCAGTTGATCTTCCGCCGACCATCGCGGCGCTGCTTTCACGATGCGCCTCCAGGGTTGTCATCACCCCTCTGCGCGAGCGACAGGCTGAGATCGCCGAGTTGGCTCAGGTGATGTTGGAGGGGATCTCGCCCGAGTTGAGGTTGACCGCCAGCGCTGCCGAAGCGCTCGCTGCGGCCAGTTGGCCGGGCAACCTGGCCGAATTGCGCGTCGTGTTGAATCGGGCCTCAGGTGAACGCTCGAGTAATCGCATCGACGTCGTCGATCTGCCCGAGGACTATCGCACCACGGCCAAGGTGTCGCGGTTGGCAGGGCGGGAGAAGGCCGAGCGCCAGGCGATCATCGGAGCGTTGAAAGACTGCGGCGGCAACAAGGTTCACGCGTCGGCGCAACTCGGAATCAGCCGAAGCACTCTCTACACACGGATGCGGGCGCTCGACATCACTGTGTAGTTTGCTGTCCGAATTGAGTTGTACAAAGTTCGGACAGTTAGCACCCCCGGAAGCGCGGAAGTATGGCGTGCATCACATTCGCACCTCACTACTTCAGGGGAGTTTCCGATGACGGCAGTAGCCGAACACACCATCAGTTCCGCGGTACAGGGTTTCCTGAACGGACCGAAGAAGCTCTACATCGGCGGCGAATTCGTCGACGCCGCTTCGGGTCAGACCTTCGCGACGTACAACCCGGCTGACGGACAGAAGCTCGCAGACGTGGCACACGGCCAGGCCGAAGACATCGACCGCGCGGTACGCGCCGCCCGAACGGCTTTCGAGGACGGCCCCTGGTCTCGGATGAAGGCAAACGAGCGCGAGCGGATGATCTGGCGCGTCGGCGACATTCTCAGTGCTCGTGCCGAGGAATTCGGTCAGCTCGAAGCTCTCGACAACGGCAAGTCCGTTGCCATCGCCACCGCCGTCGACGTGGCTTGGGCTGCAGACGTTTTCCGCTACTACGCGGGTTGGGCCACCAAGATCGAAGGCAGCACCGTCAACGTGTCGATGCCCTTCTCTCCGGGTGGCGAGTTCCACGCCTACACCCTGCGTGAGGCAATCGGCGTCTGTGGACTGATCGTGCCGTGGAACTTCCCGCTGCTGATGTCGTCGTGGAAGCTCGCCCCCGCGCTCGCCGCCGGCAACACGGTGATCCTCAAGCCCGCTGAGCAGACCCCGCTCACCGCACTGCTTCTCGCGGAGGTCTTCGAAGAAGCAGGCTTCCCGCCCGGCGTCGTCAACATCGTTCCCGGCTTCGGCGATGCAGGTGCTGCACTGTCCGGCCACGACGACGTGGACAAGGTCGCGTTCACCGGTTCCACCGAGGTGGGTAAGAAGATCGTCGACGCCGCCAAGGGCAACCTGAAGAAGGTTACGCTCGAGCTCGGTGGCAAGAGCCCCAACATCGTATTCGCCGACGCGGATTTCGATTCCGCGGTGGAGGGTTCACTCAACGCCTGGCTGTTCAACCACGGTCAGTGCTGCGTTGCGGGTACCCGTCTGTACGTCGAGGACACCATCTTCGAGAAGTTCACCGAGGCCGTCGCGCACGCAGCGAGCCAGGTCAAGATCGGACCCGGCCTCGATCCCACCACCCAGCTCGGACCGCTGGTCTCGCAGGAGCAGTTCGACAAGGTCACCGGTTACCTCCGTGAGGGAATCGCCGACGGCGCACGTGCACTCACCGGCGGTAACCGCTGGGGCGATCAGGGCTACTTCGTCGAGCCCACTGTCTTCGTCGACGTCAAGCCCGAATTCTCCATAGTTCAGGAGGAGATCTTCGGACCCGTCGTGGCAGCGCTGCCGTTCAACGCGGACGACGGACCCATCACTGCCGCAAACGATTCCATCTACGGACTTGCCGCCGGCATCTGGACCCGTGACATTTCCAAGGCCCACCGCACGGCCAAGCGTCTCAAGGCTGGCTCGGTGTGGATCAACCAGTACAACGGCTTCGACACCGCAATGCCTTTCGGCGGATACAAGCAGTCCGGTTGGGGCCGCGAACTGGGCGCTTCGGCTATCGATCTCTACACCCAGACCAAGGCCGTCAACATCGCCCTCTGACCGACCCCCATCGCTCATTCTCTCGTCCGACAATCAAGGAGATCACCAGTGAAGACCAAAGCTGCTGTACTGCTCGAGCCCGGAAAGCCTTTCGAGATCATGGAACTCGACCTCGACGGACCAGGGGTGGGTGAGGTACTGATCAAGTACACCGCTGCCGGACTGTGCCATTCGGATCTGCATCTGACCGACGGTGATCTCCCGCCGCGTTACCCGATTGTCGGCGGACACGAAGGCTCGGGCATCATCGAAGAGGTCGGACCCGGCGTCACGAAGGTCAAGCCGGGCGACCACGTCGTGTGTAGCTTCATCCCCAACTGCGGCACCTGTCGCTACTGCTCGACCGGTCGCCAGAACCTTTGTGACATGGGTGCCACCATCCTCGAAGGTTCGATGACGGACGGTTCCTTCCGTTTCCACGGCAACGGAATGGATTTCGGCGGAATGTGCATGCTCGGAACATTCTCCGAGCGCGCCACCATTTCTCAGCACTCGGTGGTCAAGATCGACGATTGGCTTCCCTTGGAGACAGCAGTGGTCGTCGGCTGCGGCGTGCCTTCGGGTTGGGGAACGGCAGTCAACGCCGGTAACCTTCGCGCCGGTGACACCGCTGTGATCTACGGCATCGGTGGCCTCGGCATCAACGCCGTCCAGGGCGCCGTTTCGGCCGGCTGCAAGTATGTCGTAGTGGTCGACCCGGTTGCTCTCAAGCGTGAGACCGCACTGAAGTTCGGTGCTACCCATGCCTTTGCAGACGCCGAGAGCGCTGCTGCCAAGGTCAACGAGCTGACGTGGGGACAGGGCGCCGACGCGGCGCTCATCCTTGTCGGCACCGTCGACGAGGACGTGGTCAGTGCAGCGACAGCAGTGATCGGCAAGGGCGGCACCGTGGTGATCACGGGTCTCGCCGATCCGGCCAAGTTGACCGTGCACGTGTCGGGAACCGATCTGACGCTGAACCAGAAGACGATCAAGGGCACATTGTTCGGATCAATGAACCCGCAGTACGACATCGTGCGTTTGCTTCGTCTCTACGATGCGGGTCAGCTCAAGCTCGACGAACTGATCACCAACACCTACAGCCTCGAAGACGTCAACCAGGGCTACCAGGATCTGCGTGATGGCAAGAACATCCGTGGCGTGATCATTCACGACAAGTAGGACAACTGCTGTGCGCCTTTATTAACCGCGGGCGGTTAATAAAGGCGCACAGCACTATTTCTTGGCTTTCGACAAAATCTGCATCAACTGAAGTAGTGCCGAGAACTTCGCGAATACCGAGCGCGAGACCACCGGACCGAAAGCCGCGGTGTCGGTTGCATCGAACGCGTCGAGCAGATCGCGGAAGCTTTCTACCTGTTTGACCATCGCGTCGAGATCGACGTGCGTGGCGGCGTCGGCATCACGCAGAGCTAGTAGGTACTGCGGCGCCGTCACCAAGGCGACTGCCGGGATCTTCCGCTCGAACAGTGGTTCACCCTCGCCGAAATGAATGACCGGTCCTGGCGCCACGATTCGGCGATCGACTGCCCCGATGTCGCGCCACAGCGGTGCAACGATGTCGTGTACTTCTCGGCTCGTCGCGTAGAGCAGTTCCGGTTCCGGAGTGGTCACCAACGCATAGCTGCCGGTCGAGGTGTCCTCGGTATCACCCAGCGCGCCGAGGTGTTCGATCGCGATCCCGGCTACTGCGCGCGCCTGACCGGCTTCGCCTTTCCACATCTCGGGGTGCGCTTCGAGCCAGGTGGAGGTTGCCTGTCCGTGCTTGGACACCGCTGGAATTCGCAGGTGGCCAGTCGTCAGCACAAAAACGTACGACCGTCGATGCGGCTGCGCGACGGCGTGCCGCGCCAAGGCCAACATTCCCAGATGCCCGTTCTCCTCGACGCCGTTGGTTCCGTCGCTGTGAGTGATGAGCAGAATCGTCTCTTCCGGTGATGTCCCCGGGGATACCGCCCACACCGTGTCGGTCCGGGTGTCCGGATGCAGAGTTGCATCCAGAACCAGAGTCGCCCGCTGACCGGAACGAGCTGCAGCGACAACCTTCCTGCCCTCGTCGCCGGCCACCCAGACGGCGGGGATGTCGTGGTACGGCTGCGTGAACGGAAGATATTGTCCCAGTGCGTTGTCCGGAGCGATGTCACGCCACACCGCGATCACGCCGAGCACTCCGGCCTTGCGGGCCTTGTCGAGATTCGGGCCAAGAAGGGTTGCGGAGAGAACCGGATTTCGAAGAGTCTCGTCGGTGGCGATCGGACCCCACTCGCTGACCAGTAGCTTGCGGGGAAGATCGACGTGCGGGACCTCGATCACCGCGATCGCGCCCTTGGCCAAGGACCACTTGGGGCGTCGCGCGCTGACGTAGACCAGGGGAGCGGAGATTCCCTGAGGCCCGGTCAATCCCGAGTAGGGGAATGCGGACGAAACATTGATCGGTCCCGTCGGCAAATCGATGCGAAGCCCCTCAGATGTGTCCGGTAGATCCCAGCGTTCGAAAGTGTGTGAATCACGCCGGACTTCGAGGCCCAGTTCGGTCAGTTCGTTCGCGACTTCTTCCACCACAGCGTGGTGTGGAGGTGATCCTGTCAATCGTGGCCTCAGCGCGTCGAGTCGCTGTTGGCCGGCAAGGAGGAGATCGCGATCGACGGCCTGGCCGTGATTCATGGGATTGCCTTTCGTACTACGCGACGTCTGCTCTGGTGAGGCGCCTGCCCGTGTCGTGTCCACGGTACCGAGCGGTCTGAAAAGGAGACGGAGAGCGCGCCGGATATGCCGTTTTCGCAGATATACCGGGTGCCAATGGGCCGATCGGTCCGTACCGTATGACCTTGGCACCGAAAGACTCCGTGTTCTTCGGACAGACCAGTCCACGGCGAGAGAGGCCTACGTTGGCTACGTATCTTTACAGGTTGGGGAAGTTCGCTTTCCGCCACAAGTATCTTGTGGTGGCCGCGTGGATTATCGTGATCGCGGTGGTGGGAGGCGCTATCAGCGCCACAAATCCGACGTTCTCCAAAGAATTCAATCTTCCGGGCACCGATTCACAGCGTGCGACCGAGTTGATGAACGAGAACTTTGCAGCGGCAGCGGAGCAGCAAACTCAGGCGTCGACCAGCATTCTCATCGCGGCAGACGACGGGCTTGCCGCGCACAGCGATCAGATCGACCAGTTGATCGCACAGGCGAAGACGTTGCCGGACATCGTCGATCCCGAGAAGATCGTCAATCCGGTCACTCTCGCGGAGGCCAATCCGGCGGTGGCGTCCGCCGTTCTCGGCGACAACGGCAAGGTCGGGCTGATCCAGCTCAATCAGTCGATTCGCATCGAGGATCAGACGCAGGCGAACAAGACGGCGTTCCTCGATTTGATGGCAAAATTCCGCACCGGTGGCCTGCAAGTCGAAGGCACCGGTTCGATGATGCAGGTGCAGGCCGCGGGCGGTCTGTCGGAGATGCTCGGCTTCGCCGTGGCGTTCATCGTGATGATCGTGGCGTTCGGCGCACTCATCGCGGCGTTCATCCCGTTGTTCACTGCAATTCTTGGAATTGCGCTGGCCACTCTGACGGTCACACTCGGCTCGGGCTTCTTCGACATCAACGAAGGTGTCACGGGAATCGTCACGATGATCGGCATCGCAGTCTCGATCGACTATGCGTTGTTCATCGTCTCGCGCTACCGCAGTGAGCTCAATCTGGGCGGAACCAGGGAAGCTGCTGCCGGACGCGCAGTAGGTACAGCAGGTTCGTCGGTCGTATTCGCGGGCCTGACAGTGGTGGTCGCGCTGGCAGCCCTGGCGGTGGTCGGGGTCCCGATGATCACGCAGATGGGAATCTCGGCGGCGGTTGCCGTCATCATCGCCGTACTCGGCGCAATCACGTTGATCCCAGCCGTTCTGGGTATCTTCGGCCGCTTTGCGTTCTCGCCTCGGATTCCCGGGCTTCGCCACGGTGACGAGCCCGAGACGATGGAATCCAACGGACATCGCTGGGCCAAGATAGTCACCAAGTACCCGTGGCCGATCGCGGGTGCTGCTCTGGTCCTCCTGGTGATCGCGGCTATTCCGATGACGAAGCTCGAACTCGGACTCTCGTTCACTCAAGACGAAGAGCGACCGGCACTGGCCCTCCTGCAACGAGGATTCGGTGAAGGCGTCAACGGTGAATTGTTCGTCGTGCTCGACGCGCCCGACGGTACCGACATCACTGCGATTGCCGAAGGCACTGTCGCGCACATCAAGGGCCTCGACAACGTCGCAACGCCGGATCAGTTGATGTGGGTCGGAAACGGACCGGACGCGGCAAACCCGATGGCGGGCGCAAACTCTGCGCTCATCGCGGTCACCCCGCAGATGTCTCCGAGCGGCCCCGAAACCCACGAGCTGATGAATCAGATCCGGGACTACGGATCGACGGTGAAGTCGGAAGGCGCAGAACTCGGCGTAGCGGGTCAAACCGCGATCGTTGCAGACATGTCGTCGAAGCTCAGTTCCGCGCTCATCCCGTATCTCATCGTGGTTGTGGGGCTGGCGTTCATCATCATGATGGTCGTCTTCCGTTCGATCTTGGTGCCGCTGACCGCAACTCTCGGATTCCTCTTTTCCGTCTGTGCGACCTTCGGCGCCACGGTGGCCATTTTCCAGTTGGGCGACTTCGGGCTGATCGAGCACACACAACCCATCATCTCGTTCCTGCCGATCTTCATGATCGGTGTGGTCTTCGGGTTGGCGATGGACTATCAAGTGTTCCTCGTGACGCGAATGCGCGAGGAATACGTGCACGGATTGTCGGCCAAGGACGCCATCATCTCCGGCTACACCCATGGTGCTCGCGTGGTCGCATCGGCGGCCATCATCATGATCTCCGTGTTCGGCGCATTCATGCTGTCCTCGGAGACGACAAGCAAGATGATGGGCTTCGGTCTCGCGGCGGCAGTCTTCTTCGACGCCTTCATCATCCGCATGATCGTGATCCCTGCGGTCATGTCGATCCTCGGTGATTCGGCGTGGAAGTTGCCCGCGTGGCTCGACAAGATCCTGCCGAACGTCGACATCGAGGGTGAAGCGATTCGGCGGATTCCGATCGAGCAGGATCCGGATTCCGATCCAGACCCGAATCAGGTGCCGGTGAGGGTTTAAGCACTCAGGTCGTCAGGACGGGGTGCCGGTTGCACACCAACTGGCACCCCGTTCTTCTGTCTTCATGCGGCGCTCGCGCGATAGGAAACCATCCGGTTGGTAACAGAAATCGCTGCGATCGCGACAGGACTTCCAGAGGCGACGCGCATCGGGAGCGAGCCGTGACAGTGACTGCGAGGGTACGTGTCGAAGGAGCAAACCGATTCGAAGCGGGCCGAGAAGTGGACCTTCGCGCTGACGGTCGTCTCCCTGATCGCCGGTGGGACAGTGGTTGCCGGGCTGGTGGATCGGTGGAGCAGCTCGCCGTCCGATGACATCTCGGTAGCTGCGTCATCGTCGGTCACCATAACGTCCACACCGGACGAGATTTCGGCGGAGGACGTGCCTGAATTCTCGTACGTTACGCCGAGCGCGGTGTACCCGACAACGATTCCGGGTTGTGAAAGCGTCGCAGCGCCAGAAGAGGATTCGTTCTTCTCCTATATTCTGGACGGATCTGACACGTACGACGATCCACGCTTTCCGTGGTTCTCGAGCGCCAAGGCAGCCGCGATGTCGGAAGCGGTCAAGCAGGCGCTCCCGAAAGATGTCGAGCTGAAGTTCGCCAGCCCGGGTAATTCGCTGCAGTTCGGGCCGATCTCTGCACCTTCGAACACAGATGGGCTGCCCGAGGGATTCTCGCTCGAGGAGTTGGCGTCCACCACTGCGTCCGGGACGCTGATTCGGGACGGGAAGATCGGCGCGCTCAGCCTGATGCTGCACTCGAGTTCTGATCCGATCCCATCGTGTGTTGCGGGGTCGCTCGTCGAACGTCGGGTGCTGGCCGACCAGTCTGTGGTGGATCTGCAGGATACGTGGAGCGAAACCAATGGTGTACGCACCCTTAATCGGTCGGCAATGTTGTACGGAGTCGACGGGACCCGTATTCAGGCGTATGTCAACGACACGAACAACGACGGAGGTCCGGACGCCGAGAGTTCCGGCGTGGTGCCACTGACGCTCGACGAACTTGTAACCCTTGTCGAAATGCCACAGTTGCGAATCACCGCGCCTGTTCCACCAGGCACTGCTCCGCTTCAGATTGATTGCGGCGGTTGGACGGACGAGTCATCAGGGCGGGAACTGGATCGAGGAATCGTCGACGCGCTCGGTGAAGCGCTCCGATCGGGTTGGCGCGCAGCACCGTCAGAAGCGCCTGACCTCGGCAGCCAGCTGGGTGATCTGGTTCTGGCCGAAAACGACACCACCACTGCGTGCCAGGATGTCGTTGCACGGTCGGGCGGCAACGAGTCGCGTCTGAGTATCTCGATTACCAGTGGGCAGCCGCTTCCTACGCCTCCGAACAAGTACGACCCTTCTTACGACGGACACCCGCTCTCGATGGTGACCGCCGAGGACGGGTCCGTGATCGAACGTGATGAGAGTCGCTGGGAGAATGTCCACAGGTCTGTAGTAGTTACCCACCCCGGTGGGACGCAAGTAACGGTGAGCTCTTCGGCAGAGGCACCGAACGTGCCGATGACGTTCGAGCAGTTGGAGTTTCTCGCGACGATCGACGGGCTGGAGATTCGATGACCGCCAGGTATTCGCCCAAGGCCCGCCTTCGGATCGCAGCCGCCGTAGCCGTAGTCACGGTCACCGCCGCCATCGCCACGGTGGTCACGTCGACGAGTTCCGGACCGACAGCGATCTCGTCGCCGCCATGGAGCGTCGAGGCCTCCGAGATTCTCGGGCGCGAGTTCGCGATATTTCGGAGCCCACTTGTTGGAACCGAATTCAACATGGACATGGGCGGATTCATCGACGCCGGATCACTCGTGGTCACGATGGTCGGCATGCCGGACCGCCAGGCGTATTCGTTGGACGACGCGGAATTGGTCGGATTGGACGCTGAGGACGGCGCGGTCCGTTGGCGCACGTCGGCGGTCGACATCGGTGGTTGCTCCGAGACTTTGCTCGGCAGTTCGGTGCTGTGTTTCTCCGGGCCGTACGTATCCGGTGGTTCGTACTCACTTTTCGATATCGAGACAGGAGAGCGTCGAGACATCAAGACGCCGTGGGCACCGATCATCGCGGTTGTCTCGGGTGACACGGTCCTCGCGCTCGAGGGTGATATCGAGAGCAACGACGTTCGCGTGCACAGCGGAACCGTCGACGATCCGGAAGCGAACTGGTCCAAAGCGTTCGACGTCGGTGGATCGTGGGAAGCCGGATACGTCGATCCGGTGATGTCGGTGCACGGCGATCTGGGTGTGATCGCTCTCGACGAGTCTCTGGGATTCGATCTGAAGACGGGCGAACAGCGGTGGGTACACGGTTACTCCACCTGTTCGACCGCGCATACATCGTCGGACGGCGTGACATTGGTGTCGGATGGCGGTTGCGAAGGCGATGGCCGTCCGACAAGTGAGTACGCGCTCGATCAGAACGGGCGCGAGTTCGCCAGGACGGACGAACTGCCCTCGGAGTCCTCGTACTACGGCGGGCGATACAGCCGAGATGATCCCGCGGGAAGATCGACTCCGATCATTCTGGGACACAGCGGTTTCGACCGGACTTCCGGCGAGAAATTGTGGTCGAACAGTGAACTCTTCGACACCGCACAGTCGTTGGCGGTGATCGGCGACGTGGTTGCCGTGACCCGTTCCGGTTCCGAGCCCGAGGTCCAGTTCGTGGACCTCTTCACCGGTGAGGTCCTGTGGCGATCGAACGCCGAGCGCGCCGGGGAGGTTGTCTGGCACGGCGATGTCGTTATCGACGAGGGAAACGTCTACGGAACGGACGTCCGTACGGGCCAACGGAGTTGGGAGGTTCGGGTGGACCAGGACGGGGACGACGAGTTCACCCCCTGGGCGATGCCGCGGGAGCTGTGGGCGGGGGACAAGGTGCTGTTGCGTTCCAGTGAAGACCGCATCACGGCGTTGAAACTGTCGTGAAATTCGGGGCCTGCGAATCTTCGGTGATCAGCGAAACTCGATGGGCTACTGGTGAACCGGCATGATTCGACCTTGCGATCTGGAAAACAAGCATCTGAATTCCAAGCGCTCCTGCTCGAAGTTGTAGAGGCGGTAGACGGGCCACGCCAGTGCGTGGAGCATCGAGTCGCCCCAGATAGTTAGTTTGAGGCGCCAATTCATGATGTTGTGAAGGTGCAGAACCGACTCGGAAGCCTGGTTGTATTTCAAGTACTCCAACGGAGGGGTTTCGCCGCGTCGGCCGGACGTTTCCGCTCGCATGTCCGCGATCTGTCCGATCGTCATTCCACCCTCCCGAAGGCACAGTGAAAGGTCGATATCTTCGTGAATGTCCGGCCGGTCACTGACTTGCTCGCGGACGGACAGCCATGCGCTCTTTCTGATCGCCATGTTCGCTCCGGCGACAGCGAGTACTTGACGTTCGCAATCGAACTTCCCCTGCTTCACCTGCCTGTCCAGTGCGTATCGGTGGATTCGAGCAAACGGCGATTCGAAGAGATAGGTGAGTCCGGCGACCGCTGAATGAGCGGTGCTGCGCTGGAAAAATGCTTTGACGGCACTAGCCCAGCCTGGTTGGACCCGAGTATCTGCGTCGATCCGACCGATGATGTTGCCGGTCGAGGCGTCGAAGCCCGCGTTCCGTGCGTGTACGACGCCTTGGCGGGCCTCGAAGACGTATCTGACTTTGTCGTACTTCCGGGCGAACTCCTGGATGATCGATGCAGTGCCGTCTGTCGAGTTGTTGTCGACAATTAGAATCTCATCGATTTCCGGCTGGGTCAGAAGACGCTCGATGCAGTCGGAAACCGCGTCTTCTTCGTTGAATACCGGAACAACCACCGAGAGTCGATTAGTGGACAAGTGTTCAATATCCTGCATGGATGCGGTCACTGTATTCCTTTGCTGGGCAATCGGGTCCAGTCCTTCGCAAAGGTTACGATAGCAATAGGTGACCATTCGGACAATTTGAACCTATGGGCATATGGTCAATCCCGCAATAGCTCATCGCGTGAAATAATCTACATAAGACCAGGTGGGAAGGCGTAACTGTATGCACGAGAGTGCTTTCAGAGCTGATTGATTTTTACCCACTCAAGTCTCTTCGTTGGTTGAACACCGGACTTTAGTCCTTGTAATTCCGGCAAACATAATGCTGGCAGTTCGCTGATTTTTTAATCACCGCCGAGGCAACCGCGTAGCAATATCGAGATATCGCGAGTCGCTTTTCAGTGATGTCGAGTCAGTGCAGCGCAAGCGTCGTATTTGTAGATTCAACGGTCCCTCGTCGGCCGGGTTGTCGCCATCTGCAAATATTTGCTTTTGTACTTGCCGGTCTGGATTTTCCAGCAAAGTACGTCCCCGCGACTCGTCAGCACCGATTCCCGACGTGCAACCAGTAGCCGGCACTTACCTAACGGGTCAGGATGCCTTCGGTTTCGGGTGCCGGAACAGTTTTCCCGGTGATCGGATCGACTTCCTCGAGCGGTGGAACGTCTTCTCCGTCGAGCACTCGGCGCATGCGCTCCTTGTCGAGCTGCCCCTCCCAATTTGCGACCACGAAGGTAGCGACACAGTTCCCAAGCAGGTTCACCGAGACTCGCATCGAGTCCATGATTCGATCGGCGCCCAGCAGGAGGGCGACTGCGGCAACTGGAATTGCGCCGTGACCGATTGCGGCCACGGTGGCGGACAGTGCCAGGAATGACGATCCCGGCACGCCGGCCATTCCCTTGGACGTGAGCATCAGTACCAGGACGGCAGTGATCTGTTCACCGAGTGTCAGGTCCACGCCGAGTGCCTGAGCCAGAAACAGCATGCAGATCGACAGGTACAGCGTGGCGCCGTCGAGATTGAACGAGTAGCCGGTAGGCACCACCAATCCTGTTGTAGTGCGCGAGCATCCGGCGTTGGTGAGCTTGACCATGATTCGGGGCAGAACTACTTCGGTCGACGCCGTTCCCAACGCGAGGAAGAGTTCGTCCTTGATGTACTTGACGAACTTCCACAGGTTCACGCCCGCGAAGTACCTGACTATCGCGGCCAGGATGAGGATGAACAGGACGGCGGCGAGATAGCATGCGGCGATCAGCTTTCCGTAACTTCCGAGCGAAGCGATCCCGTACTGGCCGACGATGTACGCCATCGCGCCCAAAGCGCCCAACGGCGCCAGTCTCATGATCCAGCCGATGATCGTGAAGAACAGATGACTCAGACGATCGACTAGTTCGAACACGATCGGTGGTCCACTCTCGCCTGCCTTGGCCAAGGCGAGCCCGAACAGTACGGCGAAGAAGAGGACTTGGAGGAGTGCGTTCTCGGCGAAGGCCGAAACTATCGACACCGGAATGATATTGAGCAGGAATTCGACGGTGTGTGGTAGTTCGCCACTTCCGGTCTTGGCGGCCACGGCGTCCGCACCGTTCGCCAGCGTCTCCGGATCGATGTTGAATCCCGCTCCTGGTTTCATCAGGTTGCCGATGAGTAGTCCGAACAGCAGCGCGAAGGCGGTCACGACCTCGAAGTAGATGAGTGCTTTGACGCCGATACGCCCCACCGCTTTCAGATCCCCGACGTGGGCGATCCCGATTACGACGGTGCAGAAGATGATCGGCGCGATCAGCATTTTGATCAGCTTGATGAAGCCGTCGGCGAGGGGCTTGAGATTCGCGCCGAATTCCGGCCACAACCAGCCGATGAGAACGCCGATGACGATAGCGGCGATCAATTGCACGAACAGTGATCGGTACCAGGGCGGCTTGTTGGCGAGTCGCGCGAGCTCGCTGTTCGGCAGTTTTACGGAAGTTGGCATGGATGGGAACGGTAGGTCTGCTTGATTGCGAAAAAATAACTCGCGAATGTCGTGGATGTAACGCGTCGAGGTTGCATCTCGGACAACAATTCGGTCAACAAGCGACAGTTGTGTGTGACTGTGGTTATTGTTTCCCTGAGCGGTGATCTTCCGTCCGCGTGCATGCACGACGTGTGAGAGGGGCTGTCATGGGGCAAATTATCGGAACCATCATTTTCGGCGCAGTCATCGGAATCCTGGCTCGTCTCGTACTGCCAGGTAAGCAGCAGTACGGCATGATCATCACCGTCGTCCTCGGTGTCGCCGGAGCGCTTATCGGGTACTGGGTCTGGGGAGCGATCTCGGACAAGGGCGACACGGGTGGAATCGACTGGATCCGCTGGATCATCAGCATCGCCGCGGCGGCCGTGCTCTCGATCGGCTACAGCGCCGTCACTGGCAAGAAATAGCAAGCCAACGCGATTCGCGAAGTGCGCCCTCCCGAAGTTCGGGAGGGCGCACTTTTGGTTTGCCCTAGTTGTCCGACCCCAGTTGTGAGCGAACGGCACTCTCGTCGCCTCAGATGCGCCGAAAGGCGCGTTCGCTCAGGGGGAGGGTCGCCGTAAATTCAGAGCGCTCGTCGCTGAAGATGCAGCGCCTCGAGGAACTGCGCCGGCAGATCCTGCTCGAGGATTTCGTCATCGGGATGCGGTAGCGCTTTGATTTTCGCGAACTCGTCGTTGAGGCGTTCCATCTTGACGTCGAGGCGGTGTGCCGCGGCAGCAGCCTCGGTGAGTTCGTCGAGGAGCTCGACAGGAACCTCGCGGTTGTACTTGTAATAGATCTTGTGCTCGAGGCTCGCCCAGAAATCCATCGCGATGGTGCGGATCTGAAGTTCGATCGGTACGTGCCTGACGCGATCGCTCATGAAAACCGGGACCTCGACGATCAGGTGCAAGCTCTTGTAGCCGTTGGGTTTCGGATCGGCGATGTAGTCCTCTCGCTCGATCACCCGAAGGTCCGTCTGGCTGGTGAGCATCTCGGCGATCCGGTACGTGTCGGAAATGAAGCTGCAGGTGATGCGCACGCCGGCGATGTCGAAGATGTTCTTCGAGATGTCGTCGATCGTGAGCGGGATGTTCAGGCGTTGAGCCTTACGCAGGATGCTGTCCGGCGACTTGACCCGTGACGTCACGTGTTCGATGGGGCTGTACTGATTGATGTGAGTGAACTCGTCCTTCAGAATGTTCACCTTGGTCATCAGTTCGGAGATTCCGAATTGGTACAACATCATGAAGCGGGAGAACTCGGTCCGCAGTTCGGCGAAATCGGCTCTGCTGACCCCACTGCTGTCTTCCACGTTCGGCACCCTCATCTGTTAGCTGGTGTAACCAGTCTGCCACCGATTGTGCCGTGTCCGGTTTCAGTGGGTGCGCAGTGCGGCGAGCGTCATATCCCGCAGGACGCGACGTGCGCGTGCCGGCGAAGCTGGGTTGGCGCTGTGAGGGGTCGAGTTGATCAGTCCGAAAGTGGCATGCGCTTTGATGCGGGCATCCGCCTGGTCGAGCTGGGGATCGAGTTGCTCGAGGACTCCGACCCACACCTCGACGTACTTGCGCTGCGTTTGGCGCACCTGTCGACGCGCGTCGGCCGGCAGGCTTTCGAGGTCGCGGTCCTGGATGCGGATCAGGTCCGGCTCGCCGAGCGCGAAGTCGAGGTGGAACTCCACCAGTGCGTCGAGAGCGGCGCTCGGTGAGTCCGCTGCCTCCGCTGCCGCAGAACCGCCTTCGTGCAGGCGCGTGCTGATGCCGACGAGAAGTTCCACGAGGACGGCATCCTTGTTGGGGAAATGCCGGTACACGGCCGGGCCGCTGATACCGACGGCCGCGCCGAGGTCTTCGAGTCGCACACTCACGAATCCGCGTTCGGCGATCAACCGTGCGGCGGCATCCAAGAGCTGACGACGACGGTCGGCCTTCATCTGATCGCGTCGCGTCGGAGCTGCTACCTGCTCAGAGGTCATTCTCTCGATCTTTCTTCGCTTGTGTTCTGGACAACTCAGTTAATCATAGTTAATCTAGTTTCAGTTATCGAGCATTAACTCATGGCGAAGGCGGCGGGATGACTCCCAGTGGAATCACGCAAGGATCGGGCTACCGGTCCGATCACACCGTTCTGGTGGACGAACTGAAGAAGAAACTGGCGCAAGCAGCGCTGGGTGGCAACGAGCGCTCTCGCGAGCGCCACGTGAGCAGAGGGAAACTGCTGCCGCGAGATCGCGTCGACTCGCTGCTCGACCAGGGCAGCCCGTTCCTCGAGTTGTCGCCGCTGGCGGCCAACGGCCTGTACGACGACGAGTGCCCCGGCGCCGGCGTCATCACCGGTATCGGCCGTGTGTCGGGCCGGGAGTGCGTCATCGTTGCCAATGACGCAACGGTCAAGGGCGGCACGTACTACCCGATGACGGTGAAGAAGCACCTGCGCGCGCAGGAAGTTGCGCTGCAGAACAACCTTCCATGCATCTACCTCGTCGACTCCGGCGGCGCCTTCCTGCCGCGCCAGGACGAGGTCTTCCCGGACCGTGAGCACTTCGGCCGGATCTTCTACAACCAGGCGACCATGAGCGCCAAGGGGATTCCCCAGATCGCCGCAGTTCTCGGTTCGTGCACCGCGGGCGGCGCTTACGTGCCCGCGATGAGCGACGAAGCAGTGATCGTCCGCAACCAGGGCACCATCTTCCTCGGCGGCCCGCCGCTGGTGAAGGCAGCCACCGGTGAGATCGTGACGGCAGAAGAGCTCGGCGGCGGCGACCTGCACTCCAAGGTTTCCGGCGTCACCGACCACCTGGCCGAGGATGACCGCGACGCACTTCGTATCGTGCGCAACATCATTGCCACGCTCGGCCCCCGCTCCGAGCGCCCGTGGGACGTCATCTCCACGGTTCCGCCCGTCGCCGATCAGAGCGAGCTGTACGACGTCGTCCCGACCGATCCCCGTACTCCGTACGACGTGCACGAGGTGATCACCAAGCTCGTCGACGGTGGCGCGTTCCAGGAGTTCAAGGCTGAATACGGCAAGACGCTCGTCACCGGTTTCGCCCACATCGAGGGCCACCCGGTCGGCATCATCGCCAACAACGGCGTTCTCTTCGGCGAATCCGCCATGAAGGGAGCACATTTCATCGAACTGTGCGACAAGCGCAGTGTGCCGCTGCTGTTCCTGCAGAACATCGCAGGCTTCATGGTGGGACGCGACTACGAGGCCGGCGGCATCGCCAAGCACGGCGCCAAGATGGTCACGGCAGTTGCGTGTGCACGGGTCCCCAAGCTGACAGTTGTCATCGGCGGCTCGTACGGCGCCGGCAACTATTCCATGTGTGGACGCGCGTATTCGCCTCGCTTCCTGTGGATGTGGCCGAACGCGCGCATCTCGGTCATGGGCGGCGAGCAGGCAGCTTCGGTGCTCTCGACGGTTCGTAGCGAGCAGCTCGACAGCGCGGGCAATCCGTGGTCGGCCGAGGACGAGGAGTCGTTCAAGGCGCCGATCCGTGAGCAGTACGAGGCTCAGGGCAATCCGTACTACTCCACTGCGCGGCTGTGGGATGACGGTGTCATCGATCCCGCCGATACCAGAACTGTTCTCGGCCTGGCCCTTTCGGTGTGCGCAAACGCACCGATCGAGCCGGTCTCCTACGGCGTCTTCCGGATGTGAGCGAAATGACTGAGTTGCGCACTATCGATACTGTTCTCGTGGCCAACCGCGGTGAGATCGCGGTTCGCGTGATCCGCACGTTGCGTGAGTTGGGAATTCGCAGCGTCGCCGTCTACAGCGACGCCGATGCGAATGCTCGCCACGTCCGCGAGGCCGACACTGCCGTCAACATCGGACCGGCCGCGGCGCGTGAAAGCTACCTCGTCATCGACAAGGTGATCGACGCTGCCAAGTCCACCGGTGCTCAGGGTATTCACCCCGGTTACGGCTTCCTGTCGGAGAACTCGGCGTTCTCGGCTGCTTGCGCGGCCGCCGGAATCGCCTTCCTCGGCCCCTCCGAGCGGGCTATCGAGGTGATGGGCGACAAGATCACCGCGAAGAACGCGGTTGCCGCGTTCGACGTGCCGGTGGTCCCGGGTATCGCTCGCCCGAATCTGACCGACGAAGAACTGATCGCAGCGGCCGAGGACATCGGCTACCCGGTGTTGGTCAAGCCTTCGGCAGGCGGCGGTGGCAAGGGAATGCGTCTGGTCGAGGATCCGGCCAATCTGGCCGAGGCTCTTCGCAGTGCCCGCCGTGAGGCCGCGTCGTCGTTCGGCGACGACACCCTGTTCCTCGAGCGATTCGTCCTGCGGCCCCGGCACATCGAGGTCCAGGTTCTCGCCGACCAGCACGGCAACGTCGTTCACCTGGGTGAGCGCGAATGCAGCCTGCAGCGGCGTCACCAGAAGGTCATCGAAGAGGCTCCGTCGCCGCTGCTCGATCAGGTGACCCGTGACCGGATCGGCGCGGCAGCCTGCAACACCGCTCGAAGCGTCGATTACACCGGCGCCGGCACTGTCGAGTTCATCGTCTCCGCCGACAAGCCGGACGAGTTCTTCTTCATGGAGATGAACACCCGCCTGCAGGTCGAGCACCCCGTCACCGAAATGGTGACCGGACTGGATCTGGTCGAATGGCAGGTTCGTGTGGCAGCAGGGGAGAAGTTGGCCTTCTCCCAGAGCGACATCACACTGACCGGGCACGCTATCGAAGCTCGTGTGTACGCGGAGGATCCGGGCCGTGGGTTCCTGCCGACCGGCGGCCGCGTCGTCGATCTGGTCGAGCCGTCAGGTTCCGGCGTGCGCGTCGATTCCGGACTGCTCGCGGGCACCGTCGTCGGCAGTGACTACGACCCGATGCTCAGCAAAGTCATCGCCCATGCTCCCGACCGCGCAGGCGCACTGCGCAAGCTCGATCGCGCACTCGGTGACACCGCAGTGCTCGGAGTCGTGACCAACATCGAGTTCGCACGATTCCTCCTCGCTGATCCGGATGTGATCGCGGGCAACCTCGACACCGGTCTGCTCGATCGTCGCGTCGAAGACTTTGTCGCGGCCGATGCCTCCGACGAGGTTCTCATTGCTGCCGCGGCGTATCGCTGGCTCTCGCGATGGACAACTTCGGAATCCGTTGATCCCTGGGACGTCCCGAGTGGATGGCGCGTCGGAACTCCCGCTCCGACCAGCATCAGGCTCGCCGCCGGCACCCGAACGTCGCACGTTGCGATCGTCGGCGTTCCCGCCGATGCAAAGGTCGAGGTCGAAGGTTCACAGCCGCGCGCATTCAGCGCGACCCTGACGGGATCCGAACTGGCGGTAGTCATCGACGGACGCCGACGCAGGTTTGTCGTCGCCGAGACCGATGGTGGTCTGTGGCTGGCGGGCGGCGGAACCTGGCACGTGCGCGAGGTTGCCGAAGTCAGCGTTCGCGGTGAGGACAAGCATGCCGGTGACGCCGAAATCGCCAGCCCCATGCCCGGTGCCGTCATCGCAGTCAACGTCGAGAACGGCGCGGCAGTGAGCGCGGGACAACCACTCGTCGTTGTCGAGGCCATGAAGATGGAGCACTCCTTGACGTCCCCGATCGACGGGATCGTGGAAGTGCTTGTCCGTCAGGGCGATCAGGTGATGGTGGATCAGGTTCTGGCTCGCGTGGTACCTGTCGCGGACGAAGAAGCCGCAGAAGAAAAGACCGAGAACACGACGCAGAAGGAGAACGCCTGATGTCCGATTACCTTGCCACCGGAGCGCTTCCGGACGAATACCAGCAGCTCGCCAAGACGGTTGCGGATTTCGCGAAGACCGTCGTGGCACCGGTTGCTGCCGAGCACGACGCCAACCACACCTTCCCGTACGAGGTAGTTGCCGGGATGGCGGACATGGGACTGTTCGGCCTGCCCTTCCCCGAGGAGTACGGCGGAATGGGCGGCGACTACTTCGCACTCTGCCTGGCGCTCGAAGAGCTGGGCAAGGTCGACCAGAGCGTCGCGATCACTCTCGAAGCTGGTGTGTCCCTTGGTGCCATGCCGATCTACCGTTTCGGTAACGAGGCACAGAAGCAGGAGTGGCTTCCGCAGCTCACCAGCGGCAAGTCGTTGGCTGCCTTCGGCCTGACCGAACCCGGTGCGGGTAGCGACGCCGGCGGCACAAAGACCACCGCGAAGTTCGACAGCGGTGAGTGGATCATCAACGGCAACAAGCAGTTCATCACCAACTCGGGCACCGACATCACCAAGCTCGTGACGGTCACCGCGGTCACGGGTGTCAAGGACGGTGGCAAGAAGGAGATCTCGACGATCCTGGTGCCGACCACGACGCCGGGCTTCACTGCCGAGCCGGCGTACAACAAGGTCGGCTGGAACGCGTCCGACACCCATCCCCTCACGTTCGCCGATGTTCGTGTCCCCGAAGAGAATCTGCTCGGTGAGCGTGGCCGCGGCTACGCGAACTTCCTGCGCATCCTCGACGAAGGCCGAATCGCTATTTCGGCGCTGAGCGTCGGTGCCGCCCAGGGCTGCGTCGACGAGTCGATCAAGTACGCGAAGGAGCGCGAGGCGTTCGGTCGGCCGATCGGACACAACCAGGCCATCGCGTTCAAGATCGCGCGTATGGAGGCCCGCGCCCACGTCGCACGTACCGCGTACTACGACGCGGCCGCACTCATGTTGTCGGGCAAGCCGTTCAAGAAGCAGGCGTCCATCGCCAAGCTCATCTCCTCCGAAGCTGCCATGGACAACGCCCGCGACGCCACCCAGATCCACGGCGGATACGGCTTCATGAACGAGTACGCCGTCGCGCGCCACTACCGTGACAGCAAGATCCTCGAAATCGGTGAGGGAACCACCGAGGTGCAGTTGATGCTCATCGCCCGTGAGGCAGGGTTGTGACGAACCCCAAGAAGATCACTCAGCGCGGACTCTGGTTCGAGGAGTTCGAGGTCGGCGCGATCTACGAGCATCGCCCAGGCCGAACGGTGACCGAGGCTGACAACGTACTGTTCACGACTCTGACGATGAACACGCAGGCGCTGCATCTCGATGCCGCGTACAGCGAGGACACTCAATTCGGTGTGCGGCTGGTCAATTCGATGTTCACCCTGTCGACCATCGTCGGCCTCTCGGTCGCGCAGTTGACGCAGGGCACCATCGTCGCCAACCTCGGTTTCTCCGAGATCAGCTTCCCGAAGCCGCTCTTTCACGGGGACACCCTGTATGCCGAGACGCTCATCGCGGACAAGCGTGAGTCGAAGAGCCGTCCGGGCGAAGGCATCGTGACGCTCGTGCACACCGGGCGCAATCAGCACGGCGATGTCGTCGCACTGGCCACGCGCAAGACGTTGGTGCAGCTCCGCCCGGCCGAGGTGTCCTCATGACGTGGACGCCACCGGGGCCGGCCTGGTTGTTCTGCCCGGCGGATCGTCCCGAGCGCTACGCGAAGGCGGCCGCCGTTGCCGACGTCGTGATCCTCGATCTCGAAGACGGGGTGGCTCCGGCCGACAAAGAAGCCGCGCGTGCAGCCCTGATCGACACTCCTCTCGATCCGGACCGGACGATTGTGCGCGTCAATCCGGTCGGTACGCCTGATCACGAACTCGATCTGATCGCGCTGGACGGCACACACTATTCGCGTCTCATGCTGTCCAAGTGCGAATCGGCCGAGGACGTCCTCTCGCTCGCACCGGCGGATGTGGTTGCACTCGTCGAGTCCCCGCGAGGAGCCCTCGCCGTGGCCGACATCGCGCTTGCTGCGAACGCCATCGGTGTCATGTGGGGAGCCGAGGATCTTGTGGCCGGTCTCGGCGGTAATTCGAGCAGGCACCCGAACGGTTCGTACCGCGACGTTGCCAAGCACGTCCGATCGACGTCTCTCCTGGCTGCGAAGAGCTACGGCCGGTTGGCTGTCGATTCCGTTTATCTCGACATCAAGGACCTCGTCGGCCTGGGCGTCGAGTCCGCTGATGCTGTCGCAGTCGGCTTCGACGTGAAGGTTGCGATTCACCCGAGTCAGGTCGAGGTCATCCGTGGTGCCTTCGCACCTTCGGAAAAAGAGATCGACTGGGCCACACGAGTGCTTGCCGCGGTGTCTACTGAACGTGGTGTGTTCGCGTTCGAGGGCAAGATGGTCGACGCTCCCGTTCTTCGTCACGCCGAGAAGCTTCTTCACCGAGCCGGAATCTTTCAGCAGAAGGAGAACTAACGGATGAGCAAAGTCGTGAATACGGCAGCTGAGGCAGTTGCCGACATCGCGAGCGGATCCAGGCTCGCAGTGGGCGGCTTCGGGCTGTGCGGTATTCCCGACGCACTGATCGCGGCGATCGCCGACGGCGACGCCACCGATCTCGAGGTGTTCTCCAACAACTGCGGTGTCGACGACTACGGTCTCGGCATTCTGCTCGGCGCGCACCGGATCGCCAGGGTGACGGCGTCGTACGTGGGGGAGAACAAGGAGTTCGCGCGCCAGTATCTCGCCGGTGAGCTCGAAGTGGAGTTGACGCCGCAGGGGACGCTGGCCGAGCGGCTGCGAGCTGGCGGTACCGGCATCCCGGCGTTCTACACTCCGGCCGGCGTCGGCACACCGATCGCCGAGGGCGGCTTGCCGTGGCGATACAACCCGGACGGTTCGATCGCCGTGGCGTCGCCACCGAAGGCGACGGCAGTGTTCGGTGGCCGCACGTATGTATTGGAAGAGGCGATCACCGCTGACTTCGCGCTCGTGCACGCGGACTACGGCGACACCGAAGGAAATCTCGTCTTCAACAAGACGGCGATGAACTTCAACCCGCTTGCTGCCATGGCCGGCCGGATCACCATCGCGCAGGTGGAGAACCTCGTCGAGTCGGGCGACATCGACCCCGCGCACGTGCACCTACCTGGGGTGTTCGTCGCGCGGGTCGTGCACACAGGTCCACAGGAGAAGCGGATCGAGAAGCGGACCGTCTCAGGAGGTACCAAGTGAGCAGCGCAGAGGAAACTCGTATCGGTTGGACCCGCCACGAGATGGCCGCTCGCGCTGCTGCCGAGATGCGGCCGGGTGAGTACGTCAACCTCGGTATCGGCCTGCCGACACTGATCCCCAGTTACTTGCCCGAGGGTGTCAAGGTGGTCCTGCACAGCGAGAACGGCATCCTCGGTACCGGGCCGTACCCGACCGACGATCAGGTCGATGCCGACCTCATCAATGCAGGTAAAGAGACCGTCACTGTCAATTCCGGTGCCGCGTTTTTCGACTCGGCCCTCTCGTTCGGGATGATCCGCGGCGGTCACATCGACACCGCGGTGCTCGGCGGGATGCAGGTGTCGAAGACCGGTGACCTCGCCAACTGGATGGTGCCGGGCAAGATGGTGAAGGGTATGGGCGGGGCGATGGACCTGGTCCACGGTGCCCGCCGCGTCATCGTCGTGATGGAGCACACCGATCGCGACGGAAACCCCAAGATCGTCGAGGCATGCACCCTGCCGCTCACCGGGCAGGGCGTCGTCAACCGGATCATCACCGACCTCGCGGTGCTGGACGTCACCGCGGACGGGCTGGAGCTTGTGGAGCTGGCTCCAGGTGTCACCAGTGAACACCTGAAGAGTGTGACTGGTGTGGGTTTTTCCTGAAGCTTCGTACCTTCAATCGAAAGAACGCGCCGACCGCTGGTCGGCGCGTTCTTTCGTCGGTCTGTCGGCGTGTACCGATAGTCTCGATCAGCGACTGTCGAATCTGGTTCGAGCTCGGGCACCAAGTAGCTGAGGGGCCTGTAAATTGTCCGAGGTGACTGATGTGGATAGGGGTGCAGATCGTCGGCAGCAAATTGATTGTTCCAGGGGTGGAGATGTCGCGCACAGTGTCTGAACCGTGCGTTTCGGCAATGCGATCGGGGGGTAGATGAGCTGGGCGATTTGTAACGAATTGCAGCAAAACCGTCGATACACCGGGGTATGGATTTCTCTTGTCACCTATGTATCGGAGACAATGGGTGGTTCTGGCTCGTCGAGGTTGGATGAGGTCGGTAGCTGCTGCGAATCGGACGTTCGGCTCGCACGGGTGCGCAATGGTGTGGAAGAGAGGCTGTGGGCGTGAATTCGCTGGGTAACGGAGAACTGGGGAGCGGCAAGCCGGAGGTCGGCAGCTCGCCGGAAGACGTTCAGCGATCAGACGCATTCCCACTTTCGGCGGCCCAGCTCGGTATGTGGTTCGCGCAGCACCTTGATCCCGCAGTACCGGTCAACATCGCCCAGTACGTCGAACTCCGTGGTGCTCTGGAGCTTGACGCCCTTCGCCAGGCCTGTGCAGACGCCGGTCGCGAAATCGGGTCGGCCTTCGTGCGGATCTTCGAGATCGATGCCCAGCCGTACCAGATCATCGACCCCACACTCGATGATTCAGTCGGTTACGTCGATCTTCGTAGTGAAGACGACTCGCACGACGCCGCCATGCGGTGGATGCGAGCAGATCGCAGCCGGCCGATCGACATGCTTACGGACCGACTGATCTCTGCCACGATCCTGCGCCTCGGCGAGAACCGCTACTACTGGTACACGCGGGTCCACCACACAATTCTCGACGGTTTCGGTGCGTCGACGTTCGTCACTCGTGTGGCGGAGCTGTACTCGGCGCGCGTGGAGGGCCGGGATCCGGAGCCGAGTGAGGCCTCCGATCTCCGGAACGTCTACGAGGTGGACAACAAGTACCGCCAGTCGAGTCGTTTCGAAACCGATCGCAAGTACTGGGCAGACAAGATCGAGAATCTCGACGAGATCTCGAGCCTCGCGGGTCGAAGTGCCGCGCCTGCTCCAGTCAGTCGGATCGACAGTGCAGCGCTGTCCAACCATGTCGAGGCGCTGCTCGGGCGCTTCCTCGAGCGCGTGGAGAAGACCACTGTTGCCGGAACCGTAGTCGCGGCGTTTGCGGCATACCTCGCTCAGATGACCGGACGAGAGGACGTGTCGTTGAGCCTGCCCGTCTCCGGTCGAACGACAGCCGTGCTGCGTCGATCCGGTGGCATGGTCTCCAACGTCGTCCCACTACGCCTGACCGTTACTGCGGACACCACCGTCCAGGAGCTTCTGGACGATGTCAGGAACGAAATGTCCGGCGCTCTGCGTCACCAGCGGTACCGACACGAGGACATGGTTCGCGGGGGTGACGGACCGGGTCGGGGCGGATTCTTCGGTCCCTGGATCAACATCATGATGTTTTCCACCGAGTTGGCGTTCGGGCCCCTCGTCGGCGAGCTTCACATCCTGTCCACGGGTTTGATCGAAGACCTCGGTGTCAACCTGTACCAGAGCGTCGGCGACACCCGTACGCACATCGATTTCGAGTCGAATCCCAATCTGTACGCGCCCGCGGACGCCCAGCGAAATCACTCGCGGTTCGTGGAGTTTCTCGAGAAGTTCGTCTCGGCCGAAACGAGCCGCAAGGTCTGGGATCTTCCTGTCGCAACCGACGAGGAGCGAAACAAGGTTGCCTTGTGGAACCGCACCGGCTTCCACGTTGCCTCGCAGACCATCACCGAAGCATTCGAGCGTCAGGTCGAGAGAACTCCCGATGCCACCGCTGTCGTTTTCGAAGGCGCCAGCCTCACATACGCCGAATTCGACTCTCGCGCAAATGGTTTGGCTCGTCAACTCATCGCCATGGGTGTTGGGCCCGAATCGCTTGTAGGACTGTCGATCCGCAGGTCTTTGGACTTGATGGTCGGTCTGTACGCGATTGCCAAGGCCGGCGGAGCCTGGGTGCCGGTGGATCCCGACCACCCAGCGGAACGCACCGCCTACATTCTCGAGTCGGCGCAGCCCACGTGTGTTGTGACCACTGCGCGGGACGACGTGGATCTGCCCTCGGGCACACGGGTCATCGAGATCGACACGCTGGACTATGGGCAGCTCGACAGCAGGCCGATCGTCAACGCAGATCGCCTGTCTCCCTTGCATTTCTCGAACACTGCCTACGTGATCTACACCTCGGGTTCGACCGGTCGACCCAAGGGTGTCGCGGTCACTCACGCGGCGATCAACAATCAGCTTCAGTGGATGAACGCCGAGTACGGGCTTTCGGCGTCGGACATCTACCTGCAGAAGACCGCTACGACATTCGACGTGTCCCTGTGGGGATTCTTCATGCCGTTGCAGGTCGGCGCCACGCTCGTCGTCGCGACTCCGGACGGTCATCGAGACCCGATCTACGTGGCGAACAAGATCGCGGAGCTCGGCGTCACGATCACCGACTTCGTGCCATCCATGCTCACGCTGTTCACTGCGAATGCACCTGCCGGATCTTGTGATTCGTTGCGCCACGTGTTCGTCATCGGCGAGGCGCTCCCGCCCGAGACGTCTTCCGCCTTCCGCGAACTCTGTGGAGCCGGACTGCACAACCTGTACGGTCCGACCGAAGCCGCGGTGTCGGTCACGTACTACGAGGCCGTGGCCACGGATACTACTTCCGTGCCGATCGGTATGCCGCAGTGGAACACTCAGGCGCACGTACTGGACGGACAACTTCGCCCGACCCCCATCGGGCAGCCGGGTGAGCTCTATCTCGCCGGCGTTCAACTCGCGCGCGGATACGTTGGTCGACCGGACCTGAGCTCGGATCGGTTCGTAGCCAATCCGTACGGCACGGCCGGTGAGCGTATGTACCGGACCGGCGACCTCGTCCGCCGCCGTGAGGACGGAAACCTCGACTACATCGGGCGTACCGACTTCCAGGTGAAGTTCCGTGGGCAGCGCATCGAGCTCGGCGAAATCGAGACCGTCCTTCTGGCACACCCCGACGTTTCCCAGGCTGTTGTCTTGGTGACCGTCACCCCGACCGGTGATCAATTGGTCGGCTACGTCGTGCCGGGCCCGGGCCGAAACATCGATGCTGCGGTGCTCAGTGAGTTCGCCGGTCGAAGCCTCCCTTCGTACATGGTTCCGGCCGCGTTGATGGTGCTCGATGCGTTGCCGCTCAACACGAGTGGCAAATTGGATCGTGCCGGGTTGCCCGAGCCGGTGTTCGCGAGTGCGAAGCAGTACCGCGAGCCCCGCACCGAAATCGAGCGGGTTGTCGCTGACGTCTTTGCCGACGTTCTCGGTGTCGAGCGCGTCGGTATCGACGACGACTTCTTCGAACTCGGTGGAAACTCGCTGGTTGCAACACAATTGGTGACCCGCGTGGGTTCCGCCCTGGGAGTGCAACTCGGCGTTCGAGAGCTTTTCGAGTCCACCACGGTCGCTACCTTGGCGGCCCGCGCCGAGTCTGTGGCGGGTAACGCCAGGCAGCTCACTCCGCTGATCGCCAAGCCTCGTCCCCAGGTTGTCCCGCTCTCGCTTGCACAGCAGCGCATGTGGTTCATCAACCGTCTCGATCCGTCGACGCCCGCGTACAACCTTCCGTTCACGGTCCGGCTCACCGGGTCGGTGGACCCGTCCGCCCTGCATGCCGCGGTGATGGATCTTCTCGAGCGACACGAGTCCTTGCGGACGATCTACCCTGATGTCGACGGAACCGCGCAACAGCTGGTTCTGCCGGTCGACCGGGCTGCAGTGGAGTTGAACCCGGTCAAGATTCGGAATTCGCATCTCGACGCGGCCCTGTTCGACGTGGCGTCTCGCGGCTTCGACGTGACGCTCGAAATCCCGGTACGGGTCGCCCTCTTCGAGGTGTCTCCGACGGATTACGTCCTGGTGATGGTTCTCCATCACATCGCTGCAGACGGACTGTCGTTCCGTCCGCTCGCACGTGACCTTCTCGTCGCATACTCGGCGCGAAGTGAGAAGTCTGCGCCGGCGTGGACGCCGCTGCCGATTCAGTACGCCGACTACGCCCTGTGGCAGCGCGAAGCACTGGGATCCGACGAAGACCCGCGCTCGGAGTCGTCTCGCCAGATCAACTTCTGGCGCCGGGCACTTGCCGATTTGCCGGATCAGTTGGATCTGCCGACCGACCGACCTCGTCCTGCCATCGCGTCCAATCACGGTGCCAAGCACCATTTTCAGATCAGCGAACGCACGACGCGCAAGTTGAACGAGTTGGCGCGCTCGAGGAGCGTCTCGCTGTTCATGGTGTTGCAGGCGGCATATGCAACGCTGTTGAGCCGGCTCAGTGGTACCTCCGACATCGCGATCGGTGCCCCGATCGGCGGGCGAGGCGATCAAGCACTCAACGACGTGATCGGCATGTTCGTGAACACCCTGGTGCTTCGCACCGAGGTCGATCCGAACGAACGATTCGAAGAGTTGCTCGCTCGGGTAAGGGAATCGGGCTTGTCTGCCTACGGGCATGCCGATGTGCCGTTCGAGCGGTTGGTCGAAGTTCTGAGTCCGGCGCGTTCGCAGGCTCGTCACCCGCTGTTCCAGGTTGCGCTCACTGCGGAGATCAGTGGACGACGCGAACTGGAATTCTCAGGTGTCAAAGCAGTTGCAGCTGAACTGGAAGTACCGGTCGCCAAATTCGATCTCGAGCTCATGGTGTCCGAGAATCCTGAAAGCAGCGAAGACTCGGACGTCTTGAGCGCCACCTTCACCTATGCCACGGACCTGTTCGATCCGGCCACGGTGAACACTTTCGCTACTCGATTCGTGCGCATCCTCGATGCCGTGGCTACCCGACCTGAAACGATCGTCGGCGATATCGACCTGCTCTCACGCTCCGAGCGCACCGATCTGACGGTCGTAGCCGCGGATTACACGATGCCCCGGCAGAGTCTCGTCGACATCTTCCTGTCCGGCACGGCTGAGGCGGATTCGGTTGCTGTGCGCTTCGAGGGTCGATCGATCACCTACCGCGAGCTCGATGAGCAGTCGTCGAAGCTCGCACGGGTTCTGATCGGACGTGGCGCCGGCCCCGAGACCATTGTTGCTCTCGCCTTTCCTCGCTCGTACGAGATGGTCTGTGCAGTATGGGCGGTGGCGAAGTCAGGGGCGGCATACGTCCCAGTCGACCCGAGCTATCCGGAAGATCGTGTTCGGCACATGCTGGCCGATTCTTCGGCCGCGATCGGACTCACGTCGGGACAGTTCGTAGATCAGCTTCCTGCGGTCACAGAATGGTTGGTCCTTGACGGCCAGGCGCTGAACGGAGAACTGTCGACGCAATCTTCAGCGCCGGTCACGGACGAGGACCGAATCGCTCCGATTCACAGTTCTCACGTTGCATATGTCATTTACACATCCGGTTCCACGGGAAAACCGAAGGGTGTCAGCGTCACTCACGGTGGTCTCCGTGGGGTCAGAGACGCAGCACAGCGTCGCTACGAGGTAGAACAGTCCTCACGCTTCCTCCATATCTGTTCGCCGAGCTTCGACCCGTCGGTACTCGAATGGATGGTCGCCTTCTCTGCGGGTGCAACTTTGGTGATCGTTCCGTCGACAATTATCGTTGGACACGAGTTGTCGGATCTTCTTCATTCCGAGAAGGTCACACACGCGATCATCACTCCCGCAGTACTCGGGACCATGGAGCCGGCAGAGCTGCCTGAATTGCGAGTCGTCTCCGTCGGCGGTGACGTGACCACTCCCGAGTTGCTGGCGAAATGGGCCCCAGGGCGCGCCTACTTCAATGGATACGGTCCGACCGAGACCACGATCATCTCGTCGTTCGGCGATCTCGCGATCGGCCGATCGATCGACATCGGGCGTCCCGTCGAGGGCATGTCGGCACTGGTACTCGACGAGCGTCTGCATCCTGTTCCAGTCGGTACCAGGGGAGAGCTCTACTTTGCGGGCGCTGCATTGGCTCGCGGCTACCACGAGCGGCGAGGTCTTTCTGCGGAACGGTTTGTTGCCAACCCGTATTCGCCGGATGGCGAGCGAATGTACCGGACCGGCGATGTCGTGCGCTGGACCGGCGGAGACGCGCGCGGTGACGCGGGGGTTCTCGAATACGTCGGCCGCAGTGACTTCCAGGTCAAGGTTCGCGGATTCCGTATCGAACTCGGTGAGATCGACGCAGTTCTGTCCTCGCACGAGTCTGTGCGCTTCGCGGTGACGGTCGGAAGCGAAGGCGCGGCGGGTGTCACAACCCTCGTTTCCTACGTCGAACCGGCTGACGGGTCGAGTTTCGATCGGGACGTGCTCGCCTCGTTCGTGGCGGAGGCTCTGCCGAGCTACATGGTTCCGTCCGTCATCATGGAACTCGCTGAGGTTCCGTTGACCCCGGTGGGCAAATTGGATCGCCGGGCTTTGCCGGAGCCTGTTTTCGAGGTCCGCGAGTTTCGTGCACCCACTACGCCGGTGGAAGAGATTGTCGCGCAGGTGATTGCGGATGTTCTCGGAGTGGAACGAGTCGGCCTCGACGACGACTTCTTTGAACTCGGTGGCAACTCCCTGGTGGCTACTCAGGTCACCTCCCGATTGGGGCGGGCGCTCGACACGACGGTGCCGGTGCGAACGCTATTCGACGTTTCCACCGTCGAGGCGCTCGCCGCACACATCGAGTCGCACGTAGGTAGCGGCGGGCAGAAGGCGCTCGTCGCACAGGTGCGTCCCGCGGAAATTCCGTTGTCGCTGGCGCAGCAGCGCATGTGGTTCCTGAACCGCTTCGACACCGACTCGGCTGCTTACAACATCACTTTTGCTCTGCACTTGACTGGTCATCTCGATACTGCCGCGATGGAAACTGCGCTCGAGGACGTACTGGACCGGCATGAAGTGCTCCGAACGGTATATCCGGACGGGGCTTCCGGACCGAAGCAGTCGATTCTGTCGCTTTCGGAGGCGTTCGGCGGACTGACCGTGGAGTCGGTTTCGGATCAGGATGAGCTCGAAAGTCGAGTCGCTGCAATCGGATCCTCAGCGATCGACGTCACCGTCGACGTGCCGATCCGTGTCCGCCTGTTGACGGTCAGCGACACCGAGCACACCCTCGCGATCGTGGTTCATCACATCGCCGCTGACGGTTGGTCGATGGCGCCCCTGGCACGCGATGTCATGATTGCCTACTCGGCACGCAAGGATGGGACCGCGCCGGCGTGGCAGCCGTTGACTGTGCAGTACGCCGACTATTCGTTGTGGCAGCGTGAGGTTCTGGGGTCGGAAGACGACTCGGAATCACTCATCTCGCAGCAGATCTCGTACTGGACCGAGACTCTGGTAGACCTACCGGATGTGATCGAGCTTCCGTCGGACCGGTCTCGGCCTGATGTGGCGTCGATGCGCGGCGAGCGATTCGCGTTCGAGATCTCCGGGGATGTGCACCGTCGATTGGACGCGCTGGCACGGGAGAACAACGCAACGCTCTTCATGGCGTTGCACTCGGCGCTTGCCGTTCTGATGGCCCGACTGAGCGGGACCTCGGACATCGCCGTGGGCACCCCCGTTGCCGGTCGCGGCGACGAGGCGCTCGACGATCTCGTCGGTATGTTCGTCAACACGCTTGTTCTGCGCACCGAGGTCGACCAGGCCCAGGCATTCACGGATCTGCTCGCTGCAGCGAGTGATTCTGCGCTCGGAGCGTTCGCTCACTCGGACGTGCCCTTCGAGCGGTTGGTGGACGTCTTGGCTCCCGCCCGGTCGCAGGCCAGACATCCGCTGTTCCAGGTTGTGCTGTCCTTGCAGAATCTCGCGCAAACGGCATTGGAACTGCCGGGACTGGCGATCAAGGCCGCCGAAATCGACACGACCACTGCCAAGTTCGACCTCGAACTCGCAGTAACCGAGTCGATCGGCGAAGACGGGATCCAGCAAGGGCTCTCGGCCGAATTCACTTTTGCTGCAGATCTGTTCGACGTCTCGACGGTCGAGGGGTTTGCTCGGCGTCTGGTTCGTATCCTCGAGACTGTCGTGTCGGTTCCTTCGATTGTCGTCGGTGACATCGATATTCTCGATGCGGCCGAGCGGGGTGTGCTGGCCGATGTTCATGGAGGTCAGTCGGTCTCGGGAACCCTGGTCGAGATTCTCACAGCGGCGGCCGCTGTGGATCCGTCGGCGGATGCGATTCGCTTCGACGGTGAGTCGATCAGCTACCGCGAACTCGACGAGCGGTCGTCGCGACTCGCTCGTGTTCTGATTGCGAAGGGTGTCGGGCCGGAGGATCGGGTCGCGATCGCGATTCCGCGTTCGGCCGATTCGGTTCTCGCTCTGTGGGCAGTGGCGAAAACGGGTGCTGCGTTCGTGCCCGTCGACCCGGCGTATCCGGTTGACCGTATCGCCCACATGATCTCCGATTCCGGTGCGGTGCTGGGTCTTGCGCTCAGTGACGTCGAGGCAGGATTGCCGTCGGCGTTGACGTGGGTTGTTCTCGACGACGAGAAGACAGTGGCGGCGTGCGCGGCAGAATCTTGCGCGCCGGTGAGTGATTCGGATCGACGTAGTGCGATCGACGAGCGGCAGCCTGCGTACGTCATCTACACGTCCGGCACCACAGGTCTGCCCAAGGGCGTTGTGGTCACCAACGCCGGTGTGGCGAATTTCTGTGCCGAGCAGGTCGAGCGCTATGCGCTGACCGCGGATGCTCGGACGCTGCATTTCGCCTCGCCGAGTTTCGATGCGTCTGTCCTCGAGTTGCTGATGGCATTCGGATCCGCGTCGACGATGGTGATTGCGCCGACGACGGTGTACGGCGGCGCGGAACTGGCCGAGATCTTGCGCTCGGAGGGCGTGACGCATGCGTTCGTGACGCCCGCTGCGCTGGCATCAGTGGATCCGAGCGGGCTTGACGCGTTGCGGGTGGTTGTCGTCGGTGGCGAAGCCAGTTCGCGGTCTCTCGTTGCCAAGTGGGCGGTGCCGCTTCCGGATGGCGGTGTGCGTGGATTCTTCAATGCGTACGGTCCGACGGAGTCGACAGTCGCCTCGAACATCAGCGATACGCTGACCGCGTTTGATCGTATGAACATCGGCGGCCCGATTCGAGGTATGGCCGCGCGGATCTTGGACGGCCGCTTGCAGCCTGTGCCGGTTGGTGTCGCAGGTGAGTTGTACGTGTCGGGTGTTCAGGTCGCTCGTGGATACCTGGGACAGCCGGCATTGACGGCGGGTCGTTTTGTCGCAGACCCGTTCGGGGCGCCGGGAGAGCGGTTGTACCGCACGGGTGACGTGGTCCGGTGGATCGACGGTGGCGCGGTGGAGTACGTGGGCCGCAGCGACTTCCAGGTCAAGATCCGTGGGTTCCGTATCGAACTCGGCGAAATCGAGGCCGCACTGACCCGATGCGCGGGCGTTGCGCAAGCTGTTGCTCTTGTACGCTCCGACGATCACTTCGGCGATCGCCTCGTTGCATACGTGGTGCCACAGGCCGGCGCCGAGGTGGATCCCGCACAGGTCATCGAGTCGGTGTCGACGTTCCTCACCGGCTACATGGTTCCCGACTCGGTCCTGGTGCTCGATTCGATTCCGTTGACCACCGCGGGCAAGACGGACATCAAAGCTCTGCCATCGCCCGTGTTCGAGTCGAAGGTGTATCAGGCGCCGATCACGACCGTCGAAGAGACTGTCGCGCAGGTGTTCTCCGAAGTTCTCGGAGTCGCACAGGTTGGCCGCGACGACGACTTCTTCGAGCTCGGAGGCAACTCGCTGATCGCGACCCGTGTCGCCGCACGGCTGGGGGAGGCGCTTGACACAAGCGTTCCGGTTCGTGCGCTCTTCGAAGCGTCGACCGTGCAGTCACTCGCCCTCCGGCTCGAGCTGCACGCCGGTTCGGGTGCCACGGCCCCACTGATCCCGCAGTCCCGGCCCGCTCGGATCCCACTTTCGTTGGCGCAGCAGCGCATGTGGTTCCTGAACAGGTTCGAACCCGCGTCGGCAGTGAACAACGTTCCGGCGGCGATCAGGATTTCGGGCGCCCTCGATGTGGCAGCTCTCAACGCTGCCGTGATCGATGTCGTGGGCCGACACGAATCACTGCGGACGCTGTATCCGGACGTCGACGGCGTCGGGTACCAGGAAATCCGTGACGTTCGAGACGTTGTTGTCGATCTCAGCCCCGTGTCGATCACGGAAGATCGCCTGGCTGCAGGCGTCGCAGAGCTGGCGACGGTCGGCTTCGACGTGACGTCTGAAGTCCCGTTGCGCGCCAAGCTCTTCAAAGTCGGCGACAGCGAATACGTCCTGGTGTTCGTGGTGCATCACATCTCGACCGACGGTTTCTCGATGGGCCCGTTGACCCGCGACGTGATGGTTGCCTACGAAGCACGTACACGAGCGTCCGTGCCGGCTTGGACGCCGTTGCCGGTGCAGTACGCCGATTACTCGTTGTGGCAGCGTGAGGTTCTCGGGTTCGAGGAGGATCCGCAGTCCGTGATCGCGAAGCAGATTGCGTTCTGGTCGGGTGCGTTGGCTGATCTTCCGGAGCAGTTGGATCTGCCTGGTGATCGTCCGCGTCCCGAGGTCGCTTCAGGGCGCGGAGCCGAGGTCGAGTTCGATATCGACGCCACTCTGCACGGAGCTGTCAATTCGATTGCGCACAGCAGTAACTCGACACCGTTCATGGTTGTTCACGCAGCGCTCGCCGTCGTACTTTCTCGTTTGTCCGCAACGACCGACATCGCGATCGGTACACCGATCGCGGGTCGCGGTGAGGCGCAGCTCGACGATCTGATCGGTATGTTCGTCAACACTTTGGTGTTGCGTACCGAGGTTGATCCGTCGATGTCGTTCGCGGATCTGTTGGCTTCGGCGCGTGAAGTGGATCTGCAGGCGTTCGCGCATGCGGATGTTCCGTTCGAGCGTGTGGTGGAGGTTCTCGATCCGGTTCGTTCGCAGGCTCGTCATCCGCTGTTTCAGGTGGCGTTGACGTTCCAGAACCACGAACAGACAACGCTCGAACTGGGCGACCTCGAAGTGTCGATCGAAAGTGCCGATCTTGCGTTGGCGAAATTCGACCTCCAGTTGACCCTGACCGAACGAACCGACGAGGCCGGCGCACCCGCCGGAATGTCCGCCTCTTTGACGTATGCGACGGATCTGTTCGACGAGTCGACCGTTGTGGAATTCGGTGATCGGCTGGTACGGACCTTCCGTGCGGTGACTGCTGATCCCACCGTAGCGGTGGGTGACGTTGACATCTTGGCCGATGGTGAACGAAACCTGCTGTCCCGCTTCAGTGCTGGCCAGATCGATCGTGGTGTGGATTCGAC